>NZ_KV809173.1:714397-807452 GCF_001812505.1 Corynebacterium sp. HMSC064E10 | reverse complement strand
GGGGGGGGGGGACAGGAGACAGGTGCCGGCAGCCCGGAATCCTTTCGAGAAGGTGCTCCCGTCGGCACGCGGCAATCTATCTGATGCACCCTATTGCAGGGGCGAGTTTGCCTTACCGAGTGGTTCTTGCCATGCGCGCTGTCCCTAAAACGGGGACACTGGAGAGGAGGAAGCGCATCTAAGTTCGGTTTCTTTGTCTCGGCCGGTTGGTCGGCAATGAAATCGGCGGTTGCGCAGTTCGCCGATTTAGCAGGAGGATACCCACAATGGCTCATGAGCGCGCCGGGCAATTGGCCCAGCCATCCGACCTTATCGATGTCGCGGAACTGGTCACTGCCTACTACACAAAGCACCCGGACCCGAATAACCCCGACCAGAAGGTCGTCTTCGGTACTTCCGGTCACCGCGGTTCCTCCCTCGACGGCGCTTTCAACGAAGACCACATTCACGCCACTACTCAGGCCATCGTGGATTACCGCAAGGGCCAGGGCATTGAAGGCCCACTGTACGTTGGCCGCGATACCCACGGCCTGTCCGAGCCGGCAATGATTTCCGCCCTCGAGGTGCTCACGGCCAACGGCATTACCGTGATGGTTGACGCTCAGGATCGCTACACGCCGACCCCGGCCGTCAGTCACGCGATTCTGACGTATAACCGCGACGTGGAGGGCGGTCCGACGGGTAGTAGCTCCGCGCGTGCCGACGGCATCGTGATTACCCCTTCCCACAATCCGCCACGAGATGGTGGTTTTAAGTACAACCCGCCGACCGGTGGTCCGGCGGACGCGGATGCGACGGACTGGATTGCAGCTCGTGCCAATGAATACCTGGCTAAGGGCCTGGATGGGGTTAAGCGCCAGCTGGTGGATAAGGCCGCTGACCTCGTCGTAAAGCACGACTACCTCAACGCATACGTGTCGGACCTGCCGAATGTTGTCAACCTCGACGCCATCCGTGATGCCGGCGTGCGTATCGGCGCTGACCCAATGGGTGGTGCGTCGGTGGATTACTGGGGTGCAATTGGCGATGCGCATAACCTAAATCTGACTGTGGTCAATCCGCTGGTTGATGCGACCTGGCGTTTTATGACGCTGGATACAGACGGCAAGATTCGTATGGACTGCTCCTCACCGAATGCGATGGCGTCCCTGATTGGTAACCGCGATAAGTTCGACATCTCCACCGGCAATGACGCGGACTCGGACCGTCACGGAATTGTGACACCGGACGCAGGCTTGATGAACCCGAACCACTACCTGGCCGTTGCCATTGATTACCTCTTCGCACACCGCCCGGGCTGGTCGCAGGACACCGCGGTCGGTAAGACGCTGGTGTCTTCGTCGATGATTGACCGCGTCGTCGCCAATTTGGGTCGCAAGCTAGTGGAAGTTCCAGTCGGCTTTAAGTGGTTCGTCCCGGGTTTGCTCGGCGGCACCATCGGTTTCGGTGGTGAAGAATCCGCCGGCGCATCGTTCCTGCGTCACGACGGCACTGTGTGGTCTACCGATAAGGACGGCATCATCCTGGACCTCCTGGCCAGCGAGATCAAGGCCGTGACCGAGAAGACTCCATCGCAGCTCTACGCAGAGCTCGCCAATAAGTACGGTGCCCCGGCTTACGCCCGCACCGATGCGGACGCAACCCGTGAGCAGAAGGCAATCCTGAAGAAGCTCTCGCCGGAGCAGGTCAAGGCCGACACCCTGGCTGGGGAGACCATCACAGCCAAACTGACTGAAGCGCCGGGTAACGGCGCTGCGATTGGTGGCCTCAAGGTGGTTACGGAGAACGCTTGGTTCGCAGCACGCCCGTCGGGCACTGAAGATAAGTACAAGATTTACGCGGAGTCCTTCAAGGGAGCGGATCACCTGGCACAGGTTCAGGTTGAGGCACAGGACGTGGTCGCGGCAGTTCTGAACGGATAATCGGTAGCCGTTGGGCTAACTGTAAGCAGTTAACCTGTACTAATATTTCTGTGTATGAAGAATTTCGTAGGCGTGGTGGCCCGATTCGGCCTAGCTGCAGTTTGGTTGTACTCGGGTCTTATCAAACTGCTGAACCCGCTGGAATCGCGTCAGGCAGTGCAAGCTTATGAACTGCTGCCGAGCGACTTGGTGCCGATGGTAGCGGTTGCGCTGCCCGCCTTCGAAGTCATCCTTGGACTCTTACTGGTATTGGGGCTTTTCCTGCGTCCGGTAGCAGTATTGTCAGGAGCGCTCTTGCTGGTGTTCGTCGGAGGCATTATCTCGGCGTGGGCGCGCGGACTGCAGATTGACTGCGGTTGCTTTGGTGGCGGTGGCTACGACGAGAACGCTGACGCAGTTTCATATCTCAAGTCAATTGCCCGAGACATAGGTTTTTTGGCGTTGGCTGTATTTGTGTACGTATGGCCGTGGAAGAAGTTTGCCATTTACGCCTAGCCCGCCCGCTAGATTTTTAAGCCTAAGCAATAGGGCAAGTGGGCTGAAGTAAGGCGATGGGGTCTAGCAACCATTCCCGTTTTCTCAGGCACAATTGTGTCATTGGCAAGAAAACACCGCTATCGTAAGCGGTGTGAGTCAGAAGATTAAGAACCCAAATGAAAAGGGCAGTGGCTTCGTCGTTGGCCTGATTGCCCTTCTTGCTGTCGTTGTTGTTGTTATCGGCGGAGTTATCTACATCGGCCGGTCGCAGCCGATTGAGGGACTTCCAGATGAGGACGTCGACTTCTCCGTCGCACTCGACGGTGATGTCATCCGGCTAAGCAAGGACGGCGCCGAAGGGGCTAAAACAGCCACGATTTTTGAGGACTTCTCGTGCCACTACTGTGCTCAGATGAGCGAAGAGGGCCACGATGATGAGCTCAAGGCGCTAAATGACGGCAAGCTAGTCGCTGAATACCGCACGCTGAACTTCCTGGATGGTCAGGAGAAGGAGCAGCGTGACGGTCACTCCACTCGCATCTACGCGACTGCCCGCAAGATTGCTGAGACCGGGGATGCTCGCGCATATTGGAACTTCCGCACAATGATGATGGTTGACCAGCAGAACTCCGTCACGTGGAGCAATGACGAGCTGGCTGACCGCCTGGAGCAGCTCGGTGTCGCTGACGAAATTGTCAGCGAAGTCCGCTCCGGCATCGACACCACCGAGGCCAAGGCAAGCGCAGACGCTAACTTCGATGACCTTGAGAAGCGCTTGGGCAAGGTTTCCTCGCCGCATGTCTTTGTCGATGGCAAGGATATTCTGGAGAACATTTCCGGTGATGGCGGACTGGGGCAGTGGGTCAAGGTGGCCCTGCGCTAGGATCCGTGCACGCTCACACGATTCATCTTCAGTTCATGTTCGGCAGATCCGCTTTGGGGTACTCGGCGAATGCGTAAAAGAGTGTTCTACATGCGGATTTGGTGATACATGACAGTGCCATGTAGCCTTTGAGGAGTCCACAGCGGAGGGTGAAAGCCACTTCGATGTTGATTCTGGGGCTATGGCGCAGCTGGTAGCGCATCACACTGGCAGTGTGGGGGTCACGGGTTCGAGTCCCGTTAGCTCCACCAGTATGAAATCCCTCGGTCGAAATGGCCGGGGGTTTTCTTGTATCTGCCCTGGGTAGTGTGCTCGCCGTTTACCTCAGTGATTGGTAATCCGTATGGCTGTAGCAACTTTGTCTAAACGGTGGAATACTGGGGGTATGGCACACAACGACTCCGTTATCCAGAAACTGTCCACCGAAGAATCCCTCGAGCTGCTGGCTACGCAGACTTTTGGGCGCCTGGTTGTTCGTCGTAAAGATGATATGGATCTTTTCCCGCTGAACTACGTCGTTCATGAGGGGAGCATTTACTTCCGCACTGCCGAGGGGTCGAAGCTTTTTACTGTTTCTCTGAACCACGATGTTCTTTTTGAGGCCGACTTTGTTGACAAGGATGCCCAGAAGGCATGGTCGGTCATTGTAAAGGGTGACGCAGAGGTTCTCACCTCCCGCGCGGATATTAACGCTGCAGATGAGCTGCCGCTGAAGCCCTGGCTGCCGACGTTGAAGTACAACTACGTGCGCATTACTCCGAACGATGTTTCCGGTCGCCATTTCCACCTCGGTGAGGAGCCGAATCGCTACGAAGTGTAGCGGCGGCATACGGTGCTTTTGCTTTACGACGGTGGAGGCTCCGCCGTAAAGCAAAGCTAGCAGCGTGCAAAGGCAACATTTAGTGACTGAGCACCGCCGTTAGCTGTTTTTTAAAAAATTGTTGGGTTAAATTACCTAAAAGCGCCCTAAGTGAGATTCAACGCGTTACAGTCGCAAATGTGACGTGCACCATAGAATCGACCGATGGGGTGCCAGCGCAGCCCGATGTGCGCAGGCAGTCCCCACGTATGCAGAAGATCGTAGATGAAGCGCGCGCGATGCTGCGCGAATCGGGTTGGAGCGCAATCAGTATGCGCCGTCTAGCGGCGCGACTCGATGTGAAGGCTCCATCGCTGTATAAGCACATCAGCGGCAAGGAAGAGCTCCTCCAGCTGCTGCTGACCGAGAGTCTCGAGAATCTGGGCAAGCGTATTCATGCCGCCATTGATGAGGAATGCACTTCAGCGTCTCTGCTGCAGGCGTACCGCCAGGCAGTTCTCGACGATCCGCATGGTTACCGACTGATGAGTCGCACCAATTTCGTGAATGTCGTCTCGCCTTCGTCATTGGATGCCTGGATTCGCGATGCATTCATTAAGGTTGCTGGCGATGAGCCTAAGGGATTGGCCATGTGGGCGTTCGCGCACGGTTTGGTGACCGCCGAGCTCGTCCAGGATGGTTCACCTGCGCTGGAACCAAGTGCCGAAGCCGGTGCGGCAGACAGCTTGGCCGCAGTTGGAGCTATTTGGGACGCTGGCGCGGAGGCCTTCTCTTAAGGGGGGGGCTCACTGCTGGGCCGACCCGGGGCAGTAGCTTAGCGCCACCAGGAATCGGCCGGTCCAGGAGGGACGGCTCGCTTGTGCCGGGAAATGGAGTAGAGGTGCTCGATTCGCGCGGCATCCTCATCTGAGACGGCCTTGCCTTCGAGGTAGTCGTCGATGGCGGTATAGGTCACCCCGAGCGCAACTTCGTCGGGAAGCGCAGGGCGATCTTCTTCCAGGTCGGCCGTCGGCACCTTCTCCCACGTACTGGATGGTGCGCCGAGGTGACGGAGTAAGGCCGCGCCCTGGCGCTTGCTCAGCCCCTGCAGCGGGACGAGGTCGCAGGCGCCGTCGCCGTGCTTGGTGTAGAAGCCGGTGACAGCCTCCGCGGCGTGATCTGTTCCGATGACCAAAGCGCCGTCAACACCCGCCACTGCGTACTGGGCAATCATGCGCATGCGGGCCTTAATATTTCCCTTGTTGAAGTCGCTGATAGCGCTGCCGGCCAGGGCATCGGTGACCTGGGCGGTCATCGCGGCGGTGGCCGGTTCGATATCGATAGTTAGCCTTTGGTCAGGTTGAATGAATTGCAGTGCCACCTGTGCGTCGTCCTCATCGGCCTGCACGCCGTGGGGGAGGCGAATGGCAATGAAGGTGGCGTCCTCGCCGCCGTTGCGAAGCTTTTCGACGGCCAACTGCGCTAGACGTCCGGCCAGCGTGGAATCTTGACCGCCGGAAATTCCGAGCACGAATCCCTTGGCGTGCGCGGCGCGGAAATAATCGCAGAGAAAATCGACTCGGCGGCTGATTTCCTCGGCGGCATTGATGGTGGGCTGGACGTGGAGGTCGTTAATAATCTCCGACTGGAGGGGATGTGGGAAATCCTGTGTGCCTACTGGTGTCATGAGCCTCACTCTACCGCTAGTTCAGGACGGGAAAAGGGATGATTTTCCTGCCAGAAGAGTGCCAAAGCTCTCATCTTTATCGAGTAAGTGCTGTTCGGATAGGGGGTCTTTGGCCGGAGGGTGGCAAGATTTCCAGCGTGAGTACAACCGAACAGAATAAGACTGGACCGAACCGGGAAACCACCACAACTCGGTCGATAGCCGTGGCTATCATCGCCGCTCTGGGCGGCCTCCTCTTTGGTTACGACACCGGTGTCATCTCAGGCGCGCTGCTGTATATCCAGCGCTCTTTTGAGCTGACTCCAGGACAGGAGTCCACTGTCACCGCCATGCTCTTGGTCGGTGCGGCTATCGGTGCGTTCCTGGGTGGTCGCGTAGCGGACTCTCTGGGGCGCCGTGGCACCATCCTGCTCGGAGCGGTCGGCTTCATCATCGGCAGTATCTGGTGTGCTTTCGCTACTAGTGCGTTTTCGCTGGGTACTGCGCGTACTTTGCTCGGCGTCTGTATCGGTGGTGTTTCCATCGTCGTACCGATGTACATCTCCGAAATGGCACCACCGCATGTGCGTGGACGCCTGGTCAGCCTGAACTCGCTGATGATCGTGATTGGTCAGCTGGTGGCGTTCCTCACCAACTCCGCCCTAGCCTCCTCCGGTAACTGGCGACTCATGCTTGGATTAGGCGCTGTCCCCGGCATCGTGCTGCTCATCGGCATGCTGGTTCTGCCGGACACTCCGGCCTACCTCGTCCGTCGAGGACAGGAGGGCAAGGCGCTGGCCGTGCTGCGTCAGATACAGGGAGATGAGGCGACCCTGGCTGAGGTTGCCGTTGGTGAGGCGTCGTCAAGCGCCGATCAGCGTGCAGCCGAGCGCCTGGCCGTGAAAACCCCGTGGGTGCGACGCACCGTCATCATCGCGATGCTGATTGGCGTGACGCAACAGGTCACGGGCGCGAACGCGATTATGTATTTCGCGCCGACGATGATGAACAAGGTTGGCTTGTCGACGGAAAGCTCTGTCTATACCTCCATCATCATCGGTATCGCTTCGGTGATTTCGTGTGCAATTGGTATGAGCATCATTGACCGCGTTGGTCGTCGGCGAATGCTGATTATCGGTCTGGTGGGCTGTGCAAGCTCGCTGCTCGTGCTGGCGCCCGTCTATGGTTTGTCGAGTAACTCTTCGACGGGTGCCATGATGTCGCTTCTGCTGATGACCGTATTTATCGTGTTCCAGCAGGCGGCTGTGTCGGTGGCGACCTGGCTCCTGATTTCCGAGATCATCCCGACAGAGGCCCGTGGCCTGGGTATGGGGCTGGCAGGGCTCGCGCTATGGGTTGCGAACTGGTTTGTGGCACAGGCTTTTCTTCCGATGGTGGATGCTGTCGGTGGTGCGTGGTCGTTCTTCTTCTTTGCCATTACGGGCGCAATTGCGCTGGTATTCACCATCAAGGCGGTGCCGGAGACCTCAGGTAAGACGCTTGCCGAGGTCCGCGAGTACATGATTGCCGCTGCCAAGTAGAGAAGTGGAAGCAGTTGCAACGTGGGGAGTCACGATCTTGGGGTTGACTGTGAAAGAACATGTTTCCCCCGGATTTTTGGAGTTATTCCGCTTATTAGGTAGTATGGCAACTCGTGTCGTAACGCATACTCTTTGATATTTCTTCGGATTATCAGGAAAGGTGCGTTGCCAGGCAGTCACTGGGGTGATTGTCCGGGGAGAGTGCAGTGTGCACATCCCCGTTTCGGAGCCGAGTAGAAAGGAGCGCCCGAATGAAGGTCCGCAAGTCCCTTCGGTCGCTGAAGAACAAGCCGGGCGCTCAGGTCGTGCGCCGTCGTGGCAAGGTCTACGTGATCAACAAGAAGGAGCCGCGCTTCAAGGCCCGCCAGGGCTAAGCCTTATTTAGGCTAGCGCGAAGCAAATAGCTTCCTCATTTATTGCCAAAAACCGCAATCTGAAGTCGCAGTTTTACTGTGGCTGAAGGTTGCGGTTTTTGGTTTTTGGAGGGACAGGTTCAGGCGGTGACAGCGTTTATGGCTGGGGGCGGTGGAGCGATGGGGCGATGGAAGTTACTGACTGCGTTTATGTCAAAATTGGCCCGAAAAATGGCCTGAAAGTGTCATAAACTCGGACAGTTTCACATGTGCAGCCTGTAATTTTTGAAATCGCTGCGGAATCCGAAGTTGGGTAGGGGAGGGATAGGGCAGAGCAGGGACACTGCGGCACCTGGTATTGGTGTGATTGGCCTCGAGCCGTCTTGCAGTAATTGGTTTAACCAAAATGGACCGATAGTTGTTTTTCTACGATTTTCTAGAATTTTTAGCGTGAAATTACAAGGTTGTGGTGCGTCTGTGTACAACATCTTGTGCGCCAGAGATCTCCGAACAGGGAATACCATGGTTGTGAGTACTACATCTAGTATGACTAGAGTTTTCTAGGCACCAAGTGTAGTGTTTTCGATGTCGAGCCAAGGAGAGCTAAAAGGACCTGTCTGCCACCCGTACTCGGTTTCTCATGAACCCTGGGAGCTTTCGGTCATTCAACCAATCCGCTGATTCCTCGGCCGCTTCCGTTGTTTGTACGAAGTCGATCCGATTCATTGGTCTTACCCAAAGCCAGAAAGTTTGTGAGAGTCATGGTTACCGTTTACAGCAAGCCTGCATGTGTCCAGTGCCGCGCTACCACTCGTGCCCTCGATAAGGCTGGAATTGCCTACGATATCGTCGACATCACCATGGACGATGAGGCTCGGGACTACGTCATGGCTCTCGGTCACCTCCAGGCGCCGGTCGTTGACACTGGCACTGAGACCTGGTCGGGTTTCCGCCCGGACCGCATCAAGGCTCTCCAGGCAGCTTAAGAATCACACACCTCTCCGCAGATTTCGTTAACCGCACAGGAAACGGAGATTGCGGGGGTTTTGCGATGTAAAGGGTGAAGCTCTCATGCTGGTGGTGTATTTCTCCTCGGCGACGGGGAATACACACAAGTTTGTTGAAAAGCTAGGTATCAAAAATGCCCGCATTCCCATCCGTCGTAATGAGCCGGAGCTTATCGTCGATGAGCCCTATGTCCTCATTTGTCCGACTTATGGTGGTGGCGTTTCCATCAGCGGTGGTAACTCAAGGCCAGTTCCTCCGCAGGTCATCAAATTTCTTAATAATGAGCACAACCGCTCTTTCATCCGAGGTGTGATTGCTGCCGGCAATCTCAACTTCGGTGAGGACTTCTGTAAAGCAGGGGATGTCATCTCCTACAAGTGCAAGGTTCCATATCTATATCGCTTCGAGCTGATGGGAACCGACCACGATGTGCGGCGAGTCCGAGAAGGGCTAGAGGAGTTCTTCCACGGTAGAGTCAGCGCCTAAGTTGGCAAGCCTCAGTGTCGAGGGAAGGGGCACTGAGGACAACCGAATGGATACGCTCGCGGAAGCCGTCGTAAAGCGGTGTGCGAGGAAAATAGCTAGATTGGATTGCTCTGGGCAGTGTTTGAACAGACCCTGTGCAGGCAAATGAATATTAAAGGAGTCAACGTGTCGGAAATGGGCAAGCAGGTCGCGGAGCCGGTGGGTGAGGACAAGCTGGATTACCACGCGCTCAATGCGCTGCTGAATCTGTACGGTGAAGACGGCAAGATTCAGTTCGATAAAGACCGCATGGCTGCGCGCCAGTTCTTCTTGCAGCATGTCAATCAGAACACTGTGTTCTTCCACAACTTGCGGGAGAAGCTCGATTACCTGGTAGAAAATCACTACTACGAGGCCGAAGTTCTGGAGAAGTACGAATTTGAGGACGTCAAGGCACTGTTCAAGCAGGCCTATGCCCACAAGTTCCGTTTTCAGACTTTCCTGGGTGCTTACAAATACTACACCTCGTACACACTGAAGACCTTCGACGGCAAGCGTTACTTGGAGCGCTACGAAGACCGTGTCTGCATGGTTGCTCTCACGCTTGCCGACGGCGACTTGGGGCTCGCGCAGCACCTGGTTGATGAGATCATCACCGGACGCTTCCAGCCTGCTACTCCTACATTCCTCAACTCCGGTAAGGCCCAGCGCGGCGAACCGGTGAGCTGCTTCCTGCTGCGTATCGAGGACAATATGGAGTCCATTGGCCGCGCCATCAACTCCTCGTTGCAGCTGTCCAAGCGCGGCGGTGGTGTGGCACTGCTGCTGAGCAACCTGCGTGAACAGGGTGCTCCGATTAAGCACATCGAGAATCAGTCTTCTGGTGTCATCCCGGTTATGAAGCTGCTGGAGGACTCCTTCTCCTACGCTAACCAGCTGGGTGCTCGCCAGGGTGCTGGCGCTGTCTACCTGCACGCGCACCACCCGGACATCATGCGCTTCCTGGATACCAAGCGTGAGAATGCGGACGAAAAGATTCGCATCAAGTCGTTGTCGCTCGGCATTGTCATTCCGGACATCACGTTCGAGCTGGCCAAGCGTAACGACGACATGTACCTCTTCAGCCCGTACGATGTCGAGCGCGTCTACGGTAAGCCGTTCGCGGACATTAGTATCACCGAGAACTACGCGGATATGGTCGAGGATCCGCGTATTCGTAAGCAGAAGATCAACGCGCGTCAGTTCTTCCAGACCATCGCTGAGATTCAGTTTGAGTCCGGCTACCCGTACATCATGTTCGAGGATACGGTTAACCGCGCGAACCCGATTGAGGGACGTATTAATATGTCGAACCTCTGCTCGGAGATTCTGCAGGTCAACACCCCGTCGACTTACAATGCAGACCTGTCCTACGAGCACGTTGGTGAGGACATTTCCTGTAACCTTGGCTCGCTGAACATTGCGATGACCATGGATTCGCCAGACTTCGGTCGCACCGTCGAGACTGCCATTCGTGGCCTGACTGCGGTCAGTGAGCAGACTTCTATTGATTCGGTGCCATCGATTCGCAAGGGAAACGACGGATCTCACGCCATCGGCCTGGGGCAGATGAACCTGCACGGCTACCTTGGCCGCGAGAAGATTATGTACGGCTCGGAAGAGGGCCTGGACTTCACCAATGCCTACTTCGCAGCAGTGCTCTACGCTGTCCTGCGCGCTTCTAACAAGATTGCTCGTGAGCGCGGTCAGAGGTTCGTCAACTTTGAGAACTCCGACTACGCCAGCGGCAAGTACTTCGATAACTTCGATCCGGCAGAGTTTCAGCCGAAGACTCAGCACGTAAAGGAGATCTTCGCGAACTCCACCGCACACATTCCGGACGCTGAGGACTGGGCGCAGCTGAAGGCCGACGTCATGGAGTACGGCCTGTTCAACCGCAACCTGCAGGCAGTGCCGCCGACCGGTTCGATTTCGTACATCAACAACTCGACCTCGTCGATTCACCCGATTGCATCTCAGATTGAGATTCGCAAGGAGGGCAAGATTGGTCGCGTTTACTACCCGGCTCCGCACTTGGACAATGACAATCGCGAGTACTTCCAGGATGCCTACGAAATCGGCTACGAGAAGATTATTGACACTTACGCGGTCGCTACCAAGTATGTTGACCAGGGACTGTCCCTGACCTTGTTCTTCAAGGACACGGTGAGCACTCGTGATCTCAACCGTGCGCAGATTTACGCATGGCGCAAGGGTATTAAGACTCTGTACTACATCCGCCTGCGTCAGGTTGCGCTGGAGGGTACTGAGGTTGAGGGTTGCGTATCCTGCATGCTTTAAGCAAGCGTGTTTGAGGGCTAGGCATCTAATGCTTTAGCTGTAGCGCATTGAAGGCGCGAGAATTTCCCCGAGTTTTGTCGGGAGGTTCTCGCGCCTTTTTCGTCACTCCACCCAATTGGGAACAAATGTAAATATTACTATTGACGGTTGTAATGCAGGTAATTAACCTGGGCAGTGGTACACCAATGTTCGCGTAATTTTCACCCACGGCTAGTGGGAGAAGGGGCTGGAAGCCATGTCCGATACCACTGGTAAGAGCACTCCACACATCAACCCAAAGGGTGCGCCGATTGCAGAAACTATTTTGTTGCCAGGTGACCCGCTGCGTGCGAAGTTCATTGCGGAGACCTATTTGGACGATGTCGTTCAGTTCAACGAAGTTCGCAACATGCTGGGTTTTACCGGCACCTACCAGGGGCAGGAAGTGTCTGTCATGGGGTCCGGTATGGGTATTCCGTCTATCTCGCTGTACTCCTGGGAACTTATCCATGTTTTCGGCTGCAAGAAGCTGATTCGCGTCGGTTCGTGCGGCGCGTTGCAGCCGGAGCTGGACCTGTATGACGTGGTTATTGGCCAGACGGCGTCGACTGACTCCAATTTTCTATCGCAGTACAACTTGCCGGGAACATTCGCCCCGTCCGCATCTTTCCGTCTGATTGAAGATGTTCGCGATCGCGCCCGCGAGCAGGGCATCACAACACACGTCGGCAACATCTTGTCCAGCGATATTTTCTACAACTTCCAGGATGATGTGAACGACCGTTGGGCACGCATGGGTGTGCTGGCGGTGGAGATGGAATCTGCTGGCCTTTATGCCACTGCCGCCGAGGCCGGTGTGGAGGCCATGGGAATCTTCACTGTGTCGGACAACATCGTCACCGGTGGAAAGACCACTCCGGAAGAACGTGAGAAGGCCTTCACGACGATGATGGAGCTCGCATTGCCGCTGGCTCGACTCTAGTGTCCTGGTCTGCAATCAATTGGCTTGAAGTGTGAAATAGGTACAGTGCGATGAGCAATCCCGCCAGTAATACCAGCTTGAACGTGAATCTCTCTCAAAGCGCAGCGTCCAACGCTGCGGCGCCAAACCCTAAGGCCGCAGTCCCGGTCTTGCTGTTTTCCTTTGTATTCTGTTTGGTCTTGGACAATGGCTTTAAGTTCATGACCAAGCCGATTGCGGAATCTCTGGATCTCAGTGTCTCCACGGCCAGTCTGCAGGCGACACTCGCCGGTATTTTGATTGGCATTGGAGCGGTGGTGTACGCCGCATTGGCGGACAGCATCAGTATCCGCAAATTGATGATTGTCGGTATTGGCTTTGTCGCCGTGGGCTCTCTACTGGGTTATTTCTTCCAGGGAGTATGGCCAATGGTGCTTACTGCCCGCATTATTCAAACTGCCGGTCTGGCGGCGGCTGAGACACTCTACGTCATCTATGTCACCAAGTACCTAAGCCCAGAAGATCAGAAAACCTACCTCGGCTTTTCCACCGCGGCCTTCCAAGCTGCGCTGCTGATTGGAACGTTGACCTCGGGGATTGTGGCTACCTACATTTCCTGGCCGGCTATGTTCCTGATTTCGCTCATTCTGATAGTTGCCATTCCGTTCCTGATTAAGACAGTTCCGGAAGAGCAGCAGCAGAAGAGTCACCTGGATATATTCGGCCTGTTCCTCATCGCGGCTATCTCCACTGCGGTGATGCTGTTCTTGCAGCGGTTCCAGCAGCAGGTCCAATGGTGGTGGCTGGCGGCCGCTGTGTTGGGTGTCGCGCTCTTTGTCTGGCACATCCGGGCGCACGGCAACGCCGTGGTCAGCCCGTCGTTCTTTACCAATGCCCGCTACGTTTGCGCGCTGATTGTTGTGCTCGTGGTTTACATGGTCCAGTTGGGGTATTCGGTCATTCTATTGCCGTATATGGTCGACGAGCTCTATGGCATTAACCTCGACGGTGCTGCCTACATTCTCGCGCCGGGTTATCTCTGTGCTGTCATCGTTGGTGTGATGTCTGGCAAGATTGCCAAGTTCCTGTCTTCGAGGCAGGCTATTGTCGCAGCTATCAGCATCATTATCGTGGCGTTGCTCATTCCCGCAGTGCTGCCGGGGGCCGGTGTTGCCACGGTTATCGTGTCCATGATTCTGTTCCCATCAGGGTTCGCGCTCATGTATGCGCCGTTGGTCGCGACCGCACTGCAGAACATTCCCGCGGCCAAGTCTGGTGTCGCAATCGGTTTCTATAATCTGACTATCAACATCGCCGTCCCGGTTGGCATTGCGTTAACGGCCATGCTTGTTGATTCTCGGCCGGCCTTCTTCAGCGCCCTTTCCATCGCGCAGTCTGAAGCAGAAGGGGTCTCCGCTACTATCGCTTGGTTGCTCGCGCTCATGGCTGTCGTAGGTTTGCTGGTGTACGTCATCTCCGACCGCCTCATCAACGACACCGCAGAAAACCGCGAGAAGGTTCACGCCTAGGTTCGCGCAACATTTTGCACCTGGTGCTTGACGACGGACATTGCGTCGTCAAGCGCCTTTTTCTTTGTGTGACGTGGGTGCATGAGGAGAGGGGGCACAAATAAAAGGTGTTCATTGGAGAGATAGCCAACAGTGGTGTGCTGAAAGAGGGCAGTGTGGGTAAGCTGCTAAGGGTAGTGGCTCCTTTCATCGGGAGCCTGACGTTTTGTAGTGGGACAAGGCTGGAATAGCCACCGCTGCAGCCGCTGTTTTCGAACTCGTAAAGAGTGAAGGACATTCCTTATATATAAGGTGTGTTCGGGAAACGGCAAGATCAATGAAAAAGGGAGAGGTTTCCACGTGAGTTTCGATGATTGCCCACCCTCGACTCCGGCCCACCGTGAGAAGAATCCAGAGTCGCGTGCATGCCCAGTTGCGGCTATTGACTGGAACACGATTCCTGATGACAAGGATCTCGAGGTTTGGGATCGTCTGACCGGTAACTTCTGGTTGCCGGAAAAGGTGCCGCTGTCGAATGACATCAAGAGCTGGAATACACTCAATGCACTGGAGCAGCGCACCACGATGCGCGTGTTCACTGGTCTGACCATGCTGGACACCATCCAGGGCACAGTTGGCGCAGTATCGCTCATCCCGGATGCGCTGACTCCGCACGAGGAAGCTGTATACACCAATATCGCCTTCATGGAATCGGTGCACGCAAAGAGCTACTCGTCGATTTTCCAGACGCTGGCGTCGACCCCTGAGATTCAGGATGCGTTCCGTTGGGGCGAGGAGAATGAGTACCTGCAGAAGAAGGCCAAGATTATCCTCGATTACTACGAGGGCGATAACCCGCAGAAGAAGAAGGTCGCTTCCACTTTGCTGGAGTCCTTCCTGTTCTACTCGGGTTTCTACCTGCCGATGTACTGGTCCAGCCATGCCAAGCTGACCAACACCGCGGACATTATTCGCCTGATTATTCGTGATGAGGCAGTTCACGGTTACTACATCGGTTACAAGTACCAGCGCAACCTGGAGCGTCTGACCCAGGCTGAACGTGACGAGCTGAAGGATTACACCTTCGATCTCATGTTTGATCTCTACGACAACGAGATTCAGTACACCGAAGAGATGTACGACGAACTCGGCTGGACCGAGGATGTCAAGCGTTTCCTGCGTTACAACGGCAACAAGGCTTTGAACAACTTGGGCTATGAGGGTATGTTCCCGGCCGACGAGACTCGAGTTTCGCCGTCAATCCTGTCGGCTCTGTCGCCGAATGCTGACGAAAACCACGACTTCTTCTCAGGTTCCGGTTCTTCCTACGTCATGGGTAAGGCTGAAGTAACCGAGGATGAGGACTGGGACTTCTAAAAGCACAGGTGTAGGGAACATTCCGCACCGAGCCCTACTCTGGTGACAGCACACACGGGGGTAGTAGCCCTAGCCTCGACGGTTCCTGCTAAAAAGGCGTTAGCCCAGGTTAAGACAATTCTCAGGAAACTAATAGTGTGCTTAGCTGAGTGGGGAAGTGGGCCGGAAAATTCCTTGGCCTTAACTTTTTCCAAGGTTCAGACTAGAATCTGGCACATAGTGGTAGGTGGTTTCGCCGTCGCGTACTCACCTGCACTATTCTCACAAGGACAAAACTTCAAATCCCTGTAGTGAGTTACAGGAAATCTTCGCGTAGTAAGGAGGAAGAATGACTGCAGTAGCGCCTCGTCCAGATCATGGCGTTGTAGCGCCGGAACGGCCGCAGCCGTTCGGACATGAGCGTAAGGGCAGCTGGGCGTGGGAAATGCTGACCACGACCGACCACAAGAAGCTGGGCATTATGTACATCATTATGTCCTTCTCGTTCTTCTTTGTCGGCGGTCTGATGGCTCTGCTTATCCGTGCTGAGCTCTTCGCCCCAGGACTTCAGTTCCTTTCTAACGAGCAGTTCAACCAGATGTTCACCATGCACGGCACGGTGATGCTGCTTCTGTTCGGTACCCCGATTGTTTGGGGTTTTGCTAACTACATTCTGCCGCTTCAGATTGGTGCTCCGGACGTGGCTTTCCCGCGTCTGAACGCCTTCGGCTTCTGGCTGACAACTATTGGTGGCATTCTGATGTTGTCGGGTTTTCTGACTCCGGGTGGTGCTGCTGACTTCGGTTGGACTATGTACTCTCCGCTGTCTGACCCGATTCACTCCCCGGGTGTCGGTTCTGACTTGTGGATTGTCGGTGTCGGTGTCGGTGGTGTCGGTACTATCGCTTCCGCTATTAACATGACCACCACTGTCCTGTGCCTCCGCGCACCGGGCATGACCATGTTCCGTATGCCAATCTTCACCTGGAACATCCTGGTTACCTCGATTCTGGCTCTGCTGATCTTCCCGATTCTGACTGCAGCTGCTCTTGGTGTTCTGTACGACCGTAAGCTGGGCGGTCACATTTACGACCCGGCAAACGGTGGCGCCATGCTGTGGCAGCACCTGTTCTGGTTCTTCGGTCACCCAGAGGTCTACGTTCTGCTGTTGCCGTTCGTGGGCATCATTACTGAGGTTGTTCCGGTCTTCTCCCGTAAGCCGCTGTTCGGCTACGCAGGTATGGTCTTCGCGACCCTGTCTATTGCAGGTCTGTCCATGGCTGTGTGGGCGCACCACATGTTCGTGACCGGTGGCGTTCTGCTTCCGTTCTTCTCGTTCATGACCTTCCTGATTTCGGTCCCGACCGGTGTTAAGTTCATCAACTGGATGGGTACGATGTGGCGTGGCCACATGACCTTCGAGGCCCCGATGACCTTCGCTCTCGGCTTCATCGTGACCTTCCTGTTCGGTGGTCTGACCGGTATTATGCTGGCATCCCCGCCGCTGGACTTCCACGTCTCTGACACCTACTTCGTCGTGGCACACTTCCACTACACTCTGTTCGGTACCCTGGTCTTCGCTTCCTACTCGGGCGTTTACTTCTGGTTCCCGAAGATGACCGGACGTATGCTCGACGAGAAGCTGGCAAAGGTTCACTTCTGGCTGACCTTCATCGGCTTTAACCTGACCTTCCTGGTCCAGCACTGGCTGGGTAACGAGGGTATGCCGCGTCGTTACGCCGACTACCTCGAGACTGACGGTTTCACCACCCTGAACATGATTTCCACCGTTGGTGCGTTCATCCTGGGTCTGTCTGTTATCCCGTTTGTCTGGAACGTCTTCAAGTCCTGGCGCTACGGTGAGGTCGTCACTGTTGATGACCCGTGGGGTTACGGTAACTCTCTCGAGTGGGCTACCTCTTGCCCGCCGCCGCGCCACAACTTCACCTCGATGCCGCGCATCCGCTCGGAGCGCCCGGCGTTCGAGCTGCACTACCCGCACATGGTTGAGCGTCAGCGCGCAGAGGCCCACGTTGGTCGCCAGCTCTAAGAGCTAGTGGCTACATGGCTGATGCAACTCTGAGTTAATAACTACGCGAAGCTACGGCCCCATCACGGATCTCCGTGATGGGGCCGTAGTCTTGTCTTTGAGAGTCTTTCCTAGGGAAGGCGCAGTAAGGGGGGGCAGGGAGCGCAGCAAGGGAGCTGGAGGGGAGAGCAGCGGAGAGCAGGGGGGGGCGACAGCTAACGGCTGTGACTGGCCACCCTCCGAAGTGCGGTATCCCGCAATGCGATGAGCACTCTGCTGGGGCTTCATGCGATACTGGATTGGTGAATGAACAGGTAACTACCTCTCCCAGTCAGTCCGCAGATACCGATGCCTTGTCGGTTTCGTTAGCACCGGGACTAGCTCCGGTGCTTATTACCGCCGTTGGCCGAGACCGCCCGGGTGTCTCGGCAGCCTTCTTCCGTGTGCTCGCGGCCCACGGAGTTCAGATTCTTGATGTGGAGCAGTCGGTGTTCCGCTCTAATTTGAGTCTCGGTGCGCTTGTTGGCGTTACAGAAGAGAAGGTCGGCGTTCTGCGTGAGGGGCTCATTGAAACACTGAAGCCTCACGGCATGACTGTCAGTTTTCAGCTTGATGCCCCGATTGAGCGCAGCGATGGATCTACCCATGCACTTGTCGTATTGGGCAATCCGGTCAATGCTGAGGATATTTCCCGTATCGGCCGTACTCTCGCAGATTACGGTGCAAACATCGATTCCATTCGCGGTATTGCCGACTACCCAGTTACTGGCCTGGAGCTGCTTGTCTCTATTCCGGACCCGAAGCCGGGTGCGGGCATTCCGCTGCGTAAGGCGCTGGTTGAGCTTGCACAGGACCAGGACATTGACATCGCAATTGAACGCGCAGGTTTGCAGCGCCGATCCAAACGCTTGATTTGCTTCGATGTGGACTCCACTTTGATTACCGGTGAGGTCATTGAGATGCTGGCCGCCCACGCTGGTCGCGAGGCGGAGGTTGCAGCGGTTACAGAGCGCGCTATGCGCGGTGAACTGGACTTCGCTGAGTCATTGCACGAGCGAGTTAAGGCTCTGGCAGGCCTGCCGGTCAGCGTCCTTGAGGAAGTTACCGACTCCATCGAGCTGACCCCTGGCGCCCGCACTACGATCCGCACGCTGAAACGTCTCGGTTACAAGTGTGGTGCCGTCTCCGGTGGGTTTATCCAGATTCTGGAGCCACTGGCAAAGGATCTCGGCCTGGACTTTTACAAGGCCAATACCCTCGAGATTGAGGACGGAAAGCTGACTGGTCGCGTGGTCGGCGGTGTCGTCGATAGGCAGGAAAAGGCCCGCAGTCTTAAGGCGTTCGCCGCGGAGTCTGGGCTTCAGATGCACCAGACCGTCGCTGTCGGCGATGGCGCCAATGACATCGATATGTTGTCAGTCGCGGGCCTCGGTATTGCTTTCAACGCGAAGCCGGCGCTGAAGGAAATCGCTGACACGTCGGTCAACGTTCCATTCATGGACTCGATTCTGTTCATGTTGGGTATTTCCCGCGATGAAATCGACGATGCCGACCGCGAAGATGGCACCTTCCGCCGCGTGCCGTTGGAGCAGTAGTGCGACGCCAGGATCACAAGAATCCCGCTGTCACGGACGCATCATCGGTGCCGGAATGGTTCCGCATTGCCCATAGCCTCCTGCCGCAACCCGATAGGGAAGACCATGGCGAGGATGTGCCGTGGGCAATGGCTATTTTGCTTGAGGTGCCGAAGAAGGAACGCCCCTCGCGCACTGCGCTGCTCCGCGCCGCCGCGATGGCTGTTGTTGCTTGTTGCCTCGACGAGCGCGCAGGCGATGACACTTCGGCCTATCAACAAGGTCTGGTGTCTTGGTACGGCGCGCGCATCCGCAAGCTCACACGTCGCGCTCGCAATATCGGCTGGCAACGCGCTCAGCTTGCACCGGGTGTCACCGTAGATGTCGACGGCGCGCAAGCTCGCGCACTAGTGCCAACTCCTGTCGACGATACCTACCCAGAGATTGCCAAACTACAAATTTCCGGCACCGATTTGCCTTACGACGACCCGGAGACCACATCTCCCGACGACTCGGGCAACCGTGGGAGTGCTGACACCTTTGCTCCGCCAGTGATTTGGGTGGACAAGAACCTGAATATGTCCGTAGGAAAGGTGGCCGCGCAAGTTGGACACGGCTCAATGCTCTATGCGGCCAGCCTGTCGGTTGAGGAAGCGTGGGCGTGGGCGCAAACTGGCTACGCGTTAGATGTGAAAGAAACACCGCGGGAGCTGTGGCCAGCGCCAGAGCTACGTGCTGTAGAAGTTCAGGATGCTGGGTTTACAGAGATTGCCCCTGGATCAATCACCGTGTCGGTCACGCCAGGGGCACAGGGGCAGTAGCGGACAGCTAAGCGCGTGCTGCCTCCATGGCCTTAAGATCCTTGCGCAGGATCTTGCCGGTTGCCGATTTTGGAATCTCATCCATGAATTCGACTACTCGCACCTTCTTGTACGGTGCGACGCGGTCGGCAACAAAGTCCATTACCTCATCAGCAGTGAGTGACTTTCCTTCTTTGAGCACCACATATGCCTTCGGAATTTCCTCACCATCGGAGCGAATGACACCACTGCAGGCAGCATCAGCGATATCCGGGTGCTCGAGAAGCACGGACTCAAGTTCTGCCGGTGGTACCTGGTAACCCTTGTACTTGATCAGTTCCTTGAAGCGGTCGACAATGTACGCATTCCCTTCCTTGTCGAGTTCCGCAACGTCGCCTGTTCGCAACCAGCCGTCGACAAGCGTTGCAGCCGTAGCTTCGGGATTGTTGAGATAACCCTTCATTACCTGAGGACCGCGAATCCACAGTTCTCCGGACTTGGAACGTCCTGATTCAGGAACTGGGATTTCATCGAGGTCCTCAGTATCGAGGTCAACGATTTTGTACTCGGTGTTCGGGACTGCTCGACCGATGGAATCCAGTGGGCTGTCGTGTCCGATACGAATGTGCGCGGCAGGGGAGGACTCGGTCATACCGTAGCCCTGGGCGACAGTGCAGCCGAGGCGCTTTTCCACCTGCTCCGCCAAATCCAGCTGAAGCGAAGCTGCGCCGGAGAAAATAGTCTCCAGACTGGACAGATCGAAGGAATCGACAGCCGGGTGCTTGGCCAACCCAACTGCGACCGGCGGTGCGATGAACGCAAACTTGACCTTGTGCTCCGAAATAATGGAAAGGAAATCCAGCAAGTCGAACTTGCCCATCGTGTACTGGGTAGTGCGTCGCCAGAGGCAAAGATTGAGCAGAGCAGTCAAACCGTAGATGTGGAAGAACGGCAGAATCGTAACCGCCGGGGTTGTCTCATCCAATGCCTCGACAGTTGCTGCTCCTGCCTGAGCCACGTTGGCAACAAGATTGCGATGCGTGAGTTGGACGCCCTTTGGCACACCAGTGGTGCCAGAAGAAAACGGAATGACAGCAACGTCATCGGGAGAAACGTCTACATCTGGTCCCGCATGGCCTTCAGCAAGCAGCTCACCCATGCCGTGAAGCCCCGTCAGACCGATAATCATCTCTTCCGGGAGGCCAGCGGCCTCAGCGCCGTTAGCACCGGCCCAACCAATCGACGAAGTCGTCAGCATCATCTTGGCGTCAGAGATACGCAGCTGCGTTTCAACGTCCTCGGCAGTTGCCAGCGAGGCAACAGTCGTGCAGATTGCACCTGCGCGAAGAACACCGTGCAGAGCGACTGCGAAGGTGGTGGAGTTAGGGCAGTGCAGGGCAACAACATCGCCCTTTTTAATTCCACGTGCAGCAAGAGCGCCCGCGAAGGCCTCAATGCTGGCCTTCAAATCCCCGAAAGTTACCTCTGAGCCGGAGTCAACTACTGCGAGTTTATCCTTGTGCCGAGGCTCGATTTCGCCAAACAGAAAATCGAATAGAGAGGTCTCCGGAATATCGATGTTGGGAAGACTGCTAGTCAGCGGCATAGGGGAAAACAACCTTTCTGCACGTGCGTCAGGCTTCAGATGAATTCCTTGAACAAGGATCACCGTGTTAGCTTCGTTGTGTTTCACATCACAGTAGTAGGTGTGCTGACAGTTCGTGCAGATTTTGGGAAAAATGTCATTTCTTATGTGAAATGACTACCTAGCTAGCTGTCCCGCGTCAGCCTAGTCAGTGCACCAGCAGCGACATTGAGGTCAGTCGTCCGCCAGAAGTCAGGCATCGATGCGGCAATCCAGGATCCATAGCGCGCCGTCGCCAACCGTGAATCCAGTACCGCGACGACACCGCGGTCATCGACTTGACGTAGCAGACGACCAGAACCTTGCGCCATCAGTAGCGCTGCATGTGTCGCTGAAACCTCCATAAAACCGTTTCGGCCAGCGGCATTAGCCGCATCGGAGCGCGCGGACAGTAGCGGGTCGTCGGGTCGGGGGAACGGGATACGATCGATGATGACACACGATAGCGATGGGCCAGGAACATCGACGCCTTGCCACAGCGTCAGCGTGCCAAACAAACATGTCTGTGGATTAGCTGCGAAGCGATCAACCAGAGCGCCGATAGAGTCATCGCCTTGGCACAGGACGTCGTAAGGCAGGCGCTTGCGCATTTCCTCCGCCGCTGCCTCGGCGCCTCGGCGAGAAGAACACAGCCCCAGCGTTCGCCCACCAGCGGCGCGGATGAGGCGTTCCATGATCGCGAACTGCTTTGGCGTGGCGCCGTCGCGTCCAGGACGAGGCAGGTCGCGTGCGACGTAGAGGATGCCAGATTTCTGCGGGTCAAAGGGCGTGCCGACGTCCAAGCCATCCCACCCGCCGGAGGGAAGCCCCCAGGCAGCGGCCATAGCATCGAACTTGCCGCCAAGAGCAAGTGTTGCTGAGGTCAAAACGACGGTGGATTCGCCGAAGAGGCGTTCGCGAAGTAGTGCTGCGATGGACAGGGGAGCGACATAAACTGTCTTGTTCTCGCCAAGCCATACGACATCGTCGCTGCTGAACTCGAGAATCCGGACGACAGTATCGTGCATATTCTCCACGGCTGCGCGCACGGTCTGGCGCTCCGTGCTGTCAGAGTCGGAACCCGAACCCCCGGAGCCCGACCCGCCAGAGTTGCCTGAGCCAGAGGTGCCCAGCGTGGTTTGCAGTTGCCACAGGCTATCGCGGAGCGAAGCTAGTGCCGCTCCCAGCTCACCGGGAATTTCTTCGAGTGCGCCGCTGTAGGCGTCGGCAAGCAATGCGACGGTCTCGCCGAGTAGATCCGTGGCATCGGTGACATCATCGACCTGCTCTGCGGCGCCGAATTTGCGGGCGCGCCGGGCCATCATGGTGATACCGGCAGGGGAGAGCTCGTCGGTGGCAACGGAGGTGATTCGGCCGTCGAGCTCGTGAGCCTCATCAATGACGACGCAGTCGTGCTGCGGCAAGATCATGGCGTCGGAGAGCGCATCGATGGCCAACAGGGCGTGGTTGGTGACAACGATGTCGACGTTGGAGGCCTCGCGGCGGGCTTGTTCGGCGAAACACTCCTCGCCGAAAGGGCAGGAAATGGCGCCGACGCATTCGCGGGCCGTGACGGAGACCTGCCGCCAGGCTTCGTTGGAGACGCCCTTGTCCAGGCTGTCGCGGTCGCCGGTGTCGGTGTCATTGGCCCACTCGCGTAGCCGCATGACCTCGGCAGCGGTTCGGCTGAGCTGCGCTTCGCTGAGTAGAGCAGTTGGGCCGCCCATACCGGTCGGCTCGGATTCATCACCGTCGATGACGGGATCTTTGATGACATTTCCGACCTTGGACTTGCACAGGTAGTTTGAGCGGCCTTTGAGGATTGCGAAGGTTGGCGTGCGGGACAAGTGTGGCTCTAGCGAACTGACTAGCCGCGGCAAGTCGCGTTCGACCAGCTGGCGTTGCAGCGCAATGGTCGCCGTGGAAACGATTACCGACTCGTCGGACTCCATTGCTTGCACAATGGCGGGCACCAGGTAGGCCAGTGACTTACCAGTACCGGTACCGGCTTGTACCGCTAGGTGTCGCTCGCGCGCAAAGGCGGAGGCCACCGACCGGGACATTTTGACCTGATTCGGGCGAGTTGTTCCGCCGAGTCCCTTCACTGCTGCATCGAGAAGAGCTTCGATGCTGTCCGAGTCATGGACGCTGGCTCTCGGCGAAGCTAGCTCGTCAGCATCGTCAACATCGTCAAAGTCCTCAAAGCCGTCCGATAGCTCTGCAAAATCTGCGTACTCGGGAGTATCCGACACAGTTCCCCCGCCGCCTAAACGCCGTGAAAACGGACGGACAGTACCGGCTCGTCACGGGAAAGTGCGAGCCCCTCCCACGGGAGGCTGACCAGCGCCTTAACCAAGTGATCGCGGGACTCTTCCAAGGTCGGTAGGCCATCGACGACCTCGCCATCGCGCATCATCGGAATGGTTAGATCGCGGTAGTGCAGGTTGCCCACATCCGGGATTTCCGAGCCGAGCGGGAAAGCGATTTCCTCCACGGCGGTACCGGAACGGCGGCAGGTACGAATCGCCGCCTTCACGCCACCGTGGCTTCGCTTGTCCAACGAGCGCTTGGCGACGGGCACCCCATCAACTTCGACCATCTTGTAGACCAGTCCCGCAGTCGGTGCGCCGGAGCCAGTGACTACAGAGGTGCCCACGCCGTAGACATCGACCGGCTCGGCCCTCAGCGCCGCAATGGCGAACTCGTCGAGGTCAGAGGACACTACGATGTTGGTGTTGTGTGCGCCCAGCGAGTCCAGCTGCTGACGCACCTGGCGAGCGAGAACTCCGAGGTCACCGGAGTCAATACGTACACCGCCGAGTTCCGGCCCCGCGACCTCAATGGCCGTATTGACGCCCTCGGTGATGTCGTAGGTATCCACCAACAAAGTGGTGTCGGTCCCCAGCGTGTCAATCTGAGCTTTGAAGGCTGCAGTCTCGTTTGTCGTGCCATCTGGGTTGGTGTGTAACAGAGTCCACGCGTGCGCAGCGGTACCGGAGGCTGGGATGTTGTACCGTGCCGCTGCCTCCAAGTTGGAGGTGGCGCTAAAACCTGCCAGGTAGGCGGCGCGGGCAGCGGTCACAGCTGCTTCTTCATGAGTACGACGCGAACCCATTTCAATAATCGGGCGCCCACCGGCAGCCGTGACCATTCGGGTCGCTGCCGAGGCAATGGCGGAGTCCGCATTGAGAATGGAGAGAATAACAGTCTCCAAAATGACACACTCGGCGAAAGTGCCCCGCACAGTCAAAATGGGCGAGGCGGGGAAGTAGAGCTCTCCTTCGCGGTAGCCGTCGACTTGGCCGCTGAAGGAATAGTTACGCAGGTAATCCAGCGTCCGGTCGTCGAGGAAGTCCAGCGAAGCCAGCTGTTCCTCGGTGAAGCGGAAGTTGCGGATAGCATCCAATACACGCGCTGTCCCAGCGACAACGCCATAGCGGCGCTCATTCGGCAGACGACGGCCAAACACCTCGAAGGCGACCTGGCGCTCGCCGGATCCGTCGGCAAGCGATGCCTGCAGCATCGTCAGTTCGTACTTATCGGTGAGAAGGGCGGTGGAGGAATGCTTATCAATCACGGTCAATAGTCTAGTCGGCTGAAGCTGGCCGGGGCAGTCGGTTCCGGCGAGCGCGCGCCACTCCGTACTATCCTGGTGCCTATGAGCATGCCAGCAGCAACACCGATGCCCACTATGGATGCCGATGTCGTGACGGAATCGAACCGACCCTGGCAGTGCATTGTGTGGGATGACCAGGTTAATTCGATGAGTTATGTCACCTACGTGTTCCAGATGCTCTTCGGCATGGACCGAAAGAAGGCGCACGCGCTGATGATGACGGTTCACACGGAGGGTAAGGCAATCGTGTCTTCCGGTGAGCGTGACAAGGTAGAGGCCGATGTGAAGAAGCTCCACAAGGCGGGCTTGTGGGCAACAATGGAGCAGGCTGACTAAGCCGATATTCGACAGCGGGAGAGAATTTACATGCGTCCTTGGAAGCGCAAGCGATCCCTTCTCGGCGGTGGCATCAAGTACGTCACGGCTTTTGAAGGCACGGAGCGGGATTTGCTGCTGAATCTGGCTGCTACTGTGGCGGACTCGCTGATGGAGCGAGCCCGGTCGGCGCCGAAGGATGAGCTCGCGGAAATGACGGGAATGCCCGTCGGACACTCCGAGGCCCCAGCCGATCCTAAGCTTGCGCGACTGTTGCCGGACTTCACCAAGCCGGGTGAGGAGAGCGTGGAGGGGGAAAACGCCCTCATGCGCCAGCTGCATGAGTCGGAGATTGTAGAGAGCAAGCTCCATTCCCTGCGTGCGATTATCGACGCACTGGAGCCCGCCGAGTCGGGGCAGGTATCCATTTCGGAAAGCGATGCCCATGCCTGGGTTGCAGGAATCAATGACCTACGTATTTACCTGCACGTTTCCATGGAGAACCTCAATGGCTCCATCGAGCAGATTGAGCAGACCGACGCGATGTACCAGTGGCTGTCCTACAACCAAGAGTCACTGCTGGATCAGCTTATGAGTGAGTAACGAATCCGAGCAAAACCCCGAAAGATGCAGTAATCAACTGAGGCTAACTGCCCTGAACTGTGGTGAAAGGTGCCGTAGGCGACAATGAATTCTGAGATTTTCGCAATCAGCCCCACCGACATTCGACACCAAGCCAGCAGTGCTGCGTTGGGCACGAGCATCGACATTGGCGCAGGATGTCTCGACTCCATCGACGGCATCTCCATCGGCCATGCTGCTGAGGGGGATACCGGAGTCACCGTCATCGCCGCTCCAGGCGGTGCTGTCGGCGCTGTCGATGTCCGCGGTGGCGGTCCTGGCACTCGCGAGACCGACCTGCTCGCACCGGAGAATACCGTCGAACGCGCCCACGCTGTCGTTTTGGCTGGCGGCTCCGCATACGGCCTTGCAGCTGCCGACGGAGTTATGCGCGAACTGCGTGACCGCGGCATTGGCTTTGAGGTCACTCCAACTCGTCCAGATATCCTCGTGCCCATCGTTCCCGGTGCTGTCATCTTCGACTTGCTGTTAGGTGAGCCGACGCTGCCCACCGCTGAACTCGGGCGCGAAGCGTTGTCGCACGCGCTTGACGACGTCCCGGAGGACACTCCCTCCGGAACAGTAGGTGCCGGTGTTGGCGCTATGGCCGGGGCAATTAAGGGTGGTTTTGGACAAGCCCGTGTGACCTCCGCCGATGGTAAGTACTTTGTGGCTGCCGCAATGGTGGTTAACTCCTTTGGTGCAGTCATTGACCCGGAGGGACACCTTTACGGAATGCCGGCGGCTGCCGGTGCCAGCAAGGAGGCATTGGCCCAGTTGGACCAGATTTTCGTCGGTAGAACCAAGATTCTCGCAGATGCGGCTGGCGACGGGGAGTCGTCGGCAAGCACGCGAAACACGACGATTGGCACGTTGATAACCAATGCGCCGGTGACGACTGCGCAGTTGAAGCGGTTGGCGATGTGCGGTCATGATGGGCTGGCACGAGCGATTCGGCCGGCTCATGCACCGATGGACGGTGACACGCTGTTTGCGCTCAGCTCGGCCGAGGCAGCGGATAGCGAAAACGCTGAACCCGTGGGCTCGGATGTGGTGGCGCTGTTGGCTGCGATGGCGGCCGATGCGGTGCAGATGGCTATTGTCGATGCCGTGATGAGTGCAACGGGGCGCGCGGGAGTAGCCGCGCTGTCAGAGATGCTGGACAAGTAGTGAGGGAAGTTCGCCAATGAATCCGCAATGGAGCTCGGGACAACAGCAGAATTACCAGAACTATGCGCAGTACCCGATGCGCGGTCCCGTGCAGACGCGGCGGAATAATCAGATTGTTCCGCAGGATCGCGACGGCGGGCTCGGGGCGGCCATCAGTACGGCTATTGGGTACCTGGTACTTATATGGACGGTCTTTCTTGTCAACGATTTCATCTTTGGTGGGGCGCTGAACAACTTCGGTGTGCGCCCACGCGAAACCTCGACGCTGTGGGGAATTTTGACCGCACCGCTGCTGCACGCAGATTACGGGCACATTGTGGCGAACTCTCTGCCCGGGGCGTTGTTCGCCGGTTTGATTGCAATGTCGTCGAAGCGGCTATTTTGGCAGGTCACGCTCTTGATTACGGTCGTTGGTGGCGGTCTGACATGGCTGGTCGGCGGTGTAAATACCGTCCACATCGGTGCGTCCGGCCTGATTTACGGCTGGCTGGCGTTTTTGGTCGTACGCGGTTTCGTGAACCGTCGGGTGATGCAGATTATTTTGGGCGTGATTCTGGCATCGATGTATTCGGGTCTTATCTGGGGAGTGCTGCCAACACAGATGGCTGTTAGTTGGCAGATGCACCTCTTCGGTGGGCTTGCGGGCATCTGGGCTGCGGTGATGTTTAAGCGCGGTCGCGCACGTGGCTAAGAGCCCGAGGTAAGCGGCATCAGCTCCTGGCGGAAACGGCCTAGAATAGGAGCTTCGGTGTTTGACCAACGATATGAGGAGTCCAGATAGCGGTGGGAGCAGAAGCAGGAACTCAGGCAGTCAATCAGCTGACGGCGCAGGATAGCGGCTTCCCCGACCGAACAGCGCCGATTGGCATCTTCGACTCCGGTGTCGGTGGGCTGACAGTGGCGCGTGCCATCATGGATCAGCTGCCGCACGAGTCGATTATGTACATCGGCGATACTGCCAACGGCCCTTACGGCCCGCTGCGCATCGCCGAGGTTCGTCAGCACGCTGAAGCGATCGCCGATGAACTGGTTGCACGCGGCTGCAAGATGATAGTCATTGCCTGCAACACTGCTTCGGCCGCATTTTTGCGTGATGCCCGCGAGCGCTACCCAGTCCCAGTAGTCGAGGTCATTCTGCCCGCCGTGCGCCGTGCGGTCTCGACCACCAGGAACGGAAAAGTCGGCGTAATCGGTACCGCCGCCACGATTCGCTCCCGTGCCTACCAAGATCTCTTTGATGCAGTGCCCGGCGTGGATGTCTCCGCGGTCGACTGCCCGCGATTCGTGGACTTTGTCGAGCGAGGAATTACCTCTGGTCGCCAGATTCTGGGACTTGCAGAGGGCTACCTCGCGCCATTGCAGGCCGATGGTGTAGATACGCTCGTGCTGGGCTGCACCCACTATCCGCTGCTGTCTGGTGTGATTCAGCTGGCCATGGGGGAGGACGTCGCCCTAGTGTCCTCGGCGGAGGAGACGTCGAAGGACGTTCTGCGCATCCTCACAAAGACCGACATGCTCGCTGACCCGGAGAGTAATCCGACCCCTGTGCGCACATTTGAATCCACTGGAGATCCGCAAGTTTTTGCATCACTGGCAAAGCGCTTCCTCGGGCCCGGTATTAGCCAGGTCACTATGCATTCCCAAATGTGACCTTTCTTATTAAATCCAGACACTCCATTGGTTTTTTGCTCGGTTTTGATCAATTACATGGCAAGCTTGAAGTATGCGATTGAAGGTTCTGGGATGTACAGGCAGCATGGGTGGCCCATCGGCGCCAGCATCTGGCTACCTCATTGAGCTGGATAACGGTCGAACCTTTGTCATTGATTTGGGTCCCGGTGTCCTCGCCGAATTGCAGAAGATCTCTGATCCTGCAGCTTGTGATTTGTTACTAACTCATGTGCACCCAGACCACACTGCAGACATTCCAGGGCTGCTCGTCTGGCGTCGCTTCCACCCGACAGCCCCGGCGAGTTCCCGGAATCTCCTGGTTGGCCCCGGAGACATTCACGACCGGATAGGCACCATGTGCAAAGCACTGGGAAGTGAAGAAGATGCCAACCTGGAAGACACTTTTGACCAGGTTGTGAGTAGCCCCGGTGAACCACTGTTAGTCGGTGGGGGCGAAGCGGACGGAGGCGCCGTCGTCACGCCGTATAACATGGTCCACCCGGTGCCAGCTGTTGGATACCGCATTGAAGCAGATGGTCTGACCATTGCATACACCGGAGATACTGCGTGGACCGATGAACTGGTGGAGCTGGCGCGGAATGCGGATATCTTCATCTGTGAAGCCACATGGTGCAGTAACGAAGAGGGCACACCGCCGGACATGCACCTGACGGGCTATGAGGCCGGAAAGGCAGCGACGCTGGCGGGGGTCAAGAAGCTGGTGCTGACTCACATTCCGCCATACGCCGACGGTGAGGAAGCACTGGGTGCTGCGAAGAGTACCTTTACCGGTGACGTTGAATTGGCCTACCTGG
Source organism: Corynebacterium sp. HMSC064E10 (assembly GCF_001812505.1). Classification (NCBI taxonomy): domain Bacteria; kingdom Bacillati; phylum Actinomycetota; class Actinomycetes; order Mycobacteriales; family Corynebacteriaceae; genus Corynebacterium; species Corynebacterium sp. HMSC064E10. The sequence continues at coordinate 777,959 of NZ_KV809173.1, read as the reverse complement.
GCATGGAGCTAGGCGGCTAGTCTCATCGATTATCGGGTTTCCGTACAGCTGTCGCACCGCTTTCGCGCCGGGCGGTAGGGTAGTTGGCATGACTACAGCTAATTCCGATTTTCGCCGTGCCGATGGACGCGCGGTTGATGAAATGCGCAAGGTGACCATCACTCGTGGCTTCACCGACAATCCGGCAGGTTCTGTGCTGGTTACTTTCGGCAATACGCGTGTGATGTGCACCGCTTCCGTTGAGCAGTCGGTGCCGCGATTCAAGCGTGACTCCGGCGAGGGCTGGCTGACTGCTGAGTACTCCATGCTGCCGGCCTCTACCCACGAGCGCATGCCCCGCGAGTCGATGCGCGGCAAGGTCAAGGGTCGTACCCACGAGATTTCCCGTCTAATCGGTCGCTCGCTTCGCGCAGCTATCGACTTGAAGGAACTCGGTGAGAACACCATCAACATCGACTGTGATGTTCTGCAGGCGGATGGTGGTACTCGTACCGCCTCCATTACCGGTGCGTACGTTGCGCTGGCTGATGCCCTGACCTACCTGCATGCAGCGGGCGCAGTGCCGGGCACCCCGCTGAAGGCACCAGTCGCAGCTGTTTCGGTCGGCATTATTGACGGCCGCGTCTGCCTGGACCTGCCTTACGAGGAGGACTCTCGCGCTGAGGTCGACCTCAACGTGGTGATGACCGCAGAGGGCAAGTTCGTCGAAATCCAGGGCACTGGCGAGGAAGGCACCTTCGACCGAGGTCAGCTGAATGACATGCTCGACTCTGCGGAAAAGGGTCTTCGTGAGCTCATCGCCCTGCAGCAGGAAGTTCTGCGTGCGCCGTACCCGGGTGAGCTGCCGTGAAGCTCCTTGTCGCTACCCGAAATTCTAAAAAACTAGTCGAGCTCGACCGCATCCTGCGTGCGGCGGGTATTGATTCGGTGGAGCTTCTTTCGCTTAGCGACGTCCCGGAGTACCCAGAGCGCCCTGAAACCGGTCGCACTTTTGCGGACAACGCCTACATCAAGGCTTTCGATGGTGCGACACACACCGGCTACGCGTGCTTGGCTGACGATTCGGGGCTCAGCGTAGATGAGCTAAACGGTATGCCGGGTGTGCTCTCGGCGCGCTGGTCCGGCACCCACGGAGACGATGTCGCTAACTACGAGCTGCTGCTCGCTCAGATGGGGGACTGCCCAGATGAGCGTCGTACGGCGTCCTTCCGTACCGCTTGCGCGTTGGTCGTCCCCGGTGTCAAGGAGGTGCCGTCCGCGCTAGCCGACGGCGGTTTCCCAGCCGTCCTCGATGAAGCCGGTAACCTGCTGCTGGTTGTAGAGGGCCGCTGGCCTGGCTCCATTCTGCGCGAGCCTGTTGGGGACAATGGGTTCGGCTATGATCCGGTGTTCGCGCCCGCAGTTGGAGAGGGCAACGAAGCTGAGGCCACTTTGTCTGCGGCACAAATGAGCGCCGAAGACAAGGACGCTTTTAGTCACAGGGGGCGTGCACTGCGTGCCTTGACTCCGGCGCTGAAAATCCTGGCTGAGGCAGAGTCTGAGGGATAGCCCTGGGGTGAGCCCACGGGCGAGCCCTCGGGCTGCCGAGAGCCCGCTACTTCAGCTGGAAAGCGGTCTCGACTTCCTCGCGGCGCTTCTTCTCGACGAAGAAGGAGAGGAACGGGACTACGCCACCGAGCGCGGTGATAATCCACTTTGCTGGTTCCCAGCGGGCCTTGGTACCCAGGTTTACGGTGGCAATGAGGAATGCCATGTAGCCGAAGCCGTGAATCTGGGCGGTGTAGAAGAACCACCGCGGCGCGTCGGCGGAGTTGTCGAGGATGAGGTACTTGTAAATCATCTCGGCACACAGCAAGAGCAGCATCACACCCGTGAAATAGGCGGTGACGGAGAAGTACGTCAGTGCCTTCCTTACGCGCTCTTGACGATCTGGATTGATGTTGGTCACTAAAAGTCCTTTTCTCGAATAAGCAGTTATCGCCTAGGCGTTGGTGCCAGAATCCGTCGATTGTGTCTCATCCACACGCTGCACCTTTCGCGAGCCATCTGGGTTGGTCGGCAGGAAGTCGTCTGGAATTTCCGTCATGACATCGTCTTTAGCCTCAAATGCGGCCTCGCTATTGCCGCTCAGGCGTTCGCGTTCGTACTCCATGTACTTGCGGTAGGCCCAAATAAAGAACAGGCCGAAAGCTGGCCACTGCAGTGCGTAGCCCAGGTTTTGGAATGAGCTGGTTGTGTTCCACCTGCTGAGCTGCCAGTAGGCGAGTGCAAGAGTGGCGCCGACTGCAAGAGCCAAGAAGATTAGTTGCACCACGCGGGTACGAGTGGGAATCTTCGCTGGCTTGTCAGTGGTATTGGAATGCTGTGAAGTGGACACATAACCACCATAGCTAGTCCGTGACCTGCCAAGCTAGCGCGCTCGCTGGATAAGGCAGGGGATCCGGCATTACGAATTCTGCTAGGACATTAGGAAATCTGCGGCGAACCCGTTAAAGTGTGTACAGTCCAAATGAGCTGTGAAAGTTCGTTGTGCCTGTAGGTGGCTAATAAGTAGTCCATGCTTACGGGGACTGTACGTAACTGTCACGGATTCGCGACGGGCGCCTGTGGCGGAATTGGCAGACGCGCTGGATTTAGGTTCCAGTGCCTTAGGGCGTGGGAGTTCGAGTCTCCCCAGGCGCACACATAAATACCCCGTGACTATGCAGGTCACGGGGTATCTTCGTTCTCCAGCCCGTCAGATTTTCCGCCCTCATTAGGCCGCGTGCCCAAAATCTGGCCCATTTCCCGCCCGATTTCACCCAGTCCGGTGTCGAACAGATGAGAGCACGCATCGAGGGTGATGGACGGGCGCGCGCGTGCCCCAGCTGCCTATGCACCTGCATGACATTGGCACTAGAGGCAATGAGCAGTGAGGCAGAGGTGTGAGGAGGTCATGACAGCCTAGTCTCTTAGGAAACGTGTCATCGTCATCCGCGCACGTGCTCATGGTGGAGGTCCACCAGGAATGTGAACCCGTCGGTAGAGCAGCGGGTCAGTAAACGGGTCGCTGTGGAGGGTGTACCGCACCAGCTCGGCAGGGTGGCGGCCTGCAACCCGTGGGCGCAGCTGCTCGACAACCTGCGGCGGCATAGAGATGGTGCGCTCTCGCCAGTCTTAGTAGTCTCGCCTATGACCGTGCGGTCCGTCTCCGAGCGCGTGACCGTCTTGGAATAGACCCCGGCGGTGACAGTTTCGCGCCACGCGTCCAGTGCCGCATTGACTGTCTCCACCGCAGAGTTCACCGTGCGGTCTGCTTCGGCCAGCGTCTCGGCGTAGTCGGAGTCTATCTCTGCGCCAAGGGTGGCACGCTGACGTGCCTGCTTACCCTCCACCGCGGTCATGCGCCGCTCACGCTCGACTTTCACCTCGTTGTAGGTACCAGTGCGCTCCGTCACAGCGCCTGGCACGCCGCTTCGGCGCGATCAAAAGTCTCCTTTTTCCTAGGTCACGTACAGGAAACGCCCGGCGCGAGGGCACTGCTGCATGGGGCGGTGCACAGTCGCGTCGGGCGGGGTGTGTGGATAGGTGGCAGGTGGGCTATGTGACGAGCTGCCCAACCCGTTGATATGAAATATCGAGCAGCGTGGCTGTATCGCGGTAGGCCAATCCCCGGTCTACGAGGTGGCGGGAGGCGCGAGCAGTTGCGGCTGCGGCTGCCGCCTTTTCCACGAGGAGGGTACGGTTACGGGCAATAGCTGTGGCGGCCTCCTCCCCGCGGGGAGTGTCCATCTGAATGACTATCTCGGCGGTGTCCGGGTCTGTCTCTATCTCCGGGTACAGCTCTAACGCCCGGCGCAACTGTCTTTTTCCTCGACAAGGTTGCGACCCTGGGTGAATAGTCCTGAAACCTGGGGCACTGCAACAGCCCACCGGTCTCCGGAGCGTTCCACCTTTGCTGTGTATGTAGGCATGTGCCAAGTTTCGTGGGGCAAGCTGCTCGTGTCTAGAGGAGTAGACACGGGCTAGCTCGGCTTAGGGTAGCCGAAAGGTATAGGTCTTTCATTGAGGCAGGAAGTGAACCATTCTATAAGTGACAGTCGCCCAGCTAATAAAATACCGCGGGGCAGCTTGTCGCCAACGGTTTGGTAAGCGTACTCACGGAAGGCTCCAACCATGCGCACACGCACAATATCCCTACTCACAGCGGTGGCAATCAGCGTCGCCAGCCTAGGAACAGCAGCGCCCGCCCAGGCCCAAGTGGACGAGAGTCTTGGGTCTATCGCGATTCCCTATGTCCTATCTGATACCCCACTTGACGAGGGCACCACCGCCGTTCGGGCTGTCAAGGAATATGGCCCCTGCACCCTATGGCTGGACTACATCCACTTACGGAAGTCAGGTAACTGGGGAACCATTGGCTTCAAGCCGCACACAAAGTGCAGCGTCCCAGTCACGAGTATCAAACACAGCTCCGACTTGAGGTACAAATACTACACCGCGTGGAGGCTTGCCCTAAGCGGGGTGCGCGATTCTGCCTACAACACGAATCGTCTAGACCAGAACAACATTGCATTTACATGTAACGGGAAAGTAGATACCCGCTTCATCGGTGTCACGTTGGGAACTATCGTCTATCGGGGGAAGACCTACTACGCCCGAAGCTACTCCGAGGTCGCCAATCTCCCATGCAGGGTGTAGAACCATGACTATGAAAGTTGTTGTCTGCGTCGTTTATCCCCGCTATCCGGATAACACGGAACCTCTCGGCGGGTTCGTCGAGTCCGAGGAGACCGCCCGCAAGATAGACGACTGGTGGCGCGCGCAACCTGGCGACATGATTGGCACCTGGGAAGATTTCGAGGTCGAGGTCAATAGCCGCGACCAGATTCTCTACGGGGTATTTAGTGGTACGCCCGCCCACAAAATTGACGAGCCAGACTATTACGACCCCATCTGTCACGGGGTGTACACAGACCGTAAGGTAGCTGAGCGCGAGGCAAAACCTAAGACGATGTGGGCGGCCAACAACTGCCCTCCGAAGTTTGTGCTTCCGTTCCGCCTGGGCTGGAAGTTTGACCGGTATTTCCCCGATGGAAAGCCCTGGCCACCAGACCAGCTGTAGGCCTCCCGCAGAACGCAAGAATATTGCCTATGAAAATTGTTGTCTGCGTCGTTTATCCCCGCTACCCGGATAACACTGAACCTCTCGGCGGCTTTGTCGAATCCGAAGAAACTGCCCTCGCGATTGACAACTGGTGGCGCGCGCAACCCGGCGGAATGATGGGCACCTGGGAAGATTTCGAAGTCGAGGTCGAAAGCCGCGACCAACTCCTTTACGGAGTGTTCACCGGCACCCCCACTCTTGAAATCACCGATAGCAACTTCTGGGACCCCATCTGTTACGGGGTGTACACCGACCGGGAAGAAGCCGAGAAAGCGACTAAGCCAAAATCAATGTGGGAAGCGAACAACAGTCCCCAGAAATACGTCCTCCCCTTTCGCCTGGGCTGGAAATATGACCGGTATTTCCCCGATGGAAAGCCCTGGCCGCCAGACCAGTTGTAGGCCTGCGACAGTCCCGCCTCTTTTGGCGGGAACACAAAACGGGGCAGCCGCACAGCGCGTGTGAGTACCATTCTGGGAAACCTCTGTTCGCTCATTCCACTGCGTAGGGCGATCGAACCTGTCGATACAATGACGCTGCTCGAATCGTAACTTGAATCGTAAGGTGGAAGCAGGGAGGCAACTTGAGCATCTCGATGCATCTGGATGAGTACATGGCGCGTCGTGGCATAGTTCCCGACGACACTGTGGTCAACGATGATCCCTGCGCAATCTTCGACGGCAAAGTCGAGCGCGACGGTAGGTCGCAGCAGGACCTTGAAGAGTCAGAGCGGCGCTTAGAAGAAGCGGAGTCCGCAATCTTGGATGCGCTAGGCGATTAATTGGCGAAAACTGAGCGTTCTAGTCGCACATTGACGCTCATTCTGAGCGTGATGTTCATCACCGATTAGGTGTAAATCGACGCAGTCATCGTGGCTTCATTTTCCGTAGCCGATGCTGCCGCGGGGATGAAGCGCAAGTAGTTTCCCAGCGGGGAAACACTGTTTCCTACCTGCGGAATTCTTTTGCTTTTGGGGTGCTGGACCCGTTGACCTCGTTGCTATTCCGGACTCCCTACTTTAGGGGGGAAACTATTTTCCCTCTGACATGACCACAGAACCGCATCAGAAAAACATGATGGATTCCTCATGATTTATGGCATAGTGTCCTGGCAAGGATTTGGAAACAAAAGATGTTTTCATTTCGTACCCCACAAGACAAGGACCTCAGCCACGTGAAATACGAAAAACTCGCCACTTTGCAGACCAATGTCGTAAATGCTCCAGATCTGGGTACTTTTGCAGTCACTTTCGCCGGTCAATCGCAACCATGGCTGGACACTCTCTCCAGCGTCATGGCCAGTGGCAACTCAAAGAAACTACGGGAAGTTTTCACTCGCGCTGAGGAACTGCTCGCACCGCTTGACGACGATCTCATCGGCCAGCTTCCCGCAGGTTTCGACCCCTTTGGTTGGGCAATCTCACTCGTGACAGACGACCCATTTACCGGAGATACAACCAACCCTGCAGTCAGCGTGCCGGGCATCGTATTAGCACAGTTGGGCATTGTTGAGTTGCTGGCAAAGCAGGGAATTAATATCGATGACGCGATAGCGGTAACCGGTCATTCGCAAGGTGTTCTTACCGCTGAGATTGTCGCTCATCCAGAGAAGGCAGCAGAACTGCTTGCACTAGCTCGCCTCATCGGTGTGGCGTGTGCGCGCGGAAGCCGAGTAGCCGGATTTGGGCGCGCGCCGATGATGAGTATCTCTGGCCTAACGGTCGAGGAGTTGGAACCTTTCCTCTCCCAGGACTGTGTCATCGGTCTGAAGAATACGCAGACCACCAGCGTAGTTATCGGCAAGCAAGATGAACTAGAACAGCTGGCAGAGCAGCTCACAGCGCAGCAGCAGAAGGGGCGGGCTGTCGAATGTACAGTTTTGCCAGTTAGCGGCGCATTCCATCACCCAGCACTGGCGCCTGCTGCGGCATGGGTAGTGGAGCGAGCTGAGCGCATTGGGCTGGATGCAGAAACAGCTGACTGGCTTGCGCGTGCAATCTTGGTTGACTCCAGCGATTGGAGCGCTGAGGTGCGGGGGCTCATCGACCAAGGGGCAACCACCATTTTGGATCTGGGGCCACACACGGGCGTCGTCAAGCTGACAGAACGTAACGCTGAAGGGTACGGCGTGGCGGTGATTGCTGCGGCAACAGCTGCGGGGAGGAGCATCCTGTCTGAGAGCGACATTGAGTATCCGACATCGTGGCTGGAGTTTGCACCGCGGCTGGTCACTGGGGTTAAGCCCCGTGTCGAGACGAAGTTCACCAAGTTGACCGGGCGCTCGCCAATTCTGCTCGGCGGTATGACCCCGACAACTGTTGACCCTGAAATTGTGGCGGCTGCAGCGAATGCCGGGTTCTGGGCAGAGCTGGCCGGTGGCGGCCAGGTCACGCCGGAAATCTTCGAGGCTAATGTGGCGCGACTCTCCGAACTGCTCGAGGAGGGCCGCAGTGCACAGTTCAACACCATGTTTTTGGATCCGTACCTGTGGGGTTTGCACATTGGAAGCCGGCGTTTGCTCCCGCGTGCGGTGGCAGCCGGTCGACCGATTGATGGTGTCACCATCTCTGCGGGCATCCCCGAGGTGGACGAGGCAGTAGAGCTAGTAAAGCAGCTGCGCGAGGGCGGAATTCCGTATATTTCCTTCAAGCCGGGCACAATCGCACAAATCGAGTCGGTGCTCGAAATCGCGGATACCTTGGCGCAGCATGGCACGCCGTATCCAATCATCATGCAAGTTGAAGGTGGGCGTGCTGGTGGCCATCACTCCTGGGAAGACCTCGATGACCTGCTAATTAACACCTACGCAAAGATCCGCAGGCGAGATGTAGTGCTTGCTGTTGGCGGTGGCATCGGCAAGCCAGAACAGTCCCGTGATTATCTGATGGGCACGTGGTCGACACGTTACGGGTTGGCGCCGATGCCGGTAGATGCTGTCATCATCGGCACAGCTGCGATGGCGGCAAAGGAGTCGACCGCCTCTGAGTCCGTGAAACAAATGCTGGTCGACACCGTCGGCACTGACAACTGGATTCCCGCCGGTAGCGCCATGGATGGCATGGCGTCGGGGCGTAGCCAGTTGGGTGCTGATATCCACGAAATTGAAAACGCCGCAGCACGCGCAGGCAGATTGCTTGACGAAGTCGCAGGTGACCTCACTAAGGTCACCGAACGACGCGCGGAGATCATCGAGGCAATTAACTCCACCGCGAAGCCGTACTTCGGAGATGTCAGCACCATGACGTATGCCGAGGTGCTGAACCGCTATCTCGAATTGTGCGCGCCCGAGGGGACGTTCCTCGATCCAACGTGGTCGACGCGCTTCGTCGCACTCGTCGACCGCGTAGAGGCACGACTAAGTGCAGTCGACGCGGGCACGTTTGCCGCGCTTGCCGACGGCGACAGCTTGCGCACCCAGCCGCGCAGCGAAATCTCGCGACTGTCCGGCCTGCTAGACCTGGATACCCAGCTCCATCCAGCAGATGTCACCTTCTTTATCTCTGAGCTCTGCCGCACCCCGGGCAAGCCTGTGCCGTTCGTTCCGGTTATCGATGCTGAGGTTCGTCGCTGGTGGCGATCGGACTCCCTATGGCAGGCGCATGACTCTCGCTACGATGCGGATCAAGTCTGCATCATCCCAGGGCCGCAAGCTGTTTCGGGCATTACCCGCGCGAATGAGCCAGTAGCAGAGATTCTGGGCCGGTTTGAAAAAGCTACCGCACAGGCATTGATGGATACCGGCTACCTGCCGGAGGTACCTGTTGACGCCCTCAGCCGGATGCTCGCAGCACCTGTGATTTGGTGGGCTGGCCGACAGCAGCCGAACCCGGCGCTGGCACTCGGCGCGGAACATGAGTGGGTATGTGTATCTGAAGCAAGTGATGTCTCTCGTTCGCAACGCCTGGAACACCCAGGTACTGGTGCCATTGTGGAGACCATTGGAGCTGATGGGAGCAATGATGAGGGCGGGGAGGACCTCGTCTGGGCACAGCTGACGGTGCCGCTGCCCGATGCTGCGGGTGAGAATACGAAACTGCGAATTCGCCTGTGCCAGAGTGCAGCGGTGGGCGCAGTGCCCGTCGTTAAGCATGAGGATGCGACAGCCGCGATGCGGGAACTGACGCGAATCGCAGCTGGCGGTGAGCTTGCAAACATCGTCGATGGGGTCGCGGAGTGGGAATCCGTGTGGGATCCGATGGCGATGGCTGACTACGATGCGGTCACTATTGCAGCTGCCGGCGATGAGTCACAGGCGACGGTGCCGGACGCGTTGGTTGGGCATGCTTGGCCAGCGATTTTTGCGGCAGTCGCGCAGGCGCGTACTGAGACCGGCATTGATGTTGTTGAGGGCATGCTCGCGCTTGTTCACCTTGAGCATCACATTCGTATGATTGGGGCTCTGCCGCAGGAAACCACAACGTTGCGGATTAGTGCGCGTGTCGACGAGGTCGTTGATACGGACTTAGGGCGGCTCGTTGTGGTGCGCGCGGAGGTTCGTGATGGCGGTACGCTGCTCGCTACCTTGAGTGAACGCTTTGCCATTCGTGGCCGAAACGGCGGCGAGACAGCGCGGACCAACACTGTGCCATTTCCAACGGTCACGGATACGCCACGAAGTTTCCGCGGTGCGTTGACCGTGGAAGCGCCTAAGGCGATGGAGCCATTTAGCTATGTCACGGGCGATCGCAATCCTATCCACGTCGATTCCCGTGCAGCAGTGCTCGCTGGTCTACCAGGGGTTATTGTCCATGGAATGTGGCTGTCGGCGATGGCCGAGCATGCGGCTGTTGTCACGTCGGATGCCGGCATGGGCAATCGGGTGATTGAGTTCACTGCGACTATGCTGAGCCCGGTTCTACCTGGACAGCAAGTGAAATTCTCTGTCGAACGCCGTGGTTTTGATGACCGCCCAGGCGCCGGTGAAGTCCGCGAAGTCACGGCCACAGTAGATGGCGAGCTGGTATTGACCGCCACTGCTGTAATCGCCGCACCGACGACCGCATATGTCTTCCCTGGTCAGGGGATTCAATCACAGGGGATGGGGCTGTCTGCTCGGACTCGCAGCGTAGCGGCCCGCCGCGTGTGGGACCAGGCTGATGCGATGACCCGAGAGAAGCTTGGCTTTTCCGTACTGGCTATTGTCCGGGACAACCCGGTAGAGGTGGTCGTGGATGGTGTGCGCTATTTCCACCCAGAAGGTGTTCTGAATCTGACTCAGTTCACCCAGGTTGCGATGGCGACGTTGGGGCTGGCACAGGTTGCGGAGCTCCGTGAAGCAGGGCTGCTAGATGAAACAGCTCACTTTGCGGGACACTCTGTCGGTGAGTACAACGCGCTGGCGGCTTTCGCTGGTGCGCTTGACGCAGACGCCGTGTTGGAGGTTGTCTACCGCCGCGGTTTGACCATGCATGAACTGGTCGAACGTGATGAGCAGGGGAGGTCCAACTATGGTTTGTGCGCCTTGCGTCCGGACAAGATTGGCGTGGGCGAGGACGAGGTCACTGAGTTTGTTAATCGGTTGTCGCAGGAAACCGGTGAGTTCCTCGAAGTCGTAAATCTCAACCTGGCAGGCAAGCAGTACGCCGTCGCCGGCACCGTCGCGGGGCTGGCGGCATTGGCTGAACAGTGCGAGCGCCGTAGCTCGGACGGCAAGGGATTCGTGCGTATCCCAGGTATTGATGTGCCATTCCACTCCAGTGTCCTGCGCGACGGTGTGGATTCCTTCCGTAAACACCTGGAGCGGCTGCTGCCGGCGGAGATCGCTCCAGAACGCCTGGTGGGACGCTATATCCCGAATCTCACCGCGACCTCTTTTGAGCTGACTGAGAAGTTCGTCCGCCAGATGGCTGCAGTCGTCGACTCAGACATTCTGGAACACATCCTTGCCGATTTCGGCACTGCCGCTGAAAACCCGGCGCGCCTGGCCCGCATGTTGCTGGTCGAGCTGCTGGCCTGGCAATTCTGCTCACCGGTGAGGTGGATTGAAACGCAGGATCTGCTGCTTGAGGCTCTCGGTGTCAGCCGCATTATTGAAGTCGGGGTAGGTACAGCGCCCACACTGGCAAACCTGGCTGCCCGTACCTGCCAGCTGCCCCGTCACCGGAGCCGTGACATTCGAGTGCTCAATCTCGAACGTGATGCTGATGCAGTGTTTATGCGCGACCAAATTCAGCCGGAAAAGACTGAGCTCGAGTCGGAGGTGACAACAGAGCAGGACGCGGCGCAGGCTCTATCTGGAGAATCAGGAGCAGCGGGAGTAGCGGCCGCAGCGGGAGCAGCGGAGCCGGCAGTATCCACCGACCAATCCGCGGCGACCGAACAGGCCACCACGATCACGAGTTCTGCCACTCCGGCTGCCGAAGTTGCTGATATTTCCGTCAGCCCGGCACAAGCGCTGGAAGTTCTTATTTGCCAATGGACGAAGGTGCGCCCCGACCAGCTCGGTGCCGCTGACTCCATCGAGACTCTGGTCGATGGAGTCTCATCTCGACGCAATCAACTGTTGCTCGATCTCGGAGTGGAATTCGAGCTCGGTTCAATCGAGGGGGCAGCAGATGCGGAACTGGCGGATCTAAAGGACAAGATTGATAGCTTGGCCAGTGGGTATTCGGCATTCGGTCCGATTCTCTCCGAAGCCATTGCCGACGGTATTCGCCGGATTACCGGTCCCGCTGGTGCAGGCGCGAATTACATTGATGATTATGTGCTGGGTGAATGGCAGCTTGGCAAGGGGTGGGCAAGCGCAGTCAGTGCTGAGATTATGCTTGGTACTCGTGAGGGCGCATCCCTGCGCGGCGGCGATCTTGCGCATCTGGCACCGGCCGCCCCAACCAGTACTGCTGAACTCAACCAGCTGATCGATGAAGCGATCCTTGCGGTCGCCACGCAGCGCGGTGTAGCTGTCGCTAAGCCGTCGGCAAGTGACAGTGGCGCTGGGGTGGTCGACTCGGCTGCACTCACTGAGTTTGCAGATAAACTGACAGGTCAGCGAGGCATTCTTGCTACCGCGGCACGCACGATTCTGGAGCAACTCGGCCACGAGATTACCGATGCCATTGACTTCGATGCCGAAGACGCCGACAGCAACCTGGTAAATCTTGTCACCGCTGAACTCGGCGCGGACTGGCCGAAGCTGGTCACCCCGACGTTTACGCCCACCAAGGCAGTGCTTCTCGACGACCGCTGGGCCACCTCCCGCGATGACCTCGCGCGCCTATGGGCAGCCGCTGATGAGGATGTGGCTGGCACCGCGCCGGGCAGTATCCATGAAACCGCAGTTGAGCAGGCACAGTGGTGGGCTGCCAAGGCAGACGAGGCAGGACGGACACAGTTGGCGAGTATCTACCGCCAGTTGGCGGATGAGGTCATCACGAATGTGGACGAACTGCCGATGAGCTCCGACATTGCAGTTGTTACCGGCGCATCGCCAAATTCGATTGGTTCTGCCGTAACTGCACAGCTGCTGTCTCAGGGGGCAACCGTTGTTGTTACCACTTCACGCCTTGGACGCGAACGCCTGAGCTTCTACAAGCAGCTCTATCGCGTGAATGCGCAGGGCGAGGCGAAGCTGTGGGTGGTACCGGCGAACTTGTCCAGTTTCCAGGACCTGGATTCCCTTATCGACTGGATTGGAACCGAGCAGACTACGACGATTGGTGCGGAAGTGGTCGTGACCAAGCCCGCACTGTCACCGACGCTACTCTTCCCGTTCGCGGCGCCTACGGTTTCGGGCTCGCTTGCCGACGCCGGTCCCGCGTCCGAGACCCAAATGCGTCTGCTTCTGTGGTCGGTGGAACGACTCATCGCAGGGATGTCAGCACTTGGCGGGGACAATAATCTGCAGCATCGTTTGCACGTGGTGCTGCCGGGTTCACCGAACCGTGGTCGCTTCGGCGGCGATGGTGCCTATGGTGAAGCCAAGGCCGCTCTCGACGCAGTGGTGGCGCGCTGGAATGTGGAGGACGCTTGGCGTAGGCGCACCACTCTGGCTCATGCACAGATTGGTTGGGTCCGAGGAACCAACCTGATGGGTGGAAACGATCCGTTGGTTGCTGCAGTGGAAGCAAAGGGAGTCCGCACCTTCTCCACCGAAGAAATGGCAGCTGAACTGATTGAGCTCGCGAGCTCGGAGACTCGGAAGAATGCTCAAACCCGCCCGATTCAGGCCGATCTCACCGGTGGATTGGGTGACGTTGACCTCAACATTGCGCAATTGGCTCAGGAGGCTGCACAGGCGGCTGGCCTATCAGCTCAAAACTCCGAGGTCGCTAGCGGGGCGCGCTCGCAGGAGCCGTCGTCAAGCCGTGTCTTAAGCAGCCTGCCAAGCCCGCGTCGACCGATTTCGCAGACAACACCAACCTTTGGTGACATCGCAGCGGCTCCGGAGGACATGGTGGTCATCGTGGGCGCCGGCGAGCTTGGACCGTACGGTTCTTCCCGGACGCGCTTTGAGGCCGAAGTCGATGATATTTCTGCAGCGGGAATTGTGGAATTGGCCTGGTCAATGGGGCTGATTTCCTATGAGGGCGGCTGGCGCGATGCCGATGGGCAACCGTTGGCAGAAAGCGACATTGCTTCGCGCTACCGCGATGAAGTGTTGGCGCGAGTTGGTGTGCGTCGTTACGCCGATGATGGCGATTTGGTTGATAATACGATGACTGAGCTGACCACGGTCTACCTGGATCGAGCGTTGAGCTTTGCGGTGCGCGATCGCGCGGCAGCGGAGACTTTTGTCAGTTCCAACCCGGACAACACCACTGCGAGCTTCGATGCCGAGACAGGGCAGTGGCTTGTGACACGAGCCGCTGGCACGCCGGTTCAGGTTCCGCGCCGAATGGCGATGAGCCGCTATGTTGGCGGTCAAATTCCGCAGGGCTTTGACCCGGCACGCTACGGTATTCCGGCGGACATGATGGACAATCTGGACCGCGTGAGCTTGTGGAACATCGTTTGTACTGTTGATGCGTTCCTGTCATCGGGCTTCAGCCCAGCGCAACTGCTGGAAGCGGTCAACCCGGCGCGAGTGTCGTCGACGCAGGGCACAGGTATTGGTGCGATGGAGTCGCTGCGCAGTCTCTACATCGACGGCCTGCTGGGGCAACCGCGAGCCAATGACGTCCTGCAGGAGGCATTGCCAAATGTTATTGCCGCCCACGTTATGCAGTCTTATGTCGGTGGCTACGGGCAGATGATTCACCCTGTCGCAGCCTGTGCGACGGCAGCGGTGTCGGTGGAGGAGGGCGTCGACAAGATAGCCCTGGGTAAGGCAGATTTCGTTGTCGCGGGTGGCTTCGATGACCTATCCGCAGAGGGGATCACAGGTTTCGGCGACATGGCCGCCACAGCTGACTCCGCCACCATGGAAGATAAGGGTATCGACCATGCGTACTTCTCCAGGCCTAACGATCGTCGACGCGGAGGCTTCGTGGAATCGCAAGGTGGCGGAACGGTGCTGTTGGCTCGCGGAGACATCGCTCGTGACATGGGACTCCCCGTGCTCGGTGTCGTCGCATACGCCCAGTCCTTCGCCGACGGCGCGCACACATCCATCCCGGCGCCGGGTTTGGGTGCACTAGCGGCAGCTCAGGGCGGCGAGAAGTCTCGGTTGGCTCGCGCACTTGCATCACTCGATGTCACTGGGGATCAGGTCGTGGTGTTGTCCAAGCACGATACCTCGACCAATGCCAATGACCCCAATGAGTCTGAACTGCATGAACGCATTGCAGATGAACTCGGTCGCGAGCGCTCGAACCCGCTGCTGGTGGTCTCTCAGAAATCCCTGACCGGACACGCCAAGGGTGGGGCTGCAGCGTTCCAGATCATTGGTCTGACTCAAGTATTGCGTAGCGGCATTGTGCCAGGTAATCGATCGCTGGACTGCGTCGATCCCGCATTGGCTGAGCATTCTCGTTTGGTATGGCCAACGAAGGCAGTCAATTTCGGCAATACGTTGCCGCTGAAGGCTGGCTTTGTTACCTCGCTCGGGTTCGGACATGTCTCGGCACTGGTGGCAGTCGTCCATCCGGAAGCTTTCTATCAAGCGATAGTGCAGCACGATGGCGCTGAGGCTGCGGAACGCTGGCGTAGCGCGGCGCACAACCGCGAAGCGGCTGGTCTGCGTCGCATTGATGAGGCTATTTACGGTGGGGAAACTCTCTACGAGCGTCCACGCGAGCGAAACCTGGCGGACGGTGGTCGGTTCGGTTCACCCGCTGCATTGGAAAAGGCCGTTCTGCTTTCCGATGGCGCCCGTCTGATCGATGGTGTCCTCCAGCCATGATTGGCGTAGACCTCGTCTATATTCCGAGCTTCGAAGAGCAGCTGAATATGCCAGGAAGTCAGTTCGCGCAGGCGGTTTTCACACCGGCTGAGCTACTGATAGCAAAGCGCCGCGGAGCAGTCGGCGGCGCGCTGGCGCGTCACTTAGCGGGCCGCTGGGCTGCGAAGGAAGCCTTCATCAAGGCCTGGTCGCAGACTATCTTCGGCAGCCAGCCGCCGATTGCGCGAGATCGGCTGGACTGGCGGGAAATAGAGGTGCAGCCGGATGCCTACGGTCGCGTGAGCATCAGTCTCCACGGAGCTGTAAGCCGCCATTTCCACGATCAGGAGTGGCAGCTGGGGCCGTCGTTAAGCATCTCGCACGACGGCGACTACGCAATCGCCGTCGTACGCTTGGACTAGTCCGGCGCGGTGCTAATCGACGGACTTTTGACGGCGACCGACCAGGATGCCAGCACCGAAGATTAGCGCGCCCAGGATTGCGCCGGTTCCGGCGACTGCGGCGGTTTGGAGCGGGGAATTGGTCGCGGCCTGCTGAGTCTGCACAACTTCGTCGAGCCCATTACCGGAAGCGTTGGACTTTGCGGAAGCCTTGCCAGATGCCTTGGATGCGCCGCTGGCCTTGGACTCTCCGGTCTTGGAGGCACCGGCCTTCACAGCTTCTTCGCGTTCCTTGGCGGAGCCACCGACGCTGAGATCCGTGGCCGTGTCCTGGCTGCGGTCGGAAGAACCATGTGCAGCAAAGGTGTAGAGTGCGCAGTCATTTTCGACGCAGTTGGCGGCCGAGGTGACGGCCTCGACATTGAGCGTGGTAGAGAAGCTTCCGTCGGAGGACATCTGGGAGGTGCGGACAAACTCAGCGGCGGAGAAAGCATCAGCGTTGGTGGTGGAGAACTTGTTCTTCTCAGCCACTGCGACGTAGATGCCGTTGCCGCTGGTTTTGAATCCGGTGCCGGAGACGGTAATTGCGGTGCTGCCCGATGGGTTCAGTTCCGTGGTGGACAGGCTTACCGCCGGGGTTCCGGTCGAGGAGCTGCTGTCGTTGGAGCTGCTGGAGCTGCTAGAGCCGCTGGAACCGGTGGTGCTACTCGACCCACTAGACCCTGTGCTGCCACTGGCGCTGGAGCTTGCGCTGCCGGCGGACTGTGAGGAGTCACCGCCGGACGGCAGGGTAGCGTCCTGCTTAGCAGCTCCGCCGGCAAACGATACTGCTGTCGCTGTGTCCTGGCTGCGGTCGGAAGAACCGTGAGCAGCAATGGTGTAGACCGAGCAAGCGTTCTGCATGCAGTCTGCCGTGCCAAACTTCGCGCTGACCGGAAGATCCACGCTGAAGCTGCCGTCGGACTTCAGGTTGCCGCGAGAGGTAGACACAAACTTGGTATCCGGGCCGAAGGAATCGGCGTTGGTCACATCCATCTGGTCATTTTGCGCGATACCGACGTAGATGCCCGGTCCAGAGGTCTTGAATCCCTTGCCTTCAACTCGAATGGTGTCGCCGCTCGGGTTCAAGTCTGAGGTCTTGGACAGGCTCACCAATGCGCTACCTCGTGACTGCGACGGTGACTGTGCGCCCGAACCAGTGCTCTGGCCACCACTCGGTGCCGCGCCGGTGGAACCCTGCGATTGAGCAGCCTGGGAAGTAGCACCCGCCTTGAAAGTGATGGGGACCCACTGGTCATTGCTGCGGTCAGAAAGATTAGGGAACGCAGTAAAGGAGGCTACGTAGCACTGGGTGGAGGTGCAGTCGACATCGCCAAAGCTGGTCGCGACTTTCATCTCCTGCGTAAAACTTCCGTCAGCGCCGACCGTGACCTTGGCCGCTTCGCCATAGGTCGAGGGGTAGCCCGACTTTGGCTTCTCGATTGTCTGGGCCAGGTAAATATTTGCGTTAGCGGGGTAGCCGACTCCCTTGATGGTCACGGTGGCGCCGTCGGAAAGATCAGTGGCAGGGGTCACGGAGAGCTGGCGCTCAGACTGATCGATGCTACCGCCGAGAAGGTCACCGATGCCGGGGAGCGAACCGCCGAGCTGTCCAATCGATGGCAGCGACTGTGCCGATGCGGGGACTGCGGGTAGAAATCCCGTACTCACTACGATTGCCGAAGCTAGAACAATAGAGCGGGGAAGCAGGCTCCGTCGGAAAGCGCCCTGCGTCGTGGACATGTAAACCTCTGATTCTGTTTGGGAGTTCCGGCGCAGGCACGGCGAAAAACAAGCAACCCCACCGCGCTGACCAGAGTAAAGCGTAAACTAAGGCAAGCCTACCCTCCGCGTATTGGTAAGGGCAATAAATGCCCCTGCCGAGGTGAGGAGGGGAGCTTTCTAGTCTGCTGCTTCTGCGACGCTCATGAGATAAGAGATAGTCATGCGTTTGATTTCCTGCACCGTCAGCTCGTAATGAGCTTCCCGTTCAGCATCACTTCCCGGATGGTCAACCGCATAATTCAGCAGGGCGTACGTCGCGTTAATCATGAGGTCGGAGATGAAATTCAGTTCCGCATCGCTTGACGACGGCACCAGCGGGCGCAGCACCTTTGAAATCTCGGTGACCAGGCGTGCCTTCGTATCTTCTGCGGTCGCGCGTGTAGCGGGCGTCGATTGAACGGCCAGCCATACGGCTCTTCTAGAAACGTCCTCGCGCCACAGTTTTGCCAGGTGGTCGATGAACTCCGAGAGAAACTCCGGCCATTTCAGGGTGGGGACTGTTTCACCGAAGCGTGAGACTTCCTCAATGACGGCCTCGGTGTCCTGACGGTCGAGCTCGCAGATCATCACATACTTGTTTGCGAAAAATTGGTAGAGCGTGCCAATGGGGATATCGGCAAGGCGAGCGACTTCGTCGAAAGTGAAAGACTCAAACCCGTGCTCGATGAGCACTGTGCGTGCCGAGCTGAGCATGCGTGCGTACCGCTCTCGGCTGCGTTGTTGAGCCGGAGTGCGACGGGGACGAAGAATATTCGGTGCGTCCTGGGATTGAGTCACTACTACGAAACCGTCTAATCGGGATGATATGAGATGAGAGTTTGGGGCCGGGGCCAGAGCAGGTCTTGCGACAAGCTAGCTGTCGGAAGCCTGTGATTCCACGCCCAAATCACGCAGTACTCGCTGGACGTGCCCCTTGGCACGAACGTTGTACCAGGCCTTTTCAATTTCTCCTTCGGCATTAACCAGGAAAGTCGAGCGGATGACGCCCTGGACAACCTTGCCGTAGTTCTTCTTCTCGCCGAAAGCGCCGAACGCGGTCATAGTTTCTTTGTCCGGATCGGACAGGAGGGTGAAGTTCAAGCCGTGGTCCTCACGGAAGTTTGCGAGTTTTGCCGGCTTGTCCGGAGAAATACCTACAACAGGAATGCCGGCATCGTTCAGGGCTGCGGATTCATCGCGGAAGTCGCATGCCTCAGTGGTGCAGCCTGGGGTGTTGGCCCGCGGGTAGAAGTAAATCAGCACTGGCTTGCCCGCGTAGTCCGACAGAGAAACCTGCTCGTCGGCGTCGTTGAGAAGAGTAAACGCCGGGGCAGGATCGCCAGCTTCCAATCGGATGTTGTTCTGGCCGTATTCTTTGTCGCTGGAGGAAGAAGTAGTCATGGCTTAATCGTATCGACTCTGGAGCGGTGCGTGGCGACTCTGAAGCAATGCATTGAGTTTTTCCCGTGCTCGCCCACGTTGCTGTAGCGGAAGTGTTAGTCTTTTAGGCGAACAATCACTTTAGATATTCAACTTTTTAGGGAGTTTACGTGGCTCGCAGCATTGAAGATATCCAGCGCGATATTGAGCGTAACCGTAACCAGCTCGCCCGTACTCTGGATGAGCTAACCGTGCGAACGAATCCGAAGAACGTTGCGGATGACGCAAAGACCCGTGTTTTCGATGCTCTGAATGAGCCTAAGGTGCAGGCAGCACTGGGTGTCGTTGCCGCACTCGTTGTTGGCGGCATCGCAATGGGCATTCGTCGTAACCGCAATCGCAGCAAGGAAATCGACCGCATTCGCGAGATGATTGAGACTGCTGCTAAGTAGTTTTCAGTAATTAGCGCACGTGCTTCGGGTGGTTACCTGGGGTCGTGCGCTTTTGCGTATCTAATCCCTTTTTGAGTCAGGCGTGGGGCACAAGTTGGCGACTGCGCTTGTTATGCAACAAAAAGACCGGGAAGGTATTTCTACCTTCCCGGTCTGTATCGTGCGCCATCAGGGACTCGAACCCCGAACCCGCTGACATTAAGTCATTGTGACAGTCAGACGATTTCCCCGCATGTGGTGGAAACTACTACAGCCACGTTCACTATCTTTCAGTTTCAGTGTCATGGTGTGACATGGCAAAAAGGGAACAAAAAGGGAACGTGTTAAAGAGTCGTTGTCGCCGACTCACGGGAAAGAGAGAGAGCTAACGCACAAGCTAGCGCTCGTTTGTTCTGCCGCGCAAAAGCTAACGCTTTTGCTTGCCTAACATTCTCACCTTTGGTTAAAGATGAGTTTTAAAGATAAGCCTCTGACCTGTGAAGATACAGAAGAAGTTGAAGATGAGGGTATATAGAGACAGTCCGCATCTTCGCAGGTCACGGGGACGCGCCGAACAGGGCGCGGGGTTTAGCTTTTCGGGCGATAATCACCGAGCGCGCCGGAAACATCGGGCGCTACCGCCGCCCTCTGGACGTAGTGCGATTCAGTGATAGCCGTCGTGGTGTGCCCGGCGACGTCACGGGCTGCAACCATGCCGTAAACGTCTGCAACCGCCGTGAGAGCGGTCGAACGGAGCAAGTAAGGGTGAAAGGCAATCCCCGTGTGCTTCAAGGCGTCTCGCAGCGACCGGCGGACGTTGGCTAGATCCATCAGGCCGCCGCGACTGCTCGGAAAGACTAGACCGGGTGGCGTCGTAAGGTTCCCGCCGTCTTCGCCCCACGGGCTTAGCCGTTGGAGCTCGAGCGCGGTCATAGACCAATCCGGCAGGGTGACCGCGCGGAAACCCCGCGCCGTCTTTGTCGCTTCCTGTAAAAACAGGTGACTTTTTCCATCTTCGCCGCTATGCCGCGTCACTGTTGACCGGAGCGTAATTTGCCGCGTCGGAATATCGACGTCTTCCCAGCGGAGCCCCAAAATCTCATTGGGGCGCGCACCGGAGCCAATGAGCACATCGAGAAAGTGCAGCAGGTACGGAGCGCGGCCACCGGCCAAGGGGGTGGCACTCTGCCAAGCGCGGATAGCCGCGCGCACGGTTTCCATATCCGCCGGGGTGATGGCCGCCGCTGTCGGACGTGGCCGGGGGACGGGTGTTGTTCCCTCAACGGGGTTGGACGTCACAATTCCGATGCGCAGGCCGTGCGTATACGCGCCACGCAGCAGGACGCGCGCCGCGCGCCGCCTAGAGGGTTGCTTAATGGCCTGTAGGTGGTGCTCGAAAATTGGGGTCGTTCCCTCACGTGCCAAGAGCGACCCCATAGCCGGGTACACGTCTTTTTCCGCGTGATAGTCGTATATGTCGGCTGTTTGTGGCCGCCACTTATGGGCGCGTCCCCACTCAAGATAAGTCTCTACAAGTTCTTTCACCGTGCAATCGGATTGGGAACCGACGCCAACGCGGGCAACCTGTTCGACGGCTCGCAAGGCGTCACGTTTCGCCGCTGTCTTCGTCGTGGCCACGCGCTGCACGCGCTTAGTCTCGCCGCTGGCCGCGCGATAGAGCACGCGGGCGCGCCAACGGCCATTAGGCATTTGGTGAAGCTGTACGCCGCCCCATTCACCGGGAGCTAATCTAATCCGCGCCATTGTCACGCCTAAATTCATCGGGAAGATGTTCAACCAATGGCGATTGTGAGACATCTAAGCCAATTGGAATACCTAAGAGTGCCGCCACGCGCAGAACCTCGCCCCCCGTGACCTGGAGGGACTTAAGCGAGTCCTTGTAAAGCAGTGCGCCAACCTCAGCGCCGTATTTTTCTTTCAATGTTTCCAGTGGCTGACTGCCCCTAGCTTCAGTGAGATAGGAAATTAGCGCGTTGTAAACGTTTCTGTATCTGTCATCTGAGGTGTAGCCCTCCACCATTCCAACGAACCGTAGTGCTCCATATCCAGAAGCGTCGTGCTCGCCTGGCAAGTAAGTGACTGTCTCACCAGCGGGGTTAGGGAAAAGCAGATACAGGGGTGGCATGTCTAACGCGCGGGCTAAGACCAGGAGATCAGCGACCGATACGCGCGGGCGTCGATTCTCGTTTGAATAATCGGCAATTGCTGACCGGGAAATTTTGTGACCGAGCTCAGCAGTCTTATCGCTCAATGCTTGCGCGCTTAGTCCTAGTTCTTGACGCCGCGCATCGACCGCCCGGCCAATTTGCACCGTTAGTTCACGTTCCCAGTCCATAGGGGTAAGCATACAGGCGATAAATCTAGCGTAACTGAACGCAATCCACGCAGTTATTGCGTTGCTGTTCAAATTAGACTACTGTCGTTCATGTACGCAGAGAAAGTGTGAACTTGCGTACAGCAACCGAATAGGAGTCTTTTATGTCGAAGTCGGAGCCCCCAGCCGCGACGCTCACGGTTCCCCAAGCGGCTGCCGCGCTCGGAATCAGCACCCGAACCGCCTACTACCTCATAGCCGAAGACAAGTTTCCCGTCCCTGTCATTCGTCTAGGGCGCTCTATCCGCGTTCCCCGCGCCGCCCTGAACAACCTCGCAGAGACCGGAACCGCAACAAATGAGGGCGAACTGTGAGCCGGCCGGCAATGACCGCGCGGCTTGCCGGCGGGATACAGGTTGACGTCACCGCCGACGGAACGACACGGCTTAACGGCCACCGCGTCAACGCCAAGGAACTAGAGACAGTGATAGATCTGCTCGCCCTCGCAGCGCGCCTAATGGCCGTAGCCAACGACTGAAAAACACCCCCCAGAAACAGCGAAACCCGCCGCCCCCTTTAACACTGCTAATGCCTTTGGACTGGAAACCAGCAGAGAAAAGGGGCGAACGGGAGCCGTCTACGCAATCCACGAAAAGAGGAACTGCAATGAACACCATACCAGCACCCCGCGTTCACCGGTCTACCTGCGAATACGTCCCCACCGCTAAGGCGTGGGAGGAACTGGAACAGCTCGAACTATTCGCCGTCGACCTGTTGGAAAACCTCGATACTGACGCATTGATTGAAAAGGAAACCCGGGAATGAACTTCACTGAATACGACTTCGCCGACAAGCTGAAAATCCGCGACGAACTAGCCCGCGACCTAGCCGACATCATTTGTGTTGCCGCCGCCGCTGATAGCGCCGTGTTCACCGACCCAATCCCGGCGGTTATTGCCTACCGGATTGACGCCTACCAGCGCGCCGACGCGCACATCAAGGCATGGCAGGCAGAAGTAAACGCCGTAACACCCGAAATTGCAGAGCAGGTAACCCGTGACGCTAAGTAACCGTGATTACAGCCCCTTGATTGAGTCCATCGGTGTCGCACTGGTCGAAGCCCGTGAAACAGCTGATTTGCTGGCCGCTGAACTGTCTGACGCCGCCGAAAACCGCGATACACAGCACATTGAAGAAATCGCCGTGAAGTGGCTACAGGTCACCGAGATAGCCGCCGATATGGCAACTAACCGCGCAATCCTGGCCGAAAGTGAAAGGTGAAGTCGTGTCCCGATTAATTGACCACCGCGTTAGTCGCACAGCGTTGTTAGAGATGCAGGGCTTCGCTCTGAATGTCATTTGCCCCGATATTCCTATCCTCGAAGAAGTCGAAAAGGGCGAATGCATAACGATGGAACACGTGTCGATGATGACCCAAACGCTCAAAGACATCACTGGCAAAGATTTACGCCTGGAAATTTCCACGTTGTTAGAGATGATTTTCTTTCCGCTAAGGGGCGAAAACTGACAATGACCGAGCCGACACCTACAAACGTGTATCAAGCCGTGTACGACGGACTAGCCCAAGTCGCATTTCTGCACTGCTTTCCATCGATGCCGCTTCCCGTACCGGGCATGATTGCAGACCTGACCGTCCACGATATTCATCGGGCTTGCCATGAGTTCGCCGCCAAATCAGGAGGGCAAACCGCCGATGTTCTCCAATCTGTCTTACGCTCCGCGCTCGTGGCAACCGAAGCACAACCAATGTTTACCGTCCTTGACGGCCACAGCGTCCCCGACATTGTCTAGAAAGGCTACCCAAATGACCACACCACACCGGCCAACCGCCACCGCCCTCTATGACGGACTCACGAACGAAACCGCCGCCTACTCGCGCGGAATCGCCGCCGGGCTGATCCTCGCATCGTCAACACCGAACACTGAAAACTACTTTGTGGCGCTGGTGACGAACTTCGAGAACGTCGCTATCGGCGCGTACCTCACCGACACCACTAAAGCGGTCGACGCCGCCCCGAACCTCGCCACGATGCCCGCCGGGAAAAAGATTGTCATTGGTTCCACCACTAGGCACGCCATGATTTCCGCGTGGGCAGAGCTCAACGCCGCGAATCAATGGAGCCCCCGCGATTTCCTGATAGGCACCGACGCCGCCAATGACACCGGCCTTGTAATCAGCATCTGCCATGAATCGGAATACACCCCAGCGTCTAGAGGTGAGTTCATTTCGGGAATGTACGAAGCCCTACGCCTTGTAGCAGCAAAGTCACAGTGACGAAAAAGAGCCGGGCGCTCGCAAAAACACCCGGCTCATTCCCACCCGAAAAGGCAAATCATGGAAACTCCGCACCCACAGAATAGCAGCACCCGCGAACTCACACCCCGCCGAGCAAGCGACGTTAAACCCGCGCGCCTGTCCTGGCTTATCCCGTCATGGCTCCCCGCCAACGCGCTAACCCTCATCGCAGGCCGTGAGGGCATCGGAAAAAGCACTATCGCCGCCGACTTCGCCGCCCAAGCCACCAAAGGCCAACTAGGAGCACCCACCCGCGTGCTCTATGTCGCTGTCGAAGATTCCCGCGCACTGGTTACCGTCCCGCGGCTCATTGCCGCCGGAGCAGACCTAAACCGCGTTGACTTCCTCGACGTCACCAACCACGGCCAACCCGGCGCGCTCGACCTACCCCGCGATATGCAACGCCTAGCCGCACTAGTCGAAGCGGGAGACTACGGCATGATCATCATTGACCCGATTACCGCCGTTTTGTCGCCGCGTCTTAACCCCAATCACGCCGGAGACGTCCGCCAACTACTAGACCCGCTGGCAGCCCTGGCAGAACGTCACCGGCTGGCAATCCTGGCCGTGACGCATTTCGGAAAGACCGCCACCGCCGACACTGGCCGCGCCGTCCTCGGTTCCGCCGCATGGTCCCAAGTCCCTCGTAGCGTCCTGGCCGTAGCCGCCGACGAAACCAACGGCGACATACTTGTGACCAACACGAAAACCAACCTTGCCGCCCGCACAATCACCCGCCCGGCGCGGATTGTGGACACTCTGGTGCCTATCCCCGGCGCGGCTGCTACCCGTGTAGGTGCTGTGTCGTGGGGTGAGGTGACCGACCGGGACGCACGCGACGTTCTCGAAGCTGACCAGAACGGAGACACCCGCGCCGTGCGCCGGGGTGTCGATACGTGGCTGAGGGAGTATCTAGCCGACGGGGCGCGCTGGTCGACGGACATTAAGGCCGACGCTTCCGGCGCGGGGTGGAGTATGCCCCAGGTTCGGGACGCTAAAACCCGCCTGGGAGTCCAAGCCCGCAAACAGGGCTCGGGTGGGTGGGCATGGCACCTACCGGGAACAAATCCCACGCCGCCGACCACAAACGCCGGGGCTGCATCAACGGGCATGATAGCTAGCGCATAAATGCCCGTGGCCACGCGTGCGCATAATCCATCAACCAGCATGAACAGCAAATTTAATGTTGTTTAGAAAGGCAAAAAGTAGTGACATGGAAGAGCAGTCAGAACCAATTAACGCAATGCTGTTAACAGACCTGTGGGCATGATAGCTAGCGCATAGACCGGATAAGGAGAATAGCCGCCGTGACACACAAACGCCGACGCCGCGCCGAGATAGAGATCAGCACCGCGCTAGCCAAGCACGCCGCCGAACTGGCCACCTGGTCAACCAACCACATGCCCGGCGCCGCGTGCCGCGGCAGCGGCTGGCTATTCGACCTTTCCCACCACAAAGAACGCGAACACAAACAAACGATTCGCCACCGCGCCGCCGCCCGCATATGCGCCACCTGCACGGCCAAACAGTCATGCAGAAAAGCAATCGAACAACTACCACCAGAACAACGCGCCGGAGTATGGGCAGGAATGGTGTACGACAACGGCCACAAATACGCGCCGGGCTGCAAAAAGGAGAAAGACCAATGAGCAATAAACACGATGCCGCTGGAATATGCCCGGCATGTTCGACACCGGTTAACTGGTGGCTTAATCCTGTGACTAGTCACGCGCCGGGGTGCCGGATTGGCAGGGCTGAGGATTCGGCGCGTGCTGCTGATTTGGCGGCTATTGAGTGTTCCCCGGCTGCTGTTGGTGGCCGGTTGCCGCGGTTTATTTTGGCGCATGAAGCCGAGCTTTTGGCCGCTACTGGCCGCGTGCCTGGCCGTCGTGTGGTTGTCCACGCGGTGCGTCCGACGGCTATCACGTCCGGGTATTTGCCGCCGGATAGACAGGGTATGCCCGCGCAGTGGCTTAGGCATTTCGAGTTCACGGAGAAAAGGAGACTGACAAATGACAGATGACACCGCCGCCGATGCTGTGGAGCAGGCCGACGGCCACGCCGCCGAGACTTCACCGACCGATGAGCAGGAGCGACACGGAAGCGTTGCAAATCCAGACACCGCCGACGGCCACGCCGCCGACGGTAGCGACGTGGCCGACGATGGAAAGCACCAAGACCCACGGCTTACGGCTGCTCGGAAAGACGCCGCGAAATACCGGGAGCGCCTACGTGAGACAGAAAGCGGACTAGCCCACGCCACCGCCCGCGTCACTGGCCTAGAGCACGCCGTTATCGAGATGGCTAACCCCATTGCTCATAACGTGTCGACCGCCGCGCTGGTGAAGCTCGGTCTCAATATCGCCGACTACATCTCTGACAGTGGGGAGGTTGACCTAGCTGGCATTAAGCAAGCCTGTATCGACATTGCCGCCGACGCTGGCATCAACACCGCCCCACAGTCAGGCTTGCCGATTGTGGAATCGGTCGGGCGTGCCACTGGCACGTCTGGCGCGGCTGGCAATTGGATTGGCCGGGCTCTCGATCAACGCTGATAGGATTAGCAGCAGGGGAGCGTCAACGCCCCCGCGTGACCGGATTCATGCGAACAGTTGACCACTATCACCCGCCCGGAGCGGGGGCGTTAGCCGGTACGACACCGACTAACAGCAATTTCTCGTACACGTACACCGTCGTGCGGAATGCACCCCCGCCCCGGGCGTTTGCATACCCCAAGGGCACCGACCGCCACCGACCCCTACAGGCTTGACCACGGGGCACCCCGGCGACACCGGCAGGAGGGTGCAGCCCCGCGCGCCAACCTCAATAGGAGGGGCAACCCATGCCAAGCTTCACATCTAACGACGCGCTACAAGGCAGCGCACTACTGACCCCGGACGTCGTGGCCACCGTCATTGAAAAGCCCGTGATGGAACAGTCACTAGCCGCGCTGCTATCCCAGCAGATGCAGACCGGCAGCGAGTCCGTCATCGTCCCAACCGTAACCAAAGACCCAACAGCACGATGGACAGCAGAGGGCGCAGAGATCACAACCGACGACATGGAAATGAAGCCGCTGGTTATCCGACCGGCAAAGGTCGCAGGTCTCACCGTGGTCACACGTGAGCTCGCAGACGATTCCAGCGCAGACGCCGCAAACCTCGTCGGTGCAGGACTCACACGCGACATCATTCGACAGATTGACGCCGCATACTTCGGCGCGCTCGAAGCACCAGCGCCAAGCGGTCTCGCCGCACTAGACGGCACCACCGAAATCAAGGCAGGAGCCGCATTCTCAAGCCTTGACCCATTCATTGACGCCATGCAGGCCGCGCAGTCTCAAGGCCACCCGCTGACCGCCTACGCCGCCAACCCCGCCGACGCCGCAGCACTCGCCAAGATCAAGAAGGCAACAGGCAGCGCCGAACGGCTACTAACAACCGAACGCGACGCCACTGGCCAACTGGTGCGACATATCGACGGTGTGCCACTCATGGCCACGCCACACGTCGAACAAGGCACGATTTGGGGCGTGCCGTCGACAACCTCAATCTTCGTGCGACGCACCGACACCCGCGTTGAAGTAAGCGACCAAACCTATTTCAGTTCCGACCGCATCGCAATCCGCGCAATCATGCGGGTTGGTTGGGGCATCATCAACCCGGCCGCAATCATCAAACTGACCGCCGCCGAATAGGCGACCCAGGGGAGGGAACCCTGTCCCCAAACACGAAAGCAAAGGGGCACTGACATTGCTTGGATACCTCCCCTGACCTGCGAAAACGTGCCGGGACAAATTAGGGACAGCCTATTAAAAACCAGGACAAGCAGACTCCAATCAATCACCCGGCAACACCCCACCGCCTAAGGTGGGGGCGCGCCGGGCTGTAGGTGTCTGACCTGCAAAGATGCGGAAGCGGCCTGTATGCCCTCATCTTCCTCATCTTTGTATCTTCACAGGTCAGAGGGTGTTTCTTTGGTCTTATCTTCCTTACCTTTGCCCTTATCTTTCGTTGACCTGCGGAAACGTCCAAAAAGGGAACAAAAAGGGAACAGCCCCCGGTAGTCGAACTATCAAAGTCCGTCTACCAGGGGCTTTTGTGCGCCATCAGGGACTCGAACCCCGAACCCGCTGATTAAGAGTCAGCTGCTCTGCCAGTTGAGCTAATGGCGCTTACTGTTTCCTGCTTGGTGCTCTCTGTGTGAGCTCCTCCCCGGCAACGAGAAGATATATAACCAGGTTTCTGATTGTTTGTAAAATCGGCTGGTCAGGTGCTGTTTTTGAGCTGACGTTTTTGCATGTTTTTTGAAGGGTTTTGCGCAACCGTTTGAAAAAAGTTCAAAAAAAGTTTGAAAATCCTCAAAGTGGGGTGGGGTTGTATCAAGGTCATCAACGCCGGGAGCGTGCATTGATGCCGTAGGTACGTTCGGTGACGTTCGGCGGTGTTTAGTAACGTCCGGTAACGTCCGGTGGCACTTTTGAATAGCGAACTGATTACTTTTCGGTAACGCAGCCTCAAAGGTGCATCGTTTTCCCAGGTCGGTTGAAGTGCCCCGGTTTTTGGGGGTTGCACAGCATTTTTCCAGAGGGTTAACTGTAGGAACCGTTGGGCTACTTTGCGTGCTGCGCCCTGTGAAGAGTTGAAAACTGCGATCGGGCAGTCATTACGGCTTTTTCAGCTAGGGCGGGCGTTTTATCGGCGGCTAGTGCCGTTGCAGGGTAGTCTGACCTTTTTCGAGGGCGCACCAGGGGCTGTAGCAGGACTCCGCTGTGTGTCACAGTGTGTCCCCGGGACTTACTACTTAATAATTGCACTGTTGGAGTGAAGCACGATCATGCGGCAATCTTTTAAGCGCCTGTCGACGGCGGTGGTGACATTTGCGGCCACCATTTCGCTAGCTGCTTGTACCGTCGGCGGCGATAATGCCGAGCAGCAAGAGGCGGAGAAGTCGGACGTTGGTCTTGTCGCCAGTGTGAAGGACGATGCCACCGATGTTTCGGTGGTTGACCCGATTTCGGTTCAGGTGGAAGAGGGGCATCGCCTGGACAAGGTTGTTATGACCAACCCTGAGGGCAAAGAGGTAAAGGGCAAGCTCGACTCCAGTGGTACCAAGTGGACCACTGCAGAACCCCTGGGCTACTCAAAGACCTATGAGATTAACGCCACCTCAGGCACAGAAAAGCTGGCTACTTCTTTCACCACTATTGAGCCGACTTCTCAGGTAAATGGCTACCTGTCCCCACTGGATGGTTCCACCGTGGGTGTCGGTCAGACTATTGCCGTGAAGTTCAGCGCGAGTATTTCGGACCGCAAGGCCGCTGAGGAAGCAATCAAGGTGACCACCGAGCCTAAGGTGGAAGGCGCTTTCTACTGGCTGAATAATAGCGAGGTGCGCTGGCGTCCAAAGGAGTACTGGAAGCCGGGTACCAAGGTTACCGTGAAGTCCGACATTTATGGCACGGATCTCGGTGACGACATGTACGGTGCGGAGTCCGCCGAAACCAGCTTCACCATCGGTGATGAAGTCATCGCTATCGCTGATGATGCGACGAAGACCATGGTCATTAAGAAGAACGGTGAAGTCGTAAACTCCATGCCTATCTCTATGGGGTCTAATGTTCACCCGACTCCGAATGGCCAGTACATCATCGGTGATCGCAACGAGACTATGGTGATGGACTCCCGTACTTACGGCCTGTCTCTGGATAACGGTGGCTACGTCACGCCGGTTAACTACGCAACGCAGATGTCTTACTCCGGTATCTACGTCCACGGTGCACCGTGGTCAACATGGGCACAGGGCAGCGTCAACCAGTCTCACGGCTGCATCAACGTCACTGACGCCAACGCTAAGTGGTTCCTGGACAACACTAAGCGCGGTGACATCGTGGTTGTGAAGAATACGGTTGGCGAGACGCTCTCCGGTGTTGATGGACTAGGTGACTGGAACATCCCGTGGGAGACCTGGAAGAAGGGCAACGCCGACGAGACCAGCTCTTGGTAACCCCCTGTCCTCTAAGTGAGGCCATCACTTAAGTCACACGGGTTAGACCGCTTACTATTCATCCAACATTCCCAGCTCCTGCGCCCGAGCAACAGCCGCGGTGCGGGAGCTGACGTCTAGCTTGGTGAAAATATGCACCAGATGCGACTTCACAGTCGCTTCAGTGAGCACCAGCTGCTCTGCAATTTTTCTATTCGACATACCCCGCGCGACCAACTCGAGCACCTCGAGTTCGCGCGGGGTTAGTGCCGTATTGGGATTGCGCATCCGCCCCATCAAGCGCCCGGCAACCTGCGTGTTCAGCACGGTCTCGCCGCGAACGGCGCGACGGATGCCATCGATGAGTTCTTCCGGAGCGGCATCCTTCAGCAGATAACCAACTGCGCCAGCGGTGACAGCGCCGAGGACATCGGAGTCCGAAGAATAGTTGGTCACCACCAACACCTCCGGAGCCTTCACGCCGCGCCCGGCGAGTGCGCGGATGGCTGCAGTGGCATCAACTCCGCCTGCGCGGGAAGCGGTGCCAGGGGCCTCGCCAAAGCGAAGATCCATGAGTACCAGATCGATGTGGTCGCAAGAGTCGTCGTCAAGCGATGCGCGCACCTTCTCGACCGCGTCGTCACCGCTGGCAGCCTCGCCAACCACGACGATATCCGGCGCCGATTCAACGACGGCGCGAAGACCAGCGCGCACGATGGGATGATCGTCGGCGATGAGGACTCCGATGGGCTTGGTCACCTGGCTATCTCCTCGGGTGATGTGAATGGTCGTTTCCTACCTGCATACCAGGCGCGGGACTTTAAGAGGCGAGCTCGTGCGGGATGCTGACGCTGACACCGCAGCCGCGCCCAGGTTCCGACTCGATTGTGAAGGTGCCGCCGAGCTTTTCCACGCGTCGGCGCGCGTTGGCGATACCCACGCTGTCGTCGTTGGTTGGTGCGGTGGGGTCGAAGCCGATGCCGTTGTCGACGCAGTCGAGCAGAACCTCGTCGGGCTGATAGGTCAGAGTGACGCGACAGCGCGTGGCGTGTGCATGCTTGACGACGTTCGCCAAGCTCGCCTGGGCCACCCTGATAATTGTGGCTTCGACGGTGGCCGGCAGTCGCGTGGGTGTGCCGTCAACGCAGAAGCTGACAGCATCGCCCAGCACCGTGGAGGAGCAGACTTTCTCCAACGCACCGGATAGGTCAGCCCCTTCGAGAGGAGCCGGCTGAAGTGCTGCGATAATGCGCCGAGTTTCGGCGAGGTTGTCGGCCGCGACCTTGCGAGCGAGCTGCAGCGAATCCACCGAGGCCTGGTCATGCTGAGTGGGAGCACTTTTCATGCGAGACTCCACCGAATGCAGCAGCAGCTGGATGGAGGAAAGCCCCTGCGCCACGGTGTCATGAATGTCGGCTGCGAGGCGTGCGCGTTCGTTCAGCTCACCGGCACGACGGGACAGTGCTTCCGAGTGGGCGCGGGCAGCCGAGAGCTCCTCCAGCGCCTTGGTCTTTTCGATAGTCTCCTTCTGCAGCAGCCGAAACCCCAGCCCCACCGTGAGCACAAATGTCCCGCCGAGGATAGGACCGAGGACCCCACCAAAAGTCAGGGGAGTGTGGACGGCGATAGCGCCGATTGCCGTCGCTGTTGTCGCCGCCACCATGATTACAGCCGTAAGGCCGCCAGTGACCTGCAAAATTACGAAAAACAGTGGGAAAATCAGGAACGAGGCGTCCAGCGTTGCAAACGCCAACGCAGCCCAGCACAGCAGCAGGATCACAAGCCAGCCCAGTAGTAGGCCGTGCGGTTTAGTCAGTGCGACCTCGTTGGCTACGTTGCCATGCCGAGCCCGACCAATCGGCCCGACCGAACCTGCTATGTACACCGCTAGAAAACACACCGCATAGGTGATGATTCGCCACTGCGGGTCCGGAACCACGCATACCGCTAGCAGCACCAGCACCAAAACATCCAGGGCAAACCGCAGTAATTGCCAGTTGCGGTTCAGGGTCTCAGGAGTATCCACGCCCTCGAGCTTAGGACAGTTCCACCTGCCAAAACACCGCTGACGAGCCGGAATTGTCAACATCAACCGAAAGTTGGAGACGAAGTTCAACCTCCCTGGCGATTAAATCCTCCTTTGAATCCACGACCATAATGAGTATGTACCAGTCAATGAAAGAACTTCGGGCCGCTCCAGGCCGTGCGGCACTAATCACCATCACCGTTGGCATGATTGCTGTGATGGTCGTGTTCCTCTCGGCTTTGGCTGCCGGCCTGTCCTCCCAGTCCGTTTCCGCACTTGACGAGGTCTACGGCAAAAACGATGCCGTCGTCGTCGCTGAGGGGGCCACGTCGTTGTCGTCGTCAAGCATGGGCGAGACAGTGCGAAAGGGCATCCAAACGTGGGCGAACGATAATAACGCCGCCATCCGCGATGTCTACGTCAGCCGTGCACGAGTCGATGAAACGCCCGTCACCGTCATCTCCGATTTTTCGCTTAACGACGACCAGGTGGCCGTCACCGACGGCGTTAGTGAAACCGCCATTGCGGAAGGTGACTCGCTGACCCTGTCTGGCGCGATGGGCGATTATAAGGCCACGGTTGCACGACTGGTGGGGGATAAGTGGCTGGACCATCAAGCAGTCATTTATGCCGGGCGCGGTGTGATGGAAGACCTGACGCCGGGGCAGATGGTGCCGGCGGCGATGGTTGTCGACGAGTCTGCGGCGCAGCTGCCGAATGTCCCGGAAGGAACCATTCTGCGCGACGGCGAGCGCAACAACCTGTCGGCTTCCTACCAGGGCGAGCAGACTTCGCTCAACGCGATGACCTCGATGCTGTATGTCATCTCCGCGCTGGTAGTAGGCGCATTTTTCACCGTGTGGACCGTTCAGCGACTCCGTGGTGTGGCCATTTCCTCGGCGCTCGGTGCGTCCCGCTCCGTGCTGGTGGCTGACTCTCTGGCACAGGTCCTGGCCGTGCTAGCAATCGGAGTCGGCGGCGGCGTGGCGGTGACTGCAGCGGCGGGCTGGGCTCTGCAGAGCGCCAACGTCATGCCGATTGTGGTCGATGCTTCCACGACCGTCGTGCCGGGGCTCGTTCTCGCTGTGACCGGCGTAGTTGGTGCGCTGCTGGCACTGGTGCCGGTATTTCGCGTCGATCCGACCACCGCACTGGCGAACGCATAGTGGCAATCTGAGAAAACGACTTTCCGCCAAAAACATCCCGTACAACCTGCACGCCCTGCACACTCTGCACATCACGCAACTGAGGAATTGAGGACAACATGACTACCTACATCGACAACAAAGCTCCCGTGGCACTGGCGCTCAAAAACATCTCGTTGACTGTCCAGGACGGTGAAAACAAGCGCACTCTTTTGGATGACATCTCGCTGAAGATTCGCGCTGGCGAGGTCGTTGGATTGGTCGGCCCATCGGGTTCTGGTAAGTCAACGTTGCTGACCATTGCCGGTTGCTTGAAGAGCGCCGACTCCGGACACGTCACTCTGTACTCCACCAAGCAGGAGTCGAACGGTGCAGGCGCGGACGAGAGTGCGGAAAGGACGGCCATTGACCTGAGCGCTCGCGGCGCGGATGCTGCCAAGGTTCGTCGCGAACATATCGGTATCGTCTTCCAGCAGCCGAATCTTCTACCAGCCTTAACGGTTAAGCAGCAGCTCATCGCAATGCGGCTGCTGGGCCGCGTCTTCGGTTGGCTCGCGGGTGGCCGTCGTGAAGCGGAGAAGCGCGCCGATGAGCTACTCGAGGCAGTCGGCCTGGCGGGGCTGGGAAACCGTCGCGTGAACCAGCTTTCCGGTGGTCAGCAGGCACGTGTCAATGTTGCGCGCGCACTGATGAATGAGCCGGAAGTGCTGCTAGTCGACGAGCCGACCGCGGCCTTGGATCAGAAGAGCGCAGGGGCCGTGACGCAACTGATTATGGATGTGACGCGGAAGATGGGTGTGGCCACCCTGTACATCACCCACGACCTGGGGCAGCTCCACGGTGCCGACCGGATCGTGGAGATGATCGACGGCAAACTGCAGGTATCGGATGCAGGTTTGGTAGCTACTCGGTAGTGACTGTGGGGGGGGATAAGTAGCAAAAGGACCCATCCCGGCGACACGCTGGGTGGACACACTTTGTCTATTAACCCGAGACCCGCGTGGTAGGCGGACACACAAAAACCCTCGGCCAGGAAAAATCCTGGCCGAGGGTTCTACTTGGGGTGACTGACGGGACTCGAACCCGCGACACCCAGGATCACAACCTGGTGCTCTACCAACTGAACTACAGTCACCATTACCGCATTAAATGAGCTGTTTTCTCAGTTCATCTCTGCAGCGAACTATATGGTAGCCCACAGTGGGCTGGAAACAAAAACAGCAGGTCAACCCGGATAAAATTGGAGAGGGTTAGGGTTTGGGGCCGTCGTAAAGCGAGCTAGCCGCGAATTTCACCGTACTTTTCTGTGGATTCCTTGCTTGCGGCGGAAACAGCGTCGGCATCGGGGCCAGGGTGGGGCAGAAGCATGGCGCGGCGGTAGTAGTCCAGCTCGCGGATCGACTCCTTGATATCTGCGAGAGCTCGGTGAGCGAGACCCTTTTCTGGAGCGCCCTTGAGAACCTGGGGGTACCAACGGCGGGCCAGTTCCTTGAAGGAAGAGACATCAATCATGCGGTAGTGCAGGTGCTGATCGAGCTCTGGCATGTAGCGGTGGATGAACTTGCGGTCGGAAGCAATCGAGTTTCCTGCCAGCGGAGCGGTGCGGGGCTCGGGAACCCACTGGTGGATGTAGTCCAGAACAGCTTGTTCGGCGTCGGCGACATTTGTCTTGCTTGCGCGTATTTCCTGATCCAGGCCGGACTTTGCATGCATCTTGGTGACGAAATCGTCCATCTGTGCCAATTCAGTCTCGGACGCGTGCACGACGATGTCCACACCTTCTCCAAGCACGTTGAGGTTGGCATCGGTGACGAGAGCCGCGATTTCGACAATGACGTGGCGCTCGGGCTCGAGGCCTGTCATCTCGCAGTCAATCCACACAATCCGGTCGAGCTCAGGGGAGAGCTGGAGATCGGGATTGGGCTGAGCCATGATTTCACCTTTCGCTGAGATTCGGCATGTTTCTGCAGTGCGCCTTATTTTGTGCCCGGACTGGGCTGCGGGGCGCGTGTTGACTACGCCCAGCTTAGCGATGTGGATTGTGATGTGGTTTAGCGTGCCGATTTTGAGGCGGATTGTGGGGAAACGAAATTAACTGGAAAGTGAGGTTTTAGAATTGGACAACGGGGCATGAACTAAATCGACCTATTTGCCTGATAAAATTACTTCTGAATTCGGATTCCAACGGGAGAAATAGTTACATGGATGAGACGAGCCGTGTTGGCGACGCTGCTCAAAGCAACACCGCGGCACAGAAACCATCCGTCGATGATGTCATCATTGCCGCTGCTCGTGAGAGCGTAATGACTGTGGGCTTTCGTAGGACTTCGATTGCAGAAATTGCTCGCAAGGCAGGGGTTTCGCGGCCGACTGTATATCGCCGTTACGCCGATATTGGCGAGCTTCTCGCGGAAGTGACCAACCGCGAAATCCTGCACATGCTTGAGGGGCTCCGTTATGTCCCTGGCGATTCACGCGCTCGTATGTTGCTGCGTATTCGAATCGTCGTTCAACGCATCATCGAAAGTGACTTTTTCCCTGGCCTGGTCAAGACAGATCCCGACCGCGTCTTAGAAGCGCTCACTGGAGAGATGAGCGACACTCAGCTGGAGATTGTGGAGAAGTTCATTCTCCCCGGTGTCCGTCACGGGCAGGAAGATGGCACTATTCGCGAGCACGACCCATATCAGTTGGCACGCAACATTTACCGTCTGATTCAGACGATGGTGCTGGTGTGGCGTCCGGATGGAAAGGATGCTGCGCTAGACAAGAAATCTGTCGAAGAGGTTGTCGACATGGTTGACCGCTACTTGCGTCCGGATCCCGCGGATAACAAGAAGGACTAAAAGGTAAAAACCCGCCTGATGCTGGTATAAAACCAGGCCAGGCGGGTTATTTTTGCGCCCCCAGAAGGATTCGAACCCTCGACCAATCGGGTAGAAGCCGACTGCTCTGTCCACTGAGCTATGGAGGCCAGCTAAGAAAAGCATTGTAGCGTCTCTGGCACAGCCAATCACAACCGGTTCTAATCCCAGTGGTGTTACCGGTTCTGCTCTAGGGAATTTGGTCGCTAAGCTTAGGGCTATGACTGCCACGACCAAGGCCGAGACCTCTCCGCCTGTTAGCAAGGATAAGAAAGTCCGTAAATCTGCTGGTTGGTACGTTGTTTTTGTGCTTATCGGCGGCGTTCTAGCTGGTTTGCTCTCGATGGCGTTCAACATGGATTCGCGCGCCACGTTGGGCATTCCTGATCCGGGCACAATCACTACCTTCGGGTTTCCGTTCGCCAAGGCGACCGGTGAGTTGCTCGCTTGTCTCGGTGTCGGCTCGTTTATGCTCGCTGCTTTCGGTACGAAGCAGCGTGCCGACGGCACTTTGGGCCTCGACGGCTACACGGCATCCCGTACGGGTATGTGGGCCATGCTCGGCTGGGGTCTCATGGCGCTGATGGAGATTCCGCTGGTTCTCTCCGATGTGTCGGGCCAGCCGCTGTCAACGACGATTCAGCTGAGTAACTGGGCTGTGTCTTTGGAGCAGACCAAGGAGGGCTTGGCGTGGCTGTGGGTAGCTATTTTTGCGGGCATTGTGGCGCTCGGCTCATCGCTGACTCGTAAATGGATTTGGCAGCCGGTGTTCTTCGCCATCAGCTTGGTGTCGATGATGCCGCTGGCTGTTGTGAGCCACAACGCCTCCGGTGGTGCGCATGACTACGGCACCAACTCCTACATCTGGCACTTGACTTTCACTGTGTTTTGGGTCGGCGGTTTGATGGCGTTGGTTGGCCACGCGCGTCGTCGTGGTGAGTGGATGCCAGAGGTCGTGAAGCGCTACTCCTTCGTGGCGTTGGTTGCATTCATTGCAATGTCTGCCTCTGGCTTCATTAACGCAGCCATCAATATTGACTGGTCTGACCTGGTCAGCAATAACTACGGCATCATGGTGCTGGTCAAGGCGGTGCTCACCATCTTGCTGGGCCTGTGTGGCTATGTGCACCGCAAGATCACCATCCCGGAGATTGAGCGTGCCCAGTCGAATCGCCCGTTCTGGCGACTGGCCATTGTTGAGGTCATCATTATGGCGCTCACGATTGGCGTTGCCGTGGCCCTCGGCCGTACTCCGCCGCCACCGAATTTCTCTGAGCAGGCCGGTGGTGAGGGCCTGCCGTCCATTACGCAGATGCAGGTCAAGCTCGGCTACAACCTGGAGATCCCATTCGGCTGGGAGGCCATGTTCACGCAGTGGCGCTTTGACATTTTCTTCGGCTCTGCCGCGATTATCGCCGCATGGATTTACCTGTATTGGCTCTACTTGCTGAAGAAGCGCGGCGGTACCTGGCCGCTGTCCAACACTCTGTGGTGGCTCGGCGGTTGCGCAACTTTGCTGTTTACTTCGTGCAGCGCACTGGGTGTGTACATGCCGGCTCTGTTCTCTGTGCACATGATTGCCCACATGCTTTACTCGATGGGCATTCCGGTCATGCTGGTGCTGGGTGGTCCGGTCACGCTGGCGTTGCGTGCGCTGAAGCCGGCTGGACGTGATGGTCTGCCGGGTATTCGTGAGTGGCTGGTGGTCTTCATCAACAACCCGGTGTCGCGTTTCCTCACGCACCCGGTGGTGGCGACGGTGCAGTTCGTTGCAGGTTTCTACCTGCTCTACATGACACCGATTTACGACTTCCTGGCCGATGAGCACGCAGGTCACGTGTTCATGAACATCCACTTCCTGATCTCGGGTTACATCTTCTACTGGGTCATTATTGGTGTCGATGCCGCACCGCAGCAGATTGCGCCGTCGGTCAAACTGGTCACGCTGATGGGGTCGCTACCGTTCCACGCTTGGTTCGGTATTTCGCTAATGCAGTCGCAGCAGGTGCTCGCCGAGACCTACTACGCCAGCCTTGATCTCCCGTGGGCAGTCAATCTCTTGGAAGATCAGAATGTCGGCGGTGCCGTCGCGTGGGCTGCCGGTGAGGTTCCGCTCTACATCGTTACCGTTGCGCTGTTTGTGCAGTGGCGACGTTCCGATGAGAAGGATGCAGCACGCTACGACCGTGTCGCAGACCGCAACAACGATGAGGAGTTGGCTGCATACAACGAAATGCTCGCTCGCATGAGCCAGCAGGTCGGTGTCGGTGGCGAAGATGAGCGCGACTACTACACCTCAGAGGTTGACGCGCAGCATCCGGTGCACATGGACAATCCGATTGATGCCTCGAAGAGGCGCGGAAGGTAGCGTCGTTAAGCAGATTTCGTTCGCTTGACGACGAGGATTGCTGCGACCTCGCCCCTCACCTTCATATGAAGCCTGTGGATAGTTGTATTTTAGACGAAATTATCCACAGGCTTTTTGTTTGCCTCTTTCGCTTGCCTCCCGGAGCCGGAAAAGTAGTTGGCACGGCACGAATGAGACATCTTCGGATTATTCGGCCGCAGTAGGTAAACGCTTTCTTTTGGGGGAGGAGCCCGATGTCTGAGGCAGTTATTACCGTGGTGGGCAATGTGGTCCATCATGTGGAAAATCGAAATACCAATTCTGGGGCAAAGGTCTGCAAGTTTTCTGTGGCATCCAGCAAGTCATGGAAGGGGGAGAATGGTTGGGAGCAGTCGGAGACGTCATATTTTGATGTTGAATGCTGGGGCAAACTAGCCGAGAACGTGAATAACACGGTGTGGAAGGGCCAAGCCGTTATTGTCCACGGTCACGTTCGTACGGATCGTTGGGAGGGCGATGATGGTACGAAGCATCAGCGCCAGAAGATCATTGCTAAGGCGGTGGGGCCGAATCTGCGTCGTCACCTGGCGACGGTCAAGACTATGACTGAGAAGCCGCATGAGTCGCCGACGGGTCTTGGTGAGGCTTCTGCTGGGGAATCGGACGCCTCGGTTACCGAGACAGTGCGTACATTCAGCGCTGGTGCTGGCGACGCTAGTGAGGCTGGGAACACAAGTGCAGCTCGTGCTGAGCAGCAAGAAATGGCTGGTGCAGGAGCTAGTGCGCCGTTTTAGTGACGGAGTTAGTTGGCCAGTTCCAGGCAAGGAGTTAGTTGGCCGTTCTAGAGCGGATTAAGGGGGTGCCGCTAAAAGAGGGGAGGGGCATTTGCTGCATGTGAGGTGACGCTGCTGAGAAAGGGGGAGGGATCGCATACGATTCGGCAGCGTTATCTCGCAGCTAGTTTTGCTAGTAGCCTGGCAGAGACTTTGGTGGGAAAGGATTGCGGGTACGCCCATGTAGATTGTGCCTTTTGGTTCCTATGCGTAACCTCTACAGGGATTGCTTATTTCCTTTTTACGAGGGGACGAAATTCCATCATGGGTGAGTTCATCTACCAGATGAAAAACGTGCGCAAGGCGCACGGCGATAAGGTTATTCTCGACAACGTCACCATGGCGTTTTACCCGGGCGCAAAGATCGGCGTGGTCGGTCCGAACGGCGCAGGTAAGTCGTCGATTCTGAAGATTATGGCTGGCCTGGATCAGCCGAGTAACGGTGAAGCTTTCCTGGAGCCGGGCGCCACTGTTGGCATCCTGCTGCAGGAGCCTCCGCTGAACGAGGAGAAGACCGTTCGCGGCAACGTCGAGGAGGGCCTCGGCGACATCTTCGAGAAGAAGGCTCGTTTTGAAGCCATCGCCGAGGAGATGGCCACCAATTACACCGACGAGCTCATGGAAGAAATGGGCAAGCTCCAGGAGGAGCTCGACACTGCTGATGCTTGGGAGCTGGATTCCAAGATTGAGCAGGCAATGGATGCGCTTCGCTGCCCGCCGGCAGATGAGCCGGTTACTCACCTCTCCGGTGGTGAGCGTCGTCGTGTAGCACTGGCTAAGCTGCTGCTCTCCGAGCCGGATCTGCTGCTTCTCGACGAGCCCACTAACCACCTGGACGCCGAGTCCGTGCTGTGGCTCGAGCAGCACCTGGCTAAGTACCCGGGCGCTGTCCTGGCCGTGACTCACGACCGTTACTTCCTGGATCACGTCGCTGGCTGGATTTGTGAGGTCGACCGCGGCAAGCTCTACCCGTACGAGGGCAATTACTCGACTTACTTGGAGAAGAAGGCTGAGCGCCTTGAGGTTGCAGGTAAGAAGGACGCCAAGCTGCAGAAGCGCCTGAAGGATGAGCTGGCGTGGGTCCGCTCGGGGCAGAAGGCTCGCCAGGCCAAGAACAAGGCCCGTCTGGAGCGCTACGAGCAGATGGTGGAGGAAGCCGAGCAGTACAAGAAGCTCGACTTCGAAGAAATTCAGATTCCGACCCCGCCGCGCCTGGGTAACCAGGTTGTTGAGGTCAAGGACCTGGAGAAGGGCTTTGATGGCCGCGTCCTGATTAAGGACCTGTCGTTCACCCTGCCGCGTAACGGCATCGTCGGTGTGATTGGCCCGAACGGTGTGGGTAAGTCCACCCTGTTTAAGACCATCGTGGGGCTGGAGCAGCCGGATTCCGGTGAGGTCAAGGTCGGGCAGACTGTTCAGCTCAGCTACGTTGACCAGGGCCGTGAAAATATCGATCCGGAAAAGACCGTCTGGGAGGTTGTCTCTGATGGTCTCGACTACATCGTGGTCGGCCAGAACGAGATGCCGTCTCGTGCGTACCTGTCTGCCTTTGGTTTCAAGGGCGCGGACCAGCAGAAGCCGTCGAAGGTTCTCTCCGGTGGTGAGCGCAACCGTCTGAACCTCGCGCTGACCCTCAAGCAGGGCGGAAACCTTATCCTCCTGGATGAGCCGACTAACGACCTTGACGTCGAAACCCTGTCTTCGCTGGAAAACGCGCTGCAGAACTTCCCGGGCTGTGCCGTGGTCATTTCTCACGACCGTTGGTTCCTGGACCGCACCTGTACCCACATCCTCGCATGGGAAGGCAACTTCGAAGAGGGCAAGTGGTTCTGGTTCGAGGGCAACTTCGAGGGCTACGAGAAGAACAAGATTGAGCGTTACGGCGAGGAGGCTGCGCGCCCGTCGCGTGTCACTCACCGTCGCCTGACCCGCTAATCTGTTTCCCGCGAATCTGATTTTTGCCAACGGCAAAGCCCGGAACAGTGTGGACTGGCTCGCACCAGTGCACAGGTCCCGGGCTTTCGCGTTATTTGCAGGCTCGTAGCTCCAGAAAACGCCTATAGTTCTGGGTATGACTGAATCAGCACCATTTCGTACCAACGTTGCTATCCGCTGGTCTGATTTCGATCAGTACGGCCACGCTAACAACACCGCATTCCTGGAATACGCCCAGCAGGCTCGTCTGGACTTTGTTATGCGCGGTCTCGGCGGCGGGGCAGGGATGCCTGCGGCAGTGGTGCGTCGCCTGGAGATCGACTACGTCCGCGCTATCTTGCCGGACACCCAGGAAGTTGTGGTTGAGACCGAGATCATCAACTTCGGTCGCACCTCTTTCACACTCCGCCAGACTATCTCCGACCAGCATGATCACATCGTGGCTGTGCTTGAAACCGTGATGGTGATGTTTGATCTCAAGACTGCGAAGGCAGTCGAGCTCTCCCCGTCTGCACGCCGTGAACTGGAGCGTTTTGCAGCTCCCGCAATCGAGGACAACAAGGAAGACCAGGACAAGTAATTCGCCGTGACCACTTCTCATCCCGCTGCCGAGCTGACCTTCGGCACTCCCGATGCCCTGAAGAATCTGGGCGTCCTAGCCCATAAGGCCTACGCCCTCGACGAGAACACATTGCTTCGCATCCGCGCACGAAAGACCACCACCGTCGCCGGTATCAGTTCCTCGCCCGAGCCCACCGCTGCGCCAGCAATGTCACAGGTATGGGTGAAGACCCCGATCGGCCCGCTCGCCATGCGCACAATTGCGCTACATGCGCTTCCCGACGACATCATCGTCACTGCCGCGGAGATTAAAGACATCGCAGTGCGTGCCTTCGCGCAGGCAAAATCATCCGACGATGCGGAGGACAAGGAAGCTTCGCTCACCGCGCTGCCGTACCGGGTGCATGCGCAGTCGGCGTCCTCCTGGCCGGGATTCTTGCCAGTTCCGGAAGGATGGCAGGTTGTCGACTATGTTCCGGCCACTGCTTTCCGGACTCTCGAGAAGCAGGGGCGCGCGGTCGCGGTGGAATCTTCCGGCCCCATGGGTATGCCGCCATCTCTGCTAGATCAGAAGGTTCTTACTGTCAGCGGCGAGGCCGGTGAAGCCACTGTTGACTCAGGGGAGGGGCAGTCGCAGGAGACGTCGAAAAGCGTGGTGGACGTGACCATGCGGGATGTGTTTGCGCTGTGTGCGATGGGCTTCATTCCGGAGCAACCGGATGAAAAAGAGCCGGTGCGCGTGTCCACGAAGGGACGGTGGCACCGGCTGGATGGGCGGTTTGGCTCGATCTTTACGCTCGAGTCCTTTGGCGTGCTGCCGCTGCTGAACTAGCGGGGTAGGAGCATAATTCCTACTGCGCGTCGAAGCGGTTGATGAGCATGTCAGCGACCTGCACCATGTGATTCCACATGGCTTCGCGTTGAGGGCGGGGGAGCTCTTCATCGGAAATGTCTGCGAGTGAGGCGCTCATGATCTCCAGCCAGCGGTCGCGTTCGGCTTCGCCGATGGAAAACGGCATGTGGCGCATGCGCAGGCGCGGATGACCACGCTGTTCGCTGTACGAACGCGGCCCGCCCCAGTACTGGACGAGGAACATGCGGAGTCGATCCTCGGCGCCCTCCCAGTCATCGCTGGGGTACATCGGGCCGATGAGGTCATCGGAACGCATACGCGTGTAAAAGCCATGGACGATGCGATTGAAGACATCCTCGCCGCCGACGGAGTCAAAGAGCGTCTGAGAAGTTGTCATGGCACCAAGTCTATCGACTTGATGCCACGAAAACGATAACGGCCAAAGTGCCGGCCGAAATCACTTGCTACTTCGCGTCGAACTCGCGGGCACGAAGAGCGAGCTTCACCAGGAACTGCTGCTCAGAGATGATGCGCTTGACCGGCGACGCAGTCTCATCGCTGTCGAGCAGGCGCTGAGCG
The DNA here is from genome assembly GCF_001812505.1 of Corynebacterium sp. HMSC064E10. Classification (NCBI taxonomy): domain Bacteria; kingdom Bacillati; phylum Actinomycetota; class Actinomycetes; order Mycobacteriales; family Corynebacteriaceae; genus Corynebacterium; species Corynebacterium sp. HMSC064E10. The sequence goes on along the minus strand of NZ_KV809173.1, from coordinate 734,761 downwards.
GCCGCAATTGCCGACTCGCTGATCTCCCAGGTGGGGTAGAAGCCCTCGAGCAGAGTCTGGGCCGTCTCGGAGGAGAACTGCTTCCACCAGCTGTTGGCAACGGCGAAGAAGTGCTCCGACAGCGAAGTCGCCGACTGCTCCGCGTTGATGGTGGCGCGGGAGTCGTCGTCAAGCGCCTGTGCGAGCACCTCACCCGAGCCCGGCGCGTTGAAGCCGGCCAGCAAGTGGCGAATGACAAGGTTCGACGGGGCATCGTTGCCGGAGACCGTCGCCTCTGCCCAGACGCGGGACTTGTTGGCGAGCGTCGGCACAGAGGCGCGGCAGGCGATGGCGGCCTGCGCACCGAGTGCCGAGTTGTCGGTCTTTTCAAGCTTTGCGATGGCTTCCTCGCCTTCGAGACCGGCGGAAACCAGCGCCTTCAGGGCGCGCCACTGCATGTCGGTGTCTACTGTGACAGCTGGGAAACCAGCCTTGTCTGCGTCGCCAGCGTAGATGGCGCGCAGTGCGTCAACGACGTCGCTATTCGACGAGCCCACGGTGGTCAAAGCGTTAACGAAAACCAGGGCGCGGTCGGCGTCGGTTTCCTTCTTCGCGTAGTCCAACAGGCCCTGAGCCAGCAGGTCGCGGCCGGTGGAATCAGCCCACTGTGGATCGGCGTAGACGTTGACGGCGCTGACCGCCTGAGCGATGACGCGCTCCAAGACGGAGAGCTTGTCCTCGCCCGGGATGCCGCGGAGCACCAGGTTGACGAAGTCGCGAGCGCGCATCTGACCTGCGCGAACCATCTGCCAGGTAGCGGACCAGCACAGGGTGCGTGCCATTGAATCGGTGAAGGCACCGATGTTGTCGATGACGGTGGCAAGCGAGCCTTCGTCCAAGCGGATCATGCTGTAGGTGAGGTCGTCGTCGTTAACCAGCACGACATCGCCGACTGGAGTGTCGACCAGCTCTGGGACTTCGGTGCGTGCACCACGGACGTCGATTTCCACGCGCTTGGTGCGCTCGAGTACGGCATCCGATTCGGTGCCGCGCAGGTTGTAGATACCCACGGCGATTCGGTGATCGCGGAGTTCTCCGGCACCCGGCTCGGCACCTTCCTGTGTGACTGCGAAGGAGGTGTACTTACCGGCCGACTGGCGGAAGTCCGGTGCCAGGGTGGTGATACCGGTGGTGGTCAGCCACTGATCGGCCCAGCCAGACAGATCGCGACCGGAAGCCTCGGAGAGCGCGTCCAGCAGATCCGCGAAGGTGGCATTGCCAAAGCGGTGACGGGCAAAGTGCATACGAGCACCGGCGAGGAAAGCATCCTGACCAACGTAGGCGGCCAGCTGCTTGAGGGTGGACGCGCCCTTGGCGTAGGTGATGCCGTCGAAGTTCTGCTCGACGGTGTCAATGTCGCTGGCGTCGGCGGCAATCGGGTGCGTCGACGGTAGCTGATCTTGCTTGTAGGCCCAGGCCTTTTCGACGTTGGCGAAAGTGGTCCAAGCGTGGCTGTAATCGGAAACCTCGACCTGAGCGGCGGCGGCCGACCAGGTGGCGAAGGACTCATTGAGCCAGAGGTCATCCCACCACTGCATGGTGACCAGATCGCCGAACCACATGTGAGCCATCTCATGCAGGATGGTGTCGTTGCGGCGTTCGTAGAGGTAATGGGTGGGCTTGGAGCGGAAGACGTACTCGTCGCGGATGGTCACACAGCCGGCGTTTTCCATCGCGCCCATGTTGTACTCCGGGCAGAAGATCTGGTCGTACTTACCGAACGGGTAGGGCTCGCCGAAATGTTTGGCGTAGAAGTCGAAGCCCTCCTTGGTCTCCTTGAACAGAGTGTCAGCGTCGAGGTACTCGGCGATGGACTGGCGGCAGTAGAGCCCCAGTGGAATGGTCAGCTCGCCCTCCGGCTGGTGTTCGGCAGGGGTTTCCGGGTGCGGTGCGACAGTGCCGGTCCACGAGTCAGCGACCTCGTACCATGGGCCCGCACAGACTGCGATGAGATACGTCGACAGGGGAACATCCACCGAGAAGTCGAAGGTATCGGCCTCATTGCCGTGGACATCGGTGGTGGCGCCGGTCTTGGCCACCGAGTTGGAAATAACCTTCCAGCCCTTCGGTGCCACGACGTGGATTGAATACGTCGCCTTCAAATCCGGCTGGTCAAAGCAGGCGAACACGCGCTTGGCGTCGGCAGTTTCAAACTGCGAGTACAGGTATGTTTCGCCGTCGGCAGGATCCTGGAAGCGGTGAATTCCCTGGCCGTTGTTGGTGTAACGGCAGTCCGCGTCGATAACGATGGTGTGGTCACCGTCGGTCAGGTCCAGGTTAATGCCGGTCTCGCTGGCATAGCGAGCGGCCTCCGTGGCATCGACGCCGTCGATGGTCACACTCTTAACAACAGCATCACGCAGATCAATAAAGGTGGAACCAGCGCGCTTCGCCGTCAGAGAAATTGTGGTCTTGGAAGCGAATGTTGGTGCGCTGTGCGGCCCACCGACAGGTGCGGTGGTGAGATCGAGAGAGATGTCGTAGTGGGACACCTCGAGCATGGCCGCACGGTCGGCAGCCTCGGTCCTGGTTAGGTTCGTGGAAGTCATGCGACAAGTGTAACCACGACCCCGGATTTGAGAAGGATTCTGAGTGAGCGCGGAAAACATGAATGCAAGCCGAAAAATTCCGCCCTATAGTCGTTGATAAGTCAATCAATGATTTAGGAGGACTTTCACATGAGCAATCGAGACAAGGTCACTTTCTACTTCGACGTTTCCTGCCCGTTTTGCTGGGTGACGTCGCGCTGGATTAAGGAAGTCGAAAAGGTCCGCGACATCGAGGTCGAGTGGAAGCCGATGAGCCTGTCAGTACTCAATGAAGGCCGCGACGAACTGCCGGAAGAGTACAAGTTCATGATGCAGTGCAACTGGACCCCGGCACGCCTGTTTAATGCAGTGTTCTCCCAGGATGGTCAGGAGGCCGTCGACAAGCTCTACACCGCGCTGGGCACGAAGATTCACAACGAAAACCGCATCGATCGTCATGCGCATGTCGACGAGCCGGAGCACGCATTCGACGAGCTGATTAAGGAAACCCTCGCAGAGGTTGGCCTGCCGGAAGAGCGTCTGGCCCAGGCTCTGACCACAGAGTTTGATGAGCTCATGCGTGAAAACCACGCAGAGGCCATGAAGGAGGTCGGCAACGACGTCGGCACTCCGGTGGTCAAGCTCAACGACGTTGCCTTCTTCGGTCCGGTGCTTACCCGTATCCCACGCGGCGAAGAAGCCGGCAAGATTTTCGACGGCTCGGTTGCCGTCGCCAGCTACCCGTATTTCTTCGAAATTAACCGCTCTCGCACTGAGGATCCGCGCTTCGACTAAGAAACCTGTAGCAGCTGGGGCGTGCGGCTAAGAGAGCTGACCCGCCCCAGCTTCAGCATTCTGCCCGGTGGAAGCCTGCCGTTCTTCTTCGCTCATCGCAGCCCACCGCGGCGGAATGTAGATACAGGTCGGGTCGGATGCCGTGTAATCCCCGGTCAACGCGTAGGCCGTCGAGCGGGATCCGCCACAGACGCTGTGGTATTCACAGACGCTGCACTTGCCGTGCCAATTGTCCGGGTCGCGGAGAGCCTTAAAAGCCGGCGAGTTCGAATAGATTTCCTGGAATGGTGTGGCCTTCACATTGCCGCAGTGCAACGGCAGGAAACCATTGGGGTAGACATCGCCGATATGGTCAATGAAGGCAAAACCGGAACCAGAATTGACGGCCATCGGGGAGCGCGGTCGGCGCGGCTTTTCCGGCACAGCGCCGAGCAGCTTTGTCGTTTCCTCGGTCAAGTAGCGGTAGAGCTCGCCGCCTTCATAGGGTGGCAGCCCCTTTTCTATCGCCTCCTCCTGCTGCATAACGACGCGCCGATACTGCGGCGCCTCCGTCGTCTTGATGGCAATTCGGTTGGACACATCCGACAACCAGTGCAGAACATCCTCGCGTTCCTCCGGCGACAAAGCGCCCAAATCCGCACCGCGACCAGTGGGGACGAGGAAAAAGACGTACCACATCTTGGCTTGCATCTCCATGACGGTCTTCAGCAGCGCTGGTGCCTCATGGATATTTCCCTTGGTCAGGGTCGAGTTGATCTGCAGTCGGTAACCGGCCTCGTTGATGTGCGGAGCCATCTCCAGCGTCTTTTCAAAAGTTCCCGAAAAACCACGGAACTTGTCATGCGTCTTAGCAGTCGCGCCATCGAGCGACATTGACATCGCCTTACCGCCGGCCTCTCGCAACGACTTGATCCGCTCCGGCGTCAGCCGCGGTGTCACCGATGGCGACAGCGACATGTTCAGGCCGTGCTCAGTGCCAAATCGCACCAATTCTTCCAGGTCATCACGCTCAAAAGGATCGCCGCCGGTGAGCACCACAAGAGGCTTCGGCTTGCTATACGACGCCAGGGTCTCTAGCAGCATCTTGCCCTCGGTGGTCGAAAGCTGGTGCGGATGCGGCTCATGTTGCGCATCAGCGCGGCAGTGCTTGCAGACTAGGCCACAAGCCCGCGTGACCTCCCAAATGACGATAAATGGCTTCTTGTTGATGTCATGCCGAACCGTTCGCACCACCGGTGCGTGATGATGCCCATGGGAGCCATGAGCTTCCGGATCGACTTGGAAGTGAGCTTGCGGCGCAGGAGACACGGTAAAAGCACCCAATTTCCGGTTTCGAAGACATGCTGAGACGCAAATACAGTCACTTTTCACCCTATTCGGCTGCGCAGGAGACGTCGTCAAGCAATACCTAAAACGGGTGCAGACACCGTTTAATCCGTGGGAACCGCTAGACTTGCTGCCATGCGTATTTACCTTGGTGCAGACCACGCCGGTTTTGAGATGAAGAACCTGATTAAGGCCCACCTGGAAAAGGCTGGCCACGACGTCGTAGACTGCGGCGCTCACACCTACGACCCTGCAGATGACTACCCAGCATTCTGCATCGAGGCGGCTTCCCGTACCGTCGCCGATCCGGGCAGCCTGGGTATCGTGCTCGGCGGTTCCGGCAACGGCGAGCAGATCGCTGCTAACAAGGTCAAGGGCGCTCGTTGTGCGCTGGCTTGGTCGGTGGAGACCGCAAAGCTCGCCCGCGAGCACAACAACGCTCAGCTGATTGGCCTTGGCGGTCGTATGCACTCTGAGGAAGAAGCCCTGGCCATCGTCGATGCTTTCGTCTCCCAGCCGTGGAGCGAGGAGGAGCGCCACCAGCGCCGCATTGACATCCTCGCAGAGTACGAGAAGACTGGCGTTGCTCCGGAGCTGCCGGAGGCTTAAAGGGTTGTTGTTCGCTATCTGTTGATAGGAATAAAAGGGTCTGGTTCCAGAAAACTCTGGAACCAGCCCATTTTTATGTATAGGCGGAGTATGAATTGTCGTATGACAATTTCAGAAGCGCATCGTCGAGTAACTGTTGTGCTATTCCCCGGGTTCGAGCTCTTGGATGTATTTGGACCGGTTGGCCTTTTTGGCCATGTCCCAGAGATTGAGGTCGAATATGTCGCCAACATTGCTGGTCCGATAACCAGCGCTCAGGGGGCGCAGGTTATCGCCACACGTTGTGCCGCTGACCTCGAAACGGTCGATATTCTTCTAGTTCCTGGCGGAGCCGGGAGTAGAACACTAGTTGAGGATGCAGAGTTTTTGGACTGGCTCAACAACCTCGGATCCCGGGCGCGGTTAGTGGCATCGGTTTGCACAGGTTCCGCACTGCTTGCTGCGGCTGGGCTTCTTGAAGGAAAGCGGGCAACTAGTAATAAGTTGGCTTTTGATTGGGCTACCTCGTTCGGAAACGAAGTGACGTGGGTGAAAGCGGCTCGATGGGTTGAAGACGGAGATCGCTGGAGCTCATCAGGAGTCGCAGCAGGTATGGATATGGCTGTTGCTTTAATTAGCAGCATCCTTGGCAAGGAAGCTGGTCGATTCGCCGCCAGAAAAATTGAGTATCGGCCCCAGACAGACGGCACTGTAGATCCTTTTGCGGATTTAGCGAAATAGCGGCGCCGGGCTCTTTCTAAATATCGAAACCGTCGAATCCGCCGTCGAAGAATCCGCCACCGTCACTGCCACCGTCGCCGCCACCGAAGAGGCCGTCGAAGAAACCTCCACCGTCGCCTGCGTCACCGGCATCTGCACCGCCGCCACCGAAGTCGCCGCCAAAGTCATCTCCACCGAAATCGTCGCCACCGAAGTCTTCGGCTCCAAAGTCCTCGGTGCCGCCGAAGTCATCGGCGCCGGTGCCCATGCCGCTGGCGAACTCATCAGCGCCGTAGGCAACGCCGGCCATACCGTGGAAGAGGGTAGAGAATAGCAGCATTGAGCCTGCGGTCCAGACACCGGTGCGGAGTGCGGACTTCCACCAGGGCTCGGAGTACCAACCGGCTGGAACCGGACGGCCAGCGACACGGCCACCGGGGTAGTAGTTCGGGGTTTCCGGGGTGGCGTATGGCGAGGCGGTAACCGAGTGGCCTTCGTGCTCAATGGTGCGGGTTTCGGTCACAGAACCAGCGGCCTTCTGGCCCTCCAGCGGCGGCAGTGTCGGCCCCGCTGGCAAGCCCATAATTTCGCGAGCCGCATTGATGTAGTGCAGACCTTCCAGCGCCGATTCGCGCGCCATCCGGGCCTGTGCCGGGGTGCGTGCAGTAGAAATCTGCGAGGAAGCGGCGTTGTAGCGCTCGGATGCGTCAGCAAGAGCCTGCGTGGAAGCCAAATCGGTGCCAGCCAGGTTCAGTACCTGTGAGCCCAGCCGCTCAATCCATCGGCGGGCGTCTGCGACGGCGTCTTCCAATTGATTGTTCTGGCGGGCATCAAAGGCCCTGTTAGAACGGTTTTGAGCCATCGACGCGATGATAATTGCGCCGCCGACGGTGATAGCAATCAGGATTAACGCCCCCATGGGCTAGGCCTCCAAAAAGGAAATTGCGAGTATTGCTAGTAATTACTTGAAACAACGCATGTAGAGCGCAAAAAGTTCCCGAGCTGACATCTCTGTGCGACAGAGGCAGCTCGGGAACCAGGAAATGAATGGGCTTTTGGGCAGGTTTTATGACTCGGTGGAATCGTTGTGCTGGGTGCGGCTCCTCCGGTTGGCGTGCCATTCGCGAACTTCTTCGGAATCCCACAGGGTCAACCCATGAAGCTTCGCGACGGGCTCAGGAGCCTTTTTGCGGCCAGCGTAGCTGGTGAAAGTGCCACGTGCAGTGCCGGAAAAAGCAGCGCATTCGACCGCGGTCCATAGTTCGTGTCCAGTATCGGCATCGATAATGGTGGGCTTCATGGTGCCCAGAGTACCTGTGGCACTGGATCCTGAACAGAGGGCAGAAGAATTTCTGGCCCCGGGCATCAGCTTGGAAAAAACAAAAACCGGGAGCAAAGCTCCCGGTTACGTGGAGGGGATGACGGGAATCGAACCCGCGTCTTCAGCTTGGAAGGCTGAGGTATTAGCCACTATACGACATCCCCATAGACAGAAATCCGGCTTAGAAACTCAATCGTCTCCACCAGACCGTGTCTCGGTACAAGGCATATTAACCCGTTAAAGCGCACATACAAAAATCGATGCCAGGTTTTTCTCGAAGGCTTTAAAGAAAAGTGGCTGTGGCCGGGAAAAACAGAAAATGAAGCTAAAGCAACGTGGGGTATGTGAAACAGGCGTATAGCCGTTGATTACACTGTCACACGACTCAACAAAGGGGCAGTCGTTTGAGAGGCTTCTTTGGGGAGTCGGCCGACGAATGGAGTGTTTGCAGTAAACGAGGCCGCCAAAAGCAGTGCCGAGGTGATGCAAACGCCCGGTGATATGCATGGATTTCATGAAACCAGTAGTAGTTGGCAGGTTGGCTCTCGATGGCGTCGTAAAGCGTTTTCAGACAGAGCATTAGCCTGGTTAAACGTGTGGTTTTGTGATTTCATTAATCGTCAGGTAAATCTATACGGGTCCGTTGTGGAAACGCGATTTCGCGACTATGAGGGCCCCGGTGCAGATGCTCCAAAGGGGTTTCTGCTAGGTTTCGAATGACGCATACGGGGTATGGCGCAGCTTGGTAGCGCGTCCGCTTTGGGAGCGGAAGGCCGTGGGTTCAAATCCCGCTACCCCGACCAGTATCACGGGCACTCCCGTGGTCTATGAATTAATCATCGAGTTGCAGGAGAGTGCACCAGTGAAGTCTTCCGTTGAGAAGCTCAATGAGACCCGAGTGAAGATTACCGTCGAGGTCCCGTTTGATGAGCTGAAGCCAGAGTTCGACAACGCCTACAAGGCACTGGCTCAGCAGGTCCAGATTCCGGGCTTCCGTAAGGGCAAGGCACCGGCAAAGCTGATTGAGGCCCGCTTCGGCCGCGGCCCAATCCTGGAGCAGGTGCTCAACGACATGGTTCCGTCCCGCTACGACGAGGTCGTTCGCGAGGAGGACCTGAAGGTTATCGGTCAGCCTGAGGTTGACATCACCAAGCTGGAAGATGGCGAGCTCGTTGAGTTCACCGCTGAGGTTGACGTTCGCCCGGAGATTGAGCTGCCGAAGTTCGAGGACATCGCAGTTGAGGTTGACCCGCTGGTCGCCGACGAGGAAGCTGTTGAGGCTGAGCTGCAGAACCTGCTCGCTCGCTTCGGCACCCTGACCGGCGTCGAGCGCGCAGTCGAGAAGGACGACTTCGTCTCCATCGACCTGTCCGCCACCATCGACGGCGAAGAGCTGGAAGAGGCTTCCACTGAGGGGTTGTCCTACCAGGTTGGCTCCGACGACCTGATCGACGGCCTGGACGAGGCTGTTGTCGGCCTGTCCCAGGGCGAGTCCAAGGAGTTCACCACCAAGCTGGTTGCTGGCGAGCACGAGGGCGAGGACGCTCAGGTCACCGTTACCGTTCAGTCCGTCAAGGTCCGCGAGCTGCCGGAAGCTGACGACGACTTCGCTCAGATGGCTTCCGAGTTCGACACCATCGAGGAGCTGAAGGAAGACCTGGCCCGCCAGGTCGAGAACACCAAGAAGGGTGAGCAGGCTCAGCAGGTTCGCGACAAGGTTTTGGCTGCCGCTATGGAGCAGACCACCATCGCTCTGCCGGAGGGTGTTGTCAAGGAGCAGGTCGAGGGCCAGCTGCAGCAGCTGCTGGGTCAGTTCGGTGGCGACGAGAAGGTTCTGAACTCCATGCTGGAGGCTCAGGGCACCACCCGCGAGCAGTTCGACGAGGACTCCAAGAAGTCCGCTGAGGAAGCTGTCCGCACCCAGCTGTTCCTGGACGCACTGGCTGAAGAGATCCAGCCGGATGTTTCCCAGCAGGAGCTCACCGACCACATCCTGTTCACTGCTCAGTCCTACGGCATGGACCCGAACCAGTTCATCCAGCAGATTCAGCAGTCCGGCCAGCTCGGCAACCTGTTTGCAGACGTTCGCCGCGGCAAGGCTCTGGCCACCTCGATCCTGAAGGCTTCCGCCAAGGACACCGAGGGCAACGAAATCGATCTGAACGAGTACTTCGGTGAGGTCGAAGCTGAGGCTGAGAAGGCTGAGTCCGACAAGGCTGAGGACAACTCGGCTGAGTAAGCCCCGCCGTTAGCGCGACGCATTCCTTATGCTGCAACGCTTATAGCGAACAAGGGCCGTTCCTGAAACAAAGGGACGGCCCTTTTCGTTACCCTCTAGTGAACGACAAACTCGCACACGTACGAAGAAGGAGTACACAGATGAGCGATAACGCCCAGATGTCGACGAACACAGTTTTCGACAAGCTGCTCAAGGAGCGCATTATTTGGCTGGGTGAGCAGGTCGACGACGAGATTGCCAACAAGCTCTGCGGTCAGATGCTGCTCCTGGCAGCTGAGGACCCGGAGGCGGATATCTCGCTGTACATTAACTCCCCGGGTGGCTCCGTCACCGCCGGCATGGCCATTTACGACACCATGCAGTTTGTTCCGTGCGACGTGGCTACCTACGGCATGGGCTTGGCAGCTTCCATGGGCCAGTTCCTGCTCGCCGCAGGTGCTAAGGGCAAGCGTTACGCACTGCCGCACGCCCGCATTATGATGCACCAGCCATCTGCAGGTATTGGCGGTACCGCATCCGACATCACCATTCAGGCTGAGCAGTTCGCTGCCACCAAGAAGGAGATGGCTCGTCTGATTGCGCAGCACACCGGTCAGCCGGTCGAGCGCATTGAGGAAGACTCGGACCGCGACCGCTGGTTTACCGCAGCTGAGGCTAAGGAATACGGCCTGGTTGACCACGTCGTGACCGCTCTCAAGGACACCGCACGCTAAAAGCGGACAGTAGCGAATAATTAGAGGCGATTTAATCAACATGGAGATGAACAATATGCAGATGCCGCAGTCGCGCTACGTGCTTCCTTCTTTCGTGGAGCACTCCAGCTTTGGTGCTAAGGAATCCAACCCATACAACAAGCTCTTCGAAGAGCGCATTATCTTCCTCGGCTCCCAGGTCGATGACACCGCCGCTAACGACATCATGGCGCAGTTGCTGGTGCTTGAGGGCCTGGACCCGGATCGTGACATCACGATGTACATCAATTCCCCAGGCGGCTCCTTCACCTCGCTGATGGCCATCTACGACACGATGCAGTACGTGCGTCCCGACGTGCAGACCGTGTGCCTGGGCCAGGCTGCCTCCGCGGCAGCTGTGCTGCTCGCTGCAGGTGCACCGGGTAAGCGTGCAGCTCTGCCGAATGCGCGCGTGCTCATTCACCAGCCGGCTACCCAGGGCATCCAGGGTCAGGTTTCCGACCTGGAGATTCAGGCGAACGAAATCGAGCGCATGCGCAAGCTGATGGAGGAGACGTTGGCTCGCCACTCCGGTCGCACTGCAGAGCAGATCCGCAAGGACACCGACCGTGACAAGATCCTAACCGCTGAAGAGGCCGTCGAGTACGGCATCATCGACCAGGTCTTCGAGTACCGCAAGCACAACGCCTAAAAGGGGACATGGTCTCTTTGGAGTGCTGCGCACTGGCCGTCGTAAAGCGCCGGGCGAGATCGCGTGAAATTCGCCTCGTCCTTGGCGTGGAAGCCGGTATTTGCGCACACTCACGGTAGGCTGGTCTGAAGCAGTTATTGGCAACGATGCGGAAAGGCGGCGGCGGGAGCCTCATGGCGCGTATGCAAGAAAGTGCGGATTTGCTGAAGTGCTCTTTCTGTGGAAAGAGTCAGAAGCAGGTCAAAAAGCTGATTGCCGGACCTGGTGTGTACATCTGTAATGAGTGCATCGAGCTCTGCAACGAGATTATTGAAGAGGAGCTTAACACCGGCGGCGAGGCAACTGGCAACGACGACCGCCTGCCGCGTCCGCTGGAAATTCGCGACTTCCTCGATGAGTATGTCATCGGCCAGGACATGGCAAAGCGCACGCTGGCCGTCGCGGTCTACAACCACTACAAGCGCCTTCGTGCTGCGGAGACCAAGTCGGACAACGACGTCGAGCTGCAAAAGTCGAACATTCTCCTGCTGGGGCCGACCGGCTGTGGCAAGACTTACCTGGCACAGACGCTGGCTCGCAAGCTGGATGTGCCGTTCGCAATCGCTGACGCCACCAGCCTGACCGAGGCCGGCTATGTCGGTGAGGATGTGGAGAACATCCTGTTGAAGCTGCTGCAAGCTACTGATTTCGACGTCGAGAAGGCACAGCGCGGCATCATTTACGTCGATGAGATTGACAAGATCTCGCGCAAGTCTGAAAACACCTCCATCACCCGCGATGTCTCCGGTGAAGGTGTGCAGCAGGCGCTGCTGAAGATTCTCGAGGGAACCGTAGCCGCCGTGCCCCCGCAGGGTGGGCGCAAGCTGCCGAACCAGGAGTTCATTCAGTTCGACACCTCCAATGTCCTGTTCATCGTTGCCGGTGCGTTTGCCGGTCTGGAGAAGGTCGTGCAGGAGCGTGTCGGCAAGAAGGGGCTGGGCTTCGGCGCAGATGTCACCTCGGCTAACGACGCGGACATGAAGGATCCATTCCGCGACGTGCTGCCGGAGGACCTCGTTCGATTCGGCCTGATTCCTGAGTTCATTGGTCGCCTGCCCGTCATCGCATCGGTCACCAACCTCGATGAGGATGCGCTGGTTCGCGTACTCACTGAGCCCAAGAACTCCCTGGTCCGCCAGTACCAGCACCTGTTCGACATGGACGGTGTGCGCCTCACCATCGACGACGAGGCACTGCGCGCCATTGCTGCCAAGGCGATTAGCCGCAATACCGGCGCCCGTGGTCTGCGCGGCATCATGGAAGAAATCTTGGTTCCCGTGATGTTCGAAGTCCCAGAGCGTGACGACGTCGCGGAGGTCATTGTCCACAAGGAGTGCATCACGGACGGTGCAGCGCCGGAACTCGTTGAACGTAGCGAGAACAAGAAGACTGCGTAAAGGTAGCTGAAAACCCGGTTAGAGCGCCTGCTCTAACCGGGTTTTGGTGTCTGTATGGAGCCCTAGTCGTCCATGCCGTAGATGTCGCGGTAATCCGGGGCATCATCAGCAGCCAAGTCCTGAGTCTCTGGGTTGGGCTGATCGCCATAGACCTCTGCGCCAAGTGCGGACGAGTTCGCACCATGGGAGGCCAGCAGGGAAGTGTACGAGCTTCCCGGTTCGTTGCGAGGCGAGGATGTCAACAGGCTGGTCACGGTGTCCTGTGCGAACTCACGCAGCTTGTCCGACAGCACCGTCGATTGCATTTCAATGCCGTAGAGGTTTTCAAAAGTCCGTTGGTGCAGGGTGGGGAAGGTGGCCAGCGACAGCACGAGAATATAAAGATCAAGTGCGGAAATGTCAGTGCGGAATGCACCGTAATCGCGGCCGAGCAACAAGATGCGGTCAAACTCCAAAACAATAGGGCTCTGACCACCAAGCCCAGTCACGCCTTCAAGTGGGAGGACCGGATGCAGGTTTTCCTGGATGATGAACCGTACGGCGAGTGGGTTCGCCGAGAAATAGTCGTAGATAACGCCGACTACATGCTGCAGGGCTTCCACCGGCACATTGGAGTGCGGACGCAGGGCGTCGTCGTCAGGCCTTACGGTCTCCAGCACATGTGCCCACGTCGCCCTGTAGAGTCCCATCTTGTCACCACAGTGGTAGTGAAGCATGCGCTTGGAGACACCAGAGGCGGCAGCAATGGCATCCAGACGGGCATCTGCATACCCCTTTGCGGTGAATTCTTGAAGTGCTGCCACCAAGACTGCATGGGGGATTGCATCAGAGGAGCCTGGAGACTTCATGAAAATCCTTTGCTTGGACTAGAGAGCGACTACGGGGTTTTGGCTATCTAACGGGGGTGAAATTGGTCAGTCGCGGACTTCTTTCTAGTGAAATGAGTACACGACCGTAAGTCATGCCTAATGCTATCCGTTTTTCAGAATTGTACTGAGCCCGTCGCCCCCGTCTGCGCCAATTCCGCAGTCGCATTAGAGTGGGCAGCGAATTGATTCTCTCTCGAGAAAGGCCTGTAGTGAACAAGACTCCCGTAAAGGTTGCAGTTACCGGCGCCGCCGGACAGATCGCTTACTCCCTGCTCTTCCGCATTGCCAGCGGTTCGGTTTTCGGCCCTGAGACCCCGGTTGAGTTGAACCTGCTGGAGATCACTCCGGCGCTGCACGCCACCGAAGGCGTCGCCATGGAGCTGTTTGACTCCGCCTTCCCACTTTTGACTGGCATCAACATCACCGATGATCCGGCAAAGGCATTCGACGGTGCCAACGCCGCATTCCTGGTCGGTGCAAAGCCGCGTGGCAAGGGTGAGGAGCGCTCCGCACTGCTGGGCGCCAACGGCAAGATCTTCGGCCCGCAGGGCGCGGCACTGAACGATCACGCAGCAGACGACATCAAGGTTCTGGTTGTCGGCAACCCGGCTAACACCAACACCATGATTGCCGCTTCCCACGCTAAGGACATCCCGGCAGAGCGCTTCACCGCTATGATGCGCCTGGACCACAACCGTTCCCTGTCCCAGCTGTCGCAAAAGATTGGTGTTCCGACCACTGAGATTAAGAACATGATCGTCTGGGGTAACCACTCCGCAGACCAGTTCCCGGACATCACCTACGCCACCATTGCAGGCGAGAAGGTCTCCGACAAGGTTGACGCTGCATGGGTCGAGCAGGACTTCATCCCGCGCGTCGCCAAGCGTGGCGCAGAAATCATCGAGGTCCGCGGTTCCTCTTCCGCAGCTTCCGCTGCAGCTGCCGCAGTTGACCACATGCGTGACTGGGTCACGGGTACCCCAGAGGGCGAGTGGGTCTCTGTCGCACTTCCGTCCGACGGCTCCTACGGCATCGACGAGGGCTTGGTCGCTGGTGTTCCGTGCTACGCCAAGGACGGCGAGTGGGTTCGCGTTGAGGGCCTGGATCTCTCCGAGGTGCAGCGCGCTGGCATCGAGCGCAACGTCAAGGCACTGCGCGAAGAGCGCGACGCAGTTAAGGATCTGCTGGTCTAAGGGCCGCTTAACGCCTGTTTAAAGGTGCCCTCTTGTGATGGTTTCGCAAGAGGGCACCTTTTCATTTACTGCGGTAATCGCGGATGGGCTCGGGGAGTGAGTAAAGCTTGAATTCGGCGGTGCGTAAGTCGCCGATAGCAGATATGGGTTGGGGCGCAAGGGTCGTCGTAAAGCCCCTGGAAAAACAAATCCGGGCAAGGCGCTAAGATGTGACGCGTGACTGAGAACAACGTGGACCTAAACAGAGCAGATAAGTTGCCCAAGTCGTGGAACCCGGCTGACGTGGAGTCGGACCTGTACCAGGGCTGGGTAGACGCTGGCTATTTCGAGGCTGATCCGTCTAGCTCCAAGCCGGCTTACTCTATTGTGCTGCCCCCGCCGAATGTGACGGGTCAGCTGCACATGGGCCACGCACTGGACCACACTTTGATGGATGCGCTGGTGCGCCGTAAGCGCATGCAGGGCTACGAGGTGCTGTGGCTGCCGGGTATGGACCACGCGGGTATCGCAACGCAGACCAAGGTCGAGGCGATGCTGAAGGAGTCCGAAGGCAAGGACCGCTTCGATTATGGCCGTGAGGAGTTCGTGGAGAAGGTCTGGGAGTGGAAGCACGATTACGGCGGACGTATCGGCAACCAGATGCGCCAGATTGGTGACTCCCTGGATTGGTCCCGTGAGCGCTTCACTCTGGACGAGGGGCTGTCTCGTGCGGTTCAGACGATTTTTAAGGAACTGTTTGACCGCGGCCTAATCTACCGCGCCAAGCGTATGGTCAACTGGTCTCCGGTGCTGCAGACCGCAATCTCGGATATTGAGGTCAAGTACGAGGACGCTGAAGGCGAGCTCGTCTCCTTCCGCTACGGCGATGGGGAAGACTCCATTGTTGTGGCGACGACTCGTGTGGAGACGATGCTGGGCGACGTGGCAATTGCCGTGCACCCGGAGGATGAGCGCTACACGCACCTGGTGGGCAAGGTTTTGGACCACCCGTTCCGCGAGGACCTGAAGATTCAGGTCATCGCCGATGACTATGTGGACCGCGAGTTCGGTACCGGTGCGGTGAAGATCACGCCGGCACACGATCCAAATGACTTCGCCATGGGCCAGCGCCACGACCTGGATATGCCGGAGGTCATTGATACCACTGGCCGTATCTTCAACACTGGTACGCGTTTCGACGGCATGGATCGTGCGGAAGCCCGTACTGCGCTGACGGAGGCGCTGCGTGAGCAGGGGCGCATTGTCAAGGAGGTCCGCCCGTACGTTCACTCGGTCGGTCACTCGGAGCGCTCGGGTGAGCCGATTGAGCCGCTGCTGAGCCTGCAGTGGTTCGTTAAGGTCGATGAGCTGGCCAAGATGTCTGGCGATGCTGTTCGCGAGGGCGACACGGTTATTCACCCAGCTTCGCAGGAGCCGCGCTGGTTCGATTGGGTCGATGACATGCACGACTGGTGTATTTCCCGCCAGCTGTGGTGGGGCCACCGCATCCCGATTTGGTACGGCCCGAATGGCGAGGTCGTCTGTGTCGGCCCGGATGATGAGGTTCCGACGGGCGAGGGCTGGACGCAGGATCCGGACGTGCTGGATACCTGGTTCTCGTCTGCGCTGTGGCCGTTTTCCACGATGGGTTGGCCGGAAGCCACCCCAGAGCTGGAGAAGTTCTACCCGACATCTGTACTGGTCACCGGCTATGACATTCTGTTCTTCTGGGTCGCGCGCATGATGATGTTCTCGACCTTTGCTGCCACCCTGGCTGATTCACCGCTGGGTAAGGGGCGCGACGGTCGTCCGCAGGTGCCGTTTAAGGATGTCTTCCTGCACGGTCTGGTCCGCGATGAGCAGGGTCGCAAGATGTCGAAGTCTCTCGGCAATGGCATTGACCCGCTGGACTGGGTCCGCGACTACGGTGCGGACGCACTTCGCTTCACGCTGGCGCGTGGCGCTAACCCGGGCTCTGACCTGCCGGTCGGTAATGACGCCGCTCAGAGCTCCCGTAACTTCGCTACCAAGCTGTTCAACGCCACCCGCTTTGCGCTGATGAACGGGGCCCACGTGGGCGAGCTGCCGGACCGCGACCAGCTCACCGACACCGACCGCTGGATCCTGGACCGCCTGGAACAGGTCCGCGCCGAGGTTGACGCTGCGCTGGATAAGTACGAGTTCTCCAAGGCCAACGAGGCCCTTTACCACTTCGCATGGGACGAGGTCTGTGACTGGTACCTGGAGATGACCAAGGTTGACTTCCCGCGCCTGAACGACGGCGAGACCATGACCGAGGAGCAGGCCGCCCGCGCAGCCTCCACTCGTCTGGTTCTCGGCCGCGTGCTGGATACGCTGCTGCGTCTGCTGCACCCGTCCATGCCGTTCGTCACGGAGACGCTATGGAAGGCGCTTACCGACGGCGCGGAGGGCTTCGAGGACTCTCTGGTTATTTCCGCCTGGCCGGATGCCACCATGACCACCGACGGCGCTGCTGTCGACGAGGTTGCCGCACGTCGTATTGCCGATGCCCAGAAGTTGGTCACCGAGCTGCGTCGTTTCCGCAATGACCAGGGTGTGAAGCCGTCGCAGCGCGTGCCGGCACGCATGAACCTGGCGGATGCTGATCTGACTGCTCAGGAAGAGATGATTCGTTCGCTGGCTCGTGCTGAGGCACCGGAGGATGGATTCACCGCTACCGCTTCCATTGAGGTGCGCCTGTCTCAGGCCACGGTCCTGATAGAGCTGGATACCTCCGGCACCGTCGATGTGGCCGCTGAACGCAAGCGCCTGGAAAAAGACCTGGCCAAGGCCGAGAAGGAACTGGCCGGCACCGAGAAGAAGCTCGGCAACGAGGCCTTCCTGTCCAAGGCTCCGGAGCAGGTCGTGGAGAAGATCAAGACTCGCCACCAGTTCGCACTGGAGGAAATTGACCGCATTAAGGCTCGTTTGGAGGGACTTCCGCAGGCATGACCGAACCACGGGATATCGAACCTCGGGGTGCTGAATCACACGATGAGATTGCAGGGGAGATTCGTTTGAATCTCGGCGGCGAAGACGAATCGGTGACGCAAGATGAGACTGCAGCGCGAGAAGAGTCCACCGCAGCGCCTGAGTTCGAATTCGATCCGACTGACTCCCAGATTGTCGAGGACCTTGAGCCTCGCGAAATCGCCGGTGTGATGGCCGATGACCGCATGCCCGATGACATGCGCCTCGGTGAGGTCTCCGTATCCGAGGAAGGCCTGAGTCTGCCGGTCGATGTGGACCGCCCAGTCAATGAGCCGGCTCCGCTGGAGGCCACCGCCGAGGAGCTGCGCGAGCTCGCAGAGGTGGAAGCCGAGCTGGATCAGCGTTGGCCGGAGACCAAGATTGACCCATCACTCGAGCGGATCGAGATGCTGATGGACATCCTTGGCCATCCCGAGCGTGCCACTCCGGTGATTCACGTTGCCGGCACTAATGGCAAGACTTCCACTGTTCGCATGATTGAGTCGCTGGTGCGCGCTCTCGGTCGGCGCACTGGCCGCACCACCAGTCCGCATCTGCAGCTGGTTACCGAGCGCATCGCCATTGATGGCCAGCCCATCCATCCACGCGACTACGTGCGCATCTGGCGCGAGATTCAGCCCTACGTGGAAATGGTTGATGCCAAGTCCGCCGAAAAGGGCGGCCCGCAGATGAGCAAGTTCGAGGTGCTCACGGCCATGGCCTACGCTGCCTTCGCCGACGCTCCTGTCGATGTCGCCGTGGTGGAAGTCGGCATGGGCGGCACATGGGATGCGACCAATGTGGTGGAGGCCGACGTGGCAGTCATCTGCCCGATCGGTCTCGATCACACGGAGTACCTCGGCGATACCCTGGCTGAAATCGCTGCTGAGAAGGCCGGCATCATCAAGTCGCGGTGGAACAAGGACGACCTGCTCACGCCACCGGACAATGTCGCCATTGTTGGCGAGCAGGAACCGGAAGCAATGGACGTCGTTTTGCGCCGTGCCGTGGAAATGGATGCCTCGGTCGCCCGTGCTGGGGTTGAGTATGGCGTCGTCAGCCATCAGCTGGCGGTCGGCGGGCAGAACCTGACGCTCAAGGGCCTGGCCGGCGAGTATGACGATATCCATCTGCCACTGCACGGTCCGCATCAGGCGCGCAACGCCGCCACAGCGCTGGCCGCGGTGGAGGCGTTCTTCGGCGCAGGTCCGGGACGTCCGCTCAACATTGATGCGGTTCGCGAAGGCTTTGCGACGGTCGCATCGCCCGGCCGCCTGGAGCGCGTGCGTTCGACCCCGACGGTGTTTATCGATGCCGCCCACAATCCTCACGGTGCCCGTGCGCTACGCACGGCGCTCTCCGCTGAGTTCGACTTCCGCCGTGTCATCGGTGTGCTGTCGGTGTTGGGGGAGAAGGACGCTCGTGGGCTGCTGGTGGAGCTGGAGCCGTACTTCGAAGAAGTGGTAATCACCCAGAACACCTCGCCGCGTGCGCTGCACTACGACGACCTGGCTGACCTTGCGGAGGAGATTTTCGGCGAGGAGCGCGTGCATCGCGTGCCCACTCTGCCGTCCGCCGTTGAGCTAGCTGTCGCGCTGGCTGAGGAAACCGACACCGGTGACGGTATTGTCTCTGGTTCCGGCGTGATTGTCACTGGATCTGTTGTTACCGCGGGCGAGGCCCGGACACTATTTGGAAAGGACCCGCAATGAGCGAATCTCAGGCGAGCCAGCCACAGGGCAATGGCGCGGAGGATTACACCGCTGCCGACCGCGAGGCCCTGCGCGCCTACCGCGAGGGGCGTGACCTGAGTGAGGGCGGCAAGTATGGTCCGCTCGGTGCGGGACACGATCCGGCTAAGGACCCGCTGAAGGGTCTGCGCGGTGTTATGTCCGGCACGCTGATCATGCAGGCTATCTCGGTGCTGCTTGGTCTGACTGTGGTCACGCGCATTCCCGACGGTCAGATTAACCAGACCTTCTCGGTTACGTACATCACCATCCTGGGCCTGGCTCTGATTGCGATGGCTTTCCTGCAGAAGCAGCCCTGGGCGCTGAAGGCCAACATTGTACTGCAGGTCTTTGGTGTGCTGGCTATTTTCACACACGTGTCGATGGGCGTGGTGGGTATCTTCTTCGCACTAGTGTGGGCCTACATTCTGCACCTGCGGAAGAACCTCATCCAGCGTATGGAGCGCGGTCTGTTGACCACCCAGCACTCGTAGATCTCCCGCGCTCGTAGTCGCGCTGGGTTACGCTGCACATTTCACCCCGCTGCACCACCACTCCGGTGCAGCGGGGTTTGTCATAGTATGATGCACACCATGACTGAACGTACTCTTATTCTGATCAAGCCGGACGGCGTTTCCCGCGGTCTGGTCGGCGAAGTTATCTCCCGCATCGAGCGCAAGGGCCTGAAGCTGGTCGCGCTTGACCTCCGTGTTGCTGACGAGGCAACTGCGAAGGAGCACTACGCAGAGCACGTCGATAAGCCGTTCTTTGGTGAGCTGGTTGATTTCATCACCTCTGCACCGCTGGTCGCTGGTGTTATCGAGGGCCCGAACGCAATCGCTGCTTGGCGTCAGCTCGCTGGCGGCACCAACCCGGTTGAGGCCGCAACTCCGGGCTCCATCCGCGGTGACTTCGCACTTGAGGTTGCTAACAACGTTGTTCACGGTTCTGATTCCCCGGAGTCCGCTGAGCGCGAGATTGGTATTTGGTTCCCGAACCTCTAAACGTTGACGGTTCAGCATTGACCCGTAAGCGTTGAACTGGCGCCGAACTGAGCAAGCAATTGTTTGCCGGTCCGGCGCTTTTTGCTTGTCGACGACCGTGGGGTGGCCCTTCAGCGGGCTGTACGTGTGAATGCGGGCACAGGCTGCAAATGTGAAACTGTGCGAGTTTCTGACACTTTCGGCCATTTTTCGAGCTATTTTTGTCATAAACGCAGTCAGTAAC
>NZ_KV809173.1:454037-714297 GCF_001812505.1 Corynebacterium sp. HMSC064E10 | reverse complement strand
TTTGTCATAAACGCAGTCAGTAACTCGGATTGGCCCGCCGCCACCAATGTCGGTGCGCGCCACCTGCTCGATATGTGCGACAATGGACAGCAGCAGTTGTGCCCGGGAGTTCGCTCCGGTGGATGAGATATTCCGCATGTGATCGCTGAATCCCCGAGTCAGCCGGAAGGCCTGCCAATAAGACTTTCATAATTGTTCATCGTTTTCGGCCCTCTATCTGCGCGTATGGTGCAAATGAAGTGGCTGTCGCAACATCGTTGCTCCGCCTGGTTCCCAAGGCCACAACGGATGTAGGCGCACATGGAATGACAAAGAGTGCGCTTCCTGTTGTCGGGTTTTGCGTGGTGGGGTGTCAAGGAGAAACAAATACAGTGGCAAATTTCAGCCAGGATGTTGTCGCTAAGGCACGCGAATTTGATCGCGAGTCGGCGGCTCTGAAAACCCGAGTCCACCACCTGGCCAAGAGCTTGGGGTTGACCTCGAAGGAAACCATCGAAGCTCTGGGACACGCGGGGATTGTTGTAAAGTCCGCTGCGTCCACCATTAATCAAAATCAGCTCGACGCGGTGCTGAATTTCATCGGCGATCATCCAGAGGGTGCCTCGCTTAACGACGGATCCGCTGCGACCAAGCAAACCGGCGAAGAGTCGGCCGCGAAGGAAAAACAGTCGGCAGGTAAGCCGAACGCGGCGGATGAGAAGTCGGACGAGCAAACCGCAGCTAAGTCCGAGAAGAAATCAGCTGCTAAGAAGAGCAGCAAGAAGTCGGCTGCGAAGAAGGCCACAAAGAAGGCCGACCAGAAGGATGCGCCGAAGGCAGAAAAGAAGGCCGACCAGAAGGCAGCTCAGAGCGAAGCGGAGTCGGACGCAGCGCCTGCTGAGGAAGTGACCGAGAAGAAGGACGCCAAGAAGGCCTCGGCTAAAAAATCCTCGGCAAAGCAGAGCGCAGAGAAGCAGACTGAAGAGAAGCAGAGCGACGAGAAGAAGAGCACGACTAAGAAGCGGGCAACGCGTAAGCGGGCTGTGAAGAAGACCGCTGGAGCTCCGGAAGAAACCGCAGCGAAGGACGAGCAGAAGGACTCGAACTCGGTCGTCGAGGAAGCGGTTGAGGCTGTAGTTCAGTCGTCATCGAAGAAGGCTGCAGATAAGAATACTGCCGACACCGTAGCCGAGACCGCTGAGAAAACTTCCGCTGAGAAAGCGTCCGCCGAAGCACCTGCTGCAAAGAGCGCTGCAGTGACCACACGTCGTGGTCGCCGAGTTCGCCGTGCGGTCCGCACGACCAGCGCTCCAGTGGCAGAGGGGACTCGGGAAACTCAGGAAGCGCAAGGACCGCAGGATACACAGGCAACTCAGGGCGAAGCCCTGCAGGACATCGAGCCGCCGATAGTCCCGGAGCCGCCGGTTGCGGAAGAGCAGACCGCGTTTGCGCCTATCTTCCTGGCTCCGCAGGCTGTGCCGGCCACGGCCAAGAATTCGGCCACCGAGGATGCAGCTTCGGCTGACAGCGGTGCCTCCAACCAGGATTCCGATGACAACGCGGGGGAGGGGCAGGACGGCTCGTCGTCAAGCGAAACGGAGCGTCAGCCGCGGCCGCGCCGTCGCCGTCGTGGACGTGGGCGTCGTAATGATGATGCTCAGCAGGCGGAGAAGACCACCGAAAACGCAGAGCGCGAGGAGGCGGAAACCCGCGAGGAGGTCGAAGAGCCACAGGCGATTAAGGGCTCGACTCGCCTGGAGGCGCAGCGCCGTCGCCGTATCGAACGTCGTGAGGAATCGCGCAAGCGCCACGTGATCTCGGAGGCTGAGTTCCTGGCTCGCCGTGAGTCGGTGGAGCGCACGATGGTGGTGCGTGAGCGCAAGCGCCATGACCACGCGGGCATTGTCACTGAGGTGGGTGTGCTGGAAGATGACCTGTTGGTCGAGCACTTCGTTACCTCTGACACGCAGACTACGCAGATCGGCAATATCTACCTCGGTCGCGTGCAGAACGTCCTACCCAGCATGGAAGCGGCGTTCATTGATATCGGAACCGACCGCAACGGTGTCATTTACGTAGGTGACCTGAACTGGAAGCTGCTGGGCACGAAATCGCGTTCGCGCAAGATTGAACACGCGCTGAAGGCCGGCGACCAGATTCTGGTCCAGGTGTCCAAGGATCCGATTGGTCACAAGGGCGCGCGTCTGACCACTCACATTTCGATGGCTGGTCGATTCCTGGTGTACGTGCCGGGCGGCCGAAGCGCGGGTATTTCCCGCAAGCTGCCGGAGCCGGAGCGCAAGCGCCTGAAGTCGATTCTGAGTGAGGTTACGCCGGAGGGCTCGGGCACGATTATTCGCACCGCGGCCGAGGGCGTGTCCAAGGAGGCCATCGAGGCCGACATTAAGCGCCTGGAATCGCAGTGGCAGGAAATCTGGGAAGCCTCCGAGGCGGCGAAGGCGAAGCGCGGGGCAAAGCCGATTGCGCTGTACGAAGAGCCGGACATGCTGGTCAAGGTCGTCCGCGACGTCTTCAACGAGGACTTCTCGCGTCTTGTGGTGGAGGGCGACCGTCCGTGGAACACAGTGACGGACTACATCGGCGACCTGGCACCGGAGCTGGAGCCGCGTCTGCAGCGCTACTTCGCCAAGGAGCACGGCGACGCTGACGTCTTCGAGCACTTCCGCATCGATGAGCAGCTGGCCAAGGCACTCGACCGCAAGGTCTGGCTGCCTTCGGGCGGCACGCTGGTCATCGACCGCACCGAGGCCATGACGGTCATCGACGTCAACACCGGTAAGTTCACCGGTGCTGGCGGAAACCTGGAAGAGACGGTCACTCGCAACAACCTGGAGGCCGCTGAGGAAATCGTCCGCCAGATGCGTCTGCGCGATCTGGGCGGCATGATTGTCGTCGACTTCATCGACATGGTGCTGCCGGAGAACCAGGACTTGGTGCTGCGCCGTCTGAAGGAGGCGCTCGGCCGCGACCGCTCGCGTCACGAGGTCTCCGAGGTCACCTCGCTCGGCCTCGTCCAGATGACGCGCAAGCGTCTGGGCACAGGCCTGCTGGAGACCTTCTCCACGCCGTGTAGCTGCTGTAATGGCCGTGGTCTGATTATCCACATCGACCCGGTCGAGCAGGACAATCAGAGCCGTGGTCACAAGAACGGTCGCCGCAACGAAGAGCAGGGTAAGTCCAAGCGCCGCAACAAGTCGAGCTCGGAGCACAATCCGGCCAACCACCCGGCGGCGCTGGCCATGCACCGCGATCAGGGCGACCAGGCAGGCACTTCCAAGACAACGCTTGACGACGACACGGAAACCAACCAGCGCGATAAGGAGGCAGCCGACAAGCGAGTTGCAGCTGCTGTCGAAGCTGTCATCGTCTCTTCTGGGAACGATGAGCCGAAGCCACCGCGTCGTCGCCGGGTTCGTAAGAGCCAGGGCCGAAACGATGAGCAGCGACAGGACGGCAATGGCCGTCAGGAGCGCCGCGAGCGTGATGAGCAATCGGACAACTCCAATGATCTGGCTGCTCTGGCTGCCGCAGCTGTTGCGGAAGCCCGTGCGAAGGATCCGGAAGAGCCATCGGATGACCGTTACATGCCGCAGGAGGGACAGCGCCGCCGCCGTCGGGCTACGCGTCGCCGGGTAGCGGAGCATGTCGCCGTTGATTCGGCTGCACGCGACGCTGATGACCGCGACGAAGAACATGGCGATCGCCGCAAGCGTTCGGAGCGCCCGACTCGTGCTGAGCGTGCCGAGCGTACCGATAACGGTGGCACCGGTGGAGGCCGTGGCGACGCTGAACGCTCCAGCAGCGCCAGTGCTCGACGTCGCCGTCGTCGCGCTGTTCGCCGTACGGCTGTGAATGAGACCACTGCGCCTCAGGCCGAGTCCCAGGCAGCTTCCACCACAGATGTGCGGGAGCCAGCCGAGGATGACAAGGGCGGCAACGCTAACAAGACCGCCAAGGCTGTGGCCACGGAGTCCCAGACCTATGAGGAGGCCAAGGAGGCGTTCGAGCGTTCCCCACGTCGTCGTCGTCCGACTCGCGGTAACTCCCGCTCGGATCGCGCACCGCGTCGCGAGGACTTCGAGTCCACTAAGCCAAAGGCGGACGCTGAAGGCAGCAAGGGCGGAGATCGTGCAAAAGACAACCACGATGACAGCAACCGCAGCGCCAACCGCAGTGGCGGTGGCCGTCGCTCGGGCAAGTCGCGGGTTGAAGTGGTAGCGGTCCAGGGCACGGGAGCTCGCCGTAATCGCCGTCGGGCGGTGCGCAGGGTCTCGTCGCAAAGCGATGCTGGAGCGACTGCGCCGAAGCAGCGACAGGGCACTTCAAACCGCGCCACTAAGCCAGAGCAGAAGCAGGCTAATCGCGGTGCTGCGGCGACGCAGAAGAAACCGGCCAATCGTCGCCGCCGAGTGCGTCGTGCGGTGCGCCGAAGCGGCCGGAACTAAGTATTAAAAATTTGGAATAAGGCCAGATAGGAGGCTGTTTTTCGTTCCCTAAAGCAGGGGGTGGAAAGTGGCTTCGGAAACTGCCCGAGAAGACCGTGAAAACCAATGGGGGACAGGGTCCTACTCGGGCAGTTTGTAATTTAGGGGGATTTTTCGCTACTCTTGACCAGTCGCTGATTAGTAGGCGTATCTGGTCATGCCCACTGGTGCTTGAGGCGCTGGCGGTAAGGAAACGGCCAGAGCGGGGAAATCTACTCGGATTTGGCTTTCGGGTATGTCCCTGAAGTGTTCTGCACACGCAACTAATCGCAATTCCATTGTCCAGTCAAGGAATTACAAAGATTCCTTGAGTCGAGTTTCTCAGATAAAGGGGTAGCCCTCCTATGTACGCGATCGTCAAGACCGGCGGCAAGCAGTACAAGGTTGCCGAAGGTGACCTCGTCAAGGTCGAGAAGATCGAGGGTGAGCCGGGTTCGTCCGTGGCTCTCACCCCGGTTCTGCTCGTCGATGGCGCAGATGTCATTGCGGATGCCGACAAGCTTGCCAACGTTACCGTTAACGCAGAGATCGTCGAGGCCGTTAAGGGCCCGAAGATCCGCGGCATGCACTACAAGAACAAGACTGGCTACAAGCGCCGCTACGGCCACCGTCAGCCGCTCACTGTTCTGAAGATCACCGGCGTCTCCAAGTAAACCGCCGAAATTCCAATTAGCTTTTCCCTAGGAGAAAATCATGGCTACTAAGAAGGGTGCATCCAGCACCAGCAACGGCCGCGACTCCGAAGCTAAGCGCCTCGGCGTGAAGCGCTTCGGCGGCCAGCAGGTTAAGGCAGGCGAGATTCTCGTTCGTCAGCGCGGTACCTCGTTCCACCCGGGTGAGAACGTTGGCCGTGGCGGCGACGACACTCTCTTCGCTCTGAAGGCAGGCGCAGTCGAGTTCGGTACCCGCCGCAACCGCCGCATTGTCAGCATCGTTGAGAACAACTCCTAAGAACAACCTTCGGTTGTCCACATAGGATTACTGCAACGTTGAATTTGAGGCAGGTTTAACTGCCTTGCAGAAGAGCCGATTCCTTTCCCACTGCGAAAGGTAATCGGCTCTTTTGTTGTTTATGTCCTGTTTCGCGCCGTTAGGTTGCGAGGCAGCGTTTTGTTACCGCCTAGACTTCTGCCCGTCGGCTCGCTTAAATTAGGGCATTACTCCAGGCACTAGAAGATGGCTCTCCGCTCGGAAGTGTGTGTGATTTTATGTCTCGTTTTGTAGATCGTGTCGTGCTGCATTTGCAGGCCGGCGACGGCGGTCACGGCTGTAACTCGGTGCTGCGTGAAAAGTTCAAGCCACTGGGTGGCCCCGACGGCGGTAACGGTGGCCACGGTGGCGACATTGTGCTTGTGGTAGACCCCCAGATCCATACTCTGATGGACTTTCACTTCCACCCCCATATCAAGGCTGCCAACGGTAAGCCGGGCGCTGGCGATCACCGCAACGGCGCTCGTGGTGAGGATCTGGTTCTCGGAGTGCCGGAGGGCACGGTTGTGATGACCGAGGATGGGGAAGTGCTGGCGGACATGACCGGTAAGGGCGCCCGCTTCATTGCCGCTGAGGGCGGTTACGGTGGCCTGGGCAACGCAGCGCTGGCAAACAAGAACCGCCGTGCGCCGGGATTTGCTCTCCTCGGTGAGCCAGGTGAGGCCAAGGATCTTGTCTTGGAGCTCAAATCCATGGCAGACGTTGGACTGGTGGGCTTCCCGTCGGCCGGAAAGTCGTCGCTGGTCAGCACCTTGAGCGCTGCTAAGCCGAAGATTGGTGACTACCCATTTACCACGCTGCAGCCGAACCTGGGTGTAGTCAACGTTGACTACGAGTCCTTCACCATCGCAGATGTGCCGGGTCTTATCCCGGGGGCTTCTGAAGGCCGTGGACTTGGGTTGGACTTCCTGCGTCACATTGAGCGCTGTGCTGTTCTCGTGCATGTGGTTGACGCTGCTGCTCTGGAGGGCGACCGCGATCCGGTCTCTGACATCAAGGCGTTGGAGACGGAACTCGCCAACTACCAGTCGGTGCTGAAGGCCGACGTGGGGCTTGGGGATCTCGCAGAGCGTCCCCGCGTCATCGTGCTGAACAAGATTGACCTGCCCGATGCTCGCGAAATGATTGACATGCAGCGCGAGGAACTGGAGAAGTTCGGCTGGCCAATTTTTGAGATCTCCACGGTGACGCACGAGGGGCTCAAGGAGCTGACCTACGGCCTGAAGGATCAGATCGCCGCCTACCGCAAGGCGCATCCGTTGCCGACAGAGCAGGAGCCCCGTGCGGTCATCCGTCCGGAAGGGGTGCGTGGCAAAAAGCGCGAAGGCGCGGACTTCACCATCGAACGCGATCCGAATACCCCAGACGGGTTCATTGTGCGTGGGCGTAAGCCGGAGCGCTGGATTAACCAGACGGACTTCGAAAACGACGAGGCAGTCGGCTACTTGGCTGACCGCCTGGCCAAGCTTGGTGTTGAAGATGCCCTGGCAAAGGCTGGGGCAACAGTTGGCTGCCCGGTGACGATTTCCTATCTCACCTTCGAGTGGTACCCGCAGCAGGTCGCGGGCACCGATGACTTCGTGCCGAGTGGCCGTGGTACCGACGATCGTCTCTATGTCAACGAACGCACCAGCGCCGAGCAGCGTAAGCGTGCATCACAGGCCCGCCGTGGTCTGATTGACGAGTACGATTTCGGGGATGGCGAAGAGGCTATTCGCGACCGGTATTCATAGGCGCGGGCGCCAGCGTCGTCGGCAAGCGAAGACTTCAAACTTGCATTTTGCCATTGATTGTTTAAACAATTATATGGTCAGAATTAAATGAGACCGTCATGTTTTCCATCAGTGAAATGAGTGAGTCAGTTATCCCTTCCGACACCGTTGCCAACGATGTTGACGTCACTGGAGCAGATGCATTAGATGCCCCGGTAGCTACCGCGCCGAAGTCTGAATCGGACGCGCCGATTTCCCGTGAGGGGGTCGACGAGCTGCTTCACGACAATCCCGAGTCCACCATCGCTGAGATTGAAAAGGCGACTGAGAATTTATCTCCGGGAACCAAAGGCGGTTTCGATTCCGAGACTCGTGAGGCAATTCGGACCGCGAAGCGTGTCGTGGTGAAGATTGGTTCTTCCTCGTTGACTGGATCTGACGGTCGTACCGATCCGGAGCGCATCGACTTCATCGCCGATGCTTTGGAGAAGCGTATGGGCATTAGCGATGTCATCGTTGTGTCCTCCGGCGCGGTGGCATCCGGAATGGGGCCACTGGGGCTGACTTCGCGTCCCACTGATTTGGCGACCAAGCAGGCGGCTGCAGCTGTGGGGCAAGTGCGCCTGGCACAGGAGTGGGGACGCTCCTTCCTACGCTATGGTCGCACTTCTGCACAGGTGCTTTTGACCTCGGACGATGCAGGTGTGCGTTCGCGTGCTCGCAACGCCCAGCGCACTATCGACCGCCTGCGCCAGCTGGGCGCGGTGCCAATTGTCAACGAAAACGACACGGTCGCGACCTCGGAGTTCCGCTTCGGCGACAACGACCGCCTCGCCGCGCTGGTCAGTCACCTGGCGTACTGCGATGCATTGATTCTGCTTTCCGACGTCGACGGCCTCTACGACCGCAACCCGGCCGATCCAGGTGCAACCTTTGTGCCGGAGGTGCGCAGCGGTAACGACTTGCGTGGTGTTATCGCTGGTGACGGCGGTGCGCTGGGCACCGGTGGTATGGCCTCGAAGGTCTCTGCCGCACGTCTGGCTT
The DNA here is from genome assembly GCF_001812505.1 of Corynebacterium sp. HMSC064E10. Lineage (NCBI taxonomy): Bacteria > Bacillati > Actinomycetota > Actinomycetes > Mycobacteriales > Corynebacteriaceae > Corynebacterium > Corynebacterium sp. HMSC064E10. Next base: position 706,067 of record NZ_KV809173.1, on the reverse strand, counting down.
CGCGTGCGGGTGTGCCGGTGTTGCTGACTTCGGCGTCCAACATTGAGCGAGCACTGGACCAAGCAGATGTGGGAACCGCTTTCGCCGCGAAGGACAACCGCCTGAGCGCCTGGAAGTTCTGGATGCTCTACGCAGCGGACAGCTCGGGGCTGCTTCGCCTGGACGCCGGTGCGGTCGACGCCGTAACCCGCATGCGTAAGTCGCTGCTCCCGGTCGGTATTACCTCGGTTGACGGCGAGTTCTCCGCTGGTGACATCGTCGATCTAATCGGTCCTGGTGGTGAGGTCATCGGTCGCGGCGAGGTCAATTATGACTCCGAGGAACTGCTGGGCATGATCGGCTACCACACCGAAGAATTGCCGAATGACATGCAGAAGCCTGTCGTCCATGCCGACTACCTGTCGGATTTCGCTTCCCGCGCTTAGGAGGGTGTTGCGCTGAGAGCTGCAGCGCTTAAAGACGCATACCTCGGCGCGCCCGGATAGAGGTGCCTCGGCAAAGACTGGCCGAGTGCGGACTGGCTGGGGGAGGACTGGCTGAGTGCAGACTGCCTGGGTGAGGAACTTTCGGGCATAATCCTAAGTGTGTTATCGAAGATTATTGGCGTCATCGGCGAGTTGCTCTTGACAGCTGGAGTGCTGGTGGCGCTCTTCGCCTTTTATCTGCTGTACTGGTCTGGTCTTGAGACCGGGAAAGCTCAGCAGCAGGCTCGTGATGAGCTGCAGCAGGCATGGTCCACACCGGCGTCGGCTCCAGCTCCGGCGCCAGAAGGCACGGAGCCAGCTGTTGAGGGCTCCTGGATGCCTGGCTCCGCGGTGGCGTTGATTTCCGCTCCGAAGGCCGGTTTTAGCGATTTTGTCGTATTTGAAGGTGTCTCCCAGGAAGTTTTGCGCAGTGGCCCCGGCCATTATCCGGGCACAGCCCTGCCGGGGCAGGTGGGCAACAGCTCTTACGCCGCTCACCGTGATGGCCACGGAGCTCCCTTTGACAACATTGACCGCCTGCAGACGTGCGATGACATCACCGTAGAGACGCGTGATGCTATTTACCGCTACAAGGTATTGCCGGTCGACGGTATGGCTGGCGCAGGGGAAAGCTTCGACTGCGTGCCAGAAGGAACTAACGTCCCCGAGATTCCCGGCCAGCACATTGTCACTCCGGACCGGGCCGATGTCCTCAATCCGGTCGGTGACGCCACTCTACTTACGCTGACTACCTGCCATCCGCAGTGGGACAACACTCATCGGCTCATTATTCACGCGGTTCTCGCCGGTGTTGAGACCAAGGAGGTCAACTAGATGTACGCAGCTTTTTGGCGATCCCTGCCAGGGCCGTGGTGGGTGAAAGCGATCATCACCATCGTGATTGCCGTCATCGTGTTCCTGCTGTTGATGAATTACATCTTTCCTTGGGCTGCTGAGCTAATTCCCTCAAATGATGTCTCACTCTAGTTATGCTGGTAGGCATGACTGCTCAAACGAACGAAACTGCTAACACCAATCAACAGGGCATTGCCGAGGATTCGGCTCTTAGCCCGGAGCGTGCTGCTGAGCGCGCCGAGGTTTTAGATAAGGCACAGCGTGCCAAGGCTGTCGCGGGAGAGCTGTCGCGCTTTACGTCGGCACGCAAGAACGAGCTCCTGCTGGCCGCAGCAGACGCGCTGGTTGCCCGTACTGAAGAGATTCTGGTGGCCAATGCCAAGGACATCGAGGCCGGTAAGACCCGTGGTTTTAGTGACTCCCTGCTGGATCGCCTGCGTCTTGACGCCGATCGTGTTGAGGGTATTGCCGGTGGGCTTCGTCAGGTTGCGGCTCTGCCGGATCCGGTAGGCGAGGTGCTGCGCGGAAGCACTCTTCCCAACGGCATTAAGCTCTCCCAGGTCAGCGTCCCGCTGGGTGTGATGGGCATGGTCTACGAGGCTCGCCCGAACGTTACTGTCGATGCGTTTGGTCTGGCGCTGAAGTCGGGCAACGTGGCCTTGCTGCGCGGCTCCAAGTCCGCTGTCCATTCCAACACGCAGCTGGTCGCGGTTTTGCGTGAGGTGCTGGCCAACCACGATGCGCCGGAGGACCTTGTCCAGCTGCTGCCGTGTGAGACCCACGATTCAGTGCAGGATCTCATCACAGCTCGCGGCCTGGTTGACGTGGTGATTCCGCGCGGCGGTGCCGGTTTGATTGAGGCCGTTGTGACGAAGGCAACGGTGCCGACCATCGAGACCGGTACCGGTAACTGCCACATCTACATCGATGCCTCCGCCGACATTGACGAGGCGATTGCGCTGATGATTAACGGCAAGACCCGCCGTCCGAGCGTCTGTAACGCTACTGAAACGGTTCTCATTGACTCGGCGTTGTCCACGCAGGATCAGGTCCGCATTTTGGACGCGCTTGCCGACGCGGGGGTTGCGGTCCACGGCGATGTCGATAATCTGGCGGCCTCTGGGTGGACTGGTGAGGTTATTCCTGCGACGGCGGAAGACTGGTCGGATGAGTACCTCTCGCTAGACATTGCCGCGCGCATTGTCGACGGTGTGGTGGCCGCGACGGATCACATCACTGAGTACTCCTCGGGACACACGGAAGCTATCTCTGCACGTGACTGGGGAGTGTGCCAGGAGTTCGTCGACCGCGTTGATGCCGCCGCCGTCAGCGTCAATGCCTCCACTGCGTTCACCGATGGTGAGCAGTATGGTTTCGGCGCAGAGATTGGTATTTCCACTCAGAAGCTGCACGCCCGTGGCCCGATGGGGCTGCCGGAGTTGACCAGCAGCAAGTGGGTTCTGTCTGGTCGTGGACAGACTCGTCCGTAGTGCCCAGGTAAAGTGCCAGTCATGATTAAGCGCAAGAAAAGTGTGCGGTCGCGAGTACATGCCGCGTTGACAGCAAAGTCGGCGGAAGCGCCGCAGCAGCGCATTGGCGTGATGGGTGGCACTTTTGATCCCATCCACAATGGTCACTTGGTTGCCGCCAGTGAGGTGGCAGACCGTTTTGACCTGGACTTTGTGCTTTTCGTGCCTACGGGTGAACCGTGGCAAAAGCGCGGCCGAAAGGTCTCTCACAGCGAAGATCGCTACCTGATGACGGTCATTGCCACTGCGTCGAACCCGCAGTTTTCGGTCTCGCGGGTTGATATTGACCGGCCGGGTGCGACCTATACCGTCGATACGCTGCGGGATTTGAAGGTCATCTATCCCAATGCGGATCTGTTCTTCATTACCGGTGCCGATGCGCTGCAGAAGATTATGACGTGGCGGGACTGGGAGGAGATGTTCGACGCAGCAACGTTCGTCGGCGTCACTCGCCCAGGAGTTCACCTGCGTGCAGAGGACCTGGAGGGGATTGACGCCTCACGGTTACACCTCATCGAGATTCCCGCGATGGCTATTTCTTCCACCGACTGCCGAAAGCGGGCGGAGGCAGGACGCCCTGTGTGGTACTTGGTGCCGGATGGCGTGGTCCAGTACATCGCTAAGCGTGGTCTGTACCAGTCTGCTGAGGGCACAGTTGGTTCTGTGGGCCCCGCATCGGTGAACTCGACCTCCGAGGACACGGCGCCGGTGGATGCGGCATCGGTGGATGCGAAGTCCGATACCGACGACTGAAAGTTAGCAAAATCCCGCTGAGACGGTAAGTTACAAGTACAAACGCTGTTTTTCACGATTTTTTTAATCACAAGGAGCTGAAGTCTTTCGTGACTGCACAACCACGCGCCATTGAGCTGGCGACCGCCGCGGCTAAGGCCGCCGATAGCAAAAAGGGTGAGGACGTCGTTGTTCTCGATGTCTCTGGCCCAGTGGTGATTACGGACGCATTCGTCCTGGTCAGTGCTGACAATGAGCGTCTGGTTGCCGCAATCGTCGACGAAGTTGAGGACGATCTGCGTGACCTCGGCGCAAAGCCGGTTCGCCGCGAAGGTGTCCGTGAGGGACGTTGGGCGCTGCTGGATTACGGCGACATTGTCGTGCATGTCTTCCGCAGTGAAGAACGCGACTTCTACGGCCTGGATCGACTGTGGCGCGATTGCCCGCGCATCGAGGTCGAAGGCGTCGAGCAGCCGAGCAACGAGGACGGCGAAGATTTCGCCCGCCATGCTCGTTCCATCGACGAGATTCCGCTGGCTGCCGAAAACCCGGACACGGACGAGTTTTAACTGTGGCGGGCTCACGCGAGGCACATGTTGCCGCTCGACGTCGCCTGATTATGCTGCGGCACGGGCAGACGTCGTATAACGCTACCGGTCGCATTCAGGGACAGCTGGACACGCAGCTTTCCGACGTTGGCCGCGAGCAAGCCCGTACTGCGGCGCAGTACCTGGCGGAGGCTGAACCGCGAATCACAAAAATCGTGTCCTCCGACCTGACCCGGGCAGCTGACACCGCCCGCGCGCTAGCTGAGGCCACCGGCGCAGAGTTGAGTTTTGATAAGCGCCTGCGTGAGACCAACCTCGGTGAATGGCAAGAGCGCACCTATGACGAGATTGACTCCGCGTTTCCCGGTATGCGTGACCACTGGCGTCATAACCTCAACTGGGCACCCAAGGGCGGCGAGACCCGCTTTGAGGTCTCCAACCGAATGCTGGCAGTCATTGCTGAGCTAGCAGCTAACCCCGATTGGGAGTCGGACACCTTTGTGCTCGTGTCCCACGGTGGTGCCATTGCTGCCGCTACCGCAGCCCTGCTGCAGATGCCGCGCGACTACTTCAGCACGTTCAACGGCCTGGGCAACACTGCGTGGGTTGAAATGGAGCAACGCACGCGCGTCAATGGTGAGACCTCCTGGTACCTGAATGCTTTTAACGCAAAGGTCCGTGAGCGGGAGGCGCAGGTTTCTGATTTCGCAGGAGGCCGCCATGCCCGGTGACGGTCGCGTTCGCATTGTTGTGGATGACACCGCGTGCCTGATGCCCGAGGTTGCCCGCAAGCTCGATATCACCGTGGTTCCCATCGGCCATGACATCAATGAAGACGCCGTCACCACGTCGGCAGTCAGTCCGCTGAAGCTGTGCGCCGCATATGCGCGTGCGCTGGAACGCTCCAACAAGGATGGTTCTGACGCTGGCGTTGTTGCCCTGCATCTTGGCAAAGGAATGTCCGCGACCTGGTCTAACGCTGTCACCGCTGCTGGTGCACTGGACCGCGTGACCGTTATCGACACCGACACCGTAGGGGCTGGAGTCGGTGCCGCTGCCATCGCGGCAGCTAAGGCAGCGAGGGCCGGGGCCAGTCGTGATGAGGTGGCCGATGTAGCCCGTGATGTGCTGCAGCGCTATCGACTCTGGTTGTTTGTACCAAAGCTTGATTCGCTGCGCCGTGGTGGTCGCATCTCCGCGGGCCAAGCGATGCTCTCTACGGCTCTCGCTATCAAGCCCATCGTCGGCATCAAAGATGGCTCACTGGCACTCGTCGCCAAGTGCCGCACAGAAGCGAAGGTCAAGCAGCGCATGGTGGATTTTGCCACCAAGATGGTGCGGTCTGCGTCATCGGCGAACCGTCCGCCTGCAGTATTGCTGCATCATTCCGACGCGCTTGACGACGTCCACGAGCTCCAGGCCATGCTTGCCGAAGAGCTACCCGACGATACCCGGTTTAGAATCCTGGATTTGCCGGAGTCGCTTGCTGCTCATGTCGGGCAGGGAGCCTATGCAGTTGGCATGGTTTCCGGTGGTTCGATTGAGTCGGATGCCATGGATTTTGAAGCAGAGATGGGAGTAACTGCGCTGCTCCACAGTGTGGAGGAGAGTGACGCGGCTGCTGTTGAAGCTGAGGTCCCCGACGCAGTGGAAGATGACTCCGGGAACATAGGCAATCCCGGTGACTCTGCTGACATGGAAGGGGCGGATGGCTCCGTTGGTTCAGCTGAAACCGCTCACGCCACTGACTCGGATGAACCAATCACCGATCAGGCTGCGGTGAAGGTAGTTGAGAATCCGGCTGCTAGTCGCAACCGCAATAAGCGTATCCACCGCACAGTCGTGACTAATGAACAGGGAATTCCGCTTTTCACCACGGCGGTTTCTAAGTTGCCAACGTGGAGTGAGAACCGCCAAGCAGCCCTGGATAAAGCTGAGCGTCTGGCGAAGGCTATCTCTGATTTGGCGCTGCGCGATAAGTCCGATCCCGAGGGAGCTGTATTTGGCACCGAAGGGGAGAAATCGCAGGAGTCGTCGTCAAGCGACAAGCGTGATGATGACGGCGATGAGAAGAAGAAATAGCGGCTGAACTGAGCAGATGATGTGACCTGTGGATAACCTCCACAGGTCATTTTTTATCCACAGATGACGCTTCGACAGGTGCTTTCGCGGGAGTGCGGTGTGGGGCGGGGCGCTAGTGTGCGCATCGTGACGAATTTGCGGAATCGGCTGGCGGACTACCTGGAACCGATTGATCAAGACAAGCGCATGGCGGTGGACTTTTCCGTGCGCCGGGCGGTGGTGACGCCGCGGGTGGCAATGGCTGCGTGCATTGTGATTGCGGTGTTGGCCCTGGGAGCAATTGCGGCGGTGGTATGGCCGTCGTCGCCCCAGGTAGAGATGCCTGCGGTGCAAGACGCGGCTGTCGCGGGGACGACACCGGAGACGACCGAAACCTCAGCGGAGACACCGGGCGGTCCGGGGAAGGAGACTAACGCTCAGGCACAGGCGGGGCCGTTGATTGTGTCGGTGGTGGGGTTGGTCGTGAATCCAGGCGTGGTGGAGGTGCCAGCGGGCGCGCGGGTGGTGGAGGCAATTGAGCGTGCGGGTGGGCTTTTGCCGGAGGCTAATCCTGCCAGTGTGAACCTGGCGACGCCGTTGGTTGATGGCCAACAGATTGTGGTCGGGGCAGAGGCGCTGCCAGCAGGGACGGCGGAGGGCGGGGCCGATGTTTCTGGCGGTTCTGGCACCGATGCTGCAGGCGGGGCTGGCCCGGGCGGCTCGGACGGACAGATCAACATCAACACCGCTACTGCTACTCAGTTGGAGGAATTGCCCGGAATCGGACCCGCAACGGCGACCAAAATCATCGACTTTCGGGAAAAGAACGGGCCTTTTGCGAGTATCGACGCACTTGAGGAGGTTCCGGGAATTGGCCCGGCGAAGGTAGAGGCTCTGCGCGATGTCGCCACCGTCTGACCTGCGCGCTCGTGCTGGGCTCGATGTGCGGCTAGTGCCAGCAGCGGTGTTGGCGTGGGCGACTGCGGTGGCAGTGATCATGCGCCCAGAATGGGCGATAGTTGTGGCACCGTGCGCAATCGTGACTGCGGTGGTGTTGCCGTGGGCGTGGCAGCGTTGGTCGTGGCGATGGGGAAGAGGCGCGGTGACATCCGGCTGGCGAGCGATCGCCACTATCCTGGTGCCAGCTGTGTCGGTGGCCAGCGTTGCGGTAGCCACGCGAATCCGCATAGCGCGAGCCCGAGCCCACGAGCTCCATCACGACATTGGCAGGATGGCGAAAGTGCAGTTGCGCCTGGTCACGGAGCCGAAAGCAACCGAATTCGGGGCCAGTGCGAAGGCGCGCATCGAGGGCCTTCCTGGGCAGGTGACGGTTTTTGGCGACGAGTCCCTGTTGTCGGTCACGAGAGACACCGTAGTTGAATCCACAGCCGGTATACGTGCGGCCAGCAAACCCTGCATCAGCGGAATCCAGCTGAACCTACGCGGAGATGTTGAGGTCATTGCGCCACCACAGGGGCTTGCCGCTGACGTGAGGCAGCAGCTCTTTGACTCGGCGCAGAATCTCCCCTTTGGCCCCGACCGCCTCATTCCCGCCATGGCCATCGGCGATGAGCGTGGCTTTAGCCTCACCGACGGCGACATGATGACCGCCTCCGGACTTTCGCATCTGTCGGCCGTCTCTGGAGCCAACGTTGCACTTGTTGTCGGGGCTGTCGTGGCGGTCTTCTCCTGGGCTGGGCCGCGAGTGCGAGTCGCAGTCGCCGCGGTTGCCCTGTATGGGTTTGTAGCAATCGTGGGCACAGAACCCTCAGTGCTACGCGCAGTGGTCACCGGCTGCATTGGGCTGTTGGCTATTCTCGTAGGACGAGCTGGCCAAGCGATCGCGGCGCTATCGGCTGGCATTATTGGGTTGATTCTCCTGGCACCAGACCTATCGGTATCAGTGGGTTTCGCCCTCTCGGTCGCGGCCACCGCCGGGCTAGTCCTTCTTGCCGAGCCCCTTGCCAGACGTCTGTCCGCCACCACCGTTATGGGGACTTGGCCTGCCCCAGTAGTCCGCGCCATCGCCGTATCGATTGCCGCACACGTGGTCACCATGCCCGTATTGGCGCTTCTCATCGGCGAAATCAGCCATATCTCACTGTTGGCGAATCTGCTCGCCGCGCCCGCCGTCGCACCCGTTACTATCGCCGGTTCGCTCGCTGCCGTTGCCGCCGCGCTGAATCTCAGTTGGCTGGTCAGCGCTCTGCTATGGTGCGCCGCGCCGTGCGCGTGGTGGATTCATCAGGTCGCACACCTCACTGCAGGCATCATCGCACCCGCAGATGGGCCGGTCACGTTGCTCGTCTCCTGCACGCTCACAGTTGCATGCTTTACGACGCTCTGGGGCTGGCCCCGTTTTGCGCTCCGCGCTGGGGCCTGTGCCGTTGTCCTGGCAGTCGGTAGCTATGCCGTTATTTGGGTGTTCGGCCTCGACATTGCGCGTGCCCCAAAGGGGTGGAATCTTGCGGCCTGCGCTGAGAAGAATCAGATCGTTCTTATTCACGCGGGTGTTGTCGGAGAAACTGGTAACAATGCTGCTTCTGCTGACCGCTCTGCGCGAGATCCGGAGATCCACTCTGCACCGACTCCGCTCAGCCGGCAGTGCCGAATTGCCCTGGGGCTCACCGAGGAAAAGACGTGGTATTCCCAGGCGTTTGATGCTGCCGCTGATAATCCCACGATAGAAACCGTGGTGGTGGAATCCCCGTCATATATTGCTGAAGCAGTGAGCGGCAGAGCTCCCCCAGCACACCACTCACCCCAGTGGTTTATCGCCCGCGAGTGTGGGCCACGTGTGCGAAAAACAGTAATGACACCCGAGCACATTCCCGTGGTCTGCCCACAGCGAGATGGGCCACAAGCTCTCTATTCGAATGGTGATGTCTGGCGAGGGAGGTGAAATCCGGGCTGTCCCGTAGGCTAGAAACAACAGTCGCAGGAATCAACGCGGAAAAGAGGTCGGGATTGAGCGCCGTCGCACCCGTGAATTTGATTGTGGGCAAAGAAGAGCTCCTGAAAGACCGCGCCCGCCTCGCCATTGTCGCCGCCGTCCGCGCGCAGGCGGCAACGGAGTCTGATCCAGGCGGACGCTCGGTGCCTGTGACCACCATCCGTGCAGGGGATATGACCACTGTCGACGCAGTGGAGCTTTTCAGCCCTTCGTTGTTTGGGGATGACCGCATTGTGGTTGTCACCGACTGCCAGGATGCGGGCAAGGAACCAGCGGCGCTGCTGATGGATTCTGTAAAGGATCCCGCGCCGGGCATCACGTTGATTCTCCTTCACACCGGTGAGGGACGTCAGAAGAAGATGGTGGCTGACCTGCGTAAGCTAGGCATCCGCTTTTTCGAAGCACAACCGCTCAAGAGAAACGACTTGCCCGGTTTCGTCGGCGAAGAGTTTGCTGTACACGGGGTTAAGGTGCGTCGCGACGTCATTGATACCGTCCTGGATGCGGTCGGTTCGGACCTCCGCGAGTTGGCCACTGCCATTTCCCAGCTCTGTGCAGATACTGCGGGCAAGGTCACCTCGGAAGCAGTTCGCACCTACTACGGCGCGTCGGCGGAGGTCTCGGGCTTTGAGATTGCCGAGCTAGCACTGCGCGGTCGCGGTGGGGAAGCGTTGGCCAAGATGCGTCGTGCCTTGCAGCTGGGCATGGCACCGGCACTGCTGTCGGCTGCAATCACGGGAATGGTCGGTGATGTAGCTCGGCTCCACGGCGCGCGTGGTGTCAATGCGCGTAGAGATGCCCACCGCTATGGCATGCCGCCGTGGAAGTTGGAGAAAACACAGCGGTTAGCTTCAGCCTGGTCAACCCCTGCGGTTGCTCGCGCTGTGGTTGTCGCGGCACAGCTGGATGCGGACACGAAGGGAGCCTCGTCGACACCGGAGCTGTCGCTGGAACAGTCGGTGCTTCGTATCGCGGAGCTGGCGTATTCGTCCCATCGGCGTTAAATAGTTCGGGTCCCCGTGGGAGCTTCAGTTCAGTGACTTGCCTCGATACTTAGCCGCATTTACGTCACGTTGATTCTTCGCTATGCGAGCTCGAAGGAAGATGCAGCCGGGTTAGACAGCGTGTCCTGAACCGGGCAGTGGGATTCGACAAAGTCGAGGAGTGCAACTAGTTCTTCCCTCGTGTTGTCGGCATCAATGTGGAAGCGGGTGTGGATCTCGGAGAAACCAATCTTTGCCTCCGGGGTCTTCCCCATGAATCCGTCTGGGTCGAGCACACCAGAGCATTCAACCTTGACATCGTTGAGCTTGATGCCCTGGGCAGCGGCGAATGAGCGGACGACGATGCACTTGCAGGCGCCGAGGGCTCCGAGCAGCGCCTCGACCGGGTTCATGCCCTTGTTGGTTCCCCCGAGGTCAGTCGGCTCGTCCAGGGTGAAGCTCATGTCGCGAGAGGTCACCGTGGTTTCGAGGTTGGTAGGGGCGTGCGCAACGGTCGTGAAAGTTGTCTTCGGCATGAGTTTCCTTCCTGTAGAAATTGTGCTGTCCGCATGTGCTGGCCGCAGGTTGGTGTGCTGGAACCGAAGCGATGGAAATCAACAACCAACAGTGTGGGAGGCGGGGTCCACGGCCAGCCCAACGGGCTGCAAATGTGAAACTGTGTAAGTTTATAGCACTTTCAAGCCATTTTTCAGGCCATTTTTGTCATAAACGCAGTCAGTAACTCGCATCGGCCCGCCGTCGCCAAACATAAACGCAGTCAGTAACTCGCATTGGGATTAAATAAGAAAAACCGCCTCCCGCCACATTCCGAATTGAAAATCGGAAAATAGCAGAAAGCGGTTAACTTTCACGGTGCAAGCGCGGCGTAAAAGCAGTGCTTGCACGACGCAAGCGCAGCGCTGAAACAGCCGCTGCAACAGCACAGCTCACAGCGCCAAAAGGGAATTAGCCCTCCAGCTTGTTGAAAGCCTTAGCCATACCGGACTTCTTGTTAGCCGCAGTGTTGCGGTGGAAGACGCCCTTGGTGACAGCCTTGTCCAGCTTGCGGGATGCAACGCGCAGCTGAGCCTCAGCAGCAGCCTTGTCGCCAGTCTCAACAGCAGCCTTGAACTTGCGGATCTCAGTGCGGACTGCAGAGCGGATTGCCTGGTTACGCAGGCGAGCCTTCTCGTTGGTCTTGTTGCGCTTGATCTGGGACTTGATATTTGCCATCGTGAATACCTCTTGTATCCGTAGTAGTTGGAATTGTTACCGCCCGCCACCAAGAAAAGTCCTGATCACAGTGCATATCGTGCTGTACAATCATCGCCGGTCAAACTAATCAACCAGCGAGATCACACCGCGCACTGCGCTTGTACGACGATGAAAACGCGAACCCAAGGTCCTGCCCGCGCTCGCCGTAAAGGAACACAACGGTAAACAACTTGCAGAATCTTAGCAAACAGCGCTGCCTAATACCAGCCACTACCTAATTCCAGCCGTAGTCCCCGCGCAGTCGGGCGGCGATGAGCTCGAAGCGCCTGCGGGGCATCATCGCACCTGCGCGGCGAATCCCGGATTCCGGAATGAGCAAGATACGGTCCATCCGCACCCACGACGGCTTGGGGTCCTCATTCCAGAACCCACTGCCGATAGAGAGCCACTCCGGTTGCTCGCTGTGCTCGGTGCGAGTGGAAATCAGCATGCCCAGAAGGTACTGGTCATGGCGGCCAACCACGACAACTGCGCGCTCCCGCAAGGCGGCGTCTTCGCCTTCGAGTTGCAATGGAATCCACACCACTTCGCCGGGGTCGGCTTGGCCATCCATGTCGGGGCTGTACACGATCGTGCGGGCTAGTTCCGCGGTTGGACGCGCGATGGTCACCGGGTCTCGCAGGCGAAGTAGGGCCTCCTTGGACTCGTCGGAAAGCGAGGTGTCCTGAGCGAGCCCAAGTTGCGTGTTGAGCTTAAACAGCGCCTCATCGAGTGTGTCGGGGCCGCGGAACCACTCGGTACCGGCGAAAAGACGCGCGCTGATGCGATTACGCAGGCGCCGCGGCCAGCTTTCGCGTTCATTTTGATCGGTGGACGAAGTGGAGCTCATGGAATCTAAGTCTAGAGGTTTAGTGCGGAGGGAATCGATAGGTAAGATTGTGCGTGATTGTATTTAAGCCCGGCTGGTCGGTTTTCGAGGCCGGCGCATATGGGTCGGCCAACGCCGCGCCCCAATGCCCATAACGTCTTTATTTTTCGGAGTAGACCCAACGTGACCAAGAATTTTGCGGAGCAGACTTTTACGGACCCTTCACGGATTCGAAATTTCTGCATCATTGCGCACATTGACCACGGTAAGTCCACCCTGGCGGACCGAATTCTGCAGCTCTCGGGTGTTGTCGAGGCGCGCGACATGCGCGATCAGTACCTCGACAACATGGATATTGAGCGCGAACGAGGCATTACCATTAAGGCTCAGAACGTGCGCCTGCCGTGGGTTCCGCGCACAGGTAAGCACGCAGGCGAAGAAATCGTCCTGCACCTGATTGATACGCCGGGTCACGTTGACTTCACCTACGAAGTCTCGCGTGCGCTGGAGGCGTGTGAAGGCGCAATTCTGCTGGTCGACGCTGCTCAAGGCATCGAAGCGCAGACACTGGCCAACCTGTACCTGGCCATGGAAAATGACCTGGAAATCATCCCGGTACTGAACAAGATTGACCTTCCAGCCGCGGATCCGGATAAATACGCGGAGGAAATTGCGCACATCATCGGCTGTGAACCGGAAGATGTCATGCGTGTTTCGGGTAAGACTGGTGAGGGCGTTGAGGAGATGCTCGACCGAGTCTGTGAGCTCGTCCCGGCACCGGTCGGCGACCCGGAGGCACCTGCCCGTGCGCTGATTTTTGACTCGGTCTACGACACCTACCGCGGTGTGGTCACCTACATCCGTGTTGTTGATGGTCAGCTCAAGCCGCGTGAAGTCATTCAGATGATGTCCACTGGCACTAAGCACGAGCTGCTGGAAATTGGCATTGTTTCGCCGCAACCGAAGAAGTGTAAGGGGCTTGGCGTCGGCGAGGTCGGTTATCTCATCACCGGTGTGAAGGATGTCCGTCAGTCCAAGGTCGGTGACACCGTCACGCTGAACGCCACACCGGCTGAGGAGCCGCTGGAAGGCTACGAAGAGCCCAAGCCAATGGTCTACTCCGGGCTGTTCCCAATTTCTCAGGCCGACTATCCTGACCTGCGCGATGCGTTGGAAAAGCTCCAGCTTAACGACGCTTCGTTGACATTCGAACCGGAGACCTCGGTGGCTCTCGGGTTTGGTTTCCGCGGTGGTTTCCTGGGGCTGCTGCACATGGAGATCACCCGCGCCCGACTGGAGCGCGAGTTTGACCTGGATCTGATTTCGACGGCCCCGAACGTTGTCTACCGCGTTGTCACTGAGGACGGCACCGAGGTCACCGTTCACAATCCGAGTGACTGGCCGGAGGGCAAGCTCCGCGAGATTTACGAGCCGATGGTCAAGTGCACCATCGTTGTGCCGAGTGAATTCGTTGGTCCCACCATGGAGCTGTGCCAGCAGAAGCGCGGCGAGATGGGCGGTATGGACTACCTGTCCGAGGATCGCGTGGAGCTGCGTTACAAGATGCCACTGGGTGAGATCATCTTCGACTTCTTCGACATGCTGAAGTCCCGCACTAGGGGTTATGCTTCGCTGAACTACGAAGACGCCGGCGAGCAGATTGCGGACCTGGTCAAGGTGGACATTCTCCTGCAGGGCGAGGCTGTCGATGCGTTCTCCGCGATCGTCCACCGCGACAACGCCCAGTGGTACGGCAACAAGATGACCAAGAAGCTGCGCGAGCTAATCCCCCGCCAGCAGTTCGAGGTCCCGGTTCAGGCGGCAATCGGTTCGAAGATTATCGCCCGCGAGAACATCCGTGCACTGCGCAAGGACGTTCTTGCCAAGTGTTACGGCGGCGACATTTCCCGTAAGCGCAAGTTGCTGGAGAAGCAGAAGGCCGGTAAGAAGCGTATGAAGAACATCGGTTCGGTCTCGGTGCCTCAGGAAGCATTCGTGGCTGCGCTGTCGACCGACGAGGGCGGTAAGTAGAGGGGAAACTGCATGCCACGGAAGCGGAAGAAACTGGTCGAGGACTTCGAAGAGCTGCTCGAAGCCGGTGACATGGATGCGCTGAAGGCCGTCTATGACGCTTGCGCACTCAACGCAGTTTTCGGATACAGCAAGGACACTGCACTAGCGCTCCGTGGCACCCCGCCGGAGCTCATGCGCTGGCTAATCGACCAGGGAATCGACGTCAACACCGAGAACCGCTTCGGTAAAACCGCCCTGGCAGAGCACGCAAGCCGGGGCGATACCGACAAGATGAAAGTCCTGCTCGAATGCGGTGCTGACATCGAAGCTGGCAAACACTGGCCTCTATTCCAGGCAGCGAAGAGCCATCAGCCCAAGGCCATTGCGTTGCTGTTGGAAAATGGCGCTGACCTTCACCGCGAGAACCGCCTCGGTCACGGCCGGACAGCGTTCAAAGAGGCCGTCGCTACCGCCGATATCGATTCCCTCAGTCGAGTCCTAGCGAGTATCGAGGTGCTCCTGGACGCGGGTTCGGAAATCGACGACGAAGCTCGCGAAGAGTTCACTAAGTTCGGTCGCCGCTACAACCGCCTGTCAGACAAGCAGCGCGACAAGTACCAGCCAGTCATGGATCGACTATATGAGCGCATCGGTGCTGACCGCCCGCAGGAAATCACGCCTCACGACGGCCACAGCGACATTATTGTCCCCGCAGACAAGTCGATCAACGGCCAGTTCCGATACCTCTGGAACTACCTGGTGCCGGGTGGTGGCCCAGCCGCGACTGTGCAGGGCGAAGTTATCCGCATCGTGGGCCGGCTCGGGTACGAAGCGCTGGAGATGGGCTACGTCAACTGGGACGAAGACTATGCCAAGATGATCGACTTCTGGCTGGAGACGGTTGGGGCCGCCGAGGATGCCATGGCCGTCGTAAAGCAGCGCAAAGCTGGTGAGGCGGACATTGATGCGCTGACGGAGGCGACAATCGAGTGGGTTACAGAGCACCCGCAGCCGATTGCGTTGGGCGAGGTCCCGTACCGGCGCTAACTCCCAAGAAGCTAACCCCGGTTTGGTGTTAAAAATCTGTTAATGGTTAGCCACTGCATCAATCGGTAGTGTCAGCTGATATCTTTGATGGGTGGAATCCGTATACCTAACAGCAATACTGTTTTCGATTATCGGCGGACTCGGTGCGTCGTTGCTTCGGCTGCCGCCGCTGATTGGTTTCCTTGGGGCCGGTTTTGCCGTTCATGCAATGGGGCTTGAGGAAATCCCGTTCATTGATTCGCTGGCCGAGCTTGGTGTTACCACCTTGCTGTTCACAATCGGTCTGAAGCTAAATCCGAAGGATATCGTGGCGCCACGAGTGGTCTTTTCGGGGCTTGGCCACGCGTTTTTAAACACGGTAGTTTTTGCCGTGCTGTTCGGTGTCGCCAGTTTCTTGCCGCTGCGTGAGCTCACGGGACTGTCGGTGACCGCGCTAATTTACATCGGCATCGCGACTTCATTTTCGTCGACGGTGTTTGTGATGAGCCACTTGGAGGAGCAGAACCGCGGTGCTTCGGCCATCGGACGTATCGCGATTGGTGTACTCATTCTGCAGGACATCATTGCGGTCGGCGTGCTGGTGGCATCGTCGGGTAAGACCCCGGAGCTGTGGGCGCTGGCGCTGCCACTATTGTTCTTCATTCGCCCGCTGGCGGCGCGGCTTCCCAACCGCATGTTCCGCACTGAGCTGCTGGTTCTCACCGGTATTGGTATTGCAGTGGCTTCTTACTCGGCTTTCGAACTGGCAGGGCTCTCTGGCTCGCTGGGGTCCCTGGTCGCCGGTATTCTGCTGTCTTCGCACCCAATTTCTGACCGTCTGTCGGAAGCACTGATTAGTATTCGTGAGCTACTGCTGGTCGCGTTCTTTATCGAGATTGGTCTCGGTGGTCTGCCAAGCGCGGGCGGCTACGTCATCGCTGCGATTATGGTGCTGTTCCTGGTGTTCAAGGCCACTATCTTCATCTGGATTCTCAAGCGCATGGGACTGTCGCTGCGCACGAGTGCGCTGGCGGGGCTGACGTTGAGTAACTACTCGGAGTTCGGCCTAATTGTGATGGCGGCGGCGACGCAACAGGACATTCTGCCGGAAGAATGGACCTCGATTATGGCAGTCGCCGTGGCGGGTAGCTTCATTGCCAGCTCGCTGATGGCCCCGCACGAAGACAAGATTGTCAGCTTCCTGCAGAAGTTCGTCCCAGAAACCCCAGAGGACCGCCTGGTGCCAGAAGAGGCAAAGGTCATTATTGATAACGCCGATGCTCTCATCATGGGTATGGGGCGAGTCGGCGTTGGTGTCTACGGCAGGTTGGTCAACGAGTACGGCATGAACGTCTTCGGTGTTGATTTCGACGAGGATCGCATCGAAGAGCTGCGCGAGCAGGGTTACCAGGTCATCCCAGGCGATGTGACAGACCCAGAGCTCTGGCACCACATCGAGTTGGAGAAGAAACCAGCGCTGTACGTGTTGGCGCTGTCTGAGCACGCTGAGACCTACGCGATGATTCAGAACATCCGTAAGCAGGACACCGAAGCCGTGGTTGCTACCACCACTAAGGTGCAGAGGTTTAAGGATCAGCTTCTCAACGTTGGTGCCGACATGGCCGTCTACCTCTACGACGGTGCTGGCGAGGAGCTCGCCGACCGTGCAGTGGAGACGCTTAAGCAGCGGTCTTAGTCGCATCCGTTAAATACGGCAAACAACAAGCCAGCCGATTCGTTCGGCGATAAGCTGATTTCATGTCAGTCACCCAAAACCAGATGCCCGCGAGTCCTATTCGATCCAGTCGCAGTGCGATGTTTCGGATGACCGCGGGCCTTGCTGTTGTCATGCTCGGAACTCTCGTCGGCTGCTCATCTTCAGATTCCGAAGATGCCGCCGCATCACAAAGCAACAATGATCAGAGTGAGGTACAGTCGCAATCGACGTCGGCAAGCGAGGGCGATAATCCGAAGATGCCGTCGCCGACGAAGGGGACAAGCGTCGACAGCATCGGATTTGATGAAAGCGCCTACCAGAAAATTGACGTTCAGCGGTTTAGCCAGAACGGAATCAAGGCGTTCTACGTCACGCTAGACGGGAAAAAGAGCGAGTGTTTCTACTCAGACGGCGCGGTGACGTGCATCGGTAAGGCTGATTCGTCGATTCCCGACGTGGAGGTTCCGCCGTTCCCACCACAGTCGCCGGGCGCAATCATGCTGAATACTTCAGGTGCCGCGTACACGCTCGTCGAAGGGGTACCGCCGGCTCAGGAAGAGCTTGACGACGGCCAATGGACGAGCTTCGGCACCGCTGCGTGTGCGAAGACGGATGCGAACAAGCTGGTGTGCCAGTCGGATAACGCGGCCTTTGCCATCGAAGGCAAGGACAAGAATATTCGCACCTCCGGCAAGGTTTTCGATTCCGTCGAGGAACTCATGGCCCAGGGGAGTGAGCCGGCGAGGGGCTACAGTCAGGGCACGGATGCACTTGTTCAGGGGCCGATGATGTGCGGTGCCATGGAGGGCCATCGTCTGGCGGAAGTGGTCAAGGGCGAGATGACCTGCGCTGAGGCCATGGATGTGTTGGATCGGTACGACGCAATCAAGGACACTGAGGGCGGTGGCAACACCCTGACCGCTCAAGTAGGGGACTGGACCTGTAGCTCTCCGACGGCGGCGAGGTCTGAGGAGTTGGGAGCGGTAACGGTGTGTGAGGACCCGGAGCATGGCTTGGAAGTCCGTGACCCCGTGATGGGCTAGCAGGGTTACCGCGGCTAACAGCATTTTCAAATAAGCCTAAGCTGGAACTATGACTGATTTATATCTCGTGCGGCACGGTGAAACTGAGTGGTCGCGCACTGGGCAGCACACATCGGTAACTGATCTTCCGCTGACTGACAACGGTCGGGAAGAAGCCAAGGCCCTCAACGGCTGGCTGGATCCGAAGGACTTTGGGCTAGTGCTGGCATCACCCCGTCAGCGCGCCCAGGAGACCGCTCGATTGGCGGGGTTCCACGACTTCGAGGTCGAAGAGGATCTCGCGGAATGGTTCTATGGCGACTACGAGGGGATTACCTCGAAGGAAGTGCAAAAGACCGTTCCCGATTGGCAGATTTGGACTCACGGTGTGCCCAATGGCGAAACCGCGGAGGAAGTCCGTGAGCGAGTTGAGCGAGTGGTGAAAAGGGTGCGTGAATCGGGCGAAGACAAGGCGATTCTGTTCGCCCACGGTCACTCGCTGCGTGCGCTCACCACAGCCTGGTTGGAACTGCCCATTGCACTTGGCCAGTCCTTCCCATTGAATACCGCATCCCTGTCCGTGCTCGGTCGCTACCATGACCGACCTGCGGTTCTGCGCTGGAACCTCTCGCGGGGATTGTAGCGGCGTTGTACAGGTGTCTCGGTGAATTCGCCGATGCCATTCAAGCCGCCAACGCCGTCAAGCTCTGTAAGAGGTGCCTGTGAATCACAATTCCGATGCTTTCGCCCGCGTAGTCGACCGTGCCCGCGGCGTGCTCTATGGCCAGGTCATCGGCGATAACCTCGGCGCGCTAGTGGAGTTTTGTAGTGCCGAGGAGATTGCACAGCGCTACCCACACGGTGTCTGTGAACTTGCCGATGGCGGCACCCACAACATCGCCGCCGGCCAGCCCACTGATGACTCCGAAATGGCGCTGGCGCTGGCACGCTCACTGGTGCGCTGCGAAGGCTACGATGCCGCCGATGTCCGCGAGTCCTATGTGCGCTGGGCAAACTCCGACGCTTTCGACATCGGAGAGGCCACCACGGCAGCGTTGCTCCGGCGCGCGCCGAACCCGAACTCCCAGGCTAACGGCGCGCTCATGCGTATCTCACCGCTGGCTATCGTGTACTGGCGCAACCCCGCACGTGCTGGCGAACTCGCCCGCAAGGACGCCGCCATCACGCACCCGCACCCAGTGTGCATAGAGGCCAATTCACGTTACGCATCCGCGCTTGCCGACGTCATCAGCGGCGGCCTCCACCAGCCGCGCCGCGGCATTGGCGTGAGTGCGCTGATGGAGTGGCTGGCTTCCCAGCGCGCGCAGTGGGAAACCGAGTGGCAGGCCAGCGGTGCCGTGGTGGATAGCGGGGAGCCGGATTTCTCGGTGCATCAGGGATGGCTGCGCTTTGCGCTGTGGGCACTGCATGAAGAACTGCGCCGGGTAGAAGACAAAACCACGACCTTTGAGGACTCTCTGGTCCGAGTCATTGGCCGTGGCGGCGACACCGACACTAACGCGGCCATTGTTGGTGCTTTTCTCGGTGGCGTCTTTGGGGCCTCCGGCATTCCGCAGCGGTGGCGGGATGTCATTGATTCCTGCTCGCCGAAGCGAAACCGGCCCGCGCAGTATCACCCAAACGATGTTGCGGAGTTGGCGGAGAAACTGGTGGGCATGGAGAGCTAATATTCGGCGACGCACTCACTAATGAGTGGACGTATCGTCAGATTTCTTTCCACTTGACGCCGTTTCTTCTCGTCGTCCACGCCGAGTCTCCTTGGTTTACTTTTTATCCAGTTAACTCTCTTTCCCGAAGATTTTCTTCATTTAGATAGTTGGCGTGGGCATTAGGGGACTCGGTGAGTCCAGCCCTCCGTGCCGTATTTGGTGTCAATAAGATGCTGCGCCGCAGCGAAGTCCTCATCGGAAAGCGATGCCTCGGCGGCACCGTAGCGGTTGATGAATGTCTGCTTCATCGTGTCAATGACTTCCGCGCGGCTGGCACCGGTCTGGCGACGGAGCGGATCGACGCGCTTCTTCGCGCTGCGCAGGCCCTTATCGGCAATCTTGGCCTTGCCAATGCGCAGGACTTCCATCATTTTGTCAGCGTCGATGTCATAACTCATGGTGACGTGGTGAAGCACTGTTGAGCCACGGCGCTTCTGTGCGGCACCACCAATCTTGCCGCCATCGGAGGTGATGTCATTGATGGGGACATACCACGCATTGACCCCGAGCTGCGCAAGTGCAGCGATGACCCAGCGGTCGAGGAATTCATAGGATTCGACGTAGCTAAGACCAGCGACCAGCTTCTCTGGTACATAGATCGAGTAGGTGACGCAGTTGCCGCCCTCCATGAACATCGCGCCACCGCCGGAGAGACGACGCACCACTTGCACATCGTGCTTCTCTACACCCTCGGGCTCGAGTTCGTTGACATAAGACTGATATGAACCGATCACAGTGGCACGATCATCCCAATCCCAGAAACGCAGAGTCGGTCCGCGCTGCCCGGAATTGACTTGATCAAGAAGGACCTCGTCGAGCGCAACATTCATCACCGTCGGCAGGACACCCGGCTGCAAAACCTCCCACTCCAAATCAGTGAAGTCGACGGCCTGTGTCAGTGCACGTCGAACGACTTGCGCAATGATGTGGGTATCAAAACCGTGCAGTCGCACCTCGCGGCCAGACTGATCCTCAAAATCCTTCAGCGCCGCATCGAGGCGAGCCTGTAGGCGTTCCGTATTGTCCCCGGCAGGCGCACCGAGGAGAGCGTCATTAATAATGTCGTAGGCTTCATCGGGTTCGAGGAAAAAATCGCCCGAAATGCTTATCGACGAAATCGTGTCACCTGTGGTCTCGCAGTCGGCAACAACCAATTTGCCGCCGGGAACCTTCATTTCTGAGTGAAATTTCTGTGCGGGGGTCATGGGTTTCGATGGTACTCGTGCCGGGCGTTACGATGCCCCCCCGTGTTTACCTCATCGACTTTGGATCACCGTGCCCGCAAAATTGTTGCGTGGGTAGCAGGCCTGAATCTTCTCGGATTCTTCATTGAATTAATTGTTGCCTCAATTATTGGCTCCGCAGCGCTGTTCGCCGACGCTGCAGACTTTCTTGAAGATTTCCTCATGAACCTGCTGGTTCTCACCGCATTGGGTTGGTCGCTGGCGAGCCGTCGTAAAGCAAGCTTCGGCCTTGCCGGGCTAATCCTGATTCCGGCGATTGCGGCGTTCGGCACTGCCATCTGGAAGATGATCAGCGGTGAGCCGCCAGAGCCGCTAACGCTGTCGGTGACTGCGATTATTGCGATGGTCATCAACCTGGTCTGCGCGATTTTGCTGATGAACCTGCGCAAAGCCGACAGTGCGCTCATGCGCGGCGCGTGGTTGGCGGCGCGTAACGACGTCCTGGCGAACCTGCTCATTCTCGCCGCTGGAGTGGTCACCATTTTCTGGTTCAGCGCATGGCCGGACATCGTCGTAGGACTTGTCATCGGCGTCATTAATCTCACGGCCGCAAAGGAGGTCTACGAGCAGGCGCGTGCCGAAGACCCCGAGCTGGAGATGGATGACGATGACGACGACTAGTGCAGACTAGTCGTGTGTGGCGGGGTGCGGTAGGGCAATAGTAGGGGGGGCAGCTGGGGCCTACTTCCACATATCCTTCTGCCACTGCGGCTTATGAGCGTAGGTGAACTCGTAGTATTCCTTGTTCTTCAGCTCACTGGCTGCAGCCTGATCAATCACAACCGTGGCCCGTGGGTGCAGCTGCAATACGGACGCGGGCATAGAAGCGCTCAGCGGGCCCTCGATGGAGGCGGCAATGGCATGCGCCTTTGCAAAACCTGTGGCCAGCAGCAGGAGGTGCCCCGCACGTGAAATGGTGCCAAGACCCTGGGTGACCACGTGGTACGGCACGTCTTCGGTGGAGTCGAAGAAGCGGGCGTTATCCAGCACGGTCTGCGGGTGCAGCGTCTTAATGCGAGTCAGGGAACCGAAAGAGCTGGCGGGCTCGTTAAAACCGACATGCCCATTTGTGCCGATGCCCAGTAACTGAATGTCAATGCCGCCGGCCTCGATAATCTTGCGTTCGTAGTCCTCGCAGGCAGCGCCAATGTCGTCTGCGAGACCATCGGGAATATGGACCCGCGCCGGGTCGACATCCACGTGATCGGAAAACTCGTTGTGAATCACGTGGTAGTAGCTCTGCTCATGCTCGATGGGCAGGCCCACGTATTCGTCGAGTGCGAAGAAGCTGCAGTCCTTGAAAGTGACTTCACCAGCCCGATGGCGACGAATCAGCTCCCGATACGTCGCAAGCGGGGTCGATCCTGTTGCTACACCGAGGTTTGCACCCTTGTTGGCGTAGTGCGCGAGGTAATCCGAAGCGATGCTCGCGACTTCAGCCTCAGAATCGACGATGATGATTTCCATGGTGGAACACTCCAGAAAACGAGGGCTCGTGGCAGAAAATGAAAAGGGGCGGGGCAGAATTCTAGTGACTCCACAACGCTAGGCGCTACAGCCCTATTCAGACGAGGTTAATCTGCCATTGGTTAATTCCTGTAATTACACTCTGTTTTTCTTGTTTATCAACTTCTTCCGGGCAACGAAAAACACTCAGGGCAACGCCACAGTTGGCGTTACTCTGAGTGTGTTGGGGGCGTATTGTTTCTGGCCCTGGGCTACTTCACCCAGAAATTGCCGTCTTCGTCCTTGTAGATGATGTCACCAGCTTGAGCGACTTGGGTATCGTTGACCTGAAGCTCAACCAAATCCAGTGTTTCGACAATTGGTTCAACGTACACGCCACCGTCAAACCAAACCTGGAAAGCATCGGCCGAAGTCGAAGATCCTGAGAAACGGTGCTGTTCGTATTTGTGCACCGGAGCAAATGGGCAGTTAATCGCCTGTGCAATTGTCGGGGAAGCCACGACGGAGCCAAGTACGGCAGCGGCGCCGATGATAACAGCGGCGAGAGAGCGAGAGAACTTCATAGTTAATTCCTTCCCGAGTCGGGGTTATGACGCAGTTATGGGGATGCCGAAGTGCGCACTGTCGGCTGCTGTTGCTGTGGGCTAGACTGAGCCTTCTTTTTCAATGACAAGCATGCGCGCCTCGCCCTGCGGGTGCGCGACATGCTCGTCGCCGGCTTCTGCAAAACAGATAGTGCCAGGCGTTAATGTGCGTACGCATTCCTGTCCCGCATCGCGGTAGTGCATGTCGACGGCTCCGTCGACAACCACAAAGACCTCTTCGCCATCATTGATGTGCCACTTGTATGGCTGATCGCTCCAGTGGAGCCGGACGCTTGTGGCGCCAGTCATAGTGACAACATTCAGTGCACCCCACGGGCGATCAGCGGTGAAGTCTGCGGCTTCGATGAATTTCATGAGCCAATTCTAAGCGGATTTCGTCCCGAGTGGAAAGGCCTGGATGAACGGCTGCCGTCCGGTGTCTAGCGCTACCTACCGCCACTCGGCACTTGCCGGGTCAATACCTTCCTTACGGGCCTGAGCTTCAATCAACTCCAGCAGGTAGCCAGCATTGCCGCGGTAATACCGGTCAAACCGGGAATCAGCGACGTACATGCGAGCCAGCAGAATCTGCTTTTCTCGACCGGCCTCGTAGAAGCGGGTAATAGAGGCCAAGTGACGGTCAACTAGCTCGGCCGCCTCTTCGGAACCTGGCTCCACGTGTCGCTCAGCAGCGTCGGCAAGCGCATCGGCAAAATCCTTAGCCTCTGCCTCAAGAGCGGCCCAGTCGCTGTCGTCCATCTTTTCCTGAGCCTGCTGGGATTGCTCCCACTCGGTGGTGTCGCCCCAGCGTTCCTCAGCTTCGGCTTCTAGATTCTGCCAATCGCGGCCCAAGAGCTCTGCCTTCGTCTTTGCTTCCATTGTGTGTCCTTCCTCAATCAGTTTGTCCAGAGACTGCACCATGTGGTGCAGGTCAGCGATCTTCTCTGTGAGAACAGTTCGCTGAGCGAGCAAACGATCTTTCCGACTTCTCGGGGAGGAATCGCCGTGAATGAACTCCTCGATAGTCTTCAACGGCACACCAGCGGCGCGATAGACCAGGATCTCCAGCGCGGTGTCGATGTCCTCATCGGTGTAGAGGCGGTAGTCGGACCACGTGCGATACTGCGGGCTGAGCAGCCCGATGGCATCCCAATGTCGCAGCGTGCGCGTGGTAACGCCCAGGAGCTCGGCTGCCTCGCCGATGGTGTACTCGTTGTCGTTGTTGCTCACGGGAATCATCTTTCTGTTTGACGTCGCGTCAAGGTCAAGACCCGACGCCGAAATCCGTCGAAGAAGTTAGTTGCGGCAGCCGTAGGTGTGCCGTTCCCGCGACTGTCAATCTGCGGGGCCCGACCGCAAGAGCCGAAGCCTGTTGATTGCCGCCACAACCTCCTGGAAACGAGGCTCCGCCAGATGACCAGAATTGGTAGACGCAGCTGCCGCGTCGAAGAGCGAATGACAAAAGTTGTAGTACTCACGCTGAATTAGCTCGGTGAGGTCAGTACGTCCATCGAGCTGCTTTACAACGGCGCCCAGAATCCGGGCAATGGCTTCTGTTTGGGAGGAATCCATCAATTGGCCGACAGCGCGCAGGTCAAGATTGTCCTTGCCCACCTGAATCAGTTCGAGGCAACGAGCACGCGGTGGCTTAGGCGGTTTCGCGCCGCTACCGCGCCCGCCGCGACTGCCACGACCACCGCGCCCACCGCGACTGCCATGCCCATGACCACCACGACCACCATGTCCACCACGGCTCTCACCGGCAGGGAAGTCAGCCTGCAGAAAACGCTCACCGATCTGCGCAAAAGCTGGCGAAGGTGCAGCCGGAGTGGCAGATTCTCGGAGCTCACGGGCGCGCTCGGTGACGTCGTAAGGCGTGTACGCATCCATAGCAATCACGGTGTCCGCGACATCGATGAACGCACCAGAACCACCAGCGACGATGACCGTGGAGATCCCGTGGTCCTCCCAGAGCTCGCGGACCCGTGCGACCAGTGGAGTAATCGGCTCCCGGTCATCGGGGATGAGTCGGCGCATGCGCTCATCACGAATCATGAAGTTAGTTGCGGAGGTGTCCTCATCGATGAGCAACACGCGCGCACCGGAACCCAGCGCCTCCATCAGACCCGCAGCTTGGGAGGTCGACCCCGACGCGTTCGCCGTGGAAAACCGGGTCGTGTCATCACCGGAGGGAAGACCGTTGATAAACGGCGAGATATCCACACCAGTGATGGCCCGGCCGTCCTCGGCACGCAGCGCAACCGCAGTCTCGTCAGCGACCACAAACTCGCGGCCGTCGCCAGCGACATGGTCATACACGCCAGTGACCAGGGAGGACAGTAGCGTGGACTTGCCGTGGTAGCCACCGCCGACAATCAACGTCACGCCCCGCGGAATGCCCATGCCGTGCACCATTTTACCCGACGGCAACTGAAAACTGTGCTGCAACGATTCCGGCGAGGTAAACGCAGTCGCGCCGGGCTTCGGCAGCTGGCTATTGCCCGCCTGACGGGGCAACACCGACCCGTCTGTCACAAACCCAATCAGGTCCGCGTCCGCTACCGCACGGCGCAAAAAGAGCTGGTCATACTCCAATTCCGCGGCTGCCTCGAGCGCATCGATGGGTGCGTTTACAATGGCGTCGTCAAACGCGTCCAACAAATCCTCACAGATCAAGCGCGCCGCCTCACGCCCGAGAATGCGCCGGCCGCGGGCGGGCAGCTGGATTTCCAGGCAGATCTGGAGGGCATCATCATGCTTATCGACGTCGTGCGCATCCCCACGGAGCTCAGCGACAGCTGTTCGGCGCAAGACCTGCTGCCCCGGAGAATCGATAAACAGCCCGCGGCCATACTTCTTAAAAGCTCGCACGAGGCTGCGGTTCAACAAATCGAGCTCTGCCGTGCTGAACCTGCCGGGTTGTGAGCGGGAGGCTCCGCGATAGTCCAGCACTGACAGCGGAATGTGGACGCGTGCCCGTGATGCTGGAGCGTAAGGGTCGGATTGGACCTTGTCGACAAACAGCGTCGCGTCCAGATCCGGCAGGTCGTGGGAGCCACGAAGAGATTTGTATGCGCCGTAGCTCTTGCCATCGAGGTTGGAGAGACGTCGATAAAGGTCAGCGGGCATATTGCTACTTTCGTTGAGGGAATTCGGTGTTCTTCCCGCGAGTGTAGCGACTGAGCGCCGGATGAGAATTGCCGTCGGGCGACACAGCGGGGCTGCCGCATACGGTAGCGCCGTTGCTACAGGCAGGTAGCGTGAGAGCCATGACTGATAGCTCGGAAGCTGACAAACCCACGGACGCAGGGAACACCCCAGAGTCGGTGCAAAAACACGCCCGCGCGAATGCCAAGCGTTACGTTTGGGCGAACGGACTACAGAATATCGGCGATCAAATCGTCGCGGCGAAGACGCTGTTGCCATGGCTGCTGCATTCGGCTGGCGCGCCGGGCTTCTTCATCGCCATGCTTGTGCCGGTGCGCGAGTCCGGTTCGATGCTTCCGCAGGCCGCCCTCACACCTTGGGTGAAATCTCGCCCGCGCCGCACAACCGTCTGGATCGCTGGTGCTTTGGGGCAAGCCATCGCAGCAGCGCTGATTGGTCTGGCTGCGTTGTTCCTAGAAGGCACCGCGCTCGGCGTCGCTGTCATCGTCGCGCTTGCAGGCTTTGCAACGGCCCGAGCCCTGTGCTCGATGGCCTCAAAGGATGTCCAGGGCCGCACGATTCCGAAGGGGCAGCGCGGGCAGATTAGTGGCCGAGCTGCGATGTTGGGCGGTGTCGCCGCAATTATTGTTGGTGCAGTGTTGTGGATTCTCCGCGACAACGTCACCAAACCAATCGTGGCGGGGCTCATCTTTGTTGCGGCACTGTCGTGGGTAGCAGCAGTTTTGATTTTCCGTGGGATTGTTGAGCCCACCAACGAGGGGGACAAGGAAGAACCGAATAAAACCTGGTGGCAGGACACCTGGCGGCTCTTTAAAGAGGATAAGAACTTCCGCGACTTTGTGATCGTCCGTAGTTTGTTGCTGGTCACAGCATTATCCACGTCGTTCATCGTAACCCTAAGTGCACAGGTGGGAGCTGATCTGGAAGCCTCTGACGGTAGCGGCGGGGGAGTAAGCGCCAATGTCGGTATCTTCATGCTCGCCGCAGGCTTCGCCTCTTTGGTTGGTGGAAAAGTCGCCGGAATCTGGTCGGATAAATCCTCGAAGAAGGTGTTGACCTACTCTTCGCTGGTCGGTTCTATTGTTCTCTTTTTGTTGGTCGCAAGTGCTCACTGGCTTTCCGCCGGTGCGAACGCTTGGATTTTCCCGCTCGGCTTCTTCGCGATGTCCGTCGTCCACGCCGGTGTTCGCGTGGCTCGTTCGACCTATGTTGTGGACATGGCAGAAGGAGACAAGCGCACCGAGTATGTCGGAGCAGCCAACACCATCATGGGCGTTGTCCTGCTCATCGTCGGTGCGCTTTCGGGTGTTATCGCCAGCTTCGGCCCTGCGGCAGCTTTAATCTTCCTGGCACTAATGGGACTGGTTGGTGTCGCTATGTCCAGCAGGCTGAAGGAAGTCTCGGCGCCGCACAAGGTGACGCCTTAGCAGGGCAGTTCTTTAACAAGGCGGAAGCGCTAGCTCACACTAACCGCTACAGCCTCATCGTTCTTGCGCCTGACAATGTCAATAACCAGCGCAGTACCGATCACCGCAGCCCGCGTTTCCTCGTTCAAGTTCGGCTCCAAATGCAGAGCGTACGTGTCCTTGCCGGTAATAGCGCCTTTGAGACCACGGTACTTCCGGTCAATCTTCGCAATCGGGCGTCCCTTGCTGGTCAGTGCGTAATTTTTACCGCGGAAGCCGCCGTCAACATCGACGTCGGAAAGCCCTTTGACGGACAAAGTTAGCCGTGATTTTAGGCTGAATCGTTTGGTCTTGGCTGTGGCGATCTTAGCGCCGTTGGGTGTGAGAACCTTGTATGTGTCGCCGAAAACGTTCGCGGGGTCGGTGATGGTGAGGAGCTTGTCGCCCTCTTTGCCATCCTCGTCCATATCGAAGATGTCGTACTTGACACCGATGCCCAACATGCGTCGACCCAGTGATCCTGCTTGGGTAATTTGGGCAATCTGGGTGCCGTTGTCATCGAAAATAGAGTATTCACTGCGCATAACGTTGCGTGTTTCTTGAACTAGCAGTGTGTCGGTCGTAAGCAGTCGAGGTTTCTGTGTGTTCACGAATTAGCTCCAAACTCGATGACAGTTATTTAGAACTCTACGACCATCTTGCCGGTATTGCCTCCGCTAAACAGTTCGAGGAATGCAGCTGGCATGTTCTCGATACCGTGGCGAGTGGTGACATCGTAGGCGACCTTACCGCTGACGACCTGCGGAGCCATTCGCTCCTGGAATTCATCTGCCAGGTGCAGGTACTTGCCCAAGACGAAGCCGCGCAGAGTAATGCACTTGCCAATCGCCAGAGCCAAGTTACGTGGTCCGGTCGGAGTTCCAGTGTTGTTGTACTGGGAGATTGCGCCACACATAGCAACGCGGCCAAAGGTGCGCATCGCGCCGATGGCTGCCTCGAGATGGTCGCCACCGACGTTGTCGAAGTAGAAGTCAATGCCCTCTGGAGCGGCCTTTGCCAGCTGTTCTGCAACCGGGCCGTCGTTGTAGTTGAAGGCGGCATCAAAGCCGAGTTCGAGTAGACGCTCAACCTTCTCGTCCGAGCCGGCGGAGCCAATGACACGGGCTGCGCCCATCTGCTTGGCGAACTGACCAGCAGCCGAGCCGACCGCACCAGCAGCGCCAGAGATAAAGACGACGTCGCCTTCCTTCATCTCTCCGACAGCAGTCAGGCCAACGTAAGCAGTAAGTCCAGTAAGACCAAGGATGCCCAGGTGGGCAGCAGCCGGTGCAACGTTGAGGTCAACCGGTGTTGCCTCGGAATCGGCAATAACAGCATTGGTCTGCCAGCCATAAGAGTGGCGGACAGCGTCGCCAACCTGGAACTTATCCGACTTGGACGCAAGGACAGTGCCCACAGCGCCGCCAGTCATTGGCTGGTCAAGCTGAAAAGGAGGAACGTACGACTTGGTGTCGTTCATCCGGCCACGCATGTAGGGATCGACGGTAGCGACCGAGTTGGCTACCAAAATGTCGCCGTCGTTAAGCTCTGGCAAATCGACGGTCTCGAGGCGGAAATTCTCGTCAGTCGGCAGGCCGGTCGGTCGGGAAGCTAGAACCCACTGCTGAGTGGTGGTGGGCAGTTCGGTTGTGGACGATGCATCAGTGGAAGTCACTGTTTTTCTCCTGTTGCGTATTCCTGGATCTATTGTCGGATTGTTGTTGCGTGGCCTCTATATCGTGATAAATATCCGAGCCACGTAGGCTGCCACTGTACCGTCGCTTGAGTGCTCCGGGCTATGTCCAAACATGTTTTTATAACTTAAAGCGATTGGAAAAACGCAGGTTACGCCGCTTGTACCCAGGAATCGAGGCGCTCAATTAGAATGTCCAAGTCGTCCAACAGAGGCATGTCGGGCAGTCGTTCGGCGATTACGTTGCGGACATTCGTGTACCACCACAATTGCTGGCTCGGAGTTGAACGAAAGCGTCGCCACAGGGAGTGGCCTTCGCGGTCTAAATCCTCCAGAGTTTGGCTGAGATTGTGGAACCTATCCGCGGCGGCCACGATGATTGACTCCGCGCTGCCACGAGAAAGTTGCTCCAGGTAGGCATCGGCACGCTCCTGCCAGGAGGGCAAGGAAGAATTCTTGGTGACGCCCTCGACGATCGTGGCCACGCGAGGTCCGAACTCATCTTCCATCTCGGCACGTGAGTAGTTTTCCGGCACGTCTTCCAAAATGTCGTGGAAGAGGGCTGCCAACAGCACGTCTTCGTCGTTAGTCACGCTCGCCGCAATCAACATCACCGCCATTGGATGGCTGATATAGGGAACGCCAGATCCCTTTCGGTAGTGCCCATCGTGCGCGCGGGAAGCAGTTGCGATGCCGCGTATGAGCCTGCCACTGGGGCGTGTCGAAGCAAAGGTGTCAGCGTTTTCCATGGGTATCCCGACCTTTCGTTGATGCATGAAAAATAGCAGCGTCTAAGCTTGAACATCATGAACGTCGCAGAAGTAGATCCGCTCATCGAGTCGATGTACCGGTGGTCCGATGTCAGTGGTGTCCTGCTCATGGGCATCATCGGTGGCACCATCGCCCGGCAACGAGGCTACGACATCATCGGGTTCTTCTTTATCGCGCTGTTCTCCGCACTGGGTGGCGGCATGATTCGCGATGTTCTGATTAACCAGGGCACCGTCGCCGCAATGAGTCAGCCGGAGTACCTAATCCTGGCATTCACCGGTGCACTTATCGCGCGATTTTTCTATTTCAAAGGTAAGACCTGGGAATACGTTCAGGTTCACGGTGACGCTGTGGTTTCGGGTCTTTGGGCCGCTACGGGAACGGTCAAAGGTGTCACGTATGGCTTGCCCATTCTGCCGTGCATCATGATGGGCGTTTTCACAGCCACTGGCGGTTCCATGATTCGTGACATTGTTACCGGGCGGGTACCCGCTGTTTTCGGCGGCAATCAGCCCACGGTCATCCCCGCCGTGGCTTGCGCAATTATTGTCATCGGAGGCCACCATCTGGGTTTTATGGCCGTGTCCATGGTCGTCGGTCCCGTCGTCAGCATTCTGCTGTCGCTGCTGGGGTACTGGGGCAATTGGCGCGTATCGGCACGCTCTGAGTGGGCACCATTGAACGACACCGCGTCGCAGATTGCGGTCCTCGCGCGTCGCGCAGAGGGCAAGAGCCGTGAGGTCGGTCGACGCTTCGAGCCCGCGCGCCTGCGCAGTTGGCGCCACCGCCAGATGGAAAAGGCGCTGCAGCGTCGCATTCAGGCTGAGGTCGATAGGGGAGTATCGCGTTCCGACGCAGAGGCCAACGCGGAGGAATTCCTGGAGGAGTTCAATGCGGACTTCCCAGCGGATCTGGAAGTTCCGTCGGCACAACAGGAGACAGAGCAAGACGAAAGCGATGAATCCAATTTCGGTGTGGACCTATCCGGCGATTCCTATGACGATTACGGGGAAGATACTGCGCTGCGGCAGCGGGAATACCGGGAGATGTTGGATCAAATTCTTGCTGACGATGAGGCGACCGATTTGCTCGTCGCAAAGCTAATGAAGAAATACGACCAGCGGGATTAGAGGAGCGGTAGAGACATGGCATCGACGAGTACTGCGAGCAGGCATTTTGGGCACATTATTAAGGAACACACCCTTGAGGTTCCCTGGGATCCTTTTACCGGGGCTGCGGATGCTGCGACATTTGAGCTCTTCGCAAGGGAGATCTATACGCCAGGAAATGAGGACGCGCCGGCAATTGTCTATTTGCACGGAGGTCCAGGCTTCCCGGCACCGCGTCCGGTGGGAACTAGCGGAGTAATTGGTGAGGCGCTGAAGGAATTCCGCGTGATTCTTTTGGATCAACGTGGCACGGGGCGCTCGCATCGAATTGATGCGGCCAATATTGCGGATATTCCGGGCGCGCGGCTTGCGCAATTGCGTCAGGAATACATTGTCGAAGATGCGGAAGCATTGCGAAAGCATTTGGGCATTGCGAGATGGTCACTGTATGGGCAGTCCTTTGGTGGTTTTTGCATTACTTCATATCTCAGCCGCTATCCGGAATCCGTGGAGCACGCTTACCTCACGGGTGGTTTGCCCGTTCTGGATCGTGGCGCTGACGACCTTTATCGCACGACATATGCGAAGCTGCGCACCCGCCACGAGCGCTTTTATCGCGAATACCCGTGGGTGGAGAATCGCATTCGAGAAATCTGCGCGCACCTGGAGCAATCTGCAGAAACTCTCCCCACCGGTGAGCGTCTGAGTTCTCGCCGATTCCGAACCATCGGAATTGAATTGGGCCGCGGAGATGGATTCCACAATCTGGCGTATTTGTTGGAAGAGCCATTCCACATTCGCAATGGTGAAAAGCAATTGCGCATTGATTTCCTAGCCGATGTCGGATCCCGCGTGAGTTTCGCCGAGGGGCCGCTATACGCCGCGATTCACGAATCCATTTATGGCGGTGTCGGGGAGCAGCCCACAACTAATTGGGCAGCGCACCGCATTCGCGAGGAGATTCCAGGTTTCGAAGAAAATGCCAATCCCGCAGGTGACGAGCTGTTTTACCTCACCGGCGAGCACATTTTCCCCTGGCAATTCGACGAAGACCCTGCGCTCATTCCGTTCAAGGAAAAGGCCGAAGAATTGGCGCAGCACACCTGGGAAAACTCGCCGTATGATTCCGCGCGCTTGCTTGCCGACGCTCCGACCTCGGCAGCCGCGGTTTATCTTGACGACATTTTCGTACCGTTCGATTACTCGATGGGGACAGCCAACTGCTACCGAGATCTGCGACCACATGTGACCAATGCATTCCAGCATGACGGTATTCGCCACGATGGCGCGGCAATCTTTGCGCGGCTCCGCGAGCTCGTCGAGGATCACTAGGCGAGTATCCGAGCGCTGAGTCTTAGCGCGGTGAGCTCGACCGAGCCTAGACCTGTGCGCGCGCAAGTCGAGCAAAGGCGCCGTCGGCGCGCAAGAGGTTGTCATAAGTGCCGCGCTCGATGAGTTGGCCGTTTTCGATGACCAGGATGTCATCGGCCTCGGTCAGAGTCTGAAGCCGGTGTGCAATGAAGATGCAGGTCGCGCCACATGCGCGGGCATTGTCGACGATACGAGCCTGCGTCAGTGGATCCTGGTGGCTGGTGGCTTCGTCGAAAATGGCAATCTTTCCGGCGAGGTTGGCACCGGGGCCGTTGGGCACGGAACCGTCGGCAAGTACCGCGCGTAAGTAGGTGCGAGCCAGCGCCAGACGTTGACGCTGACCACCGCTAAGCCGCTGCGCGCGGCGGCCAATGGGCCTATCCAGCGGTAGCTCAGCAGGGTTGATGGCAGCGAGTTCGAGTGCCCAGTGCATCAGCGATTCGGGAACCTCGCAGCCATCAGGTGCGCCGAGACACAAGTTCTCAGCGACAGTGGCCTCCATGAGAAAAGGATTCTGATCTGCGACAACAACAGCTCGGCAGACATTGGTTGAGCCGAGGTCACGGGCATTGTGACCATTGATGATGACCTCTCCCGCATCCGGATCGACATGCCGTTGGATTAGCCGGGAAAGCGTGGACTTGCCCGAACCGGTGGGGCCGACCACACCGATGAACTGGCCTGTGGCAATGCGCAGATTGATCTTGGTCAGAGCACGGTTATCGGCGCCAGGGTAGTGATAGCTGACATCGCTCAGTTCGAGGGCAGGGACAGGGTCGACGGAGTTGGCCCGGGCGCCCTGCGCATGTCGCGGTTCAAACTGATTCGGCATCTCCAGCTGCTCCGGCTGCCGCGGTTCTTCCACAGTCGGTGGCTGCGCGGCCAGCTCCCTAATCCGAGTGACTGCATTGAGCCCTGCTGGCAGAGAAGATGCCAGGCGCTCGATCGAATCCATCGATGCAGCTGTTCCCGCCACCAGGGACGTCGCCACCAAAACTGCGGGCAGCATGCGGTAATCGGCTGAAAGCGCCGGGATACCAGCACAAAAGACAGCGATGCTGCCGCCCCAAATCCGAAGCCCAGTCGCACCAGAGCGCAGTCCAGCCCGCTTGCCGCCTGCACGCATCTTCTGGGTGAGCTGCTCGTCGAGCTCGCGCAGTCCCCGCAGCCGCTGCTCGGCTGCGCCGTAGATGAGGATTTCCTCCCGAAGTCGCAGTGTATCGGCGATATACTGCGCAATCTCCGTGCGTGTGGAGTTCGTTGCGGAGGCCTCCGTCGTCGCCTTCTTAGAGCCTGCGAGCGCAATCACAAAGCCAACCGCAAAGGTCAGTGCCAGAGCAATCGTAGGCAGTGCTCCGGCCGTTAATGCCGCCGTCACGACCGCCAGCAGAGGAATTAATACGGCCGTCACCGCGGGCGCAATTGTGTGCGCAAAGAAGACTTCCACGCGGCCAACATCACGAATCGCAATCGTGTGGATTCTGGCAGTACCCAGCCCATCGGTTATCGCGGGCGCCTGCGGGATAAGGCGCTCGACGATCCACAGTCGCAGCTCGCCGAGCAGCTGAAATGCCGCCAAATGTCCGAGGTACTGCTCGACATACCGCAGAATCGCTTTCAGCAGCGCCAGCCCCGCAATCACGCCAATGACCGCCCAGGTCCACGTCATGCCCTTGCTTTGCGACGAGCCGGTTGCGTCCCACTTCAACAGCGCAATTGTGGCAATTGCCCAGGCAGGCACGGCCAGCATTAATGCACCCAGTATGTGCCCAACCACGCGTGCGAGGATAGATGCGCTGAGCGCCCCGCGAGCCTGTGCGGAAAAGCGCAGCAACCAGATGATGTTGTTCATGTCAGCTCTCCTCGGTCAGCGCCCGTGCGTAATACTCATTGCTTGTGCTCAATTCGTCGGGTTTGCCCGCAGCCACAATCCGGCCTTCAGCGACGACAATGACCAGGTCAACGTCCGATAGTGCCTCCATTCGGTGAGCGACCATGATGCTCGTGCGACCTTCAGCGAGGCGGGTCAAGGACTCCTTGATGAGACCTTCCGTCCGGCGATCGATGTCCGCTGTCGGCTCGTCGAGAAGCACAATCGGAGCAGTACCGAGCAGACCACGCGCAATGGCCAGGCGGCGTCGTTGCCCGCCCGAGAGCCAATTGCCCTGATCGCCGACTTCCGAATCGAGACCACCAGGGCGCTGTTCGATTTCGGTGAGTAAGTGCACGTCGCGAAGTGCTTTTCGCATATCGACGGCCGTTGCGTCCGGGCATGCGATGCGAAGATTGTCCGCGACGGTGGTGCCGAAAATGGCTGGTTGCTGGGAGATGAGTAGCGAATTGGCGAGCAACTCCGGGGTTGAAAGAGCGTGGCCGTCGAGGGAGACTTCCCCGGAATGTGGCTGCAGGCCTGCGAGTACACGCAGGAGTGTGCTTTTTCCGGAACCGCTGGGGCCAACGATGCCGACTCTGCTGCCGGCTGGAATTGTCAGGTTGATATCGGAGAGAATGCGCTTTTCGCCGATGTCAACGCTGACATCGCGGAGGGAAATCTCCGGTGCGTGCTGTGCGTGCGGTGCCTGCGGCGCGGAGGCATCGGTGGAATGCGCTGTTGCGGCTGTGGACGCTTCAGCTGGAGGTTCACCGAACATCTCCACAATTCCATTTCGATGGGTGCGTCCACCGAGTCCGATGTAGAAGGTCCGACCGACACGATTAACGGGCTCGTAGAGCAGAACGGATAGAAAAACACCTGCGAGAGCAGTGCCTACGCTGATTGCGCCGGCCTGTAAACGCAGCAGGACAAGGCCGATTGCTGTAGTCGACATTGCAATTCCAAAAACAGCATCGTTGACAATAATCATCAGCTGATTGCGGGCGAGCAGGGCGGTAAGCTCAGCCATCGCGGTGCGAGTTTGGCTGGCAAAACGCGTCATGACCCGGTCAATTGCTCCAAGAACTTTGAATGTGCCCAGCCCTTCGAGCATTTCCAAATACGCATGTGTGGCCTTCGCTTGCTTTCGGCGATACGTCGCATTGGATTTCCGCAGGATTTTTCCAGCCCCAATAATGATCAACGGCGTGGAAATGAAAAATAGTGCCAGCCACAAGGCGGTTTTCGTATCCACCCACAAAGCCCAGACCACCAAAATAATCAGTGGAGCACTAAACGAGGCCAACGTGGGAGCGAGAAATGTCGCTCGGTAATTCGCGGTCTGTTCGACGCTTGCGGTCGCTGCATCGAAGAGTAGGCCCTCGCCAGTGTTAGAGGCGCTTCGGTGTGCGTGACCGGATTTCCCGCCACCGTGCCCTTTTCCATCTGCGTGCTTCGTGACCTGTTCAGGAGCAGAAAACTCCGGCTTCAGCACACTGCCAACCACATGCGAGCGCCACAGCTTTTCCTGCTCCCCAGCTAGCCGTGGTGGTAGTGCCTCGGTGACATAAGCACAGAGGCTTCCTAGAATGACCGCCACAATTGTAGCGGCCAGGGATTCATGAAGCCCCCAATCCCCAAACCAATTGCCGCCACTGGTGAATGTCATACCGCCGTGCAAACTGCTGAGAGCATCGAGCGCGTGTCCAAGAGACACGGCACTGAGAGCGAAGGAAAAGCTACGCCCCCAGCTGGATAACAAAACCCAGTGCATTCCGCGGGGAGGCGAAGTCAGTGCTTCATGAATCCACATAGCGACGTGAAAACCTATTTTCTATTTAGCCAGCGCGTCAGCGATCTCACGCAGTCCATCGGGCATGTGCATTCCGGCGGTGCCAGAGGTCGTCTTCGCATCGATCAGTTGCACTCGATCATTCTTGACCGCAGCGACGTCGGCAAGCGCCGGATTATCCAGCAACTCCTGGAATGGAGCCTTGCCCTGTCCGTGGAAATCCTGAATCAAAATGACATCCGGATTGAGCTGCACAATTGTCTCCGGATCAGCGGGAACGGCACCCGGGCGCTTGCCCTTTGGCGAAATCGGCTCGCCACCGGCCAGCTCAACGAGATTCGTCGTCGCCGACTGCATTCCCATAATCATCTTCTGACCACCGCGGGCAAACAGGACCAGCGTTTTTGGCTTAGTTGTGGAATCAATTCCCGAGAGAATCTCTTCGGTTTCCGATTCAATCTTGGCAACCATTTCGGCCGCTTTGTCCTCAGCTCCCAGCAACTTGCCGAGCGTGGTCACCGATTCTGCCAGCGCCTTCGGCGAAGCGAAATCACTGCTGGAAAACGCAGCGGTCGGAACATCGCTGGCGCCCAGCAGCTTGCTTGCCGACTGCTCCTGATCATGGCGGCTAGTCATCAACACCATGTCCGGCTCATAGGACAGAATCTGCTCCGGATCCGGCTTCGTGGAGTTGGCAATTGCATTAGGCACCTTACGCGCCAGCTCAACCTGATTACCAGAGGTCTCATCGAGCGCGTTCTTCGTCACCGCGACGACACGCTCTGGCCCAACCAGTTCCAGCGCCAGATCTGCAACCTCGGTCGACAGTGCAACGATGCGCTTCGGCTGACTCTGCACCGTAACGTCATGGTCGCCGACTGTCACAGTCCGCGGCCACTGCGCCTGCTGGTTTGTCGAAGTTTCGCTTGACGACGGCTGCTGCGACGCCTCCTCCGAAGAGGAACAGGCGACGACCGCAGCGAGTGGGAGCGCTGCAATCAACGGCAGAGCGAAGGCCTTTTTAGAGTTTCGCTTCAAGGCAGAGATAGGAGAAGTTGGTGAAAACACGAAAGTACTTCCTTGAATGTTGAGTTTTGATTGTCGGGAAAGTTTTCAGTTGCGTTATCGCTAGCTGGAATCAGTCAGTCTGAATCAGTTAGCCGCAATCAGTCAGCCGGGCGAGCCCGAGCCAACGCCGTCACTCGCACCGAACCGGTGTGCGGATCGGTATCGACAGCGCTGGAGATGCGATAAATCGCATCTATTCGGGGAGGTGTTAGCACCGCTTCGGCGGAACCAGTGACTTCCAATCCGCCGTTGTGAATCACACTGAGCCGGTGGCAGCTGCGGGCAGCGAGGTTGAGGTCATGAAGGACGACTCCGATACCGTGGCCTTCGTCGGCAAGCTCGCCGACGAGCTCGAGGATTTCCAGCTGAAACCCGATGTCCAAGGCTGCAGTGGGTTCGTCGAAAAGCATGACCTTGGCCTGTTGTGCCAATAGCTTTGCGATGAACACCAATTGCCGCTGCCCGCCGGACAGAGCCGTGATAGGGCGGTCGGCGAGTGCGGTGACACCAACGCGGTCTAGCGCGTAGGCGACGATGTCGTGGTCCGTGGAGTTTAGTGAGCTGCGGAAACGGTCACGCCGACGGTGGTGCGCGTACCTGCCGAGTGCCACGACAGTTCGAACGTCAATAGCAGCATCGGCCGGTGTGTGCTGTGGCAGGTACGCCAATCGAGTGGCGCGTTCGTGGGCACGAAGCTTCGTCAGCGGCGTGCCGAGGAGCTCAACCTGCCCCAAACTCGGTGTCACAATGCCAGCCATAGCACGGAGCAAGGAGGATTTTCCGGTGCCGTTGGAGCCGATGATGCCGTGGACTTCGCCAGGTCGAATAGCAAGGTTCACGCCACTTACGACGGTCCGATTGCGGTAACCGACACTGAGGTCGGTAGCCCGCAGCAGCGCGGTGCTGTCGGTGTCTGGCTTAGTGACGTGGTCAGTGAGATTTTGCGTCTGCTGACTCATGACTGGCGACCACCTTGCCGAAGAATCAACGCGAGTAGCGCAGGTGCGCCAAGGAACGCGGTGACTGTGCCAGTTTGCAGAGCAACTGGGGAAAAGAGACTGCGGGCGACGAGGTCGGCGAGAATGAGAAACACTGCGCCGAGGCACATAGAAATGGGCAGCAGGCTGCGGTGATCGGGGCCGATGGCAAGGCGAATCAGGTGCGGGACGACCAATCCGACAAAGGAAATAACGCCAGTGACAGCGACGCCCGCTGCCGTGACTAAAGCAGCCAGGGCGAGTAGCAGTTGCCGGATCCAGACTGTGCGCATACCAGTGGCAGCGGCCTGTTCTTCGCCGAGGAGGAGCAGGTTGAGTTCGGGAATGAGCATCATCAAGATAACCGTGCCGACGGTAATGGGGCCGACTGCCAGCGCAATGTCCTGCCAATTGGCAGCAGTTAAATCGCCGTTGAGCCAGAACATGGCCTGTTGTGCGTCATCACTGTGTGGTGCGTTTGCGATGGTGGCGGCGATGACTGCGCCGAGGAATGCGTTGAGTGCAATACCGACGAGCAACAGGGTGGCTCCGCTGCCGCCATTGAGACCGGCGACGATCTGGACAAATATGACAGCCAGCAACGCGCCTATGAACGCGCCTGCCGAGAGAACCCACGGCGCTTTCGCGGCCACGCCAGTGACGATGAGAATAACGGCTACCACTGCTGCACCGGAGGAGACACCGGTAACACCGGGTTCCGCCAGTGGATTGCGAAAGACTGCCTGCATGGTTGCGCCTGCGACAGCGAGCGAGGCGCCGACCAGTCCCGCAAGGAGGACGCGCGGTAGTCGAATGCTCCAGACAAGTGATTGCGTGGCAGGGGATATCTCTGGCAGAAGGTGGTTGAGAGCTGGGAGGTCGTCGGAAAGCGTATTGATGAGCGGAGTGAGCAGTGCGACGATGCCGTTGCTGAAACCGGTTCCCGCGGGGCCGATGGAGATCGCCAAGAGGATTGTGGCGGGGACGGCCAGGAAAAACAGAAAGCCGAAGAGCCGGGATCGAAGTTTTTGGTTTCGAGGACGCGGAAGAGAAGCTCTATCGACAATAGTTTTCACTTGGCTAATGATGGACAATGTGAAAATAATTGTCAATAAAGGCGCGTCAGCGGTCCTGTGGGATCTCCTAAGGACAACAAAACCCCGCACCAGCTCCCCTGTGAAAGTGGGGTGCTAATGCGGGGTGAAAAGCTCTGTAGCTTACTTCTCGTCGCCCAGGCGCTCGTCTGCCATGTCGCGAGCCTTCTTGATCTGGTCGGCCTTGTCCTCGCCGAGCTTCTCCTTGCCTAGCTGCTCAGCCTTGTCCAGAACCTTATCGGTGTTCTCTTCGTTGCTCAGTGCTTCCTTGGCCTTGTCCATAAGTCCCATGGTGAAGTCTCCTTCCATTCGTAATGTCTACTCGCGTTTTTTCGTTTGTGACATAGAGTGTACCGATGAATTGGTGACCTTGCGACCGTATTGGCCCCACGGAGTGAAGTTGATATTCGACTAGCAACACCGTGACTGACAGTTATTGAGCTGTTTTGGTGCGGGCTTCATCTGCCTTGTGCATGACATCGCGCTCGTACTTGCCGACGAAAATCATGAGGACAAACGCTATAGCGACAACGCCAATGAGGGTCGCGAATGTAACATTCCAGCCTGCGAAGTCGATCAAGAGGCCGACACCAGTGGAGGCGAGTGTTGCGCCGAGAAGGTATCCAAACAATCCAGTGAAACCAGCTGCGGTTCCCGCAACATACTTAGGCGAGAGGTCGATGGCCTGCAGTCCGATAAGCATGATTGGACCGTAAATGAGTGCGCCGATCAGGGAGATGAGCACGTAGAACATCCACAATGGTGCCGTGGCGGGTAGCTGCCAATATGCGAAAATGGTGATGCCGGTGCCAACCAGGAAGAGCATGCCGGCGCCTGAGCGCCAACCCTTGAAGACCTTGTCGGAGACCCATCCGCACAGCAGGGTGCCAACAATTGCTGCGCCCTCGTAGAGCATGAATCCGATGATTCCGCCCGTGACGTTGGTCTTGTGCAATTCGTTTGTCAAGTAAATCGGAATCCAGTTAAGAACTCCGTAACGGAGTGCGTAGACGAATACATTGGCAAGTGCCAGCATGACGATAACCGGATTGGTAAGAACATGGTTCTTGACGATTGTGAACCAGGGTTCTTGTGCCTCGTCATTAGTTCCTTCGACTTTGTCCGGGTCGTTACGGTATTCCTCGACCGGAGGCAGGCCCATGGATTGCGGGTTATCTCGAATCAGCAGGAATGCGATGGCGGCAATCGCGAGCGCGACAATTGCCGGTAGCCAGAATGCGGGAGTCCAGTCGGCGTCGGAAGTGGCGAACGAATGCAAGCCCCAGGCTGCCAGAGCACCGCCGACGGCGGCGCCGACATTGTGGGCAGTGTTCCAGATCGACATCAAAGTGCCGCGCTCGGATGTCGAGAACCAGTGGACGACAACTCGTCCAGAGGGAGGCCAGCCCATGCCTTGGAACCAACCATTGATGAACATGACTGTCGCGAATATTGCAACAGAGGCGCTGATGGCTGGGACGAACGCAACAAAGAGGTTTACGACCGCGGACAGTGCTAGGCCAAGTGGGAGGAAGTACCTGGCATTGGCTCTGTCGGAGAGCATGGCCATGAAGAATTTGGATAGGCCGTAGGAGAACAGAACTGCATTGGCTACGATGCCGATTCCGGCTGCGCCAAGTAGGTCGTGCTTTTCCAGTACGGCGGACACCAGGGGGATGTTATTTCTGATGAGGTAGAAGCCCGCGTAGCCGATGAAGATGCCCATGAAGACGTTGAATCGCCAGGTCCGGTAGGTCGGGGCAATTTTTCCTCGGGGAGGGGAGCTGCTGGGCCGGGTGCGCTGAGCCAGCCGAGCCTCTGACTGCTCATAATGACAGTCCTTTCGCTGAAGGCCGCCGTTGCCTCTAATGCAACCTGTGTGGATGCTTAGGGCAGCAGGCGGAGAGCTTTATCGTTTCAGCGTTGAGTTTACAGAGACTTCAGTCTCTATTAATGGGGCGTTAACCTCCCGGCCTTGGGGGTCTTTGAGGGGGGTTGGCGTAAAAGCAATTAATGCTTGTCACTGCCTAGGGAATGTCATTAATTGCCTCGGTGGGGCGCGCTATCCTTACCCCCTTATTGGTGACGACAAACGGGCGCTCAATCAGGCGTGGGTGTGTGACCATTGCGTCCAGCAGTTCCTCGTCGCTGGAGTCCTTAGAGAGTCCCAGTTCCTTGAACTCTGCTTCCTTGGTGCGCACGGCATCGATGACGTTCAGGCCGGCCGTCTCGATTAGCGAGCGCAGCTCGGTCTTGGTTGGAGGAGTGTCTAGGTACTTGATGATCTCCGGCTCGATTCCGGCCTCGCGTAGTACGGCGAGAGCTTGGCGGGACTTTGAGCAGCGGGGGTTGTGGTAAATCTTCGCTTCCATGTCTCCATCATGGCTGATGTTGTGGTGTGACGGTTGACGGAGCGGCGTAACTATATGTGGTGAGACCTTGTTCATTATTTATCTTGAAGGGCCGTAAAGCCAACAACACTTAAGTTCAATAGGTTGAAAATAGTTGTCGTTAGGTTTACTCTCGCACGTGATAGGTGAACGGCGAAGTGCGCCCCAACCGCCCCTAAGGTGACCAGATTTACTGAAGCGGCCGGTCAGCGTAGCCGTCGTAAAGCAATAACAAACAATCAAGAGCGGACACCAACATGACAATTTCCGGAAAGCTTTCGCGATCAGCTAAGTCCATGTGTGCGGGCCTTTCAATCTTGCTAGCGGGCGCTGGCCTTGCAGCGTGTGGCGATGGCAGTGAGGGAGCCAGCGGCGAGAACCCAATCAACGTCGTGGCTTCCACGACACAGATCTGTGATTACGTGAAGCAGCTGGACATCGATGAAGTTGATTTGACCTGTCTGTTGGCGCCGAATGCAACAGCACATGAGCTGGAAATGACCCATGAGCAGCTGACCAAGACTGGTAACGCCGATCTCTTGTTCGTCAACGGAGTCGATTTGGAGCACTTCCTGGACCAGGCGATTGAGTCCTCGGGTTTTTCCGGAACGATGGCAGTAACCAGTGGCGTTCTCACTGCAGGTGACGTAGATGCCATGAAGGCAGCCAAGGACACGGACAAAACCAAGCCGCTGCCACCAGAGAAGGCGAAGAATGGTAACTACACCATCGACCGAGGGGTGGAAAAGATTGATGTCGCCCCATGGCCTTTCCCGCCGGAAGAACCCGGTGAGGAGGCGGAATTCCGCTTCGATCCGCATGTATGGACCTCGCCGAAGAACGCCAAGGTTCAGGTTGCCAATATCGGCTACGCACTGGAACAGGTCGCTGAGGAACGTGGCGACAATGAGCTGAAGTCCACCATCGCCGACCACGTTGCGGCCTACCAGGACAAGCTGAATCAGCTGGATGAGTGGGCAAATAAGTCCATCGCCACCGTGTCGGACCCTGTGCTGTTTACCAGCCACGATGCCTTTGGATACTTCTCCCACGAGTTCAATATCAACTTCATCGGTGCAGCGCTGTCTGATTTCAACGAGCAGCAGGATGCCACGGCCGCGCATATCGCCGAGGCGGCAAAGACCGTGAAGGACTCGGGTGCAACTGCGCTGTTTGCGGAGAACTCGAACAACTCGAAATCAATTGAGGCGATCGCTAAGGCCGCAGGTGTCAAGGCCATCGTTGGTGAGGACGCACTCTACGGCGACTCCCTTGGTCCGGCTGGCAGTGATGGCGAAACCTACATCGGTTCCATC
This sequence comes from Corynebacterium sp. HMSC064E10, assembly GCF_001812505.1. Taxonomy (NCBI): domain Bacteria; kingdom Bacillati; phylum Actinomycetota; class Actinomycetes; order Mycobacteriales; family Corynebacteriaceae; genus Corynebacterium; species Corynebacterium sp. HMSC064E10. Next base: position 662,989 of record NZ_KV809173.1, on the reverse strand, counting down.
ATCCACAACGTCACTCAGGTTGTGACGGCATGGGACGGAACTGTCGCGCCGCTGCCAGAGGGCATCAAGTGAGCCGTAACCGCTTAGCTAACCCCATGTCTGCCGAACCCATAGTCACGCTCCGCGATGCCTCATTCGGCTACACGGCGGTACCCATCGTCAATCACATCACCGCCAATGTCGCACCGGGTACCGGGCTTGCACTCATCGGCGCCAATGGCTCTGGAAAAACGACTGTGCTGCGCGGAATCCTGGGTGGGACTCGTATTCTCGCTGGTGAGATGCACAACAACGCGAAGATTGTGTCCTACGTCCCGCAGTCGGCAGACCTCGATCGCACTTTTCCGGTCACGGCTTTCGATGTCGTCGCCATGGGGGTGCTGCACGAACTGCACCCCTTCCAACCGCTTGGACACCGCAAAGAACGCATCCACGCAGCGCTAGCCAAAGTCGGGCTTGCCGACCGCACCAGTGAACGTTTCGGCAACCTCTCCGGTGGTCAGCAGCAACGCGTTCTGTTGGCGCGTGCCATCGTCGCACGTCCGCAACTCGTGCTTCTCGACGAGCCGTTTAACGGCCTCGACGCTGAAAATCGGGCGATGCTGCTGAATCTCCTCAACGAACTGAAGGAAAATGGCACGGCAATTATCGCGGCCACCCATGATCTCGTGCTTGCCGAGGAAACCTGCGAAAACACATTAATCGTGGCGGAGCAGCCAGCTTTTGGTGCGACCTCGAAGTTGGTGCCAGCCTATGTGGACTGAGCTTGCGAATGAGCTTGGGGTAGCGCCTTTCATGTTTAGGCCACTAGTGCTGCTGATTGCCCTCGGGGCGGTCTCTGGCCTGGTCGGTGTCATCGTGAACCTGCGTAGCCTCGAGTTCAATGCCGAGGCCATGGTGCATTCTATTTTTCCCGGAATTGTGGCCGGTGCCGTATTCGGCGGCATCGACATGATTATCCCGGTGGCTGCAGCATTTGCGGTGGTAGTGGCAGTAGCACTGACCTTAGTATCGCGCTCGCACATGTCGGAAGCCGGAGTTGCAGTTGTACTGACCAGCTTCTTTTCCATCGGTGTGATTCTCTCGCTGAAGAAAGGTGACCAGTCAGGACAGCTGGAAGCGCTCATGTTCGGGCGACTGCTGGAAGTCACTGACTCCCGTCTCACCAGCGCCCTGATTGTCTGTGCCATCGCCTTGGTTCTTATCGCAGTGACCTGGCGCCAGCAGGTGTTTGTTGCCTTTGATCGCTTCGGTGCCAAAGCCGCAGGCGTCAATGTGTGGGGCGCCGACCTCACCATTAACGCGGCGATTGCTGCGGTCGTGGTGTCGTCGGCAAGCGCAGTGGGCGTGCTGCTGGTAGTCGGATATCTGGTCGTGCCGGGAGCGGCGGCGAGACTGCTGACTCGCCGAGTTCATGTGATGGTGCCGATCGCGATTGCAGTGGGCTGCCTCAGCGGAATCGTTGGTTTGGCACTGGTGCCTTTGGGGCCGGTGTCGCCTCAGGCAGTCGTCGCGCTGACCTCGGTGGGACTGTATTTCATGGCACTGGGGCTGCGCGTCGTGCTGGGAGGCGACCGTGTCTAGCATCCTGATTTTGCCAATTATCGAACTGATACTGGTAGGAGCCCTGGCTGGAGTAGTTGGGGTGCTCGCGGTGCTGGGAAAACAAGTGTTCTTCGCAGAAGCGATTACACATGCGACTTTTCCCGGCGCGGTTGTGGGCGTTGTTATTGCGGCAGCGCTCGGCCTGAGCCACTCGTGGATTTCGGTGTTCCTCTTTATCGGAGCATTTCTGATGTGTATTCCGATTGGGGCGCTGTTCGGTCTGTCAAAGGTGGGAACGACGTCCTCGGCGGCGGGAATTGTGCTGACATTTGGGTTCGCACTGGGCTACTTCCTGAACAAGTGGTTCGCCCCGTTGCCGGTGAAGGTAGAGAGTTTCCTGGTCGGCAGCGTACTCAACGTGAACAAGATTGATATTGCGCTGTCCGGTGGCCTCTTGCTGCTGGTGGCGTTGGTGCTGGTGGCTCGGTGGCGGCAGCTGATTTACTTCACCTTCGACCCGGAGTCTTTCGGAGTCGCGCATTCGAGGAGAAAAGCACAGCTGGTCATCAGCGGGCTCATCGTTCTGACTCTGGTGGCGCTGATTCCGGCTGTCGGCACGATTCTATCCATCGCGCTGCTAGCTGCCCCGGCAGCTGCGCTCGTTGGGGTAGTGAACGATACCCGTTTGCTATTCGTGTTGGCGCCATTGATGGGTATCGCGATTGGCCTGGTGGGGCTATTCATTGCGGTGGCGGCGAATCTGTCAGTTGGTGGCTGCATTGGTGTATGCGCCGGCTGTTTCTATGTCCCCCTCAAGATTGCGTCAACACGCAATAGCGCTAGAGTTTGAAGAATGCACGTGGAGGATTTACCAGCAAAGACCCAGGACTACCTCAAGGTCATTTGGGATTTGCACGAGCGCACCGGTGAAAAAGTGGCACTTGGCGACGTCGCTGAGCGGATGGGCGAAAAGAAGCCCACCGCCAGCGAGGCTGTAAAGAAGCTAGCTGCACGTGGCCTTGTCAACCACGAGCCGTATCGGGGCATTAGCCTGTCGGACCGTGGGCGAGACATTGCGCTAATCATGGTGCGTCGCCACCGGTTGATTGAAAGCTTCTTGGTCTCGACTCTGGGATACACCTGGGATGAGGTTCACGAGGAAGCCGAAAAGCTTGAACATGCGGTCTCGGATGATTTCATTAGTCGCATTGATGCAATGCTGGGATTCCCTGAGCGCGATCCGCATGGCGATCCAATTCCCAGCGCAAGCGGTACCATCGCCAGCGCAGTGCGCACCGACCTGACGGATATCGAAGCCGGCGCGATGGTGGTAGTCGATCGCATTAATGACTCCGACCCTGAACTACTGCGCTATTTGGCGACATCAGGGGTAGGACCGGGGACTGTGCTCCGAGCCGAAGCCGCACCATATGCAGGCATGCATGTCTTTGCCATCCTCGATGAGGTGGACGATACCGAGCCAAAGAAAATTCATGTGGCAGACTCGGCACTATGGGCAATCAAGGCGACTCCAACAACGAACTGACGAGGGCCGCAGCGCGCTCTTACTATAAGGTGTCGCGGAATCTCACTGGGCCAACTAAAGTGCCACCCGCACCGTCAGTTTCGTTCGACAGCGTGAAGAGTGCTCGTCGACAGGCATATGCCAGTGTCGAGAGCGTTGATGTGCCACTCAATGCCATCGCTATCTCGCCTGCTGAGCAGCAGGAACACATGGCTAATCTCGAACGCCGCTTGAATGCCTCGACCAAAGATATGCGGGCACTGCTGGACTACGAAGAGCAGCGCATTGCGGTCACTAGCACCGTCAAAGAGGCAATCGTCTATACGTTGCTGGCAATACTCCTTTTGGCAGCAGCCATCGGACTTGGCTACGCCAGCCACCTGGGGGCCGATGCGATTTTGAATGCTGCGGCGGAGGTGACGCCGCGATGAGTAAACGCTCAGGCTCCGACAACGGGTGCGCGACGGTCATTGTCGTATTTTTCTTCTTCGGCCTGATTGTTCAGCTCTTCGGTGTCACGCTGTGGATTCTGCAATATGCATTGCCAGTTGCGGGCTTGGTGCTTGCGATTCTCATTGCATACCAGGCGTGGGTCGGTGTGCGCCGCAGCGCTGAGGCGCACGAGCTCGCCGAGCGTAATCACGCTGAGCTACAGCAGATTGCCATGGACACCGAGTACCAGCTCACCGCAATCCTCTCTGCCTGGGACAACGTGAACACCACAATGGGGGTCGGCACCATCTACAAAGATGTATTTGCCTCCGGAGAGGCTACGCCGGAGCTCATCGAACTACGCGGTGAGCTCTCTCGAGCTCGAAAGCTAAACAACCGACTGCGCGAGCAGCGCGAAACTATGACTAACCGGGAGCTGGTGGAAGCCATCTCTGATGCCGACGAGCTCTGGTGCTCGCTGACGAAGACGTATCAGAACGCTCGTCGCGAGCTGTAGTAACGCACTTGAATTAGTCGACGGTCATCACAACCTTGCCGTCAGCGTGTCCGTCTTCCAATACCCGGTGGACCTCCGCGACCTCGGTGAGATTTTTAGTCAGGCCGATAGGAAGCGAAATCTCACCGGCAACCACGCGGTCGGCCAGGTCTGCATAAATAGTCGTGTCATTCGAAATAGCCGGGATGTGTGCCTCAATGCCGCGTTCCTTCGCCGGTGTTAAATCGGCCAGCGAAGGCAGCGCCACAATCCGACCATCCGATGCCAACACATCCAGCGAGGGGAGGAAAGTATCGAAATACACGCCGTCAAGGACAACGTCCACGCCCTCGGGGAACTGCTGGCGCACAGCCTTGAATACATCTTCCGCTGTGTAATCAATGTGCTGCGCGCCAAAGCCCACTAGTTTTTCATGATGGCGTGACGACGCACTGGCCAACACAGTTGCGCCACGGGCGACCGCCAGCTGCGTCATCAGCTGGCCAACACCGCCACCGGCACCATGAATTAGTACGGTGTCACCGCTTTTTACCTTTGCAAGCTGCTCGACAGCCACGGTCGCCGTGATTCCCACTAGGGCAAGGCCCGCAGCGGTAACGTCGTCAAGCGAATCGGGCGTTCGGACCACACCGTCGGCGGGGAAGACGTTGTGCGTTGCGTAGGTGCCGCGGAAGTCGTCGAAGCTGCGCATGCCGAAGACACGGTCGCCGGGGGCGAAGCTGTCCACACCTTCGCCGACGGCAACGACTTCGCCAGCGGCTTCACGTCCGAGCACCGCGGGAGGGGTGAACTTTGCGCACAGGCCGGAAGATCCATCGCGCATCTTGTAGTCCAGCGGGTTTGCGCCGATGGCTGTGGTTTTGACCAGGATTTCACCGGGGCCGGGCTCTGCAGGCTCGATAGGTGTCCTGGTGAAAATGTCAGCGGGGCCGAACTCCGTAATGGTCATTGCGTATGCGTTGCCTGAATTTGCTGCCATGTCCATCACTGTAGTCCTAGCTGCTAATTATGAACGGGTGGCAGGTGGGAGGGCAGCGGTGACGGCGTCGAAGGACTCGTTGAGGTAGGCGCTGAGGAGGTCGGCGGCGTGGTGCGGGGTGTCTTCGATGAGAACCTTGGCGATACTGATGTGGCGATCGGCGTATCGGGCATGGAGTTCGATGCTTTGGGGGTAGGAGAGGAAGCAAAGACGGAGTTGGGCCTGAATGGATTCGGCGGTTGCTAACAGGTCGGGAGACCCGGAAGCCCTGACGATGGCGAGGTGAAAGGCATTATTCCGTTCGGGAAGGTTCAATGATGACTGCGAACCACAAAGAGAAAGAATCTCTTTGCCGAGGAGCTTTGCTTGGCTCTTGCTTAGCGACCGCAGTGTTCCGCATTCGGCGACATGGCGAAAAGCATACAGTTCGCGGATGCGTTCTTTGTCGAAGGAGGCGATAAAAACGCCGTGATGAGGGATGTGAGTGAGTAGCCCCTCAGATTCCAGCTTCCGGTACGCCTGTCGGATGGTGTTGCGACTGACCTGTAGTCGCGCAGCAAGTTGGGTTTCACGGAGCTGCTCGCCGCTGTAGTGCTTTCCGGCGAGAATCTCTCGGCGCAGGACAGTTGCGGTGGCATCCGCTACTGAAACGTCATGTTGTTTTTCCCCAGAGGACGTGTGGGTCTGATCGTCGAGGATGTTTCCGGGGGTAGTCATGTAATACAGACTACTAAAGCACTTTTGTGTGGCGGCCATCACCAATTAACATACGAGACATTGTTCAACAATCTCGGTGCAGACGATCTTCAACGTAGGAATCCTTCAACGTGGGGATTGTCAGATTTGTAGGGAAAGGCCTTACGCTATGGACGCTTCAACATCTGCCCACAAGGCGCGTCGAACGGCACTCCTCGGCGCTGTATTCCTGATGGCGACCAGTGCTATCGGGCCAGGCTTCCTCACCCAGACCGCAACCTTTACGGCCAAGCTTGGCGCGGCTTTCGCCTTTGCCATTTTGGTCTCGGTGCTTCTTGATATCGCGATTCAGCTCAACGTGTGGCGAGTAATCGCCGTCTCTGGACGCCGCGCACAGGAGCTCGGCAACGCCGTGATTCCGGGGTTGGGCTGGCTTATGTCAATTCTCATTGTCATCGGTGGTGTGGTCTTCAATATTGGCAACGTCGGCGGAGCTGGACTTGGCGCGAACGCGATGTTGGGCGTGGACGCAAAGATTGGCGGCATTGTTACTGCAATCCTCGCCATTGGCTTCTTTCTCTCCCGACGGGCGGGTATGGCGCTGGACAAGGCACTCGTCGTGCTTGGTGTAGTGATGATTCTGGTCACTGCAATTGTGGCGTTCAGTTCTAACCCACCAGTAGGAGAAGCACTGAAGAACACGGTCATGCCCGACACGATTGACTTGCTGGCAATCATCACGCTGGTCGGTGGCACTGTAGGCGGTTACATTACTTACGCTGGCGCTCACCGCATGCTTGACGCTGGCGCCAGCGGTGTGGAGCACCTCGCGCAGACCACTCGCTCATCTGTTACGAGCATCATTGTCACGGCTATCATGCGTTTCCTACTTTTCCTAGCTGTCTTGGGAGTGGTCGCGGGTGGCGTGGTCCTCAATACGGATGGAAACCCCGCTGCAGAGGCATTCCAAGCTGCGGCAGGCGATTGGGGTATGCGATTCTTTGGCGTTGTCCTGTGGGCTGCGGGAATCTCGTCGATTGTGGGTGCCAGCTACACCTCGGCAACGTTTCTGACTCGTTCCTCGGGTGCTGGTGCCAAGACTCAAAACACGATCACCATTGTCCTAATTGCAATTTCCACGCTGCTCTTCGGTGTCATCGGTACGGCTCCAGCGACGCTGTTGGTTTTCGCCGGAGCCTTCAACGGTTTGGTTCTACCAATTGGTGTTACTGTGCTGATTTACATCGCGCTGTTCCGTGCGGACCTCATGAATGGCTACAAGTACCCGAAGTGGTTAGCGGCTATCGGAATCGTGGGTGTCGCAGTCGCTTGGTTCTTGGCGTGGCGCTCGTTCGGCGGCGTGTTTGAAATGCTCGGCTAATCGGCCGGTTTTTCGTACAGCTCAGATGAGGACCAACATATCAACGGTACAAAGACCAGCATTACTACCTGGAAGGGGCGGCGACGTTTATGGGCGCCATTATCGATCTCAACTCTGATCTCGGGGAAGCTTTCGGCTCATGGAAGATGGGGGATGACATCGCTCTACTGGACATTGTGACCAGTGCGAATGTTGCTTGCGGGTATCACGCGGGTGACGCTAGCGTCATGATGGAGACCTGTGAGGCAGCTGCCGCGCGCGGAATTCGCATCGGCGCACACGTCGCCTACCGCGATCTCGCCGGATTCGGACGACGTCGCATGGACTACTCACATCGAGAATTGCGAGCCGAAACTGTATACCAGATTGGTGCCCTATCGGCATGTGCACGGGCGGTGGGTACCGAAGTTTCCTACGTCAAACCCCACGGTGCCCTCTATAACCGCATCGCAGTGGACGAAAATCAGGCCACTGCAGTGGTGGAGGCGCTCCTGCTCGCTCGCTCCACCTGCGGAGATGGGCTTGCCATTATGGCGCAGCCGGGGTCGGTCATCGAACGGCTCAGCCTCGATGCGGACCTCCCTGTGATTCGGGAAGCTTTTGCTGACCGCGCATACAACTCCGACGGAACGCTAGTTTCCCGAGCGCTCGCGGGCTCGGTCATTGCAGACCCCGATGCCGCCGTCAAACGTGTCATTGCAATGGCCAGTGGGGAACCAATCGCCGCTTACGACGGTTCACTGTTGACCGTGCAGGCTAACTCTATTTGTTTGCACGGAGACACCCCTGGCGCGGTCGAACTGTCCCGTAGGATTCGCCAAGGTCTCGTCGACGCGGGAGTTACCGTCGCTGCCCACGTATAGCGCGGACTCGTACACCGGTCTTATCGACCGCAGTTTTTCAACCTCGCAAGAAAGAAAGGATCAGCACCGCCATGGCCGAGATTCGCCCTATGGGAACAAATGCGCTGCTTATCGACTATTCATCATCGGCCAATCCGTTGGCGAAGGTACTTCGTGCACACTCTGCGGCGGCTGAGATCGAGGGACTCGTTGACAGGGTACCCGCAGCCCAAACGCTCCTACTTCGCTTTCGCGGGCCGGCTCGTCGATACCTCAGCGCAGTCGAAACCGCGCTGCAGGGCAACAATACGCAGAGGCACACCGTCGACAAGCGAAAGACAGTGACGATTCCCGTTCACTATGACGGCGCGGACCTTGAATCCTTGGCACAAAGCCTTGGGATGAGCCCCCAAGCGTTAATTGATTGGCACTGCGAGCGCCCTTGGACGGCCGCGTTCGGTGGATTTGCGCCGGGCTTTTATTACATGGTGCGGGGGAGCGGTCAGGGATGGCCAGAGCCGCTTGATATTCCCCGCCTTGCGACGCCGCGCACCCGAGTTCCCAAGGGCTCTGTCGGACTTGCAGGCCAATTCGCAGGTGTGTATCCCATCGATTCGCCCGGTGGCTGGCAACTCTTGGGGCATACAGATGTGGAGATGTGGGACTTAAATCGGCTCAATCCGGCGCTGCTTGAGCCCGGGGCTGAGGTTCAATTTGAGGCGACTTCTACGGCGAGTGCGGCGTAGAAAAAGGGTGCGGAAGAGATGAAGAATTCTATCGAGATTATTCGACCCGGTATTTTGACGACTATTCAGGATTGGGGCCGTGCTGGGCAAGGGAGCTTGGGGGTGAGTACCTCCGGTGCGTTCGACCGCGAGTCCGCGGCAGCTGCTAACCGGATGGTTGTCAACGAAGAAAACCTCGCTGTGCTCGAATGCGTCGTCGGCGGGTTGGAGTTCCAAGTAGCGGAGGGGGCAATTATCTCCTTTGCAGGAGCCCACGGTGAGGTGACCGTCGAGCAGGATGGCAAGGTCATCAAAACCTCGATGAATAGCCGAATTGTGGTCGGGGCGAAGGCGATTGTGAGGCTTGGTACCTTCGATGCGGGTCTTCGTGGATACGTCGCGATTCGAGGGGGCATCGATGTCGCGGAAGTGTTGGGGTCGCGGTCATACGATACGCTTGGCAAGCTCGGTCCAGCGCCTTTGCAGGCTGGTCAGGTCTTGCCAGTCGGCGACCCGGAGTATTCGACGGGTTCGTCAATCGCAATTTATCCCGCTCCTCATTGGTCGAGCGAGGCTGCCCGTCTTGATGTTGTTCCTGGGCCTCGGGCGGACTGGTTTACGTCGGAAAGTGTCAGTGATTTCTTTCACGAGACATGGACCGTGACGCAAGAGGCCAACCGCGTCGGACTTCGGCTGAGTGGGACTACTCTTGAGCGCCAGGTCACCCATGAGTTGGCCAGCGAGGGAATGGTTCCCGGTGCGATACAAGTGCCCGCATCGGGGCAGCCGATTATTTTCGGTCCTGATCATCCGGCGACGGGTGGATATCCGGTCATTGGTGTGCTGACGGAGCCGTCATTGTCGAGAGCTGGGCAATTGGTGCCCGGCGCGAAGGTAAAATTCCGCCGGGTGCGGGCGGCATAGGTCTGCGGCGTCATCCTGCGCGATGGTGCGCCACAAAGTCTGCCAGCTGTCAGAGTCGCACAGCACTTCGCAGTAAAATCAGCCACCATGATTGAGAGAGCTTCTTTTTCCGACCTCAGTGCGACCGATGCGTATGCCATCTCGGCGCTGCGTACCGACGTGTTCTATCTTGAGCAGTCCTGTGAGGAGCCGGAAATGGATTGGCGCGACCTGGAAGATACCGCAGAGCACTATTTCATCCGCGACGACAACGACTCCCGCAAGATTATCGCGTACTTGCGTGTAATTGACACGCTCGATGAGTACTCGTCGAGCTACCCGCGCACCATCGGCCGAGTTGTCGTCGATGCTGCGAGCCGGGGTAGGGGGTTGTCCTCGAAACTGCTGCAGCAGGTCATCGCTGACCACCCGGATACGGGGCTGATTCTTCATGCCCAGACGCAGGCGAAGGCTGTGTACGCAAAAGCCGGCTTCCATGAGGTCGGGGAGACCTTCATGGAAGCCGGCATTGAGCACATCACCATGGTTCGTGATGCAGCCCGTGGCGAAGCCTAGGAACTAATCGCCTAGGCTCCGGTTTGTACGGCGTTGCTTACTTCGGGTTTAAGCGGTGACCTTCGAATCCGCCAGGATGCGATTCAGGGAGTCGATGCTCGCCTTCGCATCGCCGATAAGCATGTCGGTGTTTTCGTTGAAGAACAGCGGGTTCTGCACGCCCGAGTAGCCCGAACCCATCGACCGCTTGAGAACAATCACGCGCTCAGATTCCCACACCTTCAGTACCGGCATACCCGCAATCGGGGAGCCCGGCTGCTCTGCCATCGGGTTGACGGTGTCATTTGCACCGATGACCAGGGTGACATCCACATCAGCGAAGTCATCGTTGACCTCGTCCAGCTCCAGCACGATGTCGTAGGGAACCTTGGCCTCTGCCAACAGCACGTTCATGTGACCCGGCAGGCGGCCAGCGACTGGGTGGATACCGAAGACCACTTCCTTACCGTCGGCACGCAAATTGCGTACCAGATCGGCGACGGCGTACTGAGCCTGTGCCACAGCCATACCGTAGCCCGGAGCAATGAGAATCTTGTCCGCGTTGCGCAGGATTTCTGCAGTGTCCTCGTGGTTGACCTCAGTGTGGGAGCCTTCCACAGCGCTTGCCGACGAAGCCTCGGAGCCAAAGCCACCCAGAATAACGTTTGCAAAGGAGCGGTTCATGGCCTCACACATGATGTACGACAGGTAGGCGCCGGAGGAACCAACCAGCGCACCGGTGATGATGAGCAGCGGGTTGCCAAGCATGAGGCCGGTGAAAGCAGCGGCCCAACCGGAGTACGAGTTCATGATGGACACGACAACCGGCATGTCGCCGCCACCGATGGCGATGACCAAGTGCCAGCCCAAAAACAGGCCCAAAGCAGTCACAGCAACCATGCATGCCCATGCGATGGCGCCGCCCTCGGTGCCGGTTGCGATGAAGACAGCCAGGAGAACCAGAGTGACCACCAGAATGGCAATGTTCAGAGCATTGCGGCCCGGCAGTAGCAGCGGCGAGCCCTTGATCTTCTCAGACAGCTTCAGGCCAGCGACGATGGAACCAGTGAAGGTCACAGCGCCGATGAAGACGCCAATGTAGACCTCGCCGAAGTGGAACTTCAGGGCATCGGTGTCAACATCTTCGGCGAAGATGTACGAGTTGAAGCCGATGAAGATAGCGCCGAGTCCAACCAGACCGTTGAACAGTGCAATCAGCTGCGGCATACCAGTCATGGCAACGCTGCGTGCGCGGGTGATACCGATGACACCACCGATGCCGATAGCGACAGCGATGAGAATCAGGGTAATCAGCGGGGAGAAGTGAGTATCCGGCTTGGTGTCAGCGGTGACGAGTGCCTGAAAGATGGCAATGACAACGGCGACAGCCATGCCGGCAATACCGAAGGCGTTTCCGCGGCGAGCGGTCTCCGGCTTAGACAGGCCCGAGAGGGCAGAGAGGAACAGGACAGCGGCGACAATGTAGCCGACGTTGGACAGGCGGTAGGTCCAGTCCAGAAGCGAAGCAGTATCAATGCTAGCCATTAGACTTTATGCCTCCTCTTTCACGAACATGCCAAGCATGCGGTCGGTGACGGCGAAACCGCCGAAGATATTGATGGAGCTGACCACGATGGCCGCGAACGCGAGACCGGAAACCAGCAGGTTGGAGCTTCCCACCTGGAGAATCGCACCCACCAGAACAATGCCGGAAATCGCGTTGGTCTCAGACATCAGCGGTGTGTGCAGGCGTGGCGTAACCGCGGAGATCACGTAGAAGCCAAGCACGATAGCCAAGGTGAGAACCATGAAGTTGGCGCTCACGCTGTGCGGCGCGCTGAGCATAACCACAATTGCCAGCAGTGCCGTCAGACCCAGAGCAATCTTCGAGCCCAGGCCCGATCCCATGAAAGAAACCTTCTCCGGCGCATTCTCTTCTAATGCAGCCTGCTGAGCCTGCTGTTCCTGCAGCGGGGCAGCAGGGGTGACAGCGACCTTGATTGGCGGTGGTGGCCAGAGAATCTCAGCTCCGGTAGCGCCGGCACCATTCTGTGGGCGAGCCTTTGTCACCGTGATGCCACGGATAATCTCGTCCTCGAGATTGAGAACTGGAGAGCCATCCTTTTCTGGCGTAATCAGCTTGAACAGGTTGAAAATGTTCTGGCCGTACAGCGACGATGCCTGTGCGGGCAGACGTCCTGCAAGGTCGGTGTAACCGATGATGGTCACCCCGTTGTCAGTGACAATAGTCTTGCCTGGAACGGTCACCTCGCAGTTACCGCCACCGGCGGCAGCCATGTCGACGATGACGCTGCCTGGCTTCATAGCTGCAACATCGGCAGCAGTCAGCAGCAGCGGAGAGCGGCGGCCCGGGATATTCGCGGTGGTGATGACAATGTCAGCTTGCGCGGACTGCTCGGAGTAGAGCTTCGCGGCAGCGGCAGCCTGATCATTGGTCATTTCCTTGGCATAGCCATCTTCGGACTTCTCAGTGGCAGCCGGAATCGGGATGAACTCTGCACCCATCGATTCGACCTGTTCACCGGCTTCAGGGCGCAGGTCTGTTGCCTTGACAATCGCGCCCATAGAGTTGGCGGTACCGATTGCGGCAAGTCCGCCGACACCAGCGCCGATGACGTAAACGGTAGCTGGTGGCATCTTGCCTGCGGCAGTCACCTGACCAGTGAAAAGGCGACCATATGCAGAAGCCGCTTCGACTACTGCGCGGTAGCCGCCGATGTTGGCCATCGACGACAGCACGTCCATCGACTGTGCCCGGGAAATGCGGGGAACTGCATCCATAGCAAGGGCAGTGATGTTGCAGTGCGCGAGCTCTTCGACCAGCTCTTCGTTACGGCCTGGTGCAAGTCGGCTAATCAGCATGGCACCGTCGTTAAGCAGTGCACGGAACTGCTCCGGCGGAGTGTCGAGCGTTACGACGATATCGCTGTGCCAGACAGACTCGTCGACAATGGTGGCACCGGCGGATTCGTAGTCCGCGTTGGTGAACTTTGCAGCCAGGCCGGCGTCAGCCTGCACGGCGACCTCGTAGCCAAGCTTGACGAGTTTGCCGACGGTTTCCGGGGTCGCAGCCACAATTGTTTGCTGGGGATCGGGTTCTAAAGGGATGCCGATTCTCATTGTGGGAGTTCTTTTCTGTTCGGGGGTTTTATTAAGGGCCATGCGCACTCGGTTGTCGGTTAACAGTGAGTGTGGGCGTGGCCGCTTTCTCCTTGGTGCCAATAAGGTATGCGCTGGTGGGGAGGCAGCGGAGGCGTTTGTGGAAAAAGGTAATAAAAATATGTGGGTAACGGTGGTGAGGTGGGTTTTCTGAATTTGCACACTCTTGCAAAGGGGGTAGGAAATGGGGGTGAGGGTGTTAATTTTGAGCGAGAGTGAACATTTGTAGCGGCCTGAATGATTGTTTGAGGGGTGAAGTATGGGGGAGGATATTTCTGTCTTTACGTACGTCGTTACGCATTAGGTAGATTTGTATTCCAAGGTTTTTGGCAAGAGTTAAGGAAAACGATGATTGGTTCACTAAGTGCCGCCGGAAAGACCGTGTTGGCATCCCGCCGAGGGCAGGGGCGTACGTTCTCGAAGGTGGTTGCTCTCTCGCTCGCAGCTGGTGTAGTTCTCAGCGGACAGGTGCCAGCGCAGGCGGCACCGCGCATTGGTCAGCTACCGGACATCACTGCACGCGAAAGCACTATTGACTACCAGAACTCGGAAACCGTGGACAAAATTGGCGGTGGTCTGGTGGATGTCATGGGTGGCGTGAACCGTGTCATCTCCGGTGGCGAAAGTGGCCATATCACCGAGCCGTTCGCCCCAGAGGCGGGGCAGCTGCGCAAGGAGTTCGGAGCGATGGGCTCCCATCCAGTTGCCGCAACCCGCGAAGCAATGCCATGTGATGGTGTCGTCTACACCATCTATAACCGCGTACTGCGGGACCTCCACGGTCTCCACGGCACCACCGGCTGTTATGACGTACTGCCAGAATCGGCCAACGCCTCCCCAGTTGGCGCGCAGCTTATCTACCCGGCGGATATTGACTCCATGGAGTCTGCGCCACTGATGGTTCTCAGCCCTGGCATTGGTACTGAGCCGGGTATGTACGACGCGCAAGCGCGACTCTATGCAAGCCACGGATACGTCGTGGCTCTTGGCTACAACTTCACCAACTGGTTCGCGCCACAGATGGTGCTGGCAGCTTCGGTTGCCGCAGCGGCCAATGAGGACGAGTCCACACCACTTGCAGGCAAGATCGATTTCTCCCGCACGATGTTGGTCGGGCACTCTGCGGGTGGTGGCTCCGCAATCTTCCTGAACAACAGGATGGATAAAGCCTTCCAGGCTGCGGGTATCGATATGGTCACCCGCGGTCTGGTCGCCATCACCCCAGGGCCTTCCGACGCTGGACTAATCTCCACACCGCCGGAGATTCCAAGCCTGGTGGCCATTGCGGAGCACGAGGACATCGTTCCTTTTGATGCGGATCGACGTGGTTACCGCGATGCTGAAGGGCCCGCCTGGGAAGCGGTAGTCACCGGTTCCTACCACGGCACCTACCTGGATGATCCGTCTAAGAATGTGCTTGGCTCGCTGGTGCTGTCCTTTAGTGAGTATGTGCTCGGCGGAACGAGTCGAGCAAAGGCCGTCTATGAGGGTGCTAACTACGGCCTGGCTACTGACTCCGAGCTCAAGGACGTTCAGCGCAAGGGCGTTTAGAGCTGGCTACTCCATCGACTCTGGAATCAGCTTTGCCGCGGCCTCGGCGATTGCCTTACGCTGTGCTTTCGTGAGCTGATTGCCGTTGAGATAGTCGTTGGCCCAGAGTCCATCGGAAATCATTTGGACAACGTAGGCCATGCAGGCTTCCTCATCGGTGGCAATCTGTTCTACCGGCGGATTCCACCGGCGCAAAAGGCGCGTCCAGATCTCGCGCAGCTCCGGTTCGGCGGCAGAGTCGATGGACATGAGTAGCTCGGCCCTTGTTGCTGTCTCCAGCGAGACCTGGAGGTTTGCGCGTAGGCGGTTGGCGGGGGATACCTCCTCCGCAGGCCCACCCGCGGCTTCGATAAGCTCCTCTTCCCATAACTGCGCCATGTGCTCATGGACGCTGCGAATCATGTCTTCGCGGGAGGGGAAGTGGTAAATCAACCCTGATTTACTCATTCCGCATTGAGTTGCGACATTTTCGTAGGTGACCTCGGAAAAGCCGTTTGTCTCGATAATCTCAACGATTGTGTCGAGAATGGCAGTGCGCTTACTCGTGCGCATATTCAGTCTCCTTCGGGTTGCCGCGGAATGCCACCGCAGTCGCAATCGCTGCAATGACAGCAACGACAGCCAGCATAATCAAAATGGCCAGGTAGGAACTGTCGAGGCCGGCGCGGGCGCCGTCGTTAAGCGCTGGCGTGTGAAGTGCATCGGTGAGTGAGATGCTGGCGTCGACAGGCGTGAACAAGGCGTAGAACATGGGTAGGAGGCTGCCTGTGATTGCGACGGTGATCAGTGTGCCAAATTCGTAGGACACGGATTCCATCGCCGCCGCCATGCCGGCCTTTGACCTTGGGGCTGAGCCGATAATCGCGGTCGACGACACCGACATCACAGAACCTGCGCCCGCGCCGAGCAGTATCAGTCCTGCGATCATGAGCGGGAAATTGCCCGAGGAAACACCGTAGTACATGCCTGCCAGGCCGATGGCGTTGAGGAGGAATCCGCCGGTGATGAGTGTGCGGAAACCCACTCGATGCAGCACCATGCCGCCGATGACACCAACTGGCAAGGACGCCAGTGCCGCGGTGGCAACTAGCAAGCCCGCATCGAGTGGTGTGTATCCGACGGAAATCTGGAAGCGCTGCGTCGTCATCAATTCGGCGCCTGCCAGGACAAACATGGCAAGCGCGGCTGCCAGCACGCCACCGGAAAACATCCGCGAACGGAAGACGGAGAAGTCGATGAGGGGTTCAGTGAGACGTGCCTGACGACGCTGAAACAGTACCGCGCCCACTAGCCCGCAGGCGATAGCCGCGACGATGACGGTGGAGGAGTGATGACCAGCGAGTTCCTTAATGAGCGAGACCAGGCCCAGCATGGCCAGCATCGCGTAGAGGCTGGTGAGAAAATCCCAGCGCTTGGCTGGGTTGGGCTGATTCGGCGGAGCAAAAATCAGCGTGCCAATGATTGCGAAAACTACTACAGGGATATTGATAAGGAAGATTGAGCCCCACCAGAAGTGCTCCAATAAGAAACCGCCAACGACGGGGCCAGCGGCGGCACCCAGTGTTGCCGTGGCAGACCAAATGCCAATAGCTGTGGCAAGTTCACGAGGGTGGTGGAAGGTCTCACGTAGCAGTGCGAGGGTCGCCGGCATCATGGTCGCGGCGCCCAGTCCTAGACAGCCGCGGGCGATGACCAGCGCCCAGGCGTGCGGCGCAAAGGCCGCGGCCAGGGAAGAGAAGCCAAAAATTGTCAGGCCCACAAGAAACATCTTGCGGTGACCGATGCGGTCGCCCAGGGTGCCTGTGCCGAGGAGGAGTGCGGAGATCACCAGTGGGTAGGCGTTGATGATCCACAGGCCCTCTAACTCGGTTGTGTGGAGCTGCTCGCGCAGAACCGGCAGAGCAGTGTAGAGCACCGAGTTATCTATGCCGATGAGTAGTAGGCCGGCGCTGATGATAGCGAGGAAGATCCACCTGTGGGTGACTGAAGTGGGCGGATTAGCCCTCGTGGAAGCGGCGTGGTCAGTACTTGTCATTCCAGTAACTGTAACGAACGTTCGGTTTAGTTACAACCTCTAAAGGGTGCTGATTTAGACCTAAAACTTCAAGAAAAGTAAGCCGATCCCGCCCAAGGAGCCGGTGAAAAAGTGTCTAAGTTGCAGGCGTTGTTGAGGTGCGAATTCACGGACGCCGTTCGATCCCCCGTGGCGCCCGAGCGGGTAAAAGTCAGCATGAACGCGCTGACTTTATGCTCGGAGGCTTACGCGCTGACTTTACGCTCGGACGTTGTGGCCAATCACCGCCGGGATAGTAATGGGTGCATCCCCGAAAAGCTCCTTCTGGTATTCGTTCTGCTCGAAAGCGCCAGCATCGTTATCCCTGATCGTGGCCACGTTTGTCAGTTTGCGTGCCGACGGTGCGGAACCCTTTTGGAGCAATCCACCACGGCTGCCCGCAGTGGTGGCCGCGAAAGCCCCTGCGCCACGGTTTCCAGCAGCGGCGCCCGCGGTTCCGCCAGCAGCACCCGTAGCTCCGGTAGCAGTACTGTTGCGCGCACTGATTAGGGAATTCATCAATCCACTTCCGCGCTGTCCAGAGCTATTCGAGACGGTTGGCAAGGCAGAACCAGCGACCCCGGGACCCAAGCCGGTTCCCATCCCGCGACCCGCTGTCGGCGCTGGCATACGACCGGGACTCGAAGCCGGAAATCCCGAGGCCGGGGGACGGGGGCTTGAGTTTCCAGAATACGGCAGTGCCGGGATATTGCCCGCTGGTGTGAGTCCCGCAGTGCGTCCTGCACCGAGGGAGCCAGCCGGCCGGTTGCCGTGAACTCCGTAAGGCGAAACTCCTTGCGGTGATGAGCGTTGAAGTGGGGTGCTCGCCCCCGAAGGAGCGACCATGGCTGGATTCGCCGCATTCGGTTGAGCCATAGCTGATTTACCGGTCGGGGATGTTGGCGAGATTGTGGAGCTCGTTGGGCTGCTAGGTGATGCGGGGTGCACAGGGGTAGCAGACGGATTAGTAGGGTTCGACAAAGTCGAAGCGCTCGGTTGCAAGTGCGAAGGAGCGGAAGGGCTCGCGGTTGTGGATTGCGGTGTCGGAGAATCCGGAACAGTTGAGGTGGCACCAACTGGTGTGCTGGCGGCCTGCATGCTTCCAGTCATCCCCGCAGGCGAAAGGCTGAACTGGCTAGTTCCAGAACGCCCGGCGACTGTGGCCCCAACGGACACCTCGGCAGTCACACCACTTCCCGCATCGGCAGAAACCAGGTTAGGAATTCGGGGAATAGCTGTCTGTAGCTGTGCGGTATACGGACCAGAGAGAAAGGCTGCTACCTCGGCCTGTTCAAAAGCCTTTTGCGCGCCAGGGTTTGGGAGTGCCTTGGATTCGGCTTCGATCGCTGATAGTGCATTGACGGCCATCGCTTTCACAGATGGCAATACGGCAAGGTGCCCGGCCATGACCTCCGATGCGGTGGCGATGCTGGTAGCGCGTGCGGCCAGACCTTTCATTGTTGAGTCAGCAGCAGAGAAGACAGCACCGCTGTTGCTCGACACCAAGCCGGATGAGATGGAGGTTAGATTGCTGGCCAACGTGGTCATAGTGTCGGCGAAGTTGTTCCAGTAGGCGATTGCCTCGGCTACGGCACCGTCATTTGTCGAGGAAAACATGGATAGTAGGGACTTCGCATCGAGACCAAGTTCCGCAGAAAGAGTGACTGGCGCGAAAGTGAGACTTCCAGCTTCAAACATCGGCCGACGCTGAAATACACCGCTTGTGCGCGCTACTTCAGCAAGGGAAGCGCCGTCACCATTGAACGGGTTAATGCTTCGAAGAATCCGATTCATGGTGGATTCGTGCTCAGTGATCACGCGACGGAAGTCAGCGAGATTCGTTTGCGCCCAGGTGAGTTGTTTGCCCAGAGACAAGCCGACGGCGGCAGAGCTTCCTGAACTGCCGGAAATTGCGAGACTGTGTTCTGTCGCCACCAGCTGGAGTGACGGAACCTGTGAGTAGCCGGCCAAGTTGGGCTGCATAAATCTGGAACCGCTTGCTAGAACATTCGTAATACTGAACTTCTGAATTGCAGAGTCGATTGTTGGAATTACGGCATGCATCATGATTCTTCCCCCAAGTAATCAATTAACAGCTCATTTACGGGAGCGCATCGTCGGTGCTGTGGGTCAGGGCTATCTTGTCCGGTTGTGTCGATAACGAATCCGAGAGCCCCTTGTTCTGTTTCGACAGAAGCAATACAGGCAGAGCTTCCGAGCGGTTCTGTTTGAGTGAATGTCACCCAATTGAAAATTCCTTCGTGATGAGCCAAAGGCTCGGCACTGTAGCGCTCGAGTTGCGAGTGAGCGACCGCGGCATGCCAGATGCTCAACAGGCCGGAAGCGTCGGATTCGATAACGCAGCCAATCTGTTTATTACCTTCGATTCGGCCCTCCATGTACGTCTGCTCCCGGAACCCCAGCCTGTCGAGGCGCCCCATAATCTCAGGGTCGTCACACGGATTGGTCAGGACGAATTCGGGTGCGTCGTAGTTGTAGTGCCCATCGGGACCAAGTGGAGCATCACCGGGCTCCGGCGGATTGTTGGGTGGAAGCACACCCGCGGGTAACGTCACGCCCGAGTCAGTAGTGATGGTTGTCGCATTGTCGCCGGCAGGCTGAACGTCTTTGCCGGATGCCTCGGTCGATGCGCAACTAGTCCCCGTTATTCCCCATAGAAGTGCTGACAGTAGGGCGGCAGTAGTCGCCTTTTTCAATTTTCCCTCCCCAAAGAATTTGTGTGAGAAAGATATAACACCGCGGTCGTAATTGCGCTTGCTGAGAAGCCGAAAAAATAGACCGGCTGTGGATAACTTTTAGGGGTGTGGACAACGCGGTCGCCGTGCAAAACGACGCCTCTGCGTAGCCACCACCTGCACCTTTGGGGTGCGTTCTCCGGGGCGTCGTTAAGCGTTGGTGGACAGCGCGGGTGTAATGACCGAAGTAATCCGAACGATTGGTTAGACTATGAGGCGCATTACAAAACCACGGGAGTGCCAACCGAAATTCCGGCACTGAGAGGACGCTAGGGATCGAGCGTCGACCGGACGAACCTGAATCTGGGTAATACCAGCGTAGGAAAGGGATGTGTTGCTTCATGGCCGCACGTGTATCTGTATCCGCTCCGCCGAAAGAGGGCGAGGTTACAACTGGCCCGATTTACCGCAGCAACAAGCATTACGACGAGGTTGCGTTCAGCAACGATTTCGGTGAGGCGAACCTGCGCATTCCAGTCCGTCGAATCAACCTGACGGACGGTACTCACTTCGATGCGTACGACACCTCGGGTATTTACACCGAGGAAAACCCGGAACTGAACCTGAAGGAGGGGTTGGCTAAGACTCGTGACTCTTGGCCGAAGGCTCCGGCAGTGCCGGCGGTTGCAGGCTCTGAGGAGGCCCCGAAGGTCAAGACGCAGCTGGCATGGGCCCGAGCGGGAATTGTCACCCCGGAGATGGCATTCATTGCCGCTCGTGAAAATGTGGATCCGGAAGTTGTTCGCGAAGAGGTTGCTGCGGGGCGTGCCGTGATTCCGGCCAACCACAAGCACCCGGAGACCGAGCCGATGATTATTGGCAAGCGCTTTGCCACCAAAATCAACGCCAACATTGGTAACTCGGCTGTGACTTCGTCCATCTCCGAAGAGGTGGAGAAGATGGTGTGGGCGACCCGTTGGGGCGCGGACACCATCATGGATCTGTCCACCGGTAAGGACATTCACGAAACCCGCGAGTGGATTCTGCGTAACTCCCCGGTGCCGGTTGGTACGGTGCCGATTTACCAGGCGCTGGAGAAGGTTAAGGGTGACCCGGCCAAGCTGACCTGGGAAATCTACCGCGAAACCATCATTGAGCAGTGCGAACAGGGCGTGGACTACATGACCGTTCACGCGGGTGTGCTGCTGCGCTACGTGCCACTGGCCGCCAACCGCGTTACCGGCATTGTCTCCCGCGGTGGTTCGATTATGGCCGCATGGTGCCTCGCGCATCACCAGGAGAGCTTCCTCTACACGCGCTTCGCTGAGCTGTGCGACATTCTGGCACAGTACGATGTCACGTTCTCCCTCGGTGACGGCCTACGTCCGGGCTCCATTGCCGACGCTAACGATGAGGCCCAGCTGGCTGAGCTGCGGACCCTCGGCGAGCTGACCAGGATCGCCAAGTCCCGCGGCTGCCAGGTCATGATTGAAGGCCCAGGCCACGTTCCGATGCACAAGATCGCTGACAACGTGAAGTGGGAAGAGGAGTGGTGTGAGGAAGCTCCGTTCTACACCCTCGGCCCGCTGGCAACCGACATCGCACCGGGCTATGACCACATCACGTCGGCTATCGGCGCGGCAATCATTGCGCAGGCTGGTACCGCCATGCTCTGCTACGTCACGCCGAAGGAGCACCTGGGTCTGCCGAACCGCGACGACGTCAAGGTCGGCGTGATTACTTACAAGATTTCCGCGCATGCCGCTGACCTGGCAAAGGGGCTGCCGCGCGCTCAGGAGCGTGACGACGCGCTGTCGAAGGCCCGCTTCGAGTTCCGTTGGCATGACCAGTTTGCACTGGCTCTGGATCCGGACACTGCGCTGGATTACCACGATGAGACCCTGCCCGCAGAGCCGGCAAAGACCGCGCATTTCTGTTCCATGTGTGGTCCGAAGTTCTGCTCCATGCGTATTTCCAAGGATGTGCAGGACTACGCGAAGGAACACGGCCTGGACTCCGTTGAAGCTATCGAGGCCGGCATGGCTGAGAAGTCCCAGGAGTTCACTGATCAGGGTGGTCGCGTCTACCTGCCGATTACCGCGGAGTAATTGGTTGCGTCAAAGCTGCTGAAGCAAGCCGCGGTCGAGCTCTATTGGGCTTGGCCGCGGTTTTCTTTTGCTCTCAACCATTTCTTCCAATCCCAGCGTTGAGACTCAAACGGGGGTGGATAAGGCGCGCCTTAATAAATGCGTTAGGTGAGCCTAATATGCAGGTGTACATTGCTTGTATGCACAGTCTGAAGTTCTTGACTTTCGATCATTCCCACCGCCATCTTGCGGGGGCTCACGAAACTCGCCTTTCGTCCGGCTCCGAATCATCGCCCGTTGGAGAAGGCAAGCGTCGACCGGTGAGGCAGAGTGCGCGCAGAGGTGTTACTGCGGTTTCGCTGTCCGGCGCCATGGTCCTTTCAGCGTTTGTGTCCCCAGCAATGGCTGAAACTGCGAAGCCAATCGTGCCAGACAACTTTCCCAATGTGATTAATCCAGCGGAGAACTTCCAGCCGCAGGATCCGCAGTATGTCGAATCCCCGGAAGTTTCTGTCACTTTTGAGGACGGCACACCAGCTGAAGGCGCCACAGTTCATCGCGGCGATGTTCTCATTGTTCGCGGCAGTGGTTTTAATCCGTCGGCCAACCGTGGTGGTTACCCGCTTCCAATTCCTCCGGGTGTGCCCAATGGCGTTTACGTTCTCTACAGTGCGTTCCCAGACTCCTGGAAGCCAAGTGAAGGTGCTCCGTCCTCGTCGCGGAAACATCCGCACGACAACATTGCCTGGGTCACGCCGGCTGGAACTCTCGAGGCGATACCGAACCAGGGCGTCGACATGCGACGTTCTATCGCTCGTCAGGCTACCCCGATGACAGATGACGGCAGCTTTGAGGCTCGCATTGTTGTTGACCCGCCAGAGACCCCAGCTGGTGAAAACTGGGGCATTTATGTTTACCCGGCAGCCGGCTCCATTAATGAGGCCGAGGAAATCTACATCCCGTTGAATTATTCGGATGCTCCGGGCAAGAATGCCCCGGCTCCCTCCAGCGAGGATTTAGTAATTTCTGTATCTGCGCTGGAGAAGGTATTCGGCGCACTGGGTGGTGGCGTCACTGCCAAGAACGGTGCCCTAGAGCCTGAGGCCGGTGTCGTCTCATTCACCCGCGACAATGACAACAGTGATGTCGAAGGGGAGAGCTACCGCGGAGAAGTTCACATCACCGCGAAGTTCAGTCTGGTTCATGTGGTCGTTCGTAATCCGCGCATTGAGGAAGGCCCGACCGGAAAGATTATTACGGCAGAGGTCTCGCAGGGCTACGATGTCGGCCCGGATGAGATGGAGCGCATGCCCATAGCCGCCGTGGTCGACAGCGATGGAGATCAGCTGATTACGACCATCGGCACTATTTCACAGATTCGATAGTCCTCCGGCCATCACGGCCGCCAACTGTCGTCCTCCTGGCACTTTGTTCAAAGTAAGCCGTCATACCTTGTGGGTTCTTGCGGGGTGTAACCACTGCCGTATTGGAATCACTACATTAGATAGAGGCGCTTACCAGCGATGAGGAGGAACGTGGGACGGCATAGTCAGGCAGAAGGACCTGTGTCACAGGATGGCGCATCGTCACAGGCTGCGGAGTCGCAACGTGCTGCTGCGAAGTCTCGGTCACAGGTCTCGCGAAAAATGCGGGCTCGCAAACCCAGTCAGACCCCCGCGCTGGCGCAATCGCCTGTGATGAGCTGGCCTCTTATTCTGGTCTCGCTGCTCGGTGGTCTTGCCTCGCTGTTGGCCTGGAATGGTCGTACTCAGCCGGACGATTGGGCTTCGCTCTGGGTAGGCGGGCTACTTATGGACAGGGGACTTGAGTCCCATCTTTATGACGCCGATCCAATCGATTTCACTGCCATGAGTGGAGAGGTCTGGCCACGCCTGGCGCAGGAAGTGTCTGCGCCATTTACGCATCCCTTTGTGCAAAACCCTTTGTTCGCAAAGGCTCTGGGAGTGATATCCCACGTCATGAGCTTTGAAACCTCGGTTGCTTGGTTGCTGTTTCTCTCCGGAATGGCCGTCGTGGTCCTCGTCGTAGCTTCCTACCACCTGTGGTTTCGGTCCACCATGCCCTGGGGTATCGCAGCGCTGGTTACCGCATGCGTATTCGCTCTGCCGACCACTATTAATTCGTTCTGGATCGGTCAGACGACACCGCTGATCGTCGCGGGTGTCGCCTATGGTCTTGCTGCCTCGCACACTCGTCCTTGGCTCGCGGGCATCGTGCTCGGCATCGTCGCATCCATTAAATTGACTCCGTATGCGCTCATCGCTGTGATGCTCTTTTTCGCTTATCGACGGCGCGCAGCCCTCTGGTCGCTGGCCACCACGGCGGTACTGGCGGTCTGGATGTTTATCCGCGTTGATATGGCGGTGATTTCGGATTGGATTGATCGAATCGGCGACATTGGTTCATCGGTCTTGGTCGGCGGTGCGAATCAGTCGTTGGCGTCGACTTTAGCCACAGACCTGGGAAAACCTGATTTATTAGTAACAGTGGTTCGTGATTATCCGAGTCATGTGAAAACGATTCCACTGTGTATTGCGCTTGGCGTGGTGTTGATGGTCACGGCAGTTGCGTGGTTGAACTCGGTCTACCGGTTTGAATTCCTAATCACGGGCGCGTGGCTTATTGCAGCCACATTCTCATCGATTCTTTGGACCCATTACATGTTGATGCTGGTCACGTCTGTGTTCGGTTTGGTCGCCATGGCGCGGACCCGATTGACCAGACAGTGGCCGTATATCGGTATTGCGTTGCTAGTGGTCCTGCTGACGTTTCCTGTGACAAACCCGATTGCTGCTACGCCATATACCGGCGGATTTATGTATTCGGGGATTACCGCGATGCTCTTGACGCTGGCATTGATGCTAGTTATTGGTGGCTGCCACGCGTTTGCGGTACATCGGTATGGCGATGGTGATACAGGCGAGGTTGGACCTGGTTTTGGCAGTGAATTAGCTGCTGTGGAGACGTTGAAATTTCCTCAGCCAGAGCCAATGGTCTTATTCGACTTGAGGAAGCGCTAGATTTAGCGGCTCAGCATAGAGACGATGTCACGGGGAGACATGTCGCTGTAGATCTCGTTCCGGGTGCTCTTAACCTGGTGGCCGAAGTGGACTGCGTTAGCGTCACTGCTGGTGTCGCGGGCAAGAGCCTCGCGCAGCGGCTGAGAGAAGAAGGCGCGCTTGGTAGTGAAAGAACGGGGGAACAGGTTTTCAAGGCTCACGGTATAAACCCTTTCTGTGGTCGGAATCCGGTCGGGACTCCGGTTTGAGAGTTTCTGTATTCAAATGGTTTTCTTTGATGCGGTTGCCACTATATGTCTGAATATGCCCGATATCGAGTTAAAACGGGCAAAAGTGACTAAGCGGATACCGTTCCCAACATGAAAGCTGCATCACACTGTGGACCGGCTTAATACTCGGTCGCGGTCAGTTGTGGGCTCCAATACAGTTGTGCCCTCCAATACAATGAAATGCGGAATCAAATTTGAAGTAGGAGTTTGGCTATGGCTATTTCTTCGGCACTCACCCCTGAGTCTCCGGATTCGGCGGATACCTCGGACGCGGCATCGCGCAGCGTTCCGGCGGCAGCGCTCAGTCACGTTGAGGATCTAATTGATTTTGTGGCTGCGTCGCCAAGCTCATTTCATGCGGCACAACAGGTCGTTGACCGTCTGAGTGCAGCCGGTGCCACGGTCGTCGACGAGCACGAACAGTGGCCAAGCGAACCCGGTGCCTACGTCCTGCGTCGCGATGGCGCTGCCGTTGCTTGGATCGTCCCGGAGGCACCGGCTGCCGATTTGACCGGTTTCCGTATTGTGGGTTCCCACACGGATTCGCCCGGTTTTCGTGTGAAGCCCAACGCGCGCACCTCCGCCGCAGGCTATGCACAGGTCGCCGTCGAAGTCTATGGCGGCGCGCTGTTGGGGAGCTGGACCGACCGCGAAATTGAGTTCGCCGGTCGTGTAATTGATAAAAATGGCAATGAGCACCTTGCTCGCACCGGCCCGGTCGCGCGTATTCCGCAGTTGGCTATCCACCTCAATCGTGCGGTTAACGAAGAGGGGTTGAAGCTCCACAAGCAGAATCACACTGCACCGATTATCGGAATGGATACCTTCGGCACCGATGTGCACCAGGTCATCGCCGATGCTGCGGGACTGTCTATCGACGACATCGTCGCCTGGGACCTCATTTCCTTCGACACTCAGCAGCCGCGCACCTTCGGTGCTCACGATGAGTTCCTGGCTTCAGGTCGACTCGACAACCTGCTCAGTGTTCACTCATCCCTGGTCGCCTTCGAGGCCTTGCTCCGCCAAGACTGGAGCACGTCAACCACTATCCCCGTCATGGTGGCTTTTGACCACGAGGAAGTCGGGTCCGCCTCCACCACGGGCGCTGCAGGGCCACTGCTTGCCGACGTTCTGTCCCGCATCGCAGCGGCCACAGGCGCTGACCTGGAACGCACCCAGCAGCTTTACCGCGGTTCCATCTGTCTCTCTGCCGACGGCGCACACGGTGTGCACCCGAACTATGCAGGTGAACACGAGCCGGGGCACCAGCCGGAACTCAATGCTGGCCCAGTGCTGAAGATCAATGCCAACCAGCGCTATGCCACCACGGCGGCTGGTCAGGCCGAGGTTGTCCGAATTGCAGCGGAAACCTCTAAGCGCATTGGCCAGGAAGTGCCGGTGCAGTATTTTGTCTCTGCGAACCACAAGCCATGCGGCTCCACTATCGGCCCGATCACTGCAACGCGACTGGGTATCGACACCATCGATATCGGAGCTGCGATGGTCTCCATGCACTCGGCGCGTGAGATGTGCGGCACGATTGATCCATGGTGGTTGGCAGAACTCACCGTGGATTTTTGGGGTGCCGGAAACTAGCAGCTCGCTGGCAGCGCTTAAGCCACCTCTAGCAGGGGAGATGTCGGGGCGCTGTGGCCGTCGTGAAGCGAAAATGGGTGAGGGAATTTCCGTAGCTGCTCGTCGTGGAGTCCATTTTCTGTCATGCTATGAACCATGACTGATGCTAACGACACCCTGCCGTCGCACCGCCTTGAAGTACCCATCGAAGAGGCGGTGGCATGGCGTCGCCAACTGCACCAGAATCCGGAGCTGAGCTTCCGGGAGTACCGGACCTCGGACATGATTGAGGATCTGCTCAACCAGTGGGACATCCCGACGTACCGGTTGACCCCGACGTCCGTAATTGGCGTCATCGAGGGCACAGCAGGCGACCCCAGCACGGGCCGTGTGATCGGCTACCGCGCGGATATTGACGCGCTGCCGATACAGGAGGAAACGGGACTGCCGTACGCCTCGCGCACGCCGGGTGTGATGCACGCCTGTGGTCATGATGTTCACACGGCGATGCTGCTGGGCACTGCGAAGGTGCTTTCCGGAATGCGCGATCAGCTGCACGGCAAGGTGCTGTGCATCTTCCAGCACGCCGAAGAAATGCTGCCGGGCGGGGCTCGTGAGCTGGTCGACAAGGGCGCCGCCGATGACTTAGATGAGGTCTATGCCTTCCACGTCGCGCCGCATCCGGTGGGGCATGTTGGGATTTGCGCTGGGCGAGTGACAACTATGTCGGGCATCGTCTCCATCGCGATTCGTGGCCGTGGCGGGCACTCCTCGAACCCGCAGCTGTCGATTGACCCGGTGCTCATCGCCAGCGAGGTGACTCTCATGCTGAACACGATTGTCTCCCGCGATGTGGATCCGAAGCACATGAACATTGTCAATGTCGGCTCACTGCATTCAGGTGAGGCCGGCAACGTGATTCCGGATACGGCCAACCTGGAAGTGTCCATCCGCTCGGTGGATGAGGCCGACTGGGAGATTGTCTGCCAGCGTATCGAGGCCGTCGTCAACGGCGTCTGCCAGGCTCACGGTGCACAGGCGACTTTCGACTGGCAGATTCCGTACCCGATGGTGGTCAACGCCGACATTGCGGTCAATCGTGCTTGGCATGCGGCGACGAAGGCGGTTGGCAAGTCCAAGGTGTTCGCTGCCGATCCGTGGGCTCCTTCGGATGATTTCTCGTATTTTTCCCGTGAAGCGCCGGGCTGTTACATGTTCCTCGGCACCGGTGGCCCGGAAGCGGGTAATCCCTTCTTTCTTCACAACTCCAAGTTTAAAATTGTGGAGAGAGCCATGGTCAGCGGCATGCGCACGGAAATCCAAATCGCGCTGGATGCACTGAACCCGTCGAAGAGCCAACCGCCGGAGCGCCCTGTCGCATCTCCGACCATGCCCGCAGCAGGTTCCGTGCCTCCACGGCCGCGGAATGCAGGCCTTGGCACGCCGAAGTCGCATGCGGGCCAGGCGCGGGCGTCGTCAAGCGAATCGGCGGGGGAGACCTCACCGACCCCTGAGGCTGCGACGGCACCAGATAATTCCAATCAGCCTCAGGCACCTAGAGAGGATGCATAGGACAATGTCCACTACCCCCAACGCCCCTGATAAGACGCTCGCTGCCGCCGCACCTGAGTGGACGAAGTGGGCGATTGGATGGCACGTCTATCCACTGGGGTTTGTGGGAGCGCCCATCCGTGAGAAGGATCGAGGCGCCGCGCCGGTCAATCGAATTCGCAAACTGATTGACTGGCTTCCGTACGTCCAGAAGCTCGGGCTCAACGTCCTTCAGCTGGCGCCAGTATTCGAGTCGACTAGTCACGGCTACGATACCGAGGACTACTACCGCATTGACTCGCGCCTGGGCACCGAAGAGGACATGAAGGCCGTCATCGAAGCTGCCCATGAGCGCGGCATCAAAGTGCTTTTCGACGGCGTCTTCAACCACATCGGGTCAGAGGCACCCGCGCTGAAGACCGCGAAGGAAAACCCTGACTCTGAAGAAGCGCAGCTCTTTGCGTTTACGCACTCAGATGGCGACATGACCGCGCCGGTGTTTGAGGGCCATGAGAGTTTGGTCGAATTCGATCACACCAGTGACGCGACTGTTGATTTTGTCGTGAACGTCATGAATTACTGGCTGGCGCGGGGGATTGATGGCTGGCGCCTGGATGCGGCCTACGCAGTGGATCCACAGTTCTGGCACAAGGTTTTGCTGCGAGTGCGTGCTGAGCACCCGCACGCTTTTATCTACGGGGAGGTCATCCACGGCGACTATGCGGAGATTGTGTCGGTGTCCGGCATGGACTCGGTGACGGAATACGAGCTGTGGAAAGCGACCTGGTCGGCGCTGAAGGAGGAAAACTTCTTCGAGTTGGACTGGACTCTGAAGCGCCATAACACCTTCGCGGAGTCTTTTGTGCCGGTGACGTTTGTGGGAAACCACGATGTTTCACGCATTGCGACACAGGTAGGGGCCGACAAGGCCGTGCTGGCGGCAACGGTGCTGTTTACCGTGGCCGGTGTGCCACTGATCTACTACGGTGACGAACAGGGCTATACCGGTCTCAAAGAGGAACGCATCGGCGGTGACGACCAGGTTCGTCCAGTGTTCCCGGATAGTCCGGAGGAACTCTCTACGCTCGGCGAGGCTCTCTACCGCTCCTATCAGCAGCTCGTTGCGTTGCGCCGCCGATTCCCATGGCTGCACTCCGCTCGCGTGGAGACTGATGAATTGCGCAATGGTTTCCTTCGCTACCGCGTGATCGCGACCGATGCGGCGCTCGTGGACGATGCTGCCGGGGCCTCGGGTGAGGCTGGAGTTTCCGGCGAGATGCCCTCGCTCATTGTCGAGCTGAACCTGGAAAATGGCGCAACCAGCGCGGTAATCCGTGATGGTGACCACGTGGAATTTGAGTTTTCCTAGGCTCTCATCGTGGCTCTAGGCTGCCCCCCAGAGAACCAAAACCGCCCGGACACCATGGCCGGGCGGTAATTCTTTCGCGCCCCATCGATGAGTGGGCACAAGGGGTAGTGACTGCGTTTCTGTTTGCTAACTACCTCGGTTTTCGCAGTTTCAATTATTGAATCTGCAGTTACATCTCTGCGGTCTCAGCAGGAGTCATCTCGTCGGAGGGTGCCGGTGTGGTGGCCTTCTGCTCGAAGGTCTCCGACGGGTTGGCCTGGTCGCCGACCTTTACGTCCGAGTCAACCTCGTTCGGGGGAGAGCAAGCGACCAGGGCTGCTGCGGCAATGGCGGATGCGGCGATAGCGCCGGCGATGCGGTTACGCATGGATGTGGCTCCTCTGTCGGAAAAACAATAGCTACAAGGGCTAATGAACTTTTCTCACATTATCTTAAAGCAATATCTTAGAGGATTCTTAACGGCTTGCGGGAACCAAGGGGCCAATCGCCCCCGCGCCGATGC
Organism: Corynebacterium sp. HMSC064E10; assembly: GCF_001812505.1. Lineage (NCBI taxonomy): Bacteria > Bacillati > Actinomycetota > Actinomycetes > Mycobacteriales > Corynebacteriaceae > Corynebacterium > Corynebacterium sp. HMSC064E10. The sequence goes on along the minus strand of NZ_KV809173.1, from coordinate 633,015 downwards.
ATAGCGTTGCCCCCGGAGTCGCCTTTTCCACATCGACACGGAGAGTATTTCCGCCACCGTTGAGGTACGCATAGCGTGGCCGCAGATCGTTGTTCATCTTCACGACCGTGGAACCAGCGCGGGTTTGCTCTTCAGTCTCGAAAGGATTGGGTAGCGACAGGCGCACATCCATGTCCTCAGAGGCGGTGGCCGGGAACTCAAGCACCCAGTCACCGAGCTTGATGATGTTCTCAAGCTTGATGTCCTCCGACGCAGTGCCGTCCTCACCAACTGTGATGTGATGGCCACACTGCTCGACAGGGCCATCGGTGACCCGGGTGATCTTGGAGACCTTGGCGTCGATAAGCGAACCGTCGGTATTGAACATGCGTGGGTGACCGGTGACGCGCTCAAATGGTGGGCGATCGGCGACCGCATCAAACACGCGCGAGTACATGTTCATCGGAGCGGCGACGGGCACGAGAATCTCGAAGGGGACGGGCTGGTCAATGAGGTTGTAGTCGATCGCCTTGTCGGGGCCAGCGGCGTCGGCCTCCTCTCGCAGCGCGGACAGCGACGCCTTGGTGTTGCCGATCCACTCCATTGCGATGTCATCAGACCAGGCATTGCGGTAGGTAACCACGGAAATCGAGGAGGTGACAGCCAGTGCGACACCCAGCGACCAAATCAGAATGTGCGTACGAGCCGGTAGCAGAGCCGGCGCCTCGTCCTTTGGCGGGAGTCCCGCCAGGGAGATCGCGACACAGATAGCGATTACGAGCGCGACATCAGAGTAGTAGTGCAAAGTGTGCGCCAGCACGCCGGAGGTGTTCTCTCCCGAGCGGAACAGGGTGATGGCGAACAAGGTGGTGAACATGTACGCCACCGATAGCGTCCACGGAGCCCAGCCACGGTAGTCGCGGCCAATGAGGGTGGCAGACAGAATCAACAGAATAATGCCGCCGAGAGTAATCAGCTGAGACGAAGCGGAGGCAAACGGCTGTCCCGGGGCCCAACGTTCCCAGCTTGTTGGCCCGCCGATGATGCCGGCAAAAATCTGGCCGAGGCCGTTGAAGAACAGTTCGGGCTGTAGCTTGTCAGAAATGAAGCCGGTAGTTTCGGCGGGGCCGAAGTAGTACCACAGTGCCCAGGTGCCGGTCAGCAGCATCGATGGGATCCAGATGACTAGGCCGCGACGGAGAACCTGCAGGATATTGCTGCGCTCCATGTAAGCCAAAGTGATGACAACCAGCATCGAAATCGGTGCGATAGCCAGGGACTTCTCAAAGAATCCCAGCGCCACTGCCAGCAGTACAAACAGACCAGCGGCTTCCCACGGGCGGGGGCCGAAAGAACGACGCATAGTGGTGCGAATAGCGACAATCATGAAAACCACGAATGCCAGGTGGAACGGCTGGGAATTGGCCGCAGCCGACCACCAGGTGTCTCCCGGAAGCATCAGCGGAGTCCAGGCGACGACCGTGATGAGGAAGAGCGACACCAGCGTGCGGCCAGTGAGAAGCTCAAAGAGCTTAGTGGTGGCGTATGTCAGCGCTACCGACATCACGGCCATGGTGATAGCCGGCAGCCACCAGTTCCACGGCGCAATGAGGTGATAGAGGCCTTGCACCAGGAAGGCCAGTGGTGCAAGGTGCCCGTCGTGATCCTGAAGCAGGTAGTCCTTGCTCAGCAGCGAGGTGTCGTAAAGGTGGCCAACGATGATGAAGTCATCCCAGTAAAAACCATGGCTAGTCAGAACCAGAATGCGAGCGACAAGCTGTATCGCAATAACAACTCCGATGAGTGGCCACCACTGCTTCGCAGACAGGTCAAGTCTCTCGCCCCACGTCAATGAGGGCATGTAGTATGGGCGAGAACTTTCCTGCTCAGCGGTGTTGTCAGCACCAGGGAACTCGGCAGTTTTCACTGCGGAATCCGCGGCTGTCCTCTCATCGCCGACTGTCGGCGGATGAGGGGTTTGGGCAGTTGGGGTATCTCCAGTAGATGACCGCTCGGCTTTAGTCATGGTTCCTTATGTTATCTAGGCCATCTGCTGGGCGCGGTAGGGTAGGCAAAAGTTAGTGCTTAGGGCGTGTCGGCACAGGCCCCATATGCCGCTAATGAATACATCAAAATCTTTTGAGCAATATCGCTCGAGTTAAAGAAAAAATGGGAGCAAGTGAGATGACGCAATCGGCGAGTGCAGCACGCGCTAACTTCTCATGGCGCAATATTGACATCATCATTGCAGCTGTTATCGGCGTGGCCGTTGGCCTGATTTTTGTTATCTGGAACATCATCGGCGGTGCGGGCTATGAAGCAGTCAACGCGCTTACTCCTGGCCTTGGCGGTTTGGTCGCGGGTATGTGGTTCCTCGGTGGGCCACTCGGCGCGTACATCATTCGCAAGCCAGGTGCCGCTATCTTCGTTGAGGTAATCGCAGCGACAGTTTCAGCACTAATCGGTAACCAGTGGGGTATCCCTACCGTGTACTCAGGTTTGGCGCAGGGGCTCGGCGCGGAGCTGGTGTTCCTCATTCTGGCGTATAAGAGCTACAACCTGGCCACCGTGGTTATCTCCGGTCTCATGGCAGGTGTCGGCGCGTGGACCTATGAGTTTTTCACCGGCAACCTGGCCAAGACTTTCGAATTCAACATCATCTACCTGATCTCCACGGCGCTGTCTGGTGCCGTCCTCGCCGGTCTGCTGGCTTACTTCCTGGCTAAGGCACTGGCGGCAACTGGAGCGCTGGATCGGTTTGCCATCGGGCGAGAGCGGCACGGCGACGTCTAGGAAAAATCGATGACAGATGAGGAGTTGACGCGGGGGCCGTCGTCAAGCGGAAATGTCCCTGCGGTGAGCGCGCGGGGGTTCGGATATCGGCACGCGGGGCGCAAAGCTGCGGTACTGAATGACATCACGCTGGACGTCGAGCGTGGTGAAAAGGTGCTGTTGCTCGGCGCGTCGGGGGTGGGGAAGTCGACGCTGCTTGCCGCTATTGCTGGCGTGCTTGGCGACGACTCCGATGGCGAAGCCACCGGAGAGCTCCTGATTGAAGGTTGTACTCCCGCTTCCGCACGGGGCTCGGTGGGCTTAGTGCTGCAAGACCCTGACTCGCAGACGATTAGTGCCCGCGTTGGCGACGATGTTGCCTTTGGTGCGGAAAACCTTGGCGTTGCCCCGGCTGAGATCGGCAACCGAGTACGCGCCAGCCTGGATGTGGTGGGACTGGATTTGCCGCTGGACCATCCCACGCACCGGCTTTCCGGGGGACAGAAACAGCGCCTCGCATTGGCGGGTGTGCTGGCGATGGGCGCACGGGTCATTTGCTTGGACGAGCCGACGGCCAACATCGATCCGGCCGGTGTGCCGGTACTGCGCGATGCGGCGATTACCGCGGCGGAGAGAACCGGTGCGGCGCTGATCGTGGTCGAGCATCGAGTGGATGCGTGGGTCGATGTGGTCGACCGCATCATCGTGCTGGGCCGCGAAGGTGTGATTGCCGATGGTGCGCCTCATCGAGTCTTGGAAGACCACGGGCAGGCTCTGACGGATGCTGGGGTGTGGATTCCGAATGCGCCGCCCGCGCTGCCGGACGCGCGTTCCGTTGCCTGCGACCAGGATGGGCACCCTAGCGGTGACATCGCGATTGAAACCCGCGAGTTGGCCATCGGCTATGGCGCGAAGAAGTCCTGGTTCAGCGGTGGCGAAACTGTTGAACCGATTGCTCGCGGTGTATCAATTTCAATCCCATCTCAAGCTTCCACCTGCATTGTTGGTCACAATGGCAGCGGCAAGTCCACGTTAGCGCTGACGCTCGGCGGTCTGCTTGAGCCGATGGCGGGCACGGTCCAAGTGGCAGGCAGCGGTAGCGCGCCGTGGAAATGGCCATCGAAGAGGTTGGCTACTCGGATTGGCACGGTATTCCAGGACCCCGAGCATCAATTCGTCACCGGCACAGTGCTGGAAGAGTTGCAGCTTGGCCCCAAGCTTGTCGGTGTCAACACTGATCAGCGCATCGAGGAATTACTTGAGCGGCTGCGACTAACCGCCCTGACCAAGGCGAATCCATTCTCGCTTTCCGGCGGTGAGAAGCGACGTCTGTCGGTGGCGACCATGCTGGCGACAGCGCCGGATATTGTGCTTCTCGACGAACCGACCTTCGGCCAAGACCGCCGGACATTCACCGAGCTGCTCACTTTGCTTCGCCAACTTGCAGACGACGGTCGAACTGTTATTTCGATTACCCACGATCCGTTGGTGGTCCAAGCAATGGGGGACTACGTCGTCGACATGGATGCGTTTCATCCGGAGCGGTCAGGCCGTGTGGCGCCGGGACAGCGTGGTTCGGGGGAGCAGGCCGGTCCTAGCAGCAATAGCGGTTCGCGCGGCCAGGGCGAAGTAGGAGGGAAATCGTGACTGAAGTCGGTTCCGCCGGTACGGCTGAAGGTACGCAGAGCGCCGAGCAGAGCAAGCAGCCTTTCCTCGCGACGGTCAACCCGGTGGCGAGAGTTCTGGGCCTATTCTTGCTCACCACACCGCTGCTGATTTCCATCGACTGGGTCTCCGCAGTGGTGGCAATTGTCTGCACGCTTTTCTTGGTGCCACTGTCGGGTTTGGGTTTTCGTCGTTTTCTAGGACGCAGCCTGCCGCTTCTCATCGCCGCGCCCATCTCGGGCATCTCGATGGCGCTCTACGGCAACCCGGAGGGCAAAGAGTATTTCTCCTTTCTGCTTGCGCATGTGACGGATAATTCCATTTCCCTGGCCATCGCGATCATGTTGCGTGTGCTGGCTATCGGTACTCCAGTTATCGTGCTGACAGCTAATATCGATCCCACCGATCTGGGCAATGGGCTGGCGCAGGTTCTCAAGCTGCCCAGCCGGTTTGTGCTGGCAACGGTGGCGAGTCTGCGGCTCGTCGGTCTGTTCATCAGTGATTGGCAGGCGCTGACCCGAGCCCGTCGCGCACGCGGTTTGGGTGACCACGGCGCAATCCGCCGCACTATTTCCCAGGTGTTCGCTCTGCTGGTGTTTGCGCTGCGCCGCGGCACCAAGCTGGCTACCGCCATGGAAGCCCGCGGTTTTGGCGCGCCGATTAAGCGTACGTGGTGGCACACCTCGACATTGGCCGCGCGTGACTATGTCACCATGGCTGCCTGCCTCGCCATCGCCGTCGCAGCAATCGGTATTTCCGTGTGGGCCGGGGAGTTCCGCTTCCTGGGCGTGGCGTAGTAAAGGCGTTTCGATCACGATGATTCTGCTTATCGACGGCCGTTCCGGCAGTGGCAAAACCACCTTTTCGGCAAAGTTGCACAGTATCCTCGGCTGGCCAGTTATCCACTTGGAGGATGTCTATCCGGGCTGGTCCGGCCTGCACAAAGCATCGGCCGCAGTCGCGGAGACCATTTTGAACCCCGCGCTACCGGCCGATGAGCGTGGTTATCGCCGTTGGGACTGGTACGCCGGCGAATTCGCTGAGTGGGTGCCGACGCCACCGGACTGCTCTCTCATCGTCGAAGGCTGCGGCGCTGTCACTGAAGCTAATCTTGCCGCTGCCCGTGCCATCGGCGACGGCAACGCGTGGGGAGTCTGGGTAGAGCTGGACACGCAGACTCGCTTTGCCCGCGCCATGGCTCGCGACGACCACTTCGAGGAACACTGGGACATGTGGGCCGAGCAGGAATCTCAGCACATGGCCAAGCACAATCCGCAACAGCTCGTCGACTGGACTATCAACGTCCCAGAACAGTTAACGTGGAAGCTCTGATGAGAAAAACGCTCGCGTGCCTCGGTGCAGGCTTCGGTTCCATGCTCCTCGTCGGCGGACTACGTGTCGCCGCTAGTTCGGAGCTACGCCCACCACGCCTGCCCAATCGCAGACCTCCACGGTGGGTTCTTCCCGCAGTCGGTGCCGCGTGGACGCTGGCCAGCTACCGCGCCTATTACGCCCGCGCATCGCATCGCTTGACGACGCCCCTGCTCGCCGGCCTCGCAGTACCAGGAGCCGCAGCGATAGTTTTCGAGGCCGTTCGCCTTCGATGTGCTGCCAAAAAGCCAACTGTACCGCCACACACCGTGATTGTGCTGGGATGCGCATTGAAGAACAATCGGCCCTCGGCCCTGCTGGCCAAAAGATTGCAGCGGGCAGTAGCAGCGTGTGATGAGCGCACCGAGCGAATCATCTGCTCCGGTGGGCGCGGCAGTGAAGCGGTGACAGATGCCATCAGTTCCGAAGCGGATGCCATGGCGGAGTGGTTGGAGGCGAACGCTGGGGACGTCGTAAAGCGTGGCGACATCGAGTTGATTGCCGAGGACCAATCGACGAATACGTCGGAAAACATTGACTATGCGTGCGAGTTGATGCGCGGCATGGACGGTGCGTTGAGCGCTGGAACAGTTGTTGTGACCAGTGATTTTCATGCGCCACGGGTAGCGAAGCTCGTGCGCGAACGGGGGCTGGAATCCTGGTGTGTCGTCGGAGCCTATACGCCGTTAAGGTACTGGGCGACATCGCTGCTGCGAGAATTCCTAGCGCAGTTTATTCTGTGGGCGCCGCGCGGCAACGCGAGAATTTTACGAATTTCGCGGGTGCAACAAAGTGTTAGCCATTAGTATCAAACGAAGATAATTACGTCGTGCGGTGATAGTGCTACGTAGAAATGCGTAGAGCGCGATATCGAACACGACATCGGAATCATTAAATCGGGAGGAACACCCACATGGCTTTGACCCCAGGATTCGACCTGTTCCAGCTGCCAGAGGAGCACCAGGAGCTCCGCGCCGTTATCCGTGATCTGGCGGAGAAGCAGATTGCTCCGTACGCAGCGGACGTCGATGAGAATGAGCGTTTCCCGGAGGAGGCCCTGAAGGCTCTCAACGAGGCTGGCTTCAACGCCGTCCACGTGCCGGAGCAGTTCGGTGGTCAGGGTGCGGACTCGGTTGCGGCCTGCATCGTCATTGAGGAAGTTGCTCGCGTCTGTGGCTCGTCCTCCCTTATCCCGGCTGTGAACAAGCTGGGCACCATGGGCCTGATCCTCAAGGGCTCCGACGAGCTGAAGAGCAAGGTCCTGCCGGACATCGCCAACGGTGAAATGGCTTCCTACGCGCTGACTGAGCGCGAGGCTGGTTCGGATGCCGGGTCCATGAAGACCCGCGCTGTCCGTGAGGGCGATGAGTGGGTCCTCAACGGCTCCAAGTGCTTCATCACCAACGGTGGCCGCTCCACTTGGTACACCGTCATGGCTGTCACCGACCCGGAGAAGGGTGCCAACGGCATCTCCGCATTCATGGTTCACAAGGACGACGAGGGCTTCCGCGTCGGTGGCCTGGAGCACAAGCTGGGCATCAAGGGCTCCCCGACCGCGGAGCTGTACTTCGAAAACTGCCGTATCCCGGCTGACCGCATCATCGGTGAAGAGGGCACTGGTTTCAAGACCGCCCTGGAGACCCTGGACCACACCCGCCCGACCATTGGTGCACAGGCACTGGGTATTGCGCAGGGTGCTTACGACTACGCCGTTGGTTACGTGCAGGAGCGTCAGCAGTTCGGCAAGCCGATTGCTGCTTTCCAGAACACCCAGTTCATGCTGGCTGACATGCGTATGAAGATTGACGCTGCTCGTCTCATGGTCTACACCGCAGCCGCTAACGCTGAGCGTGGCACTGCTGAGGGCGGCGCTCGCCTGGGCATGATGGCCGCAAACGCCAAGGCTTTCGCCTCCGACGTTGCTATGCAGGTCACCACTGACGCTGTGCAGCTGCTCGGTGGTTACGGCTTCACCCGTGACTTCCCGGTTGAGCGCATGATGCGTGACGCCAAGATCACCCAGATCTACGAGGGCACCAACCAGATTTGCCGCATGGTCGCAGGTCGCCAGATTCTCGCAGACGCTCAGAAGCGCTAGTCACCAGTGCAAACGCTAAGCCCTCGCTATCAAGGCGGGGGCTTTTTTCACGCCACCACATCACCCAGAATTTGTCTATTAACCCCAATGCGAGTTACTGACTGCGTTTATGTTTGGCGACCGCGAGCCAATGCGAGTTACTGACTGCGTCTATGACAAAAATGGCCCGAAAAACGGCTTCAAAATGTCATAAACTCGCACAGTTTCACATTTGCAGCCCGTAAGTTTTTGGGATAAGTAGCAAGAAGCATGTCCGGTCGGCGTGTGGCCGGGGTTAGGTTTGTCTCTTAACCCCAGGTTTTCGGCCGTCCCGCACGAGTCCGGCACCACACCATCCACCAGCTCGCCAGCAGCCGCACGCATCAGCCTCGCTAATCACACCCTCATTTCGCCAACCAAGCACAGGTAGCTACAACGATTGCCAGAGTGGGTTGGAGGTCAGGGGCGAAAGCTGGGTTGTGGTTGCCAACAGCGCTGCTCTCATCCGCGAAGCCGCCGAGTCACTAAGAGCTGCCTACGTCGTCACAAAGAACTTCTGGTTTCGCTCGCCACGGTAGGACTGGACGGTTGCAGTTGCGGCGATGATAGAGGCAACAATCAGCAGGCCAGCTGTAATCAAACCGAGCACCGATGAGTCTCCGGAGCGCAACTGGGAAATCGTTCCGACCAGAGTCATTGATGCATTAATGACAAAAACTGCCGCTGTCACGGACAGCACCGTGCGCGCTGCAGTCGATCCTTCAAGGAGTTTGCCAGCAAGCCACCAGCACGCAATCGCCGTTGCCGTCTGCGCGATAATCGCAAACGCGAAGCTCACAGCCAAGCTGGTCTGAGCAGCAGAAATCTCGATGTTGTTGGCCTTCGCCGCTTCCGTAACAGTCGCATCCCATTTCAATAGGGAACTGACCACGGTGAGGAGTAGCGCCGGGACGTAAGAATATACCGCCAGCCGCCACCACCTAAAGGACTGCGCCGCATGGTAAGGAACGTCTTTAGCCGAATTGACTGCCATAACTCCACACTCTAAACCACGCTGTCTCGGCGCGAAACGTCACTGCTAGGTTGCACTTATCGCTTGCCGACGAGCAGATAATCGGCAACCGTCGAAAAAGCTAACTTTTATACAGCGCTGGTGCGGTACGGGTCGGTGAAGTCGACACCTTGGGTTTCCCACACGCGACGCAGTTCGTCAACGCCCTTAGCGCGAGCAAGGGCAAATTCGTTGGTTGTGGCCGGGACTGGCTGGAAGATCGTGACTTCGGTTTCCTCTACCACGACCGGCGGGATTTCTGCCTTGAGCAGCACAAAACCGGTGAAGCGCGATTGATCCCACAGTGGCTGGCCGAAGTCGATAAGTGCACCCTCGGTGAGGATGAGGCCTTCGATGCTTGGGGAAGCGGCAAGAATACCCAGCGGGCGGATGACTTCGTCCAGACCACCACGAATAGGCAAGATGAGCTCGGCACGCGGACCAGAGTTGGTGTCCACCACCATTGCGGACGGATCTTGCATTGTCTCGGCACTGCAACCGAGTGTTGCGTAGGTGACAATCCGGCCTGTGTCAGGTCCGAAGCGCAGCATCTTCAGCGGAGCAGAGCCGAGGAAGGTCAGCTGGGCTTCGCCGGGGTTGGACTCTTCAAAGTAGGAGGTAAATGCTGCTCGGACGGCTTTGATAATCGCATTGCCATCAGGGCCGGCGGGAGGGATGGGGCCGGTTAAGTTGTCGAACACGAACGGTACTCCTTTGTTGAGGTGGTAGTTCTAGGCTGCAGGCGAAAGCTCAACAGCGTCAGCCCACGTCGCTTCGAGGTTCAAAGTCTGCATCCACGCATCAATGTTGTCACCGTGTGCAGCGATTGCGGCGCGTGCAGTCAGCGTGGTCTCGATAGCGAGTTCGGTGAGTTCATCGCTAATCAGTCCCTGAGTGTGGGCCGCGACGAGCTCGTCGACATCTTCAACTCGAATCTGTGTGGCCGCATCGACAGGTAGGGGAGCTATGGCCGCAGGGGCGGTCGGTGCCTGCAGGATGTCGAGATACAAATCGGTCATACGCCAGCACTGCGGATCAGTCCGGTCGATGCTGACAATATCGACGTAGCGTTGGTGTTCCACCTTCACGCCCGGGCGGAAGTGATAAATGCTGATGCGCAACCCCTCGTCGGCAAGCAGGAATGACTCAAGATATCCAAACTTTGGATGATCCATCCCACGGCGCATATAGAGGCGGCTGGGCGTGAGAGTTCGAAACTCGTCGACTTTGCGCTGAAAGCCCTTGGGGTCGGTGTTCACCATTTCACGTAGGTCAAAGGTCTCGACTTTTGGAGGATGTGTGTCCTGACTCGAGTGAATCGGGGAGAGTGCAGGAGCTGCCGCGGTCGAAGCCGAAGTGGCCGGTGAAGTGGACATGCGAATACCTTAACGTGTGGGTGCTGCCTTTTTGGGCATAGAAAAGCCCTTTCTGCATACGTGATGCAAAAAGGGCTAGGGGAGAACTAGAAAAACTTAGTTCAGGCCGACCGGGAAGACACCGGCGGTCGGGGTGTAGCTGCAGTTGGTCGGACCAGGCTCTTCCTGAGTGGTGATACCGCCCTGCATGACAGCGATGACCAAGCCCTTGCCCGTGTCAGCGGTGCCGTTGACAGCGCCCGGGCCCTCCTCGGCGTTAATACCGTTGTTCTGCAGGGTGGTCTTGCCGTACTTGCCGTTGGCAACGTTGACCCAGTAGACGTTCATCTCGGTGTTCTGTTCCTTAGCCAGCTGCTTGGTGCCCAGGCCAGTGAAGACGAAGCCAAGCTGGTTCTCCGGAACGCCAGGCAGCGGCAGGTCAGCCGGACCCGGAACGGAGGTGGCCATACCGATGGAGCGGCTTTCGCCACCGATGCACTTGTCAGCCACGGTCGGCAGCAGGAACTGGTTGGTCTTCGGGGCGCCTTCCGGAACCTTGAAGCCCGGCTCGCCGTCGCCCTCACCAGTCAGGAAGTCAATTCCCTTGTTCAGCGCGCTTGAAATTTCCTCAGGAACGCCTGGGGAGTTAATGATGTCGCGCGCGTTGCCGTAAAGATCCGGCGAAGCGATGTTCAGGGAGTCCAGCGAGGGGGAAGCAGAAGCGGCGGGAGTCATGCCCGCAGTGAGAATTGCAGCTGCACCCAAGGTCGCTGCGGCACGGCGAAGGAAGGAGCGTCCAGTCGAAACCACGGTGAAGTACCTCTCATTCGTGGGCTATTGGAGTCGGAATCAAAATTTCGGAATCGTTGCTCATCTTAGAACGACTCCAACGTGAATTGGAAAGATTTGAAAAAGAAATGTTCAGAATCTTCTCAGGAGATTAACGCACGGGTTCCCGCGTGTCGCAAGTCAATCAGAGTGGATAAAGGTGTAGAAAGAGATGATTGTGACAATTGAGGCACACTGCATGCTTATGAGGTTAATGGCGTTTCGCAGCGTGTAAGCGGGTGGAGTCAAGTCTCATCCCGTGGGGTTACAACTATGGCATTTGGTCACATCTATCACATGGTGGGCTGAGAGATTGCCGTCGTGAAGCGTTGTGGTGTGGGTGGATATGCCGTTATGGCTGTCGGTAAAGCGGGGGTGCAGCAAGGGGGTAATTTATGCCTAGGGGCGGCGCGGCAATGCCACTTTGCATGACGGATAGGTGCTCGGGGTTGCGAGAAGCTCTGCCAGATGTGCAGGGCCATTAAGAAGGAGTACACTGTAGAACGCTTTATTACGCGTTGATGCGGGGCGTTAAAGACAGTCGCAAAGACAGTCCTTTAGGGCAAGGCCGTATCTTTTTCTTTTAGTCCTCTTAGCTTGTTAGGAGCTATCCGCCTGTGAGCGATACCGAGTTCCGTAATGTCGCCATTGTCGCGCACGTCGACCATGGCAAGACCACTCTCGTGAACGCCATGCTGGAGCAGTCCGGCGTTTTCAGCGACCACGAAGAAGTTGCAGACCGAGTGATGGACTCTGGTGACCTTGAAAAGGAAAAGGGCATCACCATCTTGGCGAAGAACACCGCTATTCGCCGAAAAGGTGAGGGCAAGAACGGCGAAGATCTCATCATCAACGTCATTGACACCCCTGGCCACGCCGACTTCGGTGGTGAGGTGGAGCGAGCGCTGTCCATGGTTGACGGCGTCGTGCTGCTGATTGACTCTTCCGAAGGTCCGTTGCCACAGACTCGCTTCGTGCTGGGCAAGGCCCTGGCTGCGTCCATGCCAGTCATCATTGTGGTCAACAAGACCGACCGTCCAGATGCGCGTATCGACGAGGTTGTTGAGGAAGCCCAGGATCTGCTGCTAGAGCTAGCCTCTACCCTGGAAGACCCGGAAGCTGCTGAGGTCGCAGAGCGCAACCTTGAGCTGCCGGTTCTCTATGCTTCCGGTCGTGCCGGTAAGGCTTCGACGGAGAACCCGGGTAACGGCAACTTGCCGGAGTCTGAGAACCTGCAGCCGCTGTTCGACGTCATCACCGAGGTGCTCCCGGAGCCGTCCGCTGAGATTGATGCCCCGCTGCAGGCGCAGGTTACTAACCTGGACTCCAGCTCCTTCCTTGGTCGAATTGGCCTGATTCGTATTCACAAGGGCCGTATCCGCAAGGGACAGCAGATTTCGTGGATTCACTATGACTCTGATGGCAATGAGCACATCAAGAACGCGAAGGTCGCGGAGCTGTTGCGTACCGTCGGTGTGACCCGTGTTCCTGCTGAAGAGGCCATTGCAGGTGACATCGCTGCTATCTCCGGTATCGATGAGGTCATGATCGGTGACTCTCTCTGTGATGCTGAGCACCCGGATCCGCTGCCACGCATTCTGGTCGATGAGCCGGCAATCTCCATGACGATCGGTGTGAACACCTCGCCACTGGCAGGCCAGGGTGGTGGCGATAAGCTGACCGCTCGTATGGTCAAGGCCCGCCTGGACCAGGAGCTGATCGGTAACGTCTCGCTGCGCGTGCTGCCGACCGAACGCCCGGATGCCTGGGAGGTGCAGGGCCGTGGTGAAATGGCGCTGTCCGTCCTGGTTGAAACCATGCGCCGTGAAGGCTTTGAGCTGACCGTCGGTAAGCCGCAGGTTGTGACCAAGACCGTCGATGGCAAGGTTGAAGAGCCGTACGAGCACTTGACCATCGATGTTCCAGAAGAGCACCTGGGTGCGGTCACCCAGCTGATGGCGGCTCGTAAGGGACGCATGGAACAGATGGGTAACCAGGGCACCGGTTGGGTGCGCATGGAGTTCCTCATTCCGTCCCGCGGTCTGATTGGCTTCCGCACCACTTTCATGACGGAGACCAAGGGCACCGGTATCGCCAACCACTACTCGGCAGGTTATGGCGAGTGGGCAGGCGAGATTAAGGACCGCCCGACTGGTTCGCTGGTGGCTGACCGTACCGGCCAGATCACCGCTTACGCGCTGATCCAGCTTTCTGACCGCGGTACTTTCTTCGTCGAGCCGGGTGACCAGGCCTATGAGGGCATGGTCGTTGGCCAGAATCCGCGTGATGAGGACATGGACATCAACATCACCAAGGAAAAGAAGCTGACGAATATGCGCGCAGCCTCGGCTGATGCGACCGTGACCCTGGAGAAGGCTCACAAGCTCTCCCTCGATGAGGCTATGGAGTTCTGTGGCGCTGACGAGTGTGTTGAGGTCACCCCGGAGGGCATTCGCGTACGCAAGCAGATCCTCAGCGCCACCGATCGCGCTCGCGCCCGTTCTCGCGCGAAGGCAATGAATAAGAAGTAATTCGGGTTACTAGGGGACTGGGCGACCTGGAAAACCAGTCTCGGGGTAACTGACTCGGCCAGGTGTCGAGTAATCTCGTGAATATGTTTATTCGCAGCCGTCGTCACGCAGCTTCTCGTCGATTTTTCGTAGCATCGACACTCTGCGTGACGGCGGCTTTGGCGTCCTCGTGCATGGCTCGCCCGTCCGACGCTCCGACTGTGCCCGGGCAGCAGGAAGTGCCGGTACAGCAGGAAGACACCGCTGACCAGGCTAAAAAGATGCGTGAAGTCACGGTCGGTGTCGACGAGTTTGTCGAAGGCTTCAATCCGCATTTGCTTGCCGACGTCTCCCCAGTGACCAGCCTGGTAGCGCGACTGACACTGCCCAGTGTTTTCACCCCCGCGCCAGTTGAGGGCGAGGCTGGTGACGCTACTGCCTCCGCGCAAGCTCCCGGAGTGGTGGATAACGCTGCCAATGCCCGTTTGGCAGGTGCTCCCCAGTGGCTGCTCAACTCCGATTTATTGGATTCCGTGCAGGTCATCAGGAACGATGACAGCAAAGACGGCGACACCAGTAATGGAGCTGGAGGCTGGAAAGCAGCCGATGTTGACATCACGGATCCGACGGTAGCGGCAGAGCATGTCCGCTACCGCATTCGAAAGGGGGCGCAGTGGAGCGATGGCACGCCGATTAGCGGCGAGGACTTCCGCTATCTGCATACCCAAGTCACGTCCACTCCAGGATCGTTGGATACAGCGACCTATGAGCTGATTAAATCCATTGATGTCTCTGACGGGGGCCATCAGATTGACGTGACGTTCACTCAGCCGATTACGCATTGGCAGCGCCTGTTTGCGCATCTCTTGCCAGCGCATCTGATGCGGTCGAACACTGATGGTTTTTCCGAAGGGCTGGCCAGTCGTTTCCCGGCTTCCGGTGGGCAGTACACCGTCGAGTCGATGGATGTCGGCCGCAACATTATTCGGCTGGTTCGAAATGACCGATACTGGGGTGAGCAGCCAGCGGCCTCGGAGATTATTACGCTGCGTGCCATGCGTAGTGCCATCGATGGTGCGGAGCAACTGCGTTCGAAGCAGATCCAGGCTGTGCAGGTCCGTCCTACGGAGACATCTGAGCTGACGTATGGTCTGGTCCCCGGTGTTGCTGAGTTTTTCCATGAGCCAAACCGGGAACTGGTTTTCAGTACCAATCTCGCGTCGAACAGGCTTGCCGACGAGTCCGTCCGCCGGGCCATTCTGAGCAGCATCAACGTTGCAGAGGTCTCAGAGGTGGCCACCGGCCGCCGAATTGCGGGTGGTTCTGGTGACGGTGGTGACCAGGAGCGATCCGAGACACCACAGGCTGGTTTTACTGAGGACAATCCGCTACGAATTGGCATCATTAGCGACGGTATAGCGGCACGCGCTGCGGCTTTTGCGGTCGCTGACCAGTTGACTGCAGCTGGTATCCCCGCCACCGTTGTTTCGTATTCTCCAGCGGACATGCTGCGGTCTTCGTTGCCCTACGGAACTGTCGATGCCGTGGTGGCATGGGCAGAGCAGCCCAATTCTGTCCAGGCGGCCCGGGAACGCTATACGTGTACGGAAGGCTCGGTCAGCTCGCTGCCGCCGAAGGACCTGGACGAAGCGGGCGCAGAGTCGGCTGCTGAGTCTGAGTCCGAGTCTGATTCTGAGCGTGTCGACAGTTCGACAAAGCCTGCGCCAAGTAGAGATCGGGAAAAGAGTGCTGAAGAGCAGGGCTCGTCGGACGGGACAACACCATCTGAGCAGTCCAAATCTTCTACCTCAGCGGAGCCGGCTGACCTAAATGGAGTACCAGTTGCTCCGAAATCGGCTGCTCGGAGCGAGAATCTCTCCGGTCTTTGTGACCCACAGATTGATGAACTGCTCGCTCCCGACAGTTCTGCGTTGCCCGCTGAACTCGCCGATATCATTGCTGGCCACAGTATCGAGCTGACCTTGGTGAAAGACGGCTTGCTGACGGTGGTCAGCCCGGAAATTACAATTACCGGGAGGAGGGACTCTTCGCAGTGGACCGATGACCCAGTGTTGGGCCGCCTCGGTGTTCTGGGCGAGGTTCGCCGTGTCTCGACACAGAGTGGGGCTCGAGAATCGTCTGAGAATTCTCAGCCGGGAGATGATCCGCGCGAAGATACAGAGCAGGACGGTTCGGGGCAGAACCAAGATGGCCGCGATAACGTCGACCAGGAGAACAAGGGGAAGTAAGAAAGTCCGTGAAGTTACTTTTTGTTCACGCACATCCAGATGACGAGTCCATTTGGACAGGTGGTTTGATTGCGGCTGCCGCGCGGTCCGGAGCGTCGGTAAGCGTAGTGACCTGCACGATGGGCGAGCTGGGAGAGGTCATCGGCGCGCCGTACCAGGGGCTAGTTGCTGATGAAGCCGACCAGTTGGGCGGTTTCCGCGTCGCCGAGTTGCGCTCGGCGCTGCGTGCGCTTGGGGCCAATGCTCCAGAAAATGCGCCGCGGTTCCTCGGTGGTGCCGGGCGTTGGCGTGACTCCGGTATGGCCGGTGACAAGGGCAATGAGCATCCCCGTGCGTTCGTGAACTCAGGTGATGAGGCGGTCGCCCAGCTTCGCACCATCCTCGATGAGCTGCAGCCAGACCTGGTCATTACCTACGATGCTGATGGTGGCTATGGGCATCCGGACCACATTCGTGCGCACGATATCACTGTCGCGGCGTGCGGAAATCGCTTTCCGACGCTGTGGGCGGTCACCGATCGTGAGGCAATGGCGGCGGGGCTGGATGCCATTACCGTGGTACCGGAGAGCTGGCAGTCGTGCGATATCGACGACTTCGCCACCGTGACTGGCCATTTCGAGGTTCAGCTGGATGACGCCGCTGTGGCTGCCAAGGTTGAGGCCATGCGCGCGCATGCGACGCAGGTGTGGTTCGCCGATGGTTCCGTCAGCGAGGTCAATCCGGATGCTGTCTATGGGCAGACCGATGGCTCTGGTCGTGCGCGAGCCGTCTGGGCGTTTTCCAATTTGCTGTGTCAACCGGTGACGCCGACTGAGGCATACCGTTTTGGTACGGCGACCGCTGCGTCCATGGAAGCGCTAGGGGAGCTGGTGAATATCCGATTACTGTCGGAGCCGGTAGCGAGCGTCGAGTCGGTACCGGGCGTGGATCTGGCGGCGGAGGGGAGTGCGGACGATGAGTGACTTTCAACCTCACGAAAGCGAAGACTTGATTAACGCTGCTGGCGGAAAGTTGAAAAACGAGCGCTTGAGTATTGAAAAGCGCACGTTTGGAGATGAGCGCTATTGGGGCGATCCGGAACGTTCGCAGCCACGCGAGAACTTCCATCAGGGGGAAGCCACGGTAGCGCTGGTCTGGCTGTCGCTGGCTGCGCTGGCAACGCTGGTGATTGAGGTAGTTTTCCTCGGAGCGTGGATTACCATCGGCTCGGTTGCTATTCCGTTGCCGTGGACTATTCCGTTGGCCTATATTGCCAATCTGGTTATCACCAATACAGCGTTGCTGTGGACTCGTGATCGTTCTAAAGCTGCGATTCCGACTGTCATCTGGGTGCTGGGCTTTGCAGGCATTTTGCTGTGGGCAGTGCTGCCCTTCGGTGGTGATTTGGCAATAGGGCAGTGGTTGCGAACAGTTCTGCTGCTTGTTTGCGGTGTGCTGGGCGGTGCCTGGCCACTGCGCCATCTGCGGGCACTCTAACGGAAAATGCAGCGGAACCTGCAGTCGATGCTGCAGGAGACGGTGGGGAACTGATGCAGGGCAGGCCTGCATGAATGCGCATCTTTCTGGAGCTAGTTGATAACAACACCCACGTTGGGTGTAGACTCCAATCTGAATATACCGCTCTGTCTATTTTGCTCTGTTTCTCGTTGGAACGGCATAATCGACAGATAGCGAAAGCCTCATCCCATATCTTGTGAGAAAGGTTCTTAAACCTAAAACCATGACTTACATCATTGCCCAGCCATGTGTTGACGTCCTCGACCGTGCCTGTGTCGAGGAGTGCCCGGTTGACTGCATTTACGAGGGCAAGCGCATGCTCTACATTCATCCTGATGAGTGCGTGGACTGTGGCGCTTGTGAACCGGTCTGCCCAGTCGAGGCCATCTTCTATGAGGACGATGTTCCGGATGAGTGGGTTGAATTCATCGATGCCAATGTCGACTGGTTCGATGAGCTGGGTTCCCCAGGCGGTGCCGCCAAGCTCGGCCCCCAGGACTTCGATGTGCCATTCGTGGCAGCTCTGCCGCCACAGGCAGAAGACTAAAGCCACAGAGGACTAAACCTATTTCTTTCCCGGGAAGGATTTCATCACCGCCCATGTCAGCTGCCCGCAAGCGCGTAACTCCCGGTTCTCTTTTGCCTCAGTTTCCGTGGGATTCTCTCACGCGGGCGAAAGCCACTGTGGCTGCGCATGAAGAGGGCATGGTGAATCTCTCGGTCGGCACACCGGTCGATGAAGTCGCGTCGATAATCCGGCAGGGCCTTTCCGAAGGCGCTGCCGCACCGGGTTATCCTCAGACCGTCGGCACGCCTGAGTTACGCGCGGCGATTGTTGCAGCGATGGCGCGGCGTTACGGCGTGACGGGACTGGAGTCAGCGGTCAACGGCGGCAATGTGCTTCCGGTCATCGGTACCAAGGAAGCGATTGGCTGGCTTCCTTTCCTCCTCGGTGTGGGCGTGGGGCATACCGTCGTCATCCCCGAGCTGGCATATCCCACCTACGAGGTTGGCGTTCGCATCGCAGGCGCTGAGCTGCTGCGTGCGGACTCGCTGACGCAAATCGGCCCCGCCTCGCCGACACTGATGTTCATCAATTCCCCGGGCAACCCCAACGGCAAGGTCCTCGGTGTTGAACACCTGCGCAAGGTGGTTGAGTGGGCTCGTGCTCGGGACGTCATCGTCGCCTCTGACGAGTGCTATCTGGGGCTCGGTTGGACTGAACAGCCAGTCAGTATTCTCGACCCGCGAGTGTGCGACGGTGATTTCACCAACCTGCTGGCTATCCACTCACTGTCCAAGACGTCGAACATGGCGTCGTACCGCACCGGCTGGTTCGCCGGCGATGCGGACCTTATTGCCGAGCTGGTTTCCGTGCGCCGTCACATGGGACTGATGATGCCGGGACCCATCCAGCACGCCACGATCGCCGCGCTTAACGACGACTCCCACGAGGCCGAACAAAAGCAGCGTTACAGTGACCGCCGTGAGATTCTGCGGGATGCACTGGTAGCCGCAGGTTTTCGTGTCGATGACTCCGAGGGCGGGCTCTATCTGTGGGTTACTCGCGGGGAAGACTGCTGGCAGACGGTTGATTGGCTGGCCGAACGCGGCATCCTGGTCGCGCCGGGTAGCTTCTACGGCCCCAAGGGTGCACAGCACGTGCGGGTGGGGCTCACAGCGACGCTCGACGATATCGAAGTGGCCGCGGCGCGCATTCGCGGCTAGCTCGGCCAGATGTGCTGGCCCGAGTAGGCCGAATGCTGCAAACGGTGCCGACATCGGCATAGACCAAATCATAAAAAGGGGAGTGTGCCGTGGGACGTGCCGCAGGCAATCGCGATGCCTGGTGGGGACTTGAGAAGAACCGTCAGGCAGCGCAAGTCGATGCCGCCGCTCACGAGCGCGAGGAGTACATCCCCTTTGAGCCGGCAATTGTGGCCGACACTGATGAGTTTTTGGTCGTAGACAAGCCACCTTTTCTGCCAGCGACCCCCAATGGCCGCATCGTGGCCAATACCGTGCAGGAGCGCCTGCGACGTAGTCTCGGGGAATCGGAGATTGTGGCCGTTCACCGCCTGGACCTGCTGACCAGCGGGCTCCTGTTGCTCTCTCGGAATCCGGCTACCCGTGCGCGCTACCAGCAGCTTTTCCAAAACCAGGAAATCACCAAAGAATACGAATGCCTCACCGTGATGCCCGATGATTGGCATGCGGGAGAAAGCAGGGAAGTCACACTCCTGCTCGACCCCAACCCGGCAGAGCACGGAGTAAAAGTTGTGGAGACCAATGATCCCGCACGCGCCGCTGCGAAGAATCCCAAGCTCAAGCTCGCACACACAACAGTGACCTTCCTAGGTCCGGTAGCGGCGGATATCGGCGATGTGCTGGCGAGCAGCCGTGGCGGTGGTGCGACCAGCGCCAGCATTCCGCTGCATGCAGTCGGCTGTGGTTGCGGGCATTGCGGCAGCCGCATGCAGGTAGGGCACTGGCGGCTACAGCCCCATACGGGCCGCACACATCAGCTGCGGGCGACGATGGACTGGCTAGGCTATCCCATTCTCGGTGAGGACACGTATGGCCGAGAGGTTAGGACGCAGGAGCCGTCGGCAAGCGCGGGCAGCGCGCCAAGGTACACGCCGCAGTTGCGCCTGACGGCGACCGCATTGGCGTTCATCGACCCCGTCACTGGTGAGCGATGTGCCTACCGGAGCGCGCGGAATATTTCGGCCCCGGCAGACGTGCCGACCACCGTTAGTTAGCGTGCAGCTCGGCGCTGAGCTTCACCTTTTCGGCAGCCCACGGCACAACCTCGACTGCACCAGAGAGTGAATTGCGGCGGAAGAGCATATTCGATCCGCCCGAAAGCTCGCGGGCCTTGAGCGTCTTCTTCACGCCGTCCAGGGCAACGTGACACTTGGTGCCGGCGGTGATGTAGAGCCCGGCTTCCAGTACGCAGTCATCGCCGAGCGAGATGCCGAGTCCAGCGTTCGCACCGAGTAGGCATCGCTTGCCGACGGACACAACTTCCTTACCTCCGCCGGATAGTGTGCCCATGATGGACGCTCCACCGCCGATATCGGAGCCGTCGTCGACGATGACGCCCTGGGAGATACGGCCTTCCACCATGGAGTGTCCAAGCGTGCCTGCGTTGAAGTTGACGAAGCCCTCGTGCATAACTGTGGTGCCCTCAGCGAGGTGGGCTCCAAGGCGCACGCGGTCAGCGTCACCGATGCGGACTCCGGTGGGAGTGACGTAGTCGACCATGCGGGGGAATTTATCGATGGAGTAGACGGTGACAGGCCCGCGGCGTGACAGCTTGGCTCGGGTTACCTCGAAGCCTTCGACAGCACAGGGGCCAAAATTGGTCCACGCCACATTGTTGAGCTTGCCGAAGATACCGTCCAGGTTGATGCTGTTGGGCACAACCAGGCGGTGGGAGAGCAGATGGAGGCGCAGGTAGGCATCGATGGTGTCGACTGGTGCGTCATCGAGTGAAGCGATGGTAGCTGTGACCAGACGGCGTGTGGTACCGCGGTCCGCATCGGCTACGGCCAGGTCTGCGAGGTAGGTGAAATCTTCGGGGAGCGCGTCGGTGTCAATGGTTCCGGTCGTGGTGGAGGTTGCCGTGCCCTCTTCGATGAGCTTGGGGGCGGGGAACCAGACGTCGAGAACAGTATCGTTGTTAAAAGTGGCAATGCCGGTAGCTTGTGCTCCAAATTTCATGGAAAACAGGCTACCGGCATATCCCTATCTATGAAAAGTGTTCCGCAAATGTGTAGTAAGGAAGTGTTCGGATAGGGGTAGCAGGGCGGTTAGGCCCTGCGATTAGTTGTCATGGGCTAGTTGCTATCGCTGGGCTCGAAGGCCTCGCGAGCCGCGGTGCGGCTCTTCTTAGTCAGTGCAGCGAGCACCGCAAGGAACGCAGTAACACACACTACGGCGATAACCTGCTGGCGAGCACCAGAATCGGTGAGCATGCCAACAGCGAGGCCCAGGATCAGGATGACCGCTACCCAGGACAGTGCCGGGTAGGCCCACATGCGAACGGAAAGCTCGTTGTTGGCCTCCATCTGCGGGCGCAGCTTAATCTCGGACAGGGCAATGACCAGCCAGATCACCAGCAAGCAGCCGCCGACAGCGTTCAGCAGGAAGACCAGGACACTCGAGCCGTCGAAGACAACCTGCAGGCCAACAGAGACGAAGGCGAAGACCATCGACATGATGACCGCACGGTTCGGAACTGCGTGCTCATTGGTGTGGGCGAAGAAGCGCGGTGCCTCACCGCGGGTGGACATCGAGTAGACCAGGCGAGAGGTGGCGTAAATCTGAGCGTTGAATGCGGACAGCAGCGCCAGAACGATAATGGCCTCCATGAAGCCAACCGCACCTGGAATGTTCGCCTGCTTTAGAACCTGGGTGAACGGCGACTCAGCTGCGGAGTCAGCGCCGTCGATCTGGGAGTACGGCAACAGCAGGATGATGACGGTCACGCAGCCCAGGTAGAACACAGAGATGCGGAAGATTACCGAGCGGACAGCAGCAGCGATGGAGCGCTGCGGATCCTCGGCCTCAGCAGCGGCAATCGTGACAATCTCGATACCGCCGAAGGCGAAGGCCACAGCCAACAGACCAGCGGCAATGCCGGAAACGCCATTCGGGAGGAATCCGGATTCGGCAATATGCGTCGTACCGACGAAGCTGGTACCTGGCAGCAGACCGAAGAAAAGAAGGACGCCAATAACCAAGAACGCGATAATCACCGCGACCTTGATGAACGCGAACCAGAACTCAAACTCGCCGAAACCGCGCACATTCGCCAAATTCACTACAGCGAAGAAGGCAACACAAATCAGGCCTGGAATCCAGCCCGGAATACCGAACCACGCACCCATGATGGCACCGGCGCCGGTGATTTCAGCACCGAGCACCATGATGAGCATGAACCAGTAGAGCCAACCGAGGACAAAGCCAGCCGAAGAACCAAAGGCCATCTCAGCATAGGTGGAGAAGCTACCCGGTGTCGGGCGGGCAGCGGCCATCTCGCCGAGCATCTGCATGACGAGGACGACAATGAAGCCAGCGATGACGTAGGAAATGAGAACACCCGGGCCAGCTGCCTTAATGCCGACGCCCGTACCAAGGAAAAGACCGGCACCGATTGCGGAGCCAAGACCCATCATGGTCAGGTGTCGAACCTGCAGCCCCTTGCCCAGCTGAGTTGTCTCGCCGGAGGTGGAGGTAATTTGCGATTCGGTCATGTCGCAAACATTACCTCGCTGATAACAGGGGCAATAACCGTATTACGGGTTTACCCCCATTCACCGTTTCGGGGTCCATTAATGTGCCTTCAAGACACCTAAAGTAGGTTATCCGGCCAGCTCATCCGGCACGTCGGCAAGCTGAGTGAAAGTAGCGGCACCTTCGTCATTGCCCGGGCGTTCCGTGCGGCGGACGCACACCGCCGAGTGGTCCGGGTGATGGTAGAAGTGCATATTGTTGCGGCCGGAGATTTCCCATGCCTGAATACGGCGGTTCTCTGCGGGGACATCGATGGGCGTATCGGGGGCAATGAGGATGCTTCGGTCAATAATGCAGTCATTACCGAGGCTGACGCCGACGGTGCCGGCCGCGATATCGATGTGGCAGCGCTCGCCAACCGTGAGCGGCTTACGCTGACCGGAATCGTCGTGAGCGGCAATGATGGAGGCCGACAGCCCCACCTTCGTGTGCGCGCCAATGACAACACCGGAGGATAGACGTCCCTCAATCTTGCATGGGCCCAGAGTGCCCGAGTTCAGCGAGACAAATCCCTCGCGCAGTACTGACGTACCCGGTGCCAGATAAGCGCCCAACCGCACGCGCTCGGCCTCTGCAATGCGGACACCTGCGGGCAGCACATAGTCGACCATGCGCGGCATACGGTCGATGGCGTAGACGTGAATCAGGCCGCGGACGCGCAAGTGGGTACGCAGTTGCTCGAAGTTGTCCGGCAGGCATGGCCCCTTGTTGGTCCACGCCACGACGTGGAGCAGCTCGTAGAGCCCCTTGGTGTTTAGCTGGTGCGGCTTGACCAGGCGGTGGGAGAGCAAATGCAGGCGCAGGTAGGCATCGTGCGGGTCGACAGCCGGCTTGGACAAATCCTCAATGGACGTGCGCACTGCCACCTGCTCCACGCGGCGATCCTCGTCCAAAATCACCTGACGAAGCAGCTGTGGGGTCAAATCAGCGGCGCCGAGCCGGTGAGTGCTCGACTCTACGACCTCATCGCTTAACTGAGGTGCGGGAAACCAAGTATCGAGAACTGTACCGTCCATTGCGATGTTGGCGATTCCCGTAGCGACAGCACCAGATGTAATCATGATTCTTAATATTAGTATCCCTTAGAGGAATCTTCGCGGAAGGATGAACTATGCCCCTAGCTGGCCTTGAAAGCACACAGAAAATGAAGCAGTGGTTCTTAGTTAGCCTCATCATTGCTGTCAGTGTGCTCGGACTCGGCTTCGTCCTGGCCCTGCCGGTGGTCTTCTATGTCGGATTCGCACTGCTGAGTGCTTGGATTCTTGCCGTAGCCAGCTTCTTTGGTTTCGTTTTGCCACCGCGAGCAATGCCAATTGGGGCAGTCGGCGTGGTGATTGCCGCAGTGGTTGCGCTCATCGCGCCGAACCGTCTTGTGCTGGTTATCGCAGTTGCCATCGCAGTGGGGCTCGGTGGTGGCATGATCGCCCGTCTTCTGCTGGAGCGCAAGAACCGCGATCAGCAGGCACGCATCGACGCTCTGCCAATGTGGGAGCGCGATGAGCTGGGCGATGTCGCCGAAACGCTTCGTCCTGCTTATCGACGAGACATCGATCCCACTCCAGTGCAGCTGCCACATGCAACGGCCAAGATTGTCGCGGCCGTCTGCAAGCCGTTGGCCGGTTCTACGGTGATTGTCAGCACGAATGAGCTTCGTCCGGTGATTGCGGTCTATGGCTCCCGTGTGGCTGTGGTCTATGGACCCGGCGCGGGCGTTGTCGAGGAAGAAAGCGGCAACGGAGAGGTGACCGATTCTGCGGGGGAGGAGCGGGCGCTGGGGTCGTCGGCAAGCGAAACTCCGGAGGAAATCATTGCCCAAACTCTCCCGGAAGGAGCGAAAACCCTGGTCTTTGAGGTGGCTGATGGGCTTAAGCGTCCGGCGGAGGGGAGAGTTGGTGTGACCTCCGCCGAACCGCATGAGCTGGCGCTGTTCCTCGGCGGTGGCGCGCCTGCCAATGGGGATGCGATCAATGGTCGTGCGGCGCATATTCATCACAAAATTCTGGTTTCGCTGGCGCACAATGGTTTGTACGCTTAATTGATGTGAAATCGAAGTTAAATCTGCTCCAAGATCCTGTCGACCTCACGGCGGCACTGGTTGACATCGAATCGGTGTCCCACAATGAGACCGCGATTGCGGATGCCGTCGAGGTGGCATTGCGTGAGGTAGCGCAGGCAGATAAGTCGATTGAGGTCCTGCGCATCGATAACAACGTGATTGCGCGGACTCATCGCGGGTTGCCGCAGCGCGTGATTTTGGCAGGGCACCTGGATACGGTGCCGACTGCGGGCAATGTGCCTTCGACGCGTGGGGTAGACGCGCAGGGGAGAGACACGCTCTTTGGCTGCGGAACTGTGGATATGAAAAGCGGGGACGCGGTCTATCTGCATGCTTTTGCGACGCTAGCGGCAAACCAGGAGCTGCAGCGCGACCTGACGCTCATCATGTACGAATGCGAAGAAATCGCCGCGGAGTTCAACGGGTTGCGGCACTTGAGTGAGTCGCATCCGGAGCTTCTGACTGGCGATGTCGCTCTGCTGGGCGAGCCCAGCGGCAATGTCATCGAAGCCGGTTGTCAGGGCTCTATTCGCCTGCGTTTGACCGCTCACGGCACACGTGCGCACTCGGCTCGGGCGTGGCTCGGCGACAATGCCGTGCACAAGTTAGCGCCGGTGCTGTCACGCATTGCCGCCTATGAACCGCAGACTGTGGACATCGATGGCTTGGCCTACCGCGAAGGGCTCAACGTCGTCTGGCTGGAAGCCGGGGTTGCTACCAATACGCTTCCCGACGAGGCGGTGCTGCGAGTCAACTTCCGATTCGCGCCCAACCGCAGCGCCGATGAGGCTATGGCACACTTCCGCGAGGTGCTGGGGCTCGACGAGTTCGCGGCCGAGGACCTCACTGTCGATGTCGAGGATGTGAGCCCTGGGGCGCTGCCTGGACTGCATGCGGCTGCTGCGAAGGAGTTGGTTGCGGTCGCAGGCGACGTCGTAAAGCCCAAGTTTGGGTGGACCGATGTGGCGCGTTTTTCGGCGCTCGGCATTCCTGCGGTGAACTTTGGCCCGGGTGACCCGGCGTACTGCCACAAGAAGGATGAGCAGATTCCGGTCGAGTGCATAGCGGCACTGTGGGAGGATTTGCGGCGGTATTTGACCACCGCGCCGGTGGCTGAGTGAGCCTAGAATCACACCCCGCCCTCGCCGAGCGGGTGCGCGTATGTCATTGCTGGCATACATTGTGAGGTTATGAAACCTGTACGTACTCCGTCCCCAGCTAAGCGCCGTGCACTCCGCGGCCCAATCGCGATCCGACAGGCAGGCGAACCGCAGGCGTCTACGACCGACCGCAGGCTGTTGTCACACAATCCGAACACGGATTGGCTGCACAACGATACCTGGCGTGTGCTGCGCATTCAGTCGGAGTTCGTTGACGGCTTTGGTGCGTTGGCGGAAATCCCGCCGGCGGTGACGGTATATGGTTCGGCACGTCTGCCAGAGGACAGCCCTTACTACCAGTGGGGCTTCGACCTGGGCAAGGCGCTGGCGGAGGCGAGTTACGCGACCATCACTGGTGGCGGCCCGGGCATCATGGAAGCCGCCAACCGCGGCTGCTACGACGCCGACGGCCTGTCCATTGGGTTGGGCATTGAGCTGCCGCACGAGCAGCACTTGAACGACTGGGTCGACCTGGGCATGAACTTCCGCTACTTCTTCGTGCGTAAGACCATGTTCCTGAAGTACTCGCAGGCGTTTATTTGCCTGCCGGGTGGTTTCGGCACGCTCGATGAACTTTTTGAGTCACTGGTGATGGTGCAGACCGAGAAGGTGGAAAATCACCCAATCGTGCTGCTCGGCACTGAGTTCTGGTCGGGGCTGGTTGATTGGATGCGTGAGAAACTAGTGGCCATGGAGCTAATTTCTCCGACTGATATGGACCTTTTCCTGGTCACCGACTCCATTGAAGAAGCTGTCGAGTACATCGAGGCCGCGCACGAAAAGCTGATGGAAGACTGTAAGCAGACCTCTGACGTTCGCGAAAAGCTCCGCCGAGTCCGTCGTTTCAGCGAAAGGTAGGACGCTGTGCGGAGCTTTTATCAGGACTCCGCGGTGCCGACGGTGATGGCCATCGTCAATCGCACCCCGGATTCCTTCTATGACCGTGGCGAGACGGCTGCGGAGGAGGCTGCGCTTGCTCGCGTCGACGAAGTTGTTGCGGCAGGCGCGGGCATTGTCGACATCGGCGGCGTCAAGGCCGGTATCGGTGCAGAAGTAACTGTTGCCGAGGAAATCGAGCGCGTGGTGCCGACCATCGCGAAGGTTCGCGAGCGCTATCCTGACCTGCACATCAGCGTCGACACCTGGCGCGCAGAAGTCGGAGAGGCCGCCATCAACGCTGGCGCCAACCTCATTAACGACACTTGGGCGGGCCATGACCCGGAGCTGCTGGAAGTCGCGGGTTCCCACGGGATGGGTTACGTCTGCTCGCACACCGGTGGGGCTCTGCCACGCACCAATCCGATTCGCGTGCGTTACGACGACATCGTGGACGATGTCATCTCAGAAACCGGCAAACTCGCCCAGAGGGCAGTGGACGCTGGCGTGCCGGAGGACCGCATCCTCATCGATCCCACCCACGACTTTGGCAAGAACACCTACCACGGCCTCGAACTTCTGCGGCGCTGCAATGAGCTCGTGGATACAGGCTGGCCGGTGCTTATGGCGCTGTCGAATAAGGACTTCGTCGGTGAGACTCTGGACCGCCCGGTCGAGCAACGTGTGCCCGGCACCTTGGCCGCGACTGCCCATGCGGCAGCTGCCGGCGTTGCGGTGTTCCGTTCGCATCAGGTGTCCGAAACCCTTGATGTCTGTCGCATGACTCTGGCTATTTTCGGTGATTTTGCACCACTGCATCCGGTGCGTGGGCTGGTGTAAGGGGCGTAGTTTGAGGCGCTTCACCCATGCCGCTGCGTGAAATAAAGGATTATGATGAAGAGAAGTAGTCGAAAATGCCGACAGGGATTCTAAACCGGAATCTTGAACCGGGGTCTTAGACCGAGGTCTTGAACCGGATTGTCAATCTCCCGGCTACCACAGCTGAGCTGGGGTAGCTGGTCGTCTCCTGCATCGACATTGTCTTAGAACGAAGGAGTTCACATGGCAGCAATGAAGCCGCGTACCGGTGATGGTCCGCTGGAGGCAGTTAAAGAGGGCAAGAAGATTGTGATGCGCGTCCCCGCAGATGGTGGTGGGCGCCTGGTGGTGGAACTCTCCCCAGAGGAGGCCAAGGAGCTCGGCGCAGAGCTCGTAGCAGTAGTGGAGTAGTGGATACCCGGGTAGCGGGGTAGCGGCCGGGCTTGTCCGGTTTTGCCCCAGGGGCGACCTACACAAGTGGTGTAGGTCGCCTTTTCTTTTTTCAGGTGATAACGGCTCGAATGCGGGTTTATAAACAAAAAGTACGGGCTGCACATGTGAAACTGTGCGAGTTTATGACACTTTGAAGCCGTCTTTCGGACCATTTTTGTCATAAACGCAGTCAGTAACTCGCATTGGAGTTACTTGGCTGAGCTCGACACGGGCTAAGATAGTGAAAATTATTTTTCTAGCTCAGTTTGAGGAGTGACCGACGTGCTAGCTGACATCATTGATGTGCTTGCTGACCCCATCGATGGCACTGATTTGAAGTTTGGTGATGCCGAACGAATGACTCTGAAGTCCGAATCCGGACATAGCTATGATGTCGCCCGCCAGGGTTACGTTACGCTCGCCGGTGGGGCTGGTCTGCGCTACACCGGCGATGACGCCAAGATGATTACCGCTCGAGAGGAGTTCCTCTCTGGTGGCCACTATGCTCCATTCGTTGAGGCAGTTACAGGTAACGTCCAGGACGTGCTTGACGACGCCAATGTGTCCGAGGCCGCCAGCCCAGTCATCTGCGAAGTCGGTGCGGGCACTGGTTACTACCTCGCACACACGCTGGACAGCATTCCCAATTCTCGTGGCGTAGGCATTGATGTGTCTGTGCCGGCCGCCAAGCATCTGGCCAAGAGTCACCCGCGGCTCGGTGCGGTCGTGGCCGATGCGTGGGCACGGTTGCCGCTGCGTGATGGCTCCATCGATGCGCTTACGGTTGTCTTCGCACCTCGCAACGCGGAGGAGTTCGCTCGCGTGCTCAAGCCGGGCGGCCAGGTCGTGGTTCTGACTGCCACTACTGGTCACCTGGGCGAGCTTCGTGAGCCGCTGGGCATCATCGATGTCGAGCGCGGCAAGGTCGAGCGCATGATTTCCCAGGCGGAGGGGCACCTCGTGCCTGTTGGTGACCCGGAGTTGGTGGAGTTCGGTATGAACCTCAACCAGAGTGCAATTGCCGCTCAGATCGGGATGAGCCCGTCGGCACGCCATATCCACCCAGAGGTGCTGCAGGAACGTATTGCAGCGCTACCTGCAGAAATGCACGTCACCGCCCGTGCCTATGTCACCCGTCTGGGGCGCCCGGGAGACTAGCGCCTACTCCTTGACCTCGGTTTTGTGAATCTGCTCATCCAGGTCATCCGGATCCAGATCAGCATCCGAGAATTCCGCCGTTAGCGGAAGGCGAAGTTGCAGGTCGGTGCCCGGGCACAACTCGATAGTGCCCGAGCGCAGCTTAAAGTCCAGCACATGCCCGCCGCCGGTGCCGCCTTCCGCGAGGAAGTGCACGTGACAGCCGGGCACCGAAATTCCCTTCTCATAGACCGGCGTGCGGAAGCCCGCAATCGTGCCCCGTAAGTTCTCAAAATCAACCGAGGCGTCTTCTTCCGTCGCATCAACCATCTTCTGGTACGGCTTTTCCTGCTTTACGACGGTTCGAGTCTTCACCCACTCAAATTCGCCGGTAATCCGCAGTGCGTACATAAAGTTTTGGCTCGGCACCAGGGAATCGATGATGGGGCTAATTTCCTTGCGAGTCAGGTTTTCCGGCGCATCCATCACCGTGTGCGGGACGAAGTTGGTCACCACCGTGTAGGGGCTGCGCTGATCCATGGTGGCCCGGGTTGCGGAGCCGTCGTGACGCACCTGCCAGCAGACCCCGTCGAGGATTACCATTTCGCCATCGAGGCCGTCGAAGGTACCGATGCCGAAGTTTCCATGACCAAGGATTTCGCCAATGGTCATCTCGCCGTCGTAGATGCCATCGAGCAGTGCGGACATCAGTGAGTTTTGGAAAATTGTGTGTCGGACCGTTGGAAAATTCTCGTGAGTGGTCATGGAAGCCATTATATTCGCGATATTTGTAGCCCAAGCTGGGGCGGGTCGTCTGTTAGATGTCCGATCGGCTTGTGGGTAAGGAAATCGTGGCAAGAAAAACGCCCTGCGGAAAAATCCACAGGGCGCGATTTGGTGAATCGAGCGGTTGGTTCTACTTCGGCTGGATGGTGACTGTCACTTGGTCAGCAGTGGAGACGATATGAACGGTCTGGCCATCGGCAGCGACAGTGGCGTGGCCGCCTTCGACATTCACTGTGAACCCATTCGGGAAGTTGATCGAGGGCACAACGAGCTCGCTGGTGGAACCAGGTGCGAAAACTCCGGTGCCATCGACGCGACTATTGTTCCAGCTGGCCTCGTAGACCCGGGTGTCTGCGTTCCAGTCAGTAGCCTGCGGGGTGCCCGCGACTGCCCGCAGGTGTGGAGCAGCGAGGATGGTCATCTTGTCGCGGTTGAAGGCATCGGCACCTACAGGTCCTGGAACAGTCGGGTCGAAGACCATGCCCTGTTCCTTCTGGTTCTGCGTCGTCGGGTCGTTGCATCCGCAGTAGGACCAGTACTGCCAGCCGACCATGTGGCGGCGGGCAAGCGAAATTACGCCATTGAGGGTATCGGCATCGTCGGTGGCGCCGAACTCGGAAAGCAGTGTGGCCGAGCCGTTACCGGATGAGACGATTTCCGCATTGTCGAAGACACGACCATCGAAGAAGTCGCAGCCCGTGTAGGTGTTGAACAGGGCGTTCGTGGTGCAGTAGACATGCCAGCTGAGGGCCGTGCCAGCGGTATCAGGAACCTGCGGGGCGGCCGGATCGGTATTCAATCCGGTGTTCCACATGGAGTAGGGCTCGTAGTGGACAATAGCGTCCTGGTCCTTGGCGACAATCTGATCGGCAGCCTTCTGGTGCAGTTCATCGAGCTTTGCCTTAGCTGGACCGCAGTCGCCCTGAGCCAGGTAGCACAGTGGGTACGCAGAACCTGGCCACGGTTCATTTATGATGTCGTAGCCCATCAGGCCCGGCATGTCACCGAGACGTTCTGCGACATGACCCCACATGGCAGCGTAACGCTCCTGCAGCCCAACGCCACCCGGTCCTTCGCGGTTATTTAGGAAGTTGTCGTATGCCCTAATGAGACCGATATTGAGGGCCTGGTTAGTTGGGAAGCCAACCTTCAGAAGGCTGGGAACGCCGTCGTCAATGACAGCCCAATCCGGGGCAAATTCGCCCTCGAACTTTTCGTTGTACATGTCCTGGTGGGCATCGACCAAGACCGCGATTCCACGCTCAGTGAGCATAGAGATGGTGCGGGCAATGGAATCCAGGTATTCGTCGTTGTAGACGCCGGGCTCTGGCTCTACTGCTTTCCAGATAATGCCGACTCGCATGGAGTCGAAGCCCTGCTGCACGAGCCAGTCAGCGTCGTCCTCGTTAAAGCCTCCGGCCTCGGGGGTGTAGGGATCGTGCTTGTAGACGATGTTCGACCCCTGAGTGAGGAAAGCTCGGCCATCACCGTCGGTAAACCAGCGACCGGACTGTCCCAGGGGACCACGCTCGGTGATGGTAGCGGTACTAGGGGATGGTGCTACTTCTGTCGCGAGCGCCTGATGCGGTACTGCCCCCGCTAGCGCTATGGCAATGGCGGCACCAACTGCTGCCACCTTCTTAGTGAATCTCATACTCAATATGCTATTGACCAGTAATGATAAATTCATCCAAAACTCAAATTAGGTTCAGAAAAGTGGGCAAACGCATAAATAAACGTCCTGAATGGGGTTAGCAAAAAGGCTAAAAGGCCCACCGCTTCCTCTTTGGAAGCGATGGGCCTTATGAGGACACACCGTCCACTGCACAGCCGTAGCGTCTCGCAGACAGCCTGTTACATCAAAGACTTATAGACTTCGACGGTCTGCTCGGCGATGTTCTCCCAGCTAAACACATCCTCAGCGCGCTTCTTACCCGCCTGGCCAACCTTGGCAGCGTGGTCACGGTCGGCGACCATGTTGTTGACAGCGGCAGCAATGTCGCGTTCGAAGCCCTCCGGATCGGACTCGTCGTAGTGAACCAGAGTGCCGGTTTCACCGTCGACGACAACCTCCGGAATACCGCCGACATCAGAGGCGACAACGGCGGTGCCACAGGCCATAGCCTCGAGGTTGACGATGCCCAGCGGCTCGTAGATGGACGGGCAGACGAAGGAATCCGCGGCCGTCAGGATTTCCTGAATCTTTTCCTTCGGTAGCATGTCCTTCACCCAGAAAATGCCGTCGCGCTTTTCCTGCAGGTCGTGAACGAGCTGCTCGGTCTCCTTAGCGATTTCCGGGGTGTCCGGCGCGCCGGCGCACAGTACAAGTTGCACACCGTCGTCGAAAAGCGATGCGGCCTTGACCAGGTGAGCGACACCCTTCTGACGGGTGATGCGGCCGACGAACGCAACCATCGGACGAGACGGGTCAACGCCGAGCTCTTCCAGGACGGACCAGCCGTTCTGCTCCTTGGACTCTTCCCACGTCGGACGCGGGTGCCACAGCTCAGTGTCGATGCCGTTCAGAACGACGTGGACCTTGTCGGGGGAGATACGCGGGTAGGCGTCCAAGATGGCGTCCTTCATGCGCGCAGAGACAGCAATGACAGCGTCTGCGTACTCCATAGCATTGCGCTCGGACCAGCTGGAAACGTCGTAACCGCCACCGAGCTGCTCGCGCTTCCACGGGCGGTGCGGCTCCAACGAGTGCGCGGTAGCCACGTGTGGAATGCCCTTGAGCAGACCGGTGAGATGGCCACCCAGGCCTGAGTACCAGGTGTGAGAGTGGACGACATCAATGTCGGTTGCCGCAGCGGCATCAGCCATGCGCAAACCCGTGGACAGCGTTTTAATCGAGGCGTTGGCATCCTTCAGCTCCGGGTCAACGCCGTGGACATATACATCCGCCTCATCGCGAGGAGCACCCATGCAGTGCACATCGACGTCAACGCCGTCGAGGCCGCGCATGAAACGAGTCAGTTCAGTTACGTGAACACCTGCTCCGCCGTAAATCTCCGGAGGGTATTCCTTGGTCATCATGGCAACACGCATAGTTCCAGCGTAGCCAGATTTGACAATTTCCGTCGCTTGATATGTCTGGGTGTGGGTAGTGAGGAGGGGAGACTGGCAGCGAGGAACGTAAATCGCATATAGGTTGGTTGGTGTGAGGAGTCAACCACATGTTTTGTCCATTGTCCTTGCCGGTGGCGAAGGCAAGCGTCTCTTCCCGCTGACGGAAGACCGCGCTAAGCCCGCCGTGCCTTTCGGCGGCAGCTATCGGCTTATCGACTTCGTGCTGTCGAACTTGGTTAACGCAGGTTTCCTGAAGATCTGTGTGCTGACCCAGTACAAGTCCCACTCGCTCGACCGTCACATTTCGCAGGCGTGGCAGCTGTCCGGCATCACCGGCCAGTACGTCACTCCGGTGCCGGCTCAGCAGCGTCTGGGTAAGCGCTGGTTCACTGGTTCGGCTGACGCGATTCTGCAGTCGCTGAATTTGGTTTATGACGAGGATCCGGAGTACGTCATCGTCTTCGGTGCCGACCACGTCTACCGTATGGACCCGCAGCAGATGCTGGAGGCCCACATCGAGTCTGGCGCTGGCGTTACCGTTGCTGGTATCCGTGTCCCACGCTCCGAGGCCAGCGCATTCGGTGTCATCGATGCGGATGACAACAACCGAATCACCGAGTTCCTGGAGAAGCCGGCTGATCCGCCTGGCACCCCGGATGACCCGGACTCGACGTTCGCGTCGATGGGTAACTACATCTTCACTACCTCCGCGCTTATCGACGCAATTAAGCGTGACTCGGAAGATGAAAACTCCGACCATGACATGGGCGGAGACATCATTCCGATGTTGGTAGAGGAGGGCGAGGCCTTCGTCTGGGACTTCAAGGACAGCTACGTTCCGGGTGAGACCGAACGTGATAAGGGCTACTGGCGTGACGTCGGTACCATCGATGCCTTCTACGAGGCCAATATGGACCTGATTTCCGTCCACCCGGTGTTTAACCTCTACAACAAGAAGTGGCCAATCCACACCTTCTCGGAGGAGAACCTGCCTCCGGCGAAGTTTGTCCAGGGTGGTATTGCTCAGGCTTCCATGGTGGGTGCCGGTTCGATTGTCTCTGGTGGCACAGTTCGCAACTCGGTGATTAGCACCAACGTCGTGGTCGAGGATGGCGCGACGGTGGAGGGCTCGGTTCTCTTCCCAGGTGTGCGCGTCGGCCGCGGAGCAGTGGTTCGTCACGCGATCTTGGATAAGAACGTTGTTGTCTCCGACGGCGCCATCATTGGTGTCGATCCGGAGAAGGACGCAGAGCGCTTCAAGGTCAGCGCTGGTGGCGTTGTGGCCGTCGGTAAGGGCAAGGTTATCTAGCCTGTCAAAGCCGGCTCAGGCTGCAAGAAGGCACGTACCGTGGGGTACGTGCCTTTTTCTTTTAAGCTTTTTGCTGCTTAGTTGCTACCTAGCCCCAAAACTGGCAATCCCAAAAATGTGGGCTGCACGTGGGGCTACGGGCTGCAAAAGTGAAACTGTGCGAGTTTATGACACTTTCAGGCCACTTTTTTGGTTCATTTCTGACATAAACGCGGCCAGTAACTCGCATTGGCCCGAGGCCGCCAGCCATAAACGCAGTCAGTAACTCGCATTGGCGGGAGGCCGCCAGCCAGCCGGCCAACAGTAGAAAACTACTTCTTCACCAGCACAGTGGTTCCGGCTGCTAAGGGGAGCCGCATCACGTAAGCGTCGTCAAGCTGGAGCATGTATTCGTCGGCTTCGCGGGCAGCGACGGTGTCACGGTCAGTGCGTGACGAGTCAGCAACAGTGCCGTCGAGGAGCGCGCCGGTCAGGACGAGCGCGCCACCGGAGCGAAGCAGCGGCCAGGCCTTTTCCTGGGCGGCGCGGAGGATTGCCGGGGCGACGTCCAAGTAGACCAAGTCGTAGGAGTCGGCTGCCAGGCGATCCATGACCTCCAGTGGCTGCGAGGGCAGGAAGCGCTG
Organism: Corynebacterium sp. HMSC064E10; assembly: GCF_001812505.1. Taxonomy (NCBI): domain Bacteria; kingdom Bacillati; phylum Actinomycetota; class Actinomycetes; order Mycobacteriales; family Corynebacteriaceae; genus Corynebacterium; species Corynebacterium sp. HMSC064E10. Next base: position 598,090 of record NZ_KV809173.1, on the reverse strand, counting down.
TCGGTTGGGGCGGATGCCTGCGGCTCGGAAAGCGGACTTTGCCAGAGACTGGTGCTCGAGCTCAGGGTCGATGCAGGTGAGAACGCCGTCATCGCCGAGACCGGCGGCCAGGTGCAAACCGACTACGCCTGCTGCAGGCGATGCGATGACAGCGGCGGGGTGGCCGTCGCGGCGGGCACTGGTCAGGGCCATGAGCGAGGTCAAAGCGGCGCCGGTCATCGTATCGGGGACGGCAACTCCGTATTCGCTAGCGCTCTCTCGGGCGCTTTCAAGGGCCTCGGAGACTACGGTCGTGTTGTTGACGTGCTGTGCAATAGCGTCACGTGCGGATAGCGGGGTAGCAGAAGAACTCGTTTCGGACACGCTCTATAGCGTAGGAAAAAACTCCGTGCAGGGCAGCGGGGCGCGCCGGTCCGTGCCGGACTAGGCGGGTAAACAAGCCTCAAATTTGTCTGGACTCTCAAACTATTTTCAGGGTAAGGTCACTACAAACCTAAGGTTGGTAAGGAACACTGAACCTCATGCCCGAACGAGTCAAGTCCGAACGAGTCAGCGCAGGCGCCAGCCGCGAGGACGCCCCGTCCGCTGACGCAACTGAGCAACTGTCCGGCACCGCAGCTTTTGACGCAGGTGTGGGAGAGATGCCGTCGTGGTCGGAACTTGTCCAAGCCCACGCGGATAGTGTTTACGGGCTCGCATATCGGTTGACTGGTAACCAACAGGACGCGGAAGACCTGACGCAGGAGACATTCATGCGTGTGTTCCGCTCGCTGAAGTCATACCGTCCCGGCACTTTTGAAGGCTGGCTGCATCGGATTACAACTAACCTGTTTTTGGATATGGTCCGGCATCGGCAGGTGATCCGGATGGAGGCGTTGCCGGAGAACTACGACCGCGTCCCGGGCACGCTGAAGACGCCGGAGCAGGCCGTCGATGACGCGATGCTCGATCCGGATTTGGAAATCGCGCTGGCTGAGCTGCAGCCGGACTATCGCGCGGTGGTTGTCCTCTGTGATGTGGTGGGGCTGACCTACGAGGAAATTGCTAACACCCTTGGGCTCAAGATGGGCACCGTGCGTTCGCGCATTCACCGGGCACGTTCCAGCTTGCGGGCGACGTTGGAGCGTCTGGAGAGGCAGCGGCAGGAGCTGCCGGAGTCGGTCACCGCAGGCTAGTTTTCCCGCACTCAATCCGTGGGAGCGGCTATTGTGGGGCTAGTTAATAGGTGCGATTTCTGGAGGTGCTGCAGTCTGTGATTCAGCAGGGCGATGACAAGCGTTTTTTGTCAACGGAGCATCTCGGCACCGAGGCAATTGCCGCTTTTGTTGACGGCGAGTTGTCGGTCGTAGCTGAGCGACGTGCGCAGGCGCACCTGATGGCATGCCCGGAATGTCGCCGGGAGGTCGCGAAGCAGCGGCAGGCAGCCAAGCGTCTGCGTGATAGCGCGGCCTTGCACATTCCAGCTGAGCTGCGCGCTCGTATTGCTGATTTCGCAGGCAGCTGCGAGGACTCAGAGCCCCATAGGTCGGCGCGGCATCTCGCGCACCGTCCGCCGGAGTCGCTGAGCGCTGCGTTGGAGCAGATCGTTCGCGGTTTTCGTAAAGGTGGTAGTCACTAGTGGGCAAACATCGCGATTTCGATGATTCCGCGTTTGCCCCGGACGCCGATCGTGCCGCCGCAACTGGCGGGTTACAGCGTGCGCCAGGGCATAAGCTTGACGACGACACCAGCGCCACTACTAGAGAGTATTCGCCGTGGCAGGATTCGTCGTCACGCATGACGACGGGGCGTCCAGCCCGCAAACCCGAAGCGAAGAAGAAACCTCGCCCGAAGATGGCCCCCCGCGTCAGCGCGCGGGAAGTGATTTTTGGCCGTGAGGTGCCGTGGCGTGTGATTGCGGCGTCGTCGGCCGTGGTGCTGCTGATTGGCGGTGTTGGTGGCTTTGTCGGCGGTTGGGCTGGTAAGACTTTCCGCTCGGACTACCAGCGTGTGGAGTTGCAACAGGTCGAGGGGCGACCGGGCAACGGCGATTTGACCGAAATCGGCAAGGTGGCGGAGACTCTTCGTCCCGCGGTGGTGTCGATTGCGGTCAGTGCCGGTGAGGTTTCGGGCGTGGGCTCGGGGTTTGTCATTGATGGTGACGGTCATATTTTGACGAATAACCATGTCGTTTCGGCAGTGGCGGACCGGCAGGATATGCAGGTCTCGGTAACGTTTTGGGACGGTGGCAAGCTGAAAGAGGTGCCGGCCAAGATCATTGGCCGCGACCCGAAGACCGACCTCGCCGTAATTAAGGTCGAAGACGTTGCGGGGCTGACCGTGGCGCAGCTTGGTGATTCCAATGCGGTTGCGGTCGGTGACACGGTGATTGCGATGGGGTCGCCGCAGGGGCTGGGCGGAACGGTGACTTCGGGCATTGTCTCGGCGCTTAATCGGCCGGTGCGCCTGGCTGCTGAGGGGACTGATACGGATGGCTACGCCGATGCGATTCAGACCGATGCCTCCATCAACCCGGGTAACTCGGGTGGTCCACTGGTGGATATCCGCGGTGCCATTATTGGTATTAATACAGTGATTTTCAGTAGCTCGGGTGGCTCACAGGGGTTGGGCTTTGCGATCCCGATCAATTCAGCCGTTGCCATCGCTGAGCAGCTCATTGCCGGTGAGAAGCCGGTTCATCCGGGGATCGGCGTGACAGCGCGCACGGTTTCCAATGGCGCACTGACTGGTGCCGAGATTGCCAGCATCCTGCCGGGAGGTGTCGCTGATCGGGAAGGCCTGCAGGAAGGCGACGTGATTACGGCTGTGGGGGACCGCGCGGTATCGTCCGCAGATGAGCTCACGGTGGCGCTGTGGACTGTTGGCGCTGGTAATGAGGCGGTATTGAAGATCGTTCGCCACGGAGCCGAGCTGGAGGCGAAGATCACGCCGGAGTAGGGTGGCGCTGGTTTTGCTTGGACTTGCCTGGGGTTGGCTGGTTTCTGCGGATTTGGCGGATTTGGCCGCGCAATGCTGCATGCGAGGTGCACTGTAACTAAGGTGGTATAACGTGTTTTCTAATGTTGGCTGGGGCGAGATTCTCGTCCTCTTTATCCTCGGACTAATTCTCATCGGACCTGAGCGGTTGCCGAAGGTAATTGAGGACATCCGCGCATTGCTTCTGGCTGCGCGCACCGCAATCAATGACGCACGCGATAACCTCTCGGATGAGTTCGGTGAAGACTTCGACGATCTTCGCAAGCCGCTGCAGGAGCTCAACGATCTCCGTCGTCTCAACCCGAAGACCGCCATCACCAGGACGCTTTTCGACGGCGATGACACCTACCTGGACATGCTCTCCGGTAAGCCCGCAGCGGGTGGCGGCGGAACTGGTGCAACCGGAGCTGCAGGAGCCGGTGGATCCTCTGGAGTAGCTGGTGCGGCTGGAGCAACTGGTGCCGCAGGTCAGCAGTACCAGCAATCCAACAAGAGCCAGCCAGTGCAACCGGCTCCGTCGCAGCAGCCGGTCCCGCAGTCGGCTCAGCAGCCCGCCCAGCAGCCAGGAACGTGGCAGGATCCAGTTGCCCAGGCCCGCCAACAGCAGGCACAGCAAACACCACAGCAGCCCCGTGGGGTGCAGGCCTGGGTCGACGACGACAACCTATAGAGGTGGCAAACCGTTCCCGACCGCAAGTTACTGACCAGGGTTATGACACTTTGAGCACAAATTTTGCCACGAAACTGTCATAAACCTAGTCAGTAAGTGCACGCAGCCGCGTCGGTGGATACACCGCCCGCAAACCCCGGACCACCGACAACACTTACACCGCCGAAAACCCCCAAACCACATACGCCCCAGACACTGCAGCCACAATGAGCAAAGGCCCCCTTCCCGGCACTGAAAATACCGGGGAGGGGGCGTCGCTATGATCGTCGTAAAGCGAAGGACTACTTCGGCGTCACGCCCAAGCCTAGCGACTTGCCTGCGAGCGACTCGCGACGAACAACCAGCTTGTCGGCGATAGCGTTCAGGGCCTCGCCCGCGCCCGAATCCGGCTTGGATAGGACAATCGGGGTGCCCTTGTCGCCACCCTCGCGGAGTTCGGTGTCCAGTGGCACCTGGCCGAGCAGCTCGACCTTTCCTCCGGTGATCTGGGTAAGACGACGGGCAACGGTCTCGCCGCCGCCTGTGCCGAAGACTTCCATCTTGGAGCCGTCGGGCATTTCCATCCAGCTCATGTTCTCAATGACACCGGCGATCCGCTGGCGGGTCTGCAGCGAGATGGTGCCGGCACGCTCGGCAACTTCGGCGGCGGCCATCTGCGGGGTAGTAACAATCACTAGCTCAGCGTTCGGCACGAGCTGCGCCACGGAGATGGCGATGTCGCCGGTTCCCGGGGGCAGGTCGAAAAGCAGGACGTCCAAGTCGCCCCAGAACACGTCCGCGAGGAACTGCTGGATAGCGCGGTGCAGCATTGGCCCACGCCAGACAACCGGTGCGTTGTCGTCGACGAAGTGTCCGATAGAAATCAGCGACACGTCGTGTGCCTGCGGAGGCATAATCATGTCGTCGACCTGGTGCGGCTTTTCCTCGGAGCCCATCATGTGCGGGATGGAGTGGCCGTAGACATCGGCATCGAGCACACCGACAGATAGACCCTTCGCAGCCAGCGCGGCAGCGAGGTTCACGGTCACAGAGGACTTACCAACGCCACCCTTACCGGAGGCGACGGCGAACACGCGGGTGCGGGAGTCCGGCTGGGCGAATGGGATCACCGGCTCGGAGGCGGTGCCGCGGACGGCGTTGCGGAACTCGCGGCGCTGCTCGTCATTCATCACATCGGTGGTGACGGTGACGTTGCCAACGCCCTCGATACCGTTGAGCGCATCTTCGGTGCGCTCGATGATGGTGTTTTTCATGGGGCAACCGGCGATGGTGAGGTAAATCTCCACGGCCACGTCGTTGTTGTCCGCCACCGAGATGGACTTGACCATGCCAATCTCGGTAATCGGGCGACGTACCTCAGGATCTTCGACCTGCGCCAGGGCGGTGCGAACTTCAGCTTCAGTAATCGTAGACATTATGTAGTGAATCTTATCGTGAGACCCCGTAAGACAAAGAACTACTGACAAAATCAGCAGTTTTCCGCTTTACGACGGTCACAGCGCCCAACCCTTCCGACAAGCGCGGTGGCGGTGGAATGGGTGGTGGGCCAGACGGTGGAACAATTGGAAACTGTCAGGCGTTGTCCTTGATAGAACGCTTTTTAGCGATAGTTTTAGCAATATTTTCAGCAACTGAGTCACCAATTGCTGTGACAACAACTGCAAGGGAACGGTGAAAGTACCGATGGCAAATGGGGAAGCGAACAGCGGTTGGGGGAGCGGCCGGGAACAGAGCATGAAGTCCCGGTTGCCTCAGCGGCAGGTGCCCGAGGGGTGGCCGGGGGGTAGCTTCACCAACTACGCCGATGCCCAGGCTGCGGTTGATTCGCTCAGTGATCGCGATGAGTTCCCGGTTTCCGACCTCACCATCGTCGGCGTTGACCTGATGCAGGTGGAGCGCGTGGTAGGTCGGTTGACCTGGCCGAAAGTGCTCGGTGGTGGCGCGCTGTACGGCCTATGGATGGGCCTGTTCTTCGGCCTGATTCTGGGGCTTTTCCAGGAAGATTGGGTTAGCCCGTTGATTGTTGGCCTCGGGATGGGCGCCATCTTTGGCATCGTGCTGGCGGCAGTCCCATACGCCATGCAAAACGGCAAGCGGGATTTCTCCACCACCACGGAGATTGTTGCTCGTCGCTACGATGTTTTGTGCAATCCCCGCAATGCCGAGCGTGCTCGCGACCTGTTGGCGCAGCGGGCTCTCGGTGGGAACCGCGGGTAGGTTGTTGTACTCGTCGTAAAGCGTTGCCTGCCAGAAGCGGAAACTACAGCCACTTGTTGCGGCGCAGGAGCCACACCAAAAACGCCACAATGGCGAACATGATGGCGAGGACGATGAAGTACCCGTACTCCCAGTGCAGTTCGGGCATGCGGTCGAAGTTCATGCCGTAGATACCGGCCAGGGCGGTTGGCACGGCGAGAATAGCCGCGTATGCCGAGATAGTACGCATGTCCTGGTTCTGCTGCAGCTGGATCTTCACTGCGGCGGCGTCGATGAGGGAGGAGAGGCGTTCGTCGAGTCCGGCTACGAGGTCCGCCGCGGCGAGCTGGTGGTCGAGAACATCGGAAAGATAACGGCTGACGTCCTTCGGCATGATGTCTTCTCGCAGATTCATCAGGGAGCGCAGCGCCGGCGTCAGCGGATCGATTGCGTGGCGCATCTCCAGGATTTCTCGTTTGAGGATGTAAATGTCCTCAATATCCGACACCAAATTCGGCTCGAAGACGGCATCTTCCATAATCTCCACGCGATCTTCCAGCTGCAACGCAATGCGCAGGTACGCATCGACGAGGTTGTCCGTCAGCGCCCACAGCACGCCCGCGGGACCGTAGTCGATGGCGTCGGTGGTGTTTTCCACACGCGCGCTAATGCGCTGCATATCCGAGCTCGGCATGCCCATGCGAATGGTGATGACGTACTCCTGGCCGATAACAATCATCAGCTGGCCAGAACGAATGATCTCATTTTCGTCGTCCGCGAGACCTTCCGGGGAGTAGTGAATCGAGCGAATCACAAAAACCACGTGATCATCGTGGATTTCAATCTTGGGGCGCTGGCGGTTAGTCAGTGCATCCTCCACCGTCAGCTCATCCAGCCCGTAAAGCTCAGCGATGGCGTCCATCTGTGTCGCGTTGGGGCGCGACAATGACAGCCACGTGAAGCCCTCGCCAAAATTACGCACCTCGGACAGACCGGAGAAGTGGTCGTAGGTGCCCGGCAAACGCTTGCCGCCGATGTAGACGCCGCAATCGCGCAGGGCATCGCGCACCGCCTCCGACTGCGTTTCTCCCACGCTTGACGACGATCCGTTGGTGCGCGTCACCTTCGAGACAGCTGACATTGCTGCGGATTTAGCTGCATTCGTTGCCCGAGCAGTTTTGCCGGGTTTTGCTGTGGCCGACGGCGTTTGGCTTTTACTGACCGAGTTAGTTCGCGGATTGCGAGCCTTTGACGAAGCGCTGTTGTTGCGGCTTTTCTCATCGCCCATTCTGGGTGACCTCACAATCCGTTCGTAGGTTACGCTGGTGTCGATGATTAATTTTAGACGTGCGAACGCCGGGTTCCACTTTCGCATCCGCTCAATGGGGTGCAAGGGGAGCTCCAAGGCTACTGCGTGCACTTTTACCGCCCTGGCATTGGTCGCTGGGGCAGCGGGGTTCGGTCTTGCCGCATGTTCTGATTTAGATCCGCAGATGCCCGTTCCTCCCGAACAGGAGGCGGTAGTGACTGTCGGGGCAGACCTACGCAACCCCGAGCAGGCAGCTCTTGCGTACCTGTATGCGCAAAGCTTTGAGAGGATAGGGCGGCAAGCGGAGGTCATCGGCATTCGCGATGCTGATGACCGGTTGCGGGCCGTACGCAATGAAGCAGTCCTGGTCTCTTTCGGATGCACAGGTGAGCTGCTCGGCCTGAGCGATTCCGCGTCCGCGGCTTCGCTGGCTGAGGAGTACGCCGACGACTCCACCCCGCACAAGCAATTCAGCGGCGAGTGGCGAGATCGTGTTTACGACGCATTTTCGCGGTCGTTGCCGGGTGAAGTTATGGCCACCGACGCGGGCATGGCGCAGGGGTGCACGGATGTGCCAGCTGACAATGCTGGGGCTGACTTGCCGCAATGGCTTGTGCCTTTCTACGTCAAGCCAGCGTTGGACCGGAGCGATCGAGTCCGAGTGCTCAATGAGATTGCTGGTTCGCTGAGCACTGAGGACTTAAAGCTGATGACCCGGGCTGTGGCTGGTGGCGCCAGCCCTGAGTTGGTCGCTCAGGAGTGGCTGGATAAGGCGTAGCCGGGGCGGCGGGGCTAGTTGCGGCGGTATCTGACGCGTATCCGCTGTTGGCTGCTGCTGTGTTTGTCTATTCGCCCTTGAATGCCGGCTGCAAATGTGAAACTGTGCGAGTTTATGACATTTTCATGCCATTTTTCAGGTCATTTTGTCATAAACGCAGTCAGTAACTCGCATTGAGGACTAAGTAGTAAATGGTGCCGACCCGGTAACACGCCGACCGGACACGCATTCTGTCTATTAACCCTTATCTACTGTGCGTCTGACAATTGCTAGACAACGACTAAGGGGCTCCAACCGAGTGGTTGGAGCCCCTTAGCGTTTGATCACCAGTGAAGACCACCAGTGAAGACCGCCAGTGAAGACCACCTGGTGAAGCGGTGTTCTCAATCACGCGACTTCACCGCGGTCTCGCGAGACCTACTTAAGAGCCTCTTCCAGAAGAGCCTTCTCCTCAATCTGGTGGACCTTGGCCACACCAGTTGCGGTGGAGGACTGCGCACGGCGGGAAACGCGAGTCAGCTTCGGCATATCCGGCAGAGCCTCTGGGAGGTTCAGTGCCAGGAATGGCCATGGGCCCTGGTTAGCCGGCTCATCCTGGACCCAGCGGACTTCCTCAAGATCCGGGTAAGACTCGAAGAGGTCGCGGAGACGGTTGTGCGGCAACGGGTGCAGCATCTCCAGGCGAGCGATTGCGATGTCGTCGCGCTTGTCCTTCTTGCGCTTCTTCTCCAGCTCCCAGTAGATCTTGCCGGAGCAGAGCAGCAAGGTCTTGATGCCGGACTTGCCCTTAGACTCGAAGTTCGGGTCATCGATGACCGAGCGGAACTTGTTCGGGTTGGTGAAGTCCTCGACAGCGGACGCTGCCATCTTGTTGCGCAGCATCGACTTCGGAGAGAACACAACCAGCGGACGGTGCAGGTCGGACAGGACGTGGCGACGCAGCAGGTGGAAGTAGTTAGCCGGCTCGGACGGCTGAGCAACGGTGTAGGAACCCTCGGCTGCGAGCTGCAGGAAGCGCTCGATACGTGCCGAAGAGTGGTCCGGGCCCATGCCCTCGTAGCCGTGCGGAAGCAGCAGAATCAGCTTGGAGGTCTGACCCCACTTAGCCTCGCCCGAGGAAACGTACTGGTCAATAGTGGTCTGAGCGCCGTTGGCGAAGTCACCGAACTGTGCCTCCCAGAACACTGCTGCATCCGGGTTACCCAGGGTGTAGCCGTATTCGAAGCCCATGCCTGCGTACTCGGTCAGAGCCGAGTTGTAGATCATGAAGCGGCCACCGTTCTTGGACTTACCGTAGGCGTCGATCGGGTTGTATTCCGAACCGTCCTCGGAGTCAATCAGAACTGCATGGCGAGAGGTAAAGGTACCGCGGCGGACATCCTCACCTGCGAAGCGGACGTCGATGCCAGCACCGGTGAAGGAGCCGATTGCCAGCAGCTCGGCCATACCCCAGTCGATGCCACCTTCCTGAGTCATCTCCGCGCGCTTCTTAGCGACCGGCGCAACACGCGGGTGAATCTTGAAGCCCTCAGGGAGGTTGACGTAAGACTGACCAATCTCGACGATTTCAGCCTTCTCGATACCGGTCTTGAGGCCATGCGGCAGCGGCTGAGAACCGGCGATACCGGTCTGCTCGCCCGGCTTTGCGTCCTGAGCTGCGCGGACCTCGTTGAAGACAGCTTCCATCTGGTCGTGGAAGTCTCGGCGTACTGCTTCGTACTCTTCCTCGGAAATATCACCGCGACCGATGAGGTCCTCGGTGTACTGAGCGCGAACGCTTTCCTTCTCGTCGATGATCTTGTACATCATCGGCTGAGTCATGGACGGGTCATCGGCCTCGTTGTGGCCGCGCTTGCGGTAGCAGACCAGGTCGATGAAGACGTCCTTGCCATAGCGGTTACGGTACTCAACAGCCAGCTGGCCGACCCAGACGACAGCCTCCGGGTCGTCACCGTTGACGTGGAAGACCGGGCAGCCGTATGCCTTGGCAATGTCGGTTGCGTAGTAGGAGGAGCGACCGGAGTCCGGTGAAGTGGTGAAGCCAATCTGGTTGTTCACCACGATGTGGACGGTACCGCCGACCTTGTAACCACGCAGGGACATGAGGTTCAGGGTCTCCTGGACAATGCCCAGGCCGGCGAAGGAAGCGTCACCGTGCAGCAGCAGCGGCATGACGGAGTAGCCCTCTTCGCCCTTGTTGATCTTGTCCTGGCGTGCACGAGCAAGACCCTCAACGACCGGGTTGACGGCTTCGAGGTGGGACGGGTTCGCAGTCAGGGTGACGTCGATCTCGCCCTCGCCGAACATCTGGATGTGACGACCAGTAGTGCCCAGGTGGTACTTGACGTCACCAGAACCGCCGACCTGTGCCGGGTCGATGTTGCCCTCGAACTCGGTGAAGATCTGGCGCAGTGGCTTGCCGACGATGTTTGCGAGCACATTCAGTCGACCGCGGTGTGGCATACCGATGACGACCTCATCCAGGCCAGCACCAGCAGCGGTATCGATGGCGGAGTCCATCAGCGGAATCAGCGACTCTGCACCCTCAAGGGAGAAGCGCTTCTGCCCGACGTACTTGGTCTGCAGGAAGTTCTCGAATGCCTCAGCTGCGTTCAGTTTCTGCAGGATGTACTTCTGCTCAGCGTGGGACGGCTTCGGCTGGCCGCCCTCAAGGCGCTCTTCCAACCACTCGCGCTCTTCGCGGTCGAGAATGTGAGCGTACTCGGAACCGACCTTGAGGCAGTATGCGTTGCGCAGCCGAGAAAGCACCTCGCGCAGCGTCATCGTCTCCTTGCCGCCGAAACCACCGACGTTGAAGGTGCGGTCCAGATCCCACAGGGTCAGACCGTGCTCCTCGATATCGAGGTCAGCATGGTTCGGAGCGGAAGTATTCGGCTGGTCAGAACGCAGCGGGTCGATGTCAGCCAACAGGTGACCGCGGGAGCGGTAGGCCTCAATCAGACGCATAACGCGGGTGTTCTTGTCGATACCCGTGTTCGGCAGGTCCTGTGCCCAACGGATTGGGGTGTACGGGACGCGCATGGTCTGGAAGATGTGGTCCCAGAACTTGTCGTCGACGAGCAGGTTGCTCATCGTACGCAGGAACTCACCGGACTCTGCACCCTGGATGATGCGGTGGTCGTAAGTAGAGGTGATGGTCACCAGCTTGCCGATGCCCATCTCTGCCAGACGGTCAGCGGAAGCACCGGCGAACTCAGCCGGGTAATCCATGGAACCGACACCGATAATCGCGCCCTGGCCCTTGGTCAGGCGCGGGACGGAGTGGCGGGTACCGATGCCGCCCGGGTTGGTCAGGGAAATGGTGACACCCTGGAAGTCCTTGCCGGTCAGCTTGCCGTGGCGAGCACGAACGACGATGTCCTCGTAGGCGTCGACGAACTGCTTGAAGGTCAGGGTCTCACACTCACGGATAGCGGCAACTACGAGAGAACGAGAGCCATCCTTAGCTGGCATATCAATGGCCAGGCCGAGGTTAATGTGTTCCGGGGTAACCAGAACTGGCTTGCCGTCAACCACCTTGTAGTTGTTGTTCATGTCCGGGTGGAGCATGACAGCCTTCACCATGGCGTAACCAATGATGTGGGTGAAGGAAATCTTGCCGCCGCGGGCGCGTGCCAGATGATTGTTAACCAGAGTGCGGTTTTCAAACATCAGACGTGCCGGCATATCGCGAACCGACGTAGCAGTCGGCATCTCCAGGGAGACATCCATGTTCTTAGCGATAGCCCGTGCGACGCCCTTCAGAGGCTCCTCGCCGGATTCAACAGCCGAAACCTTGGCTGCTGCATCCATCGGGGACTTCTTCGGCTTCGGAGACGACGGCTTGTTCGGGGTCTTGGTTGGTTCGACCCCCTTGGACTCACGACGTCCGGTTGCCTTTGCTTCCTCCTTCGTGGCTGCTGCGGGCTTTGCCATGTTGGAAAGGTCCTCGCCCTTTTGGGACGGGGTGTGGGTTGCGAAGAATTCGCGCCATTCCTGACCCACAGACTGTGGATCCTTCTGGAATTGCTGGTACATCTCGTCGACCAGCCATTCGTTCTGGCCGAAGCTCATGTCGCTGCTCACGGCAGGTACTCGCCTCTTTTCGTCTTAGTTTTACTAACTCACGTTTATTCTAATGAGCGCAAGCGTCAAAGTGTCATTCAAGGATAACGAAAATTCTGAATTACTACACCGTCGCGCTCCCCATATGGTACTTGCTCCAGAGCTCTGCGTATTGGCCACCCGCCGCGAGAAGCTCGTCATGGGAGCCGTCCTCGACAATACGCCCGTGGTCAAGTACCAAAATCCGGTTGGCCCGAGCAGCCGTAGCCAGGCGGTGGGCCACAATAATTGCCGAGCGTTGACGCGACGCACGGTCAGTGGCTTCGAGGATTGCCGACTCTGTTGCAGGGTCGAGTGTCGCGGTGGCCTCGTCGAGAAGCAGCAGTTCAGGACGCATCATTTCGGCACGAGCGAGTGCGATGAGTTGACGCTGTCCGGAGGAGAGCCCTCGGCCATCTGGGCCGACGGGGTGGTGGAAGCCACCGGGCAGGCTGGCAATGGTGCTGAGAGCGCCGACATTCTTCGCGGCTTGCTGGATTTCAGCATGACTGCTGTCCGGCAGACCGTAGGAAATATTTGTTGCTACTGTCCCCGAAAATAGGTGTGATTCTTGGGGGACATAGCCGAGGGGGCGTCGCCAATCGTTAAGAGGGAAGTCGCGGATGTCAGTTTCAGAGGCTCGCACCACACCGTCAACTGGATCGTAAAAACGGGCAAACAACTTAATGATTGTTGATTTTCCGGCACCGGTGGACCCGACAATTGCGACTGTTTCTCCGGCAGGAATCTGCAAATCGAGAGCATCGAGGACCTGCGGGCGTTCGTGCTCAGAGTTGGCGGCGGGGTAGGAGAAAGTCACCTTGTCTAAGCGCAGGTCGCCAGCGGCTGCACGGGACGCGCCGTCAGTAGTGCCGTAATCTGGCATGGGGGCGGTCTGTAGGAGGTCACCAATGCGATTGAGACCGACCTTCGCCTGCTGGTAGCCGTCGAAAACATGGGACAGCTGCTGAATCGGGCCAAAGAGCATTCCCAGGTATAGCGTGAAGGCGACGAGTACGCCGGGCGTCGTAGTTCCCGCAGCAACCTGTTGGGCGCCGACAGCCAACACCGCAGCTGTTGCCAACTCAGAGACGAAGTTGATGCCGGGGAAGAATAAGGCCACGGCCAGCTGTGCTCGCTGACGAATTGCGCGATACTTATCGGATTCCTCGGCAAAGGAAGATTCGATATCGGCGACGCGGTGGTACATCTGAATCTCGCGAAGCCCACCAATGGTCTCCTGGAAATCAGCGTTGACCAAGGAAAGTTGCTCGCGTGCAGCCTTGTATAGGCGCGAGGAGATTCGGCGGAATACCAGGGTGGCCGCCACAATGATGGGAAGCGTCGCCAACGCCACCGCGGCGAGTGACACCTGTGTGGCAAGCAACAGCACTGAGACACCGAGCAGAGTGAACGTGGCAATCGCGCCCTCTGCCAATCCCGTTTGTAGGAACGACGACAGCGCGTCGATGTCGGTTGTCATCCTCGTCATGATGGCACCCGAGCGATTGGCCTCGAAGTAGTTAATGCCAAGCGACTGCAGGTGACGGTAGCAGCGCACACGCAGGGCATAGAGCAGCCGCTCACCAGTACGCGCAGTAATAACAGCATTTGTGGCTACGGCAATCCAGCTGATGAGGACTGTCGCCAAACCGCCTGCGGCGCAGGCCCACAACACGGCTTCATTGTGCTCACGGATGCCGTGGTCAATGGCGTAGCGCACGAGCATGGGGAACGCGAGATCGGCAACGGCAATGAGGGCGAGCAGCGCAATGACGCTTATAAATAGGCCGCGGACGTAGGAGAGCAGCCGGCGCAGAGAAAAAGGCTCGGAGTTGTCGAGTGCTCGAGCTGGTACACGCGGTTTTTCGCTAGCGGGTGGGAGGTTTCGCACACGCTCGAGAAGCTCTGGCGTCGCAGGAGCATTGGCGAGAGCCGCCCCCATGCCGCCACGCCCGCCGCCGCGGCCACCGGGACCACCAGGGCCACCGGGTCCACCTGGACCGCCTCCGGCTCGGCCAGCCCCGCGGGCCATTTGAGAAGTGGCGCCTCCGGGAAGCCGCGCAGAGGTGTCTGACGTGGAGTCGTCGGAGGTTGGTGCGGATTCGTCGGGCCAGAGTTCCTCGGGGCTGGGGTCCTCACTGTCGATGGGGTCGAGAACGAGGTTTTCGATTTCGGGGTAGGCACTCTGGTCGATGTCCATCAGCTCGGTGAAGCGCGGATGAGAAGTAATCAGTTCGGCCTTGGTTCCAATGCCGGTGAGGGCACCGTCTTCGAAAATGGCGATGTGGTCCGCCTGCTCGAGAGTGGAAGATCGATGCGCCACGATGACGATAGTCGTATCCGCCAGCTGTGAGGTCAGCGCGTTGAAGATTTCCAACTCAGTTGCAGCATCGATTGCTGAGGTTGCGTCATCGAGAACCAAAACTCGAGGAAGGGCGAGGAATGCCCGTGCTAATGCCACGCGTTGAGCTTGTCCGCCGGAGAGATTATGCCCGCGCTCGCCGATGGCTGTGTCCCACCCCTGAGGCAGGTCGTCGACGAAGTTGACCTGGGCGGCGGTCGCTGCGGCGATAATCTCTTCCTGGGACGCCGCGGGATTGGCGAATGCAATGTTCTCACGCAACGTGCCCGCAAATAAATAAGGAGTGTCCGGAACGACAGTAATAGCGTCATATACGTCGCTGGAGAGAGTGCGCGCGGTATCTGTGGATGTGCCGTGGCTGGGCGCATCGATAGTGATAGTTCCCGAATCCGGCAGATAGTGACGGCCGAGTAACTCCGTGGCGATAGTCTTTCCGGACCCCGGTGGGCCAATCAACGCTAAGGTCGCCCCTGGCGCGACGGAGAATGAGACATCGTCGATAAGCGTGCGTCCGCCACGGCTGTGGGTGACGTGGTTGAAGCTGATGCCAACGGGGCCGTCGGGGAGAGGAAGCGCGTCGGTGGGTTCGGGGTTGTCTGGTCGGGCGTCGATGACATCGGAAATGCGGTCGATGCTTGCCGACGTCAGCTGTATCGAGATGACCATGTTGGAGACCAGACGCGACAGGGCAGTCAGGCTGGTGAGATACGTGGCAAAAGCTACGAACGTGCCTAGGGTGATGTGTCCGTGAATCGCTAGCCAGCCACCGACCGCGATATTTCCGACGAGGGACAGTTGCGGCAACGACTGCAGCGCCGGTTGGAATCGAGCGCTGAGTTTTGCCGCTCGCAGGCGGAGGGAATAGAGCAGAGACGAGTTACGCTCCATCTTCACAACTTCGTTGTCACCCTGCGCAAACGCCTTGACAACACGGATGCCGGAAACGGTTTCCTCGACTTGTCCGGCAATCTCGCCTGCTTGCTGTTGGGCAGCCCAGGTTGCGGCATGGAGTTTGTCACGCGAATTCACTGCAATGTAGACAATCGCTGGCACCACGGCGAGGCCGACCAGTGTCAGGGGCAGCGAGAGGGCGAGCATGATGCCGATAGTGATGAATAGCTTGACGACGGACCCCAGCGTCAACGGCAGCATCGCCAGTAGTCCGGACACAGCCTGGAGGTCGGAAATTGACCGTGACACAACCTGGCCGGTGTTGACTCGGTCTTGTGCTGGACCATCGAGGTTTTGTAGGGAGCGAAGGATTTTTAGTCGCAGGTCGTGCTGAACATCAATGGAGAGTTTGCCGGAGAAGAATCTGCGCCCCACCTGGGCGATGAAGCGTACTAACGCGATGGCCAGAAATACGGAAATGACTGCCTGCAGGGGAGTTAGGGACGGCAGCAGGCGCGCGGGGACACCGCCATCGGACGAGCCCGTTGCTACATCAATGGCATCTCTAGTGAGAAGCGGAAGTACGGACTCCACCCCGACAACGATTAGCGCTGCAACAACGACACCATAGAGCGGTAGTGGCCTGTGAAGAGACTGTTTCCACAAGAACTTCATAGGAGAGGTTCTGCGGGGTTTGCTCTGGGCCATGGTGGGTACCGCTCTTCCATTGAAAAACGTCGCTGAAGGGTAATCGGAGTAAGAGGAACTACTTATTCTTCTTTTTCTTCGGCCACTTCAGCGCCGAGGGAATCGAGAACCTCGATGACTTTGAGTCCTTCTTCGAGTCTTCAGAGGTGTTGGATTTAGCCGGTAGCTTTCGTTCAAAGTCCGACCAATCCTGGGGAAGTGGGCCCAGAGATGCGCGAGTGGAGCTGATAAGAATGCCACCGAGCTTGCGGTTTGCGGAGGCCCCAACCACGGCGCCAATTCCAAATGGCAAAATCTTACCGATGATGGCCAGACGAGCGTTCTTCATCAAGCGCTTGCGTGCCTCGCGAATTAGCAGACGGTTTGCTGCACCCAGCTGCGGAACGCCAAGCCGTGGCAGTAGGGAATTCACGGAAGTTTTGGTCTGCTTCCGCAGCGATTCCTCGCCAAGCAGGGAGGCCATAATAGCTGTCCCTTCAGAACCGCTCATGGCCGCAAGAATCAGCGTGCGACGGCGTTGTGGATCGGTGATGTCAATATTGCGCAGGGTTGCTGAGGCCAGTGTGTACCAGGCGGATGCTTCCAGGAACAGCAGCGATTCACCGGTAACTGCAGCCAAGCCCGTAATCATGCCGACGCCGGGAAGAACCGCGCTGCCCCCAGCTGCACCACCGGTGCCGGTGACCAGGTTCAGGTAGTGGGAATCAATACGTTCCTGTACCTGCGCCGGAGTTTCATCTTTTTTGCGCTTGTGCAGGGAACTGACGTACCCGGTGATGGCAGATGACTGCCAGCTCATGGTCTTATCCAGGGTTTGGATAAGAAGGGTTCCCAGTTTTCCGGCATCACGTTCAATCGCTTCGGGGGTTGAGTTCACTGCATCAGTTACTGTGCGAGTTGAATCCTTCTTCGTCTTTTGGAACAAAGTAGTAGACCTCCTAAACGGGTCCGTTGAGAGCCATATGCCCATATAAACACTACTGAGCTGTGGGGAAATTCCGTAGTCGGTGGAAAAATAGACAGGTGTACGGCGATTAAAACAGTTGATAGAAGGACGAGACTGGTGAACGATGTCATGCGGGGTGCCGCATTGCCTCCCGAGTACTCCCAGCTTTTGGCGGACTTTCCTCGGTTTTCCGCAGATGTCATTCCTCACGACGGTGCTGCGGATTGGCACCTTTCAACCGAAGCTGTAGCTGCCGGAATTGAGGCCGGGAGAAAGCTGTTTCCCATGCCTGAGGTTGCGGGCGATACCCGTTTCCAAGCGCAGTTGTGGTGGTGGTCCATGTGCGGAGCATTGGTGGGGCCATCGCTGGCATGCGTGTTGGTTTCCGATCGAGTTCCAGTGTGGCAGTGGTCTTCTTGGTTCACATTTCTCCGAGATGACTATTGGGTTGGGTTCCAAGCTCAACAGTTTGAAAGCATTTCTGCTGAGGATGCGGATGAGCTGAAGGATTCCGGCGAAGCACTGGCCCATTTCTTGGAGCCGTTGGCTCAGGTTGTTGGAGAAGTCGGGGAAATCAAGCCTGCTCCTCTTTGGGCCGTGGCTGCCGATGCCGTAGCTAATGCCGCAATATCCGCCGGTAATGAGCTGATGGAGCCCTGGCGCGGAGCGCTTATTGGCAAACATGTCGTTGAGGGAATACAGCGAGTACATCGGGTTCCTCTTCCTCGTTTCATGGATTCCTGTGGAGGCGAGGTGCGCCCCTGGGACGAAGCCGCCGCGGAATCGGGAGAAGAACCGGACTTCGATGTAGTTACTCACCTGGAGAGAGCTACTTGCTGCATGATTTATCACAGCCCAGACGCCGATCTGTGTGTCTCGTGTCCGAAACGTTCGCGTGAGGAACGCCATCAACTCTGGGCACGCTACTGAGCGCTCTGTTTTCGAGAATCGACAGCTGGCGGCCTGTCCCTCAACCGGCCGCGTTGGCGGCTTTGATGTAGCACGCGCACTGCCGGCGTGATCTTTCGCAGCAATTGCCGGGGGCATGAGCCACCCCATGATTGCGCGTTTGTCGCTACGATTGGCTGCGGGTAGAGGCCAATTATCTTTCAAGGGAGGATTCCACCCATGAGCTTTTTCGAGCAGATTGCTGCGGCACTGGACCGCGAGGGCATTGAAAGTCGTGTCAACGATGACACCCTCTTCGTTCCCATTACCTCTGACCTGGAGGTTCAGTTCGTCACCATTGATGAGGACATCCCGGCTGCCGAAGTTTACGTAGCCGCTGCCGATGTGGATGATGAGGACGACGAGTTCGAAGCTGTTCTGGTCTCCGCTGTATTCTCCGTCGAAGACGCCGTCGCAGCAGTCGCTCACCATGTAGCTACTGACCAGGTTGTTGGCCTGCTTCGCACTCTGCTCGATGGCGACGATGACCGCATTGCTGACCTGGAGTTTGAACAGGACCCCGAAGAGGCAACTCTGGTTACCTCCGAAGTTGGTACCTCCTCGTTGGTACAGGTTTTGGTAACTGCCCACAACAACGAGCCCAGCGCACACGTCCGCTTCATCTCCCAGGACGCAAACTTGGACGACATCGTCGATCAGGCCATCGCGGAGTTCTGGGACTCGGACACCGAAACGGTTCTCACCGATGATGACCGTCGCAAGATGTTTGCTGACCTCTACTCTGACATCCAGACCTTGCGCAATGAGGTTCTGACACTGGGCACCTTCAAGGACTTTGACAAGCTGATGGATGTCCTTGCGCTCGTGGTAGACCGCGCAGAGGAATGGGAAGATCAGCTGGCACCCGTCGATGACGGGTATGCAGAGTACATCTACTCTGATCACGTTGCCTCCTTGGACGAGGATGATGACGACGACGAGGACGATGATGACCTCTACGACGATGGCGACTATGACGACGAGGACGACGAGGACGACGAAGAAGGCGACGACAGCGAGTAGCTATACTGCGGCAGCGCTGTGACTAGTGCTAAGCCGCTGATGGGCGAGAAGAAAAGAGCTCGCTAGGACACGGCAGTGGCCGCGCGTCCCTGGTGCCAATCCAACTATAACGGCGCCCGGGGAGTGCGAGGTCAGTGCCGTTTTCGTGTATCTTGCTGCAGTCCTGCGCACGATGGAGAGCCTCGGCTACAGCCCGAGTGCGTCGGCGGTTTTCTTCCCGTGTCCGATTCGAACCGCCAATTCCGCGGAGGACTACCTCCGATGAGGATTCCACCTTGACGGAAACGGAGTACATGAACATGGGCTCATCCTTCAGGATGAAGTATTCCGCGTGCACGTCGGCAAGCTGAGAGACCAGTGCGCGAGGAAGCGCTATCCGTGACGCTCGGACGGTGACCACAGGCCCGTCGGGAAGCGAGAAGGTGTGATCCAGCGCGCCGGGCGAATGCCTACGGCCGATGGTGGGGTGGCAGAGGATTGTGCGGATGAGGGCGAGGTCTTCGAAACATTCTGCACGGTAGGTAGCGGATAGCGGGGGAAGGGCTAGGCGACGGTGAATGGGAAACTCGTTTGTTGTACTCATGGCTCACAAATTATCGAACACCCCGGACTCATTTTTTCGAACGCCTAGAACTCGTGTTCGAAATAAGATTAGTATCAGTGGGCTACCTAAGTGGGGGTAGTCAATTGGCTAGGTGTCTGGTGTTATTGCAGGGACGCGTGGGGTTGTGGAAACGATTCGATAACGACTTTTGTAAAAGCCCAAAAGTCTGAGAAAACACTATTTCCGGGGGTGGGGTGGTGGATTAGTGTGAGTAGTGGCCCTAAAGAAAAACTAAAAATCTGAAAGATTCGTCTCAATGAAGCACGCAAGAAGTCGACTGGCGGTAGCGGCTTTCGCAGCACTTTTGTCCTTGGTGGCCCCGGTCGCTGCACATGCTGTCGTGGTTGGTCCGGGTGACCCGATTCGAACTCCCATGGAGGGAAGTCCGTGGGATGGGTATCGAAATATCAACTCGCCGATGTGTTCGGCGGGTGTTCCGGGGACGGTGACGGACCGCAACGGCGAGAAGCATCGGGTCATGTTGACCGCAGGGCACTGCCTGAATGATGCTCCGGATGTGGGTCTGCCAATCGTCACTGGTGAGGTGTATGTGCCAACCACTGAAGGTGATAAGCGCATTGGTACCGCAGGTGCCCATCGTTGGGAATTGCCGCAGGAAGATGCCGGACTGGAGTCGTTGCCGGCAGGCTTTAATGGCGCGGACTACGGAATAATCAACCTGGATCCGGACGTAGAGACTACCGGCGCAAGTTACTCCATTGATGAAAATGGTCAGAGCTACGGGGAGCCGGTAGTGATGACTGGCATTCAGGACAATGAAGACCTGCCGCGTGGCGAAGTCTCCTTCGATAATCTTGGCAAGCCTATCTGCAAGGACGGTATGCGCACCGGACGGGCCTGTGGATACCAGGTATTCCGAGCTCGAAACGGCATCTGGACGGTTGGTATTGGCGTTAATCACGGTGACTCTGGCGGAAATGCCTACGACCCGACCACAAATGAAGTTATTGGCGTGAATTCGATGACCTTCGGTCCGGTCTCGCGTGTGATGCCCGCAGATATTGCCATTCAGGAGGCCTACGGTATTCCCGACGGTCAAGTAAACGACCACTTCGAGGTATCGGATCCCACGGCTCAGCGCGACTCCACCTATCGCACCCTCAACGAGGATATGGCGGCGGATCAGGAGTATGCCCGGGCGCAGGATTCACAGGATTCACAGGAAGGTTCTGTACCGCAGCTAGTCGATCTCGTGGACCAGCTGCCGCAGTTGCCGAAACTCCCTGAGCTGCCACAATCGCCCCAATTGCCACAATCGTCACACCTGTCTGGGGCGCCTCAGTTGGCAGAAATTCAGCTTCCAAGCTTTGAGAGCTAGCACCAGTCTGAGAATCTGACAAAAATCACCCCCGAACCGTTAAGAGAGCCAGAATCATCCAAGGCGGATGGTTCTGGCTCTTGCATTGCTGTTGAGCAAACTTTTTGATGTCTAATGAGTCTGAAATGAAGACGAATGAACGGTTCCTCGACTGAGAATTTCACCCTAGGTTTCATTTTTGGAGAGCTTTGTAAAGGTGTCCCTAATACACTGAGTGGGACAAGTTTTCTGTACAGAAATGGAGTAGCGCACACTATGGCCAGTTCGAAGAAGGTCGCCACACTCACGGCTGCACTGTCGGTAGCTGCAGGTGGCTTTGTGCCCGGAATCGCGGTAGCTGAGGCTGCACCGGCAAACTCGGATGTTGTCATCGGCCCGGGTTCGCCGTTGCGGATGCCGTTCCCGAGCAGCAAGAACATCGACGGACGTCATGTTCAGTCTCCGATGTGCTCTCTGGGAGTTCCTGGCACCGTTGTGGATCAGAATGGTGTTTCGCATCGCGTCATCATGACTGCCGGCCACTGTGTTGTGGCGAAGGATACTGAAACCGGCGAAGAGGTCACCGGCCAGTTCTTCATCCCAACCAAGGACGGCGACAAGCTGGTCAACAAGGACTACATGGGCACCGATGTCATGCCGGAAGAGAGCGACTTCGACGAAAACACCACTATGCCGGAGTTCTTCAACGAGCTCTTCAATAGCGGTGACTACGGCATCATTGAGGTTCAGGACGACATTAAGACCACCTCCATGTCCCACTCTGTGGATGAGTTCGGCAACGTCCACGGCGAGCCGGTCCAGATCGTCGGTATCGAGGACAAGCGCACTCTCGACCCGATGGAGATTTCCGTCGACAACTTCGGTGAGCCCGTGTGCACTGACGGTTCCCGTACTGGCCGCGGTTGCGGCTTCCAGGTCTTCCGTGTCCGCAACGGTGTCTGGGCCATCGCTCCGATTGACCACGGCGATTCGGGCGGAAACGCCTACAACCCAGAGACTCGCGAGGCCATCGGCGTTAACTCCATGGGTATTGGCCCGCTGAGCCGCTTCCAGCCGATTGACGTTGCTCTTGAAGAGCAGTACGACATCCCAGACGGCCAGGTTAACGAGCGCTTCAAGGTAGAGACCTCCACTGAACCGCAGTCTGAGTTCCGCACGATTGACGAGGACGTTCAGTACACCAACCAGCACGTCCCGCAGGAAGAGCCGGATTTGGGTCCGATTGGCGAGCTGCTTCCAGAGGGCGTCGAGGTCCCGCCGGAGATTGCCGACATCATCTCGGAGAGCCCAGCTCTCCCGGAGCTGCCCATTCCGGAGCTGTCGGGGTCGACCGCTCAGGCAACACAGGCTGTCAGCAACCTCTCCTCGCAGGCAGGTCTTCCGAGCCTGTTCTAATCAGGTCACTGCAGTCTCGTAGATAGAGCGTTCGCTTTACGACGCTCCGTTTAACCCCCTATTCCGCCATGGTGGCGGAGTAGGGGGTTTAGCTTTTGTTAGTCAATCGGCTTTGCGTGAAGGTACTCGAAGAATGTGTCGGGAACGGGATGTTCAAGGTGAAGCTTCATTGTGACAACATCTAATTCTTTGTCTTTTAGCCCCTTCATTGTCGTTTGTTGTGGATCGCTGGGAGTCACTTCGCCAAGGTAGGTGAATCCTTCATCTGGTAAATCATCCCTACGCACAAACAAATGGATTGGGAACTTGTGTTGGATGATGCTCTGGACCTCTTGGCTCTTGAGGGTCCTATTTGAACGTGTAAACCAGCGCATCGTCGAACGGTCAATGAATTCATCTTCGTAGGCAATGCTCGGAGCAAGCCCCTTGTGTTTACGGTAGTTCACGAAGATAGGGATCGTCTGCGAGTGGGAATCAATCTTGTAGCCATTTAGCGTGCCTGTTTGATCCGACCGAAGCCTCAAAAGACGAGAAACATCCTTTCTGGAATAGCGTTGATTGCGGCGAAGCACACCCGCGAAATAATCATTTTCGCGGGACAGGAAAAGACCAGTTTGAATGATGTCATCCACATGCTCTCGAAAGCTATTTGGATATGTCGAATCCCACTTGTTGTACAAAGTCAAAAATTCCTCAGTCAGACTGTAACGTGAGGTTTCGTCATCGTACCGGACCAATCTAATTTCTTCGTAGGCCCGCTTCGGGTAAAACTCGAGGTTGAGCACTCGTTCGACAACAGAGAGATCCAGCTCGCTGTGAGAAACAGCCCTTGTGTCGAGAAAGTCAGAAAATTCTTCACGTGTGATGGAACCATGCTTAATAAGCTGGTCAAGTAGAAGTAACTCTTGGGGTTGCTTTCCGGGAAGTAGCTCGCGGGACAAAAACTTCAAGTATTCACTCTGCTTATCCGTTGGTCCTGTTGCTGCTTTGTCTACTCGGTGGAGGAGTTCCCAATAATTCTTGGTACGCCTGGTCGAGATCACTGCAGGGTCAACGAGGTTGAACCGAGCAAAATCCATTAGTCGTGGTACACGATTCAGTCGGTACTGGAGAAGTTGAATATCCTTTTTAAATTCAGCAATCGTGTCTACCGAGGCTGTATCGATGGCTTTAAGGATCTTCTCCTTGGCAATTTCATCAAAGCTTACAGTGGAGCCCGATGGGATATTGGAGGGATCAACGACTTTGCTCTTGAGCTTCGACTTATTTCTAGATGAATCGCCGAAAAGAGCCATCGGGATCATGTAATTGTTCTTGTAGTTTCCAATAAAATCAATTACTCGGAGGTGGTCTTTTCCTGGGGCTTTGCGAAGACCACGGCCCAGCTGCTGGGTAAAAATGATGTTTGACTCGGTGCCGCGTAGCATCACTACTTGATTTACTGCCGGAATGTCGATGCCCTCGTTGAAAATATCAACGGTGATGATGTAGTCGAGTTCGCCTGCAGATAACTCCGCAACGACAGCATTTCGTGTCGAGATTGAGTCTTCACCTAGAAGCACCTTCGTCCGTAGCTGCCGGCCAAAGAGCTGCTTTTGGTTGAGCTGCTCCGACAGCGCTTTCGCTTCGTCTTTCCGACTGCAAAACATGAGCCCCTTAACTCTCTCAGGAAACCCGTAGACACGGAGCTTCTCCAGGAGATAGTCGATACGATCTTCAGCGACGAGAGCATCGATGGATGCAGTCTTATCACCGATCGCTCGAACTCCATCATCAAAATCGGTGACACCGAAATAATGGAATGGTGCGAGCATATCGGCTTCAAGAGCGGCTTGCAGTCGGATTTCGTAAGGAACGTTGAAATCAAAGAGGCGAAAGATGTCCCCTGAATCTGGACGCTCGGGAGTTGCGGTCAAGCCGAGGACAAACTCGCTGTTGAAGTATTCAAAAACTGGCTTGTAGGAATTAGCAGCGCCACGATGAACCTCATCGATAATGATGAAGTCAAAGGCATCTGGAGAAAAGGTTTTGTAAGTCGATTGGGAATACAAGGATTGAACTGAGGCAAAAAGGTATCGTGCATCAGTTTCTTTTTTCCCACCAACCAAGAGTCCAAAGTCGGCGTCCGTAAGCTCAGAACCGGAATAAGCAAGTACCTTTCGGAATTCACTCTTAGTCTTTTCCAGAATCTGTTCCCGGTGGGCGACGAACAAGACGCGCTCGGCCTCTGCTTCTTTAACTGCTAGTGCAGCAAGGATCGTCTTCCCCGTGCCGGTAGCGGAAATTATGAGGCCTTTCCGCTCGCCTGACTGCCTCAAGTCAGCGATATTCGACAGCGCTACCTGCTGCATTTGATTGGCGATAACTGGGCCCTCGGGCAGCAACTTTGTGTGCGTGTTTTTCGAAACTGGAGGTACGCGGTTCTGTTCGTACTGATCGACCCATTGATGAGTTAGTGGGATGCAACGGTTACGTTGCATATCAATGGCCGTCTCAATTTGGAACGTGATATCACCATTCTGGTGGCTGGAAAAGTGCAGATTCCACTCTTCGTTTTCCTGGAGCGCCTTTTGCGTCAAATTTGCGCTGCCGACGATGGCTGAAAGCTCAACCTCTTTGTAAAAGAGGTATCCCTTTGGATGAAAACCCCGGTGATGATCCTCGGGGTAGATGTAGACGTTCAGTCCCTCAATTTCGAGTAGTTCTCTGAACATCGATGGTGAATTGAAATCAAGGTAGTTCGACGTGATGATCGTCATTGGGCCAGAAAACTGAAGGAGATCCTCCTTCAGCATGGCAAGAGCGGCCGGAGAAATAAATGCTACTGAAAATATGAAACTCGTAGCGGTGCGTAGCTCCTCGCGGAGCGCATTGTACATAGTGGCCGACTCATCGTTGCGAATGAGTCGGGGATTGTATTTTTTGTCGGCAACGATGTTTTTATCGATGAAGCCGTATCGCAGGTCTCCGACCAGGGAATTCATCATTGTTTTAGCATACTAAATGCACGCTGCGTCGCTTGTATTGATTATTGTTCGTTTACAAGAATGTCGACTGTAGGGATGTCCGCTGGCGCCCAATCAACGGAATAAAGTTCGGCCGGTTCTAACCAACGATATTCAGTGTGCTCCGTTAGCTTGATTTCGGGAGAAGAAACGGAACAAAAGTATGTCGCCAGTGAGATAACGGCGAAGTCATACTCATGGTCGACAGTGAGAATGTGGTTCCCAATCTCAGCTTCAAGTTTTAGCTCTTCTCTTAGTTCACGGGCTAGAGCCTCACGAGGGGACTCACCTTCTTCGATCTTTCCACCGGGAAATTCCCAATAGTTTTCCATCGAGCGACCTGGGCCGCGTTGGGCGGCGAAGATTTTTCCTTCGTAGGTAAGAACCGCACCTACAACTTCGATTCGTTTTTTCATCTCAACTCCGCGTTCTGTCATTGCGCCTCATTCTAGTAATCGTCACTGTTTGCAGATCGGGCTATGGTGAACTCCTGGGCTTTTTATTTTCTCTTTTGCACAGTAGAAAGGACCGTTACCTTGTCAGCTTCCCGTTCGCGCGGCCTGCTTCGTCGTAAAGCAAAGTGCGAATCTCAGCCGGCTATCGCATCGGAGGTGGGAAGCGAATCACAAGGTCTGGGTCCTCAGTCGAGTGAATTAGACCGGACAAAACAGCCGATTCCGCGAGCGATTTGGATTCTGGTCAGCGCCGCGTTCATCATCGCGCTGGGCTTTGGGCTGATCGCTCCAATTCTTCCGCAGTACGCACGCAGCTTCGATGTGGGTGTGTTCGCGGCCAGCTTCGTGGTCAGTTCGTTCTCCATTTTCCGGCTGATCTTCGCGCCGGCATCGGGTTCGCTGGTAGAGAAGCTCGGATACCGACGCACGTACCTAACCGGCATCAGTATCGTCGCGTTCTCGACTTTGCTTGTCGGTGTTGCGCAGACATATTGGCAACTGCTGGCGTTTCGTGCGCTCGGAGGCATCGGTTCGACGATGTTCACGGTCTCGGCAATGGGGCTGATTGTGCGGATTTCACCGCCGGAGATCCGTGGTAAGAGCTCGGCCGCCTACGGCACAGCCTTCCTGTTGGGCAATGTCTTTGGCCCAATTATTGGTGCGGCAATGGGCGCATGGGGCATGCGGGTGCCGTTTTTCATCTACGGTGGCGCGCTGATTGTGGCAACGATTGTGGTCGGCATGTCGCTGAGCGCGGAGCATCTTCGCCACGTAGTGCCAAAGCGCACGACTCCAGTGCTGAAGTTCTCCGAGGCAATCCGGGACTCGGCATATCGAAGCGCACTAGTCGGAGCCTTCGCCAACGGTTGGTCGAACTTCGGCGTGCGCGTCGCGATTGTCCCGCTGTTCGCTGCGGCAACGTTCTCCCATGTCGGCGCCCCAGAACCGGGCAGCGATGGGGCAGTAGCTGCCACTGCCACAGCTGGTTTCGCGCTGACGGCCTTCGCGCTCGGCAATGTTACGGCACTTCAGTTTTCCGGTCGTTTGTCCGACCGCATCGGCCGTCGTCCACTGCTCATCACAGGCCTGTTTATCAACGGCGTATTCACTGGCGCAATCGGATTTAGCAGCGGCGCCATTCCGCTACTGATTCTCTCAGTCCTCGCCGGCTTCGGCGCTGGCATGATCAATCCATCGCAGCAGGCCGTGCTTGCCGACGTCATCGGCGCCAACCGCCAAGGTGGAAAGGTGCTCGCCAATTTCCAAATGGCTCAGGACTTCGGAGCAATCTCCGGCCCGCTGATTGTCGGCGCAATCGTGGATGCCGCAGGGTTCAAGGCCGGATTCCTTGTTTGCGGTGTCATCTCGCTGGTCGCGATGGTGGGCTGGATATTCGGGCGCGAGACTCTACCAGCCCACTCGTCGAACAGCGGAGCAAAAGAAGCCAAAGCGAAAACAGCTTAAACAGAAGCGGATTTGCTAGATTCCTTGCCTTCATCGAGCTTTCGGCAAATAGCCACATAGATAGCGCCAGTAATGTTGTGCACCACCGCGGCCACCGCGCCCGGAAGCGCGGCCTCTGGGGTAAAGAACTTCGCCGCCATACCGGAAGACAGACCCGCGGATTGCGTGCCGACCTCCACGGCCACCGTGCGCTTGCCCGCAGTCGGCATCCCGACCAGCTGGCCTGCAAAGAAGCCGAGCACGTAGCCCAGCACGTTGTGGATGATTACAGCCACAAACACAATGAGGCCAATGTGCGCCAGGCTCTCCGCATTCTTGGCCACGGCACCGAAGACCACGCCGCCGATACCGAGGATGGAAATCCACGGCAGAATCGGCAGGATTTTATTAATAAACGAGTCGGCCACAAAGCGAATGATCAGGCCACCAACCACAGGCAGGAGGACTGTCTGGCAGAGGCTCCACGCCATCCCGAGGCCGTCGACCTCCGTGTGCGCGTCGGCAAGCACGAGCATGAGAAACGGCGTCATAATCGGCGAGACCAGCGTCGACACGCTGGTCATAGCGACGGACAGCGCGACATCACCGCGTGCCAGGTAAGCGATGACGTTCGATGAGGTGCCGCCTGGGACGGAGCCCAGCATCAGCAGACCGACGGCCAGCGCCGGGTTAAGCCCGAGCACTTTCGCCACGGCAATTGCTAGCAGCGGCATGATGACAAACTGCGCAATGACGCCGAAGAGAATCGCCAACGGGCGCTTAGCGACCTGCTTAAAGTCCGGAATGGTCAGGGTGAGGCCCATCGCGAACATGATGATCATCAGGAAATATGTGATGTAGTCCGTCAGCGGAGTAAACGGGGCGGGGAAGAAGAATGCCAGCGCCGAACCCGCCAAAATAAAGCCCGGAAATCCGAGAACCTCAATTATCGCCGAGAGCTTCGACGGTGCCTTATTTTCCTGCTTGCCATTCCCAGAAATCTCCTCGGGAGAATGTGGTTTTAGCGGGGACTGCCGGGGCGAAGACGGCGGCGTTTCTGGTGCGTTGTTATTGCTGGACATTCTCTAGTGACCTTGGGTTTATACGTTGCGAAATTGCAAAAATCCGCCGAACGGTGGGTGTTCCACGGCGGAAAATAGCAGATATGTGTACAAACGTGTAGGGAAAATGTTAACTACCTCACCCCATGCAATTGCAAAATAGGTACCCCGAAGTGGGTGCAATGTGCTCGTTTGACGTCGGCCCCAGCGCCGGGCCTCATCCAAGAAATCGACCACCTAGTGTTGTGGCCTTGCTAACGGGAAATGGTTTTTTGACCGACGGTGGCGTAGTCTGGGCAGTCGGTGTGAAATCCTGACGACAATGTCGCAGAGAATCTGGCAGCGGTATAAATTCGCTGGTGAAACGCTTGAGAGTGCATAGTGCATGATGGGCGCCCCTCCTCGGAAGTAAAAGCTGAATTGGGTTTGGGCGCAATTTTTCGAAGTATGTGCAAGAGAAGCGATGTCATCGCAATTCCGACGTGAGAGCACTGAAAACAAGAACGTAAATTGGGCGGGTCATGTATGTGCGACCCAACTGTGAGTAATCAACTGTTGAATATTGAGTGTGCGGGCGAAAAGGCCCAGGAAGAGCCCCAAATGGCTAATAATGAAATGAATGGCAGCGTCGAGGAAAATCGCGAGGATCAGCGCGAAAACCAGCGCGAGGACGCAATTGTGAAGGCCGAGGATGTAGTGGCCGAGGAAGCACCAGTGGCCGGAGAGAAGGCCGCTGAGGAAAAGACCGAGAAGGTAGAAAAGACTGCCGAGGCCGAAAAGAAGGCCGAAAAGAACAAACACGACAACGACGACGACACCGTCGGCTTCGATGAGCTCGAGCTGCCGGATGACATTGTCAATGCAGTTCGCAAGGTTGGGTTTGAGACTCCTTCCCCAATTCAGGCTGCAACTATCCCGACTCTGATGAGCGGCCGCGACGTCGTCGGCCTGGCTCAGACTGGTACTGGTAAGACCGCGGCGTTCGCGCTGCCGATTCTGGCTCGCATTGATCGCTCCGTCCGCGCACCGCAGGCGCTGGTGCTCGCTCCGACCCGTGAGCTGGCACTGCAGGTTGCGGATTCCTTCCAGTCGTTTGCTGATCACCTGGGCAAGATTCAGGTCCTGCCAATCTACGGTGGTCAGTCCTACGGAGTGCAGCTGTCGGGTCTGCGTCGAGGTGCACAGATCATCGTCGGCACGCCGGGTCGTGTCATTGACCACCTGGAAAAGGGCTCGTTGGACATCTCCGACCTGCGCTTCCTGGTACTGGACGAGGCCGATGAGATGCTGCAGATGGGTTTCCAGGAGGATGTCGAGCGCATTCTTGCCGACACTCCGGATGACAAGCAGGTCGCACTGTTCTCGGCTACCATGCCGGCTTCGATTCGTCGCCTGTCCAAGCAGTACCTGAGGGAGCCGGAAGAGATCACCGTCAAGTCCCAGACTCGCACTGCGGACAATATTCGCCAGCGCTTCCTGATGGTCAGCCACCGCAACAAGCTGGACGCGCTGACCCGCATCCTCGAGGTCGAGGAATTTGAAGCGATGATCATGTTCGTGCGTACCAAGCACGAGACCGAGGAGCTCGCTGAGAAGCTGCGTGCCCGCGGATTCTCCGCTGCCGCCATCAACGGCGATATCCCGCAGACCCTGCGTGAGCGCACGATTGATCAGCTCAAGGACGGCCGCCTGGACATCCTGGTGGCAACCGATGTGGCTGCTCGTGGCCTGGACGTTGACCGCATTTCCCACGTGGTCAACTACGACATTCCGCACGACACCGAGTCCTACGTCCACCGCATTGGTCGTACCGGTCGCGCTGGCCGCTCCGGTGAGGCGCTGCTGTTTGTCACTCCGCGTGAGGGGCGCCTGCTGCGCTCGATTGAGCGTGCGACCAAGTCCCAGCTGCACGAGATGAAGCTGCCGACCGTCGATGAGGTCAACGACTCCCGTAAGCAGAAGTTCGCTGATGATTTGACTGAGGCACTTGCCGATTCGCAGGTTCCGGTCTTCCGCGAGCTCATCGAGGAGTACGCTGAAGAGCACGACACTCCGCTGGTCGATATCGCCGCTGCTATCGCTGCGCAGGCACAGTCGGGCGACTTCCTGATGAAGGAGCCACCGCGTGGCCGTCGTCATGATCGTGACCGTGATCGTTTCGACCGCGACCGCAACCGTGGCCGCGATGGTCGCTCCCGTGGTGAGCGCGGTCAGGGCAAGCGCGCCGACCTGGTCGAATTCGAACGCGAGGGCACCGCAACCTACCGCATCAGCGTCGGTCGTCGCCAGCACGTCCGCCCGGGTGCCATTGTGGGCGCCATCGCCAACGAGGGCGGCCTGTCATCAAAGGACTTCGGACACATCGACATCCGTGGCGACCACACCCTGGTCGAACTGCCGGCCAACCTGCCGCAAGAAGTCATCAACAACCTCTCCGATACCCGCATTTCCGGCCAGCTCATTGGGCTGAAGCTTGACGACGGCACCTCGGTCGACGACAGCGATGACTACCGCGGTGGCCGTGGTGGCTACCGTGGCGATCGTCGTGATGGCGGTCGCGGTCGCGGAGGATACCGTGGTGGTCGTGGCCGCGATGACCGCCGTGGTGGCGGACGTGGCCGGGGTAGCTACCGTGGAAACTTCGATGACGGTGACGGTTTCGGCGGTCGTGGTCGCGGCCGCGGTCGCGGTGGCTACCGTGGTGACCGGGATGACCGCCGCGGTGGTTACCGAGGCGGACGCCGCTAGACCTGTTAGGCAGGCGAGCAGGGGGTCGTCGTCACGCGACCACTGTCCGTGGCGCTGACCTAGAAAATAAAAAAACTGCCGGTGCGCATGTACTTCCCAGCCCTAAAAGTCGGGCCGAAACGTACAGGCGCACCGGCAGTTTTATTGTGTCTGAGCGTGTGCGTAGGCGCGGGGCCTAAGCGCTAGAGCTCAATCCTTAGATGAAGAACATCAGGATGCCGGCGACAACCCACAGCAGGGAGAAGATGCCGGAGAACATGGCCAGCTGGCCCTTCTGCTTGTCCCAGTCGAGCTCGTCAGCCTTCTTGCGACGCTCGATGAACTCCGGATCGTCAACATCCTCGTCTTCATCAGCGATGCCGAGGCCGGCCATCATCAGACGCTGACGCGGAATGATCAGGAAGAACAGCAGTGCCCAGGCGATGATTGCCAGCAGGATTGCGGCGTGCATTGCCCCGGACTTCATGTAGGTCGACACATCGGTGAACATGACACCGAAGCCGAGCAGCGGCACGAGCAGCGACCACATGCCGTAGGTGCGCGAAATGGCGTGCATGGTGCGCGCGGAGCCGACCGTTCCAGCCTCTCCGCCGCGGGCTGCAAGCGCGAGCTTCGGGAACATCGAAATTGCGACAGTCACCGGTCCAAGCAGCAGAATTGCCGCTAGGACGTGAACCATAAGAACTACGTTTTGCACGTATTACCTTTCCACGACTGAATGTAGGCCTCGCGTTCAAGCGAGGAGTGGCCTGGATATTTCCTTATTAAGACCAGTCCTTAACTTAACGTGCTCGCACTATTTTCTCTATTTCGTGCCTTTCCCAGCGCGGATCCCACACGCAGCTGCCAGCGCCGTCCAGTCTGCCGAAGATACGGGCAGGTCCCATTTAATGGCCACCGCTAAGTAACGCTGCGAATAGTCACACGCCTTCGCATCTTCGGGAAGCCATTCCGCCGGGCTGGCATCTCCTTTATCCCTGTTGACCGCACTTCGGGTGGGCGCGAGGTTGGCCTCGATATCGTTGCCAAATCGCCGACGCCGCTCGGCATCCCAGGCGTAGGCTCCGAAATCCCACGCCGCTGCCAACGGATAAATGTGGTCGATATCGACCTCATGCGCACCCACCGGGTCACCCGTGTAAGGGTCGGGGATTTCGCGCAGGGCGCCGTCGTCAAGCGAACATACAGAGCCCCCGAACCACGCCGCCAACACTTTATGGCGTGTATTGCAATCGGCAGAACCTGCCCAGACGTCGAAGCGCTCGCGCTTGTACCCGGTGACGGTGGGGCGGCCTGCGACGACGCGCACAGTGCGCAGTTGTTTGACGACGGCTTCGGCGTCCGGCCCAGCGGGGGAGGATGTGACGAGAACTCGCGTAAGTGCAAAGGATGAGACAAAGGCGGCGGTCAAGACGGCGGCTAGGATGGCAAATAAAAAAGGGCGCATACCTAGTTGGGCGCGAAAAATACTTTTTCGGTTCCTTGTAGGTATGCGCCGGGGCTAGCCTGTGGGGCTAGCGGAGGCCAAGCCTAAATCGAAGTGTTAGACCAGAGCCTGCTTTGCTGCGTGGTCGAACTCTTCCTTGATCTTCTCATTCGGTTCCTTCGTAGCCAGCGTGACGATGATCATCACGACAGTTGCAGCGGCGAAGCCCGGGACGATCTCGTAGAGAGTGTCGCTGAGCGAGCTCATGCCCCATGCGAAGGAGACAACCGCACCAGTGATCATGCCGGCAGCAGCACCTGGCGTGTTCAGGCGCGACCAGTAGAGGGCGGCCAGCAGCACCGGGCCGAATGCCGAGCCGAAGCCGGCCCACGCGAAGCCAACCAGATCCAGAATGGAGCTGTTCGGGTTAGCAGCGATGATTGCGGCGATAATGGCAATCAGCGCAACCGCGACGCGGGAGAGAGCCATGTAGGTCTTCGGACGCAGGGACTTGTTGACCATTGCCTTGAACAAGTCCTCGATTAGCGCGGAGGAAGACACCAGCAGCTGCGAGGAAATGGTGGACATGATTGCTGCCAGAACCGCAGTCAGAATCAGGCCTGCAATCAGCGGGTGGAACAGGATGCGGGTCATGTCCAGGAAGATAGTCTCGTAGGAAGACGCATCAGTGACCGAAGCATCTGGGTTCGTAGCGAAGAAAACAGTCGCGGTCAGAGCCACGAGGACCGAGCCGAGCATGCACAGTGCCTGCCAGCCAACGCCCCAGCGGCGGCCCTCGGTTGCGTCCTTCGCGCTACGCAGAGCCATAAAGCGAACGATAATGTGCGGCTGGCCGAAGTAGCCCAGACCCCAACCGAGCAGACCGATAATCGTGATTAGCGGAATGCCAGCGAACGGATCGAAGAAGGTCTCGACCGGCTGTCCCTCGCTGCCCGGGTAGGGGTCGTTTGCAGCGAAGCTGAAGATGTCCGAGGCGGAGTTGCCATTGTTGATTAGGTAGATGATGCCGACAGTCGGAACCGTCAGCAGCGCGATGAACATAATGATGCCCTGCACCGTGTCTGTGTAAGACACAGCCAGGAAGCCACCGAACAGGGTGTACGCGACAGTGATAGCCGCTACCAACAGCATGCCGACGAGGTAGTTGCCACCGAACGTCGACTCCCAGTAACGGCCACCTGCCACCATGCCCGAGGACACGTAGAAGGTGAAGAACAGCAAAATAATCAGGCCTGCGGCAACGCGCAGCACCTTCGATGTATCGTGCAGACGATTCTCCAGGAACGACGGCACGGTAATCGAGTTACGAGCAATCTTGGTGTAACTACGCAGGCGTGGTGCGGTGAACTTCCAGTTCAGCCATGCTCCTGCGACCAGGCCGATTGCAATCCAGGTCTGGTTCAGACCCGAAAGGTAAATCGCGCCGGGCAGACCCATCAGCAGCCAGCCGGACATGTCCGATGCACCCGCTGACAGTGCCGCGACGAACGGATGTAGGCCGCGGCCGCCAATCATGTATTCGTCATACTCTGCAGTCTTTTTCCATCCGGTCCAACCGATGTAGACCATCAACAGCAGATAAATGACTAGTGCGATGATGAACCATGTGTGTTGGTCCACAGGGCAACTCCTCATTATTTATTAATCGTACAGTCGGACTCGCGCACTACCTAGCGCACCAAAAAGCATTTTCGGCGCACAACTCAATTTCGCTTAATCAAGTCTGCTTGACGACGTTCACAGCGACGCGGCAGCATCGAGCCAAAAAGTGGCCGACGTCCACGGTGGAACCTGCGGTTCGCGATTCAACACAGCTTCAGCTTCCGGACTATCTTCGACAGTCATCGGAGCCTACTGGCACATGCGAACCATGGCAGAACTATTGCACGAGTCACACATTTTTAATTCTTGTGGCCTATACGACGTTTTCATGTGATGCGCTGCATTGCAAGATAAGAAGCGTTGAAAAAGCTTTTAAAAATCGGTTAAGTGCGACAAATTACCTGGGAAAAGGGATATTTGGGCAGAAGGGGAGTAATTTTTGCAAGATACATAATTCGAACATGTGTGCTAATATTGTGGTGTGGTGGAAAAGCTGATCCGGGGTGCGTGGCAGAATCTTCATTGAACAAATATCTGGTGGCGAAGTCGCCGGGTGATTAGACGGTGATGACTGAGCAGGCGATGACTGAGCAAGCAGTGGGGAGGAAGTAATGGATCAAGTTGCTAAGTCAGCGGTGCCGTTGCTGCTGCACGCGGTCTGGAAGGATGATTCGGGTCTTCACCTATGGGTGGAGCGGCCAGAGGGGCACCGGATTATTGCGGACGTGGATTTGCTGGAAGTCCCGGCGCATCAGCGTCGGCTTTTTGCAGTGCTGGACCAGGGGAGTCGAGCGCAACTGACGCTAAAACTGCGCACACCGAAGGGGCGGGCAGTAGAGAAAGCGGTACCCACATGGGTGTTCCCGCCATGGGCTGCGGTGACGGCACTGGTGCAATTGCAGGAGGAAGTTGCCTCGGCGGCGATGGCACCGGATCTTCGGTTCTTTGTGGATGTTGTACAGGGATTGGATGCTTTCGCACGCTCTGGGCGGGCATTGGTGGCGCTGACATGGGAAGACAATGAGTGGTGGCCGACGTGGCGGATGTCGGAGGGGCTGAGTGAGATTGCTTGGCAGAGTCAGGTCATTTCCCGTACACCACCGGTGTTGATTGATAACGGAGGTGCCACGGTGGCTGAGGACTTCATCAATCGGATGTTTCATTGGGTCACCAACGCGCTCCTGGCCGATCTGGATGAACCGGCAGAACAGCGTCAGAGTTTCGTGCGGTCGTTGTTGCAGTCTCAGTCCCTGGGGCGTGCGACGCCGGGGGTGGCGCAGTCACTGGCAAAGTGGAGACTGTCGGCCGATGGTGAGGATGTTCGTCTGCAGCTAATGGTGCAGGAACCTGTTGGTTTTGAAGGCCAGCTGGAAGACTTGTCGGATGTGGATCTTCCGCAGCTGTTGGAGTTGCAGGATCGAGCGGATGAAGAAGGGGGCTCAGTAACTCGCTTCAATCCTCGTTCAGCTGCGGTGGAACATGAGACTCTATGGCCATTGCGGATGTACTACCGCATCGGCGTCGCAGCTCCGGAGCGCCTGAATCCAGAAATGTGTCGCCGGTCCGTGCTGTCGCTGCTTCGCCCGCAGCTATTGGCTGCACAGGAGGCATTCCCAACGCTCAAATATGCGAAGGCAGCGGGCCACCCGGGCTTGGATCTGCTGCTGACCTCAGAGCAGCTGATAGAGCTTATGACTGATGGCATCTCGCAGCTGGCAAAGGTTGATATCGATGTGATGCTGCCGCCGAACTGGAAGTCAGTGGAGACCACCCTGCAGTTGCACACTGAAGTCGTCCAGTTAGATCCGACGGGGCCTGCTGGGCGCCGTTCGGAACCGAAACTCGGATTTGACCAACTGGTTGATTACGAGTGGAAGCTGGCCGTGGGGGATGCCGTACTGACGGAAGCGGAAATGCGTGAGCTCGCTGCATCGAGTACGGGGCTAGTGCATCTGCGAGACCATTGGGTGCACGCGAACCCAGAGGTAGCTAGGGAAGCCCTGAAGTTTTTGGTGGAGCAGACCAAGGCCGGGGAGGAAACCGGTAAGGGGCAAGCCACCCTGAAAGAGCTGGTCTTCGATGGTGGTTTGGAGTCGCAAGCTCCAGCAGCAGTGCCAGTCGCCCCGAGGGATCCCTCTTGGCTCAAGGCGTTGGTGTCGAAGTACTCAGACGGTTCCACGGCCCTCGCAGAGTCGGTCGAGGTGCCACCGAGTTTTGTCGGTGAGCTGCGGGAGTATCAACAGCGCGGTGTGGAGTGGCTGGCGGATATGTCCAACCGCGGCTTTGGTGTCATTCTCGCGGATGACATGGGGCTCGGTAAGACTGTGCAAATTCTGGCGCTGTTGGAGTATGAGCGCTGCCGTCGGAAAGCAGATGCTACGGCTCAAGAGCACAAGACTTCGCTGCTGGTGGTTCCGACAGGTGTGTTGCGCAATTGGGCAGCAGAAGCGGCAAAGTTCACTCCAGAGCTTAAGGTTGGGCTGCTGCATGGTTCAAACCGCCCTCATGGTGGAGAACTACAAGAATTTATCGGGAAACACGATGTTGTTGTGACGACCTATGGTGTTGCTACCCGAGATGTGAACGAACTCGCCCAAGTGCAGTGGGATCATGTGATTGCTGACGAAGCACAGGCAATTAAGAACCCCAACGCACAGGTATCCAGAGCGCTGCGGAGCCTGGGCTCGCGACACAACATCGCCATGACTGGTACTCCGGTGGAAAATGACTTGGGCGAACTGCGCACCATCATGGATTTCTGTAATCCAGGCATGCTGGGCTCAGCGAATGCATTTCGCAACAAGTTTGCGATTCCCATCGAGCGTGATGGGAATGCGGAAATGCTGCTGCAATTACAGTCGATTACAGCACCTTTTATCCTGCGCCGACTCAAGTCGGATCCAGCTATCGCGCCGGACCTGCCCAAGAAGAATGAGCAGGTGGAGATGGTTCCTCTCACGACGGAGCAGGCTTTCTTGTATCAGGAGGCCGTGAAGGATATCGAGGACAAGCTTAAGCGCTCGAAGCGGAATCGTTCTGGCAGCTTCGGGCGAAAGAGCATCATCCTCGGCGGCATCATGAAGTTGAAGCAGATTTGCAACCACCCAGCGCACTACCAGCACGACGGCTCGGGGCTGCTTAATCATGGGCAGCATCGCTCGGGCAAGGTCGCACGGTTGGAAGAGCTCGTCGATGAGATTGTGCAAAACGGTGAACGCGCGCTTGTGTTCACGCAGTTCGTGGAATTTGGCAAGATGCTTGCCCCTCATTTCAGCAAGCGCTTGGGCGTGGACATTCCGTTTATTCAAGGGGCAATGACTCCGGCACAGCGCGAAAAAGTAGTGGCAGAGTTTAATGCTCCGGACGGTCCACCAATCATTTTGCTGTCGACTCTCGCGGCAGGTGTCGGCATCAACCTAGTTGCCGCCAACCACGTCATTCATATTGACAGGTGGTGGAATCCAGCGGTTGAAAACCAGGCCACGGACCGTTCCTACCGCATCGGTCAGCGTAAAGACGTCCATGTGCACAAGCTGGTCAGTGTTGGAACGCTTGAAGAACGCATCGACGAGCTGATTTTTGAAAAAGCAGAATTGGCGGATGCAGTTGTGCGCGCTGGTGAAATCAAGCTGACGGAGATGGATTTTCACCGTTTGCGGTCACTGTGGCAATTGGACAAGGACAAGATTCAGTCACTGCGTGAATCGATGGACGCAGCGGAGTCAAAGTCCGGTGGGACGGTGACCGGTCGGGTGAACCCGGAGGCCACGGCATTGGATTCCGCAACCTCGGATGACGATTCGATTCCCAACAATGTGACACCGTTTAGAGTCCAGAAGAGGTGGTACTAATGGCCGGTGACGGAGACGTGACATGGGGCGACAATGTCATCTTTGCCGAGTTTGGCAAGGGTCCCTCTGGAAAGCGCGGTCGTAAAAGGACTACGGCGCGAAGCGCACCAGCAACCAGCTCGACGATTGAAAAGCTCCTGGCCACCCAGGACTGGGCTGGTGCATTTACCGGGCAGCAGCGACGTGGAACCTCAGCGCGTGTGGCGGTCGAGCCACGTACTAGCTTTGCCCGGTGGGTGTGGGAGTTCATCATCCGTGGCGCCGATTCGGGTCGTGTTCACAGAGGCGAGAAGTACAGGTTCGACGGCAATGTGCTCGGGCTTCGAATCGCGGATGGTTACATCATCGGGGAAGTGCAGGGCAGCCAGCCGGAACCATTTTCAGTCTTTATTCGGTTCCCACGGCGGGAGCAGAAACAAACTGACGACGTACTGCGGTGGTTGGTGAACAATCCGTCGGCCTTCACAGAGTTTGAGCACGGCGAGTTGCCGTATGAGCAGATGGAAATGCTGTTGTGCGATGGTGAAGAGCACATTTATAGCGAATGCACCTGCCCGGACCCGGCACCTGTGTGTAAGCACACCGTTGCAGTCGCCGCTCAACTTGTCGCTGATATTGACCGTGATCCGCTGTCGCTAATGCAGCTGCGCGATTATCCGCAGCGCGAATTGCAACGCCGGCTTCAGGAACTAACACAGCTGCGAAACCGGACTGCGCCAAAGCGCCTCGGGCTTGGCGGCGCGGTTCGGGAGGATCCCAATAAAATCGCCCAGAAGGCGGATGGCGCTGGTGGAAATGATGGCGGTGACAACGAGCAGAAAAAGGTTGCCGAGCTTTTCGCGGTCGAAGCCGACTACTGGGGCAATGATTTGGAACGAGTCAGTGTTCCTTCGCTCGAGGTTATTGACCCACTAACAGTTACCGACCGTAGTTTGCTGCATGAAGCATTGCAGCCAACCTGCGTAATTTCGAGAGAGACCATTCGTGCAGTCGCCGATTTGGAAGATTGTTGGCAACATCTGCAGGAATCGCTGAGCCTGGGACAAAAGGAGCGCTAGTCATGAAATTCATTCACACCTCAGATTGGCAACTGGGAATGACTCGGTGGTTCCTAGAGCTCGATGGCGGTGAAGCCCAAGCTAGGTTCCACGAAAGTCGCCTCAACGCCATCGACCGCATCGGTGAGTTGGCGACCAGCGAAGGCGCTGAATTCATCGTCGTCGCTGGAGACGTGTTCGATTCCAATACACTGCCGGACAAGGTGTTCTTGCGGGCTCTTGAGCGAATAGCCAAGCTACCCGTGCCGGTGTATCTCCTGCCCGGCAACCATGATGCGCTTGATGCTTCTTCCATTTATCGACGTAGCGCTTTCGAATCTTTGGAAGACCGAG
The DNA here is from genome assembly GCF_001812505.1 of Corynebacterium sp. HMSC064E10. Classification (NCBI taxonomy): domain Bacteria; kingdom Bacillati; phylum Actinomycetota; class Actinomycetes; order Mycobacteriales; family Corynebacteriaceae; genus Corynebacterium; species Corynebacterium sp. HMSC064E10. Next base: position 558,835 of record NZ_KV809173.1, on the reverse strand, counting down.
GAGTTTACGTAATTCGCGACAGCGAGCCCATTTCCATCCGTGACGGGGTGGAACTCATCGGTGTGCCAGTACACGGCAAGTATTCGGCAGACGACATCGTGGCGGAAGTAGCCACGGAGCTTGAGCCGGCCGATGGAATCCGAGTGATGGTCGCACACGGCCAAGTAGAAGGCTTTGGTGCTGATGCGGGAGCCACCATTGATCTGACCAGCTTGGAACAGGCTATTGACCGTGGGGCGCTGCACTATGTGGCGCTGGGGGATTCCCACTCCACGAGCCAACTTGACCATGCTGGCAGAGTTTATTTCTCCGGCGCGCACGAAACCACAGCGTATGACGACAAAGAACGGGATTCCGGCAATGCGCTAGTCGTCGACATCGCAGAGGACGACCCCGAAAAGGGCTCAGTTACCGTGGCCTCCCACCGAGTGGGGCAGTGGGCTTTTCATGCCATCGACATGGATATCACTGGCGCGGAAGACCTCGATGAGTTCTTTGCTGAACTGGACGGTATAGAGACGAAGACAGACACAGCGGTGAAGTATTCATTGCGAGGAACCGTGACACTGTCAGAGTCGACTACCTTTGAAAACCGACTTGAGCAGTACCAACAGCTTTTCGCTGCACTTTATCGCCGGGAAAGTGGCTCCGATTTAACGGTGGTTCCGTCCGAAGGGGATATCTCTAATCTCAATCTCACCGGTTATCCGCTCATAGCTGCAGAAAAACTAACGGTCTTGAGTACAGGGCGAACCGAGAGCGGTAGACCCCTATCAGAATCTGAAACCACCGCAGCAGCTGATGCGCTTCGCTTGCTGGCTCGCCTAGCCGGAGAGAAGGAATAGATCATGCGTTTTCACGACATCGAATTACACAATGTACGTGCGATTGATTCACTCTCAATCACAGGGCTCGCCGAGCGCGGCGTGGTAGTGATTTCCGGTGAAAATGAGTCGGGTAAGACGACAATCGCCAAAGCTATTCACGTTGCACTGACGACAAAATGGAAGTCCAGGTCAAGCGAAGCGCTTAGTCTGAACAGTCACTCCAGCCAGGAAAAGCCGCAGGTTAAGCTCCGGCTGGAGCTTGACGGCTACGAATTTACGCTGGACAAGATCTTTGGTGGCACCAAGGACACCGGCACAATCGTCACCGTCCACTCTCCGACAGCCGAGGTTCTCAAAGATGACCAGGCGGAGGAGTGGCTGGCCGCCCGAATGCACAATGCAGATACCAAGAACCTGTGGCAGGTTTTCGTTGCTGAACAGGGGCAAGCACAAAAGACCCTCTCCTTGGGCGGTTATGTACAAGTCACTAGCGCATTGCAGTCGGCATCGGGGCAGCGCGCGGAAACCGCAGAAGAGGTAGGCCTTTTTGAAGCCGTTGAAGCCGAATACGGCAACTATTTCCAAAAAAATGGCAAAGAGCGCAAGCAGGTTACCGACGTAGACAAGGAGCTGGCGGAAGCCCAGCAGGTGCGCGACGAAGCGGCGAAAAAGGTCCGGGAATTCGAAGCGCTCAATGAGGAAGCTGCTCGTAATGAAGAAAGCCAGCAAACGCAGCGGGCATCGTTGCCAGAAGCCCAAAACGAAGTCGAGCACTGGGGCCAGGCACTAGAAGAACTCGAAAAGTTCAGGGTTGCCGTCTCCCAGGCACAGGAGGTCTCTGCAGCGGCGAAGCAGCAGCTGGACTTAGCTAAACAGGCTCAGCAAGAGCGCGAAGCTTTCATTCAGCAGGCACAAGAAGCCAAGGATCAGCATTCTGCTGCAGAGAAGAAAGTTGCTGAATTTAAGGAAGCGTTCGATAAGGAGGTCGCAGCTTTAAAGAAGGCGCAGGAAGATCGCGATGCGGTTGTAAACACGTACCGCGAAGCTCGAAAGGCAGAAGAACTGGCCGCAGCTGAAGTTGCATTGGGAGAGAAGCGCGGTTTGGTTGAAGCTCTGTCGAAGCGAGTGAAGAAACTCGATGCGCTCCGCGCGCAATTGGCAGAGCACAAGGAGATAGTTACTCGGAATTCCGTTACCGAAGAGGTAATGGAAAAACTGTTGACCTGCGAACGCGAAGTTGCAACAGCCGCCGCTGTGCTGGAGGCATCGAGCCCGAGTGTGCAGCTCTCGGCTAGTAGTGCGCAGGAGGTCACGGTCGACGGCGAGAAAGTGGGGCTAGCTCCGGAGGCTGAGACAGTTCAACGCGCGGTTACTAAGCCATTGGCCATCGAAGTCGGCGACGTCACGGTTGCTATACAGCCCGGAGACGGCTCAGATTCGCAGCAGCGCAAGCTAGAAAAAGCAGAGACATCGCTCAAAGAACAGCTTGAGGTTGCAGGCGCTGATTCCGTCGCGGAAGCACAAAAGGCATACACACGACGTCGGGAAGCGGAAAAAGCAAAATTCCAGGTGGAGACATCCATAACTGCGGTGTCCGACGGTGTGGAGTATCACCAGCTCACAGCAGAGTTGGACGATGCGAAGGAAGAAGCACGAGTACACGGCGAGCGGTATCAGGAACTTGCGGGCGAGGAAGCGCCGACGGAGATTGACTTGGTATCGGCAAAGTCCCGGCTGGAAGAAGCTGCAGTGGGGCGTAGGGATGCCGAGTCGGAGCGCGACAGTGCTGATATGCGCTTATCGAAGCTGGAGAAGCGTCCTGCACACGCCAACTATACGAAGGCCAGCAGCGAGCTTGAAGGGGCTCGGTCCGTTCTGAAGGTCCGCGAAGATTCGCTCACGGCGACGCGAGAAAAAGCCTCGGACGCCGAGATCTTTGCTGCGGTGGAAAACCGAGGCAAGGACTATGAGGCGGCAGAAGAGCAACTGGCTGCGGCTCAGAAGGAGCTGGCGCAGCGGGATGCCGACGACGTGGAAGCATCGCTCGCGGGCGCTAAGCAGCGACGGGATGCAGTTGAGAATCGCCTGGCTGAGCTGGAAAAGCGTCGGCAAGAGATTCGGGTGCACTTGGACTATTTCGACAGCGCGAATGAGAAACTGGCAGCAGCTGAGGGAGTAGTGGAGCGAACACAGCGAGATCGGAATTCAATGCGTCGACGTGCAGCTGCCGCCAAGACTCTCATGGAGGTAATGACACAGGCACGCGTGGCATCGCGGAATGCGCTGGCTGACCCCTTGCTGCGCAAGCTCGAAGAGTACGGTGGCGGTGTGTTCGGTGCGGGAACTCAGTTCACGATGAATGAGGACTTGCAGATTGAGTCACGGTCCAATGCCGATGGCAAGTTCGATGTCGATGAGCTATCTGGTGGAGCGCAGGAGCAGCTGGACATTCTGCTGCGCTTGGCCGTTGCCGGTGTCATGGAGGGCGGGCAGGGCGCTCCGGTGATTATTGATGATGCATTAGGTTATTCAGACGAACACCGTTTGCGGCGGATGAATAATGCTCTTGCCAAAGCGGGGCGCGATATGCAGGTATTAGTCCTGACGTGCGATGAAGCCCGCTTTGATCGTGTGACAGGAGCGGAGTTTATGAAAATTCAGGATTTGGTTTCAAGATAGTAGGCTCTGTACATATGCAAGATGTTCCGTGGTTAAGTGATGAAGAGCAGCGGTTATGGCGCTCAATTCTGAACGCTAAACGGGCCGTTGACAGGTCAATCGACCTTCAGCTGCAAGATTCTCTCGATATTTCCACTGCAGATTTTTCGGTTCTGGTTGTTCTCTCCGAGGCTGAAGACAATGTAGTGCGCATGCGCACCCTGTGCGAATCCCTGGAATGGGACCGCAGCCGAATGTCGCATCAAATTACTCGCATGGAGCGACGCGGGCTAGTAACTAAGGAACGCTGCGCCTGCGATAACCGTGGTATTGATGTCACGCTTACTGAACACGGTCGAACCGTGATTGAGAAGGCGGCGCCGAACCATGTGAAGCTTGTGCGCCATGTTTTGTTTGATGTGCTCGGTGAGAATATCGACTATCAGGGGATTTCCGCTGTGCTCGATAAGATTGCAGAGACCGCCAATGCTACGGTCACCGATTCAGTCGACGGAAAAGCAGAGTAGCCAGAAGTTTTTTGTGAGTGTTTTCTCATTTGTCTCCGCTACGAGGCTCTCACCATTAGCCTAGAGCAGTATGAACTCATTTGAATGGCTGAGTGATGATGAACAGCTCTTTTGGCAGTCGATGGTAGCTGCTTTTCGCGAGGTAGAGCGCAATATCGAGCGAAGCCTACGCACTCGAACCGGGCTGACGTTCGCGGACTTTACCCTGCTCATCGCTCTGCATGAGGTAGAGGATGGGATTCTGCATGTTGACAAGATTTGTGATCGACTGAAGTGGAACCATCCCCGCGCGCTGCTGCATACCAACAGGTTGGAAAAGCGCGGATTTATTCACACCGAAGACCACGGCGAAGACCCGGACTCGGATTATGTCGTCGTCTTAACAGGCGTTGGTCGGCACGTGTTTGCCGAGGCGGCGCCGGATTATGTAGACACTGTTCGCCAGGAAGTTATTTCACCACTTGCTAATGAAGACCGCGAAGTGATGCTGAGGTGCTTCCAGTCGGTTCTCGAAAGGAAGTAAGACTTCCACGCCCTGCTAGTAAAACAACCACTAGCAGGGCGCTTTTTTCTCTACGTTTCAAGCTGTAAGGTAAGGCGTGCCTAAAGCAAAGGGGTGACTGTTCACTTCTCTTTGTGCACCCTAAGTACCAAAAATTACGCAGAAATAAACAAGGCAGAAACTGAAACGCATGAGAGTCAATATTTTCGCCAAGGCTAAAACCGCGCCAAAGACCAAAACTCTGGCCGCAATCGGGTGTGCAGCGCTGAGCTTCGTCGCTACAGCATGCGGTGCGGACGCAGAGTCGAACGAGGCTGCCGACAACAAAGGAGAACTCACTGTCACTGATGTCGCAGGTCGCACTGTGACCTTCGACAAGCAGCCAGAACGAGTCGTGCTCGGTGAAGGCCGCGCCATGTTTGTCACCGCGATGCTTGACCAAGAAAACCCGGGTGACCACGTTGTCGCCATGGGCAGCGATTTGCATTCGGGCGCACCGTCGTTTGAAACCAAGCTTTTCGAGACGAACCCCGAGCTGAAAGACATGCCGACCATCGGCAATATCGCCAAGGGCGATGTCACAGTTGAAAACCTCATCTCCCACGACCCAGACGTGGTCGTCATGACCCTTGACCACAAGAAGGCCGCGGAGCAGTCCGGTTTCCTCACCAAGCTCGATCAGGCAGGTCTGAAGTACGTATTCACCGACTTCCGGCAAAAGCCCCTGGAGAATACCGCCAAGTCCGTCGAGCTCCTCGGCCAGATCGTCGATGAGCAGGACAATGCCAAGAAGTTCACCGACTTCTACACAAAGCGCGTCAACGAGATCACCGAACGTGCCGCCAAGCTCGAAGACAAGCCAAAGACCTTCGTCTGGCGAGCAGCCGGTCTCAAGGATTGCTGCTCGACCGTCAACAAGTCCAACCTCGGTGACCTTGTCACAGCAGCCGGCGGTGAGAACCTCGGAGACAGCCTCCTCGACACCGAATCGGGCGACGTGACCGCAGAGAAGGTCCTGTCCGTCCAGCCGGAGAAGATCATCGCCACCGGTGGTTCTTGGGCGCTCGATCCGAAGAAGCCGGAAGTGCTGCCACACGTCGAACTCGGCTACACCGCCACCCCAGAGACCGCACAGCGCACTCTGGAAGGCCTGCTGAAGACTCCGGGTTTTGACACCCTGACCGCGCCGAAGAAGGGTGATCTGTACGCCGCCTTCCACCAGTTCTACGACTCGCCGTACAACGTCTTCGCGCTCGAGCAATTCGCCAAGTGGATTCACCCAGAGGAGTTCGCTGACCTCGACCCGGTCGCTGACTTCGCCAAGTTCCACAAGGACTACCTGCCCTTCGAACTCAGCGGCACCTTCTTCACCGCGCTGGAGCCGACCAAGTAACCCATCTTCCACCATCGAAGAAGGAATCCGATGACTTACACCAATCTGCACGCTCCCGCGTCAGGGCTTGACGACGAACCCCGCGAGTCCACCTCCACCAACGGCAGTGGAGGTCAAGAGTCGCAGCCCGCCACCGAACAGCACGAGTGTCCGTCGTCAAGCACGACCTACGACTCTGCGCGACAGTACCGACGACGCTCGGCACGGAAAATCGCCATCATTGCGGTGCTGGTGGGGCTGGCCGTGTGCGCGTTTGTGGTGGCGACGATTGTGGGGCCGATGGCACTGAGCGTGGGGGACGTCGTCCGTGGCATCGTGAGCCCGAATGATGTGGACGAAACCACTCGTACGGTGCTGTGGAAGCTGCGTCTGCCTGCATCGGTGATGGCAGTGCTGATTGGTGCAGCGCTGTCGCTTGCCGGTGCACAGATGCAGACAATCCTCGATAACCCTCTGGCGGAGCCGTTTACGCTCGGTATCTCGGCTGCAGCGGCGTTCGGTGGGGCGGCATCGATTGTGCTGGGCTGGGTGATTATTCCGCATGCGCAGTTCAACCTGGCGGCCGTGGCCTGGGTATCATCCGTCGTCGCTGTGGCGATTGTGGCGGCGGCGTCGGTATGGCGCGGCTCGGGTAAGGAATCGATGATTCTGCTCGGCATTGGTCTGGTGTTTCTATTCCAAGCGCTGTTGGCGCTGTTGCAATACCGCGCGACTACCGAGGCGCTCCAGCAGATTGTGTTCTGGACGATGGGCTCGCTACAGCGCGCGAACTGGGTGGCCAACGGTATCATTGCGGCGGCGCTGCTAATCGCTATTCCGTTCACTATCCGCTATGCGTGGGCGCTGACGGTGTTGCGGCTTGGCGATGCCCGAGCAAAAGCCGTGGGCATCAATGTGGATAGGCTGCGCATTGCGACGCTGATTGTAGCCTCGCTGCTGGCAGCAACCGCAGTGGCCTTCGCCGGCATCATCGGCTTCATCGGACTGGTCGGCCCACACATTGCACGCATGCTGGTCGGTGAAGAACAGCGCTTCTTTGCCCCGGCATCGATGGCGGCGGGCGCGGCGCTGCTTGCGGCAGCTCATGCGGTATCCATCACGGTGGTGCCGGGTGTGGCAGTGCCGATTGGCATCATTACCGCAATCGTCGGTGTCCCATTCTTTGTCGGCTTGGTTTTTCTGCGTAAGAGGACGGTGTGGAACTAATGGGCGTATTTCTCGATGTCAATGACGTAGCTGCAGGCTATGGCAAGCGAAAGGTGCTGCGCGGGGCGTCAATACGCACGCTGAAGCCAGGTACGGTGACGGGTTTGCTCGGGCCAAACGCTGCGGGCAAGTCCACACTGATGACCACGCTGGCGGGGATTCGAAAGCCCATGTCCGGGGAGATTGTTCTGACCCGTGACAATGAACGGGTTATCGGTTCCGAACTGCGCGAAGTCGTCGGCTACGTACCGCAGGATCTACCGGCCAGCGCCTCGCTGACCGCATTCGAATCGGTACTGGTCTCCGGGCGGCGCGCCGGGCGTCTGCGGGTACGTGGCTCAGAGATTGAGCACACGGCGGTAGCTCTCCGAAAGGTTGGCATTGAACACCTTGCCGACAGATTCGTCGGCGAGCTCTCCGGCGGTCAGCGGCAGCTCGTCGCCGTCGCGCAGATGTTTGTCCGCGATCCCGAGATCATGCTTCTCGACGAACCCACCTCCGCCCTCGACCTGCGTCACCAGGTGGAACTCCTAAAACTCGTCCGTGCGGAGGTCGCCTCACGGAGCTCCTTGGCACTCGTCGCAATCCACGATCTGAATCTCGCCGCCCGCTACTGCGATGAGCTTGTCATGCTTCACGACGGCCACGTGGTTGCCCAGGGGAGTCCTGTTGACGTTCTCACTCCGGACCTTTTGGCCCGCGTCTATGGAATTCGAGCCCGCGTACTCGATGACGAGGGCGTGCCCGTGGTGTGTCCTATTGAGGAAGACCAGGTTTCTGAAGCCGCGTAGTGGAGATTTGGCTGGGGCGCGGGGCATTTCGCTAATCGCCCCAGCCAAGTGGTAACATCTTTTCTCGTTGCACTTGTTGTACTTGTGCCACACGCCCCCGTAGCTCAGTGGATAGAGCGCCGGTTTCCGGTACCGAAGGTCGGAGGTTCGACTCCTCTCGGGGGCACGTTCTATCCCTCAAGTGATTAGGTTTTTCCTGGTTGCTTGAGGGATTTTTGTTTTAGCGGCCACCTAGCGGAAACGTTTAGTTACCGTTCTTCCAGCGGAACAGCCTGGCGGAGGAATTCGAGTCGCCCATGACAATTCACCTTGGTGCTACTGGCCAGCAATAATCACAATCAGCGTGCGTGGCCCATGGACACCTTCGACTCGGGCAAGCTCGATGTCCGAGGTTGCAGAAGGCCCCGAAATCATGGTGATGGGAGCGGTGGGATTACTCTCGCGTAGACGGGAAATTGCCTCCGGGATGCCGTAGACAACCGTGGAAGCCGGCACAACGCAGATGTGAATATCCGGCACCAAGGTCAGCGCGCGGCGGCCAGAAGTGGCCGAACCGTCCAGAAAAATGGTGCCGGTCTCGGCGCAGGTAACAGCAGAGCTGGTGACAATCGCGTCGAGCTCGTCCAGCTCTTCGGCGGTGAAACCTGTATCGACGCGAATCTCGGTGGTGGCCTTACCCCCACCAGACTCCAACCCCGCAACCCACTCGCGGTCTAGGCCTTCGGGAATACCAATCAATGAAGCCCCGACATCAGCAATTGCCTTCTTCACAGCTTCATTGATTTCAGTTGCCGAGCTCCCACAGCGGCGTACATCGGCTTTGTAATCGGCGATGCGTTCGTCGGCAAGCGAAATGATCTCCTTGGCCGTCAGGTCGGAGGAGCGTTCGTAATCGCGGGGGATGTTGAAATGTGTACCGGGCTCGCCGGTGACGATGCCTGCGTCAGAGGCCAAGTCACGGCCTTCGAAGGCGATCTTCTGAGCATTGCGGATACGCTCGAGGATTTCGCTTTTGGCAATGTTCGCGGATGCTGAGGAATGGGACATCGCTAGGCCTCCTTGCCGGACGTGTCGGGCTGCTTGTTGTCATCCGACAGTCCATTAATCTTCGTCGGAACCTGATTTGCCGATTCACGGGACAGCTGCGCCGAGAAATCCTCCGAACCCCACAGTGAGCGGAACGGCTTCTTCGGCGGAATCGGAGTATCACGCACATCCGACCACCCGCTGAGGAAAAGTGGCAGGGTGTGAATCTCGCCGTTCTTCAACCCGAGTACGCGGGCGAGGGAGGTCATCTTAGCGCTCATGTCCCACAGCTTCTGATTGCCCATGATGAACCCGAGCGTGGCAAAGAGCTTGCCCTCCACCGGCGGGCGGTGCTCCGTGACCTTACGGTGTCGCAGCTCCAGCAGCGCCGCGGGGATATCAATTCGCACCGGGCAGACCTCAAAGCAAGCTCCACACAGCGAGGATGCATAGGGCAGGGAGGCATTCGGATCATCGTAGGAGTCCATGCCGGTGAGCTGCGGGGACAAAATTGCACCAATCGGACCCGGGTAGACCGAACCGTAAGCGTGCCCGCCCACGTGCTCGTACACCGGGCAGATATTCAGGCATGCCGAGCAGCGAATGCACTTCAGCGCTTCACGCCCAATCGGATCGGCAAGGGTGGCCGAGCGCCCATTGTCCAGCAACACAATGTGGAAATTCTTCGGGCCGTCGCCGTCCGTGGTTCCCGTCCACAGGGAGGTGTAGGGATTCATACGCTCGCCTGTCGACGACCGTGGCAGCAGCTGCAAGAATACTTCCAAGTCCTGGAAAGTGGGAAGCAGCTTCTCAATACCCATCACCGAAATCAGTGTTTCCGGCAGCGTGAGACACATGCGGCCATTGCCCTCTGACTCGACGACGGCCACCGTACCGGTTTCGGCCACACCGAAGTTGGCACCGGAAATCGCGACCTTGGCCTCCATAAACTGCTCGCGCAGGAACTTACGGGATGCCTCGGCCAGATCGGCCGGATTGGCTTTCAAATCCGGGTCGACTCCGGGGATTCCATTGAGGAAGATCTCGCGGATATCCTCGCGATTGCGATGGATAGCAGGAACCAGGATGTGGCTCGGCATGTCGTCGGCAAGCTGAACGATGAGTTCCGCCAGGTCGGTTTCGCGGGCGGTGATGCCGGCGTCGGCAAGCGCTTCGTTCAAGCCGATTTCCTGCGTGGCCATCGACTTAATCTTGACGACCTTTTCTTCGCCGGTCTCTTTCACCAAATCCGTAATGATGCGGTTTGCTTCAGCGGCATCCCGCGCCCAGTGGACGTGACCGCCGGCACTCGTCACTGACTCTTCGAACTGCTCCAACAGTTCTGGCAGACGCGCCATCACATCGCGCTTGATGTGGCTGCCCGCGAGCCGCAGCTGCTCCCAGTCATTCTTCTCCGCTACGACATGCGCGCGCTTCTTACGAATCGAACGCGTGGCATGACCGACATTTTCACGCATGCGAGTGTTCTTGAGTTCCTCGTGCGCCGCGGCCGTGAACCCGCGCGTACCGCGCAGATGCCCGACGTTGTGCGGCGCGCGTGGAGGAAGGGCTGGTATGCCGACGTTAATTGCGACCATTACTGCTCACCTCGCAGGGAAGCTTCTTGACGGTTGTCCACTTCAAACGGGGTCTCCTTGGTGGAGGCCAGAATCTCGGCCATATGGATGGCATGCACGCCAGAGTCCTGGCGACGCAGCGCACCACCGATATTGAGCAAGCAGGAGGCATCGCCAGCGGTCACGAACTCCGCTTCCGTAGCGCGGATATTGGCTGTCTTGTCGGCAACCATTGCAGCGGAAGTCTCCGCATTCTTCACCGAGAAGGTGCCGCCGAAACCGCAGCACTCCGCCGCGCCGGGCAGCTCGCGCAAATCGATTCCATCGACTGCACTGAGTAGCCGCCACGGACGGTCACCCACTTTGAGCACCCGCAAGCTGTGGCAGGTGGAGTGGTAGGTCACTGAGTGGGGGAAGTAAGCACCGACGTCAGTCACACCAGCGACATCGGTGATGAACTCGGAGAGATCCAGCGTCTTGTTCGCGCAGGCCTGTGCCGCATGGGTTTGGGCACGGGTACCGTAGCGGCCCGCGATCATCGGATGCTGGTGGCGAACGGCGCCGGCGCAGGAACCGGACGGGGCGACAACGTAGTCAATCGAGGAATCCGCAAAAGCATCAGCGTAGGTGTCTAGCTGAGGAAGGATTTCCTTCTGGTATCCGGTGTTGACGTGCATTTGTCCGCAGCAGGTTTGCTGTGGCGGAAAGACCACATCACATCCGAGCCGCGTGAGAACTCTGGCTGTCGCACTCACTGCATCCGGAAACATCATGTCCCCGATGCAGGTCGCGAAAAGTGCTACTTTCACGGTCGCTCCAAAATGGGTTGAGGATAAGGCAATAATTTCCTACCTGAATGCTACGCCTAGGCCCGGATTAAATCTGTTCTCAACGCAAATTCGCCTGGATCGTGAAAATGGCTAGTTGCAGTCGGACTCCACGACCTGCAGATGCCCCTCAAATGAATCTTTTGGTGGCTGATGTTTCCACGACTGCGATTGACCTAATAGGATAGGCAATCGTGAATCCTGCTGATCTTGCTGTACTAGTCCGAAAAGTCACCGTCGAGGTTTTGACTTCCCACGATGCCGATGTCTCTATCGTGCCGGAAAACCCGACTGTCGAGCGTCCGCGTAACCCTGAGCACGGCGACTATGCAACCAATATCGCTATGCAGCTGGGCAAGCGTGTCGGTATGGTGCCGCGTGACTTGGCAACTGAAATTGCCACAGCGCTCGGCGCCTCTGAGGGTATCGATGAAGCAACCATCGCAGGCCCGGGCTTTATTAACATCCGCCTGGCCTCCGATGCCCAGGGCAAGATCGTCGAGGACGTCTTGGCAGCGGGGGAGAAGTGGGGTCATGCCGATTTCAACTCCAACCTCGACGTGAACCTGGAGTTTGTCTCCGCAAATCCGACCGGGCCGATTCACCTGGGTGGTACCCGCTGGGCAGCAGTCGGTGACGCTCTTGGTCGTGTCCTGTCCGCCACGGGCGCCAAGGTCACCCGCGAGTACTACTTCAATGACCACGGTCGCCAGATTGACCGCTTCTCCGACTCCCTGGTTGCCGCCGCTCGGAACCAGCCGACCCCGGAGGATGGCTACGGCGGAGAGTACATCCAGGACATTGCTGCTGCTGTGCTGGAGAAGAATCCGCAGGCACTCGAGGGCTCTGAGGAGGAGGTCCAGGAGCACTTCCGCGTCATCGGTGTGGACATGATGTTCGAGCACATCAAGGAGTCTCTGCACGAGTTCGGCACCGATTTCGATGTTTACTTCCACGAAAACTCGCTGTTCGAGTCCGGTCAGGTGGAAGCAGCTGTCAACTCCCTGAAGGAAAACGGCAAACTCTACGAAGCTGACGGCGCGTGGTGGTTGAAGTCCACCGATTACGGTGACGATAAGGACCGCGTGGTCATCAAGTCCGACGGCGATGCAGCCTACATTGCGGGTGACATCGCATACGTTAAGAACAAGTTCGACCGCGGCCACAACCTGTGCATTTACATGCTGGGTGCCGATCACCACGGCTACATCGCACGTCTGCGTGCCGCCGCTGCCGCGCTCGGCTACAACGCAGACGGTGTCGAGGTGCTCATCGGTCAGATGGTCAACTTGCTTCGCGACGGCAAGGCTGTCCGGATGTCCAAGCGCGCGGGCACAGTAGTGACCTTGGACGACCTGGTTGAGGCAATCGGTGTCGATGCTGCTCGCTACTCGCTAATCCGTTCCTCCGTGGACTCCAGCCTGGATATTGACCTGGGGCTGTGGGCTTCGCAGTCCAGCGACAACCCGGTCTACTACGTCCAGTACGGCCACGCTCGTCTGTGCTCAATCGGCCGCCGTGCCGAAGAGGCTGGTGTGACCAGCGAAGATGCCGACTTCTCCCTGCTGGTAGAGGACCGTGAAGGTGAGCTCATCCGCACTATCGGTGAGTTTCCGGCGATCATCAAGTCCGCTGCTGACCTGCGGGAACCACACCGCATTGCCCGTTACGCTGAGCAGCTCGCCGGTGTCTTCCACCGCTTCTACGACACCTGCCAGATTCTGCCTAAGGCCGACGAAGAGGTATCCGAGCTGCACCGTGCTCGTCTCGGCCTGGCTGAGGCTACCCGCCAGACGCTGGCCAATGCTCTGCAGCTGCTCGGTGTTACCGCACCTGAGCGCATGTAGTCGAACGCGCCCGTAGTAAAACTACACCCCGTTGCTCCGCCCGGGTAACGGAGAAAGAGAGCTGTTTCGTGCCTATCGACGGCAATGGTTTCGAGCTGGGTGGCTACACCCGGCCCGATTCCACTCAATTTAATGAACTACCAGCGCATGTCTGGCCAACTACCGCCCGTCGTCGGGGTAATGACGAAGAGAATCCCGGCTCAGTGGAAATTGGCGGAGTGAGCCTGATCGACATTGCCAAAGAATTTGGCACTCCGGTTTTTGTCGTCGATGAGCAGGACTTCCGCTCCCGCTGCCGCTCGATGGCCAAGGCCTTCCGCGGCGCGGAGAATGTCCACTACGCGTCCAAGGCTTTTCTGTCGAAGACCATTGCCCGCTGGGTAATGGAGGAGGGGCTGCATCTCGATGTCGCCTCGGGCAACGAGATGGCTATCGCTCTTGCTGCGGGCTTCCCAGCCAAGGACATGACCTTCCACGGCAATAACAAGTCCACCGCAGAGCTGCGCGATGCTATCTCAGCTGGCGTCGGCAAAATTGTGCTTGACTCCCGTTCGGAGCTGCGTCGCCTGTCCCAGGTGGCGGCTGAAGCAGGCGTGGTGCAGGACGTGCTCGTCCGCGTGAAGCCCGGTGTGGAAGCACACACCCATGAGTTCATCGCTACCGCGCACGAGGATCAGAAGTTCGGCTTTTCCCTCGCGTCCGGTTCAGCGCTGGAAGCTGCCAACCTCGTAGAAGAGGACGACAATCTGCGCCTGATTGGTCTGCACTGTCACATCGGCTCCCAGATTGTCGATTCCGACGGTTTCATTCTCGCGGCCGAGCGCGTGTTCTCGCTGGTGGAAAAGCTCGTCGAACGCCACGGCACTGAAATCTCGAAACACTTCAACACCCTTGACCTCGGTGGCGGTTTCGGTATTGCATACACCGCAGGCGAGCAGCCCCTTGACGTTGCTCCGCTTGCCGACGAGATCCTCACTGCTGTGGACAAGCTTGCGCAGCGTATCGGCATTGAAACTCCGACAGTGGCTGTTGAACCGGGTCGTGCCATCGTTGGCCCGTCCATGGTCACGGTGTACGAAGTGGGCACTTTGAAGGATGTGACCATCGATGAAGGCATGACCCGTCGTTATGTATCGGTCGATGGTGGAATGAGCGACAATATTCGTCCGGCGCTTTACGGCTCGAACTATGATGGTCGCGTCGTTAATCGCGAAGTATCAGGTTCCAGGATTCCCACCCGTGTCGTCGGAAAGCACTGTGAATCGGGAGACATTCTGATTAATGACGCGAACTACCCGGACGACATTGTTGAGGGTGATCTGTTCGCGCTGGCTGCTACTGGGGCATACTGTTACGCAATGGCCAGCCGCTACAACATGCTGACGCGACCACCAGTAGTGTCGGTATGCGATGGTCAAGTGACCCAAATATTAAGACGAGAAACCGTACAAGACTTACTAAGCCTGGAGTGTGAAACGCCACGATGACTGCCGCAACGAATAATCCTGGAAAGGGCGAGGGCCACAAAGTTGGTGTCGCTATTTTAGGTCTTGGCACAGTCGGTACTGAGGTTTACCGCCTGCTCAACGAGAAGGCTGAGGACTTCGAGCGCCGCATCGGCGGCCCGGTCGAGGTCGTTGGTATTGCTGTGAGCGACAAGACCAAGCCGCGTCCGAATGTGGATCAGGATCTTCTTACCGACGATGCTTTTTCGCTGGTCCAGCGCGATGGCGTTGACCTGGTAGTCGAGGTCATCGGTGGCATTGATTACCCACGTCGCGTTGTGCTGGAGGCACTGCGTGCGGGCAAGTCGGTCGTGACGGCCAATAAGGCACTTGTCGCAGCTCACGGCGAGGAGCTCTCTGAGGCTGCCGATTCCTCAGGCGTCGACCTTTTCTTTGAGGCTGCTGTGGCTGCAGCTATTCCGGTCGTCGGGCCGCTGCGCCGTTCGCTGGCCGGTGACACTGTCAATACGGTCATGGGCATTGTCAACGGCACCACTAACTTCATCCTTGATGCGATGGACTCCACCGGTGCGGACTACGACGAGATGCTGGCAGAGGCCACCCGCCTGGGTTATGCCGAGGCCGACCCGACTGCAGACGTCGAGGGCCACGATGCCGCTTCCAAGGCAGCTATTCTGGCCAGCCTGGCATTCCACACCCGCGTGACTGCTGATGACGTTCACTGCGAGGGCATTACCGAGATCACCGCTGATGACATCGCAGCCGCCAAGAGCGCAGACTGCACCATTAAGCTGCTGGCTACCTGTGAGCGGGTCACGGACGAGAATGGCAAGGAGTCCATTTCCGCCCGCGTGTACCCAGCGCTGATTCCACGTCGTCACCCGCTGGCAACTGTGCGTGAGTCTTTCAACGCTGTATTCATTGAGGCCGAGGCCGCTGGTCGCCTGATGTTCTACGGCAACGGCGCCGGTGGTAACCCGACAGCCTCCGCAGTGCTCGGTGACCTTGTTGCCGCCGCTCGCAACATTGTCCACGGTGGTCGCGCACCGGGGGATTCCACCTACGCTAACCTGCCGATTCTCGACTTCGGTGACGTTCGCACCCGCTACCACATCGACCTGCACGTCGACGATCGAGTCGGAGTACTTGCCGATGTCGCTCGCACCTTCTCTGATCACAACATCTCCCTGCGCACCGTCCGCCAGGAAGAGGGCGCCAACGGTGCTCGCCTGGTCATCGTGACTCACAAGGCGCTGGAGAAGGATTTGGAAGCAACGGTCGACGAATTGCGCGCCAACGACGCGGTTCTGGCCGTCAACAACGTCATTCGTATCGAAGGAATGGATATCTAAATGGCACAGGAGCTTTTCCCGGGGCAGAAGGTCACTGTCACGGTTGCAGGTTCGTCAGCGAACTTGGGCCCGGGCTTCGACACCCTGGGGTTGGCCGTCGCGCTCTACGACATTGTCGAGGTCGAGGTCATCGAATCGGGTGTCGTCGTTGAGATTCACGGTGAGGGCGAAGTCGACCTGCCGCGCAACGAGTCTAATCTGGTAGTGCGCGCGATTCGTGCGGGCCTTCGCGCCGCAGGTGTCGAGGCACCGGGGCTGAAGGTTATTTGCCATAACACCATTCCGCAGTCGCGCGGCCTGGGCTCTTCCGCAGCAGCCGCCGTCGCTGGTGTCGCTGCAGCTAACGGTCTGGCCGGCTTCCCGCTTACCGACGACCAGGTAATCCAGGAATCCTCGGTCTTCGAGGGCCACCCGGATAACGCTGGCGCATCCGTCCGCGGCGGAGCAGTGGTCAGCTGGACTGACAAGCCTGTCGATGGTCGCACTGCACCTCAGTACCGAGCAGTGAGCATTCCGGTGCATAAATCCATTCAGGCGACTGCACTCGTACCGGCATTTCACGCCTCCACGAATGCGGTCCGTCAGGTGCTGCCGAGCGATGTTTCGCATGTCGACGCTCGTTTCAATGTCTCCCGTACTGCGGTTATGACCGCAGCGCTGCAGTCCCACCCGGAACTGCTGTGGGAGGGAACGCGAGATCGCCTGCACCAGCCGTACCGCTCCGACGTGCTGCCGGTGACCGCAGAGTGGGTCAACCGCCTGCGCAACCGTGGCTACGCGGCATTCCTCTCGGGCGCTGGCCCGACCTGTATGGTTCTGGGAACTACTGCAGTGGATGAGAAGATCTTGGACGATGCCCGCGAGGCTGGCATCAAGGTCATGGAGCTGGGAATCGGCGAGCCGGTTAAGGTCGTGGTCGACGGCTAAGCCGTTACTGCGGACAGCTGCCGAGCCGGTGGCTTAGCCTGCCACCTACTTTTCGCCCGGCCCTTTCAGTTTCACGATGCTGTACTGGCCTGCGCTCAAGTGCGAGCGCAGGTCTTTCTTGTCGAACTTGCCCACTGAGGTCTTATCGATTGAGTCCACGAAGGCCCAGTATTCCGGCAGCATCCACTTCGGCAGCTTTGGCCGCAGCTCATCGCGGAGCATTTCCGCGGTCTCTTTGCTCGGTTCAACTTCCGGCATCAGCACCGTAATTGCCAGCGGGCGCTCACCCCACTTTTTATCTGGCATGCCGATAATCGCGCACTCGAGTACCTGTGGGCTTTCCATTACGAAGTTCTCCAGCTGGGCAGAGTAGATCCACTCGCCACCAGAGCGAATGACATCGCGAGCACGGTCATGAATAGTCAGGTAGCCGTCGTGAGTAATCGAGCCGACATCGCCAGTGCGTAGCCAGCCGTCCTCGGTGAACTGTTCGCTAGCCTCGTCGACCTCCGCACCGCGGAAGAAGTGAGCGGTGCCTCCAGCTTGAGCCTCCGGAGAGCTGTAGTAGCCTCCGGTGACCGTGTTGCCGCGCACCTGCAGCTCCCCCTGGTTGCGGTCATGCAGGTCGAGCACGCGGTCGTTGTCATCAACAATGCGGAACTGCATGATGTCCGGGAAACGCCCTTGGCTGACACGGTAGCGTTCGCGGGCCTCACCGGAGGCTCCGTATGGAGGGCGTGCCACGGTACCGATAGGCGAAGTCTCGGTCATGCCCCAGAAGTGGATGACGTCGACACCGTAACGCTCTTCCCATAGTCGAATCAGCGCAGGTGGAACAGGGGACCCGCCCGAGAAAATCTCCTGCAGACTCATGCGCTTCGGAGGATTGCTGAGGTAGTGCGCCATGAGGTTAATCCACAGCGTCGGCACACCCTGAGCTACGCGTGGCATTGAGGATTCGATGATTTCTGCCAGACGTGGCGCGGAGAGGTCCGCGCCGGGGAAAATCAGCGATGCCCCGCACATGAAGGAGGCCAGCGGCACGCCCCAGGACAGGACGTGATAAATGGGCACACAGCACAGCCACGGGTTTCCGTGCGAAATTGAAAAGGAGTCAGTGGTGCGCATATTCAGGCTGTGCAAGTACAGCGAGCGGTGGCTGTAGACGACACCTTTAGGTGCGCCCTCGGTACCCGTCGAGTAGCACATGGCTGCGCCGGAGTTTTCGTCGAGCTCAGGCCAGTCGAAGCGGCTAGGGCGTCCGTCGATGAGTGATTCGTAGGAGTACCACGGGATGCCATCTGGCAGGTGCTCGGCCACGTCGGACAGATCTCCGATACCGATAATGATGACAGCGCGGACGCACGGGCAGTGCGGAAGAACTTCGGCGAGCAGTTCAATCTCGGTCTGGTCCGCGATAATGACCTGGTCATCGGCGTGATTGATAATGTGCACAATCTGATCCGGCATGAGCTGCTTGTTCAGCGGCTGGAATACTGCGCCCATAGAGGCAACGCCGAGGAAGACCTCGAAGTGTTCTGCGCAGTTGTACATCAGGGTAGCGATGCGTTGGTCGCCGTCGATACCGAGCTCATCTCGAAGTGCATGTGCCAGCGCACTTGCGCGCGCGGCGATGGCGGCAAAAGTGGTGGTCTCGGGTCCGTCACTGTTCCAGGAGGTCACCGGAGTCCGACCGTGAATGGTGCGACCGTATTCCACAATCTGAGCGATATTGAGAGGAATATGAGGCATCGTACTGCGCATAAGCTCTACAGTACCGACTCGCAGCCGCGCGACCTAGCGAAACGCAGGTGAGAACTAGTGTTGCTACCTGACTATTTGGTGACTATCCTTGGGCAATAGGTCGTTTTCAATACGCGGTTAGATACGTACTTCTTCATGTACTCCGCATGCCGTTGACCTTCGCTGTTGCTCACACAACGCGATGGCGCAACGTGACATTGAAAACACATAAATCAGTAGTGCGACTACATAGTCTTGCGGTGCTGTGGACCTAAAATTTCCTAACTATCTTCGACCTGGACGCTCGGGTTTGAGATGCGGAAATAATGTAGGCAAGATGCCTCGGTTTAGTTTCAACGTCGAGGCCTTTTGCCTGGCTTTTTCGATAATTTCCCGCCAGCTGCGGATATTTTTCCGCCCGTGGTAAAGGTTCGACGACGGAGCACACGCGGTGGCGGGCAGTAAGAACGAAAAAGTGTCAATGACATAGCCCCTGTAGAGAGTGACTGCAGGGAAGGTCGATGAAAGGACATCCGTGACCGATACGGACACCACTGCCACGGCAGGCGGCCCAGAGAATCTTGCGGCCCTCCGAATGGCAGAACTGCGTGAAATCGCTTCCAGCAAGGGCATTCGCGGCATCTCCGCCATGCGCAAGCATGAGCTGATTGAGGCCATCAAGAATGGTGCCCCGGCTGCTGGTTCCGCGCCTGCTCGGAAATCCCGCGCGAAGAAGGCTGCGGCTGGGGCTGCGGATACCGGTTCCAAGGTGAAGGATGCCAAGGAATCGCCGTCGGAAAGCGCGGACAGGGATTCCAGCAAGAGCGCCGACAAGAGCGACAAGGGCAACGACAAGCGTGACGACGCCAACGCGGATGGTCGCGAGGAGATGTCCCGCTCTCAGCAGCGTCGAAATCGTCGTAACCGTGCTCGTCAGCGCGACCAGGAGAATCAGGACGATCGCAGTAACGATAGCCGCGACGATTCCGATAACGGCAACGACCGCGGTGAGCGTAACGACAATCGTAATGATCGCGGTGATCGCGGTGATCGTAAGGACAACCGCAATGATCGTAATGATCGTAATGAACGCGGTGATCGCAACGACCGCAACGATCGCAACAACCACGATCGAGACAACGACGATGACGGTCGTGGCAACCGCAACAACCGTCGTGGCCGCAACAACAATCGAAATAACGATCGCAACAACCATGACGATGAAGGTCGTGGCAACCGTAACCGCCGCAACCGTCGCAATCGCCGCGACCGTCGCGGACGCGATAACAACGGTGGGGGACACGGTGGTCAGGACGAGATCCGTGAGGATGACGTTCTCCAGCCGGTGGCTGGCATCGTCGATGTGCTAGATAACAAGACCGCATTCGTGCGCACGTCCGGCTACCTGCCGGGCTCTAACGATGTGCTGGTCTCCGCGCAAATGGTTCGTAAGTACGGCCTGCGCAAGGGCGATGCCGTCACGGGGCAGGTCCGCATGCCGCGCGAGAATGGCTCAGGCCAGGTCACTCATGGCAACGGCCGTAATCGTCGCAAGTACAACCCACTGGTCAAGGTCGAAACCATAAACGGCCTCGATCTGGAGCAGGCAAAGCAGCGCCCGAACTTCGCTAAGCTCACCCCGCTGTACCCGAACCGTCGCCTGCGTCTGGAGACCGAGCAGAAGATTCTCACCACTCGCGTCATCGACCTGATTATGCCGATTGGTAAGGGGCAGCGTGCGCTCATCGTTTCGCCGCCGAAGGCCGGTAAGACCACGATCCTGCAGAACATCGCGAACGCTATCGCGACTAACAATCCCGAGTGCTACATGATGGTCGTGCTTGTCGACGAGCGCCCGGAGGAAGTCACCGACATGCAGCGTAGTGTCCGTGGCGAGGTCATTGCCTCCACCTTCGATCGCCCGCCGTCAGATCACACAGCAGTGGCCGAGTTGGCTATCGAGCGCGCAAAGCGTCTGGTGGAACAGGGGCAGGACGTCGTCGTACTGCTGGACTCCATTACCCGCCTTGGACGTGCGTACAACAACTCTTCGCCGGCATCGGGACGAATCCTCTCCGGTGGTGTGGACTCCAACGCTCTGTACCCACCGAAGCGCTTCTTGGGTGCTGCTCGAAACATCGAAGAAGGTGGCAGCCTCACCATCATCGCCACCGCGATGGTAGAGACCGGTTCCGCAGGTGACACCGTTATCTTTGAGGAGTTCAAGGGCACCGGTAACGCTGAGCTGAAGCTCGACCGTAAAATCTCCGAGCGCCGCGTGTTCCCGGCAGTGGATGTCAACCCGTCGGGTACTCGTAAGGATGAGCTGCTGCTCAGCACCGAGGAGGCACGCATTATGCACAAGCTGCGTCGCATCCTCTCCGCGCTGGAGTCGCAGGCTGCTATCGACCTGCTGATTAAGCAGCTGAAGAAGACCCGAAATAACAAGGAATTCCTGATGCAGGTGGCTTCTTCTGCACCAATGGCCGCCGACGTTGATGTGGACGACATGCTTTAGCTGGGGTTAGCCACAAGGGGCGGTGCCACAGTGCCAGCGGTGCGACAGCGCCACCCCGTCCGAAACCACAGCACCAACCAGCATTTCACCCATCACAATCTGAAGGAATATTCAATGGCTAATCAGGCTTCCGCAGTTGACGACATCCTCTCCGAGTATCACGGGCTCGAGGCTCAGCTGGCTGACCCCGAACTGCACAACGACCCGAAGGCTGCCCGTAAGGTCGGCAAGCGCTTCAATGAGTTGCAGCCGGTCATTCAGACTCACAAGAAGTTGACTGAAGTCCAGGATGACCTGGAGGCAGCGCGCGAGATGGCTTACGAGGACTCCGAGTTTGCAGCTGAGGCTGAGCGTCTCGCTGCCGAGGCAGAGGAGCTCGAGGAGAAGCTCGCTGACCTGCTGGCTCCGCGCGATCCGCACGACAGCGATGACATCGTGATGGAGCTCAAGTCCGGTGCCGGCGGTGAGGAGGCAGCGCTCTTCGCAGGTGAGCTCGCTCGCATGTACCAGCGCTATGCCGAAAAGCACGGCTTTACCACCGAGATCCTCGGCCTGTCCGAGTCTGATCTCGGCGGTGTGAAGGACATGACTATGTCCATCCGAGCTAAGACTCCGTCCCGCGACGGTGCGTGGAGCGTGTTCAAGTTTGAAGGTGGCGTCCACCGCGTGCAGCGCGTTCCGGTCACCGAATCGCAGGGCCGTATTCAGACGTCCGCCGCTGGTGTTCTGGTTTACCCGGAGCCCGACGAGGTCGAAGACATCCAGATTGATGAGAAGGATCTGCGTGTCGACGTCTACCGCTCCTCCGGTAAGGGCGGTCAGGGTGTTAACACCACGGACTCCGCGGTTCGTCTGACGCACCTGCCGACTGGTTTGGTTGTTACCTGTCAGAAGGAACGCTCTCAGATTCAGAACAAGGCCCGCGCTATGCAGGTCCTTGCTGCTCGACTGCAGCAGATGAAGGAGGAGGAGATCGCCGAGGCCGCCTCTGACCAGCGTAAGTCTCAGGTGCGCAACATGGATCGCTCCGAGCGCATCCGCACTTATAACTTCCCGGAGAACCGCGTGTCCGATCATCGCATCGGTTACAAGGCTCATAACCTGGACTCGGTGCTGGGCGGCGACATGGATGACCTGCTCAAGGCCCTCCACGACGCGGAGCGCGCTGAGCGTCTTGAAGCCGAGTAGTCCCACGCCCGCAGAAAATAGCTCGCCGACGTTACCGGATTCCGTCCGTACTCTCGGCGAGCTGTTTCGCTATGCGCGTCGCACGCTTAACGACGCGGCGCTGGCTTCTCCGGATGCCGACGCACGGGCGCTATTTGCAGCCGCAGTCAATGCGGGACCGGCAGACATTATCTTCCGTGGAGACGAACCGTACACCGATGAGGCCGGTCGCAAGCATTTGGCAGAGATGCTGGCCCGCAGAGTGGCTCGTGAGCCACTGCAGCACATCATCGGTACAGCGCCGATGATGAGCCTGGAACTACAGGTTGGGCCCGGTGTTTTTGTGCCCCGGCCAGAGACGGAACTGCTTGCGCAGTGGGCAATCGATCGAGCCCGTGAACTGGTCGCAAGTGGCGTCGTCAAGCCGAAAATCGTTGACCTGTGTACCGGATCTGGGGCGCTGGCGTTGGCGATTGCCGACGCCGTACCCGAAGCGGACGTGGTGGCTGTAGAGCTCTCTGAGCGGGCACGGGCGTGGGCTGCGAAGAACATCGAGACGTATGGCAATGGGCGTGTGCACCTAGTTTCTGGCGATGTCACGGATGTTCAGCTGATTGATGATGGCGGTGAGCTCGCAGATTGGGTAGGCGAGACCGACATTGTTGTGTCCAACCCTCCATATGTGCCCGAAGACACGGAGGTTGACCCCGAGGTGAGAGCTGATCCGCACTCTGCGGTCTTTGGCGGCGACGATGGGCTAGATGTCATTCGACCTATGATTAACCTAGTGGATGCGCTGGTGCGGCCGGGTGGAGTCATCGGCATTGAGCACGATGACTCTTCGGGCAGTGACGTCAGTTCACTGCTGAAGGAAACCTGGGATTACGCTGATGTAGAGGTCCGCCGTGACTTTGCAGGCCGTGATCGTTTTACGGTGGGACGCAAGAATTGATCTTAAAAGCAAACTTTGAAGCAGGAGCAAAAATCTGATGAGCAGGATTATGGACTGCAGCACAGATGAAAACCGCGAACGCGCAATTGCAGCAGCAGTAGATGCTGTGAAGGCAGGACGGCTGGTCGTAATGCCTACCGATACCGTCTACGGCCTTGGCTGCGATGCCTTTGATAACCAGGCCGTTGCCTCCTTGCTGCGTGCTAAACACCGCGGCCCAGATATGCCGGTGCCGGTGCTGGTGGGTTCCTGGAGCACGATTGAGGGACTCGTCCGCGAATACTCACCAGCTGCTCGCACGCTGGTGGAGGCTTTCTGGCCGGGTGGCCTTTCGCTGGTTGTGAACCAGGCGCCGAGCTTGCCGTGGAACCTTGGTGATACCGCGGGTACGGTCATGCTGCGCATGCCGCTGCACCCAATCGCCATCGAGATTCTGCGCCGAACCGGTCCGATGGCGGTATCCAGCGCGAACATCTCCGGCCAGGCACCGGCCACCAATGCCGTGCGTGCCAAGCAGATGCTCGGTGGGGAAGCGGCTGTCTACGTCGACGGCGGCGAAGCCACGATTGGCACCCCATCGACGATTGTCGATATCTCGACTCCGGTGCCGAGAATTCTGCGCGAAGGCGCTGTGTCGGCTGCGGCGGTTGCCGAGGTTTTGAGTACGACACCCGAGCGACTGCTGGGGCAGTAATCTTGGCTACCTAAAGTCTTTCCTGTTTAGTATCTGCAGCGATTGTGTGGGTGAGTAGTACCTAGTGGCGGACATGAGCTTATTGGCAGCCCAGTCGGGTGGGGCAGGTGTGCCCATCCGAGAGCTCGCCATGCTCGTTTTAGTTTCCGCTGCTGTCAGTTATTTGCTCACTGGAGTAGTGCGTTATGTGCTGGTTCGCTCGGGCTGGTTGGATGCGCCCCGCACGCGCGATGTCCACGATATTCCGAAGCCCAGGCTCGGAGGCGTGGCGATGTACTCCGGGGTGGTCGCAGCTATCGCCCTTGCCTCGGTGATGCCGGCTCTCACCCGTGGTTTTCCGCCCATGACTCCAGATATGAGGGCAGTTGTGGCGGCTGCGTCGCTATTGCTGATTGTCGGTATTTGGGATGATCTCTTTGACCTAGATGCCATCACTAAACTTATAGGGCAGGTTGCGGCGGCACTTTTGATGTCATTTATGGGTGTCAACTGGTATTTGCTCTATATCCCATTTAGTGGTGGTGCCACGCTTATTCTCGACCCAATCATGTCCACAGTCTTGACTGTTCTCTTTACTGTGGCGCTGATTAACGCCTTCAACTTTGTAGACGGCATCGATGGTCTCGCGGCGGGACTCGGTATGATTGCCGCGGCGGCAATCCTTGTCTATTCGATGGTCATGCTCCACGACCAAGGCGGCACCGTCTCTGCCTATCCACCCGCGATGATTTCCGCGTGTCTCCTTGGCGCTTGCCTGGGCTTCTTGCCGCACAACTTCGAGCCGGCACGCATTTTTATGGGTGATTCCGGCGCCATGATGATTGGCCTGCTTCTCGCAGCGGCATCGGTGTCGGCGTCGGGACGCATCGCGCCCTCCATGTACGGCACTGCCGACGTCATCGCCCTGATCTCACCGATTGTGGTCGTCATCGCCGCAATTAGTGTGCCAATGCTCGACTTGCTGCTGGCTGTTGTTCGCCGCGTTAGCCAGGGCAAGTCACCCTTCTCGCCGGACAAAATGCATATTCACCACCGACTACTGTCGATGGGACACAGTCACCGCCGCGTGGTATTGGTGCTCTACCTATGGGTGTCGGTCGTCGCGTACGCCGCCGTTGCCACCACCGTTTTCCCCTTCGAATTCGTTGCTCTCACCTTTGGGTTCCTGCTCATTGTTGCGGTTATCTTCACCCTCCGCCGTCGCAATGCGCTTGCCGACGACCGTTCAAGCGGAGCGCGTCCAAGACGGGGAAGTGGGGGCCGGCAGGTTATGGGACGTCGACGTGGACGCAGAAGGTACAATCTTCGACCGTGACTGAAAAAACAACTCCGGAGCCCGAGTCTAAATACGACGATTCGCGGCGACCGCTGCTGGCTGCTGCTCGCTCGGGCGCAATTGCGCTCGCTGTGATTACCGTGCTTTCGCTGCTGGTCTGGGGTGGAAAAAACGGTATGCCCGGCGTGTGGGGCGTACTCCTTGGCGCGGGCATTAGCGGAACCTTCGTATTGCTTACCGTTCTAGGCATCCTCTTTACTGCTCGAACTTCCCCGTCTGTCACGCTCGCTGTTGTGCTGGGGGGCTGGCTGTTGAAGATTGTGGTGCTAATTGGCGTCTTGGTCGTTATTAGAAATCTTGAGTTTTATGACAACATGACTTTCTTCGTCACTGTTGTACTTACGCTGATGGTGACGCTTGGCGCAGAAGTGTGGGGAATGTCGCAATCTAACCTCACTTATGTGCAACCAATGAAGGACGAATAGCTCGTTAATAACTTGTTGACCTGCTGAGAGGCTGTAATGCGCTTCTAAAACCGCAGGTAATAAGCAGATTGCCGAGTTTGTGCAGAAGATGCCACAAATAGAGGCCGAAACCCACAGAGGGTGTCGGCCTCTTTGTTGGTTTCGGGGTCGGAAACACGGGGGTGTACCGGGTGGGGAAAATGAGTCAGAACTGTTATCCTGAGTTTCGGGTAAGACGGCCTGTATCGAAATAACTATCATTTCCACAGGTACGGTCCCCGTGAGCGCCGTGCTGATGAGCGAATGGAATCCGCGGCGCGACACGTTAAATGACGTCCTTCGCACCGCTTGACAATAGTTCTAGCGGCCCAATCACGGGAGAGAACGCTGAGCGTTACAACACTTGCCGAGATGCGGGGTGAGTTTCACTCACCCAACTTGCAGGAGGAGTATTTCCCGGGTGAACAATTTGGCGACTTCATCTTAGGTGGCAGTGGCGACTGGTACGCCATGGATCGTCTGATGATTGTTCGTCTTTTGATGGCCGTGATCGTCGCCGTGTTCTTCGTCGTCGCAATGCGTCGTCCGAAGCTCGTGCCGACTGGTCTGCAGAACGTTGCGGAGTTGATGCTGGACTTCGTCCGCATCCACATCGCGGAGGAGATTCTGGGTAAGAAGGAGGGGCGTCGTTTCCTTCCGGTTCTGGCCACCATCTTCTTCCTTGTTATCTCGATGAATATTGCGGCTATTATTCCTGGCCTCAATATTTCGCCGAACGCCCGAATCGGTATGCCACTGGTTCTGGCCCTGTTCGCATACGTTGCCTTCATTTACGCAGGCTCGAAGAAGATGGGCTTCTTCAAGTTTGTGAAGTCGGCAGTTGTTATTCCGAACTTGCCACCGGTACTCCACCTCATCGTGGTGCCGATCGAGATTTTCTCCAACTTCGTTCTCCGCCCAGTTACGCTGACCATCCGTCTGATGGCCAACATGCTGGCGGGCCACATGGTTCTAGTCCTGCTTTTCGGTGCCACGAACTTCTTCTTCTGGCAGCTGAATGGTTGGACCGCCCTGTCCGGGTTGACCCTTGTCGCTGCGGTAGCATTCACGCTGTTCGAGATGCTGGTGATTTTCCTGCAGGCATACATCTTTGCCCTGCTGAGCGCCGTCTACATCGAACTGTCGCTGCACGCAGACGAGCACTAACCCATAACTAATGAGGCCGCACATTCGGCAACAAGGCCTCGCCAATTTAATAGCAAGACCCACTTGACCCACAAAGCCCCGGGCCTACTTAGAACAATCTTTAATCCGGGGCCATCCTTTAAGAAAGGGAACGGTTCATAATGAACGACGTCATCCTCTCCGCCCAGGACGCTGTCCAGGCTGTCGACACCAACGCTGGCCTGAAGACCATCGGTTACGGTCTGTCCACCCTGGGCCCGGGCCTCGGTATCGGTATCGTCGCCGGCAAGACCGTTGAGGGTATGGCACGCCAGCCTGAGATGGCCGGCCAGCTGCGTACCACCATGTTCCTGGGTATCGCCTTCACTGAGGCTCTCGCCCTGATCGGCCTGGTCGCAGGCTTCGTTTTCTAAGTCCGGACCTTCAAGCGGAGAACACGTAAACCATGACAGATTTCACCTTTTTGCTAGCGGCGGGTGACCTCCCGATGGGAGAGTCCGTTGACCCGTTGCTGCCAAAGACCTATGACATCGTCTGGTCCGTTGTCCCGCTGGTAGTTATCCTGGTTCTCTTCTGGAAGCTCGTTCTTCCGAAGTTCCAGGAGGTCCTGACCGAGCGGGAGGACCGGATTGAGGGCGGCATTGAGCGCGCTGAGGCTGCACAGGCCGAGGCGAAGGCCGCTCTGGAAAAGTACAACAGTCAGCTCGCAGAGGCCCGTACTGAAGCAGCAAAGATTCGCGACGAAGCCCGTGCACAGGGCCAGCGCATCATTGCAGACGCTACGACCAAGGCCAATGACGAGAGCGCACGAATCATCGAGTCCGGTGAAAAGCAGCTCGCTGCCCAGCGTGAGCAGGTAGTCGCAGAGCTGCGCAAGGAAATGGGCCAGAACTCCATCAATCTGGCTGAGCGCCTTCTGGGCGAGCAGCTCTCCGACGACGTTCGTAACTCGTCGACGATTGATAACTTCTTGTCCAACCTTGACACCGTGGCCCCGGCCGGAAAGTAGGCGACATGCACGCAGCAAGCCGCGAATCCCTGGCAGCCCTTAGCCAGCGACTGGACGCCGCTATCGGTGGCGACAATGTTGCTGTTACTCAGGCTGCTCAGACTGGTTCCGAGCTTTTCGACATCGTCGAGGTCCTGGACTCCGACCGCGGCCTGCGTGTCGCTGTCGCCGACACCTCGGCGACTGCGGAACAGCGTTCCGGCCTTGTCCGGAGCCTGTTCGCGGGCAAGGTATCTGAGACGACTCTTAACCTCGTCGTGGATGCTGCCGCGCAGGTATGGTCCACCCCGCGTGAAATGCGTGAGGGTTTGGTAGAGCTGGGCCGTCGCGCCCTCCTTCGCTCTGCCGAAGGCCAGGGACAGCTTGAGACTGTTGAGTCTGAGCTGTTCCAACTGGGACACATCCTGGCTGAGCAGTCGCAGCTTGAACAGCTGCTGGCCGACAAGGCCGCAACCCCCGAAGCCAAGCGTGGGCTCCTCGCCTCTGTGCTGTACGGCAAGGTCACTTCCGTGACCGAGACCCTGGCACTGCAGGCTGTTGGTCGCCCATCCAAGCGCCCCGCGGACGACATTGACTCCCTGTCCCGGCTAGCCGCCGGCCTGCGGAACCACGTCGTCGCTCGCGTGACCAGTGCCACGGCCGTCTCTGACGAGCAAGAGCGAGCACTGGCGGACAAGCTCGGCCGAGTCTACGGCAAGGCGATGTCCATCCACACCGTGATCGATAAGTCGATTCTCGGTGGACTGGTCATCCGGGTTGGCGACGAGGTCATCGACGGTAGCCTTTCAACAAAGCTTGAGAAGCTGCGCGTCGGCCTCGGCTGACGGATGGTTTAGACGATTAATCACTGGAAGAATATTACCGAGAGCAGGAAGAACATGGCGGAGCTGACGATCTCCTCCGACGAGATCCGTAGCGCGATTGCGAACTACACCTCGAGCTACTCCCCGGAGGCCTCCCGCGAGGAGGTTGGCGTTGTTATCAGTGCAGCTGATGGTATCGCCCAGGTTTCGGGAATGCCGTCGGTCATGACGAATGAGCTTCTGGAGTTCCCGGGCGGCGTTATTGGCGTCGCTCAGAACCTCGACACCGACAAGGTCGGCGTTGTGGTGCTGGGTAACTTCGAGTCGCTTAAAGAGGGTGACGAGGTAAAGCGGACGGGTGACGTCCTTTCGATTCCGGTCGGGGACAAGTTCCTCGGTCGCGTAATTAACCCCCTGGGCCAGCCGATTGACGGCCTGGGCGACATTGAGGCTGAAGAGGACCGCGTCCTCGAGCTGCAGGCACCGACCGTGCTGCAGCGTCAGCCGGTTGAAGAGCCGATGGCTACTGGTATTAAGGCCATCGACGCAATGACCCCAATTGGTCGTGGTCAGCGTCAGCTGATCATTGGTGACCGTAAGACCGGTAAGACCGCGGTCTGCCTGGACACCATTTTGAACCAGAAGGCTAACTGGGAGTCCGGTGACCCGAGCAAGCAGGTGCGATGCATCTACGTTGCTATCGGTCAGAAGGGCTCCACTATTGCTGGTGTGCGTCAGACCCTCGAGGAGCAGGGCGCACTCGAGTACACCACCATCGTTGCTGCCCCGGCGTCGGATGCCGCAGGCTTCAAGTGGCTTGCACCATTCGCAGGCGCCGCACTGGGTCAGCACTGGATGTACCAGGGCAAGCACGTCCTGGTCATCTACGATGATTTGACTAAGCAGGCAGAGGCCTACCGTGCCATCTCGCTGCTGCTGCGTCGCCCGCCGGGACGCGAAGCTTACCCGGGTGACGTCTTCTACCTCCACTCCCGTCTGCTGGAGCGTGCTGCGAAGCTCTCCGACGACATGGGTGCAGGCTCGCTGACCGCACTGCCGATCATCGAGACCAAGGCAAACGACGTGTCGGCCTTCATTCCGACCAACGTCATTTCCATTACCGACGGCCAGGTCTTCCTCGAGTCCGACCTGTTCAACCAGGGTGTCCGCCCGGCTATTAACGTCGGTGTGTCGGTTTCCCGTGTTGGTGGTGCCGCACAGACCAAGGGCATGAAGAAGGTTTCCGGTAACCTGCGTCTGGACCTCGCGTCCTACCGCGACCTGGAAGCATTCGCAATGTTCGCTTCCGACCTGGACGATGCCTCCAAGCGTCAGCTGGAGCGCGGTCAGCGTCTGGTTGAGCTGCTGAAGCAGAAGGAAAACCACCCGCAGCCGGTCGAGTACCAGATGACCTCCATCTACCTCGCTGGTGAGGGCGAATTCGACGATGTCCCGGTTGAGGATGTCCGTCGCTTCGAGGCCGAGCTGCTTGAGCACCTGCAGGACACTCAGCCTGCAGTCTTCGAGCAGATTGACGGCGGCGTTGCCTTCTCTGACGAGTCCAAGGCGGCTCTGAAGTCCGCTACCGCTAACTTCAAGAAGTCCTTCCAGACTTCTGAGGGCGCACCGCTGGCTTCCGAGGCCCCGGTCGAGGCACTCGACGAGGACGAGCTCAAGAAGCAGCAGATTACGGTCTCCCGCAAGACTGCCCAGAACTAGGCAGGTTGAGCTATTCAATGACCGTTTTCGCAATTGAAGGGAGGGAATAGGACATGGCGAATCTTCGTGAACTTCGAGCCCGAATCAAGTCGGTGAACTCGACCAAGAAGATCACCAAGGCCCAGGAGCTTATCGCAACCTCGCGCATCACCAAGGCGCAGCGTCGCGTGGCAGACTCCCAGCCGTACGCCGACGAAATCGAGAAAGTCATCGGACGTCTCGCATCGGCTTCGTCGTTGGATCACCCGATGCTCGTAGAGCGTGAGGGTAACCAGCGTGTTGCAGTCCTGGTTGTCACCAGTGACCGCGGCATGTGTGGCGGCTACAACCACAACGTCCTGAAGAAAGCTGCAGAGCTGCGTACCGCTCTGGAAGAGCAAGGGCATGAGGTCGTTCTCTACGTGACTGGCCGTAAGGGCACCGACTACTACGACTTCCGTGGTGTCGAGCTCGCCGGTACGTGGGAGGGCTTCTCCCAGGATCCGGACTACGCCGCAACCCACGACGTGCGTCGTCACCTCATTGATGGTTTCAACGCTACGGCCGAGGGCACTGCCAAGTACCGCGAAGGCCTGCGTGGCACCAACGGCGAGGCCGTTCAGGGCTTTGACCAGGTCCACGTTGTTTACACGGAATTCGTGTCCATGCTTTCTCAGATTCCGCGTGCACACCAGATGCTCCCGATTGAGCCTGTGTACGAGGATGTCGAGATTGCTCAGGGCGAGGACATGCTGTCCGATGGATCAGATGACCTCAAGCCGGACTATGAATTCGAGCCTGATGCAGACACCCTGTTGGCAGAGCTTCTGCCGCAGTACGTGTCCCGCGCCCTGTTCGCAGTGATGCTCGAGGCCGCTGCCTCTGAGTCCGCTGCCCGTCGTAACGCTATGAAGTCTGCGACGGACAACGCTACCGAGCTGGTCAAGGACCTCTCGCGTGTTGCTAACCAGGCACGTCAGGCACAGATTACCCAGGAAATCACAGAAATCGTCGGTGGCGCCGGTGCGCTCGACGACAGCGGAGAAAGTGACTAGATATGAGCACAGCTCTAAGTGAGCAGAACACCACCACGGCTGTGGGCCGTGTTGTGCGTGTCATCGGTGCCGTCGTCGACGTGGAGTTCCCGCGTAACGAACTGCCGGCACTTTACAACGCGCTGACCGTGGAAGTTTCCCTTCCTTCGGTCGCCAAGACCATTGTCCTCGAGACTGCACAGCACCTCGGTGACAACATGGTTCGTACCATTGCTATGGCTCCGACCGACGGCCTGGTCCGCGGTGCAGAGGTCAAGGACACCGGTAAGCCGATTTCGGTTCCGGTTGGTGACGTCGTCAAGGGTCACGTCTTTAACGCAATGGGCGACTGCCTGGACGAGCCGGGCCTGGGTCGCGATGGTGAGCAGTGGGGCATCCACCGTGAGCCGCCGGCCTTCGACCAGCTCGAGGGTAAGACCGAGATTCTCGAAACCGGTATTAAGGTCATCGACCTGCTGACCCCGTACGTTAAGGGCGGCAAGATTGGTCTGTTCGGCGGTGCCGGTGTCGGTAAGACCGTTCTGATCCAGGAGATGATTACGCGTATTGCACGCGAGTTCTCCGGTACTTCGGTCTTCGCCGGTGTTGGTGAGCGTACCCGTGAGGGCACCGACCTCTTCCTGGAAATGGAAGAGATGGGCGTTCTCCAGGATACCGCCCTCGTCTTCGGCCAGATGGACGAGCCTCCGGGAGTCCGTATGCGCGTCGCGCTGTCGGGTCTGACCATGGCAGAGTACTTCCGCGATGTTCAGCACCAGGACGTGCTGCTCTTCATTGACAACATCTTCCGTTTCACCCAGGCCGGTTCTGAGGTTTCGACCCTGCTGGGTCGTATGCCTTCCGCCGTGGGCTACCAGCCGACCCTGGCTGACGAGATGGGTGTTCTGCAGGAGCGCATTACGTCCACCAAGGGCCGTTCGATTACCTCTCTGCAGGCCGTCTACGTGCCTGCCGATGACTACACCGACCCGGCTCCGGCAACGACCTTCGCCCACCTCGATGCAACCACCGAGCTCGACCGCTCAATTGCATCGAAGGGTATTTACCCGGCAGTGAACCCGCTGACTTCGACTTCTCGTATCCTCGAGCCGTCGATCGTCGGCGAGGAGCACTACCGCGTTGCCCAGCAGGTTATTAACATCCTGCAGAAGAACAAGGAACTCCAGGACATCATCGCCATCCTCGGTATGGACGAGCTGTCTGAGGAGGACAAGGTGACCGTGCAGCGTGCACGTCGTATCCAGCGATTCTTGGGTCAGAACTTCTTCGTTGCTGAGAAGTTCACGGGTCTGCCTGGTTCGTACGTCCCGCTGAAGGACACCATTGTTGCCTTCGACCGCATCTGCAAGGGTGACTTCGACAATTACCCGGAGATGGCCTTCGACGGCCTGGGTGGCCTCGACGATGTCGAGAAGAAGTACGCTGAAATGCAGAAGAAGTAAGGGGCATCCTCATGGCTGAAATCACCGCTGAACTGGTTGCTGTTGAGCGACCGCTCTGGAAGGGTAAGGCCACTTTGGTCTCTGCTCAGACCACCGAGGGTGAGATCGGCGTGCTGCCCGGACACCAGCCGTTGCTTGGCCAGCTGGTCAACAACGGTACGGTGACCATCAAGACCGCAGACGGCAAGGTTCTTGTCGCTTCGGTACAGGGTGGGTTCATTTCCGTGTCTACCTCGAAGGTTTCGATCCTCGCGGATAAGGCAATCTGGGCTGACGAGGTTAACCTCTCCGAGGCCGAGTCCAACCTGACTTCGGATGACCCTGCAGTAAAGGCACAGGCTGAGTCGGAGGTTCGCGCGGCTCGTCGCGCTTCCACCAAGTAGTCTGTTCGCCTGAACATCCGGTCGCACGACCGTATTCTTCCTGCTTCTTTAAACGGGGCGGGGAGCTCGCAAGAGAAATCTTGCAAGCTCCCCGCCCCGTTTTTCTTAGTTATTTTTCATGTCAGTGCAACAATCGGGTAGGGTTTGTAAAAAGCCTCTAATGCGCTTTTGGACCAAGGTTCGTCGTCTATTCACCCGGATGCGAGGCTGGCAGATAGTGTTTTCAAGCGTAACCATGATGTCAATGATGCTCATGATTATCGGTGCGATGTTAATCGTCGGCGGGGCGCTTGCCCTGTGGCGTTTTGCTAGCCTGCATGCAAAAGGTACCCCTGTTATCGCTCGTCGTCTTCCTGCCGGTGATGGCAGTCACTGGCGCCATGGAGTCATGGTTTATTCAGAGTCGACGTTGAAGATGTACAAGCTACGTTCGCTGCGTCCTGGCTGTGATGCCGAATTTGCCCGTCACGATGTCACTATTGTGGATCGCCGAAATCCGACTGACATCGAGGCGGGTTTTTTCGCGCCCGGGCTTCGGGTAGTCAGGATTAAATCGGGGAAAAATACCGAATGGGAGTTTGCCGTGGACTCGTCCTCGGACACCGCGCTGGTGGCGTGGGTGGAGTCGAAGCCGTCGTCACGCCAGACTCGTGAGTTTCCTACAGATATTGAGCGACGTTTTCGTTCGGCTTATAACCGCGGCCGGGGAAGCCAGTATTAGGCTGCGACGGCAGGTTATTGCGAAGCCTCTAGTGGGTATTGTTTTCTCCCGCGCGGCAGTCACGTTAGGGTAGGGGAATGCGCCTTGTGATTGCTGAATGCACCGTCGACTATGTCGGTCGCTTGAATGCCCATCTGCCTCATGCTCCGCGCTTGCTGTTGGTGAAAGCTGATGGGTCTGTCTCTGTGCATGCCGACGACCGTGCATATAAGCCCCTGAACTGGATGACACCGCCGTGCACGCTGACGGAGAAGGATATTCTCGACGAGTCGGGTGAGGACACTGGTGAAAAGCTTTGGGTCGTTGAGAACAAGAAGGGCGAGCAGCTTCGTATCACTATCGGCAAGGTGTTAGCTGATAGCACCTACGAGCTGGGAGAGGATCCCGGCCTGGAGAAGGATGGTGTAGAAGCGCATCTACAGGAGCTGCTTGCAGATCAGTTCACAACTTTTGGCGAGGGCTACACCCTGATTCGGCGCGAATACCCAACCGCGATTGGGCCGGTGGATCTGCTTGGCCGCGATGAAAACGGAGCCACTGTAGCAGTGGAGGTTAAGCGTCGGGGTGGTATCGATGGTGTCGAGCAGCTAACCCGTTACTTGGAGATGCTGAACCGCGATGAGCTGCTGGCACCGGTAGAGGGGATTTTTGCTGCCCAGGAGATTAAGCCACAGGCCAAGACTCTGGCAGAGGACCGTGGTATTCGCTGTGTGACCGTGGATTACGACGCGCTGCGTGGCCTGGAGTCCAACGAATTGCGGTTGTTTTAGTCATGCCTAGGCGAAACCACAAGCGGCGCGGCAATCAACGGGGTAATCAACGCGGCAGGCGTAATAACCAAGGCCAGAATCGCGGCAGCCTGCCCGCATTTGGCAGTTCTTTTCAAAACACTCGCACTGAATCCGGGCCTGCCGGTTGGCAGGACGTGGACTTTGCGGTGCGTAACATCAGCGCTGGCCAGTCCAATAAGATTTATCGCTGTCCGGGGTGCGACCAGGAAATCATGCCTGGGACCTCTCACATTGTGGCATGGCCACAGGATTATGGTGCCGGCGCCGATGACCGGCGCCATTGGCACACTAACTGCTGGCGCAACAGAGCTCACCGCACTATCACGCGCCGCTGGGGATAGATTTACTTTGCCGGCTCAACGAGCTCCAGCAGGACGCCACCGGCATCCTTCGGGTGGATGAAGTTGATGCGCGAACCTGCGGTGCCAATCTTCGGCTCCGGGTAGAGCACGCGGGTGCCCTGCTCCTTCAGATGTGCCATCAGAGCCTCCAAATCAGTGACGCGAACTGCGTACTGCTGGATTCCCGGCCCCTTCTTGTCCAGGTACTTTGCAATGGTGGACTGGTCATTCAGCGGCGCGAGAATCTGAACCAGAGTGCCACCTTCAACCTTGTCGGCCGGGCCGACCATGGCCTCGTGGACGCCCTGCTCTTCATTGACCTCATCGTGGTAGTTGATGAACCCCAGGTTTGCGCGGTACCACTCAATAGCGGCATCAAAATCTGGGACCGCGACGCCGACGTGATCAACAGCGACTACGTACTTATGGGGAACGGGAATCTGTGTCTCACTCATAGTTTCCAGAGTACTCGCTATTATCGGCGCCATGATTGTCGCATTTTCTGTTGCCCCCACTTTCTCCGATCCTGAGCAGGGAATGGCTGAGGCCGTTGCTGAAGCCGTACGTGTTGTGCGCGAATCTGGCCTGCCCAACGAAACTAATGCCATGTTCACCCTTGTTGAAGGCGAGTGGGATGAGGTCATGGACGTGGTTAAGCGAGCCACGGAAGCAGTCAGCCGTGTCAGTCCGCGCACTTCTCTCGTCATCAAAGCGGACATTCGCAACGGGTACACCGGGCAGCTGCGTGCGAAAGTCGATGCGGTGGAGGATGCGCTAAAAGCTACCGACTAGTCTCTTGTTCGGCTTGGACACGTAGGCTCTACATAGGTCTTTACATAGGCTTTACGACGACACTGGAGAGGAACCCTTTTACGATGCCAGCTGGACATGGTCACGCACATGGCCATTCGCATGGTCACTCGCATGGAGCACACGGTCACCGCGAGTGCTCGACCCCGCCACCACCGCCCGGTACGGTTGATTTGGAGCAGCTCCACCAGCGCGCCGAAGCCGAACGTAAGCACCGAGAGGAAATCGAGCGGGCAACCAGTGATCAGGGAGACGGGCTTCCTCCTGTGGTGGAGATTGCCCCGCAGACCCTTGAGGCAGAAGTCGTTCTGCGCTCGGAGCAGGTACCGGTAATTGTCTTAATCGGCATGGCGGGAGCAGCTGATTCGCTACGTCTTCGGGCTGAGCTAGAAGGCATGGCCCGTGAGGCCAATTTGAACTGGATTCTGGCGTGGGCGGATGCTGAGGAGCATCCGCAGCTGGCCCAGGCATTCGGTGTGCAGGCAGTGCCGACAGTCACGGCTGTGGCTATGGGCAGTCCCATTGGCATGTTTGTAGGCGAGAAAACCAGGGATTGGCTGGAGCAGTGGCTGGCGCAGGTTATGGAGGCCACTCGGGGGCGTCTCAAGGGGTTGCCGGCGGGAACTCGTATGGCTGGGGAGGGCAGCGAGCCGGAGGCTCCCGAGCCGACTGACTTCTTCGGCAATCCCGTACCCACCGATGACCCGCGTTTGGAGCAGGCCGAAGAGTTGCTCGAGGAGGGCAATTTCGACGGGGCGTTGGAGTTGTATGACGCTATGCTGCAGTCCGAGCCCGCAAATCAGGGTCTGAAGCGCGCTCACGCGAATGTGTCCTTCTTCGCCCGCGCTGCCAAAATTGATCGCAGTGCAGATCCAATTGCAAAAGCCGACGCAGCGCCGAAGGACGTCGCGCTCGCCCTCGATGCCGCGGATGTCACGATGCTTGTCGACGACCCAGCGAAGGCGCTCGATCGTTTGTTGAAGTTGCTCCCGCAGGTGTTTGGCGATGACCGTGAGACCATCAAGTCGCGTCTACTAGAGCTGCTTGTGCTATTCGATACCACGGATCCAGTGGCATTGGATGCGCGCCGGAGGATGGCTAGCGCACTGTACTAGGAGCACTGTACTAGGAGCCTTGAAAGCGCAGGCTCCTAGCTAGAAGCGTCGGTGTACGGCCAGGCATCCGGAGCCATGAAGTAGTAGACGCTGCCCATTACAGCGGCCATAAACGCCATCAGCAACAGGAAAAGCGTTGCTTTCATTGCCACATGGCGCTGCGCATACCAGGCGTAAAAGGCGTCCAATTTTGCTGCCAACCAGATGTTCAGGCGACGTGTCGGTGGGTGGACCAACGAGAGAATTCCCAGTGCAACAAAGATGCAGAGCCATCCGGGGGCAGGAGTTGGCAAAATGATAATGCCAACAATGAGCAGTGCGAAGCCTGCGACGAGAAGAACTGGGGAGAGCACCGGTCCGTACCAGGTGTTACGCATATGGGCATGGCGAATCTGCATGCGGTCCATCAAGCGATGTACCTTTTCTTCCATTGCGATTCACTTCCTCCGATTTTCGGTGCCGTGTAGTACTCCTAGCAGCGGTCTCAAAACAAGGCATCGTTGACACAACAAACATCAAATGTGCAGTTCAACTGCCTGGGTGCACCGTTGGACATTGACTATTTTTAATCATGTCTATATTTAATCCATTGTTGCACAAAAGTTGCGCCCCAGTGCAACGAGATTTTTCGGAAGGTGGTAATCTTCCAACAGTTCATAGTGGTTTACAGCAGTTACCACTGCCTTTCATCCGCCTATTCACCTCAGACAGTTCATACTGCGCTAGGTGCCTTTGGTCTTCAGTTTTCTGCAGCCAGGAGTTTTGCATGCGACTTCGCCCCAAAGTCCTTCGCGCTACTTCCGCCTCGGTCCTTGTTGCGCTTTCGGCCTCGACTCTGTTGGTGGGATGCACCATCGATGGCTCAAACGCCACCGGGGCCAAGGCCACCACTGCTGCCGCAAAGCCAAAAGCTCCAGATAACGGTTGGGATGCTTCCGAGGAAGTCGCCTGGTCTGATGCCCAGGACGCCCTCGATACCGCAGCTAAGAATTTCTCCGACAACTATGGCATCGAATTGGGCGCCTATTTGCGCGTCATTGACGGTCCGTACAAGGGGCTCACGGCGTCGGTAGGCGAGGACACGAAGGAGTACTCCGCATCGACCATTAAGGCTCCGTTGGTGGTTACTGCGCTGAAGAAATTTGGCGATGAGCTAGACAAGACGGTGACGGTCGATTGGGGCAACGGTGTTGGCGGAAGCGTGATTGGTCCTGGTCAATACACGCTCGACGGGCTGTTGCAATACGTGATGCGGTATTCGGACAACACCGCGGCGAATGGGTTGATTGACGCTGTCGGTGGTTTCGACGAGGTCAATAAAACCATCAAGGAAGCCGGTGTTGATGACAAGCGCTACCACCTGGGCAACAAGTTCAACATCCCCAATCCCAGCGGTGATCGGTCCTGGTTTACTCCCTCTCAGGCTGCGCTGTTCATGGCACGTCTCCAGGAAGTGGCCGATGGCACCTCAAAGCACAACTTCATTACCAAGGACACGGCACAAACTGCATTGACCTACCTCACCTACGGTGGTTCGCAGAAGTTTGTGATGTACGTCGGATCCGCGGTACAGAAGACCGGTGACACTGCCGAGGGCGTTAATGACCACGGTATTTTGTACACCGCGGCCGGACCTATCGCTTACGCAATTACGACGCGCTTTGATGGGGTGCCGCTCAATGAGCTTACCGACGGCCTGCTCGGCCAGCTGGGTTCCCAAATCGCCCCGCTTCTGCCGGATTACAATCGCCTTGGTAAGGATGGAAAGCCACTGACTGCCAAGCAGGCTGCAACGTGGAGCGCGGATGAGGATGGCGACGGCATTCCGGATCGCATCGGAACCGACAGCATGGATGGATCCGCGTACACCGATGATTCAGATTCTGCGAATTACAACGAATCTTTGGAACCTGACTGGTTCAATCCGTTCCGAGGATAGGACCTGGATACGCTCCCCAAAACAAAATTGCCCGTGGGTCAGGTTTTCAGGCCGAAACTCAGGTCACTGAAAACCGTGCAACACGGGCAATTCCTATGCGATTGTCTTCTATTCGGGTGGATTCGGGATTAGCCCTGCCACTTCAGCCAAACGGCGGTGTTGGCCGGCAGTACCAAATCAATCGAGTGAGCCTGGCCGTTCCAACCGTGCTCGACCGCGGTTACCGTACCGTTTTCACCGTAGCCGGAGCCCTCGTAACGTGATGCATTTGTGTTCAGAATCTCCGTCCATTGACCACCGCGCGGTACGCCAATCTTGTAGATTTCCTGCGTGGTTCCCGACAGGTTATAGACGCAGGCGACGACCGAGCCATCGGTGCCGTAACGGACAAAGGACACAACATTGTTTGTGGAATCATCCGCGTTAATCCACTGGAATCCCTCTGGGCGGTCATCCTGGGTGTAGAACGCCGGGTTTTCCTTGTAGATGGCGTTGATGTCCTTAACCAGAAGCTGAATGCCGCGGTGGAATTCGCCGCCCCAACCTTCGAGGTTGTCCCAAGCCACGGACTCATCGTGGTTCCACTCGTGGTTCTGGCCAAGATCCTGACCCTGGAATAGAAGCTGCTTGCCCGGGTGCGCCCACATGAAGGCCAGGAAAGTACGTAGGCCTGCGGCCTTATCCCAGTCACCGCCCGGCATGCGCTCCCACAGCGAGCCCTTGCCGTGCACGACCTCGTCGTGGCTAATCGGCAGAATGAACTCTTCCGAGTAAGCGTAGACCATAGCGAAGGTGAGCTCATGGTGGTGGTAGGAGCGGTAAATCGGCTCCTTGCTGAAGTACTCCAGCGTGTCATTCATCCAGCCCATGTTCCACTTCATAGAGAAGCCCAAGCCACCGTGTTCGGTAGGTGCGGTCACACCCGGCCAGGAAGTAGATTCTTCGGCCACGGTGAGGAAGCCCGGGTTGTGCTTGTGTACAGTGGCGTTGAATTCCTGCAGGAACTGAACAGCATCGAGGTTTTCACGGCCACCGTACTGGTTCGGCAGCCACTCGCCTTCATTGCGGGAGTAGTCCAGGTACAGCATGGAAGCCACTGCGTCGACGCGCAGACCGTCGATGTGGAACTCTTCCGCCCAGTACAGTGCGTTGGCATAGAGGAAGTTGCGTACCTCGTTGCGGCCGAAGTCGAAAACGTAGGTGCCCCAGTCGCGCTGCTCGCCGCGGCGCCAGTCCGGGTGCTCGTAGCAAGCCGTGCCATCGAAGCGGGCAAGTGCGAACTCGTCCTTCGGGAAGTGCCCCGGAACCCAGTCCATGATGACACCGATGCCAGCGGCGTGGAAGGCATCAACAAGACCGCGGAACTGATCTGGGGTGCCGTAGCGGCTGGTCGGAGCGTAGTAGCCGGAAACCTGATAACCCCAGGAACCGGTGAACGGGTGCTCACATACTGGCATGAATTCCACATGGGTGTAGCCCATGTCGACCACGTAGCGCACCAGCTTCTCCGCCATAACCTCGTAGCTCAGGCCCTGTTTCCAGGAACCCAAGTGGACCTCGTAGATAGAGATGGGCTCTTCGGCCCAGTCTGTGTTAGCGCGCTTTTCCATCCACGCTTGGTCGCCCCAGGTGTAGTCGGAGGTCGCAACGATCGATCCGGTAGCTGGTGGCAGTTCCGCAGCACGCGCCATCGGGTCGGCCTTATCGCGGCGCTGTCCCTCCGGTGTTGTGATGGCGAACTTGTAGACATCGCCCTCACCAACACCCGGGATGAACAGTTCCCAGATACCTGCGCCACCCATAGAGCGCATTGGGTACTGCGCACCGTTCCACATACAGAAGTCACCGACCACGGCGACGCCGCGTGCGTTCGGAGCCCAGACCGTAAACGAGGTGCCTTCGACCGTACCCAGCTCGGTGTCGTAACTGCGAAGGTGAGCACCGAGGACCTTCCACAGTTCCTCATGACGTCCCTCGCCGATTAGGTGCAGGTCACCAGCGCCAATAGTGGGGAGGAAACGGTAGCCGTCGGCACGCTCTACGGTTTCGCCGGAGTCCCACGTAATACGCAGGCGGTAGTCGAAGTCATCGCCGCCTGGGACGAGGGCGGTAAAGAAACCGTCGCCCAGGTTTTCCGCCTCAAATTCGCCGCGAGTGCTGACGATAGTAACTGTCTGAGCGCCGAAGACCCTCGTGCGAATTACCGTGTCACCGTCCACGACGTGTGCGCCGTAGATGCTGTGCGGATCGTGATGGGTGCAGTAGCGCAGGCGATCCATATCGCCAGAATCAATTGCGAGGCGGGGATCTGTGTGGGCTCCCATGGAAGGTCCTTCCGAAGCGTTTCTAGGTAGGTGAATGTGAAGTTGTTGAGTTCAGTGCTAAAGAAATAGAGGGAGGTAGGGGACAGTGGGCTGCTAACTCACCTGCCAGCCTAACGACGAATCGTTGCGACAGTGGCCAGGTCAGCGGCCCACTAACCCCGAAAGTTCCCAGCAAGCGTTTTAGCCCTCGTAGTCGGGGACGTTGCGCCAAGCCAACTTGTGGCGGAGCTTGACATCGATTTCCGGCAGCTTGATGATGTGCGCGACGTTTTCCCACGGTGCCAGGCGGACGTAGTTGTCCTTGCCCCAGTTGAACTGGTTGCCGGTAATCAGGTCAGTGACATCCATGCGGTCGTGGTTGCGGAGCCCAATGCGATCCATGTCGAGGTGCACGGTAGCTTCCTGGGCATTCCATGGATCGAGGTTGAGAACAACGAGGATGGCATCGCCGGTGACCGGATCGTGCTTCGAGTAAGCCAGCAGGTTGTCATTGTCGATGTCGTGGAAGTGCAGGTTGCGCAGCTGCTGCAGAGCCGGGTGCTCCCGGCGAATCTTGTTCAGCGTGGCAATGAACGGTTCCAGCGAGTTGCCGGTCGCCAGTGCCTGGTCGTAGTCGCGGCTGCGGAGCTGGTACTTCTCGCTGTCGAGGTACTCCTCGGAGCCCTCCTTGACCGGGACATTTTCAAACAGCTCGAAGCCGGAGTACATGCCCCACAGCGGAGAAAGGGTTGAAGCCAGCGCGGCGCGGATAGCGAAGGCGCCACGGCCGCCCTTGACCAGGAAATCATGCAGAATATCTGGGGTATTAACCCATAGGGATGGGCGAGCGATGTCCGCATGGCGGGTAATCTCCTCGCCGAATTCGGTCAGCTCTTCCTTCGTAGTCTTCCACGGGAAGTAGATGTAGGACTGAGTGAAGCCAGCTTTGGCCAGGCCGTAGAGACGGGCCGGGGCAGTGAAGGCCTCGGCGAGGAAGATGACCTCCGGGTTGGTTTCGTGAACCG
Organism: Corynebacterium sp. HMSC064E10; assembly: GCF_001812505.1. Classification (NCBI taxonomy): domain Bacteria; kingdom Bacillati; phylum Actinomycetota; class Actinomycetes; order Mycobacteriales; family Corynebacteriaceae; genus Corynebacterium; species Corynebacterium sp. HMSC064E10. The sequence goes on along the minus strand of NZ_KV809173.1, from coordinate 516,475 downwards.
TTTCAATCAGCCATTCCCAGAAGTTGCCCGGCTTGGTGTGGGGGTTGTCCACGCGGAAGACCTTGACTCCACGCTTGACCCAAAACTTCACTACACGCAGAACCTCTGCGTACAGGCCCTTGGCATCGTTGTCGAAGTTCAGCGGGTAGATGTCCTGGTACTTCTTCGGCGGATTCTCGGCGTAGGCAATGGTGCCGTCCGGCAGCACAGTGAACCACTCCGGGTGAGCCTTAGCCCACGGGTGGTCCGGTGCACACTGCAGCGCTAGGTCGATAGCGACCTCTAGATCGCGCTCCTTAGCAGCCTTGATGAACTCCTTGAAGTCCTTTTCGTCACCGAGGCTCGGGTGGATGGCGTCGTGGCCACCTTCTGCGGAGCCGATAGCCCACGGAGAACCGACATCGCCCGGTTCCGGGGTCAGGGTGTTGTTGCGACCCTTGCGGTTGATTTCACCGATTGGATGAATCGGTGGCAGATAGACCGTGTCGAAGCCCATGCGCTGTGCGCGATCAAGCTGTGCAACCGCGGTCTTGAACGTGCCGTGCAGCAGCTCGCCGTTTTCGCCGTAACCACCGTTAGAACGGGGGAAGAACTCGTACCAAGAGGAGTACAGGGCTTCGCGGCGGTCAACCTTGATCTTGCGGGTCTTTCCGCGGGTCAATAGGTCGCGTACCGGGTGCGCCTGCAAAATGGCGCGGGTCTCGTCGGAAAGCGCGGCTGCGATGCGGGCGCGAAGATCGCCGTCGCCGCGCAGACCTGCGGCGATGGAACGTAGGTGGTTGCGGTGGATAGCAGCGGCACCAGCGGCGGCGCGGTCGAAGAGAGCGGCACCAATTTCTAGATCATTAGAAAGCTCAGCTTCGCTCTGACCGGCCTCGAACTTCTTGGTGATAGCGTTGCGCCATGTTGCCATCGGGTCTGACCAGGCATCAATGCGAATGGTCCACAGTCCGGGGACGTCTGGGACGAAGGTGGCATTGACCTGATTTGGATCGTGGTCAGAAAAGTGCATTGGAATGCGCTGTGAGCGGGAAGCAAAAGCTGATTCCTTCGGCCCCTTAACGTTGAGCGTAGCGTTCATCGCGTCGTGGCCTTCTCGCCAAATGACGGCGAAGGTTGGGACGACTTCACCCACTACGGCCTTCGATGGAGTTGCACCACCGTTGATTTGAGGACGGATGTCATCAATACCGATTCGACCAGTCATAAAAGACGTTCTCCTAATTGTCGGCGAGCTAGGTGAAAATCGAAGCAAAAACCATCTCGAGTGAACTCGATTTGCTCTCTACCGAGGATAGATGAGAATGTCCGAGCGCACATTTGGGCAAAGTTAGGGCACCATGGATGTGTGGCTGAATTGGAAGAAGACTTTAACGAAGATTTGTTAATCGACTTTCGCGACGTACACCTCATCCGTGGTGGCCGTACGCTGGTCGGGCCGGTGGATTGGCAAGTAGAACTTGACGAGCGCTGGGTCATCATGGGGCCGAACGGTGCAGGCAAGACTTCTTTAATGCGCATTGCCGCAGCGGAGGAGTTCCCGTCTTCAGGGGTGGCCCATGTGATGGGAGAGCAGATTGGTCGCACCGACATGCGTGATTTGCGCACCATGATCGGTTTGACGTCGTCGTCGATTGCTCACCGCATACCCAATGATGAAAAGGTCGCGGACCTTGTTATTTCCGCCAGTTACTCCGTCTTGGGCCGCTGGCGTGAGACCTATGAAAAGATGGATTTCGAACAGCTCTCCGAGATTCTCGAGCGCATGGGAGCTGAGCATCTTGCCGACCGCACCTGGGGAACTCTCAGTGAGGGAGAGCGAAAGCGCGTGCTCATCGCACGAGCCATGATGGTCAACCCTGAATTGCTGCTTCTCGACGAGCCGGGCGCTGGGCTCGACCTGGGCGGTCGTGAAGACCTGGTCGGTTACTTAGGCGAACTCGCGCTCGACCCGGATGCGCCGGCGATGGTGATGATTACGCACCACCCGGAAGAGATTCCGTACGGCTTCACCCATGCGATGCTCCTTGACGAAGGCAATGTCATTGCACAGGGGCTTATTGACGACGTCCTGACCAGTGAGAACCTGACCAAGGCTTTCCACCAGGAAATCGTCGTCGATCGCATCGATGATCGCTACTTTGCGCGCCGGGCACGGCCTGCTGGAAAGCACCGGAAGAAGTAGACGCTCATGGCGGTTCCGACACCTGAAACTCCGAATACGCCCGCGTCGCCGAAACTGGCAGCGACTGTATTGCTGCTCCGTGACACCCACTGCGGGCTCGAGGTCTACGTTCAAGAACGTGTACCCTCAATGCGCTTTGCGGCCAATATGACCGTGTTTCCCGGCGGTGGAGTAGACCGACGTGATTTCCCCGCTGTCGCAAATGAGGGCATGACCGTGACCGAGCCGTCGGAAGCCGACCCCGAGTCGCGGATTGCACAGGCTTTTAACGTCGACCGCGCGCGGGCGCACGCGCTCACCTGCGCGGCCGTGCGTGAGACCTTTGAGGAAACAGGCACTCTGTTGGTTCGCGATGCTGGCGGTGAGATTGTCGCAGATGGCCACTGCTTCCACCGTCAGCGACGACAGTTGGAAGCCCACGAGTTGTCATTGACGGATTTCCTTAGCAATGAAAATCTGGTGCTCGATGCCGAACTCGTCAGTCCTTGGGCTAACTGGGTGACACCCGAGTCCAACCCCATTCGCTACGACACCTATTTCTTCCTCGCCGCGCTTCCCGACGGTCAAAGGGCCGACGGTGACACCTCTGAGGCGTCATCTTCGGGTTGGTTCCGCCCGACTACGATTTTGGATGGATGGCGCCGTGGGTTACTTGGCCTCATGCCTCCGACCTGGGCGCAACTGACTCGCTTGGACGGTGTCAGTACTGTGGCGGAGGCTCTCGAGGCAGCTAGAAACACTCCGGTGCGACGCACCAGTAGTGACTTCCTCGGGGAACCTTTTATGGATGAGTACTTTGCCGTTGCCACCCACATGGGGCATTTGCGAAAAGGTATGAACCGTTAATCGACTACTCAACCCCGCTAATCGGCTAACCCCTAATTGGAAGGAGATAACGAGTGTCCCTGTCCGCTGCAGAGGTGGCCGCTGTTGCGGCTCACCCGGAGTGGCTAGATGAGGCCGACCAACTCGCGCTTACTAAAAAGTCTCTGATTGCAGACTCCGCGCATCTACGCGGGCACTGTGGCGAGTTTGGTCGCGCGGTCATTGAAGTCGCAACAGCTCGGCGTTCGGCGGTCAGCAAACTGCCAGGGGACTGGATTTTCTCTTCCGAAGCAGCGCAACAGGCCACGCCCTTTGTCGTCGCGCTGGCTCGCGCTCGTAGGCTTTCGCATCTCGGTGTCGAAGCAGTGGCCGATGTGACCTGCTCCATTGGTACTGAAGTGGCAGCGATTGACCACGAGGGTCTGACCGTTGTCGGGTCTGATCTCGACCTTGCACGGCTGGACATGGCGCGGCATAACGTCGGCAAGAACATCTTCGCGCAGGCCGATGCTTTGCAACCGGCCTTTGACGTACCTGTCATTGTCGCTGACCCTGCACGCCGTTCCGGTGGGCGTAGGATCACCAACCCGGAGGATTTGCTCCCGTCGCTGCCGGCGCTCATAGCCGCCTGGCCAGATAGAGAACTAGCTATCAAATGCGCGCCGGGGCTCGACTTCAGCGAGTGGAGCGGGGAAGTAGCTGTCACTTCGGTTGACGGTGCGGTCAAGGAGGCGTGTCTATATACGCCGGGGCTGGTCAGAGTTACCGAGGGGCAATCCGTAACGCGGTCGGCGATGGTTGTCCAGACCGTCGATAAGCACAGGCCGTTAGAGTTGTCGGCGGTGAACGTGCAGACATACGACGACACCATGCCTGACGACATCGACGTACGGGCGGCCGGTCGGTACATCATTGACCCGGACGGAGCAATCGTGCGCGCCGGGCTGGTGCGGCATTTTGCGGCGGCACATGGGCTGTGGCAGCTCGATGAACGGATTGCGCATCTTAGCGGTGATGCGTTGCCACAGGGCATTGCCGGGTTTGAAGTTATTGAGCAAGTGAGTTTGAAGCAGGTTCGCAAGGCGCTGGCGGCGTTGGATTGCGGGGCGGCGGAGATTCTCGTGCGCGGTGTGGACGTGAACCCTGACGTGTTGCGCAAGCAGTGGAAGCTGAAAGGTGCCAGGGCATTGGCGGTGGTGATCACGCGTATTGGGCGGAGCGCGACGGCGTTTATCTGTGAGCCTCGAGAGGTCGGTTAAGGACCGCGTTACGACGGAGAATTGGTGGGGGTAGCCTGTTGGGGATCGGTGTTTGCTGTTGGCGAATACCACGGAGACAACTGCGATCGGTTGCGTATTATTAACCTCTGACATGCGGAAATGGCATGTTAGCGGGTGGGGTGGGCTCGTGGCGTGAGAAAAAATTTAAAAAAATAACGACATTGTTATCTGGATCACCTTCGCATTCCCGACAGGTTCTGTTATCTTCAACACAGACGACCTAGAGCGTGGCCTGGTTCACTTTATTGTGAGGTGGCTTGCGAAGTAAGGTCAGATAAACGTTCACCAGTAATCAACCAGTAAGGACGACAGAAAAATGCCGAACATTGTGGTTCTGGTCAAGCAGGTTCCGGACACCTGGTCCGAGCGTAAGCTCACCGACGACAAGTTTGTCCTCGATCGTGAGTCTGCAGACGCAGTTCTCGACGAAATTAATGAGAACGCTGTTGAGGCTGCCCTGCAGCTGAAGGAAGAACACGGCGGTAACGTTACCGTCGCAACTGTTGGCCCGGATCGTGCCATCGAGGCACTGCGCAAGGCTCTGTCCATGGGTGCTGACGACGCCGTCATTCTTTCGGACGACGCACTTGAGGGCTCTGACGCAGTCCAGACTGCATGGGCTCTGTCCAATATCATTGACACCCTCGAGGATGTTGACCTCATCATCACCGGTAACGCCTCCACTGACGGCGGCACCGGTTCCGTCCCGGCTGTCCTCGGTGTCTACCGCGACCTCCCGGTTCTGACTCACCTGCGCTCTGTGGCTATCGAGGGTGACTCCATCACAGGTGAGCGCGAGGTTGAAGACGGCATCTACCAGCTCAAGGCATCCCTGCCGGCAGTCGTCTCCGTCACTGAGAAGGCAAACAGCCCGCGCTTCGCATCCTTCAAGGGCATCATGGCCGCTAAGAAGAAGCCGGTCACCGAGCTGACCCTGGACGATGTTGCTGCTGAGGCAGAGCAGGTTGGTCTCGAAAACGCTGCTACCGGTGTCACTGGCTCCACTCCGAAGCCTGCTAAGACCGCTGGTGAGCGCATTAACGATGAGGGAGACGGCGGCGCCAAGCTGGCCGAGTACCTCAAGGCCCAGAAGTTCATCTAAGGCGCTTGACGCGAATAGAAGACAAATAGAGATACAAGTAGGAGAAAGATCACTATGACCGACGTCCTCGTTCTCGTCGAGCACGCAAATGGCGAGCTGAAGAACACCACCGCTGAACTGCTGACTGCTGCTTCCGCATTCGGTACCCCGGCCGCAGTTGTCGTGGGCACCCCGGGTACCGCTGCTGGCTTTGCAGAGACCCTGGCTTCCTACGGCGCTGGCGAGATTCTCGCTGCTGAGTCGGACGATGCCGCTAAGTACCTGATCACCCCTGAGGTTGACGTTCTCGTCGGCCTGGCCTCCGAGCGTGAGGTTCCGGTGCTGGTTTCCGCTTCCGCAACCGGCAAGGAAATCGCTGGCCGCGTTGCAGCACTGACCGGTTCCGGTCTGCTGTCCGACGTTGTTGCCATCAACGACGACGCTTCCGTTAAGTACTCCATCTTCGGTGGCGAGTACATCGTCGACGGTGTCGGCTACGGCGCATCCCCGGTCTACGCTCTGCGCCCGGGTTCCGTTGACCCGGAGGAGAAGTCCGGTTCCGCTGACGTCACTGAGATTGCATTCCCGGAGATCGGCAACAACGCTGTCGAAATCGTTTCCTTCGCACCGGCTGAGGGCGGCGACCGTCCGGAGCTGACCGAGGCTAAGCTGGTTGTTTCCGGTGGCCGCGGTGTCGCATCCGAGGATGGCTTCAAGAACGTTGTGGAGCCGCTGGCAGACGTTCTCGGCGCTGCTGTTGGTGCTTCCCGTGCCGCTGTTGACGCTGGCTACTACCCGGGCCAGTTCCAGGTCGGCCAGACCGGTAAGACCGTTTCCCCGGACCTCTACCTTGCTCTGGGTATCTCCGGTGCAATTCAGCACAAGGCCGGTATGCAGACCTCCAAGACCATCGTCGTGGTCAACAAGGACGAAGAGGCTCCGCTGTTTGAGATTGCTGACTTCGGTGTCGTCGGTGACCTGTTCGACGTTGTCCCGCAGGCTATCGAGAACCTGAAGTAATACGCACTTGCCGTAAGGCTGCTAGCAACTACCCGCTCGGGGTGGGCACAGATTTCCACGTCTGTTCCCGCCCCGAGCGTTTTTATATGGGACGGTTTTTATTCGCCACTGATCTCACCCGATGTGGTGAGAGGACCTCGGTGATGGTGCGTAGTGAGTTTTAGGCGTGCCCGGCGTTATACTGCCTGCATGTCTAATGACCGCAATGTTGCCGCTCCGCGTAAAAAGAGTGGCGTGAATTCTTCTGCGAAGACGCGCCACTTTGTGGATCATGCCGCCACCACACCACTGCGCCCAGAAGCACGCACGGCAATGGTCGATAACTTGGGTTTGACCAACCCATCGGGGCAGTACACTACCGCTCGCGTTGCTAAGAAAGTTCTGGAGGAGTCGCGCGAAGAAATAGCGGAGCTGCTTGGTGCCGACCCTATTGAGGTAGTTTTTACCTCTGGAGGCACGGAGGCTGACAATCTGGCAGTTTCCGGCTTGTACTTCAAGGCGACAGGTTCAGACATTGTGGTTCCCCCAATTGAACACGACGCAGTGTTGAAGACCTGTCGTCATTTGGAGAAGGAACACTGGGCGCGAATTGTCCCTGCCCCGGTGGACTCTACGGGAAGGGTGGATTTACAAGCCTTTCCCACGCTGGACAGAAACTCCACTGCACTGGTGACTTGTATGTGGGCCAACAATGAAACAGGGGCTGTACAACCGATTAGTGAGATTTCAGCGCTCGCTAGAAAAACGCGGGTTCCTTTCCACATTGACGCTGTGCAGGCCGCTGGTCATGTGCCTATCGATTTTCATTCTTCGGGTGCCGCGACGATGGCAATCTCAGCCCATAAGTTTGGCGGACCCCGCGGCATCGGAGCGTTATTAGTGCGCCGGGATATAACGCTATGTCCCCACAACAACGGTGGTGGCCAGGAGCGCGGATTGCGTTCCGGTACCCAGGATGTTGCATCGGCAGCGGGGATGGCGGCCGGTTTGCGCGCGGCGGTCTCTGACATGCAAGCCGAACATGACCGGGTCAAGAATCTCACTGAACAGCTGACTCATGCGATTGCCGGCATTGACGGTGCAATCGTGCACACAACTCAGCCGGCATTAGCTGGTCACGTATATGCCAGTTTTCCCGGTGCAGAAGCAGATAGCCTCATTATGCTTTTCGACGCTGCTGGTATCGATTGCTCGACCGGTTCGGCATGTAGTGCAGGCGTTAATCGTCCTTCTCATGTGCTCTCAGCCATGGGCGTGAGTGAGCCCGAGGCGCGTTCTGCCATCCGCTTTACGCTGGGGTGGACCTCGACGCAGGACGATGTCGATGCCGTTATCGCAGCACTGCCCGAAACAGTGATGCGAGCACGCAAGGCCGGCATGGCGTAGTAGTTGTTTGGTCTCACGGGCGCGGGGCCACTACGGCGGATCACTACAGGTCCGCTCAACGATGGTACGGTGACACGAGCTTTCCAACGGTGGCAAAACTAGGTGTACAAATCACAGAAAGGATTCACTATGCGTGTTTTGGCGGCTATGAGTGGTGGCGTCGATTCTTCGGTGGCAGCTGCTCGCGCATTGGCAGCAGGACACGAGGTTGTGGGTGTGCACTTAGCCCTGTCGAAGGATCCGCAGTCCGTTCGCGCTGGCTCCCGGGGTTGCTGTTCACTGGAAGACTCCGGCGACGCGCGACGGGTATGCGACGAATTGGGGATTCCGTTCTATGTATGGGACTTCTCCGAGCGCTTCAAAGAAGAGGTCATGGACGACTTCTACGACTCATACGAACGTGGCGAAACCCCCAACCCCTGCCTGCGCTGCAACGAACGGATTAAGTTCGCAGCCCTGTTGGAACGCGGTCTGGCGCTCGGCTTCGACGCGGTGGTGACTGGTCACTACGCTTTGCTTGGCGACGATGGTCTGTTGCGCCGTGGCCGCGATATGAAAAAGGATCAGTCCTACGTCCTTGGAGTGCTCGACCGTGAGCAACTCAACCACTCCCTTTTCCCGGTCGGCGATACTGAAAAGCCCGAGATCCGCGAAGAAGCGCGCGATATGGGGCTGGGCACGGCAAATAAGCCAGATTCTTACGATATTTGTTTCATTCCGGATGGGAATACCCAGGCTTTTCTGGGCGCTAAAATTGGGCGTCGGCCGGGCCTTATCGTTGATAAGGAGAGCGGCGATACCGTCGCTGAGCACGATGGTGTTTATGGGTTCACCATCGGCCAGCGCAAAGGCATTGGCCTGCCCGGGCCTATGGCTGACGGCAAGCCACGCTATGTCACTGGAATCGATGCGGATACCGCAACGGTGACCATTGGCACTGCCGAAGATCTGAAGGTCAATGTGCTGCAGGCGGACCGAGCTATTTGGTTGGTTGAGCCTTCGGAGGTTGTGGCAGCGGCAGATGCAGGGAAACTACAGGTGCAGGTACGTGCCCACGGTCAGCCTGTGGACTGCACTGTCGACGTTAAGGCAGGTCCAGAGGATGCACTCACCGGCCGAGGTGGTGCTTTTGAGCTAAAGCTCTCCGAGCCGCTTCGCGGTATCGCTCCAGGCCAGGCGGCGGTGCTGTATCACGCTGATCCGGCCGGAGACTATGTGCTCGGTTCTGGCACGATTATTGCTACTTGTTAATTCCTCATTCAGGAGAGCGCGTTTACCGTGACATCTTTTGTCGGCTTAGGCCCCATGCCGGGTATCGATCCCCGTGCAGCAGCAGAGATTATTATAGGTGAATGCTTGGACGGACATGTAGCGCTGCCGCTACTTCCTGCGCGCGGCCTCGGTGCTGATTTGATTGGCCGCACGGCTGTACTCATGGCCGACCTGAACGTGGATAGGGGAGCGCGCAGCTGGAAGATAGCTGACAGAGTCGGCCGGCTTCAATCCCGGGCCCGTGATTTCCTCGCTCGAGACATTGATGCCTGCGAAGAACTGTGGGAAACGGCGCCTCAGCTGGTTCGCCTGGTAGCAGCTGGCCCCTGGACTATGGCAGCTTCCGTGGAAACTGCCGGTGGCAGGTTAGTGGCAACAGACCCTGGTGCAGTTTCCTACTTCGCCGAATCTCTGGCTGCTGGCCTCATCGACCAGGCTGCCGATGTGCGACGTCGCTTTGATTGCGCCGTGGAAGTCCTTCTCGTTGAGCCGATGCTCAGTGCAGTTGCCAGCGGGACAGTACGCGCCCCTTCAATGATGCTTGGTATCAACGGCTACCTTCCAGCTGTCGGATCGCGTGAGATCGCCGAAGAGTACCGCCGTCTCACGTCCGAATTGCTTAACGATGGAATCGAGACCGCAATCGCCGTGGAGAAAATTGAGGGTGTGGAGCTCAGCGCAATTGCAGACTCCGGTGTTACCGGGCTGTGGATTCCGCATACTGAACTCTCGACGAATGCAAACCTGGACTTTGTTGCTGCGGCGGTCGATAAGGGAATAGAGCTGCAGCTTGGCATCGTGCCCGTGCATGTAGCGGAGCGGGAAGAGTTTACCGGAGCAGCTATCGGTAGCTCTCCGCGTGGAGTAGCTGAGCAGGCTGCACGGTTGTGGGAGGAATTGGGGTATTCCCACCAGAACCGCGCAAGCAAACTCTCCATTGCCCCAGTGTCAGGGTTTGCGCACAGCGACATTGATGAAACTATTGCTCAGCTTCGTGCGGGTCGGGAGACAGCTGAGTTGATGCGTCGCGCTGCGGGGGATTTGTAGCCTGCGCGGTAGCGGAGACCAATATCGCTTCCACAGCTTCTTCATGCCACGCAATGTAGGTATCCAACTGTTCGTCGTTAAGCGAAAGTGCCTCTACGGCAGTGACGGCGGAGTTGACAATGTTTTGGATTGTGCGTGCGACGAGATAGCCCTGAGATTCGGCGAGGCTGTCGAGCTTAGTGATTGCCACGACGAGAATGTCATGCAGTTCCGAGTGAATCGCACCGATTTCGCGCTGTGCATCTTGGTGAAAGTGGTAGGAAAAGACAGCGGTGCGCCACGCGTGCTTTGAGTCGCTGGCCATACTGATGTTGGTGCGGACAAATGCGCGAGCTGCGGAAATAGGGTCCTTTGCCTCTTTCACGGAAGTGCCGACGGTGGCTTTCCATTCGGGGAAGTCGCGTAGGACCAACGCTGCGACCAGATCATCGACAGTGTTGTAGTAGCGATAAAAACTGGACCGAGCAATTCCGGCTTCCTTTGCAATCTCACCCACCTTAAGGGGTGCCTCGATGTCGCTAAGTGTTTGTTTTGCGAGCAGGCTGCTAGCGGCATCCATCAGCTTTTCATTGACTTGTCGACGGTGTTCGACAACGGTGGCCGCAGAAATTCTAGGCATGGCGAAATCCTCGGATTCTGAGAAGAAATGGAGCGTTCGTTCCCCTGATTTTATAAGTCACGGTGTTCTCATAATCTCAGGAACTGGAGATAATCCACAAGAAAACGCAGATAGTCACCTAGAAAGGACACCCGCGTCATGTATCGGCGATTCAACGCCGCTTTATTTGGCACAAAACGACGCATGTGGCTCACCATCGTTGTTTCGTTGCTGGTAGTGGGGCTGCTGTCAGCAGTAGCGCCCTCTGTGGAGGACGTAAAGACGAATTCCGGCGACGGTCCGTCGGAAACTGCGCAGTCAGTGGAAGCGAAGAAGCGTCTCCATGAGGCATTTCCCACAGAACCAAATCTTCTTCCTGCCGTCGTAGTGCTGACCTCAGACTCGGCAAAGACCACTGAGAAAGCCGCGCACGACGTTCTCGCTGATTTAGCTGAGCGGGACGGTGGTTTTACTCGGGCGCCGATTAGCCCCGTGTGTACCAGCTTGGGAAGCCAGGTGCTTCGTGAAGGCAAGTGTATCCCGGGTTCACCGGAAGGAACCCGCAGCGAGGATGGAAAGACCGTAACCATCGTTGTCCCCACGGTGGGCGATGCTACTGAGAAGTCCTACCGCGATGACATTGATGCACTGCGCGAGGATATCGCCGCCATTGCAGATAATGCCGACAAAAACGGCAACGTGGAAACTCACCTCACCGGCCCAGCGGGCATCGTCACCGATACCGTGAAGGTCTTTTCCTCTGGTGACCGGGTGCTCATGCTCGGAACCATCCTTTTGGTGCTGGTTATTCTGCTGCTGGTCTATCGCTCGCCTGTACTCGCAATCCTGCCACTGTTGGCCGTGGGCGTCGCAATGCGGCTGGCGCAGAGCGTCGGCGCGTTGCTCGCAGATGCCGGTGCCATTGAGATCAGCTCGCAGACCGCATCGATTATGACAGTGTTGCTCTTCGGTGTCGGTACTGACTATGCGCTGATTATCAATGCCCGCTACCGTGAAGCACTGGCTGCTCAGCGAGAAAAGGGACAAGAGCTAGACCGTAATGCTGCAATGGTGGATGCAATGGGGCGTACTGGCGAGGTTCTCGCTAGCTCCGCAGGCACCATCATCCTGGCAATGATGGCGCTGCTATTCACCAAGTCGCCCGCGTTGCAAGGCTTCGGCCCGTATCTCGCTATCGGTGTCGCTTCAATGGCCATCGTTGCTGCCGTGTTCCTACCGGCGTTGTTCATTGCGGTGGGCAAGGCTGCATTCTGGCCGGGCGGATATGACAAGGCACTCCAGCGGGTCGACTCGAAGATGTGGACGAAGGTCGCCAATACCGTCGACAAGAAGCCAAAGGCTGTTCTGGCCGCAGGTCTGGCGCTGCTGATTGTGATGTCGCTGGGTGCCTTGAATTACAAGGAGTCTTTCAACTTCCTCACTGGCTTCCGCGTGGATACCGACTCGGCGGCGGGGCAGGAGATTGCGGCCCGCGATATTGGTGCGGGCGAAATTGCCCCGACTACCTTGCTTATCGAAGGGAAGAATCTCGACTTGCCGCAGCTGCAGCAGGCCGCTGAAGAGGTGGCAAAGAAGGATTCTGCGGATATCGCCCGAATTAGTGTTGCTGCCCGTGATGTCACCGATGACGGTGAGACGGCACGCATGACTGTTGTGCTCAATCAGGATCCATACATCACAGAATCCATGGAAGCTCTGGAACCCATCAGCAATGATGTGCGCGATGCACTGAAGACGGCTGGTGCTTCCGCAGACACGACAGTGACTGCCACGGGCGAAACCGCTGAGCTTAGCGACGTCCGCGCTGACCTCGATCGCGATATCAAGATGCTGGTGCCAGTGATGATTGTCATCGTGGCAATTGTGTTGGCAGTGCTACTCAAATCCCTACTAGCGCCGCTGTACTTGGCAGCGACACTGTTGCTGTCGTTCGTCGCCACGATGGGGCTAACCGTCCTAATTGCACTGAATATTCAGGGAGATGAGGGAATTGGTAACCGCGTGACTGCCTACATTCTGGTGTTCTTGATTGCGCTGGGGGTGGACTACACCATCTTTGTGATGAGTAGGCTGCGGCAGGAGCTGAAGCACCACGATATGCGTGAGGCAATGAAGATTGCCGTTGCCCGAACTGGCGGTGTGGTTTCATCGGCAGGTCTGATTCTGGCTGCTACCTTCGCAGTGCTGATGACTCAGCCAATCCGTGAGCTCTACCAGTTCGGTTTGGGCCTGGCACTTGGTATTTTGCTGGACACCTTCGTGGTCCGCCCCTTCATTGTCCCGGCCATTGTCCGACTGATTGGCGACAACGCACTGTGGCCGACAAAGCCGAGCAAGTTGCTCGCCGAAGCAAAGGAACAGCCGCAGGCAGAAATAGTGTCAGCCGAACACTAGTGGGCAGTGGCTAACCAGCCCTTCCGTGTGCAAGTACGGTGAGCCGACCTTAAGCGTCAGTAACGTCGGTCGGCCACCCGAAAGTGAAGTTAGATACGTCGCGGCCTTTGTCCGCCAGCCAACGCTGCAGGTTTTTCTTGTACTGGTAGTACGCGACGGCCTGCAGCTCCATCAGCTCTTCTCCCGATTTTTCGGTTAGCTCCCGGTAGTGGCGCGCCATCACCCATGCGATGCGCGCGGCCGCCAGGGCATCTTCGGTGGCATCATGTGCCCCGTCCAGGCGTACCTGATAATGGCGGGAGACATCAGTCAAAGTGCGCTTTTCACGACGTTCCGGGTCGAAGTAATTATCCAGCACAAAGGGATCGACGACGAGGCCGTCAACAGTAAAACTGGGATCCTGCGAGCGCAGTACCGTCAGATCATAGGCCGCGTTATAGGCCACTACGGTCAGACCATCGCGCCAGGCAGCTCGAAGACCCGCAATGGTATCCGCTAGCACTTCATCATGCGGACGCCCCTCCGCGCGAGCTTTTTCAGTGGTGATGCCATGCACGTCAGACGCAGCTTGCGGAATTTCGACACCGGGATCAGCGAGCATGATGGTGGAATCTTTGCCCTGCTCAGTCAGCCGGACCAATGCGGAAGTGACAATCTTGCAGGTGCGAGGATCCGTGCCGGTAGTCTCCAGATCAAACGCGAGCATGCGTCGCGGATCGAAATTATGCATGTCTCAACTGTAGCGGAGAGCGCGGATTCTCTGACGTGACAGGAACGGATTAAGAGAATTTCAGTTCGACCGGCGCATCCGGGCAATGACATAGAATGAGCGACGTGACTTCCTCGACCGATGAGAACTCCGACCTGTCAACCTCCGATTTGTCTTCGTTTTCCAGCGCCCCCGCCTCCGAACCAGCGCCGGCGGACGTCCGGGAGAATTGGCAAGATCTAGCAACTCGCATTCGTGAAAACGCTGCGCTGTACTACACCGCACAGCCGGTTATCTCCGATGCTGAGTACGACGAGATGTTCCGTCAATTGCAGCACTTAGAGGAGAAGTGGCCCGACCTGGTGGTGCCGGACAGTCCCACCCAGCAGGTCGGCGCACAGGTCGAAGCGCCTGCCGACGGGGAAGTTTTCGAGCCCGTTGAGCACCTCGAGCGCCTCTACAGCTTGGACAATGTTTTCGATGAGAAGGAGTTGCGCGGCTGGCTGGCCCGCACTCCGGCCAGCACATACCTGACTGAGCTGAAGATCGATGGCCTGTCAATTGACCTGGTCTATGAGAAAGGTCGCCTTGTCCGGGCGGCCACCCGCGGAGACGGCCGCGTGGGGGAGAACGTCACCGCTAATGCGCGCACCATCGAAGATATTCCGCATGAAATCAGCGGCGAGAACATCCCCGACGTGCTCGAGGTACGTGGTGAAGTCTTTATCTCGTTGGAAGAGTTCGAACGCATCAATGCCGACCGCGTCGACGCAGGCCAGAAGCCGTTCGCGAACCCGCGTAACGCAGCTGCGGGTTCACTGCGACAAAAGGACGTTGCAGAAGTGGCAAAGCGCCGTTTGTCCATGATTTGCCATGGAATTGGCCATATCGAGGGATGGCGTCCGCAGTCCCAACACGAGGCCTATCGGGCTTTGGACGAGTGGGGCTTCCACGTGTCGCCGTATACAAAGCAGGTTCATTCCGCGGACGACGTCGTCAAGCAGATGCAGTACTGGGGAGAGCACCGCCACGATGCTATCCACGAGATGGATGGGCTTGTGGTCAAGGTTGACTCCCTTTCCGAGCAGCGCGCGCTGGGCGCGACCTCGCGGGCGCCACGCTGGGCGATTGCGTATAAGTACCCGCCAGAAGAGGTCACGACGGACCTGCTGGACATTCGAGTCTCCATTGGCCGAACTGGTCGTGCGACGCCTTATGCCGTGATGAAGCCGGTCTTCGTGGCCGGGTCAACCGTCGAGATGGCGACGCTACACAACCCTTCCGAGGTGCACCGAAAGGGCGTGCTCATCGGGGACCGCGTGACCATCCGCAAGGCCGGTGACGTGATTCCAGAGGTACTCGGCCCCGTGGCCGATCTCCGAGATGGCAGTGAGCGAAAGTACATTTACCCGACTCTCTGCCCCGAATGCGGTACTCGTTTGGCTCCGGCAAAGGACAGCGATGCCGATTGGCGTTGCCCCAATACCCGCTACTGCCCAGGTCAGCTGCGTCGTCGAATTGAATTCCTCGCGTCCCGATCCGGATTTGATATCGAAAACCTGGGGGAGAGGGGTGCTGCCGACTTGATTCATCGCGGCGTGCTTGACGACGAGTCCCTGCTCTTCGACCTCACCGAGGAAGATTTGCTCGGCACTGAGGTCTACACCACGGCTTCGCGCAAAACGCTGAATGCCAATGGTAAGAAGCTGCTGGCCAATATTGAGGCAGCCAAGGATAAAGAGCTGTGGCGTGTATTGGTCAGTCTGTCTATTCGCCATGTGGGCCCGACGGTAGCGCGGACCTTGGCGCAGAAGTTCGGCTCGATGGAGGCGCTGCGGGCTGCGAGCCGTGAGGAGATTTCGGCGATTGACGGGATCGGTGAGATTATTGGCGATTCCGTAGCCGATTGGTTTGAGGTGGACTGGCACCGCGAGGTTGTTGAGCGCTGGGAAGCTGCGGGTGTGCGCATGGCCGATGAGGTCACCGATCGCCCAGACCAGGTGCTAGAGGGATTGACCGTGGTAGTCACCGGCTCTTTGGAGGACTTCACACGCGATAGCGCGAAGGAAGCCATTATCTCCCGTGGTGGTAAGGCCGCGGGGTCGGTGTCGAAGAAGACCGACTACGTGGTGGTTGGCGAAAACGCCGGCTCCAAGGCCACAAAGGCCGAGGAACTGGGCTTGCCCATCCTCGATGAGGATGGGTTCAAGCGGTTGCTGGAAACTGGTCAGGCCTAAATCTTGGTCTCTTCTAGCTTCCAGACCTCGTTGGCGTAATCGCGGATGGTGCGGTCGGAGGAGAAGCGGCCCGAACGGATGATGTTCAGGAAGCACTTCTTGGCCCACGCCAGCTCGTCGCGGTAGTCCTCGGCCATGCGGTCACGGGTTTCGCGGTAGTCAGCGAAGTCGCCGAGGACGTAGTAAACGTCGGCCGGCTCGTACCCGTTGGACTCTAGCAGCGAGAAGTGCAGGTCGTGGAACATTCCGCTGCCACCGTCATCAAAAGTGCCGTCGACAAGCGAATCGACAGCGCGCTTGAGCCCCGGCACCGTTTCGTAAGTGCCACGTGGGCTGTAGGTGCGGCGCAGCTCCGGCAGTTCCTCTTCCAGCGCACCGAAGATGTAGGCGTTCTCTTCGCCGGCGGCGTCGACGATTTCGACGTTTGCACCGTCCATGGTGCCCAGCGTCAGTGCGCCATTCATCATGAACTTCATGTTCGAGGTACCCGAAGCTTCCTTACCGGCAGTGGAAATCTGCTCGGAGACGTCGGTGGCTGGGATGATGTGCTCTGCCGGGGTGACGTTGTAGTTTTCAACGAAGGCGACCTGCAGGCGACCGTCCATGTCCGGATCGTTGTTGATCTTGTCCGCGATAGCGTTGATGAACTTAATGATGGCCTTCGCGCGAACGTAGCCTGGGGCGGCCTTGGCACCGAAGATGAACACGCGCGGTGGCACGTCCAGCGCTGGGTCTTCCTTGATGCGGTAGTAGAGATCCAGGATGTAGAGCGCGTTGAGAAGCTGGCGCTTGTACTCGTGCAGACGCTTAATCTGGGTATCGAAGATGGCGTCCGGGTTCACCGAAATACCCTGGCGGTGCTCCAGCCAGGTGGCGAAGTCCTTCTTGTTCTCGTGCTTGATGTCGAGAATCTCACGCAACACGGCCTCGTCGTCAGCAAACTTTTCGAGCTCAGCGAGCTTGTCCAGGTCGGTGACCCAGGCATCCGAACCCGACAGGCGAGTCAGCAGCGCCGACAGGCGCGGGTTGCACTGGTTGAGCCAGCGGCGCGGGGTGACTCCGTTGGTCTTGTTGTTGAAGCGCTCCGGCCAGATATCGTGCCAGTCCTTCAACGTTTCGCGCTTAATGATTTCCGTGTGCAGGGCAGCCACACCGTTGATGGAGTACGCAGCGTAGCAGGCGATCCACGCCATGTGGATGCGGCCGTGGGAAATCGGCGCCATGTAGTCAATCTTGCCCTGGTCGAAGCCGCGCCCCGCCAGGTCTTCGCGGAAGCGGCGGTCGATCTCACGGGTGATCTCCAGAACGCGACCGAAGAGACGGTCAAAAATGGAGTATTCCCAGGTCTCCAACGCTTCTGCCAGAACGGTGTGGTTGGTGTAGGCGAAGGTGTTGGAAACGACGTTCCAGGCGTCGTCCCAGCTCATATCGTGCTCATCCAGGAGTAGACGCATCAGCTCTGGGATCGCGAGCACCGGGTGGGTGTCATTGAGCTGAATGGAGTTGTACTTGTGGAAATCGCGCAGGTCCTCGCCGTGATTCTCGATGTAAGAATCAATCATTGTCTGCAGCGAAGCCGAGACGAAGAAGTACTGCTGGCGAACGCGCAGCACCTTGCCGTCATAGGTCGAGTCATTCGGGTAGAGCACGCGGCACAGGTCATGGACGCGCTCCCGTTCGACAATGGCGTCGGTGAAACGCTGCGAGTTGAAGGCGTCATAGTCGAACTCACGCATTGGCTCCGAGTGCCACAGGCGCAGCGTGCCGACGTTATCGGTGCCGTAGCCGGTAATTGGCATGTCATATGGAACAGCGCGCACGACCAGGTCATCAAAGGTGACAATCTTGGACAGTTCCTCGCGACGAATGACGAAGGGGTAGCCCTCTTCCATCCACGGATCCGGGTGCTCATCCTGGAAGCCGTTTTCAAAGCTCTGCTTGAACAGACCGTAGCGGTAGAGGATGCCATAACCGGTCACCGGCAGATTCTGCGTGGCACAGGAATCCAGGAAGCAGGCGGCCAGACGACCCAGGCCACCGTTACCGAGAGCGGCGTCGTGTTCGGCCTCGAGCACGTCTGTCAGATTCTTGCCGTACTTTTCCACCGCAGCGGAGGCCTCATCCACCAGGCCTGCATTGAGCAGGTTGTTCAGCAGGGCGCGACCCATGAGGAACTCGGCGGAGAAGTAGTGCTGCTGGCGGGTAGCAGCGTATGCCTCCGTGGTGCGCTGCCAGTTGTCCGCTAGGTCATCGACAACAACCCGTGACAGACCGGACCAGAATTCCATCTCAGTGGACGACTGGGGGACACGGCCGGATTCGGCACGAACGTGGGATCCGACGAGGTCACTCAAGTTCGACATCAAAGAAGCTCCTTATTGACTGGTATCATTTCCAGACTTTACCGCTAAGCGTGAATCACTGCGCTCCATAGGGGAGGAGCCATAGGGTAAGAGCTTCGAGCAGAAGGGAGCAGCCCACTAGTCGCTGCTAGTCGATAATCGCGCCGACAATCGTGCCAATACGTCCCAAGTGCTCAACCTCACTTGGCAGGAAGTCCGGCCCGCCGGGCCGGCCAATAACGAGAACCAGACCCTCGCCCATTGGAGTAGCGGCAATGGAGGAGTCCATAACCGTCCAGTCCTCCGGCAGCCACGTTTCTTCGTCCGGATCCAGGTTTCGTGGCGAGTCAATCGGGGCTTCCGGCAGAGTCCGGCCGTTATCCTCTGGAGCAGCGGTAGAGGAAGCGCGACGCACCCAGTGGCCATCGCTCTGTTCGCCGAGGACGATAGCCCAGCCTGCAGTCATAGTCTGAGGCAGGCCGTCGACGACATCTCCGAGGGCACGATCCAAGTTCTTCGTGTGCTGTGAGAACTTGGCCAGCAGCGCAATCTGTCCGCGGCGGTCAACCGAGCCGGAGAAAGGTCTAATTGAATCGACTTCCACTCCGCTAATGGACTGAGCCGCTGTAATCAGTGTGTCTGGGAGCAGGCCCATAGGCAGGTCAACCACGATGTCGTCGACAACAACGCCATTAGCGCCGTAATCTACGACGTCGACACTGCGAATATCACCTTCTACTTCGCCCAGGGCAGCCGCGACGTAGCCAAGTGCGCCTGGTTCGTCGGGAAGCTGGATGCGAAGGAGGTAACTCATGGCTGTGTGTACAACCTTTCGAATAATTGAGAGTGATTCTTGCGGTGTAACTATAGAAGTAGTGATTTAGGTTACAGGGTAAACCTCTGAAATGTAAGACCCTGCGGACAACGACTCAACGATAACGACTACTGTTGGCAAGTACAGCCCGCTCGCGCGGTTCAAAATCAGTTTCAACTAAACTTCTGTGCACTAGCTTCGTACGAAGAAATGAAAGGGGTACTAGCGTGCCAGCTATCTCACGCGATGAGGTCGCACACCTAGCGCGATTGTCCCGTCTGGCTCTGACTGACGCGGAACTCGACGAGTTCGCCGGTCAGATCGACGGCATTATTAACCACGTCCAGGCCGTTCAAAAGGTGGCTGCGGATGATGTGGAACCGATGAGTCACCCCTCTTCGCTGTCCGGTGTGATGCGCGAGGACGTCGTCAAGCCGACGCTGACTGCGGAGCAGGCGCTGGACCAGGCGCCGTCGCAGGACCGCCAGCGCTTTGAAGTTCCCCAGATTCTCGGCGAGTAGGAGTACGTGGAAGAAATGACTGCAGCTAACCCGAATCTGCATGCCGCTGTTGCTGAGGACCCGATTCTGGGGCTGAGCGCTTTCGAGCTCGCACAGAAGATTCACGCTCGTGAGCTGACCTCGGTAGAGGTCACCCAGGCGTTCCTCGACCGTATCGCGGCAATTGATGAGGACATTCACGCATTCCTGCACGTCGGTGCCGAAGAGGCCCTGGCTGCAGCTCGCAAGGTCGATGAGTCGCTGGATGCTGGCGAGGAGCCGGCCTCCGCGCTGGCCGGTGTTCCGCTGGCACTGAAGGATGTCTTCACTACCACCGATGCGCCGACCACCTGTGCTTCCAAGATGCTCGAGGGCTACATGAGCCCTTACGACGCAACGGTTACTGCCAAGCTGCGTGCAGCTGGCATCCCAATCCTGGGTAAGACCAACATGGATGAGTTCGCCATGGGCTCGTCGACTGAAAACTCCGCTTACGGCCCGACTCACAACCCGTGGGATGTTGAGCGCACCGCAGGCGGTTCCGGTGGTGGCTCTTCCGCGGCGCTGGCTTCCGGTATGGCTCCGCTGGCTATCGGTACTGACACCGGTGGCTCGATTCGTCAGCCAGCAGCTCTGACCGCAACGGTCGGCGTGAAGCCGACCTATGGCACGGTATCCCGCTACGGCCTGGTCGCTTGTGCCTCCTCGTTGGACCAGGGTGGGCCGACCGCGCGAACCGTTCTGGACACCGCGCTGCTGCACGAAATCATTGCTGGTCACGACGAGAATGACTCGACTTCCACGGAGCAGCCGATTGCCGATGTGGTTGCTGCTGCCAAGGAAGGTGCTACCGGTGACCTCACGGGGGTTAAGGTCGGCATCGTCAAGCAGTTCGACCGCACCGAGGGTTACCAGGCCGGCGTACTGGACAGCTTCCACGAGGCCGTCGACAAGCTTAAGGAAGCTGGCGCAGAGGTGGTCGAGGTCGATTGCCCGAACTTCGACCACGCACTGAGCGCGTACTACCTGATTCTGCCGTGTGAGGTCAGCTCCAACCTGGCTCGTTTCGACGGCATGCGTTACGGCCAGCGTGTTGGTGATGACGGTTCGCACTCGGCCGATGAGGTCATGGCTATGACCCGTGCCGCTGGTTTCGGCGATGAGGTTAAGCGACGCATCATCATCGGTACCTATGCGCTATCGGTCGGTTACTACGACGCCTACTACATCCAGGCACAGCGCGTCCGTACCCTGATTCAGCAGGACTTCGAGCGGGCCTTCGAACAGGTGGATGTCCTGATCTCGCCGACCACTCCGACCACTGCGTTTAAGTTGGGCGAGAAGGTTGACGACCCGCTGAGCATGTACATGTTCGACCTGTGTACTCTGCCGCTCAACCTGGCCGGCATGTGTGGCATGTCCGTGCCGTCGGGCCTGGCTGAAGACACCGGCCTGCCGGTAGGCCTGCAGATTATGGCTCCGCGCCACGGTGATGATCGTCTGTACAAGGTCGGCGCTGCCTACGAAAAGGTTCGCGGCTCGATTGCATAAAAGCGTTCAATAAGCCTTAGTCGGTTTTCTGCAACCGTCGTTTTCTCACTGAAGTGGGAGAGCGGCGGTTGTTGTCGTGTCGGGGAGAGTTTCATACATGCGCAGGAACGCAAACATGGAGAGAGTTAGATTTAAAAACCCACCGCGGTTTATGCCGTGGATCTATGGGCTGGTCATTGTCATAGCCATTGCCGTCAGTCTGGTCGCTGCGGTGGTCTTCGGCTCGGCGGATATCACCTGGTCCACCACGACACAGGTCATCTCGCATCACATCTTCGGCACTGAGCTCGATGAATCTGTGCCCGCCAGTTCGGACACCATCATCTGGAACCTCCGCGCTCCCCGGGGAATTCTCGCAGCGATTGTAGGGGCGGGGCTAGCTGTCTCCGGTGTGGCTATGCAGACATTGGTCCGTAACCCGTTGGCAGACCCGTATCTGCTAGGTATTTCTGCCGGCGCCGGCGCTGGTGCGACCGCGGTGATTATCTTTGGTGCTTTCTCCGGTAGCCCCATCGCGCCGCTGACATTCGGCGCACTCCTCGGTGCAGTCATGGCCACCCTCGCAGTCGGTGCTTTCGCCACTGCAGGCGGTGGGCTGACTCCGCTGCGCTTGGTGCTCTCTGGCGTTGTGCTCTCCGCTGCGTTTTCCGCGCTGAGTAGCTTCATGGTCTTCGCTGGGCCAGACCCGAGGGCCGCGCAGTCCGTGATGTTTTGGATGCTGGGCTCTGTTGCCGGTGCGACATGGCTGAAGACGCTCTTCCCGCTCATTGTCCTCATCGCAGTACTGTTGTTTTTCCTGGTCAAAGCCCGTCATCTGGATGCGTTGGCAACTGGTGAGAGCACTGCAGCGGCCGTAGGTATTGACGTTTCTCGGCTACGCACACAGGTATTTGTGCTCCAGGCTGTCCTCGTTGGCACGCTTGTTGCGGTCTCGGGTGGCATCGGGTTTGTCGGCCTGGTGATTCCACACTTGACCCGCATCTTGGTAGGGGCCACACACCGCGTTGTCCTACCGGTTGCTGCACTCATGGGTGGACTGTTTCTCATCTGGGTGGACATCATCGCGCGCGTAGTGGGCGGAAGCCAGGAAATGCCGCTGGGAGTAGTCACGGGATTGGTTGGTGCACCACTTTTCCTATACCTCATGAGCCGTTCGCACTACAGCTACGGAGGTGCCGAGTAAATGAGCGCCCCACAAAAATCTGTACTCGCCGCTAAAGATGTGCGCTGCGATATCGCTGGGCGCACCATTGTCAGCGGAGTCAACCTCAACTTCGGTGCAGAACCCATGACCGCCATCATCGGTGTTAACGGCGCGGGCAAATCCACGTTGCTGCGTGCGCTCGGTGGAATCACGAAACCGGCCACGGGCGAGGTTGAGATTAACGGCAAATCGATGAGCTCAATCAGCTCGAAGCACCGCGCCCGCGATCTGGCTTTCGTCGCGCAGAACGAGGTTCCACCCGCCGAAATGCGCGTGCGCGACTTTGTCTCCCTGGGGCGCTTGCCCTACCAGCGCCTTTTTGGTGGCAACACTGCCGAGGACAATTCCCACGTCGACCGTGCGCTGGAGCTCGTGGGGTTGGAAGCGGTTGCGCAACGCCTGTGTGGGCAACTCTCGGGTGGGCAACGCCGTCGCGTGTGTCTGGCGCGTGCCATCGCCCAGGACTCGCCAATCATGCTTCTCGACGAGCCCACTAACCACCTCGACGTGCGCCATCAACAATCCGTCCTCCGTCTGGCCCGCTCCAGCGGAGCGTGTGTCATTGCCGCGATCCACGACTTGGACCTGGTGATGAACCACTTCGACCGCGTCATCGTGGTCGCGGACGGCGGTATCGCGGCCGACGGCATTCCCACAGAAGTGCTTACCCGCGACTTTGTCGCCCAAATCTTTCAGGTTGAATCCTGTCAGCTCAATTCCCCCGCTGGCCGCCGCCACCTCGCAATCGATAGCGAGCTGGATGCTGTCACCATCAACTAGGAGTATTCCCATGAATTACGGACACACTTTCCGACGTCCTCTTCGTGCCTCAGCAGCTGGTATCGCTGTGGCTGCTCTGGCATTCGGAGCCGCCGCCTGTGGCTCTGATGAGGGAACGCAGGCCTCGTCGTCAGGCCTTACTCTCACCAACTGCGGTGAAGAAGTTAGCTACCCGGGTGTGGCTAAGAAACTGCTAATCAATGACGGCAATATTGCTTCGCTGGCGCTGGCGGTGGGGGCTGCGGATGAGATCACAGCGGTGAGCTCTATGGCCTCGCATCTGCCGGTGTTGACCGCAGCTTACGGCGATGCAATCGCGCAGAAGCCGGAGGTCGCGAAGGAGTACCCGAATCTGGAGCAAGTTATTGCGGCCGAGCCGGATGTGATGCTGGCGGGATGGGGCTATGGGTTTAGCGAGGATAAGGGTATTACCCCGGAATCGCTTTCCGAGCACGGTATCGGCGCCTACACCCTGACGGAATCTTGCCGCACTGGTGACGCAGCCTCGGCGGGCAAGGAAGGCAGTGGCGACCCGGGGCATACTCGTGGTCTGGTGGATCCGTGGGAAGCTGTCAAAATTGATCTGAAGAACATCGCTACCCTGACTGGCCACGACGGTGAGGGCGACAAGGTTATTGCGGATATTGATAACCGTCTACATGCCCTGGATACCGCACCGAAGGGCGACAAGAAGCCGGTGGGTTTCCTCTTTGACTCTGCTGGTGACGCCCCGTTTACCTCGGGTTCCTTTGGTGCCCCGCAGGGCATCCTGGACAAGGCTGGTGCGACCAATGCGACCGAGTCGATTAAGGACACCTGGACTACGACCTCCTGGGAGCATGTCGCGGAGATGAATCCAGACTTCATCGCGATTGTGGACTATCCGGGTCAGACCTTTGAAGAGAAGATCAAGGTTCTGCGCACGAATCCGGCAACGAAGGATCTCGAGGCGGTCAAGGAGAATCGCTTTATTAACCTACCGATTGCATTGTGGACGGAGTCTCCGCTGAACGTCGATGCCGCAGAGTACGTGCGCAAGACGCTCGAGGAATATGGTCTTCTGCCGACATCGGAGGTGACGACGAAGATGGAGCTACCGTCCGAGCTACCAGGGCAGGAGTACCTGCAGAAGTAGTTTCGACCAAGGCCGTCAAGCACGAACTGACTAACACGACTAAGGTGGGCATCATGCGAATTGCGACCCTTACCTCCGGTGGAGATTGTCCCGGTCTGAATGCCGTTATCCGTGCAATTGTCCGTACCAGCTCGAGCGAGTACGGCTCAACCGTCGTCGGTTTTGAGGACGGTTGGATTGGTCTTATGGAAGACCGTAGGGTCCAGCTTTACGACGATGAGCGGATTGACCGCATGCTGCTGCGTGGCGGCACGATGCTGGGCACCGGCCGCGTGCATCCGGACATTCTCATGTCTAACCTCGACCGCATCAAGGAAAATCTCTCTGATGCGGGCATCGATGCCCTGATCCCAATCGGTGGCGAAGGTACGCTGAAGGCCGGCAAGTGGCTTTCGGACAATGGGGTGCCGGTTGTCGGTGTTCCGAAGACTATTGATAATGACGTCAACGGTACGGACTACACCTTCGGTTTCGACACGGCTGTGGCTGTTGCCACCGACGCGGTTGACCGTCTGCACACCACTGCGGAATCCCACCAGCGCGTCATGATTGTTGAGGTCATGGGTCGACACGTGGGCTGGATTGCTTTGCATGCGGGTATGGCCGGCGGTGCTCACCACATTGTCATTCCGGAAAAGCCATTCGACATCAACGAGATTGTGAAGTCGATGGAGCGCCGTTTCCAGATGGGTGAGAAGTACGGCATTATCGTCGTCGCTGAGGGCGCCACCCCGAAGCCGGGCACCATGGAGTACGAAGAGGGCGGTGTTGACCAGTTTGGTCACCAGACCTTCAACGGTATTGGTCAGGTCATTGGCGCGGAGATTAAGAAGCGCACCGGGTACGACGTTCGCACCACGGTTCTGGGCCACATTCAGCGTGGCGGTACGCCGACTGCGTACGACCGCGTGCTAGCTACCCGCTACGGTGTCCATGCCACCCGAGCAGTACACGAGGGGGACTTCGGCAAGATTGTCGCTCTGCACGGTGAGAACATCGAGCGTATCGACATCGACGATGCGGTTGCTGAGTTGAAGGTTGTGCCGGATGGCCGTTACCGTGCCGCTGCTGCGCTGTTTGGTTAAGCACGCGTTGCTAAACATTTAGGCACATCTTCGTAACAAAATAGGCATACTGCCCGAGCTGGTGTATCAATCACCAGCTCGGGCAGTATGCTTTGTAAGGTTCCGGTTTTGAAAAATAGACTTATATTTAGGATTTTTTCGTTATGTGGAAAAGAGCCACAACAATCGCGATGGCCTTTGTCGGCCTAACTGTCGGTGCCGGATTCGCATCCGGCCAGGAAATGATGCAGTACTTCGTGGCATTTGGCACTAACGGCTTGTGGGGCGTTGTACTCGCTTCCGTCGTGATGATTGCCAGTGGTTTGGCGGTACTGTCAATTGCCAGTTACTTGCAGGCTGATGAGCACTCCGAGGTCTTCGACGTAATCACCCGCAATTGGGTTTCGAAGATTCTGGACATCGCCGTGATGATCACGCTGTTCTGTACCGGCTTCGTCATGTTCGCCGGTGCCGGTGCGAACCTGAATCAGCAATTCGGACTTGAGGTGTGGATCGGCGCCGTCATCATGGTTGCCCTGACTTTGGGTGTAGGCATGCTGGATGCGGACAAGGTCAGCCGAGTGATCGGCATGATCACTCCATTCATTATCGTGTTCCTGCTGGGAGCCGGTATCTACACTTTGTTCACCACCGATACTTCGATGTCGGAGGCCGCGCAGTACACCACTGAACTGTCGACCTCGCTGCCGCACTGGTCTGTTTCTGCCCTGAACTATGTTGGTTTCTGCGTGATGGTGGCCGTATCGATGTCCATCGTCATTGGCGGTAGCTACCTGAACCCGCGTGAAGCTGGCATCGGTGGTCTCATGGGCGGCACCATTTACGCAGGTCTGCTGACGTTGGTGACCTTTGCCCTCTTCTTCAAGGTCGAGTCCGTTGGCCATGAGGATATGCCGACTCTGGCAATTGTCAATGAAATTCATCCGGTTCTGGGTACGGTGATGGCGATCATCATCTACGCCATGATTTTCAATACCGCCATCGGTATGTTCTACGCGTTGGGTCGCCGCTTGACACGCAATACTCCGCAGCGTTTCCGACTGGTATTCATCGTGACGGTGCTGATTGGTTTTGGATTGAGCTTCTTCGGTTTCAAGGCCCTGGTTGGCTCCATCTACCCGGCCCTTGGCTACGTCGGTATCGCTCTTATCGTGATTCTGTGTGGTGCGTACCTGGCTGGACGTAACAAGCTGATGGAGGAGTCGAAGCGTCGCGGCCGTATCCGTAAGCTCGCACGCCGGAAGATGCATCCGAACAAGAAGTTCACCACCGCCGATCAGAAGAAGCTCGACCGCGCTTTGGCCAACTCCAACATTTCCAACGTCGATCTTCAGGAGAGCGTCCGCGACGACATCGTCGAGGAACTGGTTAGCGACGATAATGTTGAATTCACCGAGGATGACGCCGAGCGCATCGTAGAAAAGGATAATGAGCGCCTGGAGAAACTTTCCGAAATCGAGGAAGCCTCCGATGAGGACAATCCTCGCGAGACCGCGAGGGACTCCTTCCCAGGCGAGGTCACGGCTACTGCGCCGAAGAAGCTTGCCGGACAGACTAAGAACGCATTGAAGCGTGTGGCTCACCCTAAGCCGAAGAAAGAAAAGTAACTAGCGCGACTAGGCGGCTCGAAAATTTAGGTGGCTCGAAAATAGAAGGCATCGCACCGGTAGGGAAGGGCGATGCCTTCTTCGTATGTGTGCCCCAAGTGCTCGTGGAGATACCAATGCAAGTTCGCCTCCACCTTGGCGCGAGTGGAGGGCTTGGAACGAAGCCAATAAGAACGGGTTCGTGCCAGCAGCACGATGTCCTCGATGGTCAGTGTCTGCTCCCAGGCCAGACGTACCTCATCGATTAATTCCAACTCCGGGCCAACCTCGGGGTAGAAGCCGGGGCGCAACACGTCGCCGGCGTGCATGATGCGGCTGAGCCGATGCACCCACGGTACGGAAACATCCAAGGTGTTCCACACCAACATAGCCACGCCATCCGCGCGTAGCACCCGAGTGAGTTCTTTACTGGCAGCTGTCGGGTCGACCCAGTGCCACGTCTGCGCACATGTTGCTACATCGACGCTGTTGGACTCCAGTCCCGTGTGCTCCGCAGTGCCTTCCAGGCATTCCGCCGCTGGCACATTGTGCATCAGTGCTTGCCGCATAGCGGTGGAGGGATCGAGTGCCAGCAGGGTGGCATCGCGGTAGACGTCGGCAAGCGAGGCGGTGAGCTTTCCCGTGCCGGCGCCGATATCGGCGACTACCTGTGGGCGCGGTGCAAGACGGGCAAGCGCTTCACTGACGGTTGGAGGATATCCGGGACGCACGCGGTGGTAGCCCGAGGCGCCGTCATCGCTTTCTTGCAGGTCGTTGTCGAAAGTAGCGCCTGCGCGGTAGCGGTCAGCGGCGTCACGGAACGTTGGCGTTTCGCGTGCTGACGTCGGTGGAATCGGTGGGTGTTCGTTAACTCCGGGCACGACTTATACCCTAGGGCACGCCTGCGGGGCCATCGCTAGTAGACTCTACAAACATGACCGCTGCATACGCTGATGACTTGATGGACTTTGATGAGGTCCTCGAACGTTTTGATCCGGTAATGGGCATGGAGGTTCACGTCGAGCTCTCGACGAATACCAAGATGTTCTCCCCCTCTTCGGCGCACTTTGGTGCCGAGCCGAATAGCAACGTCGATCCCTGCAGCCTCGGCCTACCTGGCGCGCTGCCCGTGGTTAACCGTCAGGGCGTTGAGTGGGCCATCAAGATTGGCCTGGCGCTGAACTGCGAGATTGCTGAGTCCTCCCGCTTCGCGCGCAAGAACTACTTCTACCCGGACCAGCCGAAGAACTACCAGATTTCGCAGTACGACGAACCAATCGCCTACGACGGATATCTTGACGTTCAGCTTGACGACGGCACGGAGTTCCGTGTCGAAATCGAGCGCGCTCACATGGAAGAGGACACCGGCAAGCTGACGCACTTGGGCGGTGCCGATGGTCGTATTCACGGCGCCACGCGTTCGCTGGTGGACTGCAACCGCGCAGGTATTCCGCTGATTGAGATCGTTACTAAGCCAATTCTCGGTGCAGGGGAGCGTGCCCCAGAGGTTGCTCGTGCGTACGTTTCTGCGCTGCGTGACCTGGTGAAGTCCCTCGGTGTCTCCGATGCCCGCATGGACCAGGGCTCGATGCGTGTGGACTCCAACGTTTCCCTGCGCCCAATCGGCCAGGAGGAGTTCGGCACTCGTACCGAGACTAAGAACATCAACTCCCTGAAGTCGGTTGAACAGGCTGTTCGCTACGAGATGCAGCGCCAGGCTGCTGCGATTACTAATGGCGAGGAGATCGTTCAGGAAACCCGCCACTACCAGGAGACCGACGGCACGACCTCCAAGGGCCGCCCGAAGGAATCGCAGTCGGATTACCGCTACTTCAACGACCCGGATCTGCCACCTGTGATTGCGCCGCGTGAGTGGGTGGAGGAAATCCGCGCAACTCTGCCGGAGCTGCCGTGGGTGCGTCGTGCCCGTATTCAGGAAGAGTGGGGTCTGAAGGACGAGGAAATGCGCGACCTGGTTAACGCCGGCGCTCTCGACCTGATTGTCGACACCGTTGAGGCTGGTGCCGGCCCGGCTGAGGCTCGTTCCTGGTGGGTCGCTTACCTGGCGCAGAAGGCCAACGAGGCAGGCGTGGAGCTGGCTGAGCTCGCGATTACCCCGGCACAGGTTGCACGTGTGATTGCACTGATTGAAGAGGGCAAGCTGACCAACAAGCTGGCCCGTAAGGCCGTTGACGGCGTGCTCGCAGGCGAGGGCGATGTTGATGAGGTCGTTGCTGCCCGTGGCCTGGAGGTCGTTCGCGACGACGGTGCTATTGAGAAGGCCGTCGACGATGCACTGGCTGCTAACCCGGACATCGTCGAGAAGTACCGAGCTGGCAACAAGAAGGTCGTCGGTGCCATCGTGGGGCAGGTCATGAAGGCCACCCGCGGCAAGGCAGACCCGGCTCAGGTCAACCAGCTGATTGCGAAGAAGCTGAGCTAGCCTCCCTGAAAGCTAATCCGGGGAACCGCCGGCGGCACCATCGCTCGGCAGTCTGACGACGCGCTCGTCGGACTCCGACGGTTGTGCCCCGGCGGTTTTGTTGGTCGTGGCACCCCAAACTTCAATACCCTGATTTGCTGCGACAGCCGCTACATACGAGATGTGGCCGAAGTCGCCGTCGACAAGCACTTCAGGGGAACCCTTGACCTCCCACGCCGCGTCGGGCCCACTTGACTTCGGACCCACCGGCATGGAGATGACCTTCTGCGCGTCTGGGATGGCAATGACCACGCGGTCACCCATCACTGCGCATCCACCGATGGAATCGTTCAGGTCCACACCGCCGAGGGGATTAATCACAGGGCCGGTGAGCTGAACCAGCTGTGGGGTGCCGTCGAGAATGGCGGTTGCCAACGGCGGCATTCCGTCCGGACCATGGCAGAACTGCTGAAACTCAATGCCTGGATCTCCCACGAGCAATTTGCGCGGGGACAGGGTGTCCGAAGTTCGGTCAAAATAGATTCCGAGAATGCCGGGCTCGCTGAGGTCCGGAAGTTCGCGCACATCAGCGGTGCTGCCCTCCACGAGGGTGACGCGCGCAATGGTGTCGTCGTTACGCAAAACAAAGACCTGACGGTCCTCTTCAACCGAGGGACTGGGCAGCAGTTGTTTTGCAGGGGCGCCGAGCCGTGCGACCTCACGCGGTGTCTTACCCGGTGCGACAACGGTGAGTGCACCGTCGTCGGTGGCGACGAGAGCCTCCCCAGGGCCGGTTGAGGCTAGCGCGGTGGTAAGCGGTAGGCAGGCCGCGAGAGTGACATCGTCGAGGTCGCAGGGACCTTTGTCTTTGGCTTTGCTTTCCGTGGTTGGGACCGGGGTAGAGGGCAAATCAGGGGAGGAAAACTTCGGCATGGCAATGCCTGTCGGTTCCGACTTGTCTTCAGTAAACGGTGACTCAAGCGCGCTCGAGGCACTCATGCAGCCGGAAAGAGAGACCATCCCGACGACACCAGCAGCGAGCGCAGTACGACGATGCCGCCCGCGAGCGCGAGCCTGTGCACTGCTGGTGTGGACGAGGTGGAATCCCATAGGCATACACAATACAGCCTCGTTTTACGGCCACGCCTGCGGCCAAAAGTGAGGCAGTAGTTTTAATGTGGACGATGTGAGCGACTCAGAGAAGTACCCGAACGACCGCGCCCTCGAGAATGTGGAGGACGGATTCGATGACGATCTCGACGTCCCGACCTACCGCAAGCTCGCTGAGCCAATGAACGAAGAAACCAACCGCGATGACAGCGACAACACCGCAACGCAGATTTTTCCGGGTGTGCCGGAAAAGCGCGTAAAGGAGGAGCCGGAGGCGGAGGCAGACCAAGAAAACCTGCCGCCGGAATCCGCCGCTGCATCAGAGACAGTGGCAGAGACAGAGGTTGAGCCGAGCTTGGAACCGGAGCCTGAAGTTCAGGAAACCCCGAAGAAGCGCTACGACGCCTACGCCGCTGCAGGCCGCACGGCACCTCAGGTGATTAGCCCTGCCGGTAAGCCTTCGCCGCGGGATGAACAGGCCGAAACTGAATTGGCACCCGCGGCCGATAAAGAGTCGGAGGTAGCCCCGGAGTCGGAGGCGACCGAGATCTTTGAGCAGCCGGCCCGTAGCGAGCGCGTTGATTCAGATGAGGATTTCAGCCAGCCGACGCAAGCCTTCTCGGCTTCTGAAGCGGCAGCAGCGTCCACAGCGGGAACTGCCGCAAATAAGTCGGAAGCACAGTCAGCATTCGACGATGAGGCGGAGTCAACCTATGGCTCTGCACGCAATTCCGCAGCTGAGACTCAGTATTTCGATGAATCGGATTTCGCTGAACCGGCTGCCTCTCGCGATACCGCTGGTGCCGCTGGTGTTGCAGGAGCAGGCGTAGGGGCCGCCGGGGCAACTGCGGCTACGACTACCGCCGCTGCTGACGACGATGAAGACACGGACTTCAACGACGACAACGAACCGGAGTTCCGTCGCGGTACCACCGACTTCGGCCTCCTGCTGCTGCGTCTTGGATTGGGTGCGCTGCTGTTGGTCCATGGCCTGACAACGCTGCTCGGCTGGGGCAGCTCCGGTGGCACCACTGCGCTGGAGACACAGTTTAGCCAGAACAACTTCGCCCTCGGCCCTGTGATGGCCACTGCCATCCCAACGGTTCAGCTCATCGCGGGTGCCCTGCTCATCTTAGGGCTTGCGACACCGCTGGCCGCAGCATTGGCGCTGGCATTGTCCGCCTACCTCAGCATGTTTGATGTGGCTACCTCTGCCAATGGCGTGAATATCGTCGGCCAGGATTCCAGCAACCTTCAGCTACAACTGTTGATGACCGCCATGGCACTTGGCTTGCAGTTCACCGGCCCGGGCCGCATCGGCATCGACTTCGGACGCGGCTGGGCTCGTCGCCCACTGGCATCGTCGTGGATCTTCGGAATTCTGTCCATCGCTGCAGCAATTGGCCTGTGGTGGCTGACGACCGGCACGCTGCCGTTTATCGGCTAAGGCAGCTCGCAGCTACACAAACAGTCGAGCGGCCTAAACTAGGTTCTCGGTTAGGGCCGGGGTACAATGCCCCCTATGCCAAAGTCGAGACACGCACTAAAGACCACCCTTGCGGTGGTCTTTTTCATGTCTTCGATAGGCGCGACAACGTCGATCCACTCACCATCGACAGCTGCTGCCGACGAGCACAGTGAGGTTGCAGCCTCCGTCTCGTCGGCAAGCGTCTGGCCGACACATCAGGTGAGTCTGCCACGCATGGACCTCAACGCCGAAGGGTTGATTGAGGTTGACCCACGCACGCAAATGGCGGTGAGCTACGAGCCGGTGGGCGTGGGGTACAGCAGCCAGGCATCGCAACGCCCGCTGCCGGCGCTATCCCTGATTAAGTTGTATATCGGTCAGTATGTGCTCGAACACGGCACTGCCGACGATGCCGAGCGCGTCGAAAAGATGATTTCGCGTTCCGACGACGATTTGGCAGCCGACTTCTACCGGAAGTACCCGGAATCGGTCGATTCCGTTGCGACCGAGTACGGCCTGTTCAACACCTCCGGCGGAGAAAAGTGGGGAGTATCGAGGACCACTGCGGAAGATGTGGTGTCTTTTATTTCCCAGCTTCGTCTGAAGCATCCTAATTCTGAGGTGCTTGAGGCGATGCGACACTGGTCGCCGATTGCTGCCGATGGCTATCGACAGAATTTTGGTCTTGCCGGCCTGCCCGGTTCTGAAGGCGCGAAGATGGGCTGGTCCAACCGGCGTTCGTGGCACTCTTCCGTTGTTTTTGGCCCCGGATATGTAATGGCGGCCATTACCGAGGGCAGCAAATATGCACACACCGAGGACGTCGCTGAGGGGATTGCCGACGTCGAGTACCGGGATTTGGTGAAGCCCACGCGGAAGACTGGGCGCAAAGCTACCCTAGAAACGCCAAAGGCCCGTGCGGTAAGCACAGGCCTTTAAGCGGGTTTGATCTAGCTAGTCGACAATGCGGACCGCGCCCTTATCCGCACTGGACGCCATCTTGGCATATGCGCGCAGCGCCTTGGACACCTTGCGCGGACGTGGCTTGTGGGGAGTAAACGGCTTATCGCGCTTGAGCTCTTCATCACGGCGGGCCGCAAGCTCCTCGTCGGACACCTGAATTTCGAGGCGTCGTTCTGCGACATCGATGTACACTGGGTCGCCGTTGCGGACGAGACCGATTGCGCCACCTGCAGCGGCCTCCGGGGAAACGTGACCAATCGACAGTCCAGAGGAACCGCCGGAAAAGCGGCCGTCGGTGACCAGGGCGCAAACCTTACCCAGACCAGCACCCTTGATGAATGCGGTCGGGTGCAGCATCTCCTGCATGCCCGGACCACCTGACGGCCCCTCGTAGATGACGAAGAGAACTTCGCCCGGCTGCAAGGTGCGGTTCAAGATGACAGAGACAGCCTCTTCCTGGCTCTCTACGACGCGAGCGGTGCCCTCGAAGTGGAACTGGTCCTCGCCAATACCCGCGGTCTTCAGGACAGCGCCGTCCTCGGCGATGTTGCCGCGCAGGACACAGAGACCGCCTTCCTTGGTGTAGGCGTGGTCGAAGTCGCGGATGCAGCCATTTTCGGAGTCCGTGTCCAGACTTTCCCAGCGGTTGGAAGTGGAGAACGGCTCGGTGGTGCGCACACCGCCCGGTGCTGCGTGGAACAGCTCGATGGCCTCGTCAGTGGCCTTGCCGCCGCGGATATCCCAGTTATCCAGGTGCTCCTCCAACGACGGGGAGTGTACAGAGCGGACATCCATTTGCAGCAGGCCGGCGCGACGCAGCTCGCCGAGGATGGCTGGAATACCACCGGCGCGGTGGACGTCCTCCATGTAGTAGTCAGAGTTCGGCGCTACCTTAGACAGACACGGAACACGACGGGAAATCGCGTCGATGTCAGAGAGGTCGAAGTCAATCTCGCCCTCCTGCGCGGCAGCGAGAATGTGCAGCACGGTGTTGGTGGAGCCACCCATGGCAACATCGAGCGTCATGGCGTTGACAAATGCGTCGCGGTTGGCGATGTTGCGCGGCAGCACGGACTCGTCGCCATCGTTGTAGTAGCTCTTCGCCAGGTCCACGATTAGCTCACCGGCGCGGGTGAACAAGTCGCGGCGAGCCTGCTGAGTCGCCAGCGTAGAACCATTGCCCGGCAGGGACAGGCCGAGGGCCTCGGTCAGGCAGTTCATCGAGTTTGCGGTGAACATACCCGAGCAAGAACCACAGGTCGGGCACGCCGAGCGCTCGATGTCCAGCAGGTTCTTGTCATCGACCTTGTCATTCGCGGATGCAGAAATAGCCGAGATTAGGTCAGAGCCAGGCTTGACGACGCCATCGATAACAACCGATGACCCCGATTCCATCGGCCCGCCGGAAACGAAGACCACCGGGATATTCAGGCGCAGAGCCGCATTGAGCATGCCTGGCGTGATCTTGTCACAGTTGGAAATACACACCAACGCGTCAGCGGTGTGAGCGTTGACCATGTATTCCACAGAGTCGGCAATAATTTCACGGGATGGCAGCGAGTAGAGCATGCCGTCATGTCCCATTGCGATACCGTCGTCGACGGCGATGGTGTTGAACTCACGGGGGACACCACCTGCCGCGGTTACAGCTTCCGCAACGATGTCGCCAACATCCTTCAGGTGCACGTGCCCTGGCACAAACTGGGTGTAAGAGTTTGCAATTGCGATAATCGGCTTGCCGAAGTCGCTATCGGACATGCCAGTCGCACGCCATAGGGAACGAGCGCCAGCGGCATTTCGTCCGGCAGTGGTGACTTTAGAGCGAAGGGGGATCATGTGGGCTGCCCTTCCTAGATAGGGTGCAAGGTAACTAATTGTCCATACTAATCACAAAAGCCCCTAATGTCTCATTTCGCGGTCACTAGTGTCCGCATAATGAGATTTAGGGGCTTTTGTGGACTGCTTAGATGTTACTCAGCAGAGGCTTCGCCTTTAGCCTTAGCGCCTTTAACCTTGGCGTCAGCCTCAACCTCACTGGCCTTCTTCATTACGGAGTAGCCATCGCGGTCAAAGACCTCGACCTTGTCATTTTCCGCCATGCGAGCCGAAGTAATCGGATCCGGAATCAGACCGCCGGTGGCTTCCTTTAGCTCGGGCAGTGAATTAAAAGAGATGGCCGGCAGCGCGATACGCTCATCTGACTTGGTGACCGCAAAGGCTCGACCGCCCTTGTTGAAGAAGATGCCTGCAAAATCACTCCAGGGCACCGAACGGCGCTGGGACAGTAGATAAACCGCAGTGATGCCGCGTGACCCCACGGTGGTGCGTACTCGGAAAATCCAAAGCGTATAAATCAACGGTGCCAGGAAGGTAACGGCCAGCCACGGGGTAAAGCCGGCGGCAATTACACACAGCACGACCATGAACGCAACGATGAACAGATGCGTCTTCTGTGGGCGAAATCGCTGCGTCGCAATTTTTGGCTGTGGAGTCGAGTCAGTCATGGCTATTGATTGTAGCGGGTAGTTCGGATTGGCTAGTGCACGGTAGGCGGTTGCGCGTTATTGCGTATCAGCCGAGTTCGGTTCCGCGTTGTTAGTGGAGTCCGTCGACTGTGATCCACCAGTGTCCTCGTTGCCAGTGTTGCTCTGCTCGGAGCTTGACTGGGTGGAGGTGGTGGTCGAAGGTGCGCGGTTCTGTGTGTTCTGCGGCTGCTGAGAAGTCTCCGTTGGCTGGTTTTGAGATGTCTGATTCTGCTGAGTGGTCTCGGTGGGCTGCACATTCTGTGTGGTGCTAGTCGGCTGGTTGGATGACTGTGGTGCCGACGACTCTTCCGAGTCCTCTTCCTGTGTCGCTACGCGATCGTTCCACCTGCTCGGTGCCAACCATCCAGATGGGCCGTCCTCAGTTTCGAGTGTCATCAGGTTCAAAATGAAGAGAATCAGTAAGGTTACCAGGAGTACAATCGTCGAAACGCGAGCGCGCCCACCTGCGGAGAGGGTTCGACGAACCTTCTGGCGCGTCGTGAGTGTCTTCCAATCGGGGTGGTTAATCAGCTTGCGGATGGCGCTGTTGCTTTCACTGTCTTCCTGCTCGCGTCGCGCATCGTCAAGATCGGCTCCCGCGTGCGGAAGATCGGATCGCTCATTCTCGTCTTGCTTGTCGACGGTCTGAGTTTCCATCAGCTTAGTTTCCGCGGTGACTGGCTCGACTGCTGTGTCCGGTACCATTTCGACAACCTCGGTTGGAGCGCTGTCGACGTCGTCAAGCGCCTGCTTGTTCTCGCGCTTAGCGTCGGCCTGCTTGAGCTGTTCAATCATCGTGTCATCGCGGACGTGGCCGGTGATTTCTTCGGCGGGAGCAAACGGGGTCTGTTGGGCGCGCTCGCCGTAGTCATCCCACCAGGTGTCGATGACTGCGGCGCGGATGGCGCGCTCGATAAGCCATTGGTCGCCCGGTT
This sequence comes from Corynebacterium sp. HMSC064E10, assembly GCF_001812505.1. Lineage (NCBI taxonomy): Bacteria > Bacillati > Actinomycetota > Actinomycetes > Mycobacteriales > Corynebacteriaceae > Corynebacterium > Corynebacterium sp. HMSC064E10. Next base: position 480,000 of record NZ_KV809173.1, on the reverse strand, counting down.
TGCAGTCGACAATCAAGCGCATGGTGACGGTCCACGGCAGCCCCATAACCGTTGGTGGATTGAGCTCTGTAGAGGACTGCATCTTGATTTCGGAGAGAACGGAGTCCTTGATTGAGTCCAGCGTGATTGCGCGCTTAGCAGCGGCGACGGTGCGCTCTTCCAAATCCTTAATGGAACCACCGGCGGTCATCGGTACCGGTACTTCGACGACGGCACGCGACCACTGCGAGGAGTAGTTGATACACATACGTGCCTCGGAGTTCGGCACGATAATTTCCTCGCCGTTTAGGGTTCGAATGGTCGTGGCGCGCAATGTCATATTGACGACGTCGCCCTGCACGGTGCCGGAAGGGGAATGGAACTCAACCCAATCGCCGATGCCGTACTGTTTCTCGGCAATGATGAACATGCCTCCGAGGAAGTCGGCGATGACTCCCTGGGCACCAAAACCAACAGCAGCGGAAACAACCGTTGCGGGGATGGCGGCGGCGGTTAGCGAGATTCCGAATTTCGACAGAATCGCGATGATTAAGACGAAGTACGCAATAACTTCGACGATGTAAACAACAGCGCCAATGAGCGCGCGTCGTCCCTTGGCTTGCTCGTCCTCAGAGGAGATATTTCCGTCTGCGATTGCCAGAACGAAACGTCGGATGCGGGGAACAAGAATTAGCAGAATGGCCAGGCTTGCAAGGGCAAGACCGTTGCTGGCTATCCATTGCCATGCCCGTAACAACATGAATTGTAAAAATTCCATGCTCTCCACCGTAGGTCGTTCGCCTTAAGATGGGCTGAGTTTAAAGATAAGGAATTATGCATAAAGAGGAGCTTCGAGGTGAGCCGCTCTGGCGTGCCGACTCGGATACACCGCCTCTGCACCGTCTCGGGTGCACCAGCGTATCGGGGGTGGGGGTGTTTCTGGGTAAAGTGATTCCCAAAGCTGGGGTGGGACTGCTGTGGGGAAACGGGTGGGAAGTGGGTAGGCGCTCGGGTGTTAAGCGGGCGGGGGTGTCCAATTGGCGGGATTGACTTCTCACTATGTGGACGTTAAGGTTGTAGTCAACGCCACATTCGTAGCTTCTTCGCGTGAATGTGAGTTGAGTAGTTGCCCACCATGACCCAGGAGCGAAATCGTGAACGCGCACGAGCAGCACACCCCATCGCCCGCCCAATTCGCAGCTAAGGCGCGCACCAGCGCCCCCGAGCGAATTTCTGGTGCAAAAGCCATTGTCCGATCTCTTGAAGAGCTTGGTGTTGAGGTAGCCTTCGGTATCCCCGGTGGTGCAGTGCTTCCGCTCTACGATCCGATTTATGACTCGGAAAAGCTCCGCCACGTCCTCGTGCGCCACGAGCAGGGAGCTGGTCACGCTGCCACTGGTTACGCGCAGGTTTCCGGCAAGGTCGGTGTGTGTATCGCGACTTCCGGCCCGGGTGCTACTAACCTGGTTACCCCGCTCGCGGATGCTCAGATGGACTCCGTTCCGGTTGTCGCCATCACCGGTCAGGTCGGTCGCCCGCTGCTGGGTACTGACGCTTTCCAGGAGGCTGACATCCGCGGTGTGACCATGCCGATCACTAAGCACAACTTCATGGTCACCGAAGCTGAGGACATCCCGCGCGCGCTCGCTGAGGCATTCCACCTGGCTTCTTCTGGTCGCCCAGGCCCGGTTCTGGTCGATGTTCCGAAGGACCTCCAGAATACGATGATTGACTTCACCTGGCCGCCGGAGATTGACCTGCCGGGCTACCGTCCTGTGACGACTCCGCACCAGCGTCAGATTGACGAGGCCGCTGAGATGATTGCTGCAGCCAAGCGTCCGGTGCTCTACATCGGTGGTGGCGTCATTAAGGCTGATGCTTCCACGGAGCTGGTCGAGTTCGCCGAGCAGACTGGAGTTCCGGTCGTGACCACGCTGATGGCTCGCGGCGCATTCCCGGACTCGCACCCGCTGCATATGGGTATGCCGGGCATGCACGGCAAGGTGTCCGCCGTCGCTGCTCTGCAGAAGTCCGACCTGCTCATCACTATCGGTGCGCGTTTCGACGACCGTGTTACCGGTGATCTGAATTCCTTCGCGCCGAACGCGAAGGTTATCCACGCAGACATTGACCCGGCAGAGATTGGCAAGCTCCGTGAAGTTGACGTTCCCATCGTCGGCGATGCCCGCGAGGTCCTTGCCGCACTTAGCGAGTCCTACACCAAGCTCGGTCTTAGTCGCCCCCAGATTGCCGACTGGCTGAAGCTTCTCGACGGTCTCCGCGACGAGTTCCCCCTCGGGTGGGAAGAGCCCGCTGATGGTGCAATCGCTCCGCAGTTTGTAATTCAGACCCTGTCCGACATCGTTGGCTCGGAGGCCATCTATGCCGCTGGCGTCGGCCAGCACCAGATGTGGGCAGCGCAGTTCGTCCAGTACGAGAACCCGCGCACCTGGCTTAACTCCGGTGGTGCCGGCACGATGGGCTACTCAATCCCGGCTGCGATGGGCGCCAAGGCGGCTGCTCCAGAAAAGGAAGTCTGGGCCATTGATGGTGACGGTTGCTTCCAGATGACCAATCAGGAGCTAACCACCTGTGCAATGGAAGGTTTTCCCATCAAGGTTGCCTTGATCAACAACGGTAACCTGGGCATGGTTCGTCAGTGGCAGACGCTGTTCTACGATCAGCGCTACTCCAACACCAAGCTGCGCCCGGAGGACAACTCCTACCTGCCAGACTTCGTCCAGCTCTCCGAGGGGCTTGGCTGCGTGGCGATTCGCGTGACCAAGAAGGAAGATGTCGCGGCCGCAATTAAGAAGGCACGCGAGATTAATGACCGACCGGTGGTTATTGACTTCATTGTCGGTGAGGATGCTCAGGTGTGGCCGATGGTGGCAGCTGGCAAATCCAATGATGAGGTCGAATACGCCCGTGGTCTGCGCCCGCTGTTCAACGATGAGAACTCAGCGGCCGAAACCCCGGCTGACATCCACGGCACTGTTGTGGACAACGCCGAGGACGCCGCGAAGCAGCCCGACGCTAACCACCCGTCCATGAAGACCCGCTAATCGGGATCCGAAGCAACAGGAAGTGAGTCCCAAAATGGCTGAACTGCACACTCTATCCGTGTTGACCCTCGATGAGCCAGGTATTCTGGTCCGCATTGCGGGCATGTTCACCCGCCGAGGTTTCAGCATCCAGTCGATTACCTCGGGTGAAACTGAGACCGAGGGAGTCAACCGCATCACTGTCGTGGTTGAGACGGAGACGCTGCCGATCGAACAGATCACTAAGCAGCTCAACAAGCTAGTGCCCGTGCTGAAGGTGGTTCGCCAGCCCCCAGAGACCATGGTGTCGCGCGGACTGCTAATGGTGAAGGTTTCCTGCGACAACACCAATCGTCCGCAGGTCGTCGATGCCGCCAATCTCTTCCGTGCCCGCGTGGTGGACGTCTCTCAAGAGTCTGTCATCATTGAGGCGACGGGTGAGCGCTCGAAGCTTGTAGCCCTGCTGGAGGTCCTCGAGCCGTTTGGTATCCGTGAGCTCATTCAGTCCGGTACCGTCGCAATGGCACGCGGGCCGAAGCCGATGCTCCAGCCCCGCTAACAACTAAACGCTAAGATTTTTAACGAATCCGATTCGAAAAGAGGCTAATTTTAATGGCTATTGAACTGCTGTACGACGACGATGCTGATCTGTCCATCATCCAGGGGCGTAAGGTTGCCATCCTGGGCTACGGTTCCCAGGGCCACGCTCACGCTCAGAACCTGCGCGAGTCCGGTGTCGAGGTTGTTATCGGTCTGCGTGAAGGCTCCAAGTCCGCTGTGAAGGCCCAGGAAGCTGGCTTTGAGGTTAAGTCCAACGCAGATGCCGCTGCATGGGCAGACGTCATTATGGTGCTGGTTCCGGACACCACCCAGGCAAAGGTTTACAGCGAGGACATCGAGCCGAACCTGAAGGACGGCGACGCGCTGTTCTTCGGCCACGGTCTGAACATCCACTTCGACCTCATCAAGCCGGCTGACAACATCACCGTCGGTATGGTTGCTCCGAAGGGGCCGGGTCACCTGGTTCGTCGTCAGTTCGTCGATGGCAAGGGCGTTCCGTGCCTGATCGCCGTTGACCAGGATCCGAAGGGCGAGGGCCGCGACCTGGCTCTGTCTTACGCTGCAGCTATCGGTGGCGCCCGCGCTGGCGTTATCCCGACCACCTTCGAGGCAGAAACTGTGACCGACCTCTTCGGTGAGCAGGCTGTTCTCTGTGGCGGCACCGAGGAACTGGTCAAGGTCGGTTTCGAGGTTCTGGTTGAAGCTGGTTACGAGCCGGAGATGGCATACTTCGAGTGCCTGCACGAGCTGAAGCTGATTGTTGACCTGATGTTCGAGGGCGGTATTGCCAACATGAACTACTCGGTCTCCGACACCGCTGAGTTCGGTGGCTACCTGTCTGGCCCACGCGTTATTACCGCTGATACCAAGCAGCACATGCGCGAGATTCTGTCTGACATTCAGGACGGCACCTTCACCAAGCGTCTGATTGCCAACGTCGAGGGCGGCAACAAGGAGCTCGAGGACCTGCGCGCTTCCTACAACAACCACCAGATTGAAGAGGTCGGCTCCAAGCTGCGCGACCTGATGAGCTGGGTTAAGGTCGACGCTCGCGCTGAGACCGCCTAAGTTTGTTGCTTAAGCGAATCCTTCGCTTGTTCGCGAAGTAGGGCTTCATCACTGAGCTTCACCGCCGTGATGAGGCCCTTTTCGTATCTCTCTTACTCGTTTTCTTTCACTGAAACGTGTGGGGTAGACGGGTGGGATAAACGTCTGAGATAGAAGCAACTACGGCCAAACGGGTGTAGCCCCAGTCGTATCCGGGGTTCTAATCTGGGTTGAAGGGTCTCCCTCAACAAAGACGTTCGATAGTCTAATCGTTGCAATCAAATCATTTCACGGAGGTAAATGTGCGAGTATCCGCAATGACGCGGCGCGTGACGGCAACCGTTGCTCTGACGGTAAGTCTGGCGCTGGGATCGAGCGCCCTGGTCGCGTGTGGTAATTCCGACAGCGCTGTTTCCACGAAGAAGGTGGACGGTGAGTCGACGGTGCTTAGCGACGACATCGCAGCGTCGGAAAGCCTGATCGACAGTTCGGAAGCAGTTGTCGTTTCCTCGGCTGGTGCAGCTGAGCAGCGTCGGGCGGCAGGCATTGCGGTTGCTGCTGGGCTGCCGATGCTGGTGGCTGGTTCTGCCGAAGATGCGGAAGATGACAGTACCGCCAAGAGTCCCAAGAAGGACGCTCGTGGCCACGATACTGGCGCTGATATCGCCGATGTGGAAAAAGAGATTGACCGCCTGGGCGCAAAGACAGTCCTTACAGTGGGGGCAGTTGACCTGACCGGGGGAGAGGAGCGTCAGGTTATTGCAGATCCGGGTACGACCGATGGCCTCAAGGAGCTTGTCGGTACTGAATTCAAGGTTCTCAAAGAGACGGAGTCGAAGCCGACTCGCGCTGTCGTTGAGATGGATCCGGAGAAGCCCACTGTCGTCAAGGGTGACGCAACGAAGGATGGGGGCGCCAACCAGGAGGCGCAGGATCGCGCCAGCGATGGGCAGGATGACAAGGGGCAGGAGAGCATCACCCTGCCGAAGGGATCGCCGAAGGAGGTTAAGGACAAGTTGGCATTGGCTGCACCGGGTACCGGCCTGGCTTCCATTGCTACTGCTCGAGCAGCTGGCCTGAAGGTCAGTTGGCTGCCGGTGGGCGACGCGCGTGCTACCTCTGAGTCGATTTCGGCTGCTCGTGACGGCGAGTCCCTGATTGCTCTGGGTAAGGTTTTCGGCGATCAGGACAAGTTCGATCAGTCCATCGAGCTGGCCAAGGATGACAAGGTCAAGGAGCTGCCGGGTGGAGGCACGCTGCTGTTCCCCGGTCGTCATCTGATTGCAACGTATGGTCACCCAGGTGTCGCTCCATTGGGTGTGATGGGCGAGGATGATCCGGAGGATGCCGTCGCACGTGCGAAGGACTACGTCAAGCAGTACGAGAAGTTCGCCGATGACCCGGTACTGCCGGCCTTTGAGATTATTGCTTCGGTCGCACAGGCTGATCCGGGCCCGCGTGGTGACTACTCCGAGCCGGCTCCGGTTGAGACTCTGAAGCCGTACGTCGAGGCCATGACCAAGGCCGGCGGCTACGTCATCATCGACTTGCAGCCGGGCAGTGCAGACTTCCTGGACCAGGCCAAGTTCTACGAAGAACTGCTGAAGATGCCAAACGTCGGTCTGGCGCTGGATCCGGAGTGGAAGATGGAACCGGGGCAGGTTCCGGCGACCCAGGTTGGTCACGTTAAGGCTGAAGAGGTCAACCGCGTTGCTGATTGGCTGGCTGAGCTGACTCGTAAGAACAACCTTCCGCAGAAGATGCTGATGCTGCACCAGTTCCAGCTACAGATGATTCGCGACCGCGAGACGCTGGACCTGTCGCACCCGGAGCTCGTATTCGTTCTGCATGCCGACGGCCACGGCAGCCCGCAGGAAAAGTTTGAGACCTGGAATGTCATGCTGCAGGATTTGCAGCCGGAGATTTTCGAGGCGTGGAAGAACTTCATCGACGAGGACCAGCCGATGTTTACTCCTGAGGAGACCATGAACATTGAGCCGCGTCCGTGGTTGGTTACGTACCAGTAGGTTATAGACCAGCAGAAATAAAAATATAACGCGAAAGATTTTGCCGACTTGAATGTCGGGGGCAACGGCGCTTACTCCCTAAACAAAGGGTAGTAAGCGCCGTTTTGCTTAGGTAAGTACCCCCGCGCCTCACCCCCAGAGTTTATGATGAGACGTAATGCGCGTGCACGCTTTAGTAGTTTTCTTAAGTGACACCGCACATACTGCATAAATTTTTCGAGACAAACCAGGAGATGCTTGTGAGCCAGAACGCTCGCCCCGTTGTCCTCATCGCCGACAAGCTGGCACAGTCCACAGTGGACGCATTGGGGGATTCCGTTGAGGTCCGTTGGGTAGATGGTCCGAACCGCGCTGAGCTCCTGGCTGCGGTTGGTGACGCTGACGCACTGCTCGTCCGCTCCGCTACCACCGTGGATCAGGAAGTCCTCGAAGCGGCTCCGAATCTGAAGATCGTCGGCCGTGCCGGCGTTGGCCTGGATAACGTCGACATCGATACCGCTACCAAGCGCGGCGTCATGGTTGTCAACGCTCCGACCTCCAATATTCACTCTGCATGTGAGCACGCAATCGCGCTGCTGCTGGCCACCGCTCGCCAGCTGCCGGCTGCGGACGCGTCCCTGCGTGAGGGGGAGTGGAAGCGCTCTTCCTTCAAGGGGGTCGAAATCTTCGGCAAGACCGTCGGTATCGTCGGTTTCGGTCACATCGGCCAGTTGTTTGCGCAGCGTCTCGCTGCTTTTGAGACCAACATCATTGCGTACGATCCGTACGCGAACCCGGCCCGTGCTGCTCAGCTCGGTGTTGAGCTGGTTGAGCTGGAAGACCTGATGGCTCGCGCTGATTTCGTGACCATCCACCTGCCGAAGACCAAGGAAACCGCTGGCATGTTCGATGCTGAGCTCCTGGGCAAGGCCAAGAAGGGGCAGATCATCATCAACGCTGCCCGCGGCGGTCTCGTCGACGAGCAGGCGCTTGCCGACGCGATTAAGGCTGGCAACATCCGCGGTGCTGGCTTCGATGTGTACGCGACCGAGCCGTGCACGGATTCCCCGCTGTTTGGCCTGCCGGAAACTGTTTGTGCTCCGCACCTGGGCGCCTCCACCGTTGAGGCTCAGGACCGCGCCGGTACCGATGTCGCTAAGTCCGTACTGCTGGCACTGGCTGGCGAGTTCGTCCCGGATGCCGTCAACGTTTCCGGTGGCGCTGTTGGCGAAGAGGTGGCCCTGTGGCTCGAGCTGGCTCGTGAGCTGGGTCTGGTTGCTGGTGGTCTGCTGGAGGGCGCTCCGGCCGCTGTTGAGGTCACCGCTCGCGGTGAGCTGCACACTGAGGACGTTAACGTTCTGGGGATGGCAGCAATCCGTGGACTGTTCTCCCTCATGGTGGAAGAGCCTGTCACTTTCGTTAACGCTCCGCGTATTGCAGAAGAGCGGGGTGTGACCTTCACTGTCGAGACTGAGCCGGAGTCCGTCTCCCACCGCTCCGTCCTCGAGGTCAAGGTCATCGGCGCTGATGGCTCCACCGCTACCGTCGTTGGTGCTCTCACTGGCCTGAACCGCGTTGAGAAGATTGTTCGTATCAATGGCCGCGGCATCGACATGCGTGCTCAGGGCCGTAACCTCTTCCTGCTGTACAAGGACGTTCCGGGTGCTCTGGGCCGCGTAGCTACCACCCTGGGTGAGTCCGGCATCAACATCGAGGCTGCTGCTCTGTCTCCGCAGGAAGCAGATCAGACTGCCATCCTGGTGCTGCGTGTTTCCAAGGAGGTTCCGGAGGAGCTCGTCGAGAAGATTGCCGAGGAAATCTCCGCTACCCACGCTCTGCAGCTTGAGCTGGACTAGTTTTGAGCGCCTAGGCGTTTTAGAGCTACTTCCTAGCCTATGAAAAATCCCCTCCAACCGGAGGGGATTTTTTTGTTTGCCTGCTAGTTTTACAAGCCTTAGCCCTTCATCGAGCCCTTCTCAATCATGTTGACGTGGAAGTCGAAGGCAGTGCGCAGATCGTGCGGGGTCGACATGCCCGGAGCGGTCTTCAGCGCGCGCTCGTAGTACTCCTCCAGCAGTGGCTGGTACTCCGGGTGTGCAACGGAAATCATCTTAGCCACGCGGTCACGCGGTGCCAGGCCACGCAGGTCAGCGAATCCACGCTCGGTGATGATGACCATGGCGTCGTGCTCGGTGTGGTCAATGTGCGAAGCGAACGGAACGATTGTCGAAATCGCACCGTCCTTCGCCAGCGACGGCGAGATGAACGAGGAAACGAAGGCGTTACGGGTGAAGTCACCGGAACCACCGATGCCGTTCATCATGCGGCTGCCGTTGATGTGGGTGGAGTTGACGTTGCCGTAGATGTCGGCCTCAATCATGCCGTTGGTGGCGATCAGGCCCACACGACGGACAACCTCCGGGTGGTTGGAGATCTGCTGCGGGCGCAGGATGATGTTCTTGCGGTAGCGAGCAGCCTCGTTGTTCATGCGCTCGGCTGCTTCTGGAGACAGGGAGAAGGAGGTAGCCGAAGCGACGGTCATCTTACCTGCGTCAATCAGGTCAATCATGCCGTCCTGAATAACCTCGGTGTAGGCCTTGATGTTCTCAAACTTGGAGTCCAACAGACCTGCCATCACAGCGTTCGGCACGTTACCGACGCCCGACTGCATGATGTACTGGTCGTAAGCCAGGCGACCCGCGCGAACTTCGCCCTCGAGGAAGTCGAGGAAGTGGCCAGCAATGGCCTTCGAGGTCTCATCCAACGGCTTGAACGGGGAGTTGCGGTCCGGCGCGTTGGTCTCGACAACTGCGACAACCTTGTCCAGGTTGATGTCGATGTAAGGGGTACCAATGCGATCACCCGGGGCATTGATCGGCACCGGCGTGCGGTTAGGCAGGTGCTGAATGCGGTAGATGTCGTGCATGCCCTCGAGTTCCTCGGACTGCCACGAGTTGACCTCAATGATGATCTTGTCAGCGTTGTCCATCCACTCGACGTTGTTGCCAACGCTTGACGACGGAATGAGGTGTCCATCTTCCGTAATACGAGTGACCTCTACAATTGCGGCGTCAATCGGCAGGAAGCCCTGCTCGATGTACAGCGCGGAGTGGGAGAGATGGATGTCCTGGTACTTTGCCTTGCCGGCGTTGATGGACTTACGCAGTGCCGGATCTCCCTGGTACGGCATGCGGTAGCGGATGATGTCAGCTTCTGCCATCACGCCGTCACAGTCCGGGGCGGTGGAAGCGCCGGTGTAGATGTCGACAGCGAATTCTTCACCCTTGGCGTGGAGTTCCTTGCCTCGGTTTGCCAGCGCAGTCGGCAGAGCCTTCGGGTAGCCAGCACCGGTGAAGCCAGAGATGCCGAGGGCATCACCGTGATTGATAAACTGTGCCGCCTCGTCGGCGGTCATTACTTTGCCGCGCAAACCGGCATGTGCGATGCGATCAGACATGTCATCTCCTAGATTGACTGTTCGACTTTAGTTTTGTCGCCTAACCTAGCATGCGCTAACAGTGTGTTGCCACACCCGCAGGTTGGGAAGTGATTCATGGCATAGTAATCGCTTCAGCTGGTTGTTTATCGGCGCTCTTCCAGGGGCTTTGCTACAGCAACTCCCGCACTTCTTCGTCGGTCAGCATGGCATCCTCGAATGCTTGCAGTGTGGCCTCTGGGTTAAATTTCACACCGATGAGTACGACCTCATTGGATGGTGGGACATCGGTTTGTGCCCACATGACAGCAGGGGTGATCTTCAGGTTCGGTCCCGCCTGACTCCACACGTGGGCGACTTCGAGGCGGTCGGAAATCCAGCAGTGCCCCTTGGATCGTACGAGGCCCTTTGTGCCGCGGAGGGCCTTGATTAGTCGTTCGCGGTCGAAGGGGCGGTTGCCTCGGAAAACAACCGAAGAAATACCGTATTCTTCGGTCTCCGGCGTGTGGGGATTCGCAAGTTCTTCTGCATATCCGTGGAAAGTGGCCGCCGTGCCTTCGTCGTAAAGCGATGCGTCGAGAATGGCGGAGGTGGCGATTTCTCCGTTAGTCACGCGGACGATGCGTGCACGAGGGTTCATTGCGCGGATGGTTTCCTCGGTACCGCCGGTGAGCTTTTCGCCTGCGAGATCGGATTTGGTGATGAGGATGAGATCGGCGAATTCCACCTGGTCGACAAGGAGGTCGGCGACCGTGCGTTCGTCGTCAGGCAGTGCACGCCCCTGGCGGAGGCTGTCGAGGAATGTGGAGGCGTCGACGAGCGTGACCATCGTGTCGATGGGGGCGATGTCGGCGAGGCGACGGCCGTCGTCGAATTCCCACTCGAAGGTAGCGGCGACTGGCATGGGTTCGGAGATGCCGGTGGATTCGATGACGATGTGCTCGAATTTGCCGCTGCGCGCGAGCTTGCCGACGTTTTCAACGAGGTCATCTCGCAGTGTGCAGCAGATGCAGCCGTTGGACATTTCGATGAAACGGTCTTCGCCGCGCTCGAGATATGTGCCCTGCTCGATCAGGGCGGCGTCGACGTTGACTTCCGAGAAGTCGTTGACGATAACCGCGATTTTGCGCCCCTGTGAGTTTGCCAGGAGGTTGTTCAGGAGCGTGGTCTTGCCGGCGCCCAGGAATCCGGACAGGACGGTGACGGGAGTGGTCGGGGTGGTGATATCAGAAAATTCGGTAGAAGTCACCCAACAAGACTAGCGTACTGAAAATGATTATCAATAACGTGTGCGTAAATTAAGGTGCGGGGAAGGTTGTAAATGTGTCGTATGGCTGATTATTGGCCAGTTGTGACGTAGGGCATAAAACGGTGTTGTAGTCGGTTTTAGTGGCGCATGGAGCGTGCCTAAAACGGGGGCGCTTTCGGGCTTCTGAATGAAGGGTGCTAACCGCTTCGTTGATAGGGTTGGGGGTGTGCTTCGGTGTTCGAAGTGCTACCCCCGATAGTCGCGTTGGGGGATGCAGAAAGGTGAGTTCATGTCAGATCGTATTGCCCATGCTGGCCTCAAATCCAAGGTGATGACCGCGCAGGAGGCGGCACAGTTCATCAATCACGGAGATATGGTGGGCTTTGCCGGATTTACCGGCGCCGGTTATCCGAAGGTTGTTCCGCCGGCTCTCGCTGAGCGCATGGAGGCCGCTCACGAACGGGGTGACGAGTTCAAGATTAAGGTCTTGACCGGTGCTTCTACCGCTCCGGAACTCGATGGTGTGTTGGCAAGGGCCAATGGTGTCGAGTGGCGCATGCCATACCAGTCTGATCCGACAATGCGTAGCCTCATTAATGCGGGCGACGCGTACTACAGTGATATTCACCTTTCGCACTCTGGTCCGATGACGGAGCAGGGCTTCTTTGGTCCGGTCAATGTTGCCGTCGTTGAAGCCGTTCGCATTAAGGCCGATGGCTCCCTGATTCTTTCCTCTTCGGTTGGTAATAGTGTTTCATATTTGAATGCCGCCGAGAAGATCATCATTGAGGTCAACTCCTGGCAATCTGAGGACCTCGAGGGCATGCATGATATCTACAGTGTCGGCCTGCCTCCGAACCGCAAGGAGATTCCGATTCTGACTCCGGGTGACCGTATTGGCACCCCGTATGTTCCGATTGATGTCGACAAGGTTGTTGCTGTCGTTGAGACTAACGCCGAGGATCGTAACTCGCCGTTCAAGCCGCTGGATGATGACTCTAAGGCCATTGCGGGTTACCTGCTCGACTTCCTCAATTGTGAGGTCAAGGCCGGACGTCTGCCGGAGAACCTGCTGCCGATGCAGTCGGGTGTCGGCAACATTCCAAACGCTGTGCTTGCGGGGCTGCTTGACTCCAAGTATGAGAACCTGACCTCCTTTACTGAGGTTATTCAGGATGGAATGATTAACCTGATGGATGCTGGCAAGCTGACCATGGCTTCCGGCACTGCTTTCTCGCTGTCTCCGGAATATGCAGCTCGAATGAATGAGAATGCTGCTGACTACCGTGACAAGATTGTGCTGCGTCCGCAGGATCTCTCTAATAACCCGGGGCTGACTCGCCGTATGGGTCTGATTGCCACTAACGGCATGATTGAGGCCGACATCTACGGTAATGTCAACTCCACTCACGTGGCTGGCTCGCGCTTGATGAACGGTATTGGTGGCTCCGGCGACTTCACCCGCAACGCCTACATTTCGTCGTTCGTGTCTCCGTCGTTGGCTAAGAATGGCAATATTTCTGCTATCGTGCCCATGGTCTCCCATGTTGACCACACTGAACACGATGTGATGGTTATCATCACTGAGCAGGGTCTGGCTGACCTCCGTGGTCTGGCCCCACGTCAGCGCTCCCGCCTTATTATCGAGAAGTGTGCTCACCCGATGTACAAGGAGGCGCTGCTCGAGTACGTTGAGCGTGCCGAGAAGGCCACTCCGTACCTGCACACTCCGCATGACCTGGGTACTTCTTACGACTTCCACCGTCGCTTCCTTGAGAACGGCTCGATGAAGCCGGTCGATTAAGGTTCTAGCGCGTTTCCCGCTTTACGACGAAGTTTGCGTCGTAGGGCGGGATTTGCTTTTAGTATCGTCTCGAAAGAGTGTTCGAATTTGGCGGTGATTCTTGGGCTTGGGTGGCGGTTTGAATCCGGGGTGAGGGATATGGTGTGGGCGAATTGATAAAGAACTGTTCGTTAGGGGACCTCGTTAGGGAGGGGGCAGTGCAATGTCGGAGTTGGAATCGTGTGGGGAATTTCGCTTCAGTCATGAGGTGAGGGCTCATCCGCTCGCTGAAGTGATGCGGGAGATTAATCGCTTGCAAGTGGTTATCGCTCAGCGGGTCGCACCACCAGATGATGGCGATGTTGAAGCTCATCTGGCTTATTGGTCGGTGGTGCTGGGCATCTCGCGCACCGAAGTGAATAAATATATGGAAATTGGCTACATGCTTGGGCGCATGCCGCAATTGGCGGAAATGTGTCGGGAGCGCGGGCACTTGTCAATGAAGCATTTGACAATGCTCGGAAAACACACACGCCCTGTAGTCGATGAAAAAGTTGACGCAGTTGAGTCGGGTCTCGTGGATGTCGTTAAGCCAAGGCGAGACGGGGAAGCGCTCCGTGGAGTGCGGGCGATGGCAACGCGGGTGCAGCGAGTGATTGGTGAGTGTGCTCCGGAAGTCCGGCCACGCGATGTGGATGTCGCTGGGTTGCACACTGATAGGGTCCTGGCCCGGAATGTGGAAGCGACCGTAGATGCTGCAATTGATGCGGCGGCATATCAAGTCGAGAAGGATGGGGAATCTGCGGAGGATCCCGCGGAGTCGCCTGAGGTGCAGGAGGTTCAAGCTGCGGCTCTCGATTACTTTGGCGATCGCATGACGGCTAAGGAGTTTATCGCGGTTGATGAACATGGTGACGCTGGAGTGGCAACGCTGACTACTGTGCTCGAGCGACATCATGCGGTGGAAGCCCTTGCAATTATCGACGCAGTGGCTAAGCAGATGAAGGTGAGTCGCGCGGCAGCTTTCATGCATGCGCTACGCGGTACTTGTGAGGTGGAGGTGAATCTGGAGCTCTTCCGAGTGCTCTCTCTCGGGGAGGATGGCGAACCGGAAAACACTCCAGTGTGGCTCGCTGGTGCTGGTTGGCTTTCTACGCTGGTGGCCGAGTCTTGGCTGAAACGGGTATCGACATTGCGGGTGCTGGGGGATAGTGCCGTTGAGGGCTATCGACCCTCCGAGTCGCAGCGTGCATTCGTGCGTGCCCGTGACGGTGTGTGTAGTTTTCCTGGATGCGATATCCCTGCGGAAAAGTGCGATATCGACCATATTGTGGAATTTGATCACAGTCTTTCCGGTGGTGAGCGGCAAATGGAAGGGGCTACGCACACGGATAATCTCCATTGTCTTTGTCGACGGCACCACAACCTTAAAACTGCTGGTATATGGCGAGTTGTTCGAGGTGATGATGGGACTGAAGCCTGGACGTTCCTCTCTTGTGATGAGGGGCCGTTTGCGCACTCGGACAAAGAGCACACTGGGCATGGTCGTTACACCTTTGCCTCGCAGACTGAAAAGAAAACCGCTGCGCTGGCCGAGCACAATGAGAAACGTCGCAAACTGCATGACAGCCTCCGCAGTCTAGTGGATAAGGTGCGGAGGGATTTGGAAAAGGAGAGGGCAGTAGACGGGGTGGATTGTGAAAGCGAAGGAGATGGTAAAAACCGCGGAGACAGCGATGGGGAGTGAGTGCTAGGTTCTGCTACACTCATTTGTGTCCATATAGTGAGAAGGGTATCTCAAAAAATGACTGAGGTAGGAAAGCTGAAGATCGCCGTCATCCCGGGTGATGGCATCGGCACGGAAGTTACGGCAGAGGCACTGAAGGTGCTGGGGGCTGCTATCGGCGAGTTCGACACCACCGAGTATGACCTCGGTTCGCGTCGCTACTTGCGCAATGGCGAACTGCTCACCGACGCCGACCTTGACTCCCTGCGCGAGCACGACGCTATTCTGCTCGGTGCCATCGGTGACCCGGCGAACGTTCCTCCGGGCGTTCTCGAACGCGGCCTGCTGCTGAAGATGCGCTTCGCGCTGGATCACCACGTCAACCTGCGTCCTTCCAAGCTCTTCCCGGGTGTCGAGTCACCGCTGAAGAATCCGGGCGAAATTGATTTCGTGGTCGTCCGCGAGGGAACCGAAGGTGCCTACACCGGTAACGGCGGTGCGATTCGCGTCGGCACGCCACACGAGGTTGCCAACGAGACCTCCGTCAATACCCGCTTCGGTGCTGAGCGCGTTGTTCGCTACGCCTTCGAGCTGGCTATGACCCGCCGCAAGAAGCTGACTCTCGTCCACAAGACCAATGTGCTGGTGCACGGCGGTGGTATGTGGCAGCGTACGGTCGACGAGGTTGCTAAGGAATACCCTGAGGTAGATGTCGATTACTCGCACATTGACGCTGCGACGATTTACCTCGTCACTAATCCTTCGCGTTTCGACGTCATCGTCACCGACAATCTCTTCGGTGACATCATTACTGATGAAGCTGGTGCAATTTCGGGCGGTATCGGTCTGGCAGCGTCCGGCAACATTGACGCCTCCAATACCAACCCGTCTATGTTCGAGCCCGTTCACGGCTCCGCGCCCGACATTGCTGGCAAGGGGATCGCTGACCCGACGGCAGCCATTCTGTCGGGTGCCATGATGCTTCGCCATCTGGGTCGTGAGGAAGACGCCCAGCGCATCGAAGCTGCTGTGGAAGCTGACATGGCTACCCGCGGTAGTGGCCCAATCAAGACCAGTGAAGTTGGCGACCGCATTGCTGCTGCTTTGAAGTAGTGCATGCGGTAGTGCAAACAGTAGTGCAGTAAAACAGGGGAGGGGCTAGACAATCACAGTTTTGCCATCGACGGTAGTGATGTGAGTCTTACTGTCGGCGGTGTGCTCGATGAAGTCCGGCGCATGTCCGACCTGGGCAAGCACATTGATGATGGTGTCAAGGGTGTGTGGGGATGATCTTCCTGCGCCGCCATTGGAACCATTTCCTCCCAGCCCTGCCACCAACGCATCCCTCGTAATCTCCGCATGTCCCAGGTGCTGAGCCGCCTCGTGGAAGACATGCACAATCACGCCTTCGATGCTGCCGCACCACCAACGGTCTTTATCGGTAGGAATCGCAGCAGGAGCACCAGCGCGGTCCACGCCTTGCAGCTCCACCAGCGCGGATTCAATAGCCGCGCGATCACGGTGGTAAATCTCCAGCCCTTCCAAAACACTGCAATGAGCAGAAAACTCACCGTCGCGGTCGCGAACATAGTCGCGCCCGAGGCAGACGCGCTCGAGCCAGTACCTCGCTGATCCGGTCACATGACGCAGCAGCACGGCCAGGGAGTTTATGGCTGGGATGGGGAGGGGTGCGTTGAAGGTATCGTCGTCAAGCGTGGCGACGAGTGCCGCGAGCTTGTCCATCCTGCCGAGGATGTGGGCATCGAGCGGCCATTCGGGATTTGTGGAAGCGCTGTGTGTGGAATCGGTCATAAGGTCGAGTATTCCCGCAAATCACTCCTATTGGGGCCAAAAATAGGGGATAATTGACCCCATGACCGTCGAGCTTGCGGAAATCGCAGACTTCCTCAGCCAAACTCGCCCGTTTTCGGACCTTACCGATGAAGAGCGCGCAACTATCCCACCGCTTTTGACCATGCGCTATGCCCGTCGTGGCACGGAGATTATCCGGGCGGGTGCGGATAACAATAGCTGTTTCATTATTCGCTCCGGCATGGTGGATCTCTTCGACCCAGCTGGCACACTGCTGGACAGACGAGATGTGGGAGATCATTTCGGCTATTCGACGCTGCTGAGCAGTGACCCTTCGCTATACACGATGACGGCGGTGGAGGACTGCGTATTCCTGGTGATCTCCAAGGAGGTCTTTAACCACCTCAATGACCAGTTCGTAGAGGTCCGGCGCTATTACGGCGGTGAGAACGCGCGCATTCGCGCAGTGGCCTCGAAGTTGCGGAGCACTGCGGCATCGGAGTCGTTGCGCACACGGGTTGCGGACCTAATGGAAACGTCGCTGGTGACCTGCAGCGCCGATGCGACAGTGCAAGAGGCGGCGCAGATTATGACGGAGTGGAATGTCTCCAGTCTGCTGGTGATGGAGTCTGCAGGCGCTAATCAGAGCCCACTCGTTGGCATCATCACGGACCGCGACCTCCGTCGTCGAGTCCTGGCAGAGGCCAAGCCCGCGGCGACGCTCGTAAGCGAAGTGATGACCGAGACCCCGGAAACCATTAGTCCCGACCTGCTGGTTTTCGAGGCCATGCTGCTGATGGCCGAGCGCGGTTACCACCACCTGCCAGTGCATGACGGGACGAGAGTGGTCGGCATGATTGTTATTGGTGACCTCCTGCGCAGTCTGCACACCGATCCCGTGTATGCGACGGCGACGCTGGCGCGAAAGAGCGATATCTCAGAGATTGCAGAGATTGCCCAGAACGCGCGACGAATTGTCGGCCGGTTCATTGACCGGGGTGATTCGGGGGAGGAGGTCTCGAAGCTGCTGACTGCCGTGGCCGATGCTGTTACCCGGCGCCTGGTTGCTCTCGCCGAGGAAAAGCTCGGGCCCCCACCGGTCAGCTACGCGATTGCAGTCCTGGGCTCGCATGGGCGCGGAGAGATGGGGCTCGCATCCGATCAGGACAATGCGCTGGTTCTCGCCGACGACTACGACGCCGACGTTCACGCTGACTATTTCGCCGCGCTTAGCGACGAGATTTGCACTAACCTCGACCGAGTCGGTTATCCGCTCTGTACAGGGGATATGATGGCCAGCAATCCCGCGTGGAGGATGACTAAGTCGCAGTGGTTGCGCACTTTCCACGGGTGGATCACTGTGCCGGAGGCGGAAGCCCTGTTGCATGCGCAGACCTTCTTCGACATGCGTGGGGTGGCGGGCGACGTGCAACTAGTGGAGGAACTGCGCGCCGCCTACCTGCCGCTGGCGCAGGGGTCGCAGCGCCTGCACGCGCACTTGGCCAAACTCGCGGCCTGGCGGGAGCCGCCGCTCGGCTTCTTCCGTGGCCTGGTGCTGGAAAAGGGCGGCGAGCACGCGGAAACCCTGGACATCAAGAAGGGGGGAACTGCTGCTGTGGTGCAGATCGCGCGTCTATTTGCTGTGGCAGCTGGTCTGCCACAGCAATCGACACGTGAACGTTTGGCGGCAAGTGCCGGAGCCGGAAGCGTGAGTCGTCAAGGTGCTCAGGACCTTGCGGATGCGTTCGAGTTCCTGTGCACGGTGCAGCTTCATCACCAGCAGGCCCAGTTCAACGCCGGCACCCAGCCGAATAACCACATCTACCCGAAGCGCCTATCAAGCCTGGAAAGAGAGCACCTGCGTGACGCGTTTGGTGTTATCCGCAAGTTGCAGCAGAGTCTCGGGGCGAAGTATCCCATCCGGGCGATGTCGTGATTTAGCTGTGTGAGTTAGCTGTGTGAGCACGCAATGTTGAAGTTTTTCAAACCTCGCAAGAAAATCCTGGACGCACCTATCCGCGACAATGCTTGGCTCGCGGTAGACGTGGAAACCACAGGTCTGGATCCTTCCAAAGATCAGCTGCTTTCCATCGGTTGGGTTGCGGTGGAAGACCACGACATCGTGCTGGAGGAATCCGGTCACCTTCTCATTCGCCCAGAGCGCGAGGAGGTGAGCGTCGGCGAGTCGGCGACGGTGCATGGGCTTACCGACGACATGGTCGCAACCGGGGTAGAGGCAGAAGTAGCCGTCGGCAAGCTGTTAGAAGCTCTGCGGGGACGGAAGCTGCTGGCGCACTACGCGCGGATGGAAGTTGGGTTCCTGGATCCGTTGTGCCGGAAGTACTTTGATGCCCGCTTTGATGTGCCGGTGGCGGACACTATGACACGCGAGTACGACGCGATTCTGCGAGCCAACCGCGAGCCGGTCCGTGATGAGCTGCGGTTGTGGTCACTGTGCGACAAGTACGGCATTCCCCGTTTTAAGGCCCATCACGCGTTCAACGATGCGCTGGCTTGTGCACTGGTGTGGCTTGCGCAGGAATCGCGCGGAGTTTAAATCGTAAGTGTTTGAGAGTGGGGGTCGTTGCATAATTATTGCAATGTGACGTGTACCCTATTTTTATGCGTATTGCTCGAATCGCCCACCCAGAGGGCATGTGCTTCGCGCTCGTCGAGGGCGAAGGCAATGAAGTTACTTTGCACGAGATCGAAGGGCACCCTTTCGGTCAGCTGAATAAGACTGGTCGTTCCTGGCCGCTTGCCGACGTACGTCTGCTCGCCCCGATGCTGCCGTCGAAGGTCATCGCTATTGGTCGTAACTACGCTGACCACGTCGCCGAGGTGTTCAAGAAGTCGGCAGAATCGCTGCCGCCGACGATGTTCATTAAGCCGCCGACGGCCGTTATTGGTCCGGAAGCGCCGATTCGCATTCCGGATTTCGCCACTAACGTCGAGTTTGAGGGCGAGCTGGCACTGGTTATTGGTAAGCCGTGCAAGAACGTGAAGAAGGAAAACGCTCACGATGTAATCTTCGGATACACCATCGTCAATGATGTTTCTTCCCGTGACCTGCAGTTTGCCGACGGTCAGTGGGCGCGCGCAAAGGGTATCGATACCTTCTGCCCGCTGGGCCCGTGGATCCAGACGGAGCTGGACTACAACGAGCTGCCAATCAAGGCGCACCTGACTCACGAGGGTGTTACCGAGACTAAGCAGGACTCCAACTCCAACCAGATGATTATGTCCATCCCGGAGATCATCGAGTTCATCACCGCCTCGATTACGCTGCTGCCGGGTGACGTCATCTGCACCGGCTCCCCGGCCGGTACCGCTGCGATGTTCCCGGGCGACCGCATCGAAATCGAGATTCCGGGTATCGGCAAGCTGGCCAACCCGGTGGAGCGGGCTTAAGCCCCCTTAACTCCAAAAGCGCGGAGCACAGTGCCCATTTTGGCGCTGGTTTCCGTGACTTCTTCTTCTGGGTCGGAGTGCGACACAATGCCGCCTCCGGCCCATAGTCGTGCCACGGACCCCTCAGTGTCGATTTCGGCACAGCGAATGGAGACCACGAACTCACCATCGCCATTCTCATCGCACCAGCCGACAGCGCCGGAGTAGAAGCCCCGGTCGGTTTCCACGGCCTGGATGACACCGAAGGCGGATTCCGTCGGCGTGCCACAAATGGCAGGTGTTGGGTGCACCACCAGTGCCAAATCCAGCGCGGACAGCGACGGATCCTTCAATCGACCGCGGATATGTGTGGCCAAGTGCCACATCTCGGCGGTGCTCATCAGCTCGGGGCTGTCCGGAACATCCAGCGAACTGCACAGCGGCGCCAGGTTGTCGGCGATGTCATCGACAACGAAGGCGTGTTCATCCAGGTTCTTGCGCGAGTCCGCTAAACGACGAGCCGACGCCCGGTCCGCCTCTTCATTTCGGGATCTCGGCAGCGACCCGGCCAAGGGAAATGCCTCAACGATGTCACCCGTACGGCGGACCAGCATCTCCGGGGAGGAACCGATGAGCAACTTGCCCTCATAATCGGAACCGGCGGGAGAGAGATCCACGGCAAAGCCATCACGGTTGGGGGATCCGTCGATAAGCCGCGATGCGAGAAGGAGTGGGTCAATCGGGGGATCGATTTCGAGTTCCACAGCGCGCGCGAGCACGACCTTTTCCAGCGCCGAGTACTCGATGGTGCGGATGGCTGCGGCGATGCGCTCAGCGTGCTCAACGAGCGGGGGATCGTAAGCGACGATGCTGGCGTGAGGCTTCGGTGCGTTCCAGCGGTAGTGCGCGGGTGGCTCCAGCGGCTGCGAGGAGCGGATGACTTCCCGGGGAACGGTCAGGGCGGCGGGCTTGTCCAAGTCGAAGGGCAGGGCGCCGACCACCATCTTGTGAATGCCCGAGTGCAGTCCCTCGGCTGCGAGCCAGGGGTCGGAAATCTGCTCTTCAATACCTTGCGTGCGGATGGAGCCGTGCGCACGGGAGAGCAAAAAATCAGGAGCGGTGGTTGGGCGGGACGTGTCCCAGCGCGTCGAACGTTTCGGAGTCGCTGCAGGCTCGTTCGACGGGTGAGACTTTTCCTGCTGCTCTTCTTCGTTTCCGCCGCCCAGAGAGGGGTGGTTTTCCATGGACATCGCCCTAACCCGCCTCCTCAATCTAAACCCAATTGTGCTCCAGTTTAAGGGGCAGGCTAACCCCTGCCCAAAAAGGGCATACCCGCAGCGGTAATCGTAAGCTGATCGATGACGGCACCTGCCGGCAGATTCGCGGCGTAGAGGAAAGCTTCCGCAGCCTGCTTGGCATCGAACATCGGCTCGCTGCCTGTGAACGTCCCCAACAGGTCAGTCTGCGCATTGCCAATATCAATGCGCGTTGCCGTGATGCCATACTCGCGTCCGTCGAGGGCAAGCACGTGGGTCATTCCGGCAAGCGCGCTTTTCGACGTCGCGTACGCCGCCGTGTGCGCTCTCGGCACCTGCGCTGCGATAGAACAATTGACCAGGATTCGGCCGCCCGCTTGCTCTGTCTTCCCCTCGCACCCCGCCTTCATCCGCGAAAAAGCCTCGCGTGCACACAGGTACGAGCCGACCACATTCGTATCGATGACCGCCCGGAAGTCCTCAATGTCAGTCTCTCCGAACTCCGCGGGCGTGCCGGGCAGCCCCGCATTGAGCACTGCAACATCGATGGTTCCCGTAGCCACCTGCGCGTTCTCAAACATCGCACGGACCTGCTCAGGATCGGTGATGTCACACCTGGAGTAGGTGATGTTGTCCGCTTCGGCGGCAACAGTCTCGAGCGCGTCGATACGCCTGCCGCAGATATGCACGTGCCAGCCATCGGCGGCGAAAGCCAGAGCAATTTCGCGACCAATGCCCGCGCCGCCACCAGTTACTACTACCGTTTTGGTCATGAGCACCATTATTAACTGTTCTACGGTCTACGCACACATGTCCCCGCACGACGCCGTCAACGCCGCGCGTGACGACGGCTACGCGGCCGTGGAATTCTGGTGGCCATTTGACCTCGCAGTGCCCGCACCCGATGAGGTTTCCGCTTTTTGTGACCTCTTTGACGACAGCCTTGGTCTTTATGCCATGAACCTGTGGGGAGGGGACATGGCAGCGGGACAGCGGGGAGTGCTCGATACAGACGGGTTGCCTGCCGGACACTTGGAAGCAGTCAGCCAGATTGCGAGTGCCACGGGGTTGAAGTGCTCGAATGTGCTGCTGGGGCGGTCTGGGGAGCTAACGGACTTGCAGGTGCAGAGGCTAACTGAGATCACTGCCCAGCTGGAGCTCAGTGGTGTCCGCGCGTTGATTGAGCCACTGTCCGGGATGAGCGATTATCCCATTACCGATCCCTGGCAGGCCGAGGAGTTAGCGCAACAGACTGGTGCTGGCGTGCTCGCGGACTTTTACCATTTTGCGGCCAATGGCGTGGACGTGGATGCCTGGCTCACCGATGTGGAGGCCGGAAGAGTGAGTCTGCCGGCGCACGTCCAGATTGCCGATTTCCCAGGCCGCGGCGCGCCGGGCACCGGCGGGGTGCCGCTGCGCAGCTGGGTTGAGCGGCTGCGCGCCGCTGGATACGCCGGTGAAGTGGCTGGGGAATGGACTCTGTAACCCTATGTAAAACCCTATGCATGCCTGCAGGTGGGAGGGCGGGTATCGTGGGAAAGCATGTCAGATGTTCGCGTACGCTTTTGCCCGTCGCCAACCGGTACCCCGCACGTTGGCCTCATCCGCACCGCCCTGTTCAATTGGGCATATGCCCGTCACACTGGTGGCAAGCTGGTCTTCCGCATCGAAGATACCGATGCCGCTCGCGACTCCGAAGAGTCCTATCAGGCAATCATCGAGGCCCTGAATTGGCTCGGTATTGACTGGGACGAGGGCATCGATGTCGGCGGTCCGCACGGCCCGTACCGCCAGTCGCAGCGCAAGGACATCTACGCCGATGTGTTGCAGCGCCTCATTGACGCTGGTGAAGCTTACGAGGCCTTTTCCACCGCTGAAGAGGTTGAGGAGCGCCACAAGGCCGCCGGCCGTGACCCGAAGCTGGGCTACGACAACTACGACCGCAACCTCACCGAGGAGCAGAAGGAAGCCTTCCGCGCAGAGGGGCGCAAGCCGGTGATCCGCCTGCGCATGCCGGACGAGGACATTGTCTTCGAGGACCTCGTTCGCGGTCGCATTGAGTTCAAGGCCGGCCTGGTTCCGGACTTTGTCATCGCCCGCTCCAACGGTGAACCTCTCTACACACTGGTTAACCCGGTGGATGACGCTCTAATGGAGATCACTCACGTCCTGCGTGGTGAGGACCTGCTGCCATCGACTCCGCGTCAGATTGCTCTCTACGAGTCGCTGAAGCGCATCGGTGTCGCCAAGTTCACTCCGGAGTTCGGCCACCTGCCGTTCGTGATGGGCGAGGGCAACAAGAAACTGTCCAAACGCGACC
The DNA here is from genome assembly GCF_001812505.1 of Corynebacterium sp. HMSC064E10. Taxonomy (NCBI): domain Bacteria; kingdom Bacillati; phylum Actinomycetota; class Actinomycetes; order Mycobacteriales; family Corynebacteriaceae; genus Corynebacterium; species Corynebacterium sp. HMSC064E10. The sequence goes on along the minus strand of NZ_KV809173.1, from coordinate 456,391 downwards.
CACAGTCCAACCTCTTCATCCACCGCGATAACGGTTTCATTCGCGAGGGTCTGCTGAACTACCTGGCGCTGCTGGGCTGGTCCATGGACGGCGATCAGGACATCTTCACCATGGACGAGATGGTCAAGGCTTTCGACATCCACGATGTGCTGTCCAACCCGGCCCGCTTCGACCAGAAGAAGGCCGACGCTATCAACGCTGACCACATCCGCATGCTCGATCCGAAGGACTTCGAACAGCGTCTGCGCACCTACCTGGAAAGCCACTTCGACTTCCCGGCCGACTACCCGGAGGATAAGTTCGCTTTCCTGGCAACGCTGCTGCAGACTCGTGTGAAGACGCTTTCCGACGCCTGGGACCTCTCGAAGTTCCTGGTTGTGGAAGAGGGCGAGTTCACCTTCGATGAGCGCTCGGCACGCCGTAACTTCAAGGAAGACGCCGTCGCTGTCCTGGAGGCCACCATTGCAGCTGTGGAACCGCTCAGCGAAGAGGACTTCGTCACCGAGAAGCTCGAAGCTGCACTTCAGAAGGCCCTCATCGAGGACCTGGAGCTGAAGCCACGCAAGGCCTTTGGCCCGGTGCGCGTGGCTGTAACTGGTGCTCAGGTATCGCCGCCGCTGTTCGAGTCCATGGAGCTGCTTGGCCGCAGCCGTAGCCTGAGTCGACTGCGCAAGGCTCTCGAGGTCACTCCTTTTACTGCTGCTCAGTAAAGAGTGCGAGCTGGGCTGAGCGAAGCAGGTTCGTGTAAGAGCCCGCTTCCTTGCCCACCTTCTGCGGGTCGCGGTTCAGCATATTCATGGAGGTTTCGCGGTAGTCCTTGACCAGCGCCCCCATGTGGTTGTTGAAGAACTCGTGCCAGTCGGTTCCCCAGTAGACCGTGCCGTCCTCGTTTCGCTTGAGCAGTGCGGCAAATGCGTACACGAGCGGGTAGATGAACCCGTCCGGAATCGCGTAGCCGATGGGCTGGCGGTAGAACTTCGAGTACTTCTGTGAAGTCTTGCCAGTCCGCGGATTCTTCTTGTTGGCCTTGTCAACAGCATCAATGCCGCCGAATTTGCCCCCGCTCTTGTTGTAGAGATCGGGTAGCTCCGCGTTGATGCGCTCGAAAATATCGATGAAGTCACGCGTGAGGTTCAAGGCACTGCGGACCTTCTCATTGTAGAGAACGACCTCTTCGGTGCGCTCATTGATGCTTTCAGTGCTGGGTTTAGTGACCTCCGGGGAACTCATGACATCCTCGAAGCGGTCAAGCAGCTTGGCCTTGCCGGAGTAGAGGCTGGTAGGGGTCGGTGCTTCAATCTGCTTGCCGTCGGCATCCTTCGGCAGGTCAATACAGGACAGTGGAATCCACGCCATAGCGATGACATCGCCCACCTTTAGTCGACCAGTATCGTTGGTGCGCCACTGCACGTTGTCGCTAATTCCCTGCGGCAGAGCATGTTTCAGATCGTCAAAGTAGCCGGCGCGATTGAGTTTTGCTTCCGCCTTGAGCTCCGCATTGTTGTTGCGGGCGGCACAGATATCGAGCAGAGCATCGGAGAACTCTTGCACTGTGTCTTCGTCCCGAGCACCGGGCACGAGTACCTCTACCGGAACTCGGGCATCGAGCTCGGTGAGGCTTTTGTCGGCAAGCAATTCCTCGATTTCTTCGGAGCGCTCCATCCAGACCTCCTTCATTTCGGACCACGTCTTGATTTTGCGGCTAGGTGGCGGAGTGAGCTTGCCCAGGACGAACAGCGCGATTGCCAGCGAGTTGTGGCCGCCGTCGAGGATGCCTTCGATGCGACGGTTGCTGAAGGTGAAGCGGTAGAGACTGTCTTCACTGGTGAACTGAGTGGAGGCCAGGAGCACACCCTTGGACTTGTAGGCGAAGAGCTCCGGCGTGGTGTCGATGGTTTCCATGATGGCATCGGTGATGCGGCCGGTGCGGGACACGCGTGGGTTGGCATCGAGGTTGAGGGCCGAGATGATTTTCGCGAACTGACGGATGTGGGGGAAGTCATGATGATTGCCTTTCAGGTCTGTTTTTGATGTGCGGCGGCTGTTTGCCAGCCGCATCACCACGAAGTGTCTCCTGAAGGGCGGATCGGCTTTGCGCTGCGATCGAATGGGCTTTCGATCTGGGATTGTGTTAGCTATATGCACTGCATTGGTTATGCATTAGTTATGCGCACTGCTGAGGTGGGCTGTGGGGAGCTCGCGAATTTAAACGAACCTTTGACAACGAACCTTTGACCAGGTGATTTGCTCTTGTTTACGCTAATTGGCTATATTATTCCTCGTTGCGTTCAGCAGCGATGGCCTATGGTGTAATTGGCAACACAACGGTTTCTGGTACCGTCATTCTAGGTTCG
>NZ_KV809173.1:342106-453937 GCF_001812505.1 Corynebacterium sp. HMSC064E10 | reverse complement strand
CGGGTTCAAATCCCGTACGGGGTACAAAGACAGTGTGAAAGCGCCAGTCTTTATTGGCCTATGGTGTAATTGGCAACACTACGGTTTCTGGTACCGTCATTCTAGGTTCGAGTCCTGGTAGGCCAGCAGTGAAGAAGTTCATTGTTGAATGTATTCACTAACTGCAAAGTTCTAAGCCCCGTTCGTCTAGCGGCCTAGGACGCCGCCCTCTCACGGCGGTAACACGGGTTCAAATCCCGTACGGGGTACAAAGATACTCCCCAGTCAGTCGGCTGGGGAGTTTTTGTTTTTTAAGAATCGAAGCGACTATGACCAGGGGCGACTATGACCAGTGAACGTTTCGCACGATTGAAGCTACTCCTAGGGGAGGAGGGGCTGGAAACGTTGGCTGAATCTACCGTCATGGTTGTCGGACTCGGAGGCGTGGGATCCAGTTGTGCCGAAGCTCTCGCGAGAGGTGGCGTGGGCAACCTCATCTTGATCGACGGCGACGTCGTGGAGCCAAGTAATCTCAACCGTCAGGCGCTGGCGTTTGTCTCTACTATTGGCCGCGTTAAAGCCGAGGTCATGGAGGCAATGGTTGCCGATATCAACCCGGACTGTACGACCTACACCCGCCAGATCTTCCTTACCCGTGAGAACCTGTCAGAGACCTTCGAGCAGTTCCCGTGTCCGGATTACATCATCGACGCTATCGACGATGTCACCGGGAAAATTGAGATCGCGCAGTGGTGCGCGGAAAATCGTATCCACCTCATTTCCGCTATGGGCGGCGGAAATAAGCTCGACCCATCTCGGCTGACCTTCTCAAAAATCAATAAGACAAAGGTCTGTCCGCTGGCGAAGGTCGTCCGTCAGGTGTGTATCCGCCGACGCATTCGCGGTCTTGAAGTGCTGTACTCCTCCGAAGAACCAGTGAGAATTGCGGACAAAGGCAGCGGCACCAAAGCGGAAACCCTCGGTACCATGAGCTACATACCGCCAATCATGGGGCAGATGCTGGCCGGAAAGGTCATTCGCCGTCTGCTCGGTTTCGAGGAAACCCCGCTGGCCCCGCGAATCGGTGGTCCGGCCGACGAAAACCAGCCACCAACGGAAAAATAATGCGGCTCATCGATACCCACTTTCACTACGATTTCCTGCCACCGGCGTCGCGCGAGCGCTTCAAAGCCGGTATCGCGCGGGAAGGAGTGGAGATCATCGCGCAGACGGTTCGGCCCTCCGGATTTATCGAGCTAGAGCGCGAAAACCTACCCATGGTCGCCGTGGGCTATCACCCGTGGTACATCGATGATAATTATGAGCGTGAGCTCGAGATCTTTCGCGAGGCTCTTCCACGCACCCGTTTCGTCGGCGAGATTGGTTTGGACTTCGCGCCCCGCAGGCTTGACGACGTTTCCGCCGAGACTCAAATCCATGTCCTCACCAGCATCCTGGATGCTGTCCGAGCCTCGAGTCTGTTCCATATCCTTTCCATTCACACGGTTCGCAGCGCTGATATGGTCCTCGACCTGCTGGAACCGCGCTTGGACACCAGCTCCAGCGTCGCACCAGGCGAGACCTTCGTGCCCATCTTTCACCGCTTCGGTGGCACTAGCGATGAACTGACGCGGCTGATCCGCGCCGGTGGTTATATCTCCGTCAACCCGCTCATGTTGCGGACAAAGCGCGGACGGGCCTATGTGTCGCAGGTGCCCGTCGATAGGCTCTTGCTGGAGACAGATCTTCCGCGCGAACCTAGAAGCGGTGATGGGGCGGAGATGGTCGCTGCAGAGGTAATCGCTGCATTGCGGGAAACTGTCGCCGAGGTTGCGGCGCTGCGAAATATGGATGAAGCGGAGCTTACAGACGCTCTGGCAAACAATGCGAAAACGATAGGTATTTAAGGCGCTAACCTGCGGATTTGTAGTTACTATTCGTGTCTAGTGTATTGTTTAACAAGTCCGCAGCGCGTGGATGAAAAGTTCTAAGCCCCGTTCGTCTAGCGGCCTAGGACGCCGCCCTCTCACGGCGGTAACACGGGTTCAAATCCCGTACGGGGTACAAAGATATACAAAGCACAAGCCTTCGCCCGTGATTGGGTGGAGGCTTTTTGCTTTTCGTGCTTGTGCCCCTACATTGCCTACCCCTCCACCGCGGCACTGGATTTCCACAGTCCTAGTATCGAACCTATGAAACATTCAAAACTCGTTTGTATTGGTCTCGGTCATGTCGGTTCGTATGTCCTGACATATGCCATGGAATCCGGGCTGTTCGCTGAGATTGCCACAATTGACACAGCAGCAGGTGTCGCGCATGGCGAGGCTCTGGACCAATCCCAGTCCACTGGTGTTCCCGGCACGGACTATGTCAATGTGCATGCTGGCGACTACAGCGATTGCGCCGACGCGGATATGATTATCGTCGCTGCTGGTGCGTCCATTCTCCCGGACCCGGACGACCCGGATTCCCGTCCGGACCGTGCTGGATTGGCCAAGCTCAGCGGGCAAGTTGTTCGCGATGTCATGCCGGGAATCGTGAAGCATACGCTCGATGCGATTGTCCTCTTTATTACTAATCCGCTCGATGCGGTGGTGCACTTGGCACATACCGAGTTCGATTATCCCGCGGAAAAACTCTTTGGCACCGGCACGATGCTAGATTCGGCCCGACTGCGGTGGGTAGTTGCCAAGCAGCTGGGAATTGACCCAAAGTCAGTGACTGGCTACATGATGGGTGAGCATGGTCTTACTGCCGTACCGATTCTGTCCACGCTGAACGTGCAAGGTGTGAGGTGGACAGAACTGGAAAAATGGCATGGCACGCCGCTGCCTTCACCGCAAGAAATTCAAGATGCCGTAGTCGGGGCAGCTTACGATGTTCTCAATGCCAAGGGCTGGACTAATGCCGGTGTTGCACGCTCCGCTTTGGAAATTGCCCGCGCGGTGATGCTGGATCAAAACAGCGTCCACCCGGTGTGTACACGCTTGGATGGTGAATACGGGTTGCCGGATGTCTCGCTGTCGATGCCAGCAGTGATTGGCCGAGGTGGAATTATTCGCCGTATGTCGCCACAGCTAAACAGCTGGGAGCTGGAGCGACTGCGTGAATCTGCTCAGTACATCTTGAGCACCGTCGAGAACATGTAGAAGAAATTATGTAGATTCCACTTTTGCCGAAATAACACGGGGAAGTACTTTGCGCTCCTAAAATATTGGCATGAATTCGGCCAAGTCCACCTATGTTCCGGAGTTAACCAGTATCCGTGCAATCGGCGCATTCGGCGTCCTGCTCACGCATGCCGCGTTCTGGACTGGACATTACACGGACGATTGGTGGGGGCGCCTCAGCGGTCGATTCGAAATTGGTGTCACCATCTTCTTTGTGCTCAGCGCGTTTCTGCTTACAGGACGTTGGCTCGGTTCGCCTGACGACGTCCCCGCGAAACCGCCTAGCCTGAGGAAATACTTCATCAGTCGTGCCAAGCGAGTCCTGCCGGCCTATTGGATTGTGGTCACTGCGGCATTCCTCATCCACGCCGCAGACGACCCGCCACCGGCCGGTGGCGGTCTGCAAGGCTGGCTGCGGTCGATGTCTTTTACTCAGACTCTCCAATTCGGCTGGATTCACCCGGGCTTGCCGCAGATGTGGTCGATGGTGGTGGAAGTCGGCTTCTACTTGGTATTGCCGCTGGTGGGGCTTGCCATCTGGACGGTTACAAAGGGGCGGCTGCGCCCCGGTCCGACGCTGGCCATCATTATTGGTTTTGGCCTCATTGGCCCGGTCTGGACTGTGCTGTCGCACCAGGAAAACCTGCTGCCGGTGGTGGCACGGCTGTGGCCGATGGCGTATTTTGACTGGTTCGCTATCGGTATGCTGCTGGCCTATGGGCGAAAGGTTGGCTGGCGCGTTAATTTGGCTGCAAGTTGGCTGATAGCGCTAGCGCTGTTTTTCCTATCCACGACCACGCATGTGGGGCCAGCAACCTTGGTGCCGGATGATGTCGATCAGGCGTTGTGGAAGACCACATTGTACGGCCTATCCGCTGGTGCATTCGTGGCCCCGATTGCACTGGGTACGGAGGTAAGGTGGCTTCGTCATCCAGCCTTGATGTGGTTGGGAGAGGTCTCATACGAGTTCTTCCTCGTCCACGTGCTGGTCATGGACTGGGTGATGACGTTGATGGGCTATCAGACCTTCCAAGGCTCGATGTTGGCAGTGGCAATCGTCACCGCTGCCTTTGCCCTGCCGCTGTCGTGGCTGCTGCGACGCATCACCGATGTGCTCACGCGGAGACCAGGGCCTGAGAGCCCGTGGGCTGCCTACCGATCGTCGTCGTCAAGCGGTCCGAGCTCAGCGACGAGCACTTCCTGCGCGACCTTCATCGCGGACAGTGCAGCTGGTGCGCCGCAGTAACCGGAAGCATGGACAATGGCTTCGGTGATTTCGGTGCGGGTCAGGCCGTTGGCGAGGGCACCCTTGATGTGGCCGCGCAGCTCTTCGGTGGCGCGCAGAGCGACGAGCATTCCAATGTTGAGCAGGGAGCGATCACGCTTGGCCAGTCCTTCACGGCTCCAGACGGAGCCCCAGACGGTGGCGGTGATGTGCTTCTGCAGGGTCTCTCCGTCGGAACCAGCGTTGCGGGCGAGGGCGACATCGACGAATTCGTCGCCCATTACCTGGCGGCGAATTTGGATGCCGGCATCATAGCGGTCGGAGGAAAAGAGTTCATCATTGGGATTGCTCATGCTTGCTAAGTATAGGACTTGCAATGCGGATAAATTCCGAAATGTCCCCGCTAGTTTCGCTGCCGCGACGCATGACGGCGCTGAGGTTGCGGGTGAAGCGGGTGTCAGTGGGGACAATGACGATGCGCCCAAGTGTTACCTGATCGCGGATTGCGCCACGGGCGATGATTGTTGGCGCTGCCAGCGCAATCATGCCGGCGCGCTGTGCTGAAAGGGAACCGAATTCGCCGGCGGGCTCGGTGAGAGTGCCGAGCGTATCTTCCACCACCTGCCGGCTGCCGGAACCGGGTTCGCGAATAACAAGCGGGGTAGTGCGCAGTTCCTCGGTGGATATTGCATTATGCACCGCAGCCCGCTCAGTCCACGGATGCCCCGTCGGCACGGCGAGGACCAGTTCGTCGGTGCCGATGATCCGTTCTTCGAGGTCGTGTCGACCAGCCTCGCCCTCTACCAGGCCGAAGTCCACCGCACTGTTGGCCACTAGTTGTCGCACCTCACGGGAGTTTGCCTGCACCATCGACAGTTTGACTGCGGGATGTTGCCGGTGGAACTCGGCGGCCCAGCCGGGGTAGTAGAGCTCAGCGACAGTGTTGGACACCGCAAGGGTGAGGTGGCGGGGAACATCGTCGGAACGCAAGCTGGCGGCAATGCCCGAAAACCTGTGGCAGGCGGCGAGGAGGTCTGGGAGGGCGTCGATAAGCACTTGCCCGTTTTCCGTGGGAGATACGCCGTAGGGGGAGCGTTCGAAGACGGTGATTCCCAGCGCTTTTTCCGCCCGCGCGATGCGTGCGGACATGGTCTGCTGATTGATGCCTAGCTCACGCGCGGCCTTGGAGATCGAGCCTGCACGGGCGGCGGTGAGAAGTGCTTCGAGTTCGGCCACAGCGAAGGGGTACATGCATTTATGGTACCCCTCACAGAGTCTGGTGATAGCTGTAGCTGTGGCAAGAACAAATACGGTATGAGCATGACCAACTCTTCTCGCCGTGATGTGCTGGCACCCGCCGGGCCCGCGTGGGCAGGATCTCTGATGGGTACGTCCATCTTCGCCACGCTTGCGCACATCCATGACGTGCCGGTGATTCCGGAGCTTCTTCTCGTCATGGCGGTGGGCATTCTCGGTTTTATCGTGGTCGGCTGGTTGCGTCTTCGAAACCCGCCTTTCCGCTCGAAGCTGATGGCGCCGTGGGGCATGCTCTCGATGGGCATCATGGCTCTCGGTAGTGCTGCGACTGCGCTAGCTAGTAACTCATCGTGGCAGCTGGTGTCCTGGTGGATCGGTGCGCCGTTGGCAATCTACGTCAGCCTTCGCCAACTGCGAGGATTCGAAGGCGAACCAACTTTTCAGTGGGGCCTCGCGCTGGTTGCCCCGATGGTGGCGGCGACAAGCGGTGCACAGTTGAGTATCGACTACGGCACCTTTTATCACGTCTGCGGGCAAATATTCTTCTGGATGGCGCTAATCACCGTCCTACCAATTTTCGTACGCTGCTACGTCGCGCTGCTCTCTGGCACCATGCGCATCCCCGATTCCATCGCCGGTACTGCATGGATCCCGCTCGGGCTGGTCGGTCAGTCGACGGCTGCCGCGCAGCTGCTTTTCGATCGGACCTTCGCTGTCGCTTACGGCGCTGTGGTGCTCATTGTCGGCATCTTCCTCGCTGCCATTGCTTTACGACGATTCACTCGCGCCGTAATCCGTTGGGCCGGCTATAGCCCTGGTTGGTGGGGTGCAACCTTCCCCGTGGGCACGCTGAGCCTTGGTACGCACATGCTGGGCGACAGCGTTGGAGCGCAGTGGCTGTACACCGTCAGTGGTGTGCTGTTGTGTTTACTGGCTGTGCACTGGAGCGCGTGCGTGGCTCGATTTGTTTGGTGGGCGCGGGAGCAGGCAGTACGGATTTAGAGTTCAACGTGTTAAACTCCTCTTAATGAAACTGATTGGCAAGAAGGGGAGAATGGGCGATTCCGCGATAGTGCGCTTGCATGATGTCGATGTATCAGCTGGCGATTTGAATGTACTCCACATCGACAAACTTGATGTTTTTCCAAAGGACATTATCGCGGTGATGGGACAGTCCGGATCCGGAAAGACGTCGCTACTTCGCACATTAAGCCAACAAGGTCTGCGTACCAGCTTTATTATGCAAGACACCTTGGCGTGCCTTAATCCTCTTGTGCGCTGCGATAGGCAAGTACGAATTCTTGCGCGTAATAGTGGTTTCGATGCGCTCGAAGCTTGTGGTATTTCCCGAGAACAGGCTCATCGCTATCCCATGGAGTTGTCCGGAGGTCAGCGTCAGCGTGTCGCAATTGCGGCGGCGCTGGCAATGAAACCGTCTCCTTCGCTGCTGCTTGCCGACGAACCTACCTCCTCGCTGGATCCGATTGCGACTCTAGAGGTAGTAGGCGCGTTGCGGAAGCTGCATGAGCGCACGCAAACAGCCATTGTTATTGCCACCCACGACGAGCGAGTAGCGCGAAAGATCGCTACACGAATCCTCTATTTGGAGAGTGGCACTGTGCAAGAGCGAGTCTGCGCATGATCAGTATCGATGGAGTTACTTGCAAAGGTAGGCTCCTCGATGTCACTCTCACGATTCCGCAGGGAAGTGTGGTTGGCATCATGGGGCGATCAGGGGCGGGCAAGAGTAGCCTAATCAGTCTCTTGACAGGTCAGTTGTGTCCTGACAGTGGCACGGTCACTATGGCACAGGGGCCAATTGGCTATATTCCGCAGAATCCAGATACCACGTTATTGCCACATCGACCGGTAATCGACAGCATTTGTGAGTTTGCAACTGGAGATGTTCGAGCGATGTTGGAATCTCTGGGACTCAATCCGGAATTTGCGTATCGACGACCCCATGAGCTCTCTGGTGGTCAGCGACAGCGAATGGCAATTGCGCGTGCGCTCATTGGTAAACCTGAACTTATCATTGCCGATGAGGCTTTTTCTGCTCTGGACAGGGATACCGCTGCCATGTTGGAAGAGGTGCTCCTCAGCACTGAGGCGACGGTACTGCTGGTATCTCATGACATAAGCAGCTTGTTGCGATTGTGTAATCACATAATTGTCATGTCAGCAGGAGAAGCGGTCTTTAGCGGCCCGGTTGGAGAGCTCCATAAGACCGATATTCCTGAAGTTGTTGAGCTTCTGTCGGCTGCAGAGGAGCTAGCGTCGTGAAGCAGTTGCCCAAAAAGATTCAAGCACTGTTGATTACGCAGCTGCTTTTCAACATCGGTTTTTACCTCGTTGTCCCGTTCATTGCCGTCGAGCTCTCGAATAATTTGGGTGCCAGCGGTGTCGTGGTTGGTCTGGTGCTCGGTGTACGAACCTTTAGCCAACAGGGAATGTTCTTCCTCGGCGGCGGTCTTGCCGATCGTTTCGGGGCAATCAAGGTGTTGCTCGTTGGAGTTGCGCTTCGCGTTGTAGGTTTCCTGGTAACTGGACTGGCAACCTCTGTGCCAATGGTGTTTCTTGGCGTTGTCCTCATTGGCTTTGCGGCAGCACTGTTCTCGCCTGCAGTTGAGTCCTTGCTGGCCGGTGGGGGTGCCGAACTCGAGAAACAAGGAGTGTGTACACGGGCACAACTCTTTGCGCTTGACGAAAGCTATTCCCGTTTGGGCTCACTCACCGGCCCCGTGATTGGTGCGCTGCTGATCCCGATCGGTTTTTCAGCTGTCTCCTTTGCCGGCGCAGCCATCTTTGCCGGCATCTTTGTCATGCATCTGCTGTTAGCACGGAGATGGGAAGGTGTACATTCAGCTGGTGGCAGTATGACCGCTGCGTGGGGGCGAATCCTTCGCAATCGAGCGTTCATTGTGTTTGCGGTGTTCTACTCGACTTATTTGCTCGCCTATAACCAGCAGTATTTGGCTCTTCCGGTAGAACTGCGTCGCGCCACAGGCAGCGATGAATACCTGAGCTGGTTCTTTGTCATCTCAGCGGTATTTGTTATCGGGCTGCAAACCACCGTGACTAAGTGGGCCGAGAAATTGCCATTAGGGGTTGCTATCGGTGGCGGTTTTGGCCTGATGGCGTTTGCCTTCGCCATCATTGCGGTCTGCGCACCTATCCGCATGGAGGGATGGTGGGCCTTCGCGCCGGCAGTGACAATGCTGCTAGTGATGCATCTCGGAATGATGATTGCAGTTCCGATAGCCAAAGACCTCGTCGGAAAACTAACCGGGAATAGGGACCTCGGTTCTGCATACGGTTTTCTCAACAGCTTCGGTGGACTCGCCGTTTTAATGGGGTCGATTGTGGTTGGCGCCACCCTGGATTGGGCCGAGACCCCACAGTTGTTGGCAGCAGCGCCGTGGGCAATCATGACCGTTTTATTGCTGATATCAGCCGTGGGGTTAATCAAGCTGAGACAGCAGCACTAGACAGCAGCACTAGACAACATCAAACAACTATTCAAAATCCACCTAGACACTTGCGAAAGAGAAGTAGCCTTATGAATCGAAAAATTGGCCTAATTCTGGCCACTGCGGCTTTGCCGTTCGCGTTGACCTCCTGCTTTGCGCAGGGCAGCGGTGATGCGGATGCGCTGCGCGTAGCCCTGCAATTCGAACCGGTTGCAGAGTTCTCGCCATACTCCGATGACGCAGTCCTGTCGACCCGCGCAGGTGCCACGGAAATGCTTGTGGCGATTGATGACGAGGGCACCGTTAAGCCCGAACTGGCAGAGAAGTGGGAAGTGAAAGATGCTCGCACCGTTGTATTCACTCTGCCGGATGGATTGACTTTTCACGATGGAGCGCCAGTCGATGCACAGGCCGTAGCTAATTCGCTTACACATGCCATTGATGCGCCGACGAGGCCAAAGGGACTCGGCAAGGACCGACTTCAGGCTACCGCGACGGGAGACCGAGAGGTTACCGTCACTTCGGATAAAGATGATCCAATTCTGGTGAAGCGCTTTGCCGACCCGGGAACTATGGTTCTCTCACCCGCAGCATTTGAAGGGGACGCGCCTGATCCCTTTGGGCATGGTACAGGTCCGTTTGAGCTCGAGACGAAGAATCCAGACGGTACCGTATCCGCACGTGCATTCGCCGACTACCGGAATGGTAAGCCGGAAACTGAGACTCTGACATTGTCTTTCATTGGGGATTCCACAGCTCGTACGAATGCACTGCGCGCAGATGAACAAGACCTGGTGAAGGGGTTGCCAATCTCATCGCTTGGCGGCCTCGATGACGTCGACGTGTCCAAGGTGGATTTACCTCGTGTCAATCTCCTGCATTTTAATACCGAAAAAGGCGTGTTTGCCGACGCCGCACTGCGTAAGGAAGTAGCCGCTGCAATCGATCCCGAACCGGTGGTTAGGGACATTTTTGAAGCTCAAGCGGTGAATCCGAAGGGGGCGATTTTCAATCGTTCAGCCCCGTGGGCGGCAACAACTCCTGAGACCACTGTCAAGCCGGGGCCGGATGGCAAGGGGAAGGAAATCCGCTTGGCTACGTGGGATTCCCGCGCGGAGCTGCCCGAGGTTGCCAATCTCGTCGCAGATCAGCTGCGCAAGATGGGATTCACAGTCGACATCACGGTAGCCGACTACAACTCTTTGGAAGCCGACATGCTCGAGGGGAACTTTGATGTCATCATCGGCTCCCGTAATTACATGCTCGGTGCGGCTGATCCAATCAGCTTCCTACAATCCGACTTCACCTGTGAGAGCTCTTATAACCTCTCGCAGCTGTGTAACCAGACCATAGATGCCGATATTGAGAAGGCCGCTGAGCTTGGCAACGATGAGGAGCGCCTGTCGGCAGCAGCTCGAATCGGCGCGGAAATTGTTGCTGATGGTGCAGTAGTTCCGCTGTCTCATGAAAAATCACTAATCGGTGCGAAGAATGTTCGTGGTATCGCACTCGATCCGATGGAGCGCCACCTGATCACAGAGAAGACGGCTAAGTGATTCGGAAAGCTTTCGCGGTAGTTGCCTCAGTTGTGGGACTTCTCGTCCTCATGGCCCTGTTGCCGTGGTTGACAGGACGGGAACCCGCATACGCCGTTCTGCGTGCCCGTGAGCGGGAACGGGAGATAACACCGGAGCTTATTGAGGCTGTTCGCAGAGAATATGGCCTGCCGACAACGCCTTGGGAGTCACTCCAGCAGTGGACGACAAATATTCTTCACGGTGATTTTGGCACCTCGTGGGTAACCGGACAAGATGCTTTCGCTCAGGCCGTGAACGGCTTCGGTATTACGTTCGCATTGACTGCGACTTCCATGGCGTTGTGCGTCTTCGTTGCGCTGGCGCTCGTACTTCCGCGGATTGCGGGGATGCGAGCCGGGAAATGGACACCTAGCGTGCTAGCGGTTCTCGCCGCACTGCCAAACTTTGTGGTGGCGGTCTTGCTGTTGTGGTGGTTGGCTGTTGAACTGCGGATGTTTCCGGTAAGCGGTTGGGCATCACCTGCGCATATGGTGCTGCCAGTGCTGGCAATTGGCCTGCCCGCCGCGGGACTCTATGGGCGCGTGCTGCTGATTTCAGCTGATACTGCGTTGGCAGAGCCCTGGGTAGAATCTTGGCGCACCAATGGCGTTCCAAAATCAACAATTATTCGATTTGTCACTTGGCGTAGCCTGCTGCCGACACTGTCACAGTTGACGCTGTTCTTTGCGGGCACGTTATCAGCCACCGCAGCAATTGAGGTCACCTTTCATTTGCCGGGCTTTGGGCGCAACGTAGTTGCGGCTGCTACTGCGGGCGATATTCCTGTTCTGCAAGCTGCGGTGACTGTGGTGTTGGGAATCGGCATAATCTGTGGATTCGTGGCTCAGGCAATACGGGGACAGTATGCGCGGAAGCTGCGAGGAAGCATCGCCACTGTTGGCCGGCCTACAGGAGGTCGACGTTTCTGGAGTCTCATCCTGTCGATTATTCCTATCGTGCTAATTGCGCTGGGAGTCCCCCGCAGCGCGGATATCGACTCTGCGCAACGCTTCTTTTCACCGTCCTGGCAACACCCACTGGGGACCGATCAACTTGGTCGTGACATTTGGGCGCGGCTTGCCGACGGCATCGGCGCCACTATCGGAACTGCAATCCTGGTGACCGTAGTGTGCGCACTCATCGCCCTTGTGATTGGGCATCTAGGGGCGCCAGTGCAGTTCTTCGGAGACGCCATGAATGCGGTACCCGCAATATTGCTGGGCCTTATTCTGGCTGGTGTGTTGGGCCGCTCGATGCTGACAGCTGCGATAGCGGTGTTCTTGGTCGGGTGGATTCCACTTGCTGTACATTGCGTCGAAGTTGCTAACGAAGCCGCTGCATCCGGGCACTACCGATTTGCGCAAACCATGGGAGCCAGCCGTTGGCACCTTTTGAAGCTGCATGTTCTTCCCACGACCATTCCAGCAGTAGTTCGCCATGCCGTGACCAGGATTGCCCATAATGCTATAGCCCTTGCAGCACTCGGCTTCCTCGGCGTAGGCGCAGGTGTAGGCAGTCCAGATTGGGGCGTAATCCTCAACGAATCCACACAATATCTCGAGCGGGCGCCGTGGCTAGCGTGGGGGCCGATGATTGGACTAGCCAGCCTCGGTGTTGCCGCAACCATTGCTACCGACCGATTCGTCGGCAAGCGACAGACTAATTAGCCCAGCTCTACCCGCCCGTTGCGGTTCTGGTCTTCTCGTGGCGCAATACCCAGCGCGGCGGCGGGGAACAGGGCCGTGACGGCAAACAGCGCGGGGAAGCCCGCAGCGGCCACAATCGCACCCGAAACCGGAGGCGTTGCAGCGTAGATAATGTTCTGGAACGTGTTCTGCGTACCCATAGCGCGTCCGGACCAGAAGGGACCTGCGTATTCAGCAACTGCGGTGAAAGCAAGACCATTCGGGCTGACCACAGCAACGGCCAGTGCGCAGACCAGCAAAGTTCCAAGCGTGCGCCAATCAGCCCAGCTGGTAATCATCATTGCGACAGCCAAAACAAAGGTCGCACCCGAGACCCAGCGGTAGGGGCGGATGCGGGATCGCACTCGGTCGGAGACCACACCCATCAATGCTCGCGATCCGGCACCGAGCAGCTGCGAGACCATCACAATTGTGCCCGCCGTGCCATCGGCATAACCCACGGACAACAGCCACACGAGAATGTAGGCGCCCATCATCGACTGCGGCCAGGACAGCAGTGCCGAGGCGATGTGGATGCGCACGAGGTACTTGCCGTCCCGGTAGGGGCTGGCCGTGACGGTGGGGTTCGAGGCATCAGGGCGTGGGGGATTCTTCACGCCTATCAGTACAAGCAACGCCAGCACGGTGCACAGGATTGCGGGCATCGCGAGTGCGACTCCGATGCTGTAATTCTGTGCGAGCGGGTGCAGGGTGACTGCGGACAACGCCGCTCCGAGGGGCTGAGCCATTTGGCGAATGCCCATCGCAGTGCCGCGCTGATGCGGTGGGTACCAGCCCGACACCACGCGGCCGGATGCTGAGTTCACGCTCGCCGCCGCACATCCGGCGAGGAAGAGTGTGGCCCCGAGCAGGGCCGGGCTTGACGACGAAGCTAGCGCCGCAAGCCCCGTCGTTAAGGCAGTAGAGGTCAGGCCGGCGAACAGAGCTGCGCGTTCGCCATAGCGGTCGACAAACCAGCCCCAGGCGATGAGCGTGAAGACAATACCGGCCGCCGGCATTGCTGCGACGAGGCCGGCGGCGGAGAGGCTTAAGCCGTTTTCCTGTAGGGATGGGATGAGAAAAGGCACACCCATGTGAACGACGGACGAACCGACCGCCGCGAACATGGACAGAAGAAGGACAAGGTGACGGTAAGCGGGCATTACAGTCGGGAGCTCATCTCTTCAGCGGCGCCGAGAACCTTTGCGCCCCAGCATTCGTAGGGCGACGGAGTCATGCGCTCCACGGGGCCGGAGACGGATAGGACTGCAATCATGCGCTGGTTGCTGTCGAAAACCGGGGCGGAGACGGAGGCAAGTGCGGGGTCGCGCTCACCCATGGACTCGGACCAGCCGAGACGTCGGCAGTCGTCGAGGTCCTGTTGGTTGAAGTCGGCGTCGGGAAGCATTCGCTCAGCGAGGTTGGCCGGGCCAAAGGCCAGGAGAACACGTGCGGCGGAGCCGGCGGTTAGCGGCATGCGAGAGCCAACTGGCACGGTGTTACGCAGCCCGGTGGCGGGCTCCATGGAGGCAATACAGGTGCGGGTGTCGCCGGTGAGCCGGTAGAGCTGCACTGACTCGCCGGTGACCTCTACCAGCTTCGGCAGGATGTGCGCTGCGGCGTCGGCAAGCAGGTCAGTGGTGACAGGCGTGATCTCGGTGAGCCCGGGGCCCGTCGTCCAGCGGCCGTCCGGCGTGCGGGTGACAAGGCGGTGCACTTCCAACGCCGTGGCCAGCCGATGGGCGGTTGCGCGGGGCAGCCCGGTGTCCTCGCAGAGCTCGGCGAGGGTGCGAGGAGTTTCTGCAACGGACTTGAGAATGAGTACCGAACGATCGAGAACTTTAATGCCACTTAGAGCTGGCGTCTCGGATGTGCTAATCTGTCCCATGCCATGATATTAACATCTCATACTTTGAGATAAAAGCGATATATCCGGAAGGCGGCTCACCCACTATGCGCACCACGGACACTAGCCCGAAGACTCTGGCCGAGAAAGTCTGGCGTGACCACGTTGTCAAGCAAGGCGAAAACGGCGAACCAGATCTGATTTATATCGATCTGCACCTCGTCCACGAGGTTACCTCGCCGCAGGCTTTTGATGGCCTCCGTCTGGCAGGGCGCAAGGTGCGCCGCCCGGATCTGACCATCGCAACCGAGGACCACAACGTTCCGACGACTGTAGCCGGTGGCCAGATTGATTTAATTGAGGAACCGACCTCTCGCACCCAGATTGCCACATTGCGCAAGAATGCCGAAGAGTTCGGAATCCGCCTGCATCCGATGGGCGACCGTGAACAGGGCATCGTGCACGTTGTCGGTCCGCAGCTGGGCCTGACTCAACCGGGCACCACCGTTGTCTGTGGTGACTCCCACACTGCAACGCACGGTGCTTTCGGCGCGATGGCCTTTGGTATCGGTACTTCCGAAGTTGAGCACGTTCTGGCTACCCAGACCCTGCCACTGAAGCCTTTTAAGACCATGGCGGTCAATGTCACCGGCGAGCTGCAGGATGGTGTTACCGCCAAGGACCTGATTCTGGCGATTATCGCCAAGATTGGTACCGGTGGTGGCCAGGGCCATGTTATCGAGTACCGTGGCGAGGCCATCGAGAAGCTGTCGATGGAAGCCCGCATGACCATCTGCAACATGTCCATCGAGGCCGGTGCCCGCGCCGGCATGATCGCTCCAGACGAAACCACCTTCGAGTACCTGAAGGGCCGCCCGCACGCGCCGCAGGGCGAGCAGTGGGACGAGGCGGTCGAGTACTGGAAGTCCCTGGTTACCGACGAGGATGCAGAGTTCGACAAGGTCGTCGAAATCGACGGTTCCGCGCTGACTCCATTCGTTACCTGGGGTACCAACCCGGGCCAGGGCGTGCCGCTGGGGGAGACCGTGCCGGATCCGGAGTTCATCGCCGAGGACTCCGACCGCATCGCCGCCGAGCGCGCACTAGAGTACATGGATCTGAAGCCGGGCACCCCGATGCGCGATGTCAAGGTCAACGTGGTCTTCGTAGGTTCCTGCACCAACGGCCGCATCGAGGACATGCGCGCCGTCGCCGACGTGCTGAAGGACCGCAAGGTTGCCGACGGCGTCCAGATGCTCATCGTGCCGGGCTCCGCAAAGGTCCGCGCGCAGGCTGAGGAAGAGGGACTGGGCAAGATCTTCGAAGAGGCAGGCGCTGAATGGCGTATGCCAGGCTGTTCCATGTGCCTTGGCATGAACCCGGACCAGCTGACCCCGGGCCAGCGTTGCGCTTCGACCTCCAACCGCAACTTCGAAGGTCGCCAAGGTAAGGGTGGTCGTACCCACCTGGTCAGCCCGGCTGTCGCCGCAGCTACCGCCGTCGCCGGTCACTTCGCAGCGCCGGCTGATCTCTAACCGCCGATCGTTGTACAACAGCCCCAAGCAGAACTTCTAAGGACCTTTCACCATGGAAAAGTTTGATACTCACACCGGCGTCGGCGTTCCCCTGCAGCGATCCAACGTCGACACCGACCAGATCATCCCGGCCGTCTACCTAAAGCGCGTCACCCGCACCGGATTTGAGGATGGCTTGTTCAGCAACTGGCGCAACAACGAATCCGACTTCGTGCTCAACCGCCCGGAATATGCCAAGGGCTCCATCCTCGTAGCAGGGCCGGACTTCGGTACCGGTTCCTCCCGTGAGCACGCCGTGTGGGCGCTGATGGACTACGGCTTCCGCGTCGTCATCTCATCCCGCTTCGCCGATATCTTCCGCGGTAATGCCGGCAAGGCGGGCCTGCTCGCCGCACAGATGCAGCAGTCTGATGTCGAGCTGCTGTGGAAGTTGCTCGAGGCCAACCCGGGCATGGAGCTCACCGTCAACCTGGAGACCCGCACCGTCGAGGCCGGCGAGCAGGTCTTCCCATTCGAGGTCGATGACTACACTCGCTGGCGTCTGATGGAAGGGCTTGACGACGTCTCCCTGACCCTGCGCAACGAAGCGGACATTGTGGCCTACGAGAAGAGTCGTCCGGCCCACAAGCCGAAGACGATGTAGGTCAAAAATGCTCTAGTCCAATCCGCGGTAGGCGTTAAACTTGCCGTATGTATCTGGCAATCACTAAACACTCTCGGCTAGGTGAATCTTCGCCTGGTGAATCGGCACGCGATTTGGGATTTATTTTGCGAAAGCATCCCGATCGCGTGCATGAGGCCGAGTTAAAGTTCGGTGTTGCCCGCGTCTTTTTCCCCACTGCAACCGATGCCGAATGCACGGCAGCCCTCTGGGTTGATATTGACCGCGATGAGTTGCTGAAACTCAAGCAGTACCGTGCCGATACGTTCAATCTGACCGGCTACATTAATGATCGGCAGTGGGCTGCGTCATCGCTTTTGACTGTGGCGTTGAAGTCGGTCTTCTCCACGGCGATGGTCATGGAAAAGACTTCGCCTTACGACGAAACCCCAAGCGATCTCACCGCGACAGTCGCGGCGGTACCCGGCACCGAGGAAGAAATCCGTGCTTTGTTTGAGCCATTGGGGTGGAAGGTCACCTGCGATTTCTTCAACAACATTGCCGGGCAGAAGTTCTCACCGACGGTGACCCTCACAGGTCGAGCAACCGTTCGTGATTTGCTCAATCACCTGTATATTCTGCTTCCCGTCCTCGACGGTGGGAAACACTATTGGGTTGATGACCGGGAAATCGACAAGCTGGCCGCGCGCGCCCAGGACTGGCTGCCGGAGCACCCGCAGCGGGAGAAAATCCTAAAGCGCTACCTTGCCGATCAAAAAGGCCTGGTCAACGAAGCCGTCGTGAAGCTTGCCGGGGAAGCTGGTGCAATCGAACTGGCCAGCGGTGACCAGACAGCCAAGCCGCTCAATCGACAGCGTCAAGACCGAGTCCTGCGTGAGGTATTTAGACTGCGCCCGCGCAGCGTGGTGGACATCGGCTGTGGTTCCGGCGTGTTGCTCGGGCCGTTGCTGGAGAATCCGCGAATCGCGCAGATCGTTGGCACTGATGTCTCTGTAGGGGAGCTTCGTAAGGCGCACAAGGCGCTGAACCTAGATCGCATGCCGGAGCGCCAAGCTGCGCGGGTAGAGCTTTTCCAATCCTCGGTCACCTATGCCGACGAGCGCATTGCGAACATGGACGTGGCAATCCTGATGGAGGTCATTGAGCATGTTGATGCCGATCGGCTGCCCGCGCTGGAGAACAACGTTTTCGGGCTTGCCAGGCCGCAGTATGTCATCGTCACGACGCCGAACAGTGACTACAACGCGTGCTATCCAAACCTAGCGCCCGGACAGTTCCGACACCTTGATCACCGCTTCGAGTTCAGCCGCGTGGAATTTCGCCAGTGGGCGAAGGGCGTGGCCGAGAAGTTCGGTTATCTGGTGGACTTTGACGGTATTGGGGACGTGCACGAAACTTACGGCCAACCGACCCAAATGGCGGTCTTTTCCTTCGACTTCACCGCAGCAGAGGAGAGCTAATTATGAGTACCATCTCGCTTACTAACCTCAGCTTGGTCATGCTGGTCGGTGTCTCTGGCGCCGGAAAGTCGACTTTTGCGGCACGACACTTCGGCCCATTTGAAGTCGTATCCTCGGATACCTGTCGCGGCATTGTTTCCAACGATCCGAATAACCAGGCGGCGACGGCGCCTGCTTTTGAACTGCTGGAGACAATCGTCGGCACGCGCCTGGAAGCCGGATTGCTTACTGTTGTTGATGCGACGAATGTGAAACCGCAGGACCGTGCCCGGTTGGTGAAGCTGGCGCGCAGCCACCATGCTCTGAGTGCTGCCATCGTTTTGAACCTTCCGTTAGCGGAGCTGAAGGAGCGGCACAGCCAGCGCGCTGACCGCAACTTCGGAGTCGAGGTGTTGGAGCGCCAGCACCGCGATCTGCGCCGAGGGCTCAAACACCTCAAGCGCGAGAAGATTCACAATGTTTTCATCTTGAATTCCGCGGCGGAAATCGACAACGTCACCATTGAACGTGTGCCGCTGAAGGTCGACCGCAGCGATCTCCACGGTCCGTTCGACATCATCGGCGATGTTCACGGCTGCTACGACGAGTTGACCGCACTGCTGGCAAAGCTCGGCTATCAGCTGTCGGCAGATGGCGGCAATGCTCATCACCCAGATGGCCGTACGGCCATTTTCGTTGGTGACCTTGTTGACCGCGGTCCCAACAGTCCAGCTGTCTTGAAGTTGGTCATGGGGATGGTCGTGGCCGGCAACGCTCTCTGCGTGCCCGGAAACCACGACTCTAAGTTGGTGCGCGCCCTCGACGGCCACAACGTCACCACTGGTCACGGGCTGGCCGAGACGCTCACTCAGCTCGCCGATGAAAGCGAGGAGTTCCGGAAAGACGTCCGCGACTTCATCGACCACCTGCCGGTGCACTTTGTGCTTGACGACGGCGCCCTGGTTGTAGCCCACGCGGGACTGCCTGAGCACCTCCATGGCAGGGCCTCCGGAAAGGTCCGTGAGTTCGCGCTCTACGGTGCCACTACTGGCAAGATCGACGAAAATGGCCTGCCAGAACGACTGGATTGGGCAGCGGACTACCGCGGTTCCGCTCGTGTCGTCTATGGCCACATGGAAGCAGACTGGCTGCGCTGGGTCAATAACACCATGTGCATCGACACCGGTTGTGTCTTCGGCGGCAAGCTCTCTGCGCTGCGCTATCCCGAACTAGAGACCGTGCAGGTCGATGCAAAGCAGACCTGGTGGGAGGCTCCATCGCGCAAGACCACCAACCGCCCGGAGTCCGAGCTGCGCATCACTGACGTGCTAGATGTCGATGGTATCCAGACTGGTCGGCATGGCCGCATTCGCATTGATAGTGACCGCGCAGCTGCAGCGCTGGAAACTATCAGCCGTTTCACGCTCGCACCGGAGAAAATTCCGTACCTGCCACCGACCATGTCACCGGCGCCGACCTCGCAGCGAGAGGGATTCCTGGAACACCCGGAGGAGGCATTCCGCTACTACGCAGCGCACACTGACCAGGTCATGTGCCAGGAAAAGCACATGGGTTCCCGAGCTGTGCTGTGCCTGATCCAGCCAGGGGCGAAGACTCGTTTCGGTGCTAACTCGTACGCCTACACCCGGACGGGGCGTGCCTTCTTCGATGACGCGTCCCCGGCACTTGATGCCATGACCAAGGCCGCAGAGCGCGCCGGGCTTTTCGACCAATTCGGCGACTGGGTCCTGCTCGACGGCGAAATGCTGCCCTGGAATCTTAAGGCCCAAGGGCTTATCGACGACATCTATGCACCCACCGCTGCCGCTGGTATCGGTGCTGCCAGACAGCTCGCGGCCGCTCTGCAGGCGGCAACCGACAGGGGAGTAGAGGTCGGTGGTCCTGCGCCAGAGCAGATTCTGGACGAGCTCGAGAAGTTCCGTGCTGCCTACAACCGGTATGTCGACAGTGACAAGAAGATTCAGTTCGCACCTTTCCAAGTGCTGGCAAGTGAGGATGCCACCTGGCACCACAAGCCCCACTCATGGCACTTGGATATCGCGAACCAGCTAGTAGCAGCTGACAGTGAGATCTACCGGCTGACGCGCTGCTTCGTCCTTGACCCCAGTGACCCGGAACAGGTGGAGGCCGCATCGCAGTGGTGGTTGCAGCTGACAGAGTCGGGCGGGGAAGGGGCCGTCGTCAAGCCGATGGAAAACGCCGCAGTGGACCGGCAGGTACAGCCCGGCATGAAGGTGCGGGGACGGAAGTATCTGCGCATGATTTATGGGCATGACTACCTGCACCCGCAGCGTCAAGAGCGTCTGAAGCGGCGAAATCTGCAGCACAAGCAGTCATCGGCGCTACGCGAATATGCCCTCGGCATCGAGTCGCTGGAGCGCCTAGCGGCGGGCGAGCCTCTGCATCGGATCCATGTCCCCGTCTTCGGTGTGTTGGCGCTGGAGTCAGAACCGATGGATCCGAGGTTGTAGGGGGTTACTTCACCGGCAGCGCCGAGGCGTAGTAATCAGCCGTGGTCATCACACCGTCGTTGAAGCCGAGTACCCAGGCCGAGCCCTTCTTGCACAGGATTTCCTCGTCGAAGGGCAGGGTGCCCTCGGCGGACCAAGCGGCCAACAGGTCAGGGATGGTGATGCCCTGAGAGCAGACCACGCTGACTCCGCCTAGCGCGACAATGTCCTCGAAGGCCTTCTTGGACTCGACCTGGTTGGCAATCCAGTGTTCGTCGCCAAGCCGTTCGTCGACTGTGACCTGCATGCCCAGCTCTGCGGCGAGTGGCGCGACGGTGTCCTGGCAACGCACGGGCTCGGCGGAGTAGACGCGCTCGGGGCGGAAACCCTCCAGCGCAGAGACGAGCAGTTCCGCTTGACGACGTCCCTTCTTATCCAGCGGCCGCAGTGCATCATTGCCGTTCCAGTTGGTGCGGCGGTGCGCACGCCCATGGCGAACCAGAATGAGACGGGTGTCCGGTTCCTTGTTCATGCGCTTGCGGGCCTTGACCAGCACGTCGCGGTCGAGATCGTAGGACAGCAGCTCCTCGGCTTCGTCCCAGGAGACCCAGCGAAGCTCATTGACCTCGGAGTTCTGCTCGAAGTCGCCGCCTTGCACCTCAGCGGTCCAGTACCAGACCAACTTCGTGCGTCCAGCGACAGGGTAGGAGACGTTGCCGACCAGCTTGCCCAACCGGACTCGGTAGCCTGTTTCTTCCCAGATCTCGCGGACAGCGGTGGCAATCAGGTTCTCACCGGCGTCGAGCTTTCCCTTCGGCAGCGACCAGTCGTCGTAAGAAGGACGGTGAATTACGCAGATTTCAGGGTTGTGGACATCGCCTCGCCACAGAACCGCGCCGGCCGCAAAGGTCGGCTTGGTGACATCCTGACCTGGCTTCGTCGGAATCTGGCGCAGGCGACCGGTCACGGAGGTATCGCCCTTGAGGTCCTTGTCCTCTTCGTGCATCATCGTGAATTCCCTTTCAATCCTTTGTCGCCGACCTAGTTTAGTATCGCAGTGTGAGAACGTCTCGCTAGACTTGTTGGAGATTAGAGACTAACGGAGGAAGGTCGCGGCGATGGTGCAGGTTTCAGTGATGGGCGCGGGGTCGTGGGGCACGACGCTCGCCAAGGTTTTTGCTGATGCGGGCAATCCTGTACGGCTGTGGTCGCGACGTGCAGAGCAGGCACAGCGTATTCAGATCAGCCGCGAAAACCACGACTACCTACCTGGGCTGGGACTGCCGCGAAACATTGAAGCCACCTCGGATGCAGAGGCCGCGCTGAAGGGCGCGGATGTGGTGGTGCTGGGCGTGCCCTCGCAGACCCTGCGTGACAATCTCAAGGTCTGGAAGGACTTCATCGGACCGGAGACGATTCTGCTCAGCCTGGCGAAGGGCGTGGAGCGTGAGACACATCTGCGCATGAGTGAGGTCATCGCTGAGGTCACAGACCTGCCAGCAGAGCGTATTGCGGTGCTATCGGGCCCGAACCTCGCCCGCGAAGTTGCGATGGAGCAGCCAGCGGCAACGGTCATTGCTTGCGCTGATGAGAACAACGCCAAGATGATTCAGGCGGCAGTCGCCACTAATTACTTCCGTCCCTACACCAACACCGATGTGATCGGCTGCGAAATCGGCGGTGCCTGCAAGAACGTCATTGCGTTGGCCTGCGGTATGGCCTCTGGGCAGGGCTTGGGTGAGAACACGTTGGCAACCATCATCACCCGTGGCCTGGCGGAAATCACACGTTTGGGCGACGCGGTTGGCGCAGAGGATAAGACCTTCGCGGGTCTAGCCGGTCTCGGCGACTTGGTGGCCACCTGTTCCTCACCACTGTCGCGTAACCGCACCTTCGGTGACCGTCTCGGTCGCGGTGACACGATGGAGCAGGCGCAGCACGCTACGCGTGGTCAGGTGGCTGAGGGTGTGATTTCTTCAATCTCGGTCCGTGACCTCGCTCGCCGCAATGGCGTGGAAATGCCAATTACTGAGGCCGTTTACGCTGTCTGCCACGAAGGCGCGAAGGTCGATGAGACAATTCGTAAGCTGATGGGGCGCAGCCGCAAGTCGGAATAACCAATAATGCAGGGGCGGGGCTAAACTTAGTCACCATGACTTCGTCGAATAGCTCGTCTGCAGATCGCATTTCCGTCGCCGTTATCTACGGCGGCGCAAGCCCTGAACACAGTGTCTCCTGTGTCTCAGCTGGCGCAATTATGGATCACCTGGATGAGAACCGCTTCCGAGTGGTTCCCATTGGTATTACCAAGGATGGTGTCTGGACCGTCGGCACGCGTGAGACGGACACGCTGCGCACGCAGGGGCGTACGATGCCGGAGGTCATCCCAGGCGAGGAAGTTGCGCTGAGCACCTCGCCGTCACGCCGCGGTGAGTTCCGCTATGTCACCGGTGATCGCGCCGGCGAGGTTTTCGACACTGTCGACGTCATCTTCCCTGTTCTCCACGGTCCGCACGGCGAGGATGGCACAATCCAGGGGCTCTTTGAGCTTTCCGGCATTGCTTACGTCGGCCCGGGCGTGCTCGCTTCCGCGGCGGGTATGGATAAGGAACGCACGAAGAATCTCCTGCAGGCAGCGGGGCTTCCTATCGGCAAGCAGGTCGTTTTGCACGTTGGCGAGTCGCTTTCCGACGAGGACAAGGAGACCCTTGGCCTGCCGGTGTTCGTCAAACCTGCCCGTGGCGGATCGTCGATTGGTATCTCCCGCGTCGATGATTGGGCGAATCTGGATGCGGCGGTAGAGCTGGCCCGAGAGCATGACTGGAAGGTCATCGTAGAGGCCGGTGTAGACGGTGCCGAGGTGGAGATTGGCGTGTTGCAGCGCGCTGACGGCAGCCTGCAGGTATCGGTTCCGTCCTTGCTGCGTGGCACGGAGGACTCCGACGAGGGCTTCTACGGTTTTGAGACCAAGTACTTGGATGACATCGTTTCGGCGCAGATTCCGGCTGAGCTGCCAGAGGATGTTTTGAAGGCGCTGGAGAAGGATGCTCGTCGGGCGTTCAGGGCACTGGGCTCTGATGGTCTGACTCGCGTGGACTTCTTTGTCACGGATAATGGCCCGATTATCAATGAGGTCAACACCATGCCGGGTTTCACCCCGATTTCGATGTACCCGCAGATGTTTGCGGCCTCAGGTGTTGCCTACGAGGAGCTGCTCAGCGCCCTGATTGAGCGGGCGCTGGTAGCTCGTCGATAAAAGCTGGTTCTTACTTCTCTTCGCTCGGCGAGATGTTCTCCAGGTTGTCAGCGATGACCGAGGAGAGCACCGGCATCAGAGAGCTGGCCTCCGACATTGGCATTTCAACGGCGACGAAGCGTTCACGCCCCATGGCGTACCAGGTGGCGGAGGTACCGGAGGACAGCGTTGGTTCGTTGAACCAGACAATGTCACCAACCTGTGTTAGCTGCTGCGTGGTGGTGCTGTAGCCAGCCGGCTCGTCGACACCACAGCGCAGCACCACCGGATCGGCTGGGGTACCGCCCCAAATGACCATGTCCTTCGGCATGTCAGCCGGCATTTCCGCTGCGCTCAGACGGTGACGGTTGCCGAGATCGCGGGGGAGGGCAGCTTCCAAGCCGCTACAGCGCTTATCAGCTTCCGGAGCTGCCAATTCTGCCAGCGGGACACCGCCGCGCTCCGGTTTGTTCTTGTACTCGGAATCCGGGAGCAGCGCCTCGGCGAGATCACGCAGTGCGTCGTCCGCCTTTGCATTTCCTTCGGCGGTAATCGCAACCACTGGCTCACGGCCGACGGTGAACCAAGTCGCCAAAGATTCGTCGGTACTGTCGACAACGCGCAGCCACGAAATGCCCTTGACCTCTTCGGTCTTGGCCAGTTCGTTGTACTGGTTAGGTACGTTCGCGCCACAGCGCAGCGTGATGCGGTCTTGTTCCAAGTTTCGGTACACAGCGGCACCTTCTGGAGCCGGCTCTGCAATTTCGGCGCGAACCAGACCTGCGGCGCGTTCTGGCAGTCGGTCGAGCAGTTCCGCACACTCAGGCGAGTCATTGGCGGGGAGCTCCGGGTTGGAAATCGCGACTGGTTTCGCCGCCTGACTATCCTGGTAAATCTTTGCGGCAAAAATGATGCCGAGGATAGAGATAATGGCGATAGCGAGTGCGATGCCCGCGCGTGTCCGGCTACCCTTGGACTGAACTGTTTCTCCCGATCGGGGTGCGTCTACCATGGGCCTGATTCTACGTTGTCCGGTACCAACTCCAATTGGTTGGGGGCAATGCCGAGACGGGTTCCGTTATTAACGGTTAACCATCGACTATTAGGAATGTGACTCGACACTGTGACTGAATTGACCATTGGCGATATTGGCGAGTTTGGGGTCATTGAGGCTATTCGGGCTATCGCCCCGTCGGCACGCAATGGCGACGATGCCGCCGTCTTGACGCAGACAACCCCCAACGCCCGCTTTGTCACCTCCACTGACATGCTGGTGGAAGGGCGCCACTTCCGCCTGGACTGGTCGACACCTCAGCAAGTTGGAGCTAAGGCCGCGGTACAGAATTTCGCCGACATCGAATCGATGGGTGCACGTCCAACGGCAATGCTTTTCGCCATCTCAGCACCGTTGCATACTCCGGTGAGCGTGGTCACCGGTATCGCCGAGGGGTTGTGGCAGGAAGGCAAGCAATGTCCCGCGGAGCTCGTCGGTGGTGACATGGTCAGCGGAGATTCTCTGGTGATTTCCATCACTGCGATGGGCGAACTCGGTGGGCTGGGGCGGCCGCTGCTGCGCTCAGCGGCACGCGCGGGGGATACGGTGATTGCGTCGGGGCGCATCGGCTACTCTGCAGCGGGCCTTGCGCTGCTGCAGCACTGCGGAAGCCCGGCAAAGGTTCCAAGTGAGTTTGCGCAGCTGGTGGCAGCACACTGTACGCCCGAATTTGAATACCGCAGGGGGGCCACGGCGCGAGCCACAGGAGTGCGTTCACTGACGGACAATTCCGATGGACTGGTGGTGGATCTCCGCGCTATTGCGCAGGCCTCCAGGGTTACTTTGGAAGTTGACAGCAGTGCGATTGCGCCCGATGAGTTGCAGATTGCCGCTGGCGAATACCTCGCCGTCGATCCATGGGAGTGGGTGCTCACCGGCGGGGAGGACCACACACTGATTGGTTCGACACCGGGGGAGCCTCCGACGGGATTCCGCGCTATCGGCACGGTGTCGAAGGAAAAGTTCGATTCGGTGCTTATCGACGGCAAACCCCCTGCCCGCGATGCCGGTTGGGTTTCCTTTTAAGAGTTCGACGAGGTTTTGAGAAGAAAGGCTGCATGACATGGATCCGTTGCCGGTCGAAGAAGGGTGGCAGAAAGCGCTGGAGCCAGTGGCCGATGATATCCACCGGATGGGGCAGTTCCTGCGCGAGGAAAACGCGGCCGGCTACGGCTACCTGCCCGCGGGCACCGATGTGCTGCGCGCCTTCACTTACCCATTCGATGAGGTCAAGGTGCTCATCATCGGCCAGGACCCGTATCCGACCCCGGGGCACGCGATGGGGCTCAGCTTCTCGGTCCAACCGGATGTGAAGCCGGTACCGCGGTCGTTGGCGAATATTTTTAAGGAGTACTCCTCCGACCTGGGGCTCCCGACTCCCTCCAACGGTGACCTCACTCCGTGGAGTAGGCAGGGCGTAGCTCTGTTCAACCGTGTGCTGACCGTGCGCCCGGGTGCTGCTGCCTCGCACCGTGGTAAGGGCTGGGAGGCAATCACGGAGCATGCCATCAAAGCATTGGTCGCTCGGGACAAGCCTCTCGTGGCAATTCTGTGGGGACGCGATGCGCAGAGTTTGCAGCGTTGGCTCCCGGGCGTGGACTGCATCTGTTCGCCGCACCCGTCACCGCTGTCGGCATCCCGTGGGTTCTTCGGGTCGCGCCCGTTCAGCCGGGCCAATGAGTCGCTGATTCGTCAGGGAGCTACCCCTATCGACTGGACGCTAGAATAGGAATTCATGTCTTCGCAGATTGGTTCTGCCGCGATTGTCGGCTGGGTTGCCCGGGGTATTGATGCGCTTCAATCCCGCCGCGATGAGATCAACAGTCTCAATGTCTTCCCAGTACCGGATTCCGATACCGGGTCGAATATGCTCGCGACGTTGAGTTCGGCGTATGAGGAAGCGCAAAAGGCAGACGCTTCCGATGTTCGCGCAGTCACCGCGGCGCTGGCTGCCGGTGCGGTGCGTGGTGCCCGCGGTAATTCGGGCACTGTGCTCTCGCAGGTTTTTCGTGCGGTGGCTGAGGCAGCTTCCGGTAGCGGCATTGGTGTTGAGTCGGTGCAGCACTCGCTAAAGCTAGCTGTACAACATGTCTCCCAGGCGATTGCCAATCCGGTGGAGGGCACGATTCTGACAGTCCTGCGTCACGCCGCGATTGTCGCGGAGGAATTTGAGGGCGACTCAATTGAGGAGCTCGCCGACACGATTGCAGATGCCGCTCGCGATGCGCTGGCGAAAACCCCCAGCCAGCTCCCGGCACTGCAGCAGGCGGGTGTGGTCGACGCCGGCGGCGTGGGGTTGGTTATTCTGCTCGACGCGCTTGCCGACGAAGTCAGCGGCCGCGCAGCCGCACCGGTTGATTTACATGTCGACGCGCCGCACGTAGCCACCGTTGAGATGGAGGTCATGTACCTGATTTCCTTGGCGGATACCCAGGCGGTGGAGACACTGCGAGAGCGGTTAAACCCGCTGGGAAACTCGCTCATCATCGCAGGTGACGCTGGTAATGCGGAGACCGCACAGTACATGGTGCATATCCACACAGTGGAGCCGGGCGCAGTTATCGAAGCGGCACTTGACTTCGGTCGTCCGGAGGGCATCCGCATCGAGGTGCTCGATGAACCGGAGACAACACCTGAGTCCACTCGCATCCTCATTGCGGTAGTGCCGGACGGTCCGCTGAAAGATCTCATCACTTCCTCTGGAGCGATTGCTATCAGCCCGACCCCCGCTCCGACTCCCACATCCACTCCAACAGATCGCGCAGCCATCGCCGACCAGGAGTTCGCTGAAAATGTGGTCACCAAGGCACTGACTGCCATGCGGGGTGCGGATGAGGTAATCCTGCTGCCAAATGGTCTAGTCAGCGACCAGGAATTGGCGGATATCGAATTCGCTGCTGCCGCGGCTAATCCGACACTCGCGGTAGTTTCTACAGACTCCATTCCGGCTGGCCTCGCGGCCTTGGCCGTGCATTCGGCTGAGCTGCCGCTGGAGGTTGCCGCGTACGCGATGGGCGAGGCTGCCAATGGCACGCGAACGGCTGTAATCGCTGCGGACGTCGATAAGCCTTTGACTGACGCGCTCACAGAGATCGTCTCAGACCTGTTGGCTGGCGGCGGGGAACTAGTGACTCTGCTGCTCGGGCGCGGAGCTGAGGACGTGGACATAGAGCAAGTGCGGGCGCGGCTGGACAAGCCTGTGGAGGTCGTAGCCTATGATGCAACTGGCATCGATGAGCCGGTGCAGATAGGAATCGAGTAGCACGATGCTCGGATGGCTCGGCTCGGATTATGCGCGCACGCCCCTGAATATCGTGGTGGGTCCAAAGATTGCGAAGAAACTTCACACAGGTTTCGGTATGGAGACCGTCTCGGATGCACTGACGAATTTCCCAAAGCGCTACGTGGCGCAGGGTAAGAGCTTAGATGTGTCATTTTCCGACATTGGCGACACCATCACCACAGTCGTGGAGGTGCACAGCATCTCGCCAGCGCCCGCCTTCGCCGACCGACGCAAGCCACTGAAAATCTATGTCAGCGACGGCGTGCGCATTCTTCCGGCCGCGATTTTTGGTGCCGAATGGCTGCGCAATATGCTGCACCCCGGTGTGCGTCTGCTCATTGTTGGCACACTCAGCGAGTTCCGCAATGAGCTGCAGCTGAAAAATGTTGACTGCATGGTGCTCAAAGCCGATGGTTCGGTAGGCGCAGCCACTGGCAAGCTGGCCACACTGACGAAAACGGCCAAGGGGATTGCGGAGATGCAGCGGCTTCTCACTCGCCCTTACCTGCCCATTTACCGTGGCCGCAAAGGAGTAGCGGGTATTCACCTGGCTCTGTTCATGCAGCGCATCCTCGAATGGTTACCGCTGCAGCCAGACCCGTTGCCCGCCACACCGGAGGGACTTACCGATTTCGACTCCGCACTGCGTGGCGCACACTTTCCCTCCATCGCGGGCCCCGACATTGCGCTCACCCGGCTGAAGTATGACGAAGCGCTTGAGCTCCAACTCGCCGTTGGTGCACGTAAACGCACTCAAGAGAGCCTCACCGCTCCGGCCTGCACGGAGGTCACCGGAGGGCTTCGCGACGAGCTACGCCGAGGACTGCCGTTTTCGCTTACCGACGGTCAGGTCGCGGTCGCGGCCGATATTGCGCACGACATGTCGCAGACCAGCCCTATGAACCGCCTGCTGGCAGGTGAAGTCGGCTCGGGTAAGACCGTGGTGGCCCTGCTGGGAATGCTGCAGGCAGTCGATGCCAGCCGACAGTGCGCGATGCTGGCGCCGACGGAAGTCCTGGCCCAACAGCACTACCGATCGCTGACAGCGATGCTGGAGCAAGCCGGAGTAGCAGTGACTGTGCGACTGCTGACGGGTTCGATGTCGACGAAGGAGCGCCGGGCAACCCTGTTGGAGGCAGTCAACGGGGAGGCGGACATTGTCGTCGGCACGCATGCCCTGCTCAGTGAGGGCGTGGAGTTCTTCGATCTCGGGTTGGTGGTCGTCGATGAGCAGCACCGCTTTGGTGTGCGCCAGCGCGATCAATTGCGCAGCAGGGGACGGGGCGGAATGACACCGCATCTGTTGGTGATGTCGGCAACCCCGATTCCGCGCACGGTAGCGATGACCATTTTTGGCGACCTTGCAGTTTCGCAGTTGACGGAATTGCCACGGGGACGTCAGGAGATCCAATCCTTTGTCGTACCGACGCTGGAGAAACCCCGCTGGGAGGCACGAACCTGGGAGCGCATTGGGGAAGAAGTGTCCAAGGGCAACCGCGCCTTCATTGTCTGTCCTCGTATTACCCGCGATGAGGAACAGTTCCTCGACGAGTCTGTGGAAGCGGTGTTCGACCGAGCGAGGAAGAAACTGCCCGGTGTACGTATCAGTCAGTTGCACGGCAATATGGCACCGGAGGACAAAGACCGCGTGATGCAGGCTTTTGCCGGAGGTCAGCTGGATGTGCTGGTGTCCACCACAGTTATCGAAGTCGGCGTGGATGTACCAGAGGCCACGATCATGATGATTCGCCGCGCCGAGAGCTACGGTATCTCGCAGATTCACCAGCTGCGCGGTCGCGTCGGCCGCGGTGACCGGGGTGGACTGTGTTTCCTGTGTACACACACGCATTCTCAGACACCGGAGCGTACCCGGTTGGAACGCATTGCCACCACCACCGATGGTATTCAACTGGCGGAGTTAGACCTGGCCACGCGTAGTTTTGGTGATCTACTCGGTGATGACCAATCGGGACTGGCAACTGGCCTCGGTCTGGTGGACCTCACCACCGACGGCGAGATCATCGAGCGCACCCGGCACGACGCCACGGCTCTCCTCGACAGCGATGAGAGACTTGTGGGGGAGCTCATCTCCGATATTGATGAAGAGCAGTCGAACTACTTGGACCGCTCCTAGTTAGACCTAAGTAGACTGTTGGGCATGGTAAATGTCTGTGCACCTTTTGCAGGAGTAGTCCGCTGGGAGGTCGCCGAGAAAGACTCGGTGACGACTGGCCAGGTCATTGCGGTCGTGGAGGCCGTCAAGCTAGAAGCGCCGGTTTTAGCGCCCTGCCCGGGTACGGTCGCGGAGGTGGCGGCAGATCAATTTGTGGATGTCGAAGGTGGTCAGCTGCTGGCACGAATCACGCCAGCAACTCACAGCACGATGGCACAGAACAACGGCAACGAGAACACATCGCACGAAGGGAAGTAGATGACCCGCATTATTGCAGGTGAGGCGCGCGGTCGCAGACTAGTCGCACCCAAGGGAGAGACCACTCGGCCAACCAGTGACCGCGCGAAAGAAGCCATCTTTTCATCCTGGTCCACACGCTTTGGGTTAGAGGGAACTCGCGTTCTCGACTTGTTCGCGGGCTCAGGTGCGCTCGGTTTGGAAGCGGCTTCCCGTGGCGCGCGTTCCGTCGTATTGGTGGAAAACGATCCGAACGCCATTGCCGCCATTGAAAAGAACATTCGCACCGTGGGGCATCCCGATGTGGCCGTGTCTCCGATGAAAGTGTCATCGTACCTTGCGGGCGCGCCGGGCGAGCCTTTTGACCGCGTCATCGCTGATCCTCCCTACGAGCTGGCGGGGGAGGCCGTTACAGAGATGTTGGAGGCTCTGCGCAGCTTCCTCGCGCCGGGCGCGGTAGTGACTGTGGAGCGTCACCGCGATGACGACGAGACGCAGTGGCCGGAGGGCTATGAGCAGCTCCAGCAGAAGCTGAAGCGCCGCATTCATGGATTGGCGCGCTTCGACACCGCTATCCACAACGCTTAACGTTCTTCTTTACGCTTTACGACGGCCAAAGGTGGTTTGACCTCTATGACTCACGCATGCTGCCCCGGTTCCTACGATCCCATGACCTGTGGTCACCTCGATGTGATTGAGCGTGCCGCGCGCCAATTCGGTCAGTTGACCGTGTTGGTTACCCACAACCCGAATAAGCAGGGCATGTTCAACGTCGAAGAGCGCATGGACCTCATTCGGCAGTGCACGCAGCACCTGGACAATGTGCGGGTGGACTCCTGGTCGAAGCTGTTGGTGGACTACACCTCCGCGCAGGGGATTACCTGCCTGGTCAAGGGACTGCGCTCGGCAGCAGACTACGAGTATGAGGCTCCTATGGCACAGATGAATCGGCGCATGACTGGCATTGAAACTCTCTTTGTGGAGGCTGATCCGAAGTACGGTCACGTGTCGTCGACACTGATGAAGGAAGTTGTTCGGTACGGCGGTTCGGTGGAAGGCCTAGTTCCTGAGCCTGTCTTGCACGCCCTGCAGCTCAGACTGAAGTAGCATGTAAGTCATGTTTCGCGTCTTCGAATCTCTTGATGAACTGGTCCAGATCCTAGAAGAGGCACACGGCGTGCCACTGTCGGCCAATTGTATGGTCCCGCGCCAGCGTGTTCTCGAGTTGCTCGATGAACTGAGGGATGCTTTCCCGGCTGAGCTCGATGACGCGCAGGATGTCTTGGACCAGCGGGATGAGATTATCAACGATGCTGAAGCCCGGGCGAACAACACCATTTCGTCTGCGGATGAAGAAGCCCATCGTATTGTCGACGACGCAGAGGCCCGCGCTAACCACACCGTTGAGAATGCCAATGCTCACGCGGCTGGCACCGTTGCGGCCGCTGAGGACGACGCTCGTCGTCTCCGCGAGGATGCTCAGCACGAGTACGACAACATTGTGGATCGTGCTTCTGCCGAGTCCGATCGCCTGATTCACGCTGGTAACGAATCCTACGAGCGTTCCGTTGCGGAAGG
This sequence comes from Corynebacterium sp. HMSC064E10, assembly GCF_001812505.1. Lineage (NCBI taxonomy): Bacteria > Bacillati > Actinomycetota > Actinomycetes > Mycobacteriales > Corynebacteriaceae > Corynebacterium > Corynebacterium sp. HMSC064E10. Next base: position 422,101 of record NZ_KV809173.1, on the reverse strand, counting down.
CCGTGAGGAGCAGGCTCGCCTGGTCGCTGAGTCGACGGTCGTCCGCGAGGCCAACGACGAAGCGAATCGTCTGCTGTCCGACGCACACGCGGATTCCTCTCGCCTCCGCGAAGAGTGTGACCGTTACGTTGACTCCAAGCTCGCCGAGTTTGAGCAGACCCTCCAGGAGACCCTGCGCAATGTCGGTCGCAATCGCTCTGTACTGCGTTCAGGGGCCGGTGCCGTCGGCGGTGGTGCAGGGGCGCAGAACGCGCCGTCTTCCTTCTCCGAGGGGCAGGAACGCCGCCGGTACGAGCGTTAGCGCATCTTCGGGGTAGACTGAGGTCTATCATGACTGACTCATCCCCATTTGTTCTGGACGTTTCGACATGTCTGCAGGGCGGCATGCCCGAGCAGTTCCGCAAGGTAGGCGATAGCCCAGTCCGCGTTGGTGTCGAGATGATTGGCATCGCCGCTGGCGAGGAGGTTGTCGTTGACGGCATTGTCACGAACCTCGGCAGTGGTGTCATGGTTGACGCGACTGTGACTGCCAAGGCCACCGGCGAGTGCGTGCGCTGCCTAGCCCCGCTGAATCCGGAGCTCAGCTTCCATATTTCGGCTGTCTTTTCCAACAACGAGGACTTCATCACAGGCGACGATGCCGAGGAAGAAGACGTTGAGGACGAAGTTGGTCAGATCGTCGACAATACGGTGGATATCACTCAAGCCGTCATCGATGAGGCGGGCTTGAATCTGCCCTTCAATCCGACCTGTCTGGATTTCGATTCCAGCTGTGCTGAGTCGGACTCGGAAGTGCCGGAACCAGACGGCATCTCGGGTGAAGAGGAGCGTATTGATCCGCGTTGGGCTGGCCTGGCGGAAAAGTTTGGCTCGCTCGGGGACGATAAGTAATCGACGACGACTTAGACGAAGACTTTAAAGGAGATATAACGGATGAGCCGCAAGCGTCGGCTAACCGGTGAAGCGGCTAGAAAGGCGGCCTTTGAGGCCGTCGATCACGCCCCGCTGCTGGAAAAACTCGGTGTTGAACTACCAGAGGAGTCCCTGAAGCTCGCTCTGACCCACCGCAGTTTCGCAAATGAAAATGGCATGCTGACCAATAACGAGCGTCTAGAGTTCCTGGGCGACGCCGTGCTGGGCATGTGCGTTGCTGAAGAACTCTACCGTCGCTTCCCGGACCGTGCTGAGCAGGATATTTCCAAGATGCGCGCAGGTGTCGTGAACATGTACGCGCTGGCTGACCTGGCCCGCAGTATCGGATTGGGGGAGCACATTCTCCTCGGTCGCGGTGAGAAGGCCACCGGTGGCGCGGATAAGCACTCAATTCTCGCTGACACCACCGAGGCACTGCTGGGTGCCATTTACCTGCAGCATGGCTTTGAGGTTGCCCGCGAGACCGTTCTTCGCCTGTTTAACCAGATGATTGACGATGCCCCGACGGAGTCTCGCGGTCGTGACTGGAAGACGCTGTTGCAGGAGCGCCTGGCAGCCAAGCAACTACCGGCTGCTGAGTACACCGTGCGCACCACCGGCCCCGACCATGACCTAACTTTCTACGTCGACGTGCTGGTTGACGGCGTGGTTAAGGGCAGCGGTACCGGCGCCACGAAGAAGGAAGCCGAGATGCACGCCGCGCATCAGGCGCATACTGCACTTGCATAATGCCCGAGCTTCCTGAAGTCGAGTCCGTACGCCGCGGTCTCGACGCTTACGTCGTCGGTGGCCGCATCGAGGATACTTTCGTCTACAACGCTCGTGCTGTGCGGCGCCAACCCGGTGGTGCCGCAGAGTTTATCGGTCGTACGCGCGGGCGCACGGTTATCGCTACGGATCGCCGCGGCAAGTTCATGTGGCTCACGCTTGACGACGACTCCGCAATTGCCATCCACCTGGGTATGAGCGGCCAATTGCGTGTGGAAGCTCCGTACACGCCCGATACGCTGCCCGGACGCCACACCAGGGCCGCATTTGACATAGCCCTGCCGGACGGCGCTCGGCACCTTATCAACTTCAACGATCAGCGCACCTTTGGTTGGGTCTGGGCCTGTGAAATGGTCGAATACCACGGTCGCTTTGTTCCGGAACCCGCAGCCAAGATCGCGCCCGATCTATTGGAGCCAACTGTCGATGTGGTTGCACTTGCACACCGCATGATGAAGTCGCGTTCGCCAATCAAGGCCGTATTGCTCAATCAGAACATCGTGTCCGGCATCGGCAACATTTATGCCGACGAAATGCTTTGGGCGGCGAAGGTTGATGGTCGCGTGCCGGCGTGCGACCTTTCGGTCCGTCGATTAGCGAAACTTCTGCGGGAGGGCCAAGCGGTACTTCAGCGGGCGCTAGCGGCCGGCGGCACGAGCTTTGACGCACTATATGTACATGTCAACGGCGAAAGTGGCTATTTCGAGCGGAGCTTGAACGCCTATGGCCAAGCGGGGGAGCCGTGCTCGAGGTGTGGGCGCGCAATTGTACGTCTGCCATTTGGGAATAGATCGAGTTATCTGTGTCCCACCTGTCAGCGCTAGAATTTCCTTATGAGCTTCATGGAACAAGCGACCGATTGGGTCAACGCCTGGAATGACAAGTACTGGCTGTTCATGATTCTGCTACTCAGCGGTGCAGGCCTGTACTTCTGTTGGCGGACCATTGTGGTGCAGCTCCGGTACATCCCGGAGATGTTCAAGGCAATTACCGAAAAGCCGTCTGACATCTCCGAGGGGGTCAAGGGCATCTCGGCCTTTAAGGCCTTCACAATCTCTGCTGCCTCGCGTGTCGGTACCGGTAACGTCGCAGGTGTGGCGGTGGCAATCACTACGGGTGGGCCAGGTGCCGTGTTTTGGATGTGGCTACTCGCTGCGATTGGCGGTGCTACCAGCTTCGTGGAGTCGACGCTGGCGCAGCTGTACAAGGTGCGGGATAAGGACTCTTACCGAGGAGGGCCCGCGTACTACATCACCAAGGGGCTGGGAGAGAACTGGCGCTGGATGGCGTCGCTGTTCGTCATCGCGATCACGGTGACCTACGGTTTTGTGTTCAATGCGGTGCAATCCAACTCAATCACGGCGGCTGTGGCTGAGTCGACTGGTCAGGAAACGCCGATCTTTAAATTCTGCGTCGGCATTGTGCTGGCAATCTTGGCCGGCGTCATCATCTTCGGTGGTGTGCAGCGTATTTCGGCGGTGACACAGATCATCGTGCCGATTATGGCCGTGGCTTACATTATCCTCGGCCTGATTGTCTTGGCTCTCAACATCACCGAGGTGCCGGGCATGATCAAGCTGATTTTTGAGCACGCCTTCGGTATCCGTGAGATCGCTGGTGCCGCTGTCGGTACCGCCATGATGCAGGGTATTCGCCGTGGTCTGTTCTCCAACGAGGCCGGTATGGGTTCCACACCAAATGCGGCGGCTACGGCGTCGGTGTCGCACCCGGTCAAACAGGGCCTAATCCAGACGATGGGTGTCTACTTCGACACCTGGGTCGTCTGTACCATCACCGCAGTTATCATCCTGTTGTCCGATCCGACCTTCGGCGGCGATGCGGAGGGCACCGCGTTGACTCAGGCTGCGCTGTCGGCGCAGGTGGGTACGTGGGCCATCCACGCGGTCACGGTTATCATCTTCTTCCTCGCGTTCTCCTCGCTGGTGGGTAACTACTACTACGCCGAGGCGAATATCCCGTTCCTGTCAAAGAGCAAGGCTGTCTTGAACACCGTGCGCGTCCTGGTTATCCTGTGCGTGATTGGCGGAGCTGTCGGTTCCGTGCCGCTAGTCTGGTCGCTTGCAGATACGTTCTCCGCACTCATGGCCACCATCAATATCATCGCGATTCTGCCGCTAGGCGGTGTCGCAGTCGCCCTGTTGAAGAACTATTCCGAGCAGAAGGCCAAGGGACTTAATCCAGTATTCCACCGCGATGATCTGCCTAACCTCCGCGGTCACGACAAGATCGAGTGCTGGGATGGTTCCGACCCGATGACGGTGCGTGAGTCCGATGCCGCTTAACGACGTCCGCCTTACCGCATGGGTACACGGACGCGTTCAAGGTGTCGGTTTTCGCTGGCACACCCGCGCGACGGCACTGGAGTTGGGGTTGGTTGGTTACGCCCAGAACTATCCGGATGGTCGGGTGTTAGTTGTTGCCGAAGGGCCACGGGCAGACTGTGAGAGTTTGCTCGCTTGGCTGGAGGGGCCGAATACTCCAGGCAATGTGACGGCAGTGGTGCCCCTATGGCAGGAACCGAAGGGGGCATTTAGCACGTTTGACCGTCGTTAAGCGGGTGCTAACTGTCTTCCTCCCCCCCCCATGTCGGTGTAGGAAACCGAAAAATTCGAATACGTTTTATCCCTCGCTCTGTGTGATTGATTTTGCGCAGTTGGCGGGGGATTTTTTCGTGTCTTGGGGTAGTTGATTGGGGCGCTAAAGAGCTCCCGGAGCGCTAGAAAAATACGCAAGTGAGAAAAAGACTACGCAAATACGGAATCAGGGTGGTTTAAGTTAATAACTACCTACTGACAGACAGGGGAGGCACAAATGACGCCTGAAGAAGTGATTGCACAGTCGGGAAACTCAGCGTGGATGCTGATCTCGGCTTCGTTGGTCTTGCTCATGACACCGGCGCTCGCGCTGTTCTATGGCGGCATGTCGCGACAGAAGTCGGTGCTCAACATGATGATGATGAGCTTTGGCGCTGTTGGCGTTGTCGGTGCCATTTACGTCCTGTGGGGCTGGTCGATGTCCTACGGGTCGCAGCCAATCGGTGGTGTATTTGCCAACCCGTTCGAGTTCTTTGGACTGCGTAACTCAATCACGGACGATGACGGCAACTATATTACGGGTGCAAACGGTTACCCGAACATCATCGACATCGGATTTCAGCTCACGTTCTGCTCTATTTCTGTAGCGCTGATTTCTGGCGCGCTGGCCGAACGCGTGAAGTTCTCCACCTGGTTGATTTTCGTCGGTATCTGGACAACGCTGGTGTACTTCCCAATGGCATACATGGTCTGGGGTGGTGGTCTGCTGAGCCACTCTGCAGAGAGCCTTTCGGCAAAACTGTTTGGGGCCGCTGACGGCGAGGCTGCCATCGCTCCAATTGACTTCGCTGGCGGTACGGTTGTGCACATTGCTGCTGGTACCGCCGCTTTGGTGCTGGCGATTATCGTCGGCAAGCGCAAGTCTATCGATGGCAGCCAGCATCGCCCGCATAACCTGCCACTCGTCATGCTGGGTGCTGCACTGCTGTGGTTCGGCTGGTTCGGCTTCAACGGCGGTTCGGCATTTGCTGCCGACGGTGTCGCTGGTCTGGCATGGCTAAATACGACCGTGGCAGCGTGCCTAGGCATGCTCGGCTGGATTTCACTCGAGCGTTTTCGTGATGGACATCCCACCTCGCTGGGTGCTGCTTCGGGGGTCATCGCAGGGCTTGTGACTATTACTCCGGCCGCAGGAGATATGAACCCGGTGACTTCAATCATTCTGGGCTATATCGGCGGTGTGCTGGCTTGCTGGGGCGTTGGTTTAAAGTACAAGTTCAACTTCGATGACACCCTGGATGTGGTTGGTCTGCATCTGGTTGCAGCCATGTGGGGAACGATTGGTGTTGGCCTGCTGGCTAACGACCGCGGACTGCTTACCGGCGGTGGCATCGACGGCCTGAAATTGTTCGCCATCCAGATCATTATTGCGGTCATCGCAGCGGTGTTCTCGGGCGTGCTGACGTACATCATTGCCCGAGTTCTGAAGGTAACCGTCGGCTGGCGTATCCACGGCGAGCAGGAACATTCTGGTATCGACGTTGCTCAGCACGGTGAGTCGGCCTACACGTCGGCCAAGCAGGCGGCTGTGTAATCCAGGCTGTGTAAATGAGGCTGTGAAAACAAGTGGGTCCTTGGGTTAATTCAGCTCCAGTCCACAACTGCAGGTAAGATATTGCCCCATGTATTTGAAATCGCTGACTCTGAAGGGCTTTAAATCCTTCGCTTCGGCGACGACGATGAAATTCGAGCCCGGCATCTGCGCAGTTGTCGGCCCGAATGGATCTGGTAAGTCGAATGTTGTCGACGCCCTCGCGTGGGTTATGGGCGAGCACTCCGCCAAGACCCTCCGTGGCGGCAAAATGGAAGATGTCATCTTCGCGGGTACTTCCGGGCGAAAGCCCTTGGGGCGCGCGGAGGTTACTCTTACCATCGACAATTCCGATGGGGCACTTCCCATTCAATATAAAGAAGTCTCTGTCACGCGTCGCATGTACCGCGACGGCGCCAGCGAATACGAAATCAACGGTTCTCGCGTCCGCCTCATGGACGTCCAAGAACTCCTCAGCGACACCGGCATTGGCCGTGAGATGCACATCATCGTCGGCCAGGGCCGGCTTTCTCAGATTCTGGAGTCTCGGCCAGAGGAGCGTCGTGCGTTTATTGAAGAAGCCGCAGGCGTGCTCAAACACCGTCGTCGCAAAGAAAAGGCGCAGCGTAAACTGCAGTCGATGCAGGCCAATCTCGACCGGCTGCAGGACCTGACAGGTGAGCTTTCCCGTCAACTCAAGCCGCTAAAACGTCAGGCTGAGGCTGCCTCTCGCGCTCAGACTGTGCAGGCAGACCTGCGCGATGCCAAGTTGCGTTTGGCTGCCGCGGACTTCGTGGACTTGCAGGACAGCCTCAATGACATTGCTGGTCAAGCCAAGCTCATTGAGGAAAAAGTAGAAGCTGCCACGGAGCGTGCTGAGATTGCCGCTGAGCGCACTGCAGAACTCGAAGCCGAATTGGAGGACATTACTCCAGCTGCCGATGCTGCCCGTGACCTATGGTTCCGTCTCTCCGCACTCGGTGAGCGTATTCAAGCGACGGCCCGCATCGCCGCCGATCGCGCGGCCGACCATTCCGTCGCTCCGTGGGTAGGCCCGGACCCGGACTTCCTGGAGCAGCGTGCCGACGATGCCGCCACCGAAGAAGCCACGCTTGCAGAGGCAGAGGCAGAGGCTCGCGAAAAGCTGGAGGAAATCGGCGAAACGCTTTTCGATGCCGAGGAAACGTTCCGCGAAGCAGAGGCCGAGCACCTCGCGGCCGTTCGCGCAATCGCCGACCGTCGCGAAGGAGTGGTTCGCCTCATTTCCGCCGAAGAATCTCTGCGCACTCGCTTGGAAGCCGCCGAAGCCGAAGCTGCACGCCTTGCCGAGCAAACCAATGAGGCCGACGAACGCCGGGCCGATGCCACCGAAGCCGTGGAAAACGCCGCACAGGAACTAGCCGAGGCCGAATTCGAAGGTCCCGAGCTGCAGAGCGTTTATGAACAGGCTAACCGGGAAGCAGAGCTGGCCTCTACACGGTTGAAAGAACTCCGTGCTGACGAGCGCGACCTCGAGCGCAGCGTCTCAGGTTTGTCCGCTCGCATCGAAGCTCTAGAGACCGCCCGCACCGCTGCTGCCAACGACGGCACCGCGTGGCTACGCGAAAAGCACGAGCTCGGCGTTCTCTCTGAAGTCATCGATGTCGACGCTGGCTGGGAAAAAGCGCTCACCGCAGCCCTCGGCGCGGCCGCCGAAGCACTAGTCAGCGAGGGCAGTGGAGATTCGCTTATCGACGAGCTGGTGGCTGCAGGCAAAGGCAGTGCCGTCGTTATCAGTTCTGCGGATGCATCCGACTCCTGGCGCTTGGACATCACTTTGCCCGCACAGGCATCCTGGCTGCTCGACCATGTGACAGTGCCCGCGAAGCTTTCGGGTTCGTTGACCTCTCTGCTCGTTGATGTCGTGGCCTGCGACGACGAACTCGTTGCCCGTGAGCTGGTGACGCAGGATACTCGACTGCGCGTTGTTGACCGCGATGGTGTGCTGCGTGGCTCTGGTTGGGTAGCTGGCGGTGCTGGTGGCACTGCATCAGGTGTGGAAATCGCCGCCGACATTGCCAAGGCCCGCGAAGAGCTGGCGGAGGCGCAGGTGCGTTTGAGTGACCTCGGTGGTGTGCTCTCCGGTGCACAGGCCGAAGAAGAGGACCGCCGCACTGACGCTGCGGCCGCCCGTGCTGCGCTGCGTGAGCATCAGAGTCGTATGAAGGTCCTCACGGATGCCCGAACTCGGGCCACGGCGCAGCTGTCCGGCGTGGTGCATGATGCCGAACGTGCTGAGCAGCGCGGAGCCGAAGCCGTGGACCGAGTAACGAAGCTCCAGAAGGAATTGGCGGAGGTTGCGGACCGCTTGGCTCGCGTTGACCGTGACCCCGAGGAGGGGGAACCGTCGACAAGCGAACGTGACCGTGCCTCGGAGGCTCTGACGGCAGTGCGCGCCATGGAGACAGAGGCGCGTCTGTCGCTGCGTACGGCAGAGGAGAGGCTGTCGAGTGTACGAGGTAAGGCCGAGCGGCTTCGTCGCCAGGCTGCGTCGGAGCGCGTAGCGAAGGCGCGCCATGAGCAGGCGCAGATGGCTAAGGTTGCCCAGCGCGAATTGGCAGAAGTCGTCGCGGAGCTGGCTGAGGATTTGCATGCGAAGGTCAACGTGTCGTTGGCGCGGGCAGAGGCCGATCGCGACGATGCCGAGGCGCAGAAGAAGACGGTGTCGCAGGCACTATCGGTGGCACGGACGGAGGCAAATGGGGCGCAACGTGAGCTGGCACAGCTAACGGATTCCGCGCACCAGGGAGACATCGCCCGTGCACAGGCGCAGGTCCGCGTGACCGAGGCTGCAGAGCGCATCGTCGACCAGTTGGGGCTGTCTGTCGATGACCTGCTCGCGGACTTTGCTCCTGATGAGAACTTTGACCGCGCAGCCGTGACGAAGCAGCTCAAACAGGCGGAGAAGGATCTGCGTGTGCTCGGCCGCGTCAACCCGTTGGCGCTGGAGGAGTATAAGGCGATGGAGGAGCGCTACTCTTTCCTATCCACGCAGCTCGATGATGTCCTCAAGGCCCGCCAGGACCTCACCGATGTTGTCGAGGAAGTCGATGCCACGATTCTGCAGCTCTTCACAGACGCGTGGAACGATGTCGAGGCAGAATTCCCCGCGGTCTTCCAAACGCTTTTCCCGGGCGGTGACGGACGACTGGTTCTCACTGAGCCTGACAACCTGCTAACCACAGGTATCGAGGTTGAAGCTCGCCCACCGGGCAAAAAGGTCAAGCGACTCTCGTTGCTCTCCGGCGGCGAGAAGTCGCTGACGGCGCTGGCAATGCTCGTTGCTATTTTCCGCGCTCGCCCGAGTCCGTTTTACGTGCTCGACGAGGTGGAGGCAGCGCTTGACGACGTTAACCTGCGTCGCCTTATTGCGTTGCTCGAGGAACTCCGCGCGACCAGTCAGCTGATTGTCATTACGCACCAGAAGCCAACAATGGACGTTGCGAATGTGCTCTACGGTGTGACCATGCGGGGCGATGGTGTGACTCGAGTAATCTCGCAGCGAATGTCACCGGCATCCGCAACTCCGTCGACAGGAGCGGAGTAGGCGCGGAGTAAGTGAGGAAGAGTCGTTGATACTGCATAATGAGAGTTATGACTCCAACTCAGTGGATACTCCTTGTCGTCGCGATTGTCGTTATTATCGCGCTGCTTTTTGTTGTGGGCTATGTCCGCAGGAAAAACCAGCGCATTTCCTTTGCGAAGGAAGATACTAAGGAACTCACCCAGCAGGAGAAGTCTGGAAATTACCAGGCCACTAGTGGTTTTAACTTCGCTCCGGCCGGTAGTGGAACTGATACCCGTGAGAAGCAGCCGGTTGAAAAACCGATGCCCAAGCCGGTGGAAAAGCCCATTGAAAAGCAGGTCCCGGAACCAGTTGAAAAGCGGGCAGATGAGCCCGTTGATAAGTCGACGGATGGCTCCCTGCTGAAGCCGGAAGGCCAACTGCCTATTCCCGATAACCCCACCGAAATGGAGGGGGATCACGACCGCGTAATGCGGGAAATCCCAATCGATTTGCCTACGGCCGGAGAAGAGGAATCAGAGCCCGAGCCGGAACCACAACCAGAGCCCCAAGCAGAGCCTGAGGTAGAGGTAGTTTCTGCTCCTGAACCGGTGCCGGAGCCGGAGCCGACTCCCGAACCAGAACCGACGCCAGAACCGACGCCAGAGCCGGAGCCGACGCCGGAGCCAGAAGCGGAACAGCAGATTGACTCCATTGACCCGGCTGAGGGACGTCTGGGTCGCCTGCGCGGTCGTCTGTCCCGGTCGCAGAATGCAATTGGCCAGTCTGTGCTCGGCATCTTGGGCGCGGGTGACCTTGATGAGGACGCGTGGGAAGAGGTCGAGGACATCCTGGTGATGGCTGACCTCGGTGCGGCTGCGACGCAGCGTGTCGTCGATAAGCTGCGTGAGCGTATTGCCAGCCAGAAGGTGAGCACGGAAGAACAGGCACGCGCCCTGCTGCGTGAGGTGCTGATTGAGGAGTGCAAGCCTGAGATGGATCGCTCCATTCGCGCACTTCCGCACGAGGGCAAGCCCGCAGTGATTCTGGTGGTCGGTGTCAACGGCACTGGTAAGACCACGACGACGGGCAAACTGGCTCGTGTGCTGGTGGCCGGGGGCCACCATGTTGTTCTCGGTGCAGCGGACACTTTCCGTGCCGCTGCTGCAGATCAGCTGGAAACCTGGGGCCGTCGTGTCGGTGCCGAGACCGTTCGTGGCGCTGAAGGCGCGGATCCTGCTTCTATTGCATTTGAGGCAGTTGCTCACGGTATCGAGTCCGGCGCTGATGTGGTGCTCATCGACACCGCCGGCCGCCTGCACACCAAGGTCGGACTGATGGACCAACTGGACAAGATTAAGCGCGTGGTGGAGAAGAAGGCTCAGGTTGATGAAGTCATCCTGGTTTTGGACGCGACGGTTGGCCAAAATGGTCTGCTGCAGGCTCGTACTTTCCGGGATGTTGTAGACATCACCGGCGTTGCTCTGACCAAGCTGGACGGTACCGCGAAGGGCGGCATTGTATTCCAGGTGCAAAACGAGCTCGGTGTACCGGTGAAGTTGGTTGGCCTTGGTGAAGGTGCTGACCACCTGGCGCCGTTTGAGCCGGAGAGCTTTGTAGACGCACTGCTCGGCGGCCGCAAATAGTAACTAACATCGATGAGTGAATTTTCCATTGATTGGTGAGTACAGCGTCGGTCGTTGCCCCCCTCCCGGCAAAAAGTAAAGGCCTCGGAGCCACCGCGTAGATTTCTGTAGAGGATACGCGGGGCTCCGGGGCTTTTACTGTTGAGGGGCTAGGAATCTAGCGGAGAGTTGTGCTAGGAATCCTTAGAATTCTTGCGTGCGAGGCGGGTAGCTGCCACGCCACCGACCAGGAGTGCGAGAGCCGCACCGCCGAGGGCAGTCGCCTGAACACCAGTGACTGCTAGACCAGTGTTCTTGGTCCCGGTTTGCTTACCGTCATTCTTAGGGTTGTCGGGCTTGTCTCCTGGATTTTCCTCCCCAGGATTCTTGTCGTCCCCAGGCCGTTCGTCACCTGGGTTTTCATCATCCCCCGGTGCGTCATCGTCTGGGTTTTCATCGTCGGAAGTTGGACAGTAGCCGTAGACTCCGGTTGCCGGGTCGATCTTGCTCATATCCCGCGGGGAACCATCGGGGCACGTTGCGGTGTCATCGACTCCCGGCGGAATTCCGTCATTCTCTGGGGCATCTTCGTCAGGCTCCGGAGTTGGGCCGGAATCATCTGAAGTGCCACACGCGCCGTAAGCTCCGGTTGCCGGGTCAATCTTGCTCATATCCCGCGGGGAACCGTCGGGACAGGTCTGGGTGTCCTCAACGCCCGGTGGGATGCCATCGTTCGATGAACCTCCTGGATCCGGGTTTGCCGCGTCATCTACACACTGGAAAGTACCGCCAACATTTTCAAAATGTTGACCGGCGGGGCATTCCGATGGGGCGGGGTCAGGAATCTGTGCGGTGGCGGCGCCAACGCCGATGAGCATGCCGGCTGAAGCGGCAGCGGCCACCATGGTCGAAGAGAGCTTCTTCATTTGGAAACCTCACAATGTCTATAGGAAAGCCCTGCAATCAATGGGCTTAAGGGGGAACACTGTTCACACATTTGATTCTAATAACTAATTAAAGTCTTTAGTGGCATGGGTTTGGGGAGGGGGTAAAGCAAAATTGTTGACTCGTCCAAACCTCAGTAGAGGAAAGTGGGAACTTATATTTACAACGCTGAGTGGGTACACCCGTTGTGGTTGGAGCGTTTATAGAACTTGCCACTGTCGACTCGGCATAGGGCTTTTCTGTCTTCGCTAATGGAGCCGAGTCTTCTAATGTCTTATAGCTTTCGCTCATCTTTGCTGGCGAATGGTGCTTCCTAATCGTGTCGGGGTGGCGAAAGGCGGGTGGGGCGTAGCGGTTTGGTAAAAAATCGGTATCTGTGCGGTTTATGGTTCGAGCTATAGGAGTTATAACGTTTCGAAGATATGACACGCAAAAATGCTCCCGATGCTGAATTGGCATCAGGAGCAGTTTACGTTTCGCTAGCGGGGTAGAACCCTAAGCTTCTTAGCGGTTCTTGCGGGCGATGCGGGTAGCAGCGACACCGCCGACCAGAAGAACCAGAGCGGCTCCGCCCAGGGTGGTGGCGTCAACGCCGGTGGCTGCTAGGCCAGTGCTCTGAGTGGAAGAAGCCTTCTTGGACTCAGAGTTATTCTGCTCAGACTTCTTGGAGTCTGAAACCTTCTTTACGTTCTCGGAAGAGGTCGTCTTCTTGGACTCGGACGCCTTCTTCTCAGCCTTTTCCTTGGCCTTCTTCTCTTCCTTCGTGCACTTGTTTTCGTTCTTGCACTCAGCAGAGATCTTGATGTCAACGTTTACCTTGACATCCTTGCCGTCCTTACCTGGCTTACCGTCCTTGCCCGGTTTGCCGTCCTTACCGTCCTTACCTGGCTTGTCAGTATCCGGCTTGTCCTTGCCTGGCTTGTCAGTATCCGGCTTCGTCTCGTCCTTGACGCAGGCACCGAAGACGTTCGGGTTGCCCGGAACTGGCTTGCTCATGTCGAAGTGCTCGCCCTCCGGGCACTGCTTATCAGAAATACCTGGGTTTCCGAGGTTGCCGGGCTGGGACTCATTGTTGCCCGGCGTTTCAGGCTTAGGGGCTTCCTTGTCCGCGACGCACTGGAAGGTTCCGCCGACGTTTTCAAAGTGCTGGCCGTCTGGGCACTTGTCCGGCATTGGGGCCGGAATTCCGTCAGCGGAATCCTGCTCAGGCTGGTCTGCAACGCACTGGAAAGTGCCGTCGACGTTTTCAAAGTGCTGGCCGGCGGGGCACTCGGTCGGCATTGGGGCCGGAATCTGTGCAGTAGCGATGCCTGCGCTTGCAATCATGCTGGCGGAGAAGGTGGCGGCGATAGCCGTAGTGAACTTCTTCATGAAAACCTCCCAAGGAGTCAAACGGTCAGAGACCGATGAATATGATTTCGCCGTTCATCCCTCATCGTGCACGGCGGAAAATAAAACCAGGCCAACTGCGGTTAACTAGGTTCATGGCTAACCATAAACTGGTTGATATATGCATGGCATTGGAAGTAGTTATAGGGATAACTCTAGGTGTGTAGTGGCACACTTTGACCTGCTGTAATGCTGCCGGTTTGCAATTTAGTTTGCACCATTTCGGGGGAGGCGTGCACTAGGATCGTCCTTAGTAAAAGTTGGCTATTGGCGTTACTTGTCTGTTATCTACCTGGCGGTAGATAGGTTGTGTAAACGTTCTTTATGCAGTGGGACAACCCTGTCTTAGGTCGTGTTTAATTGTCACGTTAAAATAACGAATAGTAATTTAACGTTCCCGAGAATAAAAGAGCTTCACTCTATTGCCGATTTCTACTTCCTATTGGTTACACCCGAATCGGGGTGTTTAGGGTGGATGGGATGCAATTGTTGTCGATAGGCGAAGCTGTAGATATGTGCCAAACGGAGTAGCCAGCGGGTACGGTAGAACAGTTAAGAAAAGATAAGGCAAAAGGGGAGCTGGAAACTTGTTTGAGTCTCTTTCCGATCGTTTGACGGGTGCCCTGCGGGGGCTGGGCGGGAAGGGTCGCCTGACTGAGGCGGATATTAACGCCACCGCCCGCGAGATTCGGCTGGCTCTTCTGGAAGCCGATGTCTCCCTTGAGGTTGTCCGTACCTTCATCAAGCGCATCAAGGAACGCGCTAACGAAATTATTGGCAGCCAGACGGTCAACCCGGCCAACCAAATCATTGAGGTTGTCAATGAGGAACTGATCAACATCCTCGGTGGCGAGACTCGACGTCTCAATATGTCGAAGCAGCCGCCAACGGTTATCATGCTGGCCGGTCTGCAGGGTGCTGGTAAGACCACCTTGGCCGGTAAATTGGCCAGGTACCTCACGGATCAGGGGCACACCCCAGTTCTCGTCGCCTGCGACCTGCAGCGCCCAGGTGCGGTGCAGCAGCTGGAAATCGTGGCTGAGCGTGCAGGCGTGCCGTGCTTCGCACCGTTCCCGGGCACCAGCCTCGATTCCACCCATGAAATGGGCACCAGCGAGGACAACCCAGTTGACGCCGCGTTCCGTGGCCTCGCTTATGCTCGCCAGCATCGCCACGATGTGGTGATTATCGATACCGCAGGTCGCCTGGGTATCGATGAGGTTCTGATGAAGCAAGCCCGCGATATTCGCGATGCCATCAACCCGCATGAAGTTCTGTTTGTCATCGACTCCATGATTGGTCAGGACGCGGTAGAGACCGCCAAGGCCTTCCGAGATGGCGTTGACTTCACCGGTGTTGTACTGACCAAGCTCGATGGCGACGCGCGCGGTGGCGCTGCACTGTCTATCCGTGAGGTCACAGGTAAGCCGATTCTGTTCGCCTCCACGGGCGAGAAGTTGGAGGACTTTGACGTCTTCCACCCAGACCGCATGGCCAGCCGCATCCTGGGCATGGGTGACCTGAAGACGTTGGTTGAGGTCGCTTCCAAGGAAATTGATCATGAGCAGGCTGCAAAGTCTGCCCAGAAGATTGGTTCGGGCGAGTTGACTCTCGAGGACTTCCTCGAGCAGATGATGATGGTCCGCAAGATGGGCCCAATCGGCAACATCCTCAAGATGCTCCCCGGCGGCGCGGAAATGTCCAAGGCCGCGGAAATGGTCGATGAAAAGCAGCTTGACCGCATCGAGGCGATTATCCGCGGTATGACTCCGGAAGAGCGCGAGAATCCGAAGATTCTGAACGCTTCACGACGTCGTCGTATCGCCAACGGTTCCGGTGTGTCTGTTTCGGAGGTTAACCAGCTCATCGAGCGCTTCAATGAGGCACGCAAGATGATGGCTCAGATGGCCGGTCGTTTCGGTATGGGCGGTGGCCGCCCATCGAACCGCAAGGCCAAGCGTGGCCGAAAGGGCAAGGGCAAGAATAAGCGCAAGGGCGCTAACCGCGGCCCGACGCCGCCGAAGGCAATGCGCGGTGGCGGAATGCCCGGTATGCAGGGCATGCCGGGGATGCCTAGCATGGCCGAGCTGCAGAAGCTACAGAAGCAGATGGGCAACCAGCTGCCAGAAGGCATGGAGGGCTTTGACCTCAATAATCTCGACTTCGGGCAGGGCAAGAAGTAGCTGGGGCAAGAAGTAGCTAGCCCCGCAGGCTCTCCTGGATCTGGCGGCCCATTTCGGCACTGAAGGTGGCCGCTAGTTCATCGGTGATGTGATTGCTGTCGCGGTAGACGTAGATATTACCGATAACATTGCGGCAGGTAGTCGGGCCACAGAAGATGTCGGAAAAATCTAGACTGTGCCCGTTGGGGAAGTTTGCAAGAATTTCCTCAGCGGGATTTTCTGCATTTAGAGCAGTTTTGCGGTGGATGGTGCAATCTTCGTTCGCTTCGTCGCACACGCTTGGGGAGAACTGACTCAAGTCCTCCCGTAGCGCCCACGGGTTATCGCGGATTGCGAAGAAATCAATTTCGCGTTCTTGTAGAGCAGTGAAAAACGAGACATAGCCATCCGGCGTATAGTCGCCGGGCTGCGGTGGGTCCGCCTGGAATAAGGGCCTGGTCGAGGTGGTGAAAACCATCTCTGGCTGAACCTCGTCAATTTTCTGCAGTGCCTCGAAAGTCCAGGGCACGCAGATGTCGCCGACTCCGTGGATTGGTTCTAAAGTCGCTGGACAGCCCTGTCGAAGGAGAACGACCACTCGGTAACCGTGCTTCTTGCCGTAGGCATCAATTGGGGCGAACCAGTGTTCCATGTGCGAGCCCCCGATGATGACAATCGATTCACTAGCATCCGGGTCACCGTAAACACACGGTTGGGTCTCATCGCGCCAACGGCGATTCGGCGGGAAATACCCGACGTCTTCGCCGCCTGTCACAAGGCAACCATCGAGGGCGGGTTCCGGCCAGAGGTCAGTGATGAAATCGGTATTCGGCTTTGTGGCTGCCTTCGGCACCTCGTACCCGTCGGTAAGCGCGAGCGCACCTGGATAGACCATTGGATCTAGGCTGGTGGCAGAGGCACGATTGACGCGCAGCTGCTGCACGTTGACAAGGCTGGTCATGCCAACCAACGCAATGATTACAACAGCGCCGGCTACCGCTTGGCGACGAGCCGGGTGACGATGCTTAATTGCGTGGATTGCATCGCCGACGACGGGCTGAGTCCGGGTCGGTCGGCGAGTCGATTGAGCCAGTGGCAGCTCGACATACTTGTTGGTGAGCTTGGCCAAAATGAAGGAAACGACAATCACTGCGGTGCCAAGCTTCAACCCCGGAGTATCGCGGTTGAGGTAGTTTATGGCCAGGATGAGAAGAGGCCAGTGCCACAGGTAGAGCGCGTAGGCGCTCTGGCCTATCTCGCGCATTGGGCGGCTGGCCAGGAACTTGGAGATCCAACCCGCCTCGGGGCCAGCGATAATAATCAGCGCAGCACCTCCGAGGGGCCATAGTGTCCAAGGGCCTGGGAACTGTGCGGCACCGTCGAAGATGAAACCGGTGGAGACCACCAGTGCGAGGCCGATGCCTGCTAACAGCACTCGTAGAGGCGTGGGCATGGGGATGGAGCCCCGGACAAGAATCAGTCCGAGTAGTGCGCCGAGGCAGAGTTCCCAGAGGCGGCTGACAGTGGAGTAGTAGTTCCACCCCTGGTTCTCGGAGTGCATATAGAAGGCATAGGCAAGCGAGCCGAGAGTGATAACTGCCAGCAACGGGGTGAGGATTCGGCGGAGTCTACCGCCAGTAGCGTCGGTACGCTTCGCCTCCACTGGTGAGGTGACAGTCCCGACAATCCGGGATGAGCGCGTCATCCAGGCGAGTAGGGAGATGAGCAAGATTGAGCCGAGGTAAAACTGACCCTGCACCGACATTGACCACAGGTGCTGCAGTGGGGAAGTTTCGCTCTCTGCGGCAGCGTAGTCCGAGCCCTGGAGTGCCAGTTCATAATTTTGGTAGTAGAGCAGGCTGGCGCGGAGTTGCTGGGCAATGTCAATGGTGCGAAGCGATGGAATGAAGTAAATGACAAACAGGGTTGTCGCGAAGAGGACCAGCACCAGTGTCGGGATTAGGCGACGCAGCGTGCGCCAGATGCTCCACCACGGATTGATGGACTGCCGGGGATTGATGGCATTGCGGTACTGCGCGCCGAAGAAGAAAAACCCGGAGAGCAAGAGGAATACGTCCACACCACCGGAAACGCGACCGACGTAAACGTGGAAAAGGACTACGAGGGCAATTGAAATGCCCCGTAGTCCGTCCAAGTCATACCTATACTGGGTGCCGGTGGTTTTCATAGAATGTTACGTTACCGCACTGTCAACGACGTTCAGCTTTAGTGGGTATGCAGAGTTTCGAGTGCGCAGTTTTGTTAATTTCCAAAACTGCTGGTAACATACCTCGAGTTGCCTCAATGAGAATCCTCAGCTGAGGCACGACTGCGAATTCATCGGATCCGGCCACGGCCGCCCGGTGGTCACGCGCAGTGTAAATATCCCAAGGGCAAAACCGGTTCAAGGCACCTCGTTAGTAATTACTGGTGAGCTTGGATGCATAAGTATTGTCCAGTGACATAGAAGAAAGAGGAACTCCTCATGGCAGTCAAGATTAAGCTGCAGCGCCTGGGTAAGATTCGTACTGCTCAATACCGCGTTGTCGTTGCTGATGCTCGTACCCGCCGCAACGGTGCGGTCATCGAGAACCTGGGTATCTACCAGCCGAAGGAAGAGCCGTCGATCATCAAGATTGACTCCGAGCGCGTTCAGTACTGGCTGGGCGTCGGTGCACAGCCGACCGAGCCGGTTCTGGCTCTTCTGAAGGTCACCGGCGACTGGCAGAAGTTCAAGGGCCTCGAGGGTGCTGAGGGCACTCTGAAGGTTGCTGAGCCGAAGCCGACCAAGCTCGAGCTGTTCAACAAGGCTCTGGAAGAGGCCAACAACGGCCCGTCCGCGGAGGCCATCACCGCTAAGCGCCGCGAGGCCAAGGAAGCAGCTAAGGCTGCTAAGGAAGCTGAGGAGGCCGCAAAGGCTGCCGAGGCTGAGGCTGCTGAGTCCGAGGCTTCCGAGGACGCCGAGTAATAAGGACGCTGAGTACGCCGCTTAGCTAATCCGGGCGCTACCTTATACTTCAAGACGAAGTGTTGGGTGGCGCCTTTTTGCTTTATGCGGGTGTTTTACAGAGCCTTTATAAGAGAGGGAGTGTGCGCGTGTCGGTAGCTGACATGGTGCTTATTGGCCGAGTGATTAAGCCCCACGGTGTGCGCGGGGAAGTCGTCGTTGATGCAACAACGGATGACCCGGAAGGGCGTTTCGCAGTCGGAACCACGCTGTTGGGTGTACAGGCGGGCCGTGAAGAACAGCTGACTGTGAAAACGGCGCGTCCGCACCAGGGCCGTCTGCTGGTTCGCTTCGAGGAGATTCCGGGCCGCAATGAGGCCGAGCGTTATCGGGGCATGAAGTTTTATGCCGAACCCGTCTTCGAAGACGAGGGTTTTTATGACTTTGAACTCGAAGGCCTGCGCGTTGTCCGCAACGGCACCGATATCGGCGAGGTCACTTCTATCGTCCGTGCTCCCGCTCACCGTCTCCTTGAAGTCACGCTTGACGGAGGCGGCCGGGAGGTACTTATTCCTCTGGTAGAGGAAATCGTTCCGGAAGTAGACCTTGAGAACTCAACCGTCACCATCACGCCGCCGGAAGGACTGTTGGAGCTGTGAGCTTACGTCTCGATGTAGTCACAATCTTCCCGGAGTACCTCGAGCCACTGCGTCATGCGCTGCTGGGCAAGGCAATCGAACAGGGCATTTTGAGCGTCGGAGTGCACAACCTGCGCGACTGGGCGCCAGGTGTACACCAAGCCGTGGATGACTCGCCCTACGGCGGTGGCCCCGGCATGGTTATGAAGCCGGATGTCTGGGGTCTCGCCCTCGACGAGATCGCGACGCTGAAAGTGGAGCAGTCGTTGACATCCGCTGTGCCGCATTCGGACAATGTCCGCCATGATCAGAAACTGGGTCTGGCCGAGGAATCTTCCTATGCTGCAGCGGAAGTGCCGTCGTTAAGTGAAGAAGATTCAGCGAAGCCCCTGCTGATTGTCCCGACCCCGGCGGGCGAGCCGTTTACGCAGCAGATGGCGCAGGAGTTCTCACACGAGGAGCACATTGTGTTCGCGTGCGGGCGCTACGAGGGCATTGACCAGCGCGTTATTGATGATGCCGCTAATCGTTATCGCGTGCGTGAGGTCTCTATTGGGGACTATGTGCTGATCGGCGGGGAGGTGGCGGTGCTGGTGATTGCGGAGTCCGTCGTGCGGTTAATCCCAGGTGTGTTGGGCAACCGCAAGAGCCACGAGGAGGACTCTTTCTCTGACGGTCTGCTCGAAGGGCCGTCCTACACAAAGCCGCGCGAGTGGCGTGGACTAGAAGTGCCGGACGTTCTCCTCAGCGGCAATCACGCGCTGGTGGACCGTTGGCGGCGCGATCAGTCACTCATTCGTACGGCCGAACGTCGTCCGGATTTGCTTGCCGACGTCGACCTCAGCGTCCGTGACCAGGAAATAATTCAAGAGGTCATTGGGGAAGTAACCGAGGAGAACTGCTAGTGGCACGTGTTCGAATTGCGCGACCCCGGCACGTCATTGGTTGGTTAGCTGTCCTAGGGGCACTGGCGTGGTTCACTCAAACGCAGCTGGCGGGGAGCGTAGATCAGTCGTTTGCAGGCTGGGTCAGTGACCTGCATGGGGCACGGAATGGCCGCGTCGATAGTTTGATGCTGACTTTGAGCGAGATTATCCGGCCGATTTACGTCGCGCCGGTCACGCTTGTTGCTGCGGCACTCCTGTGGTTCCGCTTCCGTGCGTGGGCGTTGCTACTGCCAGCGTCATTCGGTTCGTCGATTGCGGTGACTTATGCCATGAAGTGGTTTTTGGACCGCGACCGACCGGGCGAGGAGTTCTCGCTGGTCAACCTGCACGATGCAGCGTTTCCTTCTGCACATGTGGCAGCGGTTACCTCCAGCGGCATGGCCGCGATGCAGCTTGCCATCCCCGTATTGCGGCGCACAGCCCGCAAGCTGCTTGACCTGGCCATCGTCGCGCTTATCGGTGCCGTGGCACTATCACGCGTGTGGGTCGGGGCGCACTGGCTCACCGATGTTATCGGCGGACTTATCGCCGGAGTTATCGGCTTGGCAGTTGCGTTGTTGGTTCTTAGGAGATGGCCACGAGCACGGCGCTACGCGCTGCTTTAGTCTCCTCATAGAAAGCTAAGAGTTCGCGGTAGCGCTGCGTCGCAGTGGCTTCGTCGATAAGCGAACCATTGTCCGTGATACGGGCGTCTAAGTCGATGCTTGCCAGCGTCTGGTGCACGTCGCCGACGCGATCGGCGCGGATGACCGCGGACAGCGGCTTGCGGCAGACGCGGTCGGCGCCGAGGATGGCCTCCGCCAGCGGGTCGCCGAGCGCCTGGCCGTCGATGGGATTACCGGTCAACGTGCGAAGCAGGGACTCCCAGTCGGTGTCGATGTCCAGGGCATCTTCGTCCGGAACGTCGACGAAGTGCTGCAGGATAATCTTCTCCGCGCCGTCGTTAACAAGCCCCGCCGTGCCGCCGTCGCTGGTCGCCGCAGGTGCTGCGACCTCAACTAACCGTGCTGCCTCCTCATCGGAAATGCGCAGGTATTCGGCACAGAGTTTCTGCTTCATGGGGCTCCTTTTCCGGTGTTAACTGCGAGCCTTCTGTGGGGCGTTCGCCAATTGGTACTTCCACGATAGTAAAGTTGCCCGGGTGATTTCATCAGTAATTGCCCGAGAACTCGCCGCCACTGGTGCGGACATTGCCGAAAGTGCCGTCGCCGCCGCTATCAAGCTTCTCGACGAAGGCAACACCGTGCCTTTCATCGCCCGCTATCGCAAAGAAGTAACCGGCGGGCTCGATGACACACAGCTGCGTTTCATCGAGGAACGCGTCGTCTACCTGCGCGAACTAGAAGAGCGCAAGCAGACGATTCTCGCCGCCATCGAAGAGCAGGGAAAGCTTAACGACGACCTCAAGGCCGCCATCCTCGCCTGCGACACCAAGGCACGGTTGGAGGATCTCTACCTGCCGTACAAGAAGAAGCGCAAGACCAAGGCCGATATTGCGCGTGAGGCCGGGTACGAACCGCTGGTGGAGGAGCTACTGGCCGACCCCGCCGCGGACCCTGAGGCTCTGGCCACTAAATATGGCGAGGCAGCTGGTAAGGATGCGAAGGACGCTCTGACCGGTGCCCGTGCCATTTTGGTCGATCGCTTCGCTACTGATGCTGATTTGGTGGGCTCTGTCCGTGAGCAGGTGTGGTCTTCCGGTTCCGCCGCCGCTGCCGTGGTGGAGGGCAAGGAGACTGCGGGCGCGAAGTACCGCGACTACTTCGAGCACAACGAACCGCTGGAGACCATGCCCAGCCACCGTGTGCTGGCCGTGCTGCGTGGAGAGGCCGAGGGCATCCTGACTCTCAACATCGATGCGGGTGAAGATGAGACCTACGAACACATGATTCGTGAGGCCTTTGAGCTTCCCGACGGCGGTGCCTCCAAGTGGATTGACCAGGCCGTTCGTTTCGGCTGGCGTACCAAGTTGGAGGTTTCCGCTGCCCTCGATGCCCGCACTCGACTGAAGGAGCGCGCCGAGGCTGAAGCTGTGGATGTCTTCGCCCGTAACCTGCGCGACCTGCTGCTGGCTGCCCCTGCTGGTCAGCGCGCCACTCTCGGCCTGGATCCGGGATACCGCAATGGTGTGAAGTGCGCCGTTGTCGACTCCACCGGCAAGGTGCTCGACACTGCCATCGTCTACCCGCACCAGCCGCGCAATGACTGGTCTGGCGCCAAGGAGCAGCTGGCCACTGTCTGCGCCACTCACCGCGTGGAGCTCATGGCCATCGGCAACGGCACCGCTTCCCGCGAGACCGAAACCCTGGCCCGGGAAATCGCCGACCTGATCGCTCAGGCCGGCGGCAAGAAGCCGACCCCAGTGGTGGTCTCTGAGGCCGGTGCTTCCGTGTACTCCGCATCGTCCCTGGCAGCAGCCGAGTTCCCGGACATGGATGTTTCGTTGCGCGGTGCCGTGTCGATTGCCCGCCGCCTGCAGGATCCGCTTGCCGAGCTCGTCAAAATCGATCCGAAGTCCATCGGTGTCGGTCAGTACCAGCACGACGTTTCCCAGACCAAGCTCGAGCACTCTCTCGATGCCGTGGTTGAAGATGCCGTGAATGCTGTCGGCGTGGAGGTCAATACCGCCTCCGCGCCGCTCCTCGGTCGCGTTGCTGGCGTGTCCTCGACCGTTGCGGACAATATCGTCGCATACCGAGACGAAAACGGCGCCTTTACCTCCCGAAAGGAACTGTTGAAGGTTCCGCGTCTCGGCCCCAAGGCCTTCGAACAATGCGCCGGCTTCCTGCGCATTCACGGCGCTACCAACCCGCTGGATGCCTCTGCAGTTCACCCCGAGTCCTACCGCGTCGTCGACGCTATCGCAGCGTCGGCTGGCGTCAGCGTCCAGGAGCTCATCGGCAACTCCCGCGTCCTGTCCAAGCTGCGTGCCGAAGACTTCGTCGACGACTCCGCCGGCATCGGTCTGCCCACCGTCCAGGACATCTTGGCTGAGTTGGACAAGCCTGGCCGCGATCCACGTCCCGAGTTTGTCACCGCCACCTTTAAGGAGGGCGTGGAGAAGGTCTCCGACCTTAAGCCCGGCATGATCCTCGAGGGCACGGTCACCAACGTCGCGGCCTTCGGCGCCTTCGTCGACGTCGGAGTCCATCAGGACGGCCTCGTTCACGTCTCCAACATGGCGCGCGGTTTCGTCTCCGACCCACATGAGGTCGTCCGCTCGGGCGAGGTGGTCAAAGTGAAGGTTCTCGACGTTGACGTTGAACGCAACCGTATCGGTCTATCGCTCAGGCTTGACGACGACACCTCGGATGCCAAGCCAAAGCGTGGCGACGGTCGCCGTGAAGGTCATGGAGATGGTCGTCGTGGTGATGGTCACGGTAAGGGGCGCAAGCGCGGTTCCCAGAACAAGAAGCAGGGCGGTTCCATGGCTGACGCGCTGCGCAGGGCAGGCTTTTAGCGCTTGAGCTGTTAGCGCATAGCCTATTAGCGCATAGCGTCGATGCGGCTGTTGATCTCTCCCGCGACAGTCGCAGCCATTCCATCCGGTACGACGATGGTGTAATCGGACCCTGAGGTCTCAATCTTGACTGCCTCGCCTGACCGTGCCGCCACGGTGATGCGGCCATCATTGCCAAGTCGAAGCCCAATACCGCCACCGTCGGCCCAGTTATATTTCGCCGGTGCCGCGTACTTAACGGTTCGAAGCTCGATGCGGTGCTTCATCTTCAATGGTCCGCAACCGTTAAAAATAGTGATGGAATCTGTCTTTGGGTCGGTATCTAGTGTCATGCCGGTCTCATATGCAATGAGGAATAGCGGCGTGCACAGGAGAAAAATGATGCCAAGGATCGGAAGGAATATTGCGAGCACTATAGACACTGTGCACCAGACTGCGAGGGCAGCCTTGACGCCATTAGAGATAGTCACGCTGACATCGATGGGAGTCGGGTCTCCTTCTCGATGGGGCAACTCTGGCGATGCAGGTTCGGTGACCGTGGCGTCGGTAAGCGAAGAGTAGTCCTTGAGGCGGCGCGCCACGAACAGGGCAGCTGCTAGACCGATGACGACACCGGCGATTGCATAAAACCAGCCGATTCGGGCGGTCATAGGGTCCGTCGTGCCGATTTGCGGGATGATAATCGCGAATTCAACACCGATTAAGAAGCCGCAGAGGGCGAGATTGGTTATTGCAATTGGCTTGCGTACGACAAGCGGCGTACTGGTCTTGGCACCGAGCCAACCGATCTGTGCACATGCGATGACGATGATGGCCGTAATCAAGGTGCTTTGAATTGGCGGCATGAAACCGTCGGGAGCGTCGTTACCGCTCCAATGCGTTGCTATTTGTTCCGGTAGTCGCTCGGAAATAGCAATCACCCACAGAAGCTGTGCAATGGCCAGTACACACGGGGCGATGATTGTTCTTCGAACAATCCAGGGGTCAAAGCGTGGAATCTGCGGCATGGAGACAATTTTAGCAGTTGAGGTGGGGCGGTATTGCACGTTGGTGATGCACGTTGCTCGTGCGCCTTGGTAATGCATGGTTCGCCTCGAACAATAAGGCCGAAAAGAAGTGCGATAAAAGTTGTCAAAAAAAGGGTTGCGTAATCGAACGGGAGTGCTAAAATAGGGGTAGCAAGAACATGAAGTGTTTGAGCATGTTTTCTCGGTGTTGGGGCTTTTGGGGGAACAATGTCTAATCAAATTAGTCCAGCCAACCGACCGTCCGATGTGTACGAAGCGGCTTTGCTGCCTGAAGCGCCGCAGTTTTTCCATGAGGCATCCACTAATCCGTTGGCCGTAGCGGGGATTCAACGCAATCGCCTAGAGCTGGATATTTCTTTGAGCTGTGCGCCTCAGTCGCTTGAAATAGATGTGGATGCCTACATTGCTGAGATTGCACCTGAGCTGGGGATTGCCCGCGGTAAAGCGTTGGAGTATGTGGAGGTCGGCATCCAGCTAGCCCTCATGCCTCGCCTGGGTGCTTTCGTCAAGGCTCGTGCTCACTTGCCTTTTCGGCATCTGCTCACCATCGCCCGCGCAACGGCGCCGCTGCAAAACCCAGAGGTGCGCGAGGTCGTAGAGGAAGAGATTGCGCGCTTTGTTATTCCTCGCAGACAAGGTGAAGTTCTCCGAGGAATTCGTAGTCTGCACAAGTTCTTGCAACAGGTAATCGAGCAAATTGAACCCCAGCTGCGTCCGAAAAATCTTCCGGGGGACGTTGACCCGCTACTTCCCGCCGGTGAGCGCGAGATAGTGGGGGAGAGCATCGGTTTTGAAGAAGGCGACAACTTCGCGGAAGTTTTCATGGAGCTGGAAAAGACCCGCGCTCTCGAATTCAAGACCACTCTCCAAGCTATCTCAACCTCGGCGGGCTGTACCCGTGTCGAAGCTCTAACGCATCTCATCCGTGGCACCGCGGAGGCGAAGGTCGTTCTCAACCTGTACTGTCCCGCCACCGAGGAACGCCCGCGCACGGCTTGGCTTGGTGGTGTGGGGTGGATTTCGCAGTTGGCAACGCAGGCGTGGATTGACAAGGTTACGCATATCCGCTTGCTTGCCGACGAATCTGCGGAGGGCTACACCCCAACCGAAAGTCAGCGGGCGTACATCCAAGGCCGTGACGGGACATGCCGCTTCCCCGGCTGCGATGTCCCAGCGGAATTCTGCGACATTGACCATATCGAGCCCTACAACAAGGAAAACCCAGCCGAGGGTGGGGCAACAGAAACTCCTAACCTCCACTGCCTCTGTCGCCGACACCACAACATGAAAACAGCTGGGCTGTGGAATGTTGCACGTGATCGAGATGGAGTGGAACTGTGGACGTCGTCAAGCACGGGCAAAAAGACGGTGAGCATGGAAGATGGGCCGCTCGCCGGACATGGGCGCTACACCTTTGACAAGCGCGGTCTGCGGATGACGCAGGCACTGGAAGAATATAACCAGTACCGCCAAGAGCTGATTGAGCAATCACAGAAATTGGTCGAGGAAGCACGCAAGGGCGAAGACACTGACTCGCCCGACACTGACTCGCCCGACACTGACTCGCCCGACACTGATTCACCCGACACTGATTCACCCGACACCGAAGACCCGCCGAACATGGATGAATTTGGTTTCTGACCAGGGGGTGTGTAATAATCCCCAAGTTGTCTTTATAGGCAGCTTTACCTGTTTCGGGCATGAACCGGCCGAGCGTCCCTCTGTGGGAAAGCGCCGCCAGGGTCCTCTGTCTATGCAAAAAGTAAAGGAATAAGTTTCCATGAACATTCTTGACAAGGTTGATGCAGCATACCTGCGCGACGACATTCCGGAGTTCCGCGCTGGTGACACCGTCGAGGTCGACGTAAAGATTGTTGAAGGTAAGACCGAGCGTATTCAGGTCTTCAAGGGCGTCGTTATCCGTCGCCAGGGCGGCGGCATCCGTGAGACCTTCACCGTCCGCAAGATGTCCTTCGGTATCGGCGTTGAGCGTACCTTCCCGGTGCACTCCCCGAATATCGATGAGATTCGCGTTGTCTTCAAGGGCGACGTTCGCCGTGCGAAGCTGTACTACCTGCGCAACCTGCGCGGTAAGGCTGCACGCATCAAGGAGCGCCGCTAGTCTTTTGGCGCAAAATAATCCCCATCGAGTGTTGAGCTCGGTGGGGATTTTTCTATCGCGTATAGTCTTTTTCCATGACCGACGACGATTCGCGCGAACAGGCTGACGGCCAAAAAGAAGACCGTACTGATGGCTTGAAAGGCTTCCGGAAACTTGACGAGGAGCCTGAAAAGCACACTCCGTGGTACATCGAGATTCCAATCATTATCGTGATTGCCCTGCTCATCAGTGCCGGTGTGCAGTCCTTTATCGGCCGCGTCTACGTGATCCCATCTGAGTCGATGCAGCCGACGCTCAACGGTTGTGCGGGGTGCACTGGTGACCGCATTTGGGTGGATAAGGTTTCCTACCAGTTCTCAGATCCCAAGCCCGGCGATGTTGTTGTCTTTAATGGCCCGGAGTCCTGGAATAGTAACTACGTGTCACAGCGTTCAACTAACCCGGTGGCGAACTCGCTGCAGACGGTTGGGTCCTGGATTGGCCTTGTTGCACCGGATGAAAATGCGTTGGTCAAGCGTGTGATTGCCACGGGTGGTCAGACTGTGCAGTGCCGCCCAGGAGATCCCGGCATCATGGTAGACGGCAAGATGACAGACCAGGATTTCATTAAAACTCCGGCAGACAAGCCGGTGGTGGATAATCTTGGCTCAGAGCAGTGTGGTGGCCCGTACTTCGGGCCGGTAACAGTGCCGGAGGGGCATCTGTGGGTCATGGGCGACAACCGCACCAACTCTGCGGACTCTCGCTATCACATGGGTGACGAGCTGCAGGGTACTGTGCCGCTGGATAACGTCGTCGGCAAGGTGCAGGCAATCATTCTGCCGTTTAACCGAATCGGTGGCGTCGATGATCCGGACATCCAGCACAACTAAATCCAGCACAACTAGTCAGCACAGCCTGCTCAAGCCGACGGCGCCGAAACTGCGGAGGTTGAAGCAGTCGCGCACGATGGAGGTCGCGCTGGCAAAGTGTGGCTTTGGGCCTGTAGCCGGGGTCGACGAGGCTGGCCGTGGCGCCTGTGCAGGCCCGATAGTTATCGCCGCCTGCTGCCTTCCCGAACGCCCCATTGCAGAGCTGGATAAGCTCACCGATTCTAAAAAGCTCACGCCAGCCGCACGCGAACGGCTCTTTCCGCTCATCCAACGCTTCGCCACTTCTTTTTGCGTGACGACGATCCCCGCGTCTTACATCGATCAATTCGGCATCCAGGACGCGAATGTCACTGGAATGCGCCGCGCGGTAGCCGGGTTGGGGCAGCGTCCTGGCTACGTGCTTACCGACGCACTCAAGGTGTCCGGCTTCACGGCACCCTATTTGCCCGTGATTGGCGGTGATTCCGCTTGCCGATGTATTGCTGCTGCGAGTGTCTTAGCCAAAGTCACCCGCGACCGCATTATGGTTGACCTATCGGAGAAGTATCCGGACTATGGTCTGGCGGGGCATAAGGGCTACGGCACGGCATCGCATATGGAAGCGATTTCACGCCATGGCGCGACCCCGGAACATCGGTGGTCATACCGCAATGTGCGCTTGGCGCACGCGGAGTATCTTGAGCACCCCGAATAGACCAACATGTACAAAAAGAGCAACATGTAAACACTCGAAGGAGCCGTCGCGGTCGTGAGCGCAGAAGATCTAGAAAACTACGAGGCCGACGTTGAACTATCTCTGTACAAGGAGTTCCGCGATGTCGTTAGTCAGTTTTCCTACGTTGTTGAGACGGAGCGTAGGTTCTACCTTGCCAACGCTGTGGAGCTAATCCCGCACAACAGCGAAAACGAGGTCTACTTCGAGCTGCGGATGTCGGACGCCTGGGTGTGGGATGTCCACCGCCCGGCACGATTTGTCCGCTACGTGCGCGTCATCACTTTCAAGGACGTCAATATCGAGGAACTGGATAAGCCTGACCTACGACTGCCGTAGCTTTTATAGCTTCTCATCTCTTGGTATAGCTAGCTGCTAACAGTTATCCACAGTCGAAAAATTATCCACAGTTAGGGCCTTCCGAGCATCTATCGGAAGGCCTTTGTCATGCCCGCTGTGCAAGAGTGTTTCCGAACCGCCAAGGCGGCAAAAGTCTAGGCAGCAAATAGCCAAAGAAGAATTCAATGGGGAACCAGGGGGACCGGGGCTATGACACAGGACTTCGAAGAACTGACTACAAGACAGCTCGGCGAGTTCGGGGAGGATTTCGTCGCTGAGATGTTGGAGGATCAGGGGTGGGAAGTTATTGCTCGGAATGAACGCGTCGGGCGCTATGAGCTCGATCTTATTGCTGAAGACGTCGACGGTCGGCTGCATTTTGTGGAAGTAAAAACGCGGCGCAGTTCGCGAAGTAGTCAGTTTGGGGACGGCAGAGAGGCAATCACAGCAGCCAAGATTCGTCATTTGCGCAAAGCAGCGGCACGGTGGCTGTCAGAAAGCTCCACCTACTGGTTAGATGCCGTAATTATCGACTGCGCAGAAGTCACCGTATCCAGCCCTTCATCCAGTCCTCCGGTCGTAGCGGTTACGTACATTCCCGCAATCTGCGACGGAATCATGTGGGACTGCTAGATGACTGTCGGTACAGCCCTTGCGGTCAGCCTCAGTGGCATTGAGGGAACAATTGTGCAGGTCGAAGCTGACGTTGGGCGTGGCTTGCCAGGAATGTATATCGGTGGGCTCGGCGATGCCGCCGTCGGAGAAGCCAAGCATCGCGTGCGCACGGCAGTTGCCAACTCACAACTGCTCTGGCCGAAGACAAAAGTCGTTGTGAGTTTGTCGCCGGCGCATATCCGCAAGCACGGCACCAGCTTTGATCTCGCCATCGTCTGCGCCATCCTTATCGCAACCAACGATGACATGGAGGCACGCGGTCGCCTCCGTCAGACGGTTCTCATTGGCGAACTCGGGCTCGACGGTTCCATTCGGCCGGTGCTAGGGGTGCTACCGCAGGTCCTTGCCGCCCGCGAAGCTGGAGCCCGTTGGGTTATCGTCCCCGCCGCCAACGCCGCCGAAGCCGCGCTTGTCGACGGCATCGCAGTCTGTACCGCAGCTGACCTCACACAGCTATGGGGTTGGGTGCTCACCGGATCGGGTTTGAGGACCGCGCTTAACGACGACCCCAGCGAACAAACCTTTTCGGTAGACCTAGCCGATGTCGATGGTCAATCTGAAGCGCGCTTCGCTCTCGAGGTAGCCGCAGCAGGTGGGCACAATCTGTTCATGCAGGGTTCTCCGGGAACTGGCAAGTCCATGCTTGCTGAGCGTTTGCCCACAATTCTGCCACCATTGCAGAAGTGGCAGCAGCTGGAGGTTACCGCGCTGCATTCGGTGGCCGGAGCGCTCGATAATAGGGACACGCTTGTCCAGCATCCGCCTTTTGTGGCTCCACATCACAGCGCCACTGTGGCAGCGCTAGTCGGAGGTGGTGCCGTGCCCAAGCCCGGCGCGCTTAGCCTTGCCCACCATGGGGTGCTCTTTTTGGACGAAATTACTCTCATGCGCCCGGCAGTATTGGATGCGTTGCGGATGCCGCTGGAAAACGGGGTGGTCGTCCACCTGCGTACGCATCATCGAGTGACCTTTCCGGCGAGAACACAACTAGTCATGGCGACTAATCCATGTCGGTGTGGGGCGGCATATGCCAGCGAATGCACCTGTTCTAGTGCTGAGCGAGCCAAACACGGTCGTGCATTATCGGGGCCGCTTCGCGATCGCATGGATCTCAACGTGACGCTGAGTCCTGCCGGGGCCAATCTGGGCATCAGAAACAAAGCAGACAATGAGCCCTCGGCGGCCGTTCGTGAGCGGGTACAGGCCGCACGTGACCGTGCCTGCCGCCGATGGCAGGGCTTGGGTCTTGCCGACGAAGTGGCCGTCACCAACGCGAGCGTGCCACGTTCGCTTCTCCGTCGTCACGCGGGCCTGGACGAGGAGGCGATGGCGCTATTGGACTTCCAACTGAGAAAAGGAGAGATTACCCAGCGGGGAGTGGACAAAGTAATCGCAGTGGCGTGGACACTTGCAGATCTCGAGGGGATAGACGCGTTTACCTTCGAGCACGTGCAACGTGCCTGCAAGCTGCACGACCGCGAGGGCGGCTAATACAACCGAACCATTATCAAGGGGGAGAAAATGGACGAAATTCACGCGTGGGCCTATCTGAATCGTGTGGTAGAGGCGACGCATCCGCAGATTGTGCGACTCGTGACGGAGTTTGGGCCGGTAGAGGTAGCGGAGAGGATCAAGGTTCGCGCCGGGCTGCCGGAAGGTCTACTCAATACGACGCAGGCACGAGCCGAGGTTGACCAGAGTGGCCACGATCTAGAGCTGGCGGCAGCGATGGGTTGGCGCCTTATTTATCCGGGGCACCCAGAGTGGCCGGGGGAGCTGCTGTCCTGCTTTACGACGCTCGAAATCCGTGACCGCGCCGATGCGCCACCACTTGCGCTGTGGGTTCGTGGCCGTGACTTGCGGGAGATGCTCAGTGAAGCGGTGGCGATTGTCGGAACGCGGATGGCCAGCAGCTACGGGACACAAGTGGCGGCCCAATTCGCGGGGCAGTTCGCGAATGCGGGAGTTAGTGTCATCAGTGGTGGTGCGTTGGGGATTGATGCCGCGGCGCATCGTGCTGCGCTCGACGCTGGCGGCACTACGGTTGTGGTCGGAGCGGGTGGTGTAGGGGTTGACTATCCGCGGGCGCATGCAGAACTCTTCGACCGGATTGCAGAGCGGGGTGCGCTGGTCACGGAGTATCCACCGGGAGTGCGACCTGCGCGACATCGGTTCTTGACTAGGAATCGGCTGGTAGCGGCCCTATCACGAGCAACCACAATCGTCGAGGCGGGCTGGCGTTCAGGGGCGCGTAACACAGCGAACTGGGCAGTGAGGTTAAACAAGCCTTTGGGAGCAGTGCCGGGACCGGTGACGCTGCAAACAACCTCTGGCTGTCATGACCTAATCCGCAGTGGCGAGGCTGTACTGGTGTGTAGCGCCGACAATGTGCGGTCGCTGTATCGGTCAGTTGGCACAGTGAATGAGGATGCTCAGCTCGAATTGTTGTGGGAAAAGTCGGCGGTGCAGAAGCTTTCTCGAAACGAGCTCGCTGTCTACGACTCCCTGAATTCTGCGGAGCCAACACCAGTGGGAAAAGTCGCGGCACAGGCGGGATTAGCCATAGCGCTTACGACACATTTGTTGTTAGAGCTGCAGGGACAGGGGCTGACCAATCGAGTGGAGGGTGGGTGGTTGCGCCAGGAACAGAGGCGTTAGTGAAGTATTAGTAAAATCTTCTGCAAAGAATCTCGAAAAAATCTTGAATTAGGTATTGCAATTCTCTGTACACTCAGTAATATAGGCAAGGCAAGCCTAAGTAACTGTTACGGAAACGGGCTTGTGACATGGGTGAGGCAATAGGGCAGTGGCTCTGGCGAAAGTCGGAGTCACTGCCTTTTCCGCTGTCTGGTGAGGCCTTGCGGCGTGCATCGACTAAGGTCAGAACCGTGAAGCGCGCAACCGATAAAGACGACACGGCTGATTCGGATTTCGGGCTATCCGCCAATATTGAGGCCGTACTCATGGATTTTCTCGATGAGCTGACTTATTCCCGCAGGCTCTCCGGTGCAACCGTCCGCGCCTATCGAGCCGATCTCATCCCCCTCCTCGCCGGCCTGAACCACATCAGTGAACTCTCCACCCCGGTCATCCGTACGCACCTCGGCGCGAAGCATGCGGAGGGGGCTGCGCGGTCATCGCTGGCTCGCTTAACGACGTCTATTCGGCAGTTCTGTAGTTGGCTTGTAGCTCGGAAACTTCTCGATGCTGATCCGTCGCTGCGGCTGTCAACACCGAAGAAGCATCAGCATCTCCCGGAAGTGCTCTCGCCGGAGAAGGTTGAGGCAGCAATCGAGAAAGTCTCTTCTGAGGACAGTGCAGTAGCGGCACGCGACTTGGCCATCGTGGAATTGTTGTATGCCACTGGGATGCGTGTAGAGGAGCTGTGCAAGGCCGACGTCTCTGATGTGGACTTCTCCCGCCACATCATCTCGGTAGTGGGTAAGGGTAACAAGCAGCGCATCGTGCCCTTTGGGATGCCAGCGGAGGCGGCGCTCAAAGGCTGGCTCCAGGTGCGTGGAAACTTTCATGCTTCCGCACAGGCTGAACATGCGCTTTTTCTCGGTGTGCGTGGAGGTAGGTTGAATCCGCGGCAGGCGCGCCGAGTTATTCATAAATGGGCTGATGTTTCACCGCATGCGCTTCGGCACTCTGCGGCCACGGCCATGGTGGAAGGTGGCGCTGACTTGCGTGTGGTGCAGGAGATGCTCGGCCATTCGAGTCTGGCGACCACACAGATTTATACCCACGTCTCAGCGGACCGCCTCCGTGAAGTACATAAGCGGGCACATCCGCGCGCTTAACTGCGCACGGACTTGAGCACGATTGGCCTCCGCTGTATCAAATCCAGCGGATTGAGATAGTCCTTGCCACGCAGCGCACCCCAATGCAGGCCCGGTTCGGGATGATTGGCGCTGACCACAAGATGGCCAATCACCTGGCCTGCGGCCACGCGGTCTCCCTTTTCTAGTGCGGTATCTATGGGCTGATAGGTTGTGCGGATGCCATCGGCGTGCATGATCGACACGGAAGTCATTCCGGCAATAGAACCGGCGAAATGCACCACACCGGGCGCTGAGGCGCGGATTGGCTGGCCCGGGGAGGCGTTCAGGTCAACTCCGCGGTGTCCAGGCTGCCAGCGTTTTTCCGGTGGGGCGTAGTCGCGTAGAACTTTGCCGTGGACAGGGAAGGTATGTGCAATAGTGGATATTGGTTCGCCGGTAGCTGCAGGTGGGCTTGGGGGTGTTGTTAGCGCGACAGCGAGCACGAATAGCGCTAATGTGCGCATTAGCGAGCGCCTGAAACTCTGCTTGGTCGTCATGCGCGATAGTGTGGCGGACGCTGCACTCGTCGACAAGCGGCAGTGCATTGCAAACGGTTCTAGCTGTGGATGACTTTTTGCCCTGTGGATAGTAGGGTGTGTCAGATATTGCGACCTGCGCGATGTATCAGATAAGATTACGCTCGCGGTGTCTGCCTTAATGGGCGGTCATTAGCGCAAAGACTACGCGCGCGACCCATTCCGGCTGGTTCACGGGTGCTCGGCAGGATATCTGTCGGGTGTGAGGCAGCGGGGGAGCGCTAGGGCACAGGGAAAGCCTGTGCGTGAACTGTAACCACCTATATCGGATAAGAAAGGAAGGGAAGCAGCCGCAGCCCTAGTCAGGCTGGACGTGAGGATCTTCCCTGAATATGACATGGCTGTTGTATCCATGCGAGAACTGCTCGATGCAGGTGTCCACTTCGGTCACCAGACCCGTCGTTGGAACCCGAAGATGAAGCGTTTCATCTTCACCGAGCGCAATGGTATCTACATCATCGACCTGCAGCAGACCCTGACCTACATCGACGAGGCTTTCGAGTTCGTCAAGGAGACTGTCGCTCACGGTGGCAACATCCTGTTCGTCGGTACCAAGAAGCAGGCTCAGGAAGCCGTTCAGAACGAGGCAGAGCGCGTTGACATGCCGTACGTCAACCACCGCTGGCTCGGCGGTATGCTGACCAACTTCGCCACCGTTTCCAAGCGCCTGGCTCGCCTGAAGGAGCTTCAGGCAATGGACGCTGCTGAAAACGGCTACGAGGGTCGCGGCAAGAAGGAAATCCTGATGCTGACCCGTGAGCGCACCAAGCTGGAGCGCACCCTGGGTGGCATTCGCGACATGTCCAAGGTTCCGTCCGCACTGTGGATTGTTGACACCAACAAGGAGCACATCGCTGTCTCCGAGGCTAAGAAGCTGGGCATTCCGGTTGTTGCCATCCTGGACACCAACTGCGACCCGGATGACGTTGATTTCCCGATCCCGGGCAACGACGACGCAATCCGCGCTGCTTCCGTGCTGACCCGCATCATCTCCACCGCTGTTGAAGAGGGCCGCAAGGCTCGCGCTGAGCGCGAGGCCAACGCTGCTCGCGAAGCAGCAGGCGACGCTCCGATTGAGTCCGCCGCTGAGAACACCGACCAGGCTGCAGAGATGGACGCCGAGGGCTCCGCTGCAACTGAGACGGCATCCGCTGAGTAAAGCTGAACTTTCTAACCACCACAAGTTCTAACCACCACAAGGAGGAACGCCCAGCATGGCGAATTTCACTGCTGCTGATGTCAAGAAGCTCCGTGAGCTGACCGGCTCCGGCATGAAGGCTTGTAAGGACGCACTCGTCGAGACCGACGGCGATTTCGATAAGGCTGTCGAGATCCTGCGCATTAAGGGCGCAAAGGACGTCGGCAAGCGTGCAGAGCGCACCGCTGCCGAGGGCCTGATTGCTGTTTCTGGTAACACCATGGTCGAGGTCAACTCCGAGACCGACTTCGTTGCCAAGAACCAGGAGTTCATCGACTTCGCCAACAAGGTCGCCGACGCTGCCGCAGCAGTCAAGGCAAACTCCCCGGAAGAGCTCGCAGCAGCTGACCTCGACGGTCAGACCGCAGCTGAGGCTACCCAGGAGCTCTCCGCAAAGATCGGTGAGAAGCTGGAGCTGCGTCGCGCTGCTACTCTCGAGGGCGACAACATCGCTGTCTACCTGCACCGCCGTGCAGCAGACCTGCCGGCAGCTGTCGGTGTTCTGGTTGCTTACACCGGTGAGGGAGAGGGCGCTGCAGAGACTGCTCACGCAGCAGCTATGCAGGTTGCCGCTCTGAAGGCTCAGTACCTGTCCCGCGAGGATGTCCCGGCTGACCGCGTCGAGGCAGAGCGCGCTGTCTACGAGAAGATTACTCGCGAAGAGGGCAAGCCGGAGCAGGCTATCGCCAAGATCGTCGAGGGCCGTCTGAACGGCTTCTACAAGGACGTTGTTCTGCTGGAGCAGCCTTCCGTCGCTGACAGCAAGAAGACCGTTAAGCAGCTCATGGAAGAGGCTGGCGTTACCCTGACCGGTTTCGTCCGCTTCGAGGTTGGTCAGCACTAATTCGCTGTAATTTGTGCTCTAACCTCTAGCTGCTAGCTAGTGTGAATGCCCCATCCGATTGCTTCGGGTGGGGCATTTTGCTGCCATGTTGCAGACAATGCGGAGCGTCAAGTGTGCCTTGCTGTCGTGACCGGGTAGACTCGTCTGCGACTTTTTAAACGGTGTGAGAAAGGTGCATGGTCATGGCAGAATCTGTCGAGCGCAATGGCTTCAAACGTGTGATGCTCAAGCTGGGTGGTGAAATGTTCGGTGGCGGCAAGGTTGGCGTTGACCCGGACGTGGTGCAAAACGTTGCCCGACAGATTGCGGAAGTTTCCCGAAAGGGCGTCGAGGTCTGTGTCGTCATCGGCGGAGGTAACTTCTTCCGTGGCGCACAGCTTCAGCAGCGCGGCATGGACCGCGCACGCTCTGACTACATGGGCATGCTGGGCACGGTCATGAACTGCCTGGCTCTGCAGGACTTCCTCGAGCAGGAGGGCGTGGACTGCCGCGTTCAAACTGCAATCAATATGGCACAGGTCTCGGAGCCGTACCTGCCGTTGCGTGCTAAGCGCCACCTGGAGAAGGGCCGCGTGGTCATCTTTGGTGCAGGTATGGGTATGCCGTACTTCTCCACCGACACCACCGCCGCCCAGCGCGCCCTGGAGATCGGCTGCGAGGTGCTGCTGATGGCCAAGGCCGTTGACGGTGTCTACTCGGCCGACCCACGTGAGGTGCCGGACGCAGAGCTGTTCGACGACATCACCCACCGTGAGGTTCTGGAACGCGACCTGCGCGTTGCGGATGCCACCGCTTTCTCCCTGTGCATGGACAACAACATGCCGATTCTCGTGTTTAATCTGCTTACCGACGGAAACATTGCGCGCGCGGTAGCCGGTGAGCAAATCGGTACTCTCGTCCACAGCTGATAAATTTGTTCGTAATACGTTCTTTCCACAGAGCGCTCTAGAACTATCTAGAACCCGCGTAGAAACCCGAGGTTAAAAACACAATGATTGATGAAGTCCTGCTTGACTGTGAAGAAAAGTACGGTAGCTCCGTAGAACACTGCCGCGAGGAGCTGACCCACATTCGCACTGGCCGTGCGAACCCGGCGATGTTCAACGGCGTTATTGCGGAGTACTACGGTGTTCCGACTCCGATTACCCAGATGGCTACCATTTCGGTTCCAGAGCCGCGCATGCTGCTGATTAAGCCGTATGAGCTGAGCGTCATGGGCGACATCGAAAACGCGATTCGCAACTCCGACCTGGGTGTGAACCCGACTAATGATGGCCAGGTCCTGCGCGTAACTATCCCGCAGCTGACCGAGGAGCGCCGTCGTGAGATGGTTAAAGTTGCCCGCTCGAAGGGCGAAGACGCCAAGATCGCGATTCGCAATGTCCGTCGTAAGGGCATGGAAACTCTGAAGAAGATTCAGAAGGACGGCGATGCTGGCGAGGATGAGGTGCAGGCAGGCGAAAAGGAGCTGGACCAGGTCACCAAGAACTACGTCGAGCAGGTGGACTCCTTGGTTGAACGCAAGGAAGCGGAACTGATGGAGGTTTAGGCCTTCATATTCAACCGGGAGAGGGGATTTGAGGCGCCAATGCCAACGTCGAAGCCAGCGTCCAATAAGGAACGTGTTCTAGACGAACTACGGCTTATTAAGCCACGCAACTCAGCAGGCCGGAACCTGTCGGTTGCAATCACGGTGGGCGTAGCACTTGGTGCAGTCGTCATCATCAGCTTGTTGCTGGGGTCGCTCGCATGGACCGTTCTGGTCGCCGGGGCGGTTGGTCTCGCAACCTGGGAGGTCTGCGAGCGGCTCCGTGAGTCCGATTGGCAGGTCCCTCGCCCGGTTCTGATTCTCGGCGGACAGCTGATGGTGTGGTTGTCCGCCTACTGGGGGATTGACGGTTTGGTGATGGGCCTGGCCGCGACCCTGATGCTCTTGCTGGTCGTCCGCCTGTTCTTACACGGGATGGCCGAAGCACCACGGAACTGGCTGCGAGATGTCGCAGTCGGAGTTTTCGTGGTGATGTGGATTCCGTTCTTTGCCGCGCTAGCTGTGCAGCTGGTACGCATGGACAATCCCTGGGGGGTTGATCCGCGTCTGGTCATTGTGACCTTCATGATTGGCGTTATTTCAAATGACGTCGGAGGCTATGCCGCTGGTGTAATGTTCGGAAAGCATCCGATGGCCCCAAAGGTAAGCCCTAAAAAATCCTGGGAAGGGTTCGGCGGCTCTCTTGTACTCGCCACCATTACTGGAGCGCTCTGTGCGATCTTTATGTTGCACGCGCCGTGGTGGCAGGGCATTGTGCTGGGCATCGCCCTGGTTATCTCGGCTACGCTTGGTGACCTGATGGAGTCCCAGTTCAAACGAGATCTGGGGATTAAAGATATGTCCTCGATTTTGCCGGGCCACGGCGGTCTGATGGACCGCCTGGATGGCATGCTGCCATCAGCCGCGATGACGTGGCTGATATTGCAGCTATTCAGCCTAGTTTAATTTGGCTGGTTCAATCGGCCTTTAGTTGCCGCCCTTACGAATCTGGCGGCGCAGATCAAACATTCGCCAGCCACCGATGAGTGCGGTGATGAGGGCGCCGAGGATGGCAGCGAACAGCATTCCGACGCCGACTGGGAAGTTCCAGGTCCAGCCGAACAGGTTTAGTGCGGTCTCCTGCTGATTCTGCAGAATGAACACCAGCAGTACGATCAGCAAAACTGCACTGATGACCAGGCCAACCCACATCGAGCCCGCGGTAGTCTTTTTCACCTTGCGCCGGCCAGGGGCGGGCGCTGGCTCCGGTGCGGAGTCCTTCTCTGTCGGTGCGTCAACGACTGGCTCTGGAAGGTTGTCCTGCTCAGGTGCAGGAGCCACGGAATCATTTGGGGAGTGCGACGGAGCATCATCGAAAAGCGGACTGTCGTTATTCGGCTGATTAGCGTTAGTCATACCTATCATTCAACACGTTTTGGCAGGTATGTACCACTTATAAAGGTCCACTTAGTTGCGGCTGCCGAGTCACTCATTAGGCCAAAACCGTCATTACATGCGAAAATGGGTGCTATCATGGCATCTTCACTTCCAATCGTTCTTAAAGCTCCACGTCGCGGCATGCCCGCGACCCATTTTGCGGACCTCGATGTTGAGGAACGGAAAGCTGCGGTCAAGGAACTGGGCCTGCCGGCCTTCCGTGCCGATCAGATTGCCCGGCACTATTACGGTCGGCTCGAGGCTGACCCTATGACGATGACTGATCTGCCGGAAGCAGATCGTCAAAAGGTCAAGGACAGTCTCTTCCCACCTCTGTTGACTCCCGTTCGCCACATCACCTGTGACGACGGCGAGACCCGTAAGACTCTGTGGCGTGCAGGTGACGGTACGCTGCTGGAATCCGTGCTGATGAAGTATCCGGGGCGTGCGACCCTCTGTATCTCCTCACAGGCCGGTTGCGGTATGGCATGCCCATTCTGTGCGACGGGTCAAGGCGGTCTGCAGCGTAATCTTTCCACCGCGGAGATTGTCGACCAGGTTCGTGAGGCCGCTGCTACTATGGCAGCTGAGGGCGGTCGTCTGACCAACATCGTATTTATGGGCATGGGCGAGCCGCTCGCGAACTACAATCGCGTTCTCGCCGCGGTCCATCGCATCACGCGGCCGTCGCCGCAGGGATTCGGCATCTCGATGCGCAATGTCACTGTTTCTACGGTCGGTTTCGCGCCGAACATCCGACGGCTTGCCGACGAGGACCTGTCAGTGACCCTCGCGGTGTCTCTGCACACTCCGGACGATGAGCTTCGCGATGAGCTGGTACCGATTAACAATCGCTTTACAGTGGCGGAGGTACTTGATGCAGCTCGCTATTACGCAGACAAGACTGGCCGTCGCGTATCTATTGAGTACGCTTTGATTCGCGATATTAATGACCAGGACTGGCGTGCAGACCTGTTGGGCAAGAAGCTCCACAACGCTCTGGGCTCACGTGTCCACGTCAACCTCATTCCGCTTAACCCAACTCCGGGTTCGAAGTGGGATGCCTCCCCGAAGAAGCAGCAGGAGGAATTCGTCCGTCGCGTGCAGGCGCAGGGGGTGCCGTGCACGGTCCGCGATACCCGTGGCAACGAGATTGCGGCAGCGTGTGGTCAGCTGGCGGCTGAAGAGGTTTAGTCGCTGAATAGCAAAAGATCCGCACCGAATTCGGTGCGGATCTTTTTGTGCGCTGTCGCTATAGAGCTGTTAGGCCAGACTTTCTGCAAAAGTGGCTAACTCTACTGGTTCTGTCCTTCCGGCAGGCGGTTCCAGGAGCGCAGCTGGGAGTCGGTCAGGTTAGCGTAGACACCAGTGCCGTTAACCTGGTCACGTGCCCACTCCGGCTCAATGTGGCCTTCCGGCTTGTTGTGACCGGTAACGGTGCGGACCTGGGAACCCTGCGGGGCGAACAGCTGCAGCAGCAGCCCAATGGCAATAAGGGCAGCAATGGCGACCAGCCACCAGTTCTCGACGTTGCCCTTGTGGTTACCGATGGTCATGCCCAGCAGGAAGATCACAGAAATCCAGCCGGCCTTCTGCATAGCGCTCTTGCTAATGCCGTGCCAGCCCCACTTCGCCGACGGCTCGTCGAGGGTGCTGACGCCGCGGTAAATCTCTTCCTTTGGCTCGTGGTTGCTCACTTGAAAGTCCTCCTGTTAACACTTTCGGCGAATTGCACTCTATATGCACTTCAGTCTATCTGCGATTTTGCTGAAAGCGACTGAGCGCATTTTCAGACAATCTTGAGTATCGGGTGTAAGGATACCTTAGAACTTGCTGAAATTGGGACTTCGCCCGGCTGGAAACTCTCCGGCGGTGTTCTGGTTTGCCCAAAGTGGGGGTAGGGTGAGCACTCGTGACATTTCTTCTTGGAGTTTTACTCTTCGCAATCGGCATCGCGGTGACAATCGCCCTTCACGAATGGGGCCATCTCACCGCAGCTCGACTGTGTGGAATGCAAGTGCGTCGGTACTTCATTGGCTTCGGCCCAACGCTGTTTTCCTTCAAGCGGCATCACGCTGCGGCAGGAGGGCATGACACCGAGTATGGAGTAAAGGCAGTTCCGTTTGGCGGATTCTGCGACATCGCAGGTATGACCGCTATGGATCCAATCGATCCTGCCGAAGAGCCCTACGCTATGTACAAGAAGCCGTGGTGGCAGCGCATTATCGTGATGCTCGGTGGGGTGGCGATGAACCTCATCGTGGGATTCATCATTCTTTACTTCATCGCAGTGACGTGGGGTTTGCCCAATATGGGTAAGGAAATGGCCCCGCGCATTCAGGCGGTACAGTGCGTCTCGCCGGCACAGCGGGCCGACGGCACTCTGGAACCCTGCACTGGTTCCGGTCCTGCAGAGCGCGCAGGGCTACGTGCCGGAGATGTGATTGAGAAGATCAATGGCACCAAGATTACGTCCTACCCCGAGGCTGTGTCTCTTATCGGCAGCTCTGCAGGTGGCGACATCAAAATGACCATCGACCGCAATGGCAGCACCCAGACGGTCACGGTCACCCCGGAAGTCGTCAAACGCAAGACTAACGACGGCCAGGACATCGACCAGCCAGCGATTGGTATCGCCTTCCAGCGACCAGAGACTATCCTCCACGAGTACAACGCAGTGACCGCCATCGGCGGTGCGGCCAGCTTCACAGGCAGTCTTTTTGGGGCGGTTTGGAACGGGCTGCTCTCCATCCCGGAGAAGGTTCCCGGTGTGGTTGCGTCCATCTTCGGTGCTCAGCGTGACCCGGCCAGCCCAATGAGCGTCGTCGGTGCTTCGCGTGCCGGCGGTGAATTGGTGGAGATGAACCAGTGGCCTTCATTTTTCCTATTGCTGGCCAACCTCAATTACTTCCTGGCCGTGTTCAACCTCGTGCCGTTGCCGCCACTCGACGGTGGCCACATCGCCGTTGTTATTTATGAACGCATTCGGGACGTGATTCGCAAGGCATTCGGTAAGCCATCGCTTGGGCCTGCCGATTACACCAAACTCATGCCAATTACTATGGCCTTTACCGCGGTTTTGCTGGTCTTCGGCGTTCTGGTCATGGCCGCTGACGTGGTCAATCCAATTGTGCTGAACCGCTGATAGCAGGTTGCGGCGTGCCAGCATCGTCGTAAAGCAAAGCGGTGCTAACGTCAGCCCACATGGAACAAACTTCGCGCCGCAAGCCCCTGCTTCGCAGTATCTCGGCTGTGGCAATTACGGGTCTGGTGTTGTCATCCGCCGCGTGTACGCCGCGGCCTGACACCGGGCGCGAGGTGCTAGAGGAATTCCTGGGGGCGCTGGCGGGAGGGGACATTGCTAAGGCTGCGGCACTGACTGATCACCCGGACTCCGCTGAAGGAGATCTGAAGGCGGCCACTGCCGGACTCCAGCCGGAGGGGCTTGAGTATGAGATTGCGGGTATCGATTCCAGCTCGAACCAGTCCTCGGCGGAAGTCGCCATGAATTGGCAGCTACCGCATCAGCGACGCTGGGGATATGACACCACTTTCACATTGACCAAGACTGAGACTGGGCAACGGGATTGGGCATTGCGCTGGTCGCCAGCATCCCTGCATCCACAGCTGGGGCGTAACCAACACCCAGAATTGCGCACTATCGCAGCTCCACGTCCGTCTGTGGTTGGCTCGGACGGTGCGGCCTTGCTCGAGCCAGGGACTGTGCACCGGGTAATTCTCCATCGTGATGGGGCGGAGAATGTGCAGTCGTCGATTAATCGGGCGGCGACGGTCATCAATAATGAAATGCCGGAAGACGGTCCGAAGCTTGACGCACGTGCTGTGGGGGAGCAGGCGAGCGGCGGAAAGGGTAATTTTTCGCTGATCGTGTTGCCGGCATCCACGCCACAGCGTGTCAAAGATGATCTCGCTGACATTGATGGAATTTCGGTTAACGATGAAGCCGCTATGGTGCGACCCGACCCGGGGTTCGCGCCCGATTTGATGAGTCGCGTGGAAAGACTAGTGGACACCGGTGATCACGGTGCCGATGGCTGGAATATCGTGGCGGCCAACGAGGGCGGAGCCGTCGTCGACACCCTCTATGAGGTGTCTCCGGATGTAGCGCCGGCGGTGCAGGCATCAATTAGTAAAAAGGTGCAGGACGCAGCGCAAAAGGCCGTCGATACTCGGCAAGATGCTAAGGCAATGCTGGTGGCTGTGCAGCCGTCGACCGGCAAGATTCTGGCGGTAGCCCAGACGGCGGAAGCAGATAAGGACGGCGACCTTGCGCTGATGGGACAGTTCCCGCCGGGATCGACGTACAAGATTGTCACTGCCGCCGCAGGTGTGCAGCACGAGGGGCTAAATGCGGGATCGACTGTGCCGTGCCCAGGTTCGATGGAGATCGGGCCGCGTATTGTCACCAACTACAACGGAAGTGGCGTCGGGAATACCTCGCTGAGCGATGCGTTCGCGCGGTCTTGTAACACCACGTTTGGCAACATCTCTCACAAGTTGGAGCCAGGGCAGTTCAAGGAGGAGTCCAAGAACTTCGGCATCGGCATCAACTATCACATCGCGGGCCTCGACACTATTACCGGCAGCGTGTCTGATGGCAGTGATGAAGTCGAGCGTATCGATGCGGGCTATGGGCAGGGCAATGACTTGGCCAGCCCGTTTGGCATGGCGCTGGTTTCCGCGACGGTGGCGGCCGGACGCACTCCGACACCGTCACTCGTGCCAAGCGCGGGAACCTGGCAGTCGCAGGTATCAAAGCCACTGCCGCCTGAGGTTTTGAATGAGGTTCGCACACTCATGCGGGCGGTGGTCACCTCTGGTACTGGTTCGGCCATTGCCGGTCGAGGTGAAGTCTATGCAAAGACCGGTGAGGCCGAGTACGCTGGCGGCTCCCACGCTTGGTTTACTGGCTACCGCGATGATTTGGCCTTTGCCACGCTTATCGTTGGCGGTGGTGGTTCGGAGCATGCCGTGGCGATTACCGATGCCTTCTTCGCCAATATCGATGAAGGTTCGGGGGACGAGGGCTAGAGCATTTCTGGCTTTGAAACCGGCACAGGCCGAAAGGCTAATCCGGGGGTAGGGGTAGAGTATGTTCCATGACTCAGCGTTCTCCACTTACTCAGCAAAAATCCACTCCAATTCGTACCGTTCCGGCACATATTGAACGGCCGGAGTACGCCTGGAAGGACGAGGTTCAGGAAGGCGTCGGCGAGCCGCTGGTACAGACTCCGGAAGATATTGAAAATATGCGAGAGGTCTCTCGCATTGCTGCCAACGCGTTGGTGGAGGCCGGCAAGGCCGTAGCTCCGGGCGTGACCACGG
Organism: Corynebacterium sp. HMSC064E10; assembly: GCF_001812505.1. Taxonomy (NCBI): domain Bacteria; kingdom Bacillati; phylum Actinomycetota; class Actinomycetes; order Mycobacteriales; family Corynebacteriaceae; genus Corynebacterium; species Corynebacterium sp. HMSC064E10. The sequence goes on along the minus strand of NZ_KV809173.1, from coordinate 378,136 downwards.
ATGAGATTGACCGGGTGGTGCACGAGTACCTGTTGGATCACGACACCTACCCGTCCACGCTGGGGTACCGCGGTTTTGAGAAGTCGTGCTGCGTGTCTCTCAATGAGATTGTCTGCCACGGTATTCCGGATACTCAGGTTATTGAAGACGGCGATATCGTCAATGTCGACGTCACCGGATACAAGAACGGCGTCCACGGCGACACCAACGCGACTTTCCTCGCCGGCAATGTCTCGGAGGAGCACAGCCAGCTGGTGGAGCGCACTTACAATGCCACCATGCGCGGCATTAAGGTCATCAAGCCGGGCCGTGAGATTAATGTCATCGGCCGCGTGATTGAGTCCTACGCTAAGCGTTTTGGATACAACACTGTTCGGGACTTCACCGGTCACGGTGTCGGGACCACGTTCCATAATGGTTTGATTGTGTTGCACTACGATGAGCCGAGCCAGGATACCATTTTCGAGCCGGGCATGCCCTTGACTGTCGAGCCGATGATTAACCTCGGTGAGCTGCCTTACCACATCTGGGATAACGGCTGGACTGTGCAGAATGATGACTTCAAGTTCACCGCTCAGTTCGAGCACACGGTGCTGGTGACCTCCGACGGCTATGAAATCCTCACCCTGCCGGATGAGCAGAACGTGCCAGGCCAGTTCCAGACTGGTTGGAAGCCTGAGGCCTAAGCAGTGCAGGCTCCTGCAGCTCTGATTGCCGGCTGCACCTCAGATGCCGGTAAGTCGGTTCTGGTCGCCGGCATGTGTCGGTTGCTCGCGCGACGCGGAGTGCGCGTCGCGCCCTTCAAGGCGCAAAACATGTCCAACAATTGCGCTGTCACGCTCGACGGCGGCGAGATTGGGCGCGCGCAGGCTCTGCAGGCGTTGGCCTGTGGGCTGGAGCCGGATGTCTCCTTTAACCCGGTGCTTCTCAAGCCGGGCTCGGACCACACCAGTCAGGTGGTGGTGAAGGGCAAGGCTGATGGGCATGCGAGCGCCCTGACGTACCGGTCGCGGAGAAAAGCGCTGCGCGGAGTAGTTGCGGAGACATTGGAAGAGCTGCGGGGGCAGTTCGATGTCGTCCTGTGTGAAGGCGCTGGTAGTCCTGCCGAGGTCAATCTGCGGGAGTCAGACATTGCCAACATGGGGTTGGCAGAGCTCGCTGATTTGCCGGTTGTGGTCGCCGGTGACATTGACCGCGGTGGGGTGCTTGCACATTTCGTCGGCACGCATGCAATTTTGAGCCCCGAAGACCGCGCGCGAATTACCGGTTTTATTGTCAACAAGTTCCGGGGCGATGTTTCGCTGTTGATGCCGGGATTGGACGTAGTGCGTGAGTACACCGGTGTGCCCGTACTCGGCGTGGTGCCGTTTATTCCGGGGCTGTGGATCGATGCGGAGGATTCGCTCGGCACAGTCGCTGGTGCGTCGGTAGGGCCGGCGAACGCACCGCTGGGCACGGAAACGTTGTCCGTGGCCGCCATTCGCTTGCCGCGCGTGTCCAACGCCACCGATATCGAGGCGCTTGCCTGTGAACCAGGGGTACACGTGCAGTGGACGGTCGATCCGTCGGTCGTTGCTCGCGCCGACCTGGTCGTGTTGCCCGGGACGAAGTCGACGGTCGCCGATCTCAAGTGGTTGCGCGAGCGTGGGCTTGACGACGTACTTGAGAACCGAGCCGCCCGGGGGCTACCGCTGATTGGCATCTGCGGTGGGTTCCAAATGCTCTGCACCACCATCACTGACTCGGTGGAGTCGGCAGCCGGGACCGTGAACGGGCTTGGCGTGTTCGATACCGACATTGAATTCGCGGGGACGAAGACACTGGTGAGTCACCCGGATGGCTCGTACGAAGTGCACAATGGACAGGTTGTGCGAAGCAGTGAACATCCTTTTATCACTGAGCCTGAAGAAGAAGGGGCGCGGCGTGGCATGGTGATGGGTACGCACCGCCACGGCTACCTGGAAAATGATCAGGCGCGCCGTGAGTTGCTGATGGAAGTGGCAGTTGCCGTCGGTCGGGACGGCTTCGAGGTCAGCTCTACTACTTCGTTTGCCGCAGAACGGCTGTGGCAGGTCGACATGTTGGCCGATGCAGTCGAGGAGTACCTGGCTGGGCCGGCATTGGCCCAGGCCACAGGTATTGAGCAGCTAGGCTAGTTATCGAACTCCAGGCCCAGAATCGCGTTTTCAATCAGCTCGGGCAGCGCTGGGTGAATCCAGTGCTGGCCTGTGACAACTTCGCGCACATCCATCTCGAAGCTCATCATCTGGATGCACTGCTGCACTAGAGTGGCAGCCTGCTCGCCGATGAAGTGCGCACCCAGCAGGCGGCCGGTGGCGCGGTCCGCAATCAGTTTGGCAAAGCCGTCGCGATCCTCCAGTGCCCAGCCGTAGGCAACGTCGCCGTAATTCTGTACCTTCACGGTAATGTCCGTGCCATTTTCCGCAGCCCAGGCGCAAGCTTCGTCCTCGGTCATACCGACCTGACCGATCTGCGGATGTGAGAAGACTGCCGACGGAATGTAGCGGTGGTCAAATTCACGCAGGTCGGACGGGTTCAGCACGTTGTGGAAGACCACCTTGGCCTCATGGTTGGCGATATGCTTCAGCTGGTACGGGCTAGAGACATCGCCCAGCGCCCACACACCTTCGGCTGAGGTGCGACCGTACTGGTCAACCTTGATGCGACCATCGTCGTGCATCTCCACACCACCGGCTGCAAGATCCATACGGTCACCGTTGGGGATGCGTCCGGTTGCCACTAGCAGGGCATCGGCTGCGAGCTCCGTGCCGTCGTCAAGCGTGGCCGTGACGATCTCGCCCTCCTGGGAGAGTTCAGTGATGGAGGTGTTCATACGGATGTCAATGTCACGGGCGGCAACCTCGTGGAAACGCTCGGAGATAGCGGCATCGGAGCCACGCAGCATGACATCGGAGCGCACCAGCATGTGCACCTTCGTACCGAAGGATGCGAAGACGTGCGCGAACTCGCTAGCGATGTAGCCACCGCCGACGACAATCATTTCGCGCGGAAGCTTGTCGACGCGCATGATGTTCTCGTTGGTGTAGTAATCCACCCCGGACTGTGTGATGAGGCTCGGGACATGCGGGCGGGATCCTGCAGCGATGATGATGTTGTCGGCTGTGATGTCGACAATTTCCTCGCCGATGCCAGTGCGAATAGTGCGGGGGCCGACGAACGTTGCGTGGCGGTCGTAGACATCGATATTGGGAGTCTCGTCCCCGCGGCGGTATGCCTCGCCGCCGTCGGCAATCTGGTCGACTCGCTGGGCGAAAACGCGATCCTGGATTTGCTTGAGATCAACGGAGCTGAAGGTGCCGTGCACGCCCAGGCGGCTGGCCTCGCGGATGTTGCGGGCGGCATCAGCGGCCAGAACGAACATCTTGGTGGGAATGCACCCAACGTTGAGGCAAGTACCGCCGAAACGTCCTTCCTCCACCAGAGCGATACGGACATTGTCGTAGTCCGGGGCTGGAATGGAATTGCCGGACCCTGTTCCGATAATGATGACGTCGTAGTGGCGTGGGGTAGTCTCAGGCGAATTCTCAGTGGTCACAAGCACTCCTAGCATTCTGGTCAAACTAGTTTGGTTCAACCGTACTGAATGCTGATTTATTCCGAGCTCCTATTTTGAGCTGCCTCCCGGCTTGACCGTGGCGAGGAACTGGAAGGTCTCATCAAAAGCGCGATCTAGTGCTTCGGGTTCCGAGAGATACACGTCATGGAGCGCACCCGGAATCGCGACGTTGCGAGCCTGCGGGCCCAGGTGGGCAGTGGCATCGGCAATTTGTTCAGTGTTGAGAACAGAGTCAACGCGACTGAGCTCCGGGATGTAGTCGGAACCGAGAAGGTAGTTGTCCGAGTGGAGGACGAGCGTCGGCACGCCGGTGTCGATACCGCGGCTAACACGTTGCTGGCCGACGATGATGGCATTGAGCCAACGCCAGTTCTTGTCATGGCCAGCCAGCGGCTTGAAAGTGCGGTTGTACTCCCAGCGTCCCTGGTGGTCGGCGCTAATGGATTTGCCATAGCCGCCCGCAGACTGCACCGGAATAAGATTGTTGGGGCGAATCCGCGACATAACGCGAGCCACTAGCGAGTACACGGGAGCCTTTGCCCGGGAAACGTGCAGAGTCAGCCACGGTGAGTTCAAGACGGCAGCCGTGACGGAAATATTGAGTGCTTGCGAGCAATGGCCGCCTGTGCTTCGTAGCCAATCGAGCCAGAGAACGGCAATGAGACCGCCGGTGGAGTGCGCATTAACAGTGACAGTTGTATGACCAGCGTGGTCTAACACCGCGAGTGCGCCGTTGAGATCCTCGAAGTAATTCGTTAAATCGCTGCAGCCATGCCAAGTCTGCCCCGGTTGGTGAGCGCGCCCGCACTTGCGCAGGTCAATGGCGTAAAATGCGTACCCTTCGGAGTGGTAACGCTCTGCCACGTGCCTTTGGAAGAAGTAGTCCGACATCCCGTGGATCCAAAGAACTGCCGGACGCGCTTGGAAGTCGCTTGCCGACGAGTCGGGGCAGTAGCGCACCAAAACCGCGCGTATCGACCCCTCGCCGTCGGGGTCCTGGCCGAGTTCGATGACATGTTGGCTGTAGCCCTCGCCTAGGTTATCGGGGTTAAAGGCGGGGGTAGTGAAATCGGGAATATCGGTAGTCACAGGGTCAAGCCTAGCGCCGATTACCGGGGGTAGTGGGAATGTGTGCCACAATAGATTATGGACTGAGACGGTAGCTCTCTTTTGCGTCTTTAGTTGTGTGTGCGCGCATGTGAGCGAGCGCTAGTTTGAATCACTAATCAAGTTAGTAAGGATGTTGACAGCAAAATGGCTGATAACAAGCTTCCTGCTTCCAGTGGCGACGAGGTAGATGTCGTCCTCATCGGTGCAGGTGTAATGAGTGCGACGCTGGGTGTGCTGCTCAAGGAGCTCGAGCCATCCTGGTCACAGGTTCTGTTCGAGCGTCTCGATCAGCCCGCCAAGGAGTCTTCCTCCCCGTGGAACAACGCTGGTACCGGCCACTCTGCTCTGTGCGAGCTGAACTACACGCCGGAGAAGAACGGCAAGGTCGATGTCACCAAGGCTAAGACCATTAATGAGCAGTTCCAGGTTTCCCGCCAGCTGTGGACCTCGCTGATTGAAAACGGCACCCTGACTGACCCGAAGGAGTTCATCAACCCGGTTGACCACACCACCTTCGCTCAGGGACCGGAGCAGATGGCGTTCATGCGTCGTCGCTACGAGGCACTTGAGAAGGAGCCGTTGTTCCACGGTCAGGAGCTCATTGAGGATCCGGACCGTTTCGCTGAGTACCTTCCGCTGATGTCGGAGGGGCGTGACTTCTCCAAGCCGGTTTCCGCTATTCGTAACCCGAATGGTACGGACGTTAACTTCGGTGCACTGACCAAGCAGTACCTGGCCGCACTGTCCGATATGGGTACTGAGATTCGCTACGGACACGAGGTCACCGGTCTGAAGCGCGACGGTTCCAAGTGGATTGTCACGGTGAAGAACCTGCACACCAAGGACGTTCGCACCCTGGTTGCCAACTTCGTCTTCGTCGGTGCCGGCGGTGACGCGCTGCCGCTGCTGCAGAAGGCTCGTATTAACGAGATTCGTGGTTTCGGTGGCTTCCCAGTCTCCGGCCAGTGGCTGCGCTGCACCAACGAGGAAGTTATTGCCCAGCATGACGCCAAGGTCTACGGTAAGGCTTCCGTCGGCACGCCGCCGATGTCGGTTCCGCACCTGGACACCCGTGTTATCGACGGCAAGCGTGGCCTGCTCTTTGGTCCGTACGCCGGTTGGAACATGAAGTTCCTGAAGAACGGTAACAACCTGGACCTGATTAAGTCTCTGCGTCCGGCCAACCTGCCGTCCATGATGGGTGTTGGTGTCCAGGAGATGGGGCTGACCAAGTACCTGATTACTGAGGTTCTGAAGGACTTCGACGCACGTATCGAGTCCCTGCGTGAGTACGTCCCGAACGCTCGCCCAGAGGACTGGGAGCTGATTGTCGCTGGTCAGCGAGTTCAGGTCATTAAGCCGATGAAGGCTCCGGTCTTCGGTACCCTCGAGTTCGGTACCGCGGTCATCAACTCGTGGGACGGCACCATTGCCGGCCTGATGGGTGCCTCCCCGGGTGCGTCCATCGCCCCGGCCGTGATGATCAGCCTGATTGAGCGCTGCTTCGGTCGCCACATGGGCAAGTGGGCTCCGAAGCTAAAGGAGCTCGTCCCGTCCTACGGCACGCACCTGGCTGATGACCCGGCTCTGTTCAAGGAGGTCTGGGAGGCTTCCCAGAAGACCCTGAAGTTGGAGCGCTAAGCACTCCGCTGAAGAGCTTCAAAGAGTTCAATTAAGCCAACATTTTCTACCCCGCTGTGAGCCATCCGCTCGCAGTGGGGTAGAACTGTGTTTATGGAAAAAATCACGTCAGCTACCACTGCACAAACAGAGCCCACTTTTCCTTTTACTGCGATTGTCGGGCAGCAGCGACTACAGCTTGCGTTGATTCTGACCGCTCTATCCCCGGAGATAGGTGGCGTGGTAATCCGCGGTGAGAAGGGCACAGCCAAGACCACTACGGTCCGCGCGTTGGCACCATTTCTCAGCGGATCGTTGGTGAACCTGCCACTCGGCGCTACGGAAGATCGAGTCGTGGGCTCCATCGATGTGGAGACCGTCCTGACGACCGGACACGCGCAGTTCAATCCGGGCCTACTCAGCGCTGCTGACGGTGGCATTCTCTATGTCGACGAGATTAATCTGCTGCCGGATCACCTCGTTGACTCAGTGCTCGATGCCGCAGCCACCGGTCGCGTGGTTGTTGAACGCGACGGCATCTCGCACTCCGCCACCTCCAGGTTCGTGTTGGTCGGCACGATGAACCCGGAAGAGGGCGAATTGCGTCCCCAACTTCTCGACCGCTTTGGTCTCGCCATCGACGTCACCGCCTCCAAGGATCCGGCCGTCCGCGCGGAGATCGTCGCCCGTCGACTCGACTTTGACGCCAATCCGGAGAGCTTTGTCACGCGGTTCGCCACCGACGACGAGGCACTACACGCTCGCATCGATCGCGCACGCACACTGCTTGACGACGTCGAATTGACTCCCAGCATTCTCGGTCAAATTGCCACCGTGTGCGCTGCTTTTGATGTGGACGGGATGCGAGCCGACATCGTCATTGCACGTACCGCCCGCGCTCACGCTGCATGGCGAGTAGCTGGGGACGAGTCAGCGCAGCCACAACCGGGCAATCCAATTGAGATCACTGCGGAAGACATTAAGGTAGCTGCAGAAATGGCACTGCCGCACCGTCGTCGCCGTGACCCCTTTGATGAACCAGGATTGGACCAGGAGCAGCTCGATGATGCTCTGCAGGATGCAGAGGAGCAGTTCCGAGATGACCAGAATCAGTCAGAGTCGGATCCGGAATCGTATCCAGAGCCCGAGGCTGATCAGGTCTCCCAGTTCGACTCCAACTCCGAACCTCAGGAGCCACAACAGTCGAATTCCGCGGGATTGAAGGGAGGTCGCGCCGCTGAAGGCGCCCCCTTTCGCCGTTCGTAAAATCAGTGTCGACGGCGTCGGCCAAGGAGATTCCGGCCGTCGCTCCAAGGCCATTGGTCCCCGGGGCAGCACCATTGGCGCCGAACGTGGCGGTCATGGTCTCCACGTGCCGGCGACAGTGCTGGCCGCGGCCAATCGTGGTGCCCGCATGGGCAACTCCATGATCCCTCTGAAACCGGAAGACGTTCACGGCGCCATCCGACAGGGAACTGAGTCCAATCTGGTCGTCTTCGTTGTGGACACCTCGGGTTCTATGGCCGCGCGCGACCGTCTGGCAGCCGTCACCGGCGCCGTCACTTCGCTGCTGCGTGATGCCTACCAGAGCCGCGACAAAGTCGCTGTCATTACTTTCCGCGGGAACAGTGCCGAATTGGTTTTACCACCGACCAAGTCTATTGACACCGCAGTACGTCGCCTCGCAGATGTCCGCACTGGGGGCCGAACCCCATTGGCTGAAGGATTGCTGAAGGCACACGAAGTGGTGGTGCGGGAAGCGCACCGGGAGCCCACGCGCCGCGCAATTATGGTGTTGCTCTCCGATGGCCGAGCAACAGGTAAAAATGGGCTGCAGCAGGCGAGGGCCGTGGCCGCAAAGATCCGTCGTCAAGCGTTGGCGGCGACGGTGGTTATCGACTGTGAGCGCGCTCGCGTGCGGCTGGGGTTGGCACAGGAAATGAGTGTGGAGTTGGGTGCCACCTGCATAAACCTCTCAGAACTCAATGCCGAAGCCGTGGCGGGTGTGGTCCATGCCTATCATCGAGACCATGGCACAAGGAAAGCTTGACCCCAAATCAATTCCCAATGATGGACTGACCACCAGGCAGCGTCGCATGATTCCGATTACCGCCGTGCATACGGGCCCAGGTAAAGGCAAGTCCACCGCGGCATTCGGGATGGCGATGCGCGCGTGGAATCAGGGGATGAATATTGGTGTCTTCCAGTTTGTGAAATCGGCAAAGTGGAAGGTTGGCGAGGAAGCTGTCATGCGTCGGCTCGGCGAGCTGCACGACGACACGGGGGAGGGCGGCCCGGTCGAATGGCACAAGATGGGCGAAGGCTGGTCCTGGTCGCGTAAGCAGGGCACCGAGGAGGATCATGCCGCAGCTGCTGCCGAGGGATGGCAGGAGATCAAGCGGCGCCTGGAAAATGAGGTGCACGATTTCTACGTCCTCGACGAGTTCACCTACCCAATCAAGTGGGGTTGGATTGATGTCGACGATGTGGTGGAGACATTGAGGAATCGTCCCGGCCGCCAGCATGTGGTGATGACTGGCCGCGATGCGGATTCGAAGCTGGTGGAGGTCGCGGATCTGGTGACGGAGATGACCAAGATTAAGCATCCGATGGATGTCGGGCGTAAGGGACAAAAGGGCATCGAGTGGTAGCGCCTGGAATTGTCGTTGCGGCGACGGCCTCGGGCACGGGCAAGACCACAATTTCCACTGGTCTTATGCGTGCACTGTCGCGCCGCCACGCGGTGGCACCATTCAAAGTCGGGCCGGATTATATTGACCCCGGCTATCACGGGGTAGCGGCTGGTCGTCCCGGGCGCAATCTGGATTCCTTCATGTGCTCGCCTGAGATGATTGGGCCGCTCTACGCACACGGAGCTGCCGACAGCGATATTGCGGTGGTCGAAGGTGTTATGGGGCTGTTCGACGGCCGCATTGGTGACGACCCGCTATCGGTGGAGGGGTCGACGGCCGAGATTGCCTCGCTGCTGGGACTGCCGGTGGTGTTGGTTATTGATGCCCGGCATATGTCGCAGTCGGCGGCGGCTGTTGTTCACGGTTTCTCCACGCTTCGCACTGATGTCCGTGTCAGTGGCGTGATTATTAATCAGGTGGGCAGCCCGCGGCATGCGGACATCATTACCCGTTCTGTGGAGGCCATGGGTGTCGAGGTGCTCGGCGCGATTCCGCGAGTGACTGATATTGAGGTGCCCAGTAGGCATTTGGGGCTGGTCACTGCAGTCGAGCAGGGTGAGCAGCTAGAAGCGGTCATTGAATCGATGGCCAACTTGGTGGAGACGTACATCGACATCGACCGGATTGTCCAGCTTGCCCGGCAGCCCTATCCAGCTGAGCCATGGGACCCCGCACAGTTCGTTGCACCGCTGGCTACTCAGCGCCGCGTGCGCGTGGCGGTCGCGGCGGGTCCTGCGTTCTCGTTTACCTATGCAGAGCACCGTGAGCTATTGCGGGCTGCTGGAGCCGAGGTCGTGGATTTTGACCCATTGGTTGACGAACTGCCGGAAGCCGAAGGCTACATCGTGCCCGGTGGATTCCCGGAAGAGCATGCCGACGCGCTATCTATTCGCGATGACATTCGCCGCGATTTACGTCAGGCTGCCGACGATGGTGCGCTGATTCACGGCGAATGCGCGGGGCTGCTCTGGCTGCTTGAAGATCTCGGTGGGCACCGTATGTGCGGCATCATCCCGGGGCGAGCGCACATGGCACGGTTGAAGTTGGGGTACCGCGAGGCTGTGGCTCTGACTGATTCTGCATTGTGCCCGGTAGGTACGCGCGTACGCGGTCACGAGTTCCACAAGACAGCGCTCACTGATGACACCGCAAGTGTCGCTGCTGCGGCCGGGTGGCAACCCGCCTGGGGTTGGCGTGGATATCAAGGCGAGACAGTTCGCGACGGCTTCGTTTCCGAGTCTGGGCGGATTCATGCCGGTTACCTGCATGTTCATCCGGCGGGTGCGCCGGGCAACGTCAGTCGCTTTGTTGCTTCGTGCGCCGGGTAAAGTATTAGCTATGAGTTTGCTTCTCAAAGACTACGGTGTGTTGGTGATTGGCGGTTCCACGGCTGCAGAGCGCGTGATTCCTCGGTTGTTGGACTCTGGCGCTGACGTCACTGTGTGTGAGGGTGGGGAAGTAACAACTGCGATTGAGGCCTGGGCTGCAGACGGCCGTATTACTTTGACCCGCACTGGTTTTACCGAGGCGATGAGCTGGGGCAAGGCTCTCATGGTCTGCTGTGACGAGTCGTTGCTGCGTGAGGTGACACTCGAGGGACACCGCCGAGGTATTCTCGTCGACGATGAAACCGGGACATCCAGCCCGCTTACTCCTGCGGCGCTGACCGGCCGTCGCGCGTCGCGCGCAGGTGACCTGGCAGGTCAGGTCGCACTCGTAGGCGGTGGCCCGGGCGATCCTGGTCTGATTACCGTTGAGGGGCGTCGCCTGCTCCGGCTTGCCGACGTCGTCGTCGCAGACCACCTCGGTCCACTGTCGCTGCTCGGTGACTTGGAGCCGGATGTCGAGATCATTGATGCCGGCAAGCTTCCTTACGGTCGCGCCATGGCTCAGGAGCGCATCAATGAACTGCTAGTTCATCGTGCCCGCGAGGGCTACTTTGTGGTCCGGCTCAAAGGTGGCGATCCGTACATCTTCGGCCGCGGTTTTGAAGAGCTTCACGAGCTGCAGAAGGCAGGGGTACCGGTTCGAGTTGTGCCGGGTATCACCTCGGCACTGGCGGTACCGGGGACGATTGGCATCCCAGTTACCATGCGTGGCGTCAACCACGAATTCACTGTCGTGTCCGGTCACGTCCCACCGGGGCACAAGACTTCGCTAGTCAATTGGGATGCGCTTGGCCGCATGCACGGCACTATTGCCATCATTATGGGAGTTAAGAACGGGCCGAAGATTGCCGAGGCTCTGATGAAGGCCGGCCGCAGCCCGAAGACTCCGGCTGCAGTCATCCAGGACGGCACGCTGCCGAATCAGAAGTCGCTACGCTGCACGCTCGGTGAACTGGGTGAAAAGATGGTCGAAGAAGGAATCAAGCCGCCCGCAGTTATCGTCATCGGTGAAGTCGCCGGTCTGGATGAGGGCGATGAGTAAGAGCAACAAGTCGAGCAACAACAAGTCGAAGAAGCGTGAGCCAGAGCAGCAAAAGGCAGGGCTTGTTACCCGACTGCTTGCCGACGACCAGCTGCGTAGCGCCATCTGGATGGGCGCTGCGACCTTCCTCGTGTTCTACCTCGGAGCCATGATCATCTTCCGCCTCCTTCTCCTCGGCGGAGAAGGCTCGCGATACGACAGCATTTTCATCGCCGTCATTGCGCTCATTGCTGCCATTGTGGCAGGCCGGAAGCGCTACAACGACGACATTTAGTTTTCCGGGACGCGGAAGATGAGGGCGCCGTCGTCAAGCGAGACGTTGTATCCTGCGGCGCGCGCGATGTCGACGGCCTCTGTGGGGGCGGTCGGTGCTGTGTCGGAAAGGGCGATGGCACGGGCAAATAGGCCCTTGTAGTGCTTGTTGAAGTGGCTGACGATTTTGCCCTCGGCGGTGAGCACGGTCATCGTTGTCGCGGTCTTGACTTTGCCCAAATTGGCGTAGGTGCCGGAACGAAGGTCGATGAGGAAGTCGACATCATTGAGAGCCTCGGTGATGGCGGTGCCCCAGCGGCGCTTCATCGTGGGAGCTGCGTCGGCAGGCTGATCCGCGAAGGGGAGCTTGACCGTGCCAGAGAGACGGTAGCGGGGGATGAGGTCGTCCCCGCCAATGACGCCGAAGAGCGCTGACCCGATGGCGAGTCGAGCACGGCCGGTTTCCGGCAGGTCGCTGGGGGAGAGTGCGTCGTAGAGAACCCCCGTATAGCGCTCGAGAGCCGGCATGGTCGGCGACTCTAGGAGTGCAGCATTAGCTGTGACTTCGTCAGCGAGACGTGGCCCCAGTTTCAGTGTTTCCATCGCGGCTTCCCTGTTCGCACTTAACGCCACGAGATCGGCTGCAATGCGCTCGCGGATGGAGTTGAGAGAGCCGAAGCTCAGCGAGGAAAAGTCCACTGCGGGATGGCTGCCACCAGTGGCTTTGGTTTCAGATGGGGGTAGGACTACGAGCATGGGCACCATAGTAATGCCCCGCATGTTGCGAAGAATGATCGACGGGTAAAATCAGCATTCATGATTACGCGAATGTCCCAGCTGTTCCTACGCACACTGCGCGAGGATCCTGCTGACGCCGAGGTCCCTAGCCACAAGCTGCTCGTCCGTGCCGGCTACATCCGGCGAACTGCCCCTGGTGTGTACTCCTGGCTGCCCCTGGGCTTGAAGGTTCTGCGCAACGTAGAGAAGGTTGTGCGCGAGGAGATGGAAGGCATTGGCGCACAGGAGCTGGCATTCCCTGCACTGCTCCCACGTGAACCGTACGAGGCGACGAATCGGTGGACCGAATATGGCCCCGAGCTGTTCCGTCTGAAGGATCGCAAGGGCGCGGACTACCTGCTGGGGCCGACGCACGAAGAGATGTTCGCGCTGGCTGTCAAGGATCTTTTCAGCTCCTACAAGGATTTCCCGACAACGCTGTTCCAGATTCAGACCAAGTACCGCGACGAGGCCCGCCCGCGCGCGGGTATTCTGCGTGGCCGCGAGTTCGTGATGAAGGACTCCTACTCCTTCGACATGGACGACGAGGGGCTGGCGAATTCTTATCAGCTGCACCGCGGTGCGTACCAGCGAATTTTTGACCGGCTGGGCATTAAGTACGAAATCTGCCACGCCACCTCTGGCGCTATGGGCGGTTCGGCCTCCGAGGAGTTCCTGGCTGTTAGCGAAAATGGCGAAGACTCCTTCGTAGTCTCCACCGACGGTGAGTACGCCGCCAACGTTGAAGCCGTGAGAATCCCGGCAGTCGAACCGCAGCCGATTGAGGGGCAGCCGGAGGCGAAGGTTTACGAGTCTCCGAACTGCACCACCATTGCAGCGCTTGTTGATTGGGCCAATGGCGCGGACCTCGGATGCGAGGTCACCGCTGCCGATACTTTGAAGTGCGTTCTCGTCGCCGTCGACCCGAAGAAGGTCGATAAGGAGGGCAACGCCCTGCCGGAACAGCTCACCGCAATCCTGGTTCCCGGTGACCGTGAGGTCGATGAAAAGCGTCTCGAAGTTGCATTTGAACCGGGTGAGGTGCGCTTGCTGGAGGACAAGGACTTCGCAGCCAATGACTTCCTGATTAAGGGCTACGTCGGCCCGCAGGGGCTCGCTGATCACGGCGTGAAGGTCCTAGCTGACCCACGCGTAGCGGAGGGCACGAATTGGATTGTGGGCGCCAACGAGGAGGGTAAGCACATCGTCGGTGTGGTCGCCGGTCGCGACTTCCAGATCGACGGCATTTGCGATGTCGCCGAGGTTCGCGACGGCGATCCGGCACCGGAGGAACACGGCACACTGAAGATTGAGCGAGGCATTGAGATTGGCCACATCTTCCAGTTGGGCCGCAAGTACACCAACGCCTTTGAAATTGACATCCTCGATGTCAACGGTAAGCGTGCTCGTCCGACGATGGGGTCCTACGGCATTGGTGTGTCCCGTCTGGTCGCTGTCCTCGCAGAACAGCAGTTGGATGAAAAGGGCCTCAAGTGGCCAGTTGCCGCAGCACCGTACAAGGTTCACATCGCTGTGGCCGGTAAGAACGCCGAAGCAGCTGAGGCCGCTGAACGTCTGGCGGAAGACCTCAGTCAGCAGGGCATTGAGGTGCTTTTCGACGACCGTCCGAAGGTCAGCCCCGGTGTGAAGTTCAAGGACGCTGAGTTGCTGGGTACGCCGTTTGTGGTCATCTTTGGCCGTGGCTACGCGGACGGCAAGGTGGAGCTGCGTAACCGCCTGACCAACGAGACCGACGAGGTCGCCGCTGACGGCATTGCAGATCACGTCGCGGAGTTGGTTCGCAAGGCTTAGAGTCCCGGCAGCGGCTCCAAGTTGTTGCCACCTAGCGCTGCCACTCCGGCGGCAGCCACGCCAGCTGCCTGCAGTGCGAACATACGTATCCGAGGGTTATTGGCAGCGAGCAATACGTCTTCCCACGCCTGGGCGCAATAGCGCTCCAACGCAATCATGTAATCGACGGGTGCCGTGTCCGGTGAAGGAGCATCTTCCGGCATATAGCCAGGTGCGCTCTTCGGCACCTCAACGTCGGAATCCTCCAAAATTAGCCGGGCACGATCGCGCAAAATACGGTGGCGCTCGCCACGAGCCAAAAGAGCAGTAGTGGTATCGCCTCCAACACGTGGTGCGGCGACGCCAACACCGTAAATCATCATGTATTCGGCTTGCAGTGCCTTAGTCATCTGTTCTCCGGCACCCGAGATTTCATCCCTGTCACTGGGAATCAATGGGACAATCTCCTCCCACTTAGCGCCCGCAGCACGCAGAGCGAGGACTATACCGCCATCGACAGCCGTGGCAAGGCGCGCAGTGTGCTCCTCCCGCAATGCAGTGCGTGAATCCAGAGCCTTCGTCAGTACTGGACTATTTCGCGAGTCCGTGAGCAGTAACTTCGCATCGACACCGGCAGCCAGGGATCCTGGGACTGCGACGTCCGAGCCGCATTCATCGACAGGTTTACCGTCCTTGCGGGTACCGCAGGCGCGTGTGATTTCCTTATCCAGTTCGGTGACCTGCGCGGAGCGCACAGCTGCGAGGTCAGGATCGGCGTCGGTAAGCGAATGTGCATCGCGCGCCGCCAGTGCGTGGAGAACCTCAATGGCGTAATCCGGGCGTGGTGCCACCAGATGCGAGCACGCGGAGAGCGCGGGAAGTGATCCCACGGCGAGGGCAGCAGCGAGGAAGCCACGGCGCGAGAGAGTGCGAGTGCGACGCGATGCGGAAGCAAAACTGGGGGCGGGAGGTTCAACAATCACCTCACTATGGTGCCACGGCGGGCGGCACTTTGTATCAATGCGGTGCGTGGCAAGTGCCCAGGTGCGCAATTCCTAGCACTTGACCTGTAGACTCTACGACTATGGCGATACCCGCACCCGAGAAAATTGAACAGTTTGTGAGCCCGGCGCTCGCACAAATCGGCCTGGCTGTGGAAGATGTCAAGGTCGTTCGCGCCGGCGCAAAGTCACAGGTCATTGTGTTGGTTGACGCAGATGAGCGTCCTGACCTCGATGTTCTGGAACAGGCCACGCATGAAGTATCTTCCGCTCTGGATGCCGCGGAGGCACGTGGCGAAGCCGACTTCGGCGCTCAGGGCTACACCTTGGAAGTTTCCACTCCTGGTATTGACGCACCGCTGACGCAGCCACGACACTGGCGCCGTAACCGTGGTCGCATTGCGGAAATTTCGCTTGCCGACGGTTCCGCGATTGCAGCCCGCATTGGTGCGCTGTCGCCGGATGAAGAATCCATCATTCTCGTCACCTCTAAAGGGCCAAAGGGGCGGTTGAAGGCTGTTGGTCAGCGTGTCCAATTAACCAATGTGGCCCGTGCAGTGGTACAAGTTGAATTCTCTAATCCGCCCGCAGCCGAGAAAGATTTTGCGGGACTAGACTATGACGATGCCTTGACCAGGCTGGAGGATAACAAGTGAAGATTGAATTAGCTGCCCTGCGAACCTTGGAAAGGGAAAAGGGTATTCCTGTCGACGAAATGCTGGGACTGGTCGCCCGGGCATTGCGTGAAAGTTACCGTAATACCACCGCACCGGCACAGTATGCGCGCGTCGAAGTCGACCGTGAGACCGGTGACGTCATAGTCTTTGCTCAGGAGCGAGACGACGAGGGCAATCTCATCTCCGAATGGGACGATACTCCGGAGGACTTTGAGCGTACCGCTGCATTCGCTGTTCGTCAGACCATCCTTTCGCGTCTGCGGGATGCGGAAAGCGACAAGGTTCTCGACGAATACGCAGACCTGTCTAACCAGGTCATTTCCGGCGTGGTCCAGCGCGATGTCTATGCCAATGAAAAGGGCATTGTCGTCGTCCACATCGGTTCGGAGGCCAATGGTCGCGACGGTATTCTGATGCCGGCTGAGCAGCTGCCAGGTGAGGAACTCAAGCACGGTGACCGCATCAAGTGCTACGTCGTCGGTGTGAACAAGACACCGCGGGGTGTTGCGATTCACCTGTCACGCACGCACCCGGAGCTCATTCGTAAGCTCTTCGAACTTGAAGTTCCGGAAGTTGCCGATGGGGCAGTGGAATTGATTTCGATTGCACGCGAGGCTGGTCACCGCACCAAGGTTGCTGTACGTCCCACGGTCAAGGGGCTCAACGCTAAGGGCGCCTGCATTGGGCCGCGCGGTCAGCGTGTGAGCTCGATTATGAATGAGCTCAAGGGCGAGAAGATTGACATCATCGACTACGACGAGGATCCGGCGAAGTTCGTTGGTAACTCGCTGGCGCCAGCCAAGGTCGTTAGTGTCAAGATTTTAGACATGGATGAGCGCCGTGCACATGTTGTGGTGCCCGACTACCAGCTCTCGCTTGCTATCGGCAAGGAGGGACAGAATGCCCGTCTGGCGGCTCGTCTGACCGGCTGGCGAATCGATATCCACTCCGACGCGGAGTAGACGCAACGTCAGCGTCCCAGCGGTTGCGAAAGTGGCGGGAAAGTGCCTAGGGGGTTGGCACTTTTCCGCCTTTTCGGGTTATGCTGGGAAGTGGCCAAACGACAAGGCGTGATTTTTCTATGCGAATTTTCGCGCTGAATTTCTTAGCAGGAAGGTGGGTGCGTCAGGAGTATGACGGCTTCGCGGGTGACAAACCCGAATTCGACAACTCATACACCTGCACCCACACGTACCTGTATTGCAACTAAGCAGCGTCGCAATTGCTCGGAGCTGCTGCGCATTGTCGCTACCACCCGTTCAGATGGCTCAGTAGCCGTCGTTGCTGATCCGCGTCGTCGGATGCAGGGACGAGGTGCCTGGATTACCCCAACACTAAAAGCTTGGGAGATCGCCGACAAGCGCCGTGCATTTGGCCGCGCACTGAAGGTATCTACGCAGGTAGATGCGTTTCCGGTTAAACAGTTTATCGCCACGCACTACGAAGCGGCGGAGGTTTTCGCCCCCGCTGGCGATGTGCGTGTCGCTAAGCAGGGAGGCAGGAAAAATGACAACAGAAAGACCTGAACACTGATGAGCACACGATGAAGCATCAGCGATGAACGGCAATAGATAAGAGGGAGCCCTGCAGGCGCTCTCGGTGCGTGGACGAATCCGCCATCGGGCGCTGCTCGGCCCCCACTAGTGAGGAGAGCAGTGTCCGGAAAGCTACGTGTCCATGAGCTCGCTAAGCAGCTCGGGGTCACCAGCAAGGAACTACTCGCCGAGCTGAAGGCTCAGGGCGAGTTTGTTAAGACCGCTTCTTCGACGGTGGAACCACCCGTCGTCAGGAAGATGAAGAAGGTCTACGAAGAGAAGAATGCTGGTGCAGGTGCTGACGCGTCTGCACAGACCCCAGCTACGAAGGCTGCAGCTAAGCCTGCTGCTAAGTCGGGTGCCAAGCCAGCAGCTAAGCCAGGCGCTAAGCCGGCTGCACCAGCGGCGGCAAAGCCAGGCGCTAAGCCGGCTGCACCAGCGGCGGCAAAGCCAGGTGCCAAGCCAGCAGCACCGTCCCGTTCGCCGAAGCCGGGACAGGAAATGCCACGCCCGCCGAAGCCTGCTGGCCCGAAGCCGGGGCCGAAGCCAGGCGCACGCGCACCGCGTGTGGCGAACAACCCATTCTCGACCGGCGGATCTTCCCGTCCGGCACCGCGGCCGTCCAACATGCCGCGTCCGCAGGGCGGTCCTGGCCGTCCGGGGCCGAAGCCGGGTGGACGCCAGGGTGGTCCTCGCCCGCAGGGCGGAAACGGCCGTCCGGGGCCGAAGCCAGGAGCACGTCAGGGTGGCCCGCGTCCACAAGGTGGACAGGGCCGCGGTAATAAGCCGGGCGGCAATCGCCCGACTCCGGCGATGATGCCTTCGCACCCGAACCCGGGACAGATGCCTGCAAAGGCAAGCCGCGGTGGCGGCGGCGGCTTCGGCGGCCGTGGTCGCGGCCCGGGTGGTCCGGGTGGTGGACCGCGCGGTGGTCGCGGCGGACGTCGCGGTGGAACTGCAGGTGCATTCGGGCGGCCAGGAGGCGCCCCGCGTCGCGGACGCAAGTCGAAGCGTCAGAAGCGCAACGAGTACGAGGCGATGCAGGCACCATCCGTGGTGGGTGGCGTCAAGCTGCCTAACGGTAAAGGCAAGACCATTCGCCTCGCACGCGGCGCATCGTTGTCTGACTTCGCTGAGAAGATCAATGCCGATGCCGCAGCACTGGTTCAGGCATTGTTCAACCTCGGTGAAATGGTTACGGCAACTGCATCGGTATCCGACGAGACCCTGCAGCTGCTCGGCGACGAGATGGACTACAAGGTCCAGGTTGTTTCGCCAGAGGATGAGGACCGCGAACTGCTTGAATCCTTCGACCTCCAATTCGGTGAGGATGAAGGCGACGATGAGGACCTGGAACAACGCCCGCCAGTGGTAACTGTGATGGGTCACGTCGACCACGGTAAGACGCGCCTGTTGGACACGATTCGTAAGGCCAACGTTGGTGGCCACGAGTCCGGTGGTATTACCCAGCACATCGGTGCCTACCAGGTGCCGGTGGAGCTCGACGGCGAGAAGCGCAAGGTTACCTTCTTGGATACCCCTGGTCACGAGGCGTTTACCGCCATGCGTGCTCGTGGTGCCAAGTCGACCGATATCGCGATTCTGGTTGTTGCAGCTGATGACGGCGTCATGCCGCAGACGGTTGAGGCTATTAACCACGCCAAGGCCGCTGATGTGCCGATTGTCGTTGCAGTCAACAAGATTGATAAGGAAACTGCAGATCCGCAGAAGATTCGTGGTCAGCTGACTGAATACGGTCTCACTGACGAAGAGTGGGGCGGCGACACTATGTTCGTCGATATTTCCGCTAAGCAGGGCCTCAACATCGATCAGCTTCTCGAAGCAGTGCTGTTGACTGCCGACGCTTCGTTGGATTTGCGCGCCAACCCGGATATGGACGCTCAGGGTGTCGCCATCGAGGCTCACCTTGACCGCGGCCGTGGTCCGGTGGCAACCGTTATCGTTCAGCGCGGTACGTTGCGCGTCGGTGACTCCATCGTTGTCGGTGACGCATATGGTCGTGTTCGCCGCATGGTCGATGAGTACGGCAACGACGTCGATGAGGCCGGTCCCTCCCGTCCGGTTCAGGTGCTCGGCCTGACCTCCGTGCCGGGTGCTGGTGACAACCTCCTGGTTGTTGACGAGGATCGTACGGCCCGCCAGATTGCAGACCGCCGCGACGCACGTCGTCGTAATGCACTGCAGGCACGTCGTCGCAAGCGCGTCTCCCTGGAGAACCTGGACGAGATCCTGAAGGAGACCAACACCCTCAACCTGATCCTGAAGGGCGACAACGCCGGTACCGTCGAGGCACTGGAAGAAGCCTTGCTCAAGATTGAGGTCGACGACGAGGTCGCACTGAACATCATCGACCGTGGTGTCGGTGCTGTTACTCAGACCAACGTCACGCTGGCTGCTGCGTCTGACGCCGTCATCATCGGCTTCAACGTTCGCTCCGAGGGCAAGGCCACCGAGGTTGCCAACGCTGAGGGCGTTGACATCCGCTACTACACGGTGATTTACCGTGCTATCGAGGATGTCGAGGCTGCTCTGAAGGGCATGCTCAAGCCGGTCTACGAGGAGAAGGAGATTGGTCGTGCAGAGATTCGCGCCATCTTCAAGTCCTCCGCAGTTGGCCTCATCGCCGGCTGTATGGTCGAGTCCGGCAAGGTCCGCCGCAACGCGAAGGCTCGCCTGGTTCGTGACGGCAACGTCATTACGGATTCGGCGACTATCGAGTCGCTGAAGCGAGAGAAGGACGATGCTACCGAGGTGGCAGCCGGTTACGAGTGCGGTATGGTGCTGTCTTACCCGGACATCCAGGTGGACGACGTTATCGAGGTCTACGAGATGGTCGAGGTTCCGCGCACGTAGCAACGTAGGCTAAACACTGCGTGAACTTTGATAAGGCGCTCCCTTCGGGGAGCGCCTTTTTGCGTAGCGTTTGGGCCAACGCTGCTTTTCGGGACCGACGACGTATACGACCTAATTGAGGACGCAGCGTTGGCGAATGATCCGCGTGCAAGTTGGTCACTATGCATCAATAGTGTTGTCGATTCGTGCCACTATACGACTCCCACCAGAGAATTAGGGGCAAGCTGCGAAGACTATGATTTTGACATGCAGCGGTTTTTCAGCTCGGGAAGATTGTTGGATTTCGAGGTACCGTTCGCTAACGGTGAACACGTCGAGGTACTACATCCGACGGATGTGGCTGAATGGGAACAAACCCATGGCAGCGTAGCGCCCAAGGATAAAAACGGTGAGGTAAGTTATCTTTTTCATCCGCTGGAGCTAGGTAATGCTGCGGTTAAATGGATTTTCGGTATCGAGGGAGAAACACCATTGCAGGACAGCGTGATGGATTCACTGCCTGACTGTTCTCATGTTAATGGGTTACCGATGTACAACTTCGTGGAGCGCCGTTAAGAGCATACGGGTAGGCCGTTAGCTGTAGGCAAAGATTCTGAGCTGCTCCCTGGCGTGACTTTTCCGACCGTTGAATTGGTGTGGGGCAGCGGGCTTTGCTTTTGAGGAGACCACGTTTCAGCTGCGCAATTCCGTGGTAGCGACCCCAAGCCGTCGATGACATCGATGATGGCGGCAGTGTTGTCGTGATGATTAATAGGCTATTAACAAAGGGCGAGCGTGCGGCGAAGCAAGTGGCTGCACCCGGTAGACGGGCTTAGGCGAAGTCGCGAAAAATGCGGTTCGAAGTTGAGTAGTGTTTTGCGTGTTAGTATTAGCAGTCCTTTGTATTGAACCGTTTTTGCCGGATCCCAAATGGGTCTTTGTCAGCGAAGGGGCACTTCAGGCCTCACGCTATATGGGGTCTAGCTACGAATGGTTGCGCACAGATATAGATAGATAGGGAGTAGCCGAAAATGGCAGATCCAGCACGCGCGCGCAGGCTGTCCAAGCGTATTCAGGAGATTGTCGCCAGCGCAATCGAGCGTGAGATTAAGGACCGGCGTCTGGAGTTTGTGACTATCACCGACTGCCGCGTCACCGGCGATTTGCACGACGCCACAGTCTTTTACACTGTGCGCGGACGTACACTCGACGAGGAACCGGACTACGAGTCGGCAGCAGCAGCGCTGGAAAAGGCAAAGGGGCAGCTGCGTTCCCTAGTCGGTCGTGGCACCGGTGTGCGCTACACACCGACGCTGGCTTTTGAGGTTGACACGGTGCCGGAGATCTCCGCGCACCTTGAGGAGCTGCTTGATAAGACTCGCGCGCGCGACGCGGAATTGGCTGAGCAGGCCAGAAACGCAAAGCCCGCAGGCGATGCCAACCCATACCGCGACGAGGAGTAAAACTCTCCACCGGCCACATCTATCGATGAAAGGGGCACCCACGTGACCACTTCTCCGCAGGCTCAGGAGCAGGCAGCTCACCAGCTTTCCCAGGCGATTAATCGCCGCATGTCCAAGCCGATTCAGCAGATGCAGGATATGCTTGCCGACGCTAAGAAAGTCGGCGTCATTGCCCATGTTCACCCTGATGCGGATGCGATTGGTGCCGCATCTGCGATGGTCATGGCACTTGTACAGCGTGGCATTTCGGCTGTCGCCAGCTACGGTGAGAGCGATTTGCCTGCCAAGTCGCTGCTGACCATCCCCGGATGGGAACGCTTCGTCGAGTACACGGACCTGGATGAAGACATTGACACGTGGGTGACTGTCGACTGCGCAAGCCCGGGGCGTCTCGGTGCGCTCGAAGATCGCGTGATGGCCTCCGATCGCGTTATCAATGTTGACCATCACGCGACCAACACTCGCTTTGGGTCCGTCAACATGATTGATGAACTCGCAGAGTCCTCGACCATGGTGCTCCTGGACTTCTTTGGGGTCTGGGGTATCAAGCTGACCACGCCGATGGCTCATGCTCTCTACGCCGGGCTGTTGACGGATACCGCGTCGTTCCAGTTCGGCCGTTCTCGCATGCACACTGCAGCGGCGCGCCTGCTGGATAAGGGGCTCGATCCGCGCACGATTGGTGCACAGCTGCTGGAAGAGCATCCGTTTGCCTACCTGCCGTTCCTGGGCACGGTGCTTTCCACCGCGACATTGGTGCCCGAGTGGGGCGACGGCGCAGGCCTAATCCACGTCGTCATTGAGTACGACCAGACCGCCGAAGTTGGCCACGATGAGATTGAATCCGTCGTGGACATTGTGCGTACGACCAATGCGGCCGATGTCTGTGCGGTACTTAAGGAGTATGAGCCAGGCCAGTGGGCGGTCTCGCTGCGTTCTCGCGAGCTTGTCGATGTCTCCCAGGTCGCCCTGGAAATTGGCGGCGGTGGCCACGAGCGCGCAGCCGGCCTGACTCGCGAGTGCAGCAAGGATGAGCTGTTGCAAGCCATCCTGGACACCAGCGATGTCGCAGCCCAGGCACGCCGAGGCACAAGCGAGGCCTAGGGGATTGTCGGACTCGCGAGAAACTCAGGAGCGCACTGAGATTGAGCAAACTGGCATAGAGCGAACCGGGCACAGTGCGAAGTCAGATGTCAGCCTTCGCGCAATCGTTTCGCTGGCGCTGCCAGCGTTGGGCGTTCTTGCTGCGCCCGCACTCTATGTGCTGCTGGATACGGCTGTCATCGGTCGGCTCGGAGCCGTCCAGCTTGCGGCGCTTGCTGCTGGTTCGACGGTATTTTCCGTGGTAACTACGCAGCTTACTTTCTTGGCTTACGGCACGACTGCCCGATCAGCGCGAGCCTTTGGCAGGGGCAACGTGGACGAGGCGGTCGAAGAGGGGGTGCAAGCGACGTGGGTCGCCATCTTTGTGGGCCTTAGCCTCTTTGCCATCATCGTGGGGTTGGCACCGGTATTTACCGGTTGGTTAGCTCCTCATCCGGAGGTCGCTCATGATGCCGGGCAATGGTTGCGAGTTGCTGCTTTCGCCATTCCGCTGACGTTGATTGCGCAGGCTGGAAATGGTTGGTTACGAGGTATCCAAAACACCCGCTCGCCGCTGCTATTTGTGCTCTCAGGCCTTGTTCCGGCCGCCATTGTGATTGTGCCTCTAGTCCGCGCCTTCGGTCTCGAGGGCTCTGCAATGGCCGTCCTTTTCGGCGAATTGATTACCGGCGGGCTGTTCCTCCGCAGTCTTTTCAAGGAGTGCTCTAACCGCAAGCTCTCCATGCGCCCGAATGGCGCCATTATCAAAAGCCAGCTGGTCCTCGGTCGCGATCTCATCGTTCGCTCCTTGTCCTTCCAGGTAGCGTTCCTCTCTGCCGCCGCGGTTGCTGGCCGCGTTGGGCCGACCACGCTAGGTGGGCACCAGGTCATGCTGCAACTGTGGAATCTGATCTCGTTGGTGCTCGACTCGCTAGCGATTGCTGCACAGACGCTCGTCGGTGCAGCGTTGGGCGGTAGCTCCACGGCCGTTGCCCGCTGGACTGGCAAGCGAGTTACTGTCTGGTCAAGCGTCATTGCTCTCGGCCTAGCGGCCGTCTTCGCAGTGGGTAATGCCAATATCGTCCGCATTTTTACCGACTCCATAGGCGTGATTGACGCAGTCACCGCCGGACCATGGTGGATTCTTGTCGCAATGATTCCTATCGGCGGTGTCGTCTTCGCGCTCGATGGCGTGTTGCTCGGCGCCGGCGATGCAGCCTTCCTCCGTAACGCCACCGTTAGCGCGGTCCTGTGCGGATTCCTCCCGCCGGTCTGGCTGGCTCAGGCATTTGGTTGGGGGCTGACCGGCGTATGGTGTGGTCTCTTGGCATTCATGATTCTGCGACTCATCTTTGTCGCTACCCGTTTCCGTGGAGAGAAATGGTACGGCATCAGCGCATGAGTGTGCTTGCCGACGTTCAGGAGTACCTGGCCGGGCATTTACCCGCCGGTAGCCGGCTGGTCATTGACTCCAATGCCGAGCGTCCTTTTAGTGATGCGGAATTGCAGCAGCTCCGTAGTGCTGAATTGAGGCTGTCTGATAGTGCAGCACCTGCTCGAATCCGTGATTTCACCCGAGGACGCCTCGCTGCACATGAGGCGTTGCAACGGCTAGGAGAGTCTGCCCCAGGTGGGATTGGCGTGTCGACCACTGGAGCGCCGCTGTGGCCGCGAGGAGTCGTGGGGTCAATTAGCCACTGCGACGGGGCCGTGGCAGCTGTGTCCGCGAGCGCTGAACAGCTGCAGGGGATTGGCATCGATGTCGAGGTCGAGCAGACTCTAGAGTTAGGAATCATCGATGCAGTCTTGCGCACTGACGAAGCTCGCCTGGATCCGCTGGTGCAATTTAGCGCCAAGGAATCAGTGTACAAACTCTGGGAGCCGATAGTCGGGCAGTGGCTAGACTTCGACGAAGTTTCCGTGCAACCGAGGAAGAGACGGATAGCAGCGCGAGGTTTTTCCCGAGGACTCGCAGGCGGACCTCTACAGCTAACATTTCACCGTGAGATTCCCGACGCCTTCCGCGGAGTAAAGGGCTTCTGGGCCCGCGGCGCAGGCGTCGTTGCCACCGCGGTGTGGCTCGAGCAGTGTTAAAAGCCTTGAGAAGTAGTTACAGCGTGGCCGGGCGTACCACGAAGACCGTCTTGGCCCGTTTGCCGGATTCTGTGAGCAGCGCCGGGACCTTTCCCGTCGGAGACACCGCCGCATAGACTCCAGGTTTTCCGATTGGCTCCAGCCACTTGCCCTGAGCCAAATCAGCCGCCTGCTGTTCAGTTATTTCGCGGGAATCAAAGCAACGCAGGCAGGCCGCGTCCAGACTCATCGGCAGCAAGGAAGCGGCGCGCTCCGGAAGGGGGCGTCGCATCTCAGTAATTTCTGGATTGGCGGTGTCGAATTGCTCGGCTTTCGCTGTGAGCTCGTCGATAGTCAATGCTTCTTCAATAGTGAAAACGCCGGCGGCAGTACGTCGCAGAGCGGTGAGATGACCACCGACTCCCAGTGCATCCCCCAAGTCACGAGCTAAGGCGCGGATGAAAGTGCCAGCAGAGCAGTCGACCTCCACGTCGATATCGATGCACTCCCCGGGACGGGAAGGATCGGAGTCGTGGCGGATGTCCAGAACCTCATAGCGGGTGATTGTCACCGGGCGCGCTGGGATATCGACCTTCTCGCCACGGCGGATGCGCTCGTAGGCGCGGACACCGTCAATCTTCACTGCGGATACCGCCGCAGGTTTTTGCATGATCGTGCCGGTGAACTTCGCAATTTCCTCTCGAACCATTTCATCGGTCACCGATGCCGCTGACGATTCGGAGAGCAACTCGCCTTCGGCGTCGTCGGTAAGTGTGGCAGCGCCGAGCCGAATGGTGGCTTGGTAGGACTTCGTGTCCGCGTGGACATGGGGTAGGAAACGCGTGCCGCGGCCGATGCCGAGGACGAGCACACCGGTGGCCATTGGGTCGAGGGTGCCGGAGTGGCCGACCTTCTTGGTGCGGAAGATTCGACGGAGTTTGCCCACTACATCGTGGCTTGTCCAGCCTTGGGGCTTGTCGACGATGACAATGCCGGAGTCTGCAATCGGATCGAAGTCGGTCATAGACGCAATCCTATGTTGCGCTATATGCGGTGTGTTAAACGGTGACCAGTTACACTAGCTCTTTGTGGAGATTTGGTATGGCTTGGACAATGCACCCGAAGACCTGGGGGACACGGTCGTAACCATCGGAGTGTTCGATGGTATTCATCTAGGGCATAAGCGCCTGATAGCTGCTGCGGTCAGTGACGCTCGCGCTCGTGGCGTGAAGTCGCTGTTGATGACTTTCGACCCCAACCCCGTAGCGCTGTTTGCCCCGGATAAGGTGCCGCCGGCACTGTCCACCGTGTCCCGTCGTGCCGAGCTGGCAGAAGCGGAGGGAATTGATGCCATGCTCGTCGTGCCCTTCGACAAGAACTTCTCCAGCATCCCCCCAGAAGACTTTGTACGCACCGTTATCCGCGACAAGCTGAATGCACAGGCCGTCTTTGTTGGCCAGAACTTCACCTATGGGCAGAAGGCCGCAGGTACTGCCGAGACTATGCCGGAGCACGGCCGTAAGTGTGGGGTCGACGTCACCATCGTCGACCTCCTCGACGTCACTGCCGCGGATTCGACCGAACGCGTTTCGTCGACACGTATTCGCGGTTTGCTTGCCGACGGAGCGGTGTCCGCAGCCGCCTCGTGTCTCGGGTACTTCTACCGTGTCGATGGTGACGTTATTCCCGGTCAGGGGCGTGGGGGAGCGCAGCTGGGTTTTCCGACCGCCAATATTGACTTCGCTGAGGGCTTGGCAGTCCCGGCTGATGGTGTCTACGCGGCATGGTTTACGGCTCAGCCGACGGCAGCCCGCCCGGAGCCGGACCCGAAGGGCGATATCGAGTTTGGGGTGCGCTACCCAGCAGCCGTGTCGGTGGGCACTAATGTGACCTTTGGAGACACTGATCGAACGGTCGAGGCCTACGTGATTGACCGTCACGCGGACCTCTACGGCATCGCCGGGCAGGTTGAGTTTGTCGATCGGATTCGCGGAATGGAGAAGTTCGACTCGGTCGAGGAGCTCATTGACCGGATGAACCAGGACGTAGTAGACACCGAGGCCATTTTGGCAAAGACCGATTAGCTGTTAAAGTAAAACGTCGGCTGTGACTGCGGTCCACAAGCAGTTGCGAGGAACCAGCTGCCAGACGCTGTTTGGTTCCGGGAAAGCCGAGAATGTGGACTGAAAAAACGACCATAATTTGATTCAAGGAGTTAGATTTACATGGCTTTGAACACTGCAGAAAAGGCTGAGATTCTCAAGGAGTTCGGCCTGCACGAGACCGACACCGGTTCCCCGGAGGCTCAGGTTGCACTGCTGACCGCTCGTATTCGTCAGCTGACCGAGCACCTGAAGTTCCACAAGCACGATCACCACTCTCGTCGTGGTCTGCTGCTGCTGGTCGGTCGCCGCAAGGGCCTGCTGCAGTACCTGCAGGACAATGACGTTGAGCGCTACCGTAAGCTGATCGAGCGCCTTGGTCTGCGCCGCTAAGGTTTCCCTTAAGGTCCTGTTTGTCAGAGCGTCATTGGTGTAAGTTGCTCTGTTAATTCAAGGCTTTTAAGCTTTTAGACCCGCCGTTTGGGTTTCCATTGGATGGAAGCTCACGGCGGGTCTTTTTGGTCACTTGTCGTTGTGGTATTCACTCATCGATGCGCTGTAGCGTGGCCACAAGTGAATACCTCATCGACATGTGGAGGGGGCTGATCGACAGCGTGCGCATAAGTGTCGGGGCACCATCGATAAGACACGGTAATTCGTCGACAAGACACGGTAATCCATCGATGAGTGAAGAGAAGTCATCGATAAGTGCCCCCGCTCCGCAAACTCCTAGAACCCCGCGTAGGTGCAAGAACCCAGATGGCAGTGAGAGATCTCCGATCCGTCCAATACGAGAACTTTCTGCGTTAGCTGGTAGAATGCGTGACGCAAACGAAGTTCATTCGATCTTTTACAGGCGACATCGATGATCGCCGCTATTTCTAGGAGTAAGAAACCTATGGCCAACAGCAAGGCTGTTGAATTTTTCTTTGATGAGGATTTCGGTATTACCGAGGCCGTTGCTACCATCGACAATGGTGATTTCGGCACCCGCACCATTCGCTTTGAAACGGGTCAGCTGGCTCGTCAGGCCGATGGTTCGGTGACCACCTACCTGGACGAGGAGACCATGCTCCTGTCCACCGTCACCGCTTCCAACCAGCCCCGCGAGGGCTTTGACTTCTTCCCGCTGACCGTCGACGTTGAAGAGCGTATGTACGCTGCGGGCAAGATTCCGGGTTCGTTCTTCCGCCGTGAGGGCCGCCCGTCCACCGACGCCATCCTGGCATGTCGTCTGATTGACCGTCCGCTGCGCCCGACCTTCGTCAAGGGCCTGCGCAACGAGGTACAGGTTGTCGTCACCGTCATGTCCTGGGATCCGAAGGATTGCTACGACGTCGTCGCAATCAACGGCGCGTCAGCTGCAACTCAGCTTTCCGGGCTGCCGGTTTCCGGCGCTGTCGGTGGTGTCCGCATCGCGCTTGTCGCCGATGACAAGCATCCGGAGGGTGCATGGGTCGCTTTCCCGACCGAGGAGCAGCACGAGCAGGCTCTGTTCGAGATGGTCGTCGCTGGCCGCATCGTCACCCGTAAGCGTCGCGGTAAGAACGTCGAAGATGTCGCCATCATGATGGTGGAGGCCGGAGCAGGGGAGACCGTCGTCAAGCGTATTTCTGACGGCGCACCGGCACCGACTGAGGACATCGTCGCCGCGGGCCTCGAGGCTGCAAAGCCGCACATCAAGGTTCTGTGTGAGGCACAGAAGGGGCTGGCTGAGCGCGCAGCGAAGGAAACGCAGGAGTTCCCGCTGTTCCCGGCATACAGCGATGAGATTTTTGATGCAGTCGAGAAGAAGTCTGCTAAGAAGCTGGCCAAGCTGCTCACCATCCCGGGTAAGCAGGATCGAGATGACGCCACCAACGAGTACATGGAGGACGTCGAGGGGCAGCTGCTGGAGCGCTTCGTCTCCGATGATGTCGACGAGCAGGCTGCATCTAAGCAGATTCGCGCTGCATACAACGCAGTGATGAAGCAGATTGTCCGTGAGAAGATTCTGGCTGAGGGCTTCCGCATCGATGGTCGCGGTGTTACCGACATTCGTGACCTGGGCGTTGAGGTCGGCTTGATTCCGCGTGCCCACGGCTCTTCGCTGTTTGAGCGCGGCGAGACCCAGATTCTGGGTGTCACCACTTTGGACATGCTGAAGATGGAACAGCAGATTGACTCGCTGACCCCGGTTACTTCCAAGCGCTACATCCATCACTACAACTTCCCGCCGTACTCCACCGGCGAGACCGGTCGTGTTGGCTCTCCGAAGCGCCGCGAGATTGGTCACGGGGCACTGGCTGAGCGCGCTCTGCTGCCGGTCGTGCCGTCCCGTGAGGAGTTCCCGTATACCATTCGCCAGGTCTCCGAGGCCCTTGGATCTAATGGTTCGACGTCCATGGGTTCGGTCTGTGCTTCGACTCTGTCGCTGTACAACGCCGGTGTGCCGCTGAAGGCTCCGGTTGCCGGTATCGCCATGGGCCTGGTTTCCGGCGAGGTTGACGGTGAGAACCGCTTCGTCGCGCTGACCGATATCCTCGGTGCCGAGGACGCATTCGGTGACATGGACTTCAAGGTCGCTGGTACTGCGGACTTCATTACCGCACTGCAGCTGGACACCAAGCTCGACGGTATTCCGTCGAAGGTTCTGGCCGATGCCCTGTCCCAGGCTCGTGACGCACGTCTGGCCATCCTGTCCACCATGGCCGAGGTCATCGAGTCTCCGGACGAGATGAGCGGTCTTGCTCCGAAGATCACCACCGTTAAGGTTCCGGCGTCCAAGATCGGTGAGCTCATCGGCCCGAAGGGCAAGACAATCAACGGCATCACCGAGGAAACCGGTGCTGATATCTCCATCGAGGACGATGGCACCGTATTTGTCTCGGCAACTTCCGGTAAGGCTGCGGACGCTGCAATTGAGCAGATTAATGCAATCGCTAACCCGCAACTGCCGAAGGTGGGCGAGCGCTACCTGGGAACTGTCGTGAAGACTGTCGCTTTCGGTGCTTTCGTCTCCCTGACTCCGGGCCGTGACGGTCTGATTCACATTTCCAAGCTCGGTGGCGACAAGCGCATCGAGAAGGTTGAGGATGTCATCAATGTCGGCGACAAGATTCAGGTCGAAATCGCTGATATCGACAACCGCGGCAAGATTTCGTTGGTTCCAGTCGAGGACGACTAATGCTTGGCGACGGAGGATGTGCTGTATGTAGCCTCCGACAACGCGAGTAGCGATGGCGCGGTTAGGTCACAAATTGACCTAACCGCGCTTTTGTTTTGGGTTAATCTCGGGTTTCGAAGGGATTAATTTTCGAACCCACGTGGAAGGTGATTTGCGCATGCAACTTGTCGCGCACGATCATGAATTCATCGACATTTCCGCCGGTGACTACGTCGCAAGTATTTCCCAGTTCGGTGGTGGCCCGAGATCACTGGAGTACTGTGGTCTGCCACTGCTGACAGACTATCCCAAGGGATTCAATCCACCGTTGTCCGCAGGTACGCTCCTGGCTCCGTGGCCGAACAGGGTCGCTGACGGAGTGTTTATCTTCGGTGGGGAAGTCCATCGGTTAGATATTTCGGAGCCGTCCCGGGCGAATGCTATTCACGGGTTTGTTGCAGATCGCATTTGGACCGTGGTCGATGCTGATGACAGCAGCGTCACCTTGCATGTGGAAGTTGAGCCGCAGTCGGGCTGGCCTTGGGAACTCGGTATGACCGTGCGTTGGCAAGTCACCGCTACAGACGGCCTATCGGCTGAGTTCACAGTGCATAATCGCAGCGATAGGGAGTGCCCGTTTGGTCTGGGCTGGCATCCTTACCTAAGCGCTTTGGGCGCTGATTTCGACAGTTGCACACTTCGGTTGCCCGTTGATAAAAACCTGCCACTGGAACCAATTCGAAACCTGCCCGCTGGCCCAGCGGTGCCAGCGGAGACAGTGATTCCCAGCCTTCGAGAGGGAGTATCTCTGGATGGGCTGTGGCTGGATCACTGCTTCCTTGCTGCCGAGGAAACAGCCGAGAATGGCTCACCGCGCCGTCGTGAAGCGCATTTGGTTGGACCAAATGGCAAGGGTGCTGTGCTCTGGGCCGATGATGAATTCCGGTTCTTCCAGGTCTATGTTGCCGACGCTGGACGACGAGAAGGATTCCCTGGGCACGGGAATGCGATTGCGGTGGAACCAATGACATGTCCGCCAGATGCGCTCCGCTCCGGAACCGGGTTGCTGCGACTTCAGGCTGGAGAGACAAAAACTCTTGCCATGGGACTGCGCGCGGAGACGGGCGGAAAATAGTTTTACTCAGCTCAGAGGACTGCAGCCCCCTCAACTGGGTTAAATCCGTCTTAATTAATTCACCTTGAATTAAGAAAGGAAACTACACTAGGGGACGAATGTAAAAGAATAGGTCTTCCTTTTGTGCAGGGTAGTGGCGATTTGCCCCTACGGTTTGCGGTAGGTCTAGCCACTTTCATGGCCATTGTTGGGCGTGCGC
This sequence comes from Corynebacterium sp. HMSC064E10, assembly GCF_001812505.1. NCBI lineage: Bacteria > Bacillati > Actinomycetota > Actinomycetes > Mycobacteriales > Corynebacteriaceae > Corynebacterium > Corynebacterium sp. HMSC064E10. The sequence goes on along the minus strand of NZ_KV809173.1, from coordinate 346,599 downwards.
CATATCAGGTGCCGAAATAAGGGAAATCCCTATTCGTGCATTTTCTGAATACGTATCAACCGCCTAACCGCAAGGAGGCCGTCGTGATAGTGGCGCAATCAGCCTTAAGACTCGACGCGACATGGGTGGATTACTCCATCGTTGCTCTGTACTTCCTATTCGTCCTCGGTATTGGCTGGGCTGCACGAGCCAAAGTGTCCAGCTCCATTGACTTTTTCCTCTCGGGGCGCTCACTGCCGGCTTGGGTGACGGGGTTGGCGTTCATCTCAGCCAATCTCGGTGCCGTGGAAATCGTGGGCATGTCCGCAAATGGTGTGCAATACGGTTTCCAGACCATGCACTACTTCTGGATTGGTGCCGTCCCAGCCATGGTGTTTTTGGGCATTGTCATGATGCCCTTCTACTATGGCTCCAAGGTTCGCTCAGTTCCGGAGTTCATGCTGCGTCGTTTTGGTCCCGGTGCACACCTGGTCAATGCAATCTCTTTCGCTATCGCGCAGCTGCTGATTGCAGGCATTAACCTTCTGCTTCTGGCCAAAGTGGTCAATGCGCTACTCGGCTGGCCGCTGTGGCTGACGTTGGTAGTCGCCGCAGTCATCGTGCTGTCCTACATCACGCTGGGCGGACTGTCCGCAGCAATCTACAACGAGGTACTTCAGTTCTTCGTGATTGTCGCAGCTCTGTTGCCACTGACTCTGATCGGCCTGCACAGCGTCGGCGGATGGTCCGGGCTGAAGGAAAAAGTTGCCACTGAATCGCACTTCCACACTTGGCCGGGCACGGATATTTCCGGTTTTGATAACCCCGTGATTTCCGTCATTGGACTGGTCTTTGGCCTCGGCTTCGTGCTGTCGTTTGGCTACTGGACAACCAACTTCGTGGAAGTTCAGCGCTCCATGGCCGCCGACTCACTGTCGGCCGCCCGCAAGACTCCAATCATCGGTGCTTTCCCGAAGATGTTCATCCCGTTCATCGTCGTGCTGCCGGGCATGATCGCCGGCGCCACCGTCGCACCCATCATGGATCAGACCGCCAAGCCTAACGACGCAATTCTGTACCTAATGAGAGATCTGCTTCCCAACGGCCTGCTGGGCATCGCTATTGCAGGGCTGCTAGCAGCTTTTATGGCAGGTATGGCGGCGAATATTTCCGCGTTCAATACAGTCTTTAGCTACGACATTTGGCAGACCTACGTCGTGAAGAATCGAGCAGATGATTACTACCTCAAGGTTGGCCGTATCGCTACCATTGGCGCGACCGGCATCGCAGTGTTCACCGCACTGATTGCCGATAATTTCGGCAATGTCATGGACTACTTGCAGACTCTATTCGGCTTCTTCAACGCACCGTTGTTCGCTACCTTCCTTATCGGTATGTTCTGGAAGCGCATGACGCCGACAGCAGGTTGGACGTCTCTGCTTGCAGGAACGGGCGCTGCAATCTTGTACTGGTACATCTCCGAGTTCACGTCGGCAAGCGCAACTATCTTTGAGCTACCGGGGCAGGGCACTGCGTTCGCTGCCGCCTCCGTGGCATTCGTCGTCGATATTGTGGTGGCCGTCGTCGTTTCTCTCATGACAAGGCCGAAACCCGATGAGGAGCTGGTCGGTTTCGTCAAATCCGTCACCCCAAAGGCTCACTTCACAGACGCTGCTGAGGCAGAGCTGCCATTGCTACAGCGAACTGTTCCGCTGGGTATCTTGTGCCTGGTGATGGCCGTAGTTCTCAACATCGTTTTCGCATAGGAGCTAGTGAGAAATCATGTCACGGACGCAAAACAACTCAACTGTAAAAGCGACTGTCAGCGCCGGTAAAAAGAAAGCAGGTGCCTTTGACATTCGCAACGTCATTGGGGCGATGCTTGGTCTTTACGGCATCATTTTGCTGCTATCGTGGTTGTTCCTCGATCCTGGGGTCAACCCTGAGACCAATGTTGCCAAAGAGCCGACGTATAACCTGTACAGCGGAATAGCCCTGCTCCTCTTTGCAATCGTTTTCTATGCCTGGGCAAAACTACGCCCAACGGTTGTCGAAGAATCATAAGGAGGATAAATGACAACCGACGACCAGCACTCTCACGCTTTTTCGGTAACGCGCACTACGCTTGCCGACGGTCGCGAGCTAATCTACTTCGACGATGAACCGGACTATGTCTCGGGCAAGAAGACCCGAAAATTAACCGACGAACGTGATTTGCCACAGGCGATTACAGAGTCGGAGCTGCGCCAAGATCCGCTGACAGGTGATTGGTACTGCTACGCGGCACACCGCATGAACCGCACCTTTATGCCTCCTGCTGGCGAGAACCCCTTAGCTCCGACGCTGCCGGGACAACTTCCCACAGAGGTGCCTGCCAGCGACTACGACGTGGTGGTTTTTGAAAACCGATTCCCATCGCTTTCTATGCACATGGAAGTTCCGGATGACTTTGCTCAGACTGTCGACGGCGCCGAGATTTTCCCGCGGAAGCCGGCCTTGGCTCGGTGTGAGGTTGTCTGCTTTACCCCGAATGTTTCGGACTCCTTCCGGGATCTGACTTTCACTCGTGCTCGCACCGTTATTGAAGCGTGGGCGCACCGCACTGCGGAACTCAGCAAGCTCGAAGGTGTGCGGTTGGTGTTCCCCTTTGAAAACAGGGGCAAGGAAATTGGGGTAACACTGCAGCATCCCCATGGGCAGATTTACTCCTACCCCTATCTGCCATCTCGTGCGGCGGCCATCGCTGCACGCGCGAAGGCTCACTTTGAAACCACCGGCCGCGACCTTTTTGATGATGTCCTGGAGGCCGAAAAGGCTTCAGGTCGACGAATCATCGCAGAAGGGGAGTACTTCACCGCATTCGTCCCAGCTGCAGCTAAGTGGCCAGTCGAAGTCATGCTGATGGCAAATCGCGCTGTCGGTGACTTCCAGGAGCTGACCGATGCGGAAAAGGACGAACTGGCAGCAATGTATCTTGACCTGCTGCGACGTATTGACCGATTCTTCCCCGGCATCGATAAAACGCCGTACATCGCTGCCTGGAACCAAGCTCCGGTAGGCGAGGATCACCAGTTTGGGCGCCTCCATTTGCAGCTCTATTCCATGATGCGCTCTGCAGGACGCATGAAATTCCTCGCTGGTTCAGAGTCCGGGCAAGGAGCCTGGATTTCGGATACAACACCAGAGGCAATCGCTGACCGCTTCCGGGAGCTTGGCCAGACTCGCTGGCTGCGCACTCGTCCCCATAAGCAGGCCGTATCTGATGTAACAGAGCAATTTCGGCGCAGCTTCGGTTCGGAACCACAGGGTGTCTTTCGCGCCCCAGGCAGAGTCAACCTAGTTGGCGAACATGTCGATTATGCCGATGGCATCTGTCTGCCATTCGCGTTGGCGCAGAGTACTTTTGCAGCGGTGGGTGCTCAGAATGCCAGGGACTCGTGGACAGTGCGAATCGTTTCGGACTTGATGGACAAGGACGATGCCGCAGACGGTGACAGGCCGGTTAATATCGCAATGTCCGATGTCGGTCCGAACTCTCCTGCAAATTGGACGGGATACGCAGTTGGCACTATCTGGGCTATGCGTGAGGCAGGGCTGTTGCCTGCAGATTGCCCAAGCCTTGACATTGCGATTTCTTCCGATGTGCCGGTCGGCTCTGGGTTGTCTAGCTCCGCCGCTCTGGAGTGTTCTGTCGGCGTTGCAGCCTTTGAACTCGTCCACGGTCGTGCACCAAACGATGAAGAGCAGCAGGGAATTGTTGAGGCGGCTATCCGCGCAGAAAATGAGGTCGTTGGTGCCTCTACCGGCGGTCTGGATCAGCGTATATCCATCAAGGGCAAGGAAAAACATGCACTGGCCATTGACTTTGCGAAGAGTTCTGACCAGCTTGTCAAGGCTGCTTTCGCAGACGAGGATCTAGAAATTTTGGTGATCAACACCAATGTTCGACATAGTCTCTCGGATGGTCAGTATGCGACGCGTCGCGGAATCATTGATGCCGTGAAAAATGGTGTTGGGGCATCTGATTTCCGCGGCCTGGATGATGCAGTTGGTGCTGCTATCAATTGGGCGAAGGAGAACGTCCCAGCTGAGGCAGATAGGGATCAGTGGGTTGATACGGTGGCGCGCCGAGTGCGTCACGTTGTTACCGAAATTGACCGGACGGCACAGGCGATTGAAAAGCTTTCCGAGGGGGACTTCGAGGCTTTTGGCACTTTGATGGTGGCAAGCCATCTTTCGCTGAGGGATGACTACGAAGTTTCCTGTCCAGAGCTGGATATTGCTGTAGACGTAGCGCTTGAGCAGGGCGCGCTCGGTGCCCGAATGACTGGCGGTGGCTTTGGTGGCAGTGCCATTGCGCTGCTGCCACACGACCGTGTCAATGCTGCAGCGAATGCAGTTGCGTCGGCTTTCCGTGACCGAGGAATGCCGGAACCGGAGTTTTTCGTTGGAAATCCGGGGCCGGGAGCAAGCCGCCTAGTCTAGGCGGTATTACTCCCGGTCTCGGGGGGGGG
>NZ_KV809173.1:256857-342006 GCF_001812505.1 Corynebacterium sp. HMSC064E10 | reverse complement strand
GGGGGGGGGGGGGGGGGGGGGGGGGGGGGGCTACTGCAATGCGATCTTCTTCCGCTGCGGCTTGAGCAGCGTGGTCAGGAATATCAGCACCACGCCAAGCCCCGCGGCGGTAAACATCGCAATGCTATAGCCACGAATCAGGTCGGCGGTTGCAGGAGCTGCTGCACCAGCGCCGGAAAGACCCGCGGCAATGACAGTCGACAGTGCGACAAAAAGTGCAGTACCAACCGCGCCTGCAACCTGCTGCAGCGTGTTCAGGATCGCTGAGCCATCCGGGTAGAGGTTCTTGGGAAGATCGCCAAGGCCGAATGTGAACAGTGGAGTAAACAGCAGGCCCAGACCGATCTCAAAGACGATGTGGCAGGCGACAATCCACCACAGCGGAGTGGACGCCGAGATAAAGCCGAGCCCGAAGAGACCGAGGGCGAGAACAATAGAACCAGGGATTGCCAGCGGACGCGGACCGTAGGTGTCGAAAAGGCGGCCAACAGTCGGACCCATAAGCCCCATAATCAGCGGGCCGGGCATCACAATTAGTCCAATGGTCTTGACATCAACACCGCGCAGGTTGAGGTAGAGCGGCAGAATGATGATCACACCGAACATCAGCATAAAGCCGAAAGTCAGGATGGTTGTGGACAGTGTGAAGCTCTTGGTACGGAAGGTCCGAAGGTCCAGCAGAGCTCGGTTTCGTGGTGCCAAGCGGCGCTGACGCATGATGAAGAGCACCAGTAGCACGATTCCGGCTGCGCAGAGGATTCCGTCGATAAGCGAAAATTCGGCACCCACACGGCTGAGCGCATACACGAGCGGACCGAATGCGCCTGCGCTGAGGAACACCGAGAGAATATCGATGGGCTTGGCGGAGTTTTCCTCGATGTTGGGCACGAGGATGACACCGACCACGAGCACAATCAGGCCGAGCGGCAGCATCGTGTCGAAGAGCGCATGCCAATTGTTGTTTGCAATCTCCAGAATTAAACCGGAGAAAGTGGGGCCGATAGCAGGTGCGACGGCGATGACTATGCTCATGCGTCCCATCATGCGACCGCGCTCATGTTCCGGTACCACATTGAGAACCGTGGTCATCAGTAGTGGCAGCAACACTGCGGTGCCGGAGGCTTGAACAACGCGTGCGAGCAGCACGATTGCAAAACCTGGCGCGAAGGCACCGATGAGAGTGCCTACGACAAATAGCCCCTGGCTGATCGCGAAAAGAGTGCGGAAGCGCACTGAGGCAATGAGAAATCCAGTGACTGGAATGACAACAGCCATGGTCAGCAGGAATGACGTTGTCAGCCATCCGGCAGTCGCTGCGCTGATGTTAAGGTCCGCCTTAACGACGGGAATTGCGACACTCATGACCGTCTCGTTCAAGATAGCCATAAATGCCGCAGCTAGTAGCACATAAATGGCCATGTAAGCGTTTTTCGGCGCTTTGGCCTGTGCTGCTTCCGAACTTGGGCTCAATTCGGAATCTTCAGATTCAGAAACCAAGAGAAGTCACTTTCTAGATATAGGTACTGAAATAAGTAATTTTCTAAGATGTTGCGGCTTAGCGCAAGAAAATCCCCATCGTAAGCCGACAAAACGGCAAAGCCGACGGGGGCATTGGCACACAAGTTGCCCAACACATTCTAAGGTAAGGGATAGAGATGAACCCGTTGGGAAAGGACAAGAGAGCTGTGAGCAATATCAAGGTCGGCGTACTTGGCGCCAAGGGCAAGGTAGGGTCCACCATCTGCGAGGCAGTTGAAGCCGCCGACGATTTGGAGCTGGCAGCGGGTCTCGACTCGGGCGATGACCTGAATGAACTTGTCACCGCTGGTGTGCAGACCATTGTTGACTTTACTCAGCCCGACGCTGTGATGGGCAATCTTGAGTTCTGCATTAAGAATGGTATCAACGCCGTCGTGGGTACCACGGGCTTTACCAAGGAGCGCCTCGATCAGGTGCAGCGCTGGCTTGACGACGCCGACGGTGCCGTCAATGTCCTTGTTGCACCGAACTTCGCAATCTCCGCAGTATTGACCATGAAGATGGCAGAGCTAGCCGCTCCGTACTTCGAGTCCGCTGAAGTTATCGAAATGCACCATCCTTTTAAAAAGGATGCCCCCTCGGGCACCGCTATCCACACTGCTGAGGCTATTGCCCGTGCTCGCAAGGAAGCAGGCATGGGGGAGCAGCCCGACGCCACTGAGCAGACTCTGGATGGTGCTCGCGGCGCCAATGTCGAGGGCATTCCGGTGCACGCAGTCCGTATGACCGGTTCGGTGGCTCACGAGACCGTTATCTTCGGTGCTGAAGGACAGTCGCTAACCATTAAGCAGGACTCCTACTCGCGTACCAGCTTCGTACCGGGCGTACTGCTGGGCGTGCGTAAGATTGAGGATTTTCCGGGTCTGACTGTGGGACTGGAGCCGTTCCTGGGTCTTTAATAGCCGGGAGTTAACTTAAAATGTCTGAAAATGTCACTCTCAAGGCGCAGCTAATCGCCGCGACCAGCTTCTTCCCGCCAGAGGACATCGACTTTGATACCGATGCCGACGGTGGGGAAGCATTAATTGAGTTCTCTGGCCGGGCTTGTTATGAAACGTGGGACAAGCCTAATCCGCGAACTGCGACGAATAGGGGATATCTGCGGCATGTGCTCGAGGTAGGCCACACCTCACTTTTTGAACACGCAAGTGCAAGCATCTATGTCCGTGGGCTGTCGCGCTCGTGTGCACATGAACTCACACGGCACCGTCACTTTTCCTTTTCGCAGTTGTCGCAGCGGTTTGTGCCGGCTAGTTCCAACAATGTTGTGGTTCCTCCCGCAATTGCGGAGGACCCGGATCTATTGCGAGTTTTCGAAAGCGCGGTTGATCAGTCCCGTTTCGCCTATGGTGAGTTATTAGACGCACTGGAAGAGAAGTGGGCCGATGAGCCCAACGCTATCTTGCGGCGAAAGCAGGCACGCCAGGCAGCCCGGGCGGTTTTGCCCAATGCCACCGAAACTCGAATCGTGATTACTGGTAATTTCCGGTCTTGGCGCCACTTCATTTCGATGCGTGCGACCGAGCATGCCGATGCTGAAATTCGGGAGTTGGCGGTGGCTTGTCTGCGGGAGCTGCAGCGCTGCGCTCCTGTTGCTTTTGGGGATTTTGAGATCAACACTCTGAAGGATGGGTCGGTCGTCGCGTCGAGTCCTTACGCCTTCGAGGGGTAATCGCACGTACAGTGTGAAGATATAGTCGATTGAGATTTTTAAGAAAAGGTAGTCAACAATGAGCACAGGAATTGCGTCAACTCGCGGTGCTGACATTTTCGGCACTGTCGCCGTAGCTATGGTGACCCCTTTTGATAAGGACGGAAACCTCGATGTCAAGGCAGGTGTGCAGCTCGCTGGGCATCTTGTAGACGGCGGCTGCGATGCACTCATTCTGGCCGGTACTACTGGCGAGTCGCCTACTACGACCGTTGAGGAAAAGCTTGAGCTTCTCCGAGCTGTCCGCGCAGAGATGGGCGATAAGGTCAAGCTTGTGGCCGGTGCCGGCACCAATGACACGGCCGGGTCCATTGAGCTGGCAAAGGCTTCTGTGGAGGCGGGCGCGGATGCGCTGCTCGTCGTCACGCCGTATTACTCCAAGCCGTCCCAGGAGGGCCTGTACCGCCACTTTACGGCGGTGGCCGACGCAACCGAGGCTCCGGTGTGCCTGTATGACATTCCGCCGCGTTCGGTTATTCCGATTGAAGTTGATACCATTTACCGGTTGGCGGAGCACCCGAGAATCCAGGCTGTTAAGGACGCCAAGGGGGACTTGGGAGCTGCCGCCGGCATTATCGCTAATACTGATTTGGCGTGGTACTCCGGTGACGATGTGCTGAACCTTCCGTGGCTGTCGATTGGCGCCACCGGGTTCATTTCCGTTATTGGACATGCAGCCCCGCAGCTGCTGGCTGAGGTGCGCTCTTGCTTTGACAAGGGAGACCTTGCTGGTGCGCAGGCTGCCCACGCAAAGATGACTCCGCTGTTTGCCGCTCAGGCTGCACTTGGCGGTGTAAGTTTTGCTAAGTCCGCTCTGCGTCTGCAGGGCATTGAGATAGGAGATCCACGCTTGCCGCAAATTGCAGCAAATGACCAGCAGCTTGAGGTGCTTGAAGAAGCTATGCGGAAGGCAGGTGTTCTGTAGTGGCTGAAGGACGCAATCGCGCCCGCAAGGTAATTCGTAAGGCCGGTCCGCCTTCCGAGTCTGACGTGGCTGCAGCAGAGCAGTCCAAGAACTCTGCATCCAAGGGCTCCGACAAGGGTGGAGCTAATTCCAACGGCTCGAAGTCCTCGCAGCGTTCCGAGCGCTCTGAGCGTTCCGGTGATCGTAAGAACGCCGGCAACGCTAAGAAGTCCCAAGGTTCGTCGAATTCTTCCAACCGCGGTTCTCGTGGTGGTCGCGGTGGCCGTGGCGGTAACCGCGGAAATAATTCGCGGGGTGGCCGTGGCGGGCGTGGCGGTAACCGTCGTAACGTAGTGCAGTCGATGCAGGGTGCAGACTTGACGCAACGTCTGCCCGCGCCGCCAAAGGCCCCCAAGGACGGTCTGCGCGTGGTCGCGCTGGGTGGTATTTCCGAAATCGGTCGCAATATGACCGTGTTGGAGTACAAAAACCGACTGATTATCGTCGACTGTGGCGTGCTGTTCCCGAGCTCGGATGAGCCGGGTGTTGACCTGATTCTGCCTGACTTCTCCTACATGGAAGACAAGTGGGATCGCGTGGAAGCTCTCGTGGTCACCCACGGTCACGAGGATCACATCGGTGCTATCCCTTGGTTGCTCAAGCAGCGCGCGGACATCCCGATTATTGCTTCCCGCTTTACCTTGGCACTGATTCAGGCCAAGACACAGGAGCACCGTCAGCGCCCGAAGGTCATCGAGGTCAACGACACCAGCCACATTCAGCGTGGTCCGTTCGATCTGCGTTTCTTCAATGTCAACCACTCGATTCCGGAGTGCCTTGGCATCGTCATTAAGACCGGAGCTGGCATGGTTGTCCACACCGGTGACGTGAAGATGGACCAGACCCCGCCGGACGGAAAGCCGACTGACCTGCCGGCGCTGAGCCGCTACGGTGATGAGGGAATCGACCTCTTCTTGTGTGAGTCCACCAACGCCACAATCCCGGGCTTCTCCGGTTCCGAGGCGGAGTTGGCTCCGACCCTGCGTCGTCTGATTATGGACGCAAAGCAGCGCGTTATCGTCGCGGCCTTCGCGTCGAATGTCTACCGCGTTCAGGCTGTTATCGATGCAGCTGTCAAGTCTGGACGAAAGGTCGCGTTCAACGGCCGCTCCATGATTCGCAACATGCGTATCGCGCAGGAGTTGGGTCTGCTGACCGCGCCAGAGAACACCATCGTGGAGATGAACGAGGCCGCTCGCATGGCGCCCCACAAGGTCGTGCTGGTGACTACCGGTACGCAGGGTGAGCCAATGGCTGCGCTGTCTCGCATGGCCCGTCGTGAGCACCGTCAGATTACCGTTCGTGATGGCGACCTGATTATCCTCAGTTCTTCGCTGGTACCGGGTAATGAAGAGGCGGTCTTCGGCGTTATTAACATGTTGGCCCAGATTGGTGCCACGGTTATCACTGGCAAGGAAGCCAAGGTTCACACCTCCGGTCACGGGTTTGCCGGCGAGCTGCTGTTCCTCTACAACGCAGCCCGTCCGTCGAATGTCATGCCAATTCACGGTGAGTGGCGCCACATTCGTGCCAACAAGGAACTGGCTGTGTCCACTGGTGTGAAGCCAGAAAACGTTGTCCTCGCTCAGAACGGTGTGGTTGTCGACCTCGTTGACGGCCGCGCTCGTGTAGTTGGCCAGGTTCCGGTTGGTAACCTCTACGTTGATGGCGTCACCATGGGTGACGTCGACGCTGACGTGCTGGCAGACCGTGCTGAAATGCGTGAAGGTGGTCTTATCACCGTCACAGCCGTCATTGATAACCGCACTGGTCGTCCGTTGGAGAAGCCACGGGCTCAGGCTCGCGGTTACTCGGACGACGCCAAGGAAGTGCTCGCAACCGTCGAGCAGGTAGTTGACGATACTCTCTTTGACCTGGCTGGCAGTGGCGAGAACAATCCATACCGTATGGCTCAGGAAGTTCGTCGCCGCACCGAGCGCGTCATTAACCAGAAATGGCGTCGCAGCCCGATGGTTGTTCCGACCATCGTGCCGATGTCCTCAGAGGCAGCCGAAGAGGTCACCGATGAGGAAATCAAGGAGTCGCGCGAAAGCATCTAAGTTTCTAGAGGGTCTTTTAGCGTAAGAGCCCGCATCCACCTAAAGCCGTGTGGATGCGGGCTTCTCCGTGCCTGGTCTAGTCTGGAGCTATGACTTTTGCTGAACGGGAACGTGAAGACCTAGCTAATCTACTGCTCAGCGTCGGTCCCGACGCACCGACCTTGTGCGAGGGCTGGACAACCCGGGATTTGGCCAACCACCTTTACATTCGCGAAAACCGTCTGGATGCCGCTGGCGGGATGTTCGTCAAGGCGCTTTCGGAACGCCTCGATGCTGTTACCGCTGAGGTCAATCGAATGCCCTACGTCGAAGTGGTGGGGAAGTGGGGCAGTGGTGCTCCGCGATGGAATCCAATGAACTGGGCAGACCGCTACGTCAACACTGCGGAGAACTTCGTTCACCACGAGGATGTCCGTCGTGCCCAGGAAGGTTGGACCGTTCGTCAGCTACCACCCTCCGGAGTTTCAGACCTGTGGCGCCTGGTCACTACTGCCGGCCGTATGATGTTGCGCGGGTCGACCTCGACCGTGGTGCTAATGCGCGACGACGGGGTTGCGGTGACCCTAATCGACAACAGCGCTAAAGGTGCTCCGGTTGTGACTGTCCGCGGTAGCGTCGGGGAACTGGTGTTGTGGCTCTATGGCCGTGACGAGGTACGCGTCACCATCGACGGCGACGAATCGGGCATCAAGCGCAACAGCCTTTAAGATCGCGTTCTCAGTTCTGGACGGTCGTGGCAGCCCACCTGTTAAACAATGACATGCGTGTGACTAATGTGAAAACGATCCGGTGTTAGCTGTAAGGTAATGGTCATGTCTGCGACCAGCCGAACCAGAACTGACAATCGTCGTGGATCTTCCCGCTCTGCGGAGACAGATGCCACGCGGCGATACCCCGTGCACAGTGCCACGGAGGAATTCGAGCGCACTCCTAGCGCCATGTCGTTCGTGGGCAATAGCTTGGCCAACGCCTGGACTGAAACTGCCCGCGGCGTGGCCGGTCTTGCCCGTCGGGTAGGCGGTCGCAAAAATAAGCGAGATGAAGAGGAGAATATGTCGCGGCGCGAAAGTGACGCCGATTTTTCGACGAAGCCCCGTAGGAAGCGTCGTAAAGCTGCTAGCGGCTATGACGATGTAATTGAACCGCCGGCACAGGCCTCCGTGCCAGCTGACGAGTTCGACGCAGACTTCGATGAGGGTGGCGATCCGGGATCGAAGGATGGCCTCGCACTACTCGTGCTGGCGTTGGCGATTGTGCTCGCTGGCTCGACATGGTTCCACCTGGCAGGGCCAGTGGGGGAGTTCATTGAAACGGCAGTGCGCACGCTCATTGGTATCGGCGCTTTTGTACTTCCGGTGCTGCTCGGTGTTGTTTCCGTATTAATGATGCTGGATGCTATGCCACGCCGTGAACGTCTGACACCTACCATCACTGGAGCTTCGCTGATCGTGGTGGGGCTGCTCGCAATTGTGCATATCGGCTCGGGTCGTCCTGCGGACTGGCAGGGGCGACGTGCAGCCGGTGGCGCAATTGGTGGCTATATCGGTTCGCCGCTAGCAGCCGGGTTTACCTCGTGGGTCGCCGTGGTTTTGTTGCTGGGTATCGTTTTTTACGGCGCTCTGGTGCTCTCTGGCGCGACGGTGCGCCAGCTTATCGATGCCACTAAGGAATACTTCAATTTTTCCGAATGGTCTTCGCGTCGTGCCGGCGACGAGGCGGAATCGGACGATCCTTACGGCAATGTCGATGACATGCTGGAACGTCGTGCGAGCTGGGATTCCGATACCGCATATGCCGATGAGGACTTTGACCAGCCGACGCAGCTAATTGAGCGTCGCCCAAGCCACAGCAGCCGCACGCAACATTCCTCGTCTCGTTCGACCGATCGCTCTGCTTACCGAGCGCCTCGTCGTGGCGCGGATAGCCGTATGTCCGCACCCGAACCCGCGCCTTACGACGAACCGGATACTGACGGTAACCTCTACGATCTTTTGAACGAAGAGCCGCAGAGGAACCGACAGGCTCCGCGACGTGCCCGTCAGGTTGAGGATGTCGACTACGACTCGGCAAAGACCACAGTGTTCGATGTCCGGAATGGGGCACCGCACTCCAATCGAGTTTCCCCAGTGGAGCCGGCGTTTCCGGCAGCTGAGTACGTGGAGGAAACTCAGTCGGATGCAGTACATCGCGACACCGCTGAGACAGAATCGACTATTCCAGCTGTCGGGGGCACGAACTACCACGCTGTCGACGAGGATTATGACGAGTACTCCGAGTACCCGACGCAGGAGGCTGCTGCAGCTAGTAACAGCGAACGGAATTGTGTTTCCGATTCCCGAGCTCCGAAACAGCCCGCTGTTCAACCTGAGGTCGTAGAGCCGGCGAGCGCGCCGCAGGGCGAGTCGTCTGTCGATGATTCGCGGGATGCAGTGTCTGAGGCTACCCGCCGCACAATGGATGCCATTGCCGCTCGTTCTGGTATCGATGCCTCTAAGATTCCGGCCACAACTCCGAAGTCTGAATTGGAAAAGGATGCCGAGGGTACTTCCGGTTCGTCGGCACGCACGCCGGAATCTGACTATCACCTGCCATCGACTAACTTGTTGATTCCAGGTGAGCGTCCCAAGACACGTACGGCGACGAACGACCGCATGATCGAGGCGATTACTGAAGTATTCGCAGAATTCAAGGTCGATGCTGCGGTGACTGGTTTCTCTCGCGGTCCGACGGTGACTCGCTACGAGGTCGAGCTTGGCCCGGGCGTGAAGGTCTCGAAGATCACGAACCTGCAGTCCAACATTGCCTACGCGGTAGCGACCGACAATGTCCGCTTACTGACTCCGATTCCGGGGAAGTCGGCCGTTGGTATCGAGGTGCCGAACAACGACCGTGAGATGGTTCGGCTTGCCGACGTACTCAACGCGCCCAAGACCGTTGCGAACGATGACCCGATGCTGATTGGTCTCGGTAAGGATATTGAGGGCGAGTTTATCTCGCACTCCATCCAGAAAATGCCGCACCTTCTCGTTGCCGGTTCGACCGGTTCGGGTAAGTCCGCATTCGTAAACTCGATGTTGGTGTCACTGCTGACTCGTGCGACCCCGGAGGATGTCCGCCTGATTCTGGTGGACCCGAAGATGGTCGAGCTGACTCCATATGAGGGGATTCCTCACCTCATTACGCCAATCATTACTCAGCCGAAGAAGGCCGCGGCGGCTCTGCAGTGGCTGGTTGAAGAGATGGAACAGCGCTACATGGACATGAAGGCCGCCCGCGTCCGTCACATCAAGGACTTCAACCGTAAGGTCAAGTCCGGTGAGATTACGACCCCACTTGGCTCGGAGCGCGAGTACCGTCCGTACCCGTACATTGTCTGTGTCGTTGACGAGTTGGCAGACCTGATGATGACCGCACCCCGCGATATCGAAGATGCGATTGTGCGCATCACGCAAAAGGCCCGTGCCGCCGGTATCCACTTGGTGCTGGCTACGCAGCGTCCGTCTGTGGATGTGGTCACCGGCTTGATTAAGACGAACGTGCCATCGAGACTGGCATTCGCTACCTCGTCGCTCACGGACTCCCGCGTCATTCTTGACCAGGGCGGTGCTGAAAAGCTCATTGGTATGGGCGATGGCCTGTTCATCCCACAGGGTGCAGGCAAGCCGCGACGTCTTCAGGGCGCCTTCGTCACAGACGAAGAGATTCAGGCAGTAGTCGATGCAGCTAAGGCGCAGGCCGAGCCGGATTACGCCGAGGGAGTCACGGAGGATAAGAGCGCTGAGGCTGAGCGCAACATTGACCCTGATATCGGAGATGACCTGGAAGATTTGCTTCAGGCAGTCGAGCTGGTGGTCACCGCACAGCACGGGTCGACCTCGATGTTGCAGCGCAAGATGCGAGTCGGTTTCGCCAAGGCCGGTCGACTGATGGATCTGATGGAAACTCGCGGAGTGGTTGGACCGTCAGAGGGATCTAAGGCACGTGAGGTGCTGGTCAAGCCAGAGGAGCTCGAAACCATTAAGTGGATGATCAAGGGCGCAAACCCGGAGGATGCTCCTAAGGAAGAAGTAAACGTAGTCGACGCGGATCCGAATCAATCTATGGCGTAGGACGACCCAGCCTTACCGCCGTTTCTGATTGCGTGTATAGTCGGCACACGTGGAGGGGAGTATCCCCGGTAAAAGCGGATGTTTTCCGCTAGCCCGTGACGGTTATCGTCAGCACGGATTGGACGCACAGACTCGTCTTGTGCACATCGAATCCCGGTACCGTCACTTTTGCCACTATGGCAGAAGCAGGAGAGACCTCCGGTTCATGTTCGCACGACCGGAGGTCTTTTTTTAATATGCATGTCCCCGCATTGGTATGGATTATCACCATTGTGGTCGTCATGGGTTTTATCGCCTTTGACTTCTATGCACACGTTCGCACGCCGCATAACCCAACTATGAAGGAAGCCGGCATCTGGACCGCTTTCTACGTAGTCTTGGCATTAATTTTCGGCGGAATGGTGTGGTTGTTATGGGATCACCACCGAGGCATTGAGTTTCTATCGGGCTATATCACCGAAAAGGCGCTCAGCGTAGACAACCTATTTGTCTTTGCACTCATCATCGGCGCATTCAAGATTCCGCGCCAGTACCAACAAAAGGTTTTGCTGTTTGGTATTGCGATGGCGCTGGTATTCCGAGGCCTGTTCATTTGGGCTGGTGCGGCAGTTATTGCCAAGTGGTCTGACGTTTTCTACCTGTTTGCAATCTTCCTGATTTACACGGCTATCAAGACGGTGTACGACGAAGCCGTCGATAAGCCGGAACCCGATCCGTCGGATATGAAGCTGATTCAATGGCTGCGTCGAATCGTCCCAATTTCGGACCATTACAACAAGGACAAGTTGACCGTTAAGGAAAACGGCAAGCGTTACTTGACTCCACTTGCCATCGCGCTGGTGTCCATCGGTTTTATCGATGTGATGTTTGCGTTTGACTCTATCCCGGCTATCTACGGTCTGACGGATGAGGCATACATCGTCTTTACTGCAAATGCCCTTGCTCTCATGGGTTTGCGACAGATGTACTTCCTGCTCGACGGTCTGCTGGATCGCTTGGTGTACCTGGCTTATGGCCTGGGTGTCATCCTGGCCTTTATTGGTGTGAAGTTGCTGTTGCACGCACTGCATGAAAACAACCTGCCGTTTATCAACAGCGGTGAGAACGTGTCGGTGCCTGAAGTATCGACCTGGGCGTCGCTGGCGGTCATCGTCATCGTTCTGGTGGTGACTGTCCTGGCATCGTGGCTCAAGAGCAAGCGTGATGAAAACATGGGTGCGATTGCCCTTCCGCGTGTTCACCACGATGATGATGGAAGCCGCGATGGCCTCGGCTCTCACGCCTCCTCTACTTCTGTCAGTGAGGGGTCAACGTCGGCCGGAAGCGAAACTAACGGTTCACACACCGGTAAGAACGAGCCTGGGCGTTAATCGAACACGATTGTGAGATAAGGTAACAACTGTGACTGCTCCAAGTGCTGATACAAGCCGTGTTTCCAACTGGAACTTGCCCAATTTCCTGACCGTGCTTCGCATCCTCGGAGTACCGGTGTTCCTGTGGGTACTTCTTCAGGAGGGCGGCGAAGCCACCAATTGGCGCTGGTGGTCGTTTGTCGTATTCGCGCTTCTGATGGCGACTGACAAGTTGGACGGGCACCTCGCACGTAGCCGTAACCTCATTACCGACTTTGGCAAGATTGCCGATCCGATTGCCGATAAGGCTCTAATGCTGGCTGCGCTGATTGGTATGAACATCATCGACATTCTGCCGTGGTGGGTGACTGTCATCATCGTGATTCGCGAAGGTGGCATCACCATCTGGCGTATGTTCGCCCTGCGTCAGGGGCGTGTTGTTCCGGCTTCTCGGGGCGGCAAGATAAAGACGGTCCTGCAGTCTGTAGCAGTGGGGCTCTTCCTGATGCCAGTGGACTGGTTGTTCTGGCCGTCCTGGATTGTGATGGTTGCCGCCATTGTCGTTACCGTCGGTACTGGTATCCAGTACATTGTGGATGCGCGAAAGGTCTCGTAGAGAAATTAAGTGGAGGGTAAAGCTGTGAACACAGTCGAACGCCTCGCCCAGAGCGACGAAAACGCTGACGGTGTCGATGGCGTTTCGCTTCAACTCGTCCAAACGCTTACGGCTCGTGGCGAGACTTTTGCAGCCGCAGAATCACTTACCGCAGGTCTTCTCTGCGCTACAGTTGCCTCCGTACCGGGAGCCTCCGCCGTTCTCCGCGGTGGCGTGGTCACTTACGCCACTGACACGAAGGCATTGCTTGCCGACGTGCCAAAGGATGCTTTGGCCGCATATGGCCCCGTGTCCGAGTTGACGGCCCGGTATATGGCACTTGGAGTGGCAAATAAAGCAGTGGCGGACTGGGGGATTTCGCTAACTGGCGTTGCTGGTCCAGCGATGCAGGATGGGCACCCAGTAGGTGAAGTCTGGTGTGGTCTGAAACCGCCGGGAGTTTCGTACCTTGATGGGGTAACTGCTGTTAGGTTGCCGGTGAATAAAGAGGGGTCGCGCGCGGAGATTCGTCGTCAAGCAGTGGTATTGGCGTTAGAACTGTTGTTGCAGAATCTCGAGGGTGAGTAGAATTTTTGAAAATTGGGAACAGGTCGGCCCTCTAAAGCGTTAGAGAAAGTGATGACCAACAATACTGCACTTATGACCATTCGCTACCCAGAGGTAGATAGCGCTGCTGCTTTGCAGGCTTCCATGGATGCCACAGCGCCGTCGGCACGGGTGGCTGTAGCGGAGCAGCCTGAATCGGTTGCAAAGTTAACGGCACAGGATTTGGCGGAACGGGGAGAATCTCGTGAGCCACTCCTGCGAGAGGCACTGGGGGAAACGCTGCGTGATATTCGTTCGCGCAGTGGACAGACGCTGCGTGAGCTTTCTGAACATGCGGCTATTAGCCCTGGTTATTTGTCCGAGCTTGAGCGTGGACGGAAAGAAGTCTCATCTGAGCTGCTGGCGTCCGTATGTGCGGCGCTTGGTGTGACGGTGTCAGATTTGATGATGGAGGCGGCCACAGCGATGGCTCTGCATTCGGCGAGCCCGGAATTGGCAGCGATGTAGAAATTGGTTGCGGCGGTGGAATTTCACTCCACTGCTCCGGCACTTAGCACCCGAAGATGCTTGGCTTTAGTTAAGATTGGGTGCGCGATAAGCACAGACCTGCTTTGAGGTAGTTGCAATAAGAAAGGTGTATGGGACGCTATGGCTAATCCATTTGTAAAGCTGTGGAATTACTTGATGGCCGCTTTTGATTCCAAGATTGAGGAAAACGCTGATCCGAAGGTGCAGATTCAGCAGGCTATCGAGGATGCCCAGCGGCAGCACCAGGAACTATCGCAGCAGGCAGCGGCGGTGATTGGTAATCAGCGCCAGCTGGAAATGCGCCTTAACCGCCAGCTCGCTGAAATTGAAAAGCTGCAGGGGAACACTCGTCAGGCATTGCAGCTCGCTGACAAGGCTCGTGCTGAGGGGGATACCGCCAAGGCTACGGAGTATGAGAACGCAGCTGAGGCTTTCGCAGCTCAGTTGGTTACTGCTGAGCAGTCGGTAGAAGATTTGAAGGCTCTGCACGATCAGTCGCTGCAGCAGGCAACTCAGGCTAAGAAGGCCGTCGAGCGTAATTCCATGCAGTTGCAGCAGAAGGTCGCGGAGCGCGCAAAGCTCCTCAGCCAGCTGGAGCAAGCAAAGATGCAGGAGAAGGTCTCTGAGTCCTTGCAGTCGATGAATCAGATTTCTTCGGGGGCTACACCTAACCTGGATCAGGTTCGTGACAAGATTGAGCGTCGTTACGCTAACGCTCTTGGCCAGGCTGAGCTGGCTCAGAACTCGGTTCAGGGGCGTATGGCTGAGGTAGAGGCCGCAGGCGTTCAGCTTGCTGGGCACTCTCGCCTGGAGCAGATTCGCGCAGAAATGAACGGCGGCAACGAGCTCTCTGGTGGCGAGGCTCAGAAGTCCATCGAGGGAAATGCTGCCTCCAACGTTGACCCTGCTGTTGCTGAGCGCATGCGCCAGCTGCGTGAGGGCAATTAATTCTGCTACTCACCTTCGCCACGTGCGATTAGCGAATCACCCATTGCCTTCGAGCGGTTAATGGTTCGGATGACCACAGGTACGCCGAAGGCGATGATTGAGCCGGCAGCCCCTCGGGCTTTTCGAGCCTCCAGTACCTCGGCAGCGGCCATAACTTGAAGCGGAATCATACGCAGCGTCAGCGATAGTGCGAGCGCGATGGTGTCGACTGGTAGGCCGAAACGAGCGAACGGTTGCATCGCAGTGGTCAAAGTATCCATGATGTCGCTGACGCGGGTCGTCAGCGTTAGCAATATTGCCGCTGCGATTGCGGCGAGAAGCGCGAGGAAGGTCGTCAGCGCTTGCTCACCCCCGGCGCGCCACCATAGGAGAAGCGAAAGCAGCGCCAAAATGATTACGGCTCCACGGAGCTGTCGGAAAGGAACCATGGGTGGCACCTTGGCCACCGCATAAGCGAGGGTGACAATTGCCAGGGCAATCGCCCCGCCTAACCAGGTATCCACGAGGATCCCGGTGAGCAATAAAAATGCGATGACAATGATGAGCTTGGGGGCCGTCGGGAGCCTGTGCGCAGGCGACTTATGGTTGAGGTAAAGCCCTAACGGGACATCGGCTGGATGAATCATGAGCGGCCTTCTTCTGCACGAGTCATATCGCTGACGTATCGGTCAATAACTTCCTTGGGCGCACCGTCGTCGACGATTTCTCCTGCGCTTACACGGATAACCCGGTCGAAGTCCATAAGAAAACCCAGATCATGAGTGACCACGATAATTTGCTGCTCAAGCTGGGCGAAAATTTTCCGAATGTGGAGACGATTACGCAAGTCGAGGAGCGTAGTGGGCTCATCGGCAATAATGGTCGTGGGATTAAGAATTAACACTGCCGCCAGCGCCAGAAGCTGTTTTTGTCCACCCGAGAGCACGTGCGGCGAGGCGTCAGCATGATCGGCGAGCCCAAATCGCTCGAGGGCTTCCTGCACCAGCTGGTTGCGCTCATCCTTTGTTAGCTTTCGCTTGCGTAGTGAAAAGGCAATGTCCTCTGCGACTGTCGGCATCACAATTTGGTTATCCGCATCAGAAAAGATGAAGCCGACCTTCTTGCGAATTGCCTTTGCCTGCTTTGCGACATTCATGCCCTCATACGTAACCGTGCCGCCAGTGACCGGGCCCAGGCCGTTAATAAGTCGCACCAGCGTGGACTTACCGCCACCGTTTTCGCCGATAATGCCGATACGGTTCTCTGTGAGAGTTAGCGTGGTTGGCCTCAATATCTGGCGTCCCGAATAGGTTGCGGAAGCGCGGTCAAAAGCGATGGTGGGCATAGTGCGACTCGAGGACCTTTCTAAGTCTGTGGGTTAATTGCCCGAGGTGGCTGCTTCCTTAACCAAACGACTTTGCTTACGGTTGGCAGCGTCGGGAAGCAAATCAGGGAAAGCCTGCAGTACGGCAGTAGCAATAAGCGCGGCTACGACAACCTTTGCAACGTCGCCCGGGATAAACGGGACGTTGGTAATCAGTGCGTCGGTGAAGCTAAGTCCCATACGCCATGCCAAGCCGACAGATCCGAAGAAGTACTGCAGTAGAACTCCGACGAGGCCCGCGCCGATGAAGACGCTGATTCGTGAAACCTTCGCCCGCGGTGCTTGCTGGGCAATCGCGCCGATTGCGAAACCGGCAATTAAGTAGCCGACAATGTAACCCACGGTAGGGCCGGGGAGTGCGGCGAGAAGTGGTTTCCAGCCCGCCATGTTTGGGACACCCACGAGCCCAACAGCCAGGAACAGGGTAGTGGCGAGGCCGCCGCGTTTGAATCCGAGAATCATCCCTGCCAGTGCGATGCCCATGTTCTGTAGCACGATTGGCACGCCGAGACCGCCAACGGGAATGGCAATCCCGCCGAGTACGATGATCAGTGCTGCGAAAGCAGCGATAATAGTGAGGTCATACACCTTGGAATTATTCACAGCTCTCATCTTAATCCCCTGGGTTGAGCACTGTTCAGGCAGGGGAGCGGGGATTAGGTTATGAACAGAGGGGGCCAGGTAGGTATCAGTGACAGGTATCTTGTACGTTGGTCTCATGCGATTGGCCGATTTTCACAACTTCGTCAATTACGAATTTGGGCCTCAGCACGGCCCGTGGCTGTTGCATTCCCACGTGCTGATGGAATATGGAAAGACTCCCGCGGAATTGCTTGAGGACGGGGTCGAACCTCGAGATATCTGGTGGGCGCTGTGTAGGGAACACGATATTCCTGAAGACCGCTGGTACGGCCCTGACGAATAGGTTCCGGCGTAGACAACGGCGAATGCTTGCCGACGGCACTTGCGTGTCGTTGCCATTCGAACAGGGTTTCGCATATTATCGAAAGTGCTGATGAAGTCAATCCGTCTGATTCGGTATAACTTCCGGGTGTAACCGGCAGTAGAGATGTCGCGGACCAATTTGGAACCGGAACGGCTAGTTTCGCGCCTAATTAAGTGTGAGCGAAGTTTCTGTTTTGGATGAAAATCGGGACACACATTCTCTGAGTACGGCTCCAGAACCCGATACCGTACGCGACAATGACAATGAGGAAGAACAACGAACTATGGCTCGTAAGAAGGCTACGGCTTCGAACCAGGGCAATGATCGCCTGAAGGCGCTCGATGTAGCTCTGGCGAATATTGAGAAGGACTTTGGTAAAGGTGCAGTTATGCGCCTGGGGGATGACAATCGTCCTCCAATTCAGGTTATTCCCTCCGGCAATATCGCTATCGACGTGGCTTTGGGCCTGGGTGGGTTCCCACGTGGTCGTATCGTAGAGATCTATGGTCCAGAATCCTCAGGTAAGACCACAGTCGCACTGCATGCTATTGCAGAGGCACAGCGGCAGGGCGGTATTGCCGCATTTATTGATGCGGAGCATGCGCTGGATCCGGTTTATGCGCGCAAGCTTGGAGTAGATACGGACAACCTTCTGGTATCCCAACCAGATACCGGTGAGCAGGCACTTGAGATCACAGATATGTTGGTGCGTTCCGGTGCTATTGACATCATTGTGGTTGACTCGGTGGCCGCGTTGACTCCGAAGGCTGAAATCGACGGTGAAATGGGCGATTCCCACGTTGGTCTGCAGGCGCGGTTGATGAGTCAGGCGCTGCGAAAGATGACGGGCGCCCTGTCTAACACCGGCACCACTGCCATCTTCATTAACCAGCTGCGTGAAAAGATTGGCGTCATGTTCGGCTCTCCTGAGACCACCACGGGTGGTAAAGCACTGAAGTTCTACGCTTCCGTTCGCTGCGACGTACGCCGAATTCAGACGTTGAAGGACGGCCAGGATGCCGTGGGTAACCGCACGCGCTTGAAGGTAGTCAAGAACAAGGTGTCGCCGCCGTTCAAGCAGGCAGAGTTTGACATCATCTACGGCGAGGGCATTTCGCGTGAGGGCTCGTTGATTGACATGGGCGTTGATAACGGCATCGTCAAGAAGTCGGGTTCGTGGTTTACCTACGAGGGCGATCAGTTGGGCCAGGGCAAGGAAAAGGCTCGTATGCACCTGCGCGAGAATCCAGAAATTGCCCAGGAAATCGAAGTCAAGATTAAGAAGAAACTCGGGGTCGGGGAATTCGCTGAGGTCGAGGACGAGACCGATATCGATGCCCCTGTCGATGTCGTGCCGGACATCGACTTCGATGATTTGGAAGACTAGCTGGCTCGAGGCGTAGTGCCGGGACACATGAAAAGTGAGGACCGTGGAGGATCGTAACGGCCGCGATGTGCGGGAGACTATCGAAAAGCTTGCTCAGCAGATTGCGGAAGCTGACGGTAGTTCGCTCTACGATGCGGGTCGTGAGGAATCCAAGGCTCCGATTCGTGCTAAGGCGCTGCGCTTGCTCGATCAGCGAATGCGCTCCCGCAAGGAACTCGTAGAAAGGCTCGAGGCAGTCGAGGAGTTTCCAACCTCGATGATTGAAGAAGTCGTTGATGACCTGACCCGAAGTGGTTTGGTTAATGACGAGCTTTTCGCATCCGAATGGGTGCGGCAGCGCTTTGCCAGTCGCGGCAAGTCGAAGATGGTTTTGAACCGGGAGCTGCAGGAAAAGGGTATTGATGCTTCGCTTCGTGCTGATGCGTTGGAGCAGATCACGCACAACGCGGAAGAAGAAGTCGCACGGAAGCTAGCGGCGAAGAAGGCGGCCACTATTAAATCAGTAGCGCCTGACTTCAACTCCAAGCAAAAGGATTTACGCAAAGTTGTCGGTGTGCTGGCGCGGCGCGGTTTCCCCTCTGAATTGTCCATGAGCATTGCTCGGGATCAGTTAGAAGAGCGATACCGGAAACTCGAAGAGGACACAGATTAGCGCCGGTACCATTTCACGCTGGATTAGCACGCCGGCTGCGGACCGGTCAGGTTTAAAGGAATCGCTGATTGGGGAAATGGGCCATAAACAGCTAACCTAAACTGCCGTGACTACCCCTTCTTTGAACCCTCAGCAGCAGTCTTCGCCTCGCACATATGAGGTGCGTACGTTCGGTTGTCAGATGAACGTCCATGACTCGGAACGACTGTCTGGCTTGCTGGAAGAAAACGGTTATGTAGCGGCTGCAGAAGGCGAGAATCCCGATCTGGTCGTTTTCAACACCTGTGCCGTTCGAGAGAATGCGGACAACCGACTCTATGGCACATTGGGACAGCTCAAACCGGTCAAGGATGCTCACCCAGGCATGCAGATTGCCGTCGGTGGCTGCTTGGCCCAGAAGGATAAGGACGTCGTTGTAAAGAAAGCCCCATGGGTGGACGTCGTCTTCGGTACGCATAACTTGGGTTCGTTGCCAGCATTGTTGGAACGCGCCGCTCATAATGACCGGGCTGAAGTCGAGATTAAGGACGCGCTGGAAGAATTTCCCTCGGTGCTGCCGGCCAAGCGTGAATCCACTTACGCAGGTTGGGTGAGTATCTCCGTAGGCTGCAACAACACGTGCACCTTCTGCATCGTCCCCAGTTTGCGGGGTAAGGAACGCGATCGTCGGCCAGGCGAGATTCTCGCTGAGGTCCAGGCACTCGTGGAGCAGGGCGTTACTGACGTCACCCTCCTCGGCCAGAATGTCAACGCCTATGGTGTTAACTTCGCCGACCCTGACATGGAACGCGACCGCTCGGCTTTTTCCAAGTTGCTGCGCGCCTGCGGCCAGATTGAGGGGCTGGAGCGGGTGCGCTTTACATCTCCGCACCCAGCTGAGTTCACCGATGATGTCATCGACGCCATGGCGGAGACACCGAACGTGGTTCATCAGTTGCACATGCCGCTACAGTCCGGTTCCGACCGAGTGCTGAAAGACATGCGCCGTTCCTACCGCACCAAGAAATTCCTGGGAATTCTGGAGAAGGTTAGGGAAAAAATGCCGGATGCGGCTATTACCACTGACATCATTGTCGGTTTCCCTGGCGAGACTGAAGAGGACTTCCAGCAAACTCTCGACGTGGTGGAAAAGGCTCGCTTTAGCTCGGCTTTCACCTTCCAATACTCGCCCCGCCCGGGAACTCCGGCGGCGACCATGACTGAGCAGGTTCCACCAGAGGTAGTGAAGGAACGCTATGGTCGGCTGCTAGCGCTTCAGGAGCGTATTTCCGAGGAAGAAAACGCCAAGCTAGTCGGCCGGGAAGTCGAGCTGCTGGTCAGCCAGTCCGATGGCCGTAAGAATGCGGAGACTCATCGCATGTCAGGTCGGAGTCGGGATGGTCGCCTGGTGCACTTCAGCCCGTCGGAAAGCGAACCTGGTGTCGTTGACCGAAAGATTCGCCCAGGTGACTACGTGACAGTGTGCGTGACCGACTCTGCACCCCACTTCCTGATTGCCGACTCCGGCGTGCTGACGCACCGTCGCACTAAAGCGGGGGATAATGTGGAGGTCGGTCAGATTCCGACGACCGCTCCGATTGGAGTTGGTCTGGGCTTGCCAAAGATTGGGCGCCCGGAGAAAACGAAGGTAAGTGAGGGATGCGGTTGTGAGTAGTGACAAGGCTTCGCCGGAAAGTGATATGGAATCCACTAGCGAGCAGTCCGTGGAATCCGCGCAGGCATTGCGGGTTCAGGAGCGCAAGGCCGCCGGCGAGCTGGATCTCGGCCGTGCGGTGATTCCGATGATGGTTGCCGTCATCGGCCTTATTACGAGCTTCTTCCTTCCACATTCGGGCGTCGTTTTGGGCTTTGATGTGCTGCTGGATACGGATGTTGCACATCAGTACTTCACGACGCGCCCGGAACGAATTTACTCCATTCTTGTGGTGGTAGGCGTACTGCTGGCTATTGCCACGCTGATTACGCGGACGACGATTCTCGCGTTTGTCACCTGGTTTTTTGCCTGCATTCAGATGGTCTACTCAGTCTTCGCTGGCTGGATGCGCCAGTCTCGTCCACAGGAACTGGCCGGCGAGGGTATTTCCTTTGGCCTGATGCTCGGCATTTTCTGCAGTTTTCTACTGGCCATTTCCGTGACTTTCATCGCTTTCCGACGCAGTAAGGAGCAGCTCGCAATCGCGACGAAACGTCGCAAGCACGCTGACACCGATCCGGTACTGCGAGCGCAGCAGGTTTACCTGCGTGCGGGCCTGACACCGAATACAACTACTGATGTAGAGGTCGTCGACGACCGCCGTGAACGCGCACGCCGACGCAATCGTGGCCAGCAGGGCAGTAGCGCGGACAATGTCTCTCAACGGGCTGGCGAACAGGACGAGCAGATCAGCGACGAGTAGTGAGATTCTTTAACTAGCGCAGTAAGAAAGGGGCTCTCTTCCACTGCACTGCTCCCCACTAGTCGGTAACTGATTTCTCAGTCCAACTTTCGGGGGCTAGTTCACGGAAGAGAGCCCCTTTCTTTTAATCATCCACGCGTTGCCAGAGCATAGCTGAGCCAAGCTTCTGTTAGAGCTCCTTGAGAGTCGCCGCGGCCTGCTCTGCCCACTGTCGCCACTGTTCGGCCTGCTCCCGAGCCTTGGCGGCCTGAGAAGCCTTGCCCTTCGCCTCGAGTTCGGCGGCCTTCTGCTCAAACTCCGCTGCGCGGTCGGCGAACTGCTGGACGCGAGCCTGTGCTTCGGGGTCGGTGCGGCGCCACTGCGAATCAGCCGCATCGGAGACGCGCTTTTCCAGTGCACCAATGCGGTTTTCATACTCACGCACACGACCACGCGGCACAAAGCCGATGGCCTCCCATTTCTCTTGCAACTGACGCAGTTCGTTGCGAGCGTGATCGAGGCCCTTGGACGGATCAATGCGGTCTTCATATTCAGCCAGCAGTGCGTCCTTGGCCGCAGCGTTTTCCTCGAACTCCTTGTCTCGAGCTTCGTTGACCGCGTTGCGAGCACCAAAGAACTCATCCTGAGCGGCCTTGAAATGCGCCCACAGCTTGTCATCGACCTCGCGTGGCGCTCGACCAGCGGCCTTCCACTCAGCCATCAGGTCGCGGAAGGCAGCAGCGGTGCCACCCCAATCAGTGGAGGTCTTCAGGGCCTCAGCTCGCTCAATGATGTCCTCCTTAACGCGGCGAGCAGCCGCACGGTTGCGGTCCAGTTCCGCAAAATGGGCACCGCGGCGGCGGTTGAAAGAATCACGCGCGCGGGAGTAACGGCGCCAGAGTTGATCATCAGTTTTGCGGTCGATGCCGCGAATCTGCTTCCACTCCGTGAGAATCTCGCGGATACGGTCGCCGGCGACTTTCCACTCGGTGGAGTTCTCTGCGAGCTCCTCGGCCTCTGCGGCGAGCTCTTCCTTACGTGCGATGGCGTTCTTACGGCGCTCTGCCTTGTCGTGAGCGACTTTTTCCTCTGCGACGTGGGAGGTGGCAATGACCTCTGCAAGGCGCTTATCCAGCGCATCGATATCGCCGAGGACTGCGGCGGTGGAAAGGCTCTCACGCAGTTCAACTGCGTTGTGGGAAATGGTCTTTGCCTCCTGCGGGTGGGAGACTACACGAGATTCCAGTAACTCGACCTCGGTGGCCAGATCCTCGTAGCGCTTGCCGTAGTGGGCATAACCCTCTTCTACGGTGCCGGCCTGCCAGGAACCAATATTGCGCTTTCCGGCGTTGGTGACCAACCAAACAGTGCCGTCTTCGTCAATGAGGCCAAACTTCTTTGGATCATTGTGGACGGCATGTGTCACAGCGGCCGACCCCGCAAGCGCTTGAGTGGTTCCAGGGGCCTTACGATGAGCCGGCATTGCGCCTGGTCGAGGTCCGGGACGTGGACCCGGGCGTGGACCTGGCTTAGGGGAATTGCTGGTACCGGTCATAGTGGGTAAACCTCTTCCAATCTTCATGCAGAACTGCCGCGCGACACGGCTGCCATCAAACACTTACGGTATGTGCTCGAGTATCCCAAAAATTTTGGCACAGCGCGCGTAACACCGCCGGAATAAGGCATCGACTAGCCCCTCACGGTAGCGTTGAGGACGTGAATTCGCGTTTGCCTCGGCTTGTTATCGTTCCGCGTGCGCTCCTCATCGTCGAGGAGCTGGGTGGTTTTGCAGCTATCGCCACGAAATTGCGCCGTCAAACCCGTGAAACTGTTGCGACGCTGTGGACAGATGACGAACCCGGGGAGCCCGGCGCGGTCGCCATTATCACTGGCAGAATGCAGGCGAAGTCCCCGCATCAGAACAGCACACCCGGCAGTTTCTCCCCGTATGGGGTTGATGTCACGGTGTCCGGCGGAACCGAATTACCTGAGCTGCTGGGGCGCTGGCTTATCGAAGACTACGCGCGACGGAATTCTGAAGGACACACTGGCCGCGTCATTCAGGCAACGTGCTTCGAGTCTATCGACGAGGCACTCGCTGCCGGTCACACGCGTCTGCTTGTGCTTGTCGACGGCGCATTCGGCCTTGCAGACGATTCCCCGGTCGGCGTAATTGAGGGTGCAGCGGAGGTTGATGCGCTGTGCAGTCTGATTGCTGGGCAGGACTGCTCCACCGTTAACGTGGAAAATATTGTGTTTCCAGCTCCCGGCGCGTACGCAGCCGAGTTATGGCAGCAGCTGAGTAAAGCTGCTGAAAGCTGGATGGGGTCTGGAATGACCGTCGTAAAGCGTTCTTACTATGACGGAGCGCCTTATGGCATCGGTTACCACGTGGCCAGCTGGCAGTGTGTTGCGGAGTAAGAGCTCGCGTTTTTAGTTTTTGTGCAGGAGTGTGAACTGGGTCGTGACGGCTTTCGAGAGTGAGAGCTTGCCGGTGCCGATTGCTGTGGTGGGGCCAACGGCATCGGGAAAGTCGGATTTGGGGCTGGTACTTGCGGAGCAGCTTGGCGGTGAGGTCGTCAATGTTGATTCGATGCAGCTGTATCGAGGAATGGATATCGGAACAGCAAAGCTGTCGGTAGATCAGCGGCGGGGGATTCCGCACCACCAACTCGATGTTCTGAACGTGACGCAGCCGGCGAGTGTGGCGACGTATCAGTGTGAGGCGGTCGCGGATGTTGAGGCCATTCGCGCGCGGGGGAAAGTCCCGATCCTTGTCGGCGGGTCGATGATGTATGTGCAGGCGTTGGTGGACGACTGGCAGTTCCCGCCTACGGACCCTGAGGTACGTGCGAAATGGGAGGCAGTGCAGGACGAGATCGGTCCGGCGGCGTTACATGATCGGCTGGCAGAGATTGATCCGGATGCGGCGGCGATTATTGAGACCAACGACCCGCGACGCACCGTCCGAGCTTTAGAGGTTATCGAGCTGACAGGCAAGCCGTTTGCAGCGTCGAAACCGTCAATTGATAATCCGCCGCGGTGGAACACCCGCATATTGGGATTGCGCACGCAGGCGGAATGGCTAAATCCGCGGATTGAACAGCGCACGCGGGGCATGTTTGCCGCTGGTCTGGTGGAGGAAACTGAGAGTTTGATGGCGCAAGGGTTGCGCGAAGGTGTGACCGCTAGTCGCGCGATCGGCTATGCACAGGTGCTGGACTACTTCGATGGGGTTTACGACCTGGATACGGCTTGTGAACGCACGATTACTGGTACGCGCAGGTATGTGCGGCGTCAGCGCTCTTGGTTCAACCGTGATCATCGAATCACGTGGCTAGACGCTGCCGGCGACGTGCCGGGACAGGCTTTTTCTGCGCTTGGGCTTTAGCCGGTTCGGCTGTCCCGCTAGCATCGAGGGCATGGTTTCATTTGCCAAAGGTCACGGTACGCAAAACGATTTTTTGATTTTTCCAGATGATTTGGTGTCGATCGAATTGACCGAATCATTGGTCGCAGCAGTGTGCGATCGACAACGTGGTCTTGGCGCTGACGGCGTCCTGCGGGTTGCCCGTGCGGGGAAACTCGTGGATGCCGGTGTTTTGACGGCATTGCCGGAGGGGGTTGAAGCCGACGATTGGTTTATGGACTACCGCAATAGTGACGGTTCTATTGCTGAGATGTGCGGTAATGGCGTGCGTGTCTTTGCACACTATATTGCCGCGATTCACAGCCCGGACAGTGTCGTCGACGGAAGATTGCGGGTGGGCACTCGAGCAGGACTGCGCGCTGTCTCGATTGATGAGCTCAGCGGTCGGCATGCGGTTGTCGGGGTGGACATGGGGCAGCCGGAGGTCCTCGGCCTCGCTACTGCGTTCATCGGTTCGGGCAACAACGCGCAGAAATTCGCCGGGATTGGTGTCGACGTGGGAAATCCGCATTTGGCCTGTGTCATTCCTGGTCTGAATGCCGCCGCTCTGGCGGAGCTAGAATTGGAAGCGGCGGGTAGTGCTGCGAAGCCAGTGCGTGCCGACGAAGCCATGTTCCCGAACGGCCTCAACGTGGAAATTGTCACCCCGCTGGATGCCTCTGATTCGGTGTCCATGCGAGTAATTGAACGCGGAGTTGGTGAAACCCGCTCGTGTGGCACCGGCACGGTTGCGGCAGCTATTGCCGCGCTGGCCGATGCCGGCCGGACCGAGGGAGCTGTGACAGTCAAGGTGCCCGGTGGAGCGGTGACTGTGGATGTACGCAAGGCCAGCAATACTGATGGGGCCTTCTCAGCAACGTTAACTGGACCGAGCGTGATTCACACTCTCGGCGATATTGAACTGGAAGCCCTGTGACTGGTAGCTAGTGCAGCAGGAGAACTAGCAGGGTAGCGGAAGCAGTGGGGAGTTAGCGGACTAGTGTCCGCCGCAGCCACTATCGCCACAGCCGCAGCCACCATCGCCACAACCGCCGCCACAGCCCTGCGGCGGGATAATTTCACCCGTCAGCAAGAAGGTGCCGGAGACGACCATGCCCGGCTGGGGAGCTTCGTCGCCGCCGGGGACAAGTACGTCCATGGGAGTCGGCAGAGCAAGGTTGAGCACCCAGAACTTCTTTCCGGTTAGCTCATTGACATGCTTGCGGGAGTTATTGATAACACCAGCCAGTTTCACGGTTGCGCTAGGCGATGCCTTGCCGACCTGATCTCCGACAATCGCCTTAGCACCTTCGAAGTCCAATGATGTCGGGGTCGCCCCAGTGCGCTTTTCGTACTCCTCAGCGGATGCGTCGAGGGTGAAATCGGTTGCCAGAGCTGACAGCGCGACATGCTCAAAAGTCTGAGTTCCGGCATCAACAATCATTGGCCCCTGTGACAGCAGGCAGCTGGCTACCTCGATGACCTTGTCAAAGTCATCAGAGGAGGGATCATCCTCGACGATTTCCACGAGTGCCAAGACGTCGTCCACGCTGGATACATGGGCGGTGACGGTCGGGCTGCCCGCGAAGCCGGCGTAGGTAGAATATGGTTCAACACCAAGGATGTGCAAACGCGCACCAGAGGAATCTTCGAAACGGACCAGCTGGCCACCGCGGACCTCGCCGATGACCGACAGATTTTCACTGGCAATCGCGGCTTCCATCGCGTCTCGCCAGCTGGGGTAGTCCATGCCAATGCTTCGCAAGTCAGTAGTCATACTTTTCGATGATACTTCCCATATCTTCATCTGCGAACTAACGAATCGCACGTGAGCACATTGTGCTCTGGGGTACCTAAAACCATTCCTTCACACCGCGGCAACTATTCGGATGGGACTAACAATTCTGCCACGCTAAATAAGCAAATGTTAAGTGTGGCATAAATAACTTTCCTTAGGTGCGCCCGGTTTATTCCATTTAGGCATACCTAAGAGTAGGCTCGTCCCTGTAAACATCATTTGCTTAGCTTAATTCTTATCTATATAGGCGAGGTTTCTCATGCTCGGATTACGGTCGCGAAAACAGTCGGATGACATTCAGTCGCTTGCCGACGTCCCGGTGGGGGAAACCGTCACTCTGGGGGTGTCGCATGTGGATGAGCGCCTGTGTCGCAGGCTTTCGCAATTGGGGCTTCGTCCTGGAATGAGTGTCACGGTGGGACGGAGCACCAGCGGCGGTGGGCGAATCGTCCATGCAGGCGCAACGCGCTACGCCATCGACGCCAGTACGCTGCACAAGATGTCCGTCGTGGGTTAGGTCCCCTACAACTCTTTTTCTCACCTCCCTCCTGAAAGTTAACAATGACAACACCTACGGATTCCTCAACGCGAAAATTCGCATCCACGCCCAGCTGCCATGCATGCAGCGGCGGAGCACCAGCAAAGGATGGTGCACCTGTTGTCGCAGTCGTAGGCGCACCGAACTCCGGTAAGTCAACACTGTTCAATAGTTTGACTGGCGCGAAAGCGCAGATGGGCAATTGGCCTGGTACGACCGTGGAGGTCAGCCGTGGCGCGTGGAAGACCGATGCCGCTGAGTACGATGTCATCGACTTCCCGGGCGCCTACTCGTTGGATGCCATGAGCCCGGACGAAGAGCTCACTCGCGAGATGCTCATCGAGAAACCGGAAGAAGAACGCCCGGATCTCGTCGTCGTTGTTGTCGATGCCACGGCACTGGGGCGTGGCCTCTACATGGCCGCGGAATTGGCGGAGCAGCCTCAGCGCATCGTTCTGGCGCTGACCAAACTCGATGTGGCCAAGGCCAAGGGCATCGATGTGAATCCGAACGCATTGCAGTCAGCTATGGGGATGCCAGTGGTGGCGCTGGATCCCCGTCGTAAAGCGGGAATGGCACGATTGGCCGACGCGGTAGCAGCGGCTCTGGACGGATGCAGTTCGGTGTCGTCACCGATTCGCCAGGCCGATGGTGAATCGATTGAACGCCTGGACGACGCACGCTTTGCCGCGATTGATGCGGCGGTTGCGGCATCTACGGGCGGGGTAGAAGATCGCCAGACTTTCTCCGACCGTATTGATAACGTGGTTCTCCATCCGGTGCTCGGACCGATTGTGTTCCTGGCAGTTATGTGGACAGTCTTCCAGATCACGACGACGGTTGCAGCACCGTTGCAGGACGGTTTGGAAACCCTTATTACCGGTAATTTCGCAGATCTGGTTACCCGTGGATTGGAAGCAATGGGATGGGACCATCCGATTGTCACGGGGCTGCTTGTGAACGGCATCATCGGCGGTGTCGGCATGGTGCTGACCTTCGTTCCTCTGATGGCACTCATGTTCCTGTGCCTTGCGGTGCTCGAGGATTCAGGGTATATGGCGCGTGCAGCCGTGGTGGCCGATCGTGTCATGCGAGCAATTGGTCTTCCGGGGAAGGCATTTATTCCGCTCATCGTCGGCTTTGGTTGTAACGTGCCAGCGATTTCGGCGACACGTGTGCTGAGTAATCCGCGCCACCGCATATTGACGGCACTACTGGTTCCGTTTACCTCCTGCTCGGCGCGCCTAACCGTTTATGTCATGTTGGGTGCGGTGTTCTTCCCGGAACACGCGGGCACAGTTGTCTTCGCTATGTACGTGATCTCGATTCTGTTGATCGTTCTGACCGGCCTTGCACTGCGTAATACCTTGTGGCGCACCATGCCGTCGGAACCGCTGGTCATTGATCTGCCAACCTATCAGTTACCGACCGCACGACTGGCACTATCTGTGATGTGGATGCGCCTGAAGGGCTTCCTGCAGACCGCTAGTGGAATCATCGTCAGCACTGTCATCGTCGTTTGGCTACTGATGTCTATCCCGGTTGTCTCCGGGCACTCCTTTGCCGATGAAGATCTGGCACCGCAGGACTCCGCATACGGTGCAGTCAGCGCAACTATTGCTCCTGTGTTTAACCCGGCAGGTTTCGGCACATGGTCCCTGACAGGTCCGTTGGTGACGGGCTTTGTGGCCAAGGAAGCCGTCATTTCTACCTGGGCACAGACCTATGCAGTAGAGGACGTCACCGACTCGGATTCGACCGAACAGGCCTCCAGTCCACTCGCGGACAATATTCGACGTGATTTTGACAATGCATCCGATGGACACGGATTGGCAGCAGTCTGGGCATACATGATCTTCCTGCTGGCTTACACACCATGCGTGGCTACGCTCGCGGCACAACGTCGCGAGATCGGCTGGAAGTGGACGGGCTTCGGTTTGCTAGCGCAGCTGGTCGTAGCATGGGCACTGGCCGTGATTGTTTTTCAAGGGTTGAAACTGTTCCTGTAAAGCCTCGTAGATTCCTAGTAGCTTCGGCCAAGCTACTAAGTCACACTTGCGAACTAGAAATCAGGTCCAACAAGAATCCCGATACGGAAAGGAGCTATCGCCGTGGGACTCTTTAGAGCCAAGAAGAATACGACGGTCACTCGTCGGCCTTCAGAAGCTGTCCAAGATGCAATTGCGCAGGGTATTAGCTCCCGACGCAAAATCTGCGAAATCACCGGCCTGCAGCGAACAACGGTAGACCTCATCCTTGACCGAATGGAATACACCGGACAACTGCGAAGGGAATCCCTCGGCGGCATGTGCCCAGGCGGAGGCTGCTCCAACTGCGGAATGTCCGACAGTGGTACGTGTGCTGGCGGTAGTTCTAATAGTGGTCCGGTCGCACTGGTTCTGACTCGCAGGCCACCTTCTGCAGCCTAAGTCTTGAGCTTCGGCTCGGTATTCTCCGCGCACAATGCGGAGAATTTGGCTTGTCATGCGACAATAGCAGCTAGTATGACGAATTTTTCCAACAACTTTGATGAGGTCAGCGACGCAATGTCGCAGCAAGCCAGCACCTCGCACGAGATGGACGATTTTTTCATCGACGCTAATGATGCTGACAAAAACGCCGATAGTGCCTCCGGGGATGCGTTCGCGACGAACGTCGGCACGCAAAGGGAACCTACCGTCGGTGACTTGGATCTGGAGGCGCGATCCTCTCTGCGCCGGCTGACCAGGTCAGTAGCGCATACTGAGTCTGAAGAGGTGATGGTCGAGTACCGTCAGCTCCGACTGGAACGCGTTGTGCTGCTCGGTGTCTGGACATCCGGGACCCTACAGGAAGCCGAAGTGGCGATGGAGGAGCTCGCTGCGCTGGCGGAGACTGCAGGTTCGGAAGTTCTAGAGATGGTGCTGCAGCGCCGCGATAAGCCAGACCCTGGTACTTACGTGGGATCCGGCAAGCTTAACGAGCTTCGCGATATTGTCGCCTCTACCGGCGCAGATACAGTTATTTGCGACGGTGAGCTGTCTCCTGGCCAATTGGTGGCGCTGGAGGACCGGCTTGACGCCAAGGTTATTGACCGCACCATGCTGATTCTGGACATCTTCGCTCAGCACGCGAAGTCCAAGGAGGGCAAGGCGCAGGTTTCGCTGGCACAGATGCAGTACCTCTACACGCGTCTGCGCGGTTGGGGTGGCAACCTGTCGCGTCAGGCTGGTGGTCGCGCGGGCTCCAACGGCGGCGTGGGTCTGCGTGGTCCAGGTGAAACTAAGATCGAAACCGATCGTCAGCGACTACGCCAAGATATGGCGCGGATTCGCAAGGAATTGGCTGGTATGAAAACTGCGCGTGAGATTAAGCGCGCACGTCGTAAGGCTGGTCACCTGCCGCGCGTGGCAATTGTCGGCTACACCAACGCGGGGAAGTCTTCGTTGCTCAACGCACTGACAGGCGCTGGTGTGCTGGTGGAGGACGCGCTGTTTGCAACGCTAGATCCGACGACTCGTCGCACCAAGCTTCGCGACGGTCGCACGGTGATTATGACCGATACGGTCGGATTTGTGCGTCACTTGCCGACGCAGCTCATTGAAGCTTTTCGCTCGACCTTGGAAGAGGTACTCGAAGCCGACGTCATCATGCACGTCGTAGACTCCTCTGACCCATTCCCGCTGGAGCAGATTAAGGCTGTCAACAAAGTCATCAACGAAATCGCGGAGGAAGAAAACGCCGAGATTCCGCCCGAACTGTTGGTAGTCAACAAGGTTGACAAGGCCGATGGCATCACTCTGGCCCAGCTACGCCACCAGCTCGATGATGCGGTCTTTGTCTCTGCGCGAACGGGTGAGGGGATTGGTGAACTGGAGACCCGACTCGAGCTTGCTCTCAATGAGCTGGAGTCTCACGTTCACATGTTGATCCCCTATGACAAGGGCAATATTGTCTCCATGCTCCACGAAGATGCGACCGTGCTGTCGGAAACATGGACGGAGCAAGGCACCCAGATGGACGTGCGTTTGCCCACTAGCCTCGCGGATGAACTGTCGGCATACCACATCGAACCGTAGCGGGAACTGCGGTGGGCATCCACTAGCATTACAACCATGAATTCTACTTCTGACGCGGAGACCCAACAGGGAACCTCCGCAAATCCGCCTGCTGAAAATGCCGAACGTGGCCGTCTTTTCGGTTGGGATATTCACGGTGACGGTCGAAAGATTGCACCGGGAGCCGTGGTGGCTCCCAACGAACGCCTCGATTGGCCTCGCACGATTGGCATTGGCGCACAGCACGTCATTGCCATGTTCGGTGCAACTCTTCTGGTGCCGCTGTTGACCGGCTTTCCAGTCAACACCACACTGCTGTTCTCGGGTATCGGCACGATTGTCTTCCTGCTGATAACCCGAAATCGCTTGCCCTCTTACCTGGGCTCGTCGTTTGCCTTCATCGCGCCACTGACCGCGACACAGGCGCAGGGCATTAGTGTTCAGCTCGGTGTCGTGCTCTGCGCCGGCATCGCGCTCATGCTCGTTGGCTTCGTAGTAAAGTTCGCCGGCAAGCGTGTCCTCGATGCAGTGATGCCACCTGCAGTAACAGGAAGCATCGTCGCTCTCATCGGACTTAACCTGGCGCCTGCTGCCACGGAGAACTTCGCCACTCAGCCGTTGGTCGCATTTGTCACGATGGTATCCATTGTCTTTGCAACCGTCGCTGGCCGCGGTATGGTCAGCCGTCTGGGTGTTCTCATCGGCGTACTAATCGGCTGGGTCTTCGCCGCTGCCACCGGAAATCTCTCGCCCGAGGCTACAGAAACCGTCGGCAATGCCGCCTGGATTGGTCTGCCCGCATTCCACGCGCCGGAGTTCCACTTCAATGCGATGCTGATTGGTCTGCCCGTCATCGTAGTGCTCATCGCCGAGAATGTCGGTCACGTCAAGGCTGTTGCTGCCATGACCGGCCGAAACCTCGATGACATCGCTGGCGATGCTCTTATTGCAGACGGTCTAGCCACCACCATCGCCGGTTCAGCTGGTGGTTCTGGTACCACTACCTACGCTGAGAATATCGGGGTTATGGCCGCTACCCGTGTCTATTCGACTGCCGCTTACTGGGTGGCAGCTTTCACGGCCATTGCACTGGCTTTCATTCCAAAGTTCGGCGCACTCATTTTGACCATTCCTACCGGCGTGCTCGGTGGGGCAACGATGGTGCTCTACGGCCTGATTGGTCTGCTCGGTGTGCGCATCTGGATGGACGAAAAGGTCGACTTCAACAACCCGGTCAATCTCACCGCTGCCGCCACCGCGCTGATTGCGGGTATCGGCAACCTCACCCTCGACATCGGTTCGCTGACGCTGGAGGGCATTGCTTGGGGTTCGGTCGGCATTATTATCGGCTATCCAATTTTAAACTGGCTCTATAACCGCATCGGCGAGAACCGCTCGTAGGCCACCCGTCCAGAGCAGGATCTTGTACGAATGCTTTACGACGGAACCCCGTGACCGTTGCCACGATGTTCCGTCGTTAAGCATATTGCTTTTAATCGCTCAAATCTTGGGCGATCAGCTGTGCAATCTGCTCCACCGCAACCGCGTTTGTACTGGTGATTGTGACTTCATCGCCATATCCTGCGCCGAGTGCCATCAGCATCAACGTTGAGGAAGCATCAGCCGGTTCGTTGTCGGGTTCGGGTGAATCAATGAGTTCGATCAGTATTTCTTCCTGAAATCGGGAGGCACGCTCAGCGATTACCGACGCGGGGCGGGCGTGAATACCCACCTTGGAGCCGACGTGGACGTGTTGCGTAGCCATGGGGCGGCACCTTGCCTTTCTGCTTCTCGATTTCCTCGACACCTGTTCAGAGCTTAATCGCTTGGCAGGTTGGGATGGGGCATGTTTGGTGAAGTTTGCAGGAATGCTTCTGCGGACGCAGCTGGGTTTAGCGAAAGAATTTAGGCGTCCGCTGAAATGTCTGCTTCTAGGTTTTGATTATCGGTACTGACTTGCCGCGGACACAGGCTTTTAGCTGCCACAACGAGAATTGCTGCCACTATGCTGCCCAAGACGATTGCAGCAAGCCATGCGACAGGATTGTCGATTGCAAACAGCACGAAAATACCTCCGTGTGGAACGCGTGTGGCGGCTCCTAAAACCATTGAAGTGCCACCGGTGACGGCACCGCCAATCACAATCGACGGAATCACTCGCAGCGGATCTGCGGCGGCGAAGGGAATCACTCCCTCTGAAATGAAGGCCGCACCGAGCACCCAGCCCGCTTTGCCGTTTTGACGCTCAGCTGAACTGAACAGCTTTGGTCGGAGTACAACTGCCAGCGATGTCGCCAACGGAGGTACCATGCCCGCCGCCATCACAGCGGCCATAATCTTCCATGATGCTGGATCTTCCGAGGCGATGTTTGCGACGGCAAAAAGATAAGCAGCCTTGTTGATCATTCCGCCCATATCTACGCACATCATTGCGCCGAGAAGACCACCGAACAGGAACGCCGCTGTCGTATCCAGTGATTGCAGCCACTGCTGCAGGGCCGTCATCAGCCATGCCAGCGGCATCCCGAGAAGCAGGTACATGGTGAGCCCAACGGCCATAGCCCCGAGCATAGGAATCACGACAACCGGCATCAGCGGTCGCAGCCAGTCCGGGACCTTCATCCTCAACAGTAGGGCTACAACTAGTCCCGCCAGAATGCCTGTCACCAGGCCCCCAAGGAAGCCGGCGCCAACCGTGACCGCGATGGCACCGCCAATGAAGCCGGGTGCAATACCGGCTCTGCCAGCCATGCCAAAGGCGATATAAGCACTCATTACAGCCACAATGACCTGCATGCCGTGGTTACCGATTGCAAAAAGCGTCGAGCCGAGATACAGCCACAGCCCACTACGGTCAACTAGCACGGTGCCGAGATTTTCTGTCGGCACAGTAATCGGAGCATCGAGTCCGATAACCTCCGGCAGCCGCAAATCCCTAGTCACGGCGTCAGCTACTAGACCAACCTGATGACCGCCGACGAGGAATCCCAGCGCAATCAACAACCCCGAAGCGGCTACGAACGGCACCATATAGCTGACACCGGTCATAATGGCGTCACGAACCCAGTGTCCGAAGGCTTTATCGCCGCTTAACGACGATTTACGCGCCCCCACCTTCGTAGTTGCTCGTACCCTCTCAGATGTAGGGCCTGCACCTGCATTACCGGTTTGCGAAGCGGCCTCTTTGTCGTGGTCATTCTTAGGTTGCGGCGCCTTTCGGTCGTAGGCGCGAACACGTGATTGTTCTGCTACCGCCTTCGCTTGTTCAATAACCGCAGTGGGCTCATTGACTGCCTTACGAATTGGCACTTTGACCTGTGGTTTATCGCTGAAGCGCTTAAGCCCCGTAACTCCAATATCGGCTGCGATTACTAGCACGTCGGCCCGGTCAATTGCTTCTGCGGGGGCTTCCTGGGTTCCTGCCGAGCCCTGAGTCTCTACAGTTAGCGTGACATCAGCCATGCTTTCTGCCGCGCCAGTAAGCGCTTCGGCTGCCAAATAAGTGTGAGCGATGCCCGTGGGGCAGGCCGTAATGGCGACAATATTGGTCTTCGCCGGAGGTTTTTTCGCTTTCCGACGAGGCGCCTTGGTGATGTGCTCGCTAATAATCCGGGCGGCCTCTTCATCGCTTTCAGCACCGCGAAGAGCTGCTCGAAACCCCTTATCGCGAAGTGCTTTTGCGAGTGCAGCCAGAATATCGACGTGGACATCGCTGTTGCTGGCTGGGACACCAATGAAAAAAAGCAGGTCCGCCGGCCCATCTGGTGTGGTGAATTCCGTAGCGCTTGTTAAGCGGACAAACATCAGGGTCGGCGTCGACCAGTCCTCATGGCGGCAGTGGGGGATGGCTATTCCGCCCGGCAGACCTGTCGGGGCCTTCTCTTCGCGTTTGAGGGCTGCCGCGACGATGCCGTTGCTGTCGGTGGCGCGGCCGGTCTCTACGGCTTTAGCGATGAGGTAGTTAAGGATCTTCTCCTTTTGTGGACCGACATCTAGGTCAAGGTACACTGTCGACTCATCGGCCAGGTCTGATGCAATAGCGGAAGAATCTGCCGAAGAAGACATGGTTTTCTAATGTTCCTTATCTAGGCATCGAAAAGCTAAGCGTCGAGCTGCCATAACCGGCCAGCCTCGGGGCGAACCTGTTCTGGATAGGGGATGGTCGTACCGGGAAGACTGGTTGCCGCCGCCCCATAAGCCACGGCGGTGGTTAGTGAATCTTGGTGACTATCACCGCGTTCGCGGGACATAACGTAGCCGGCCAAAGCACAGTCTCCAGCACCGACCGTGGACTGAGCGACTATCGAGGGTGAGGTAGCAGCGAAACAACCGCCTGACTTCACTGAAAGTACCGCCCCTGCCTCGCCGAGAGTGGCAAGGACTTCGGAAACACCAAGTTCGTTCAGTGCACGAGCAGCTTGCGCTACGGGAAGATAGTTCCCTTCGGCTGCAGCGGCCTCAAGTTCTTCGCCGTCCTGATCAATGATTTGGCCAAGTTCGTAGGCGTTTGGCTTCATCAAAAAAGGCCGCACCTTCGGAAATGCGCGAACGACCTCAGTCAGTGGGCCGTCGCTAGTGTCCATAGCAACACGAATATTCGGGTTGACCGAATACACCGCTTCGGTGCATTGAACGTAAAAATCCCGGGGGACGCCAGGGGGCAGTGAACCTGCGAAAACTACCCACGTGGCGCGTTTAGCATGGTGGATAAGCTTCTCCAGGACACGTCTACGGTGCGCTTTTGTCAATGTCATGCCAGGGGAATTGAGCTTGGTGGTCGTCCCATCTGGCTCTGCGAGTGTGAGATTAACGCGGGCTTCGTTAGTCGTGTTGATGGCTTCGTGGGGGATGCCAGAGACTTCCAACAGACGTGTGAATTTTCCGGAGTCTGATGCCGGGTAGAGCGCGAGCGTCTTTTCTCCCGCGTAGTGCAACGCCTTGGACACATTAATTCCCTTGCCGCCAGCCATGTCCTCAGCCATTGGTAGGCGGAACACTCCACCTCGCTTGAGCTCCGTATCGAGGCGAGCAAGTCGATCGATTGACGGATTTACAGTCAAGGTCAGGATCATGAAGCAACCACGACCTCGACACCTTGCTCCCTGAGATCGTTCACGAATTGCTCCGGGGCAGAGGAATCTGTAATCACGACGTCGATATCTTCCAATGCCGCAAAACTGACAAGGAAGTCACGGCCGAGTTTCGTCGAGTCCGCCATAACGATGACCTTGCGCGCATTCGTGATCATCGCGCGCTTTACCGCTGCTTCCTGCGGATCAGCAGTAGAAAGACCGTGGTCAATTGTCAAGGCATTAGAACCAATGAAAGCGACATCGGCACGCATAACCGCAAGAGTACGGAGTGCGGTATCGCCAGCAACCGCCTGAGTAATGACGCGGACTTGGCCGCCAAGGAGTTGAAGCTCAATGCGGTTCGATCCTGCGAGTGTGATGGCGTTGGGAAGAGAGTTTGTGACAACCGACCAACGGCGGTTATCAGGGGAGTGGACCATCAGCTCTGCAAGAGCCTCGGTGGTAGTTCCGGCATCGAGAAAAATTCCACCACCAGAGTCAGGTAGAAAATCGGCAGCACAGCGGGCAATAGAGAGCTTCGCGTCTTTCTGCGCGTTCTTTCGAGCGGCAACTGAAAACTCAACAGTCTGAAAAGAACGAGTAGCTACAGCGCCACCGTGTACACGGTGAACTGCGCCCTCTGCATCCAACTGAGCTAGGTCACGGCGAATCGTCTCTGCTGTGACATCGAAAGCTTCCGCAAGATCAGCGACCGTCACGCGCCCTTCGACTGCTGTCAAAGACGCAATCTTCCGGCGGCGTTCCTCTGCGTACATTCCCCGCTCCTTAGCTGTTAAGAATTCTCAGCTTTACTACCTGTTTCCAGTATGCCCGTTTGTGTCTGTTTCGGGCAACGAAAATGTGGGAAATTAGAGACTGCGTAGGACGCTGACAATCTTGCCGAGGATCTTGGCGTGCTCTGCGGGGAGCGGGTCAAATGCGCGATTATGGGGCATTAGCCACTTGCCAGCAGCGTCTTCGTGCCATTCCTTGACTGTTGCTTCATCTTCAAACAGGGCTGCAACAAAGTCGCCCTGTTCGACCACGTCTTGGGAACGGACTACCACCCAGTCTCCGTCGAGAATGCCTGCGTCAACCATGGAATCACCCACGACCTTGAGTAGGTACAGCTGACCAGAGCCCGTAATCTCCATCGGAAGTGCCATATGACTTTCCACATGCTGTTCCGCCAAAATGGGGTTGCCAGCCGCAATCTGTCCAACGATAGGAACGAAGATTGGCTCTGGCATGTCCTCTGGTATCTCGGGAGTTTGGGTGCTGCCAGTGGCCTTTGGCCCAGGCTTTACCGGAGTGAAAGTGCCAGCTGAGGATTTCGAATCCCTTACGTTTACCGCACGGGGTTTGTGTGGGTCGCGGCGGAGAAAGCCCTTCTTTTCCAACTCCTTGAGTTGGTATGCCACCGACGAGGTGGAATTCAAGCCCACGGCATCTCCAATTTCTCGAATGCTCGGTGGGTATCCGCGAAGTACGACGGCATCCGAAATGACATCAAGAATGCGACGCTGCCGATCGGTGAGTGTTTTAGGGTTCGCTTTCTTCTTTTGAGCCATGGAACATCCCTTCTCAAACTCTTTCGAATGAATGATAGCTCAAAACTGTTCGAATCGTCGAGCATCGAACACCGCACGTCCTTGGATTCTTTGGAAAAAGTCTGCGTAATCCGTGCTCGGAGGCCGTGGCGGTTCCGAAAATCGAAAATAAAACCGGATAGCAGTAGACAACGTTCGAACATGGTGTTATAAATCGAACATGACAAGTTACTCGAACAGTCGTTTGATGAAAAGGTCTAGACGGATTCTCTGCATCCGCCCTTGGACATAGTCTCCAGAGCGTCGGGAAACGGTCGTACAACTCTTATTCTCTCCAGGCCGGCAACGGTGGGAGAGTCAACGTTGGAAAGGGAGAAAACATGATGTCTACGGTTTCAACCGCACTAGGTGTTAGCAGCGCATCTGATATTGACTTTTCTCAAGTTTCCGAGCCCTCTGCTCGGACGACACGGAAAGCCCCGTTGGTGTGGGGTGAACGTAGTGCGTCTTGCACGCAGCACATCGTTCGGCCCGGTCAGCGTGCACGTATTGCACAGCGCAATCGCGATGGGGCTTCATCGGCGCGAATGCGGAGGGACAGGTCGCGGCCTAGTCATGTCTCGGTCAACTACGGGCGCCCGTCTCTACCTGTTAGCAGGGCGCAGCAGTCCAATCGTAGTGATGTATCCTCAGGCACTAACCTGACTCGTTTGATGGCGGTATGGGCTCTAGGGCTTGGTGTTTTCTTCGGAGTTTTCGGCAGCGTGGTCTTTGAACAAGGGGAAAGTGAGACAGTCGAAAGCACCTTTACGTCTACGTACGCTTCCTACTCCGCGCAATAATCATTCCGGTTTCCGGCGTTGGGGTTGGACGTAGACTGGAGGCTGTGTATTGCCAGTTTTGTCACCATGATCAGACACGAGTCTTGGACTCACGGTTAATAGATAACGGTATGGGGATTCGTCGCCGGAGAGAATGCCTGAATTGCGGTAAACGTTTTTCTACGATTGAACGCTCGCAGCTGATGGTTGTTAAACGGGATGGAATCCCTGAGGAGTTCAACCGTGAAAAGGTTATCCAGGGTGTTCGACGTGCGTGCCAGGGGCGTGAAGTATCAGAGTCTCAGCTGAAGAAGCTTGCACAAAAAGTGGAGGAGAGCCTCCGCGAGAAAGGCACGCCTCGGGTGGACTCAAATGATATCGGTCTCGCCATCCTTGAACCATTGAAAGAATTGGATGAGGTGGGTTACCTCCGGTTCGCTTCCGTCTACAAGTCATTTTCTTCGGCGGATGACTTCATCCAGGAAATCTCCAGCATGCGCAAAGGAAAGAAACCACAGGCGCATGGCAAGGAAGCGGAGATGCCTTAGCGCAGCTTATCCACACGTTTTTTTATTCGGGTCAGGGAAACACTGTGGGCTGTTCCCAAACGCTGGGCAAAGAGGCTGACGCGTAGCTCTTCGATAAGCCACTGAATATCCCGAACTTCCGCAGAATGCGCTCGCCCCTTGGGCAGCCGCTCGAGTTTCGCAGCTAAATATTCACGAGCCTCAGTAACCTCATCTTCACGGTCCGCATCACGGCCGGGATCGCGGTTCATTTCCTCAAGGCGAATCTCCATCGCTTGTAGATAGCGTGGCAAATGACGCAGGTGCTGCCATCCGTGCTTGGCCACCGCTCCCTTGGGGAACATGAACTCCAGCTGGCGACGCATATCGTCAATAGCATCGCCTTCCCACTTATCCAGCTGATTAGTCACCGAGACATAGGCCGGCATGGCCTGAGCAATGCCGACAACCAACTGGCGTACCTCCGAGGCGACACCGGAGCGAACCTGTTCAAGTAGCTTGTTGAATTCTTCGGGGGATCGTACCGGGCCACCAGCAGCTATCATGCAATCGCGGATTACTGCGACGCGGCAGTCTTCGACGAGTCCATCTGCGCCGCCATGCGGCCACGCATCCACACCAACGCGTTGCTGAAGTGGAAGTCCCTTAGTCATTTGTGCAGCGTTGACGGGGCATTCGCGCAACAACATAGTCAGGTTGGTAGTTGCCAATGTGGCCTCGGCCTGGGCCTTAGTTGGTTTGACTTCGACGGCCACGCCATCCTTAGTGGTCACAAGCGTCGGATACATGGTGACCGATTGACCGTCGACAGTACTTTTGACTGTCTCTGCCACAGTGCCGAGATTGTCCGAAGTCCATTTTTTCACGGCTTCGTGGGCTGCAGACTTTGCACGCTTCGAAACGGCAGTCGAGACAGTTGCCGCGTGCTTAGCGCGCAAGGGGGCGAGATCACGGCTCTGATCGACAATATTGCCGTGTCGGTCGATAACCGCATAGTTAAAGCGCAGGTGCGCTGGCAGCTTGGACGGGTCAAAATCGGCTCCATTGATGCCGGAGCCTCCGAGCCGTCGTAAAGCATCGGCGAAAACATCAACGAAGCGCCCTGAATACGGCGTCATTGTCTCCAGCGCGCGGCGTGCGAAATCCGGCGCGGGGACAACTGACTTACGCAGAGCCTTCGGGAGAGTGCGAATATAGGCTTCTGCGAGCTCGGCGCGCAGACCGGGAACCTGCCAGTCGAAGCCATCTTCACGCAGACCCGCCAGGAGAGGAACCGGGACGCGAAGGGTTACGCCGTCATCAGGAGCTCCCGGTTCGAACTTATAGGACAGCGAGAAATCGACGGAGCCCTGCTGCCACATTTCGGGGAAGGCATTGTCATCGATATCGCCGGCATCCGGATTGAGCAGCTTGTTCGGATCGAAATCGAGGAGATTCGGCTGCTTGGGTTTGG
This sequence comes from Corynebacterium sp. HMSC064E10, assembly GCF_001812505.1. Lineage (NCBI taxonomy): Bacteria > Bacillati > Actinomycetota > Actinomycetes > Mycobacteriales > Corynebacteriaceae > Corynebacterium > Corynebacterium sp. HMSC064E10. The sequence goes on along the minus strand of NZ_KV809173.1, from coordinate 301,705 downwards.
TCTTTTTCCACCAGCGGTCAAAATTGGCTGCAGTGGTAATGGAAGCAGGCAACTTGGAGTCGTAGAACGCGTAAAGAACATCGTCGTCGACGACAATCCCGCGGGACCGCTGCTTTTCCTCGATCTTCGCAGCTTCGGCCAGCTTGTCTTGGTTGTTCTTGAAGAACTCATGATGAGTGTTCCACTCGCCGTCGACAAGTGCGCAGCGGATGAACATAGAGCGTGCGGCATCCGCATCAACACGGTGATAAGGCACCAGTCGGTCAACGACTACGGGCACGCCGTAGAGCGTCGACTTCTGGTAAGCCATAGCCGCACCGCGTTTAGCCGACCAGTGCGGTTCCGAGTACTGATGTTTCAGCAGGTGAGGAGCCACCTTTTCGACCCATTGAGGCTGAATGGTGCCAACGTTTCGAGCGAAAGTTCGAGAAGTCTCGACGATCTCCGCAGCCATCACCCAGCGGGGTGGCTTCTTCGCCAGCGCGGACGAGGGGTGAATGAGGAACTTCGTGTTTCGGGTGCCAGTAAATTCCTTGCCCTCGCCCTCGCGCGTACCAATCATCGATAACAGACCCGGTAACAGCGACTTTGCCACCTCGTCGGGATCGTCGACACCGCTGGTTAAGCTGCGGGCCGAAAGACTCCAGCCCAGCTCAGCCGTTGCCTGGTGGAGCTGACGCACCAAGTCCTGCCACTCGCGAACGCGCAGATAGTGGAGGTACTCGCGTTTGCACATCTTGCGGAACTGGTTACCGCTAAGCTCGCGGCGCTTTTCCTCCAGGTATTCCCAGAGCTTCAGCAGGGAGTTGAAGTCGCTGGTGGTGTCCTTAAAACGGGCATGTAGCTGATCTGCCTGAGCTTGGAACTCCAGCGGACGTTCGCGAACATCCTGCAAAGACAACGCGGCGACAATGACGGTCACAGCCCCAAGAGTGGTGTTTTCGTACCCTTCGACCAGCATGCGGGCAAGGCGCGGGTCGACAGGTATACGGGCAATCTGTCGGCCGATGTCCGTCAGCTCGGGGGCGTCGGCACTGGCGCCGGAGTCAGATTCACGGCCTCTCCCAGACGCCGACGTGGTGGTAATAGCCTGAAGCTCTGTGAGCAGGTTAATGCCATCGCGCACTGCCTTGTGCTCTGGTGGCTGGACAAAGGGGAAGGCCTCAATCGCGCCAAGCCGCAACGAAATCATTTGCAGTACAACCGAAGCGAGATTGGTGCGCAGAATCTCCGGATCCGTAAACTCGGGGCGAGAGAGAAATTCCTCCTCGCTGTAGAGACGAATCGCCACGCCATCAGCTACACGACCACAGCGTCCAGAGCGCTGATTCGCGGATGCCTGGCTGATGTCCTCGACTGGCAGGCGCTGCACCTTCGTGCGGGTGGAGTACCGGGAAATGCGTGCGGTACCAGTATCGACGACGTACTCAATACCCGGCACCGTCAGCGACGTCTCCGCGATATTGGTCGCCAGCACAATGCGGCGCCCGGAGTGCGGGGTGAAGATTCGGTGCTGCTCTGCATTAGATAGCCGACCGAACAGTGGAACGGCTTCTACACCCTTCCAGCGCCTGCCCTCGATGGCTTCGGCTGCTTCTCGGATCTCGCGCTCACCCGAAAAGAACACCAGGATATCGCCGTCGCCAAGCCGCATGAGCTCCTCGCACGCAGCGATAACACCATCGATCTGCTCGATGGCGACTTCCTTTTCTTGCCCATTTTTCGCAACAACAGTCCGCACCAGAGGGCGATAGCGGATTTCCACCGGGTAGGTGCGCCCTGACACCTCGATGATGGGCGCAGTGTGCTCGTCGTCAGGCGCGAAATGACGGGCGAACCGTTCCGGATCAATCGTCGCCGAAGTGATAATGATCTTCAGATCTGGGCGCTGCGGCAGAATATGCTTTAAATATCCCAGCAGGAAGTCGATGTTGAGGCTGCGTTCGTGCGCCTCATCGATGATGATGGTGTCGTACTCACGCAACAGTCGGTCGCGGCCAATTTCGGCCAGCAGGATACCGTCGGTCATCAGTTTAATGCAGGTATCCTTGCCCACGCGGTCATCAAAACGCACCGCATAACCGACGTGCTGTCCAATCTTCTCGCCCAGCTCATGGGCAATTCGCTCCGCCACCGAACGCGCCGCAATACGACGTGGCTGCGTATGGCCAATCTTGCCCCGCACCCCGCGTCCCAGTTCTAGGCATATCTTCGGGATTTGGGTAGTTTTACCAGAGCCAGTCTCACCAGCAATAATGACGACCTGATTGTTCTCAATCGCCTCTGCAATATCGTCGCGGCGGGCGGACACCGGCAACTGCGCCGGGTAGGTGATGCGAGGAATCGCATTACGACGATCTTCTAACCGCTCCAGCGCAAAGTCGAGGTCTGCAGAGATTGCAGACAGCGCCTTCGGCGCGGATGCTCGCTTTAGCCGACGTCGGAAGGACTGGGCCTCCCGAATAGGTAATTGATCAGCGAGCTGGTAGAGCTCCTTTTTACGCGTGTCCTTAGCAGGCTTGTCAGAGCGCTGCGGCCTGGCGGAATTGCGATGGCGGGAGTGGTGGTTTCCCGACTGGACACGTGGAGCTGGTTTATCAGAACGGCTAGGAGTAGTCATGGTTGCCTACTAGATTAGCCGTGTCTTGGTAGACAACCCACATCTGTGCTGATTGGAGACGCTCAAGATGGTCCGATGGCAGCAGGAAGCGTCCTACTTTGCGGCTGCTAGCTCTTCGGCAACTTCCTTGCAGTCCTCGCGCCCACAGTGCTGTGTCTCGGTATCCTCCCAGCAGTCATCGCAGATAAGCACCTGTCGACGGCAGGTGTCTTCGTTGATGCAGTTTTGGAAGGTGTTTGTGGGCTTGCCGCAGTGGACGCAGTGTCCGAGTTGTACGTAGTCCTCATCTTCGATGCCATCGCCAAACTCCATATGCATGCGCTTGTCGAAGACATAGAGAGAGCCTTCCCACAGCCCCTTATTGCCAAACTTTTCGCCGTAGCGGACAATACCGCCGTCGATTTGGTAGACCTCTTCGAACCCGCGGTTCTTCATAAGCGCGGAGAGGATCTCGCAGCGGATGCCGCCGGTGCAGTAGGAAATAATCGGCTTGTCCTTCATCCAGTCGTACTTGCCGGATTCCAGTTCGTCGATGAAGTCGTGCGTGGTCTTTACGTCCGGGACGACGGCGTTTTTAAACTTGCCAATCTCGGCTTCCATTGCGTTGCGGCCATCGAAGAAGATGACATCGTCGCCGCGTTCTTCGACCAGTTTATTGACCTCTTCTGGCTTCAAATGTGTGCCGCCGCCAATGACACCTTCGGTATCGACTTTAAGCTCGCCCGGAGCACCGAAAGCGACGATTTCGTCGCGAACCTTGACGGAGAGTTTCGGAAAGTCATCAGCGCCGCCTTCGCTCCACTTGAACTGCATGGAGTGAAAAGCGGGGTACTGCTTGGTTTTCTTGATGTACTTCTTACAGGCATCGAGATCACCTCCGACGGTGCCGTTGATGCCGTGCTCGGACACCAGAATGCGACCTTTAAGCCCTAACGATTCGCAAAGATCGCGCTGCCACAGCATAATGGCACGCGGATCGGACAGCGGGGCGAACTGGTAGTACAGAAGAATCTTGCTGATGCTCACGGGGACTATTCTAGTCTGCTCTCCCAGTTATCCTATTTTCGACGTGAGCTGGTGGTCTGGTTTAGTGCTTCTGATAGAGTGCCTTTTTCTGGTACTTGGGCTCGGAAGTAACTAGGACACCGAGGTTGCGGAAAATTGTTTCGTCCACGCTGCCGAGAATAGTGGTGGTGTGGACATCGCAGTTTCGAAGGTTCTTCAGCTCGGCGAGGGCTGCGCGGGCGTCGTCGCTGGTGGCCGCCGACACGGAAAGGGCGATAAGGACCTCGTCGGTATGCAAGCGGGGGTTGCGGCTGCCCAGGTGATGCGTCTTAAGCGTTTGAATTGGCTCGATAGCAGCAGGGGAGAGCAAGTGTAAGTCCGGGTCGATATTGGCGAGCTTCTTGAGAGCGTTGAGCAGCATTGCTGCTGAGCATCCGAGCAGCTCAGAGGTCTTGCCCGTGATGATTGTGCCATCGTGCAATTCGATTGCACTGCCCGGCGCCCCGGTAGATTTCTCAACTTCAAGTGCTGGTGCGACGACTCGGCGGGCAGCTGTCGACACGTTGGCCTTGCTCATAATCATGGCAATGCGCTGCGAAACTTCGTCGTCTGCGCTGTTCTTGTGTTCGTCGACAAGAGCCTTGTAGTAACGGCGAACGATTTCTTGGTTGGATGCCTCTCGGCACACTTCGTCATCGTCGATACAGTAACCGGCCATATTGACGCCCATGTCGGTCGGTGACTTGTACGGCGACTCGCCCGCGAGCTTCTCCAGCAGGGTGCGCAGCAGTGGGAAGACCTCGACATCGCGGTTATAGCTGGTGACCTTGGTGTCATAGGCGGCCAAATGAAAAGGGTCGATGAGATTGATGTCATCGAGATCAGCCGTTGCCGCCTCGTAGGCCAGATTTACCGGGTGTTCGAGCGCCAGGTTCCAGATAGGGAAGGTCTCAAACTTTGCGTAACCGGAACGAATCCCGTGTTTGTGGTCGTGGTAAATCTGCGATAGACAGGTCGCCAGCTTTCCGGAGCCCGGGCCCGGCGCTGTGACAACGACCAAGTCCCGCGTCGTTTGCGCCCATTCATTCAGTCCGAAGCCGGCTTCACTGACAATTTTCTCGGTGTTTGTTGGGTAGCCCTCGATATTGCGATGGCGGATTACGCTCAATCCGAGTCGCTGCAGGCGCTCAATGAAGTTCTTTGCCAGGGTGTTGTCGTCGGAAAGCTGTGTGACGACGACGCTGCCGACAACAAACCCGCGTTCACGAAAAACATCGACGAGACGCAGCACATCGTCTTCGTAAGTGATGTCGAGGTCAGCGCGGACCTTGTGGCGCTCCAAATCCTTGGCATTGATGCACACCATGATTTCCAGATCGTCCTTGAGGCGATCGAGCATAGCGATTTTATTGTCAGGTGTGAAGCCTGGGAGAACACGCGAGGCATGCATATCATCAAATAGCTTGCCGCCCATTTCGAGGTAGAGCTTGCCGCCTTCACCTGCGATGTCTGCGCGCCGCTTCTTAATATGAGCGGATTGCATTTCGATGTACTTCTCGCGGTTAAAACCGACAGCCTGACCCATGGTGCCCTTTCTGAAGTTGTGTCTGCGGGGAGCGCGCTAAATATTGCGAAATTCTACTGTGCCCATGGTAGTGATACCGCCTTGCGAATGTCGTATCGGTTACTGCTGTCGCGGGGGGATTTTGGAAACTTTGGTGAATTAGGCCACGCGTAGGGGATTGTCTGATTAAAGTCCAGCATATTGATATTCAAAAAGAAATATGAAGAGGATGTGACATGCTCGATCCCCAGATGGCATCATCGTCGAATTCGGCAGAACCAACCGCACGCGCCCCGTACCAAGTGGGCAGGCGAGGCTTCCTCGTCGGAGCAACTGCCGTGTCAGCTGCGAGTATGATGCCTGCCGTAAGTGGTGCACCTAAGGCAAACGCCGCTCCTGCAAACGGGGCTTCTGCCGCCGCGGGGAATTCGACCACCAATTTGAATGTCGGTCGAGGAATGGCCGATATGACAGGCGAGCCACTCGGCGCTGGCATGAACGGGTATGCGGTCATGGATCAGATCACCTCGGGTCTGCGTCTTCGCCAGATGGCGCGTGCATTCATCTTCGGCGATGACAACGACAACCGTGTCGTCCACGTCACCGCAGACATGGGGCTCATGTTCCAGTCCATCCAGATGGAAGTTCTGCGGCGTCTCCGAGCTCTTTTCGGAGACCTCTACCATGAGGGCAACGTGCTTATCTGCGCATCTCACACGCATGTTGCGCCGGGAGGTACGTCGGGCCATCTCATGGTTGACCTGACTACCCTCGGATTCCGTCCCGTCACTTTCGAAGCTGTAGTCGTCGGTGTGGTCAAGGCTATTGAACGTGCACACGCTGATTACCAGCCGTCGACTATCCACCTGACCAAGGGGATTGCCAAGGATGCGGGTGTCAACCGCTCCCTGCAGGCATTTAAGCGTAACCCTGAAGAAGAGCTGCGTCGCTTCCCCGACGGAGTCAACCCGGAAAGCCATACACTGCACGTGAGTCGCGGTGGCCGCGAAGTCGGATTCATTAACTGGTATGGAATTCATCCGACCACCTTCGGTCCCGAGCACACCATCATCGACGGCGACAACAAGGGCTACGCAGCATGGAAGGTCGAGGTCGACCGCGGGGTTACCCACCGTGAGCCGGCCGATGCCCCCTTTGTCGCCGCATTTACCATGTCGTGCCCGGGTGACATCAGCCCGAACATGGGGCTCGTGCCAAATTCGGGCCCAGGCAACGGAGACGAAGCAGAGTCCGCCCGCATTCTCGGTCAGCGTCAGATTGACGCTACCCAGGGACAGACCATTGCACTGCCAGGAGGCGGTATCTCCACTGTCCACAAGTGGGTCAACCTTGGCGATGTCGACATCGACGGCCAATTCACGCCCGACGGCCAGCCGCACCGCACTGGACCTGCAATCCTCGGTGCGGCCTTCGCAGCCAGTAGCCAGGAGGATGGCGGTGGAGAACCAGCCCTCGGGTTCAACGAAGGCGAGCGCGGCGGTACGCCGTGGGTGCACCAGCTCAATAACGTCGTACTCCCGAAAAACATCGGGGAGATTCAGGGCAACAAAGAGTGCCTGCTGCCAGTCGGCTACATCGATGGTCTTCTCCAGCAGACCCACATGTTCTCCATCACCCGCATCGGTGGCTTCACCTTGATCACCAATGGCCTTGAACCCACCACAATGTCGGGCTACCGCATGCGTCAGCACGTCGCTGAAGTCCTCGGTGTTCCAATCGATACTGTCATCTGCCAGGGCTACACCAACAGCTATGGCCACTACGTCGCTACCCCAGAGGAATACGATCAGCAGGACTACGAGGGCGGCGCAACGGCTTTCGGCAAGTACACGCTCAGTGCGATGATTTCCATTTATCACAATCTCGCTCACGCGCTTGCCGACGGCATTGCGGTCGAGCCAGGCCGTGCGGCAGGCGATCTCACTGGCATCATCCCGCCGTCGCCAGCAGGAGGAAAGGTTATCGATTCCGCTCCAATGGGCAAGAATTTTGGTGACGTGCTTGAATCCACGGCAAGCGTCACGGTAGGGCAGAAAGCCGTTGCCCAATTCGTCGCGGCAAATCCGAATAACGACTTGCGACTGGAAGACGGCTACCTACTTATCAAGAATGACCGCGGTGAGATTGTTTCCGACGACTGGGACCAGGCAACTGTCATTGAATTTGCCAAGGACGGTATTTATACCACCGCCAAGGTCTCTTGGGAGACCGGAGGAGTCGCGCCGGGCAAGTATGACATCATCGTGCGTGGTAGCGCGTTGGGTGTTGGTGATTCATTGAACGAATTCGAGGGAGTCGCTTCGGTGGAGCTCGTGTAAGAACGTCCAATTAAATACATTAATGCGCACAACGTGACTTATACTTTGGCCCATTAAAATCTCATCAAGGGCTTGTCTCACGTATAGTCCGTTGTGCGCATTATTTGTATGTATCCGTCAATTTGGCAGGAGCAGTCTGCTTCATGAATACCCCAAACAATCCATACAGCAACAACGATCCTTACGGTGACGGCAGCCGGGACAATGAGTCCAGTAACTATGACTCCCAGAGCCACGGTTTTCCCAACAATGGTTCGCAGGACTACAACCCTTACGGGGTCGATTCGGACGCACAACATGGCTCGCGTGGACCAGAGGATTCGCCACAGTGGAATCAGGCTCACGGTAGGGAACAGGCCTATGGCGATATTCCGTCCTACGGAACTGGCGAGCCAAGCGAGAACTATGGTGGCCAGCCCTATGGTGCGGGATCAAGCTACTGGCAGCAACCGGCAGGGGGGAATCCTGCAGCCGGTGCACTTGCTCCCGGAGTCAACATGCCAGGTGGCAATGAGCCACCGGTGAAGCCTGTGGCACAAGGGCCGACGAAGGTCGACATTGGAAGTGCCTTTTCCGCAGCGTTTCGTAGTCTAAATAGCAATTTTGCTTCTTGGCTTGGCGTCATGCTGACGTTCTTCGCCGTACTAGTCGCCCTGATTGTTGGCGCAGCGGCAATTCTCTTTGCCTCTGGTGACTTCGATCCGGAATTTGAGCCGAACTATCCAGGCGATGTTCCGTTTGAGGATCTAGGGTCAATGTTCGCGACTGTCGGCGCGATGGCACTCCTATTTGCCGTGGGCATGTTCGCGATGCAGGCATTTATGCTGCGCGGTGCATTCGAAGCTGTCGATGGGAGAGTGCCGAACTACGGTACTTTCTTCCGTGTAAACAGGTGGGGATCTCTTATCGGTGTCTACATTGTCACGTTCCTGGTGGGACTGCTCGCCATGCTGCCGGGGATGGTGCTCTTCATCGCTGGAGTATCCCTGTCCGCCAATGGCAGTGAAGCTGCCGCGGCGATGATTCCACTGGGCTACTTGGTTTTGTTGTTGACGTCGATTTTCATCATGCCAATTACAGCGACTATGCCACTACTTGTTTTCGATGGTCGAGCAACTGCGCTTGAGGCGCCGGTTGTCGCTTGGCGCCTGGTAAAGCCCCAATATTGGACGATGCTTGTTGCATTCATACTGACGTCGATTGTTTCTTCCGCAGGTGCGATGCTCTTCTATATTGGCATCTTGTACACAATGCCGCTGGCTATGCTGGTTCAGGTGCACATCTACCGCCAGCTCATCGGTGGCCGTCGAGTTATTAATGAAGCGCAGGAAAATCCGGGCTATTACCCTCCGCAGCAGTAGCCGAAACGAATAAGAAAAAGCGCCCAAGGAACCGGTACAAATTGGTTCCTTGGGCGCTATTTGATCAGCAGGAAATCCTGCGGGGGAGCGTTCGACTATCAAAGCCGAACGTATCCTCCTAATATTTAGCGGGTAGCCTCAGCGAAGACAGCCTGTGCAATACCAGAGACGGTGCCTGCAATCTTCACAGCTTCCCAGACCTGCTCCTTGGTCAGACCAGCATCGCGGACGACCTTTGCGTGGGAGGTCACGCATGCTTCACAGCCGTTGATGGCAGAAACTGCCAGAGACCACAGCTCGAAGTCTTCCTTCTCGGCACCCGGATTGGAGATGATGTTCATGCGCAGACCGAACTTGACCTGTGCGTAGTCATCACCGAGCATGTGGCGAGTGCGGTAAGCGACGTTGTTCATGCCCATAACGGTAGCCGCACCAAGCGCAGACTCGAAAGCCTCGTCAGACAGGTGCTCCTTGGCTTCCTCAGCAATCTCGGAGAAGACGGTCTCGTTGCGGGTGGCAGCAGCAGATGCAAGCAGGGTACCCCACAGCTGCTGCTCGGAGAGTTCCGTAGAACGGGTGAGAGTGCCAAGGTTCAGCTTCATGTCCTTGGCGTACTCCGGTAGGCCGGAACGAAGGTTATCGATGCTCATATGAGTTACTTCAGCTCCTGCTTCAGAACATCCATCTTGTCGATGTTCTTGGTCGGGTCATTCTTCTGCCAGTTACATGCGCAGACCTCTTCAGACTGAAGAGCGTCGAGAACACGCAGAACCTCGTCAACGTTACGACCGACAGCGTCCGGGGTAACGGAGACGAACTGAATGATGCCGTCCGGGTCAATGATGAAGGTTGCGCGATCTGCAACACCGTCAGCGTTCTCGACGCCGAGTGCACGCATCAGGTCGTGGCGGATGTCGGAGAACATCGGGAACGGGATGTCCAGTAGTTCCTCGTGGGTTGCACGCCAGTTGAAGTGGGAGAACTCGTTGTCGCCAGAGCCACCGAGAATAACGGTGTCGCGGTCTTCGAATTCCTCGTTCAGCTTGCCGAATGCAGCAATCTCCGTCGGGCAGACAAAGGTGAAGTCCTTCGGGTAGAAGAAGACGACTTTCCACTTACCCTCGTAGGACTCATTGGTTACCTGCTCGAAGTAGTCATCCGGAGAAGAAGCGTTTGCATCACGCAGGTTGCCGCCCTTGAGAGCGGTTAGAGAAAACTCGGGGAACTTGTCGCCAACAGTCAAAATTGCCATGGAATCCTCCTGAATGTATTCCTTCTGGGGTCACACGCCATTATGCCTATGGATTCCCAAACCGTCAAGAGGAAAAAGTTAATAAGCTCGTGTAAGCTTATAGGTATGCGTAATAGAGATTATCGGCCCACTTTGCCTCAGTTACGTGCCTTTGTCGCGATTGCCGATACCGGTCACTTCGGTCAAGCCGCTGCCCGTCTCGGCATTTCACAGCCCAGCCTGTCACAAGCGCTTTCCACCCTTGAGCAGGGACTGGGGGTGCAGCTTGTAGAGCGTTCGACTCGCCGAGTGCTGGTGACGCCACTCGGTCGCGGTCTGATTCCTTATGCACGCCAAGCATCTGAAATTGTTGACGAGATTGTTGCTCGCGCATCTGGCCGTACAGATGATTTGTCCGGACCACTATCCATTGGTGTTATCCCTACGGTTGCTCCATACGTGCTGCCCAACTTCCTCCAGTTAGTTCGTGACGAGCTGCCAGATCTAAGGCCTAGGATCGTCGAGGAGCCGACCGAGCGCCTCATCGAATCACTTCGTTCCGGCACCATTGATGCAGCCATCATGGCACTGCCGTCCGATGTGCCTTCCTTTGAAGAAATTTACCTCTACGACGAAGAGTTCTACATCGTCGTGCCAGACGATCATCCGCTGGCAGGTAAGGAAGACGTAAAGCTTGAGGCAATCAGGGACTTGGACTTGCTCCTACTTGACGACGGTCATTGCCTGCGTGACCAGGTGTTGGATATCTGTCGCAAGGTCGATGCTGTTCACGGCGAGACCTCCGGCTTGGAAACACGGGCGGCTTCTCTATCGACCGTCGTGCAGTGTGTTGCCGGTGGGTTGGGGCAGTCGCTTGTGCCGGAATCGGCTGTCAAGATTGAGGCGGACCGTCCCGGTCTGGCTGTTGCGCGATTCGAGGGTCCGGCACGGCCGGGACGCACCATTGGGCTGGTTCACCGGGCATCATCGGTACGCGGCGGCGAGTTCAATCGAATTGCCGAACTGGTACGGCAGGCATACATAGACGCTATTGCCTAAAGCTCTCTTGGCGCATGTTGCAGTAGCGTACGAAGTAAGCCAAACCGGGCTGGCAGTTCCAGCCCGGTTTAGCGTTTATCCCTGAATAATTCGCAGTGATGCCAACCTGACTTCGCCGCATTCATCAGATGCAGCCAAGTCAACGTTCGCTTCAAAGCGCCAACCGTGGTCACCCTCAGGATCATCGAGTATCTGGATCACATGCCATAGGCCCTCACCAGCCTTGCGGTCAATCGAAATCATATCGCCGCCGCGAGCCTTAGCATCGATGCCTAGGTCATCGTATTCATCGAAGTAGTCATCCATCGCGGCAGGCCAATCTGGTGCGTCGTCGAGGTAGTTGTCCAGGTCGGCCAGCTCCTCCTCCTTTTCAAAGGCAAAGAGCTGCACGTGGCGGAACATGAGATTGCGCACCATACGGGTAAATGCACGCTCATTGCCGGTAAGAGGCCGCGACTCGTCGGTGCCAAAAGCCGCTTCCTTGAGAGTTTCTTCGTCCAATGGCTTGTCCGGATCGGCCATCTGCGCCCATTCATCTACCAGGGAGTTATCCACCTGCACAACGAGCTCGCCGAGCCATTCCACAATGTCCCGGAGCTCCTCGTTAGCAGCTTCCGGTGGGAGAGTGTGTCGCAAAGTGCGCCAGGCATCGGTGAGGTAGCGCAAGAAAATACCTTCGGAGCGGGCGATTCCGTACTCAGATACCACATCCGAAAAAGTCATGGCCTTTTCCACCATCTCGCGCACCACAGATTTGGGCGACAGCGAAAACTCACGCACCCACGGGTGACCTTGGGCATAGGTGTCGAATGCGCCCTCCAGCTTGTCGGCAAGCGGCATCGGCCATGTGATGTCTTCGACGATGTTCATACGTTCGGTGTAATCAACGCCTTCGGCCTTGAGCGCGGCAATTTCTTCACCGCGTGCCTTTTTCTGCTGCGCGATGAGCAGCGGGCGAGGGTCTTCCAGAATTGACTCAAACACACTGATGACATCGAGTGCGTAGTTCGGGCTGTCCTTATCCAGCAGTTCGAGCGCGGCGATGGCGAAAGGCGACAGTGGTTGGTTGAGCGCGAAGTCACGCTGCAGCTCCATTGTCAGCTCGGGGCGGCAGTCATCGCCCTCGCCATGCGTGACGACGATTCCCGCGTTGACCAAACCGCGGTAGAGCTCAATTGCGGTCAGAATAGCCTCGTTTTGCTGGTGGCGGGTGTCGTGATTGGTGCGCAGCAGATGACGCATGTGTTCGTAGGTATCGCCCCCACGTGCAATGACGTTGAGCAACATACCGTTGGTAACTGCAAAGCGACTGGTCAGCGGCTCTGGTGGCTGAGAAACGATTTTGTCGAAGGTCTTCTCCGACCATGTCACTTCGCCCTTGGGAACGGACTTCAGCCGCAACTTCTTCAGTTTGGCCTCATCCTGGCCGGCACGGCGACGCAGCTTGGCATTTTCGATTTCGTGTTCAGGTGCTTCGACAACTACGGTGCCCTCGGTGTCGTAGCCAGCACGGCCGGCGCGTCCAGCAATCTGGTGGAACTCGCGTGACTTGAGAATACGGCTACGGCGGCCATCGAATTTGGCCAAACCGGTAATTAGCACCGTACGAATAGGCACGTTGATGCCGACGCCGAGGGTATCCGTGCCACAGATAACCTTCAGCAGACCAGTCTGAGAGAGACGCTCAACCAAACGACGGTACTTCGGCAGCATTCCCGCATGGTGGACGCCAATGCCCTGGCGCACCAACTTGGAAAGAACTCGACCAAAGGCCGTGGTAAACCGGAAATCGCCAATCTCCTCGCGAATCCGCTCCTTTTCCTCCTTCGTCAGCAGCTTCAGACCGGTCAGTGCTTGAGCCTGTTCAGCTGCTTGGCGCTGGGAGAAAAAGACGATGTAGATTGGGGCTTTTCCGGATTTCAGCAACTCCGCCAGCGTGTCATGAACTGGCGTGTAGACATAGTGGAAATCCAACGGCACCGGGCGCGTCGTACCTGTAACGAGGTTGACGTCGAGGCCCGTGCGTTCCTTCAGATCCGTCTCAAACTTTTGAGTATCGCCGAGAGTGGCGGACATCAACAAGAATTGGCAACGGGAAAGCTCGAGCAGTGGCACCTGCCATGCCCAGCCGCGGTCGGGATCCGCATAGAAGTGGAATTCATCCATTACCACCTGGTCAATATCGGCGTCGGCCCCGTCGCGCAGGGCGATATTGGCGACAATTTCCGCAGTTGCGCAGATGATGGGGGCGCCGCCGTTGACGGTGGCATCGCCGGTCATCATACCGACATTTTCAGCGCCAAAGACCTCGCAGAGGGCAAAAAACTTCTCGCTGACCAAGGCCTTAATAGGCGCTGTGTAAAAGCTGCGCTGACCACGGGCAAGCGCGCAGAAATGGGCGGCTATAGCTACCATCGACTTGCCCGACCCCGTTGGAGTGGCAAGGATGACATGGTCGCCACCAGCCAAACCGATAGCGGCCTCTTCCTGCGCCGGGTAGAGCGTGATGCCCTGGTCCCTGGTCCAGGCAATGAATGAGTCCATAATCGCATCGTCGAAAAGGGACTCAGGAACCTCAGCTAGGTCGGGAAGCATTTCAGATAGTGACACGCTTCCCACCCTAGCGGTAACCCCGGATTAGAAGCGGAACCAGGGCTTCCAGCCACGCCGACGACGAGGCTTTTCCGGTTCACCGGATTCTTCGCTTTCTGCCTGCTCTTCCCGAGGCTGCTCTTCCCGGGGCTGTTCAGACTCAGGCTGTTCGGCAGTTTCGTCTGCAGAAAACTCCGCAGACTTATCATCCGCCGAGGTCGACTCGGGTTCTTCCGACTGTGCGTCAGCGTCCTCTGATGTAGTTGCCGAGGAATCCGCGTTGGCCGGGGTTTCCGCCTCGGTGTCAAGCGAGGAAGAGTCCTCTACTGGACGCAGCGGTTGGGAAGCGAGAAACTTCTCGAACTCAGCGCCAATCTCGTCGGCCGAAGGCATCTCGCCGTTAGGCCCAAGCAGGGGAGACGTCTCCAGCTCTTGACGACGTTGAACTTCCTGGTCGTACTGTTCCTCGAGAAGATTGACCAGCTGAGAGACCTCGCCGGAATCATTCGTCTGCGTATTGAGCAGCTCCGCCACCCGCGCGGATTCCTTCTCCAACGCCTCAAGCGGGAGCTTGAGCTTGGCTAGCTTTGCTACCTCCTGCAACAGCCGCAGTGATGCCAGCGGATACTCAGAGGCCGCGACATAGTGTGGTACCTGCGCGGTGAAACCAAAGGCATCACAACCGCGGCTTGCGAGCTCGTACTCAATGTTCAGGCTCGCAGCACCCGGAACCGTGACGCGGTTGCCCCAGGTATGCATATCACTGAGTTTCCGCTTATCTGTGCCATGGGCGATGATGCCCAGCGGTCGGGTGTGCGGAACCGTCATCGGCGCCGAGTACAGTGACACGGTCCGACCGACATCGTAGCGCTTAGCCAAATCTGCGACCGCAGTCGAGAAAGCCTCCCACCGCATGTCTGGCTCGGGGCCAGACAGCAGTAAGAACGGCTTGCCGACGTTGTCGCGAACCACATTGAGCGACAGGTTCAAATCGGATACATCCACGATCTGGTCGCGGTTCATCGTCACAGCGGGACGGCGGGAACGATAATCAATCAGCTCGTCGATAGAAAAGTTCACCAATGGACGGTGCTCGAGAGCATCCAAGAGGAAACTAGCTGATTCCGAGACTGCATTACCGGCATCCGCATAACCGCTAAGCGCAATGACCAGGGTCAGATGCCCCTCGCTTCCCGTTACGTCAGGAACCGGGAAAACTACCTCGTACATATTGCCCTGAGGCTTGTCGGTCGGATCACTCACGTACGACTACCTCCTGCATCACATTTTTCGTCATTTGAAGTAAGCAACCAGGATACCGCAGAAAATATTCCAGTTATCCACAAGTCGAAAGTAGTCCACAGATGCGCCGATTCTTCCGGTCGCGCACAAGCAAGGCTGTTGCGGATTCGATAACAATGAGAGCCACCAGATGGCGAGAGGATTGTCCGCTGTCGAGCTATCCCAATGGGGGAAAAGGGGTAAGGAATCAATGGGAAACAAAAAGAATTTCGGTGCAGGAAAGATGCCTGAAATTGAGCCGAGTGTCTTTCTGACGAACCTGCCAGGAATCGTTGGATTCTATCCGCGGGGGCAGGTAGTGATTGCGGCGTTGTACCGTCAGCAGGTCGAAGATTTCATCGACGGCAAGGTCGAGTTTGACCCGACAGCGCATGCTGGCCCGATGCTGATCAAGGATGTGGCCTCGATGGAGAGCAATCCTGACTTGGTGCGGGCAGCTGCGGACTTCTTGCTCGATGAAGGCTGCACTCACGCAGATGTGTTTATCATCGACGAATCCTGGGGGATTGAAAAGGACTCGACACCTATTACAGGCTGGCTGCGAGAAGGCGGTCTGCATGAGGTGCGTTTGGCGGGCGTTGCCACTATTGCTGCGGGGGAAGTTGTCACGGACGAGCAGGGAGAGATTGTCGGCATTGTCGGTGACAGTCTGATGACCGAGAATGCAAATCTAATCTCTCGGCAGGGAGAACAGATTTTCAAAAACTATGAGGAGTACCGCAGTTATTTTCGAGGTGGTCAATTCCGCGACAGTAAAGATAGGGCTCTGATTGAACGCCTCCGGGAACGAGCGATAGCCGTTGAGCAGCCGAGGAAGCTCAAAATTGGTTCGGACAATCCCGCGCTCATTGAGCACTTCGACATGCTAAAAACCGCCGTCGAAAACGTGGCCGATGGTGTGATGGAAGCACATGAGGCTGTGCGCGATGAAAACGCAGGATATGCCATTGCTGCAGCACTGACCAACGTTACCTTGCGCGATATGTCCATGATTTTCATCACTACGCAGTTGGCGCAAGCAATGGGAGAAATCTGGCGCGAGGCCGCAATTGTCCACCGCGGCAGCCTGCGTGCAAACGCTTTAGCGTGTTTTGCCATCGCAAAGTTCGCGGCTGGACTGGAGAACTATGCGCAAACAGCCCTCGATGAGGCAGCGGGGGAGCAACCGAATCATTCACTGACTCAGTTGCTGGAAATTGCGGTCGCCAATCAAATTGTGCCGAGGTGCGTCGGCACAATTCTTGGGGCAGCACAAGAGGTACTGCGCAGGGTATACAAGGTGAAAATGCCGCGAATTGAATAGCGACCCTGCAAGCTGTGCTGCCGTACCTAGCGGTGCGCCGAGTGGGCTCGGTCGCCGAGGGTCTTGGTGTACTCCCATGCATCGGCGACGATGGTTTCCAGCTCCGTGTGATTGGGCTTCCATCCGAGCTCGTCCATGGCACGCTGGGAAGAGGCAATAAGAGTTGCCGGATCACCGGCTCTGCGCGGTGCATCCTCAGCGGGAATCGGGTGACCGGTGACCTTACGGCAGGTCTCGATGACCTGGCGAACCGAAAAGCCGTCGCCAGAACCGAGGTTAAAGATACGGTGCGTACCCGGCGCGTTGGACTCCAGTGCCAATACGTGCGCATCCGCGAGGTCTTTGATGTGGATGTAGTCACGAACCGCGGTGCCGTCCGGAGTCGGCCAGTCATTGCCAAAGACCATAATCTTGTCGCGATGACCAAGCGCAACCTGGAGTACCAGTGGAATGAGGTGAGTTTCTACCTCACGGTTTTCGCCAAAACCGTCCCAGGCACCCGCCACATTGAAGTAACGCAAGCTGGTAGCGCCGATGTTGTATGCCTTGGCGTAAGACGCGATGGCGTAGTCCATGGCCAGCTTAGTGGCACCGTAAGGGTTAGTCGGTGCGGTTGGCATGTCTTCGGTAATTGGTGTCTTCTCTGGCTCACCGTAGGTTGCGGCTGTCGAAGAGAACACCAAGCTATTCGTACCGGTATCACGCATCGCGTCGAGTAGCTTCAGGGTTTGGCCCACATTGTTGTGCCAGTAGTCGGAAGGAACTTCGACGGACTCGCCAACAAGCGATTTCGCAGCGAAATGAACGACACCGTCGAAGCTGTCGGAGGACAGAACCTCGTAAGCCTTGTCCGCCACATCACCTTCGACTAGGGTTGCGCCCTCCGGTACCGCATCACGGTTGCCAACAGAGAAGTTGTCCAGAATGGTGACGTCGTGGCCAAGAGAAATCAATACTGCCGAGCAAACGCTACCGACGTAGCCGGCGCCACCAGTGACTAGGAGTTTCATTTGGTAATCACCATGATCGCGTGAGACAGAGTATCTGGAATGTCGAGAGAATGATCACCGCGGGCAAGAGTCACGCGGCCAGCGGCAACCTCGGCAAGTGCTTCAGTACCCGGCATAATTCCGGCCTTGTGGAGACGCTTCATGTAGCTCTGCTCGACCTGCAGGATTTCGTTAATCTGGACGATTTCAATCGTGTACTCACCGGGGTTTAGGTCGGAGAGCCGGCGAACGTTCTCTAACGGCTTTGGTGACTGAGTTCCACCGAGGTCTTCCAAACCGGGGATCGGGTTGCCGAATGGGGAGCGTGTGTAAGAGTCGAGCACGTCGAGAAGTTTGCGCTCGACCTCGTCACTCATTACGTGCTCCCAGCGGCAGGCTTCATCGTGAACCTTGTCCCATTCGAGGCCAATGACATCCGTAAGTAGGCGCTCAGCTAGGCGGTGCTTACGCATGACAGCTGTGGCCAGCCTGCGGCCCTCGTCGGAAAGCTGCAAGCTGCGATCTGGGGCAACTACAAGAAGGCCATCGCGCTCCATGCGCGCAACGGTTTGGCTAACGGTCGGCCCCGACTGCTCAAGGCGTTCGGCAATGCGAGCACGCAAAGGAATGATGCCCTCTTCTTCGAGTTCGAAAATCGTACGTAAGTACATTTCCGTGGTGTCAACCAAATCCCTCACGGTTTTCCTCCGATAACGCAGTCTTAAAAGTTTTCACTCAAGTATTAGGATAACCACATTTGCGTAAGAAAGATGTTAGGGCTCGCAAATCCAGTGGCTGTGGTGCTGATTAGGCAGCGAAAAGCTTGGTTCGGTGGGCGCTGCTGAGATGTAAGGGAGCGTACGCGATGTCGAAAGTTCGACTTGCAGTCGAAAACGCCGACCGCCAGTGTGGATGAAACTCCCGCACGGGGGTCGGCATTGCAGTCCAGCTCTATCTCAGGGCTGAAATTGGGAACCCTATCGATGTCACCGCCATGTGGCGTTAGTTTGCGTACTCACGCAGCTTGTCAGCACGGTCTCCCTCGCGCAGCTTGGACATAACTTCCCGCTCAATCTGGCGGACGCGCTCGCGAGACAGGCCGAAGTGGCGGCCAATCTGATCCAGCGTGCGGGGTAGGCCATCGTCGAGACCGTAGCGGAGCTTAATAACTTCCTGCTCTCGAATCTCGAGAGTGGACAGAACCTTGCGGACATCGTGGTGACGCAGGGAAGCGACAACTGCTTCCTCAGCATCAGTTGCCTCTGAGTCCTCGATGAAGTCTCCCAGGGGAGCTTCCTCGTCAGTGCCCACTGGCATGTCCAAGCTCACCGGATCGCGGGACTGACGCAGCAGCATTTCAATCTTGGCTTCTGGAATGCCGGATTCCTCTGCCAATTCCTCATTCGTAGCCTCACGGCCGAGCTGCTGGTAGAGCTCACGCTTGATACGAGAAATCTTGTTGACCTGCTCAACCAAATGGACAGGGAGGCGAATAGTACGCGACTGATCAGCCATACCGCGGGTAATAGCCTGGCGAATCCACCACGTTGCGTATGTGGAGAACTTGAAGCCCTTGGTGTAGTCGAACTTTTCCATGGCGCGGATGAGGCCCAAGTTGCCCTCCTGGATTAGATCCAGCAGCGGCATACCGCGGTTGGTGTAGCGCTTCGCCAGCGAGACCACAAGACGGAGATTGGCTTCGAGTAGGTGGGCGCGTGCGGCCTTACCTTCCTTCGCCAAAATCTTGACATCACGCTTCTTTGCACGGGTCATTTTTGCGCCGGTCTGCAGCAAATGCTCGGCGTATACACCGGCTTCAATGCGCTTAGAAAGTTCCACCTCTTCTTCAGCGCTGAGAAGAGCAGTCTTTCCGATGCCGTTCAAATACACACGAACCAAATCGGCGGACGGGTTGGAGTTATTGCCGGTGCGGCGCCCCTTGTCCCTTGTCTGACCTTCCAGTTCGTCATTTTGAATATCGGCACTCTTCATGAATCTGCCTCCTGGATTTTTAAGTGGACTCAATAACTACAACGCACGGAGTTACGAAAATGTTCCCGTGAAAGGTGATGAATGTCAATAGGGTAATTTTGCCATGCAAATATAATGTTAAGAAAAACTACCGTCACTAGCATTCCACAAGAACTGTAAAGGGGCCATCGTTGACTGATGTCACCTCCATCATTGCCCCAAATTGTCCTGTTTCGACCGTCAAGCCACGATTGCGCAAGTTCTCGACAATTTTTTCAATGACGGGTTCGGCCTCTGGGCCCGGAGCCGCGTCTACCCACGACGGCCGCCGTCCCTTCTTTGTCGCCCCCATCAACGTGAATTGGCTAACGACGAGCACCTGGGCGCCAGCATCGACAGCGCTGAGTTCGCCATCCAGGATGCGCAGCTCCGCGATCTTGCGGGCCATCGTTTCCCAAGCATCAGCAGAGTCCTCGCGGCCAACGCCTACGAGCGCCAAAATGGCACCAGTATCGCCTCCGTCAACGTGCCCAACAACGGAACCGTCGACAGTGACTGACGCGGATTTAACTCGGGTGAGAACGGCTTTCATTTACTGTTTATCCTCCAAGAGCTCGGTGGGGAGAATCAGACCATGGCGAACCAGGTCAACGACAATGGGAACTAGGGCGTCTTTGATGGCAGGTACGTCGGACTCATCGAAGGCTCCAAACATTGCCATGATGTCGATGACTGAGCCCAGAGCAGCTTCGGGATGCAGCGCACCCAGAATGGTTGCCACGGACTCATCGATTGAGTGTGTCCAGGCGGGGCCATCGGTGCGTGAGAGGCGCGTATCGAACTCAGTGAAGCCCTGGCCGCTTTCGACGTCGGCAAGCGAAACGCGTTCGATGGCGACACCGGGGCGCACGGTAAAGGAAGCTTCGAGGATGGTGTCGGCAGTTTGTGCACGAAGCCATTCGGCGCGGCCGAGATACTCCTCGGCTTCGGCGGCGAAGGGAGCGGCCAAAGGCTGCGGCATTTCCTCGCACACGGCGGAAGTCGGGCCGTTGATGCGTTGGACTGTGATGTAGCCGAACCCGATGCCTGTCACGCCGCTGTTGCGAAAGTGCTCCAGCCAGGCACGAGAGCGCTCGCACCCCTCTGGGCTGCGGGGGTCGATGGACTCGTCTCGAAGCCAGGTGCCAATGTATTCCGCCGGCGTAGCGAGATCCCGTTGCGTTACCCACACCTCGAGGCCCTCAGCAGGGAGCCAAGAAGCGATGCGCTGTTGCCAACTCTCGCCCTCGATATGGGCCCAAGCGCCGAGTAGATGCGCCGTGCCGCCGTCGGTGAGATGGTCGGCCAGACCGCGGATCATAAGCTCGGTGGCACCGTCCAGATTCAGTCCTGAGTCACGGTAAACATGTTCCACACTTGGCAGTCCTACGACGAACGGCGGGTTGGCCACAATGCGGTCAAACTTCTGGCCTGCAACCGGTTCAAACCACGAACCTTCGAGAGCCTGCGCTTGGTCGAAGCCATTAGCTGCGAAAGTAGCGCGGGCAAAAAACAGCGCGCGGGGGTGAATGTCTGTCGCGACAATCGACTTTGCATCAGGTTGGGCAAGGCTCTGGATGCCACAACCGGCACCGAGATCGAGTACGGATTCCACCGCCGAGGTCGACGAAATATCGAGGAGAGAGCGGGAAGCCCGCCCTACGCCTAGGACATGATCGGGTCCAGGAACGTGATCGTTCATAGAGGCGTCGCGGTCGGAAAAGATAATACGGTCGACTCCCGCAATCTCGACCGGGCGCACATCGATACACACCTGTGCGTTGCTGGCGGTGCCGGCAAGTATGCCGCTGTCCAGCAACTTGACTGTCAGCTCAGCTCCAAATAGCTGCTCTGCGTCGGCGAAATCGCCCAGGATGAGAAGACGCAACGCGGTCACAGTATCCGCAGAAACGCCGTCCGTCTCGGTAAGCAGAGCATCGACAACGCCGGGCTCACCGCGGTCCAGCGCGGCTAACCCCTCGGCTCCTAGGACTCGACGCAGTGACTCGCTGGAAAACTCAAGGCGCCTAAGTGCGGTGGCGAATTCCTCTGCACAGTCGACAAAAGCACGAAGCTGCTGATCAGTCGGTGGGGTGAAGGTGGAGGGGGAAAAGGTCATCGTAGGCACTACCTTCGTCGTAAAGCGGGGCGGAGGGGCTAGTTAGGGGAGCTTGACGACGGATCGTCGTCTTCCGGCATATCGATGACATTTGCGTCATCGAAGGGATTTGAGGTGGTCTCGTTACCGGACCGCGGCGGTGCGTCGGTGTCTTCGGTACTGGCAGCAGAACCGAGCGCGCGCATCTCCGCTTCCTTGAGGGCGCGCTGGCGCTGTTGTTCCTCCCATTTGCGGTTTTGCTCGCGTACAACTCCTGGCTTGTAGACGCGCGGGTTGCGCTTGTCAGCGGGTTCGCCAACGCCATTGGCGATGACAACCGCGATCCACGGCATGGGTACGGAGACGACCATGAGAATCGCCGCAATCCACGGCACATCCCACCACAGGTAAAAAGCGCCGGAAAGAAGTAGCAATGGAATGCGAGACCATTGCAGGGCCGCGTAGACGTGGCGGCGGTGGTCGTAGTTGCGAATCCTTGAGCCGCGGGCGTCGGTAATCAACGCCGCGTCTTTCTTGCGTCGCCGGGAACTTCCGCGTTTCGGCAGCGCGGAGTCGCGACGGTCATTGATTCGCGCCATGGTTGCCTAGCATACGCCTGTGGCGTGGGGGTGTCTCAACTAGCTATGCCCGTTGCAGCTGCATGCTCGCGTAGTCGCAGCGGTGTTGTGGATGGCTGTGGAAGGTAAGCAGTCAGCAGCGGCAAGCACCTGGGGCGCTAGGCATAATTTGACCAATGGGGCACAATTGGAATCTGTGAGCACTCCATTGAAGACGACAAAGACGATTGAACGCACCGATACCCGCGTCGATGAGTCGACGAGGGACGACACTCCGAAGTTCTTCCATTACGTCAAGAAGGACCAGATCGTGAACTCCGCGGTCAACGGCTCCTACGTCGTTGCTCTGTGCGGTGAAACCTTCCCAGTGAAGAAGTCGGCGAAGCCGGGTTCACCGGTATGCCCTGACTGCGAGCGGATTTACAAGTCCCTGCGTCGCAAGTGAGCGGGCTTCGTAAATGGCAGCAGGAGGCCCTCGACAAATACCTGGCGACTAACCCCAAGGACTTCCTTGCAGTGGCGACACCGGGCGCAGGTAAGACGACCTTCGCTCTGCGTATCGCCAGTGAGTTGCTGTCGCGGCGGATTGTCGAGCGCATTATCGTCGTAGTGCCTACTGAGCACCTGAAGGTACAGTGGGCTGCCTCTGCTGCTCGTTCGGGGATTGCGTTGGATCCCAAGTTCTCCAACGCCAAGGGTGTGGTAAACCCTTCCTACCAGGGAATTGTTGTGACCTACGCCCAAGTCGCAGTGCATCCGTTTAAGCACCATGCCGTAGCCACCGCTCGGCCGACATTGGTGATTCTGGACGAGGTACACCACGGCGGTGATGCCAAGAGTTGGGGCGACGGCATTTCTGAGGCCTACGGTGATGTCGAACGCCGCCTGTGCTTAACTGGTACGCCGTTCCGCTCCGATGACGCGGCAATTCCGTTTGTTCGCTACTCGCCGGATGGCGATGGTTACTCGCGCTCCGTCGCTGATTACACGTACGGCTATTCCAATGCGCTTGCCGACGGCGTCGTGCGCCCAGTGGTCTTTTTGGCTTACTCCGGTGAAGCTCGCTGGCGTGATAGCGCGGGTGATGAGTTCGCTGCGCGTCTGGGTACCGTGATGAGCCCAGAGGAGACCACTCGAGCTTGGCGCACCGCGCTTGACCCAAAGGGCGAGTGGATGCCGTCGGTGCTGCGGGCAGCGCATACCCGGCTCTCGCAGATGAGGCAGCATATTCCCGATGCCGGTGGCCTGGTTATCGCCTCCGATGCGGCAACTGCCCGTGCGTACAAGCGCATTCTCGAGCAGATTGCCTCCACACCGGTGGCGTTGGTGCTTTCGGATGAGCCTGGCTCGTCGGAACGCATTAAGACCTTCTCCGAGTCCACCGACGAGTGGATGGTGGCTGTGCGAATGGTCTCCGAAGGCGTGGACGTGCCAAGGTTGGCGGTCGGCGTGTACGCGACTAGTTCCTCGACTCCGCTATTCTTCGCGCAGGCTATCGGACGATTCGTGCGAAGCCGCATGCCGGGGGAGACTGCGTCCGTCTTCTTGCCGTCAATTCCTGTGCTGCTCGACTTGGCCTCGCAGATGGAGGTGCAGCGCAACCACGTGCTCGGTAAACCGGATCGGCCTTCGGAGGGCTGGGAAGATGACTTGGTCGCCGAAGCTAACCGGCGTAAGGATGAGCCCGACGAACTGCTGCCGGCCTACGAATCCATTGGCGCGGATGCTGAACTCGACTACCTGATCTACGACGGTTCCTCCTACGGCACCGCAACCGTTGCCGGTTCCGCTGAAGAAGCTGACTACCTTGGCTTGCCCGGGCTTCTCGACGCTGAGCAAATGCGACTCTTGCTGCGTCAGCGGCAGGATGAACAGCTTAAAGCCGCCAGTGCCCGAGAGAAGGAAGCCCGCGAGGAGGCGAGGGAATCGTCGTCAAGCGGAGGCGAAGGCGGCGCGGTCCACCGCATTGAGGGATCGGCGTACCCGAGGCCGCAGAAGGTGGCCAGTGAGGTGTTGCCGAAGTTGCGGAAGGAACTCAATACGCTGGTGTCGATGACGGCGGCGCGAACCGGTAAGCCACATGGTCAGGTGCATAACGAGGTTCGGCGCGCCTGTGGTGGCCCGCCGACTGCGCTGTGTACGGAGGAGCAGTTGCGCGATCGCATTAGCTACCTGCGTAATTGGTAGGGTTTCAAGCGAACTGAGCAATCTATGGTGGAGAGAAGAATGTCGGCAAGCAGTGATAAGTCGAGGCCGTCGGAATTGACCGGCGGTGGTTTGTCGGCTGTACCAGGCAATGACAGTCGGACTATTGGCGTGCTGGCACTGATCTTTGGTGTCGGCGGACTCTTGATGTCCTGGATAATCGTTGGTGGCATCCTCGGTGTCTTTGGCATTGTTCTGGGCATCATCGCGATGGCGAAGGCGTTGAGCGCGAAGAAGCGCGTGCAGGCTGCTGGGGAAGACGCGGTCATCAGCGGTTCGTTCGGATTGGGCGTTGTCGGCATTGTGACGGGTATTGCAGCCGCCGTGGTGTCGCTGATGCTGTACTGGTCGACATCAGACGCGATGTCGAAGTGCGAGAAATTCGAGCGTACCTCTGGAGAGTATGCCGAGTGCATCTCCAATCAGATGGGGACTGACCAGCCAAAGAAGCAATCGGAGTGAGTTCGGACGCGAAGTCAATGGCGGTGTTACTTTGTGCCCGGAGTTTTCGGTTAATGCCAGATGCGCAATGAGGAAATGAGCTAACCCCGTAATCCACCCCCGAAGTCCAACTGCCTGCAGTTTCGGCCGGGGGTTTCTTAGTGAAATCTCATATTTGGCCGAGTGTTGGTAATGATATTGGTGTCAGAAAGTACCCACATTTGGCATCCCCTACATGCGGTAAACGTTTGAACATGCGTGCAATACAGGATGTCTGCTGATTATTAAATAGGAGCGTGAATCGTGGCAGCGACATCTACGCGCGACAACTCCCCGGAACTGTCACCTGGCCAACAAGACCGTGGTTACCTCAGCCGGGAGCTTTTCCGTAAGCGCACCGGTCTAGGACTCGGTATCATCCTGTCCTTGCTCGTGTACTTCTTTATGCCGGCTGAGCTCGATCACAACCTGCGTGCAACCGCAGGTGTAGCAGTGCTTATGGCCGTGTGGTGGATGTCCGAGGCTATCCCGATTGCCGTTACGGCTCTGCTGCCGCTGGCGCTATTCCCGATTCTCAACCTCGCGGAGATTAAGGATTTCTCGGGCAAGTACACAGACCCGACCATCTTCCTCTTTATGGGCGGCTTCCTGTTGGCACTGGCGATGCAGCGTTGGAACCTACACAAGCGTGTCGCATTGTGGGTCCTGGTGCTCATGGGGTCGTCACCAAAGATGCTGATTCTAGGCTTCATGGTGGCTACTGGCTTCCTGTCGATGTGGGTATCCAACACGGCCACGGCCGTGATGATGCTGCCAATCGGTGTGTCCGTGCTGAGCCTGATTGTCCGAATGCTGCACGATGAGAAAGTTGCTGCAGAGGATGCGGGATCTGCGAGTGAATCGGTCGCCGAAACCCCTGGTGGGGATGCGCTGGAGGAGGCGGAGGAGTCGTCGTCAAGTTACGACCCGATGCCAAAGTCGAACTTCGGTATCGCGCTGATGCTGGGTATCGCTTACGCGGCATCGATTGGTTCGTTGGGCACGATTATTGGTACTCCGCCGAACGCGATGCTGGCGGCCTACATGGCGGAGCAGGGTGTCAACATTGGGTTTGGCCAGTGGATGCTGCTGGGTGTCCCGGTGGCGGTTGTGCTCATGCTCTGTGCATGGTTCCTGCTGACAAGTGTTCTGTTTAAGCCGGAGATTGCGCATATTCCAGGCGGACGCGAACTCATGCGTGACGAGCTGAAGCGTCTCGGCCGTATGTCGGCGGGTGAGCGTCGCGTGCTCATGGTGTTTATCGCGGCTGCGCTGGCGTGGGTCTTTGTTCCGGTGCTGCTGCCAGACACCAAGATTGCCGATGCGGTAATCGCGATGACGGTAGGTATTGCACTGTTCCTGATTCCGGGTGGCCCTGATGGCGTGAAGCTCATGCGCTGGGAAAATGCGTTGGAGCTGCCGTGGGGTGTGCTGCTGCTGTTCGGTGGTGGCCTGGCGCTGTCCTCGCAGTTCGGTGCCTCTGGGCTGTCGGACTGGATTGGCGAGCAGCTGTCTACCCTCGGCTGGATGCCAGTGGCTGCACTCGTGGTTGTCGTCGGCGCCGTTGTGCTGTTCCTGACCGAGTTCACGTCTAACACCGCGACGGCCGCGACCTTCCTGCCGCTGGTTGGTGCGATGGCAATCGGCTTGGGCCACGACCAGATGATCTTCGCTGTTCCAGTTGCACTGGCGGCTACTTCGGCGTTCATGATGCCGGTTGCAACACCGCCGAACGCCATCGCCTACGGCTCCGGCTACGTCAGCATGGACAACATGGTCAAGACCGGTGTTTGGCTGAACATCGTTGCGCTGATTGTGATTTCTGTGGCTTCGCTGACGCTGCTGCAGTGGGTATTCGGCGTCGTGTACTAGCTGGGTATGTAGTAGCCGGTATTGGATGGTGGTCCAGTTTGCTGGACCGCCAGCGGACTGCTTCGCCTAGCGTTGTTTAGATGCTCCTTCGCCCCGTTCCACCTTGGTGGTTCGGGGTTTTGCTTTTGCCTCCAGCTGGCCCTACGCCGTTCAGTCCGGCAGTAGATTTGTGCACATGGCAGCTAGTCCCAAAATTGACAACCGTAGATATTACGCGCTGCAAATGTGAAACTGTCGGAGTTTATGACACTTTCAGGCCATTTTTGTGGGCCATTTTGTCATAAACGCAGTCGCTAACTCGCTAGCCCAGCTCCCGAAGAAAAAAATCGGGCTCGAATAAGGGGCGCAACCTTATCCAAGCCCAATTTTCTGGGCTTAGCAGTTAGCCCAATTACGACTCCAGGTTAAAGCTTTACTCCAAGTAGTCACGCAGAACCTGCGAACGCGATGGGTGACGTAGCTTGGACATCGTTTTGGACTCAATCTGACGGATGCGCTCGCGTGTCACACCGTAGACCTGGCCAATCTCGTCAAGAGTACGTGGCATGCCGTCGGTAAGGCCGAAGCGCAGACGGACGACACCGGCTTCACGTTCGGAGAGAGTCTCCAGAACGTCGCCAAGCTGATCTTGGAGGAGCGTGAAGCTCACGGCGTCCACGGCGATGACTGCCTCGGAGTCCTCAATGAAGTCACCGAGCTGGGAGTCGCCCTCGTCACCGATGGTCTGGTCTAGCGAAATGGGTTCACGAGCGTACTGCTGAATCTCGAGAACCTTTTCCTCGGTGATATCCATTTCCTTAGCGAGCTCTTCCGGAGTGGGCTCGCGGCCGAGATCCTGGAGCAGCTCACGCTGGATACGGCCGAGCTTATTAATGACCTCGACCATGTGAACCGGAATACGAATGGTTCGAGCCTGGTCGGCCATTGCACGAGTAATGGCCTGGCGAATCCACCACGTTGCGTACGTGGAGAACTTGTAGCCCTTGGTGTAGTCGAACTTCTCGACGGCGCGAATCAGGCCGAGGTTGCCCTCCTGAATCAAGTCGAGGAAAGCCATGCCACGGCCGGTGTAGCGCTTTGCCAGGGATACCACGAGACGGAGGTTGGCCTCGAGCAGGTGGTTCTTGGCGCGCTGACCGTCGCGAGAAATCTCGCGCAAGTCGCGCTTCTGAGCGTAAGCGATGCGCTCGCCGGCTTCCTTGGCCTCGTCAATCTTGTACTGCGCATACAGACCAGCCTCGATGCGCTTTGCCAGACTGACTTCTTCCTCGGCAGTCAGCAGCGCGACCTTACCAATCTGCTTGAGGTAGGCGCGGACAGAGTCAGCGGAGGCGGTGAGGGCAGCATCCTTGCGGGCCTGACGCAGACGAGCGGACTCGTCCTCGTTCCAGACCTCGTCGCCCTCGTCCTCTTCATCCTCGTCTTCGTCTTCGTCCTCGTCGTCCTCGTCGTCCTCTTCTTCATCATCTTCGAGGTCGTCATCATCCAGATCGTCGTGAAAATCATCGTCTTCGAGATCATCATCCAGATCTGGGTCGTAGTCCCGCTCCTGCTCCAAGTCGTGATCGAGTTCCTCGTCCTCGAGCTCTTCGTTCTCAGTTGCGTCGAGAGCCTGCGCGTCCTTCGCCTTCGCTGCAGCAGCCTTCGCTGCAGCAGCCTTGGCCGCAGTGGCCTTCGCAGCCGTTGTCCGCTTAGTTGCCTTCTTGGCGGCGGCCTTACGTGTGGTCTTCTTAGCGACCGACTTCTTAGCCGCCTTCTTCACGGTCTTCTTGGCCGTTGCCTTCTTAGCGGTCGCCTTTTTCGCCGCAGTCTCGGTAGCAGCTGTCTTTTTGGCAGCCGTCTTCTTGGCGGCAGTTTTCTTCGCGGCAGTCTTCTTTGCCACGGTCTTCTTCACTGCTTTCTTGATGGCCTTCTTTACAGCCTTCTTTGCAGGAGTAGCTGAACCGGTGCCACTCCCGGTGGATTGGTCCTGAGCTTGCCCCAGTTCGTTGCCTGCCACGAACGCCCTTTCACGATGTACGTTGTGTGCGCCGCCAAAGCCGCCGCCAGCTTCTCTCGGTCAGAGAGAAGCTCAACGCGCCAGTGGTGCGCCTTTACTTCGTCTGCAGCCAGCTAGCTGAATGGAGAACATTCAGCGCTGACCTTTTCGTGCCACGGTCATCAGTGTTGCTTTTCTGGCTCCTAGCGAAGAAGCAATCGGTGAAAATCCTCATCGAAGCAGTGCGCTTGAATTCGATTTTCCCAATCCTCCTCGAGCCTGTTGATTATTCAACCTTGCCGTGAGTCAACTTCTTATTGTAAACCAATTCTGAAAATCGCCGCCACGGGGCATGGCTTCAACCACGTGTCACGCCCGACGCGTAGCTACCAATCCCCACCCAAGAAATGAAACTGTTTAAGGGTAAAGCCCCTGGTCAGCTGCAAATGCGGCGCCAGCAATACCCGCATTATTATCCAAACTTGCCGGGACAACTGGAGTCTTACATGTCAACAGCGGAATCCACTTTTCGTGTTCGCGGCTGATTCCGCCGCCGACGATAATCCGTGACGGCCAAAACAGCGCCTCGTAGGTCCTAAGCACCTTGCTCACGCGCTCAGCCCACTCTTCGAAGCCGAGCCCCTCCACATCTTTAATTCTCGCGGATGCAAAGTGTTCGGCCTCCGTGCCATCGATGACGAGATGGCCTAACTCCGAATTGGGGTAGAGCAATCCGTCATGAATAAGCGCGGAGCCGATGCCGGTACCAAAAGTTAGCAACAACACGGCGCCAGTTTTATTGCCCGGATCGCCAAACTGGACTTCAGCGAGGCCGGCAGCGTCAGCGTCGTTAAGCACGTGCGCTTTGTTGTTGGGCAGATGTTTAGCGAAGAGCTCTTGGCAGTTCGTATTAACCCAAGAACCGTCAATATTGGCGGCCAGCAAGGCAATCTGATTCTGTACGACGGACGGAATCGTGATGCCGACATCGGAATCCCACTGCGCAATGTCCACAATTTCCGCAATGGTCTTCGCAACCGCCTCCGGGGTTGCCGGCTGTGGCGTGAAAATCTTAATGCGGTCGCCAATAAGCTGCCCAGTATCAAGGTCCACGCGGCCACCCTTGATTCCAGAGCCTCCGACGTCGATGCCAAATCCAATTCGTTGTCCCATAGCTCAAATTGTACGAAACAGACACAATGGGGGCATGAGCATTAACTCGCGTGGCACCGAACAACTCGCTAGCAGGGCAGATAATAGGGGGTTTAGTGCACCGAATAGCCCCGGATCTGTGCGACTCAGCGTCAGGGAATTGCGCGATCGCGCGGTATTTATTGCCCGCGCAGCCGCGGCGCACATCGCCAGTCGTCGGGTCGAACTCGGCTCCGATGGCGTTTTAGCAAGCTCCGAAACGAAGTCCTCAGCTGTTGACCCGGTCACCGTCGTCGACCGTGAATCTGAGGAGCTCATTCGTTCGCTCATCAAGGCGTTTAGCAGCTCCGACCGTATTTTGGGCGAAGAAGGCGGGCTTGACGACGGCCCGGGCTCTCAAGCGCAAGCTACTGACGCGGCCGAAGCGGTGACCTGGATCGTAGACCCCATCGATGGCACAGTGAATTTCCTTTACGGATTGCCCAACTTTGCTGTGAGTATCGCCTGCGCCGTAGGCGATGAGGTCGTGGCGGGTGCAGTGGCAAATGTGTCCTCGGGAGAGATTTACAGTGCAGCAAAGGGAGAGGGCGCTCAGGTTTCTCGGCGGGACGGCACTGTGCAGACGCTTAGTTGTTCCCCAACGGCCGAGCTGGAAAAGACACTTGTGGCAACAGGATTCAGCTATTCCGCTAATCTCCGGCAGGTGCAGGGGCGGATAGCGTCGCAGTTGTTGGGGGAGTGTCGAGATATTCGGCGCATGGGATCGGCGGCGCTCGATTTGTGCATGGTGGCGCACGGCCGTGTTGATGCGTATTACGAACACGACATCAAGATTTGGGACTATGCAGCAGGTGCTCTGATTGCGGCTGAAGCAGGCGCAAGAATTAGGGTCCCGGAATTCACGCAGTGTGCCAACGCTGCTGGCCGGCCGGAGGGAGACCCGCTCGACTTCGGTGTCGGTGCGGCGAATCCTGAAGTTGCCGATGCGTTCTTCGAAGCATTGGATGGTGCGACCGCGAAGGCTAGGAATTAGGGGCGTCTGTCTAGGAACAGGTGCTCGAGCTTAATGAGCTTAACCCCTCTAGATCGGCTTGTTCTCCACGGTTCAATGCGGACAACGTTTCCTCAACCTGGCTGACTACTTCGAGGTCCTTAAACCCCTTACCCAACGACACATCGACGGTTGCATCCGGCCGACCATCGTGGATGAGCTCAAAACAGGGGAAAAGAGCGTGAAGCGCTGCGGCGTGGCCATTGAACTGCTCGCCATAACGCAGCTGGCCGAAGCAGCCGAGGTCTTGGTTTTCCACAATAGGGTCGTTGCCGTAGGGAACCTGCTCATCGAGAACAAAATCGAGTTGCCGCAATTGTTCGGCGACGGTTGTAGCCTGGCCGACTTTGCCGTTGGCGTTATAGACGCGCACATGAACATCCGACGGTGGAACGACGTGTTCTCCGATTAGCGTGGTGGAGGAAACAGGGGTGCCAGCTGCGGGGAGGGAACAGGGGACCGGATAACTGGCCGGTTGGCTGCGGAATGCCAATACCCACGACGTAGCGGCAATCACTACAGCTACGACGGAAACCACCACGTAGGGAACAATTTTTCGTCGATGTGATGCGCTCGAAGTGCTCGCGGGGCCTGAACTCATGACCATCATGTTATCCTCTCCTCGACTAATGGGCATAGAAATCTGTTCTGACCTGCAGAGATGACAGATAGCGTGAATTGCCTTAATATCCGCTGAGAAAGGCACTGGAGAGTACAGGGTGTCAATCGTCTCAACGCGTTGTATTCTCCGAGAAAAAGTCAGTTCACAATGTCTAGCAAAGGTCCAGAAAGAAGGTTTGGGACATGGCTGTAAACTACGATGCCCCGCGTACTCGTGAAACCGAAGAGCTGGAGACCGATTCCCTCGAGGGCCTTCAGGCTGCATCTGCTGAGAAGGAAATCGACGACACCGACGACGGCGAAATTGTCGAGCCGTTCGAGTTGCCGGTCGCCGACATCGCGGGTGAAGAATTCGATATGGATGTCGCCCCGAAGGGAGACGATGAATTCACCTGTGGCTCCTGCTTCATGGTCATGCACCGCTCGATGATTGCAATCGATAACGGCGATGGTTTCCCCATCTGCCAGGACTGTGCCTAATCCCCGCACAACTGGGATAACTTCCTAGGAAAAGGAAAACCGCCACTACCACGGTTATGGCGGCGCTGGGGTCGTCGGCAAGCGTGTAGCGGCGGTGAGAGATTGTGACCTAGCGGTCGAAGAGACTGTCAAGTAGTGCCTCGGGGCGGCGGGTGGAGACCAGCCAATAGGGGGTTGGGTCGTCTGGATCGTCGAGGACTAGCAGCACCATCGTGGGAATCCACGTGTGCGTAACCAGGAATGCTGCTGGATCGAGCTGACGGCCCAACGCATTGCGCTGCGCGGACTTCGGGACCACCAGGGATTTGGCAACGACCGATGCTGGCAAAACTGCCGTGCCAGCGTGAAGCCAGCGTTCACCAGTGCTGTCCACTTCCACGGACACCGTGGTCTTCGACATAGTCAACAGCACCCACACGCCTACGGCTAGACAAATAATGCCGCCGATGACAAGCCAAATCGGTGAACGGTTAAAGCCAATCTGAGCCGTGCATACGAAAACGGCAACACCGCCGAGTACCCAGAACCACCAGGGAACCCAGAGCTTTTCGGAATAGACAATCGATGAATCTCCGCTCGAGCTGATTGTTATTGCCGCACCTTCAGAGACGGATGCTGAGCTGTCGTCGCGACGAGGCTGCAGGTTATCTTTTCCACTCACGGTTATCCATTCTAGGGCACGGCTATGCTCGGTACTGACAAGGCCGAAGTGCGGTTCTTAAAAGACGCGACAGCGAAGGATATACGAAGAGATGACTTATGCTCCGGTGCAAGTGAAAAAGCTCACTAAAGACGCAGTGATCCCCCAGCGTGCGCATGCTGATGATGCCGGTGTGGATTTGAGCTCAGCGGAGGATGTCGTCCTAGCACCAGGGCAACGGGCACTCGTCGGAACCGGAATTGCCATTGCCTTGCCGGCGGGCACAGTGGGATTGGTTCATCCACGCTCCGGATTGGCTTTCAAAAAGGGGCTATCCATCGTCAACGCTCCCGGCACGATTGATGCCGGTTACCGTGGTGAGCTTAAAGTCTGCCTGATCAACTTGGATCCGACCAATGCGGTGGAGATCACCAAAGGTGATCGAATCGCACAGTTGGTTGTGCAGAAGGTCGAGCTCAGTCCGATGGTGGAGGTCGATGAACTCGATGAAACTGAACGCGGTGCGGGCGGTCACGGGTCAACCGGAGTGTCCACGACGCTTTAAAACGTCTCTGACAGCGCGGGGACCCCACCAAGTGTGGTTCAATGCGTGAAGAGCTCAATAAAGCGTTTACAAAGGTGTATACAAAAATTTCTTTTTAGCGAGGTGTCAATAAACCACCATGTGGCCATTTGGAAAGAAGAACCAGCCAGAAGAACCAGCTGCTGAGGCAGAGGCCGTTACCACCGACTCTGCGGCGCCAGCTTCTGAGGAAGCTACCGCAACCCTGCATGACGACGCGTCGGAAACCGCCGCGGAGAACGCACCAGCAAACGGCCCCTTCGATATCAGCAGCGCTAGCCCGACGCAGTTTGATTTTTCAGACTTCGCTAAGGCCAGCCTGAACCTCGGTTCGATGCTGCTGCCTATTCCTCACGTTGGTGATATTCAGGTGGAGATGGGGCCGACAGGTCCAACCATGCTGCACGTCGCCACTGAGCATGGTCGCGTAACTCCTGTAGCATTCGCTGCTCCGACGTCGGGTGGCCTCTGGGAGGAGTCCGCTCAGGAAATCAAGGACGGTCTTGAGTCCGATGGCCTCGATGTCCACGTTGAGCAGGGGCCGTGGGGTTCTGAGGTCGTTGGCCGCACCTCCGATATGGAGATGCGAATCATTGGCGCCGACGGCCCGCGTTGGATGCTTCGCATGACGGCCTCCGGTCCGGCTGATCGGGCGGAGGAACTTGCGGACCTCGCCCGCGGTCTCCTTGCCCGTAGCTTCGTCTCTCGCGGTGAGAACCCGATGCCGGCAGGTCAGCCGCTTCCGGTTACGCTGCCGTCCCAGATGGCGGAGCAGATTCGTCAGGCATACCAGCAGCAGACCCAGGCTGCTCAAGCTGAAGGTGAACCAGGGCAGGTGCCAGGCGCTACTGGTATCAACCCGGATGGTTCCACCAATTAGTTTGGTCAACCCGCCAGCACAGAGAAGCTAGCTGCTTGTCCAGTTAGAAAAGGATTTGCAGGCGCCACTGTGCGCTGCCCGCCGCCGTCACCCGACGGCGGCTTTTCTCTTGTCAGCGGGTAGTATCACACTGCGTGAACATCGAAGTGACTATTGACCGTCCCGCTGCCGGCGGAGAATTCATTGCCAGCTATGACGGACGTATCGGTTTCGTCACCGGCGGCATCCCCGGCGAACGCGTTGTTGTCGAAATTGCCAAACCTGATGCCAAGCTGTGGCGCGGCAATGTCGTTGAGGTTCTGGATGCCTCAGAGCATCGAATTTCACAGCGTTGCGAAGCAGCTCGGCAGGGCGCGGGTTGTTGCGACTGGGGTTTTATTGATCCTGAGCACGCGGCGCGTCTCAAGGTTGATGTCCTGACCGATTGCCTGCGCCGGCTTGGACGTTTCACCGCCGACGAACTGCCAGCTATCGATGTCCTTCCACTGGCTCCCACCTCCCGTTGGCGCACGCGCGTGCGGCTGGGCGTGGATTCCCAGGGACGAGCGGGGTTACGTCGTTCCCGTTCCCACGAGCTCGTCATCGGCTCCGAGTGCGTCCAAACAGTTCCCAATCTCATCGCTGGCTTTTCGACGGCCGGAACCATCCCCGTTGCTAAGCCCGCTAGCGGTCGAGGTCGCAAGAAGCCGAAGCTGGGAGAACTCCATGTGGCAATGGATGCCGAGGGTAACCGAAGCGCTGTGTACGTCTCCGGCAGTGGCCGGAATCGCAAGCAAACAGTGATTGAAGGCGAGCCAACCACACAGCACACTGTTCACGGCATTACTTTCGATGTGCCGACTACCGGTTTTTGGCAAGCTCATCGCTATGCTCCTGAGTTCTATGGCTCGCGCATCATTAGCCTGTTGGCCGGTCAGTCCTTCTCCTGTGCTTGGGATCTCTACGGCGGCGCAGGCGTTCTGGCGGCGGCGCTGCGCAAGCTAGTAGACGCTGAGGGATCAATTCTCTCTGTCGAGGGGTTTGCCGCGGCAGCGACGGCGGGGCGCAGGGCCTTCACTGCAGCTGATCACAGTGGGAATGCGACACCTGCGGCACCAGTTCGGTTCGTTACTGGGGATGTCACCAAGGTTGTGCGCCGCGAAGTTGCTAATGAGAAAACACCAAATCCGGATGTCGTCGTTCTCGACCCTCCGCGCTCCGGTGCCGGTAAGGATGCCATTGCCGCTATTGCTGAGGCCAAGCCACGCACGGTTGTACATTTCGGTTGCGATCCGGCGACTTTTGCGCGCGATGCCCGGTACTGGGCTGACCACGGCTACGCGTTCAAACACCTCGAGGTCGTAGACGCATTTGGCCTAACACATCACTTTGAAACCATCGCGGTGCTAGAGCAGCTGTAGCTAGAGTGGGTGCCGCATGGGCGCAAGGACGTTGGCGCCGATTACGTCGGCAAGCAAATGTGCCTGCCATGGGCGGAAACCCTGTTCGCTGAGGTGGGCGGAGATTTCTGTAACGGCTGGCAGGCCGCCAGCGTAGTTGTCGTGGTGGCGGAATACGAATGAGCCGACTGCGCGGCTGTGAATCCACCAAACAAGTTCACGTGTCTGCGCGGAAGTGATGAGTGTGTCTTTGCGCAGGTGTATTTGGGCACAGACGTTGTCGATGCAGTCTCGCGTGGTTTCGAAAATCTCGGCGGCTTGTGGGGCATGTTCAGCCCAACGCCGAAAGTGTGGCATCTCGTTGCGAGGCGGCTTTTGAGGCTTCGGCCATGATGACCTGGGTTCCTGACGGGCTTCATTAACGATCTTCAACCAAGCATCCGCAGCACCGCGACGGCGACGTGGAAATCCACGGATTGCAGTCAGCTCACGCTGCGTACCTGGGAGTTGTTCTGCGATTGTACGTAGAACGCTGTGCCCCATGATGTGTGTTGGGGAGACATCACGTTGCTGCGCGATTTCGTCACGCTCAGTCCACAGTGCACGGGCGACGTGGAGTTGTTCGGAAGTGCGCAGCTTCCCAATGCCTTTGAGTCCTTGCCACGAGTGTCCGACGTGTAGACCATCGAGGTATTTACGGTTGGTAGCGAGTTCGCGTTCGCATTCCTGCTCTAGCCATTCCAAACGGTCGAGCTCAGCTAGCGCCTGACAAAGAACCTCGGCGAGTTCGATAAGCAGCTCGACATCCAGGGCTGCGTAGTCCAGCCAATCCGCTGGCAGTGGACGAGTAGACCAATCCTCTCGACCGTGCCCCTTGGCAAGTCCAACTCCGAGGAGTCGTTCTGTCAGAGCTGCTAAGTTGACTCGCTCGAGTCCGAGAAGGCGACCGGCCAGCTCAGTGTCAATGACTTTGGTGGGGTAGAGGCCCAGGGCTGCGAGGCAGGGAAGGTCAGAATGAGCTGCGTGAATAATCCAGGTCAGGTCGTTGACTGAGGAACCGAAAACGGCCATCGCCTTGCGCCCGTCTTCGGGATCGATGAGAAAGGTGCCCGCTCCACGGCGGCGAAATTGAAGCAGGAAGGCGCGGTCATCGTAGCGATATGCCGAAGCTCGTTCAGTATCGACTGCGAGCCAACCGTGTCCTTTGGCTAGCTGCTCACCGGCGTCAATAATTTCGTCGATGTCGGAAAGCACGCGTGGAGTTCCCTCGGCGGGGGCAAGTCTTACCTCTACGTCGGGACTAGTTTCCACGTCGGAGCTCATCGCTCGCCTCTTCGGTCGTCGGTATCAGCAGTTGCCAGTATCAGCCCAGCAGGGATACGCCGACGGGTGGCAGACCGGCGACGTTCGCTAGTACCTGAGCGAAGGATTCAACGTGAGTGCGCAGGTCGGTACCACGAGCAGTCCACGATGCGCGCATTTCTAATTGAAAGGCCTGTGGCTTGCCACCAATCTCGCCGTAGCGGACAGAGTTCGTAGTTGTCACCGTGCCACCCAAGTTCGACAGTTCGGCGTTGTTCTCAGCCAGAGCCTCGGTGAGCCATTGCCAGGCAACCTGGGGAAGCAGCGGATCTTCCGCGAGGGAGGCATCCATATCTGCCTGGATGTATGCAACCAAGCGCATGTCACCGTCCCAGGTTTCCTCACTGCGGGGGTCATGGAGCAAAATTAAACGACCAAAGGCATCATCGTCCGAGGACTCGGGGACAATATCAGCTTCGGGCTGCGTGACCTCAAGCGAGACAGCGTGGCTAAACGGTGCCAGCTTCTGCGGTGGCCGAACGGTGCCCAGAGCAATCTCAGGTCGCAGTTCAGCAGAGTGCATTGACTCGACCGCGGCGCGGAAGTTCTGTGGCGTTGAATCGGTTCCATTCACGTGCCTGAACTTAGCCATATGACGCTTGCGTTAGTGGGAGGCGCGCCGAACAGAGCGGAAAGCGACCAAACGCTTCGCCGAAAACGCACAGCAGGGCGAGCGATTTCCCTGTTCTTAGTACCCCACACATTAATTTCTAAGGTAAGTGGGGCATGATTGTCGGTATGAACAATCGTCGCACTTTGACTGATGCCCCGATTCTTGATGCAGCTTACGGTCGAACTCCTTCGCGCCGCCCGGTGTGGTTTATGCGGCAAGCCGGTCGTTCACTGCCTGAGTACCGTGAGGTGCGCAAGGACATCGGTATGTTGGACTCCTGCTTCCGTCCGGAACTGCTCGCTGAGATTACTATGCAGCCGGTACGTAGGCACGACGTTGATGCTGCGATTCTTTTTTCCGATATTGTCGTGCCGCTGAAGGCCGCGGGTGTCAACCTGGATATTGTTCCTGGTCGCGGTCCAGTATTGGATACTCCGGTGCGCTCAGAATCAGACATCAAGGCGCTACCGGAAGTCACAGAAGAGCAACTCGCTCCGGTGGCCGAGGGTATCGGCCTCATTCTGCAAGAGCTGACTGATACCCAGGCACTCATTGGTTTCGCCGGTGCACCATTCACCTTGGCATCGTACCTGATTGAAGGCGGTCCATCCCGCAATCACGAGCGCACTAAGGCGCTGATGCACTCGGACCCTGAATTGTGGGGTCACCTGATGCAGAAAATCACTCCGATGGTGATTGCTTTCCTGCGCGCGCAGATTGGCGCTGGCGTGGACGCTATTCAGCTCTTCGACTCCTGGGCTGGCTATCTTACCGAGCGTGATTACCGCCGCTTTGTGTTGCCGTACTCGAAGCAAATCTTCCAGGCCTTCGCCGACGTCGGCATTCCGCGCATCCACTTCGGTGTGGGGACCGGCGAGCTTCTCGGTGCGATGGCTGAAGCCAGCCCAGAAGTCATGGGTGTCGACTGGCGCGTGCCACTGGACGTTGCTGCCAACCGCATTCGTGCCACGCTTTCCGACGTTCACCGAGGCGCAGACCCGGCGCAAAACAGCCTTGCATTGCAGGGTAACCTTGACCCGGCGATTCTCTTTGCCGGTGAAGCTGCAATGACCCAAGAGATCCAGCGCATCTGTTCTGAAGCGGACCGTGCAATTAAGCGTGGTGATGCCCGTGGACATATCTTCAACTTGGGTCACGGGGTGCTACCGAATACCGATGCCGACGCGATTACGCGCGCCGTTGAAATCATTCACGCAACGTAATAGCCGACGCAACAGGCGTGTAAAACACGCACTAGCTAATTTTCTACAAGTCTTATCGACCGTGCCCGCTCGAGGGGCGGGCATAGAGAAAGCGTACGAAATACCGTGGTTGCACAACCTTCTACCATTGCCGTCGTAGGTGGCGGTATCTCCGGCCTGACCGCAGCGTATGAGTTGCGTAAAAAGCTCGGACCCGCCGCAAGAATTATTGTCATCGAGTCCAGTGCACAGGTCGGCGGCAAGCTGAAGACTCGACCAGGAGCTAACGGCCCTCTTGAAGCGGGCGCTGAGGCGTACCTGGCATTCCGTCACGATGCCACCGAGTTTTTCAAGGAACTCGGTTTGGCGGATCAGCTAGTCGCCCCTTCGGGGTTGCCTTCCAAGCTCTACATTGGCGGTGAGCTCAAGGACCTTCCGCGCAATACGGTCACCGGTATTCCAGGAAGCTCAGAGGGGTTGGGCTATCTCCTCAGCGAGGCCACCCTCGCCAAGATTGATGCTGAGTCGAACCCCGAGCTCACTCCAGCCTTGCACTGGGTACTGGGCGACGACATGAATGTCGGCCAGCTGGTCGCGGCGCGTCTCGGTGAAGAAGTGGTTGACCGCATCGTCTCCCCGCTGCTCGGGGGCGTCTACTCAACCACCGCATACAATCTGGGCCTGCGTGCGACCATCCCACAGCTGGCGGCAGCGCTTGATGAAATTGCCAGTGTCGGTGATCATGTCAGCCTCACCGGCGCTGTCCAGCGCGTTCTGGAAGCACGTAAGCAGGCGCAGCAGGCGCGTCTGAGCAGTGAGGCTGCGACAGACTCTGCGAAGACGAAGCAACCGGTAGTCTTCCAAACGTTCCGAGATGGCTTCGAGGTCCTCTACAACACGCTTGCCGACGAATCGGGAGCCGAACTCCTCTTGTCGACGAAGGCTGCTGGCTTGCGGCAGCATGACAATGGCTTTGAGGTGACAGTGGAAGCGCCGTCGGAAAGCGGCACGAGCGTTAACACGATCGACGTCGACGGTGTTGTCCTGGCGGCACCTTCTGCAACCACATCAGAGCTGTTGAGCAGCCTTGCTCCAGAGGCGGCAGAGCTTATCGGTGGGGTAGACACGTCGAACTCGGCGGTGGTCGGTATGTGTTTCGACACATCGGACGGACTGCCGGAGATCAACGGCGTGTTGTGTGAGATTGGTGCGGACCTGTCCGCGAAAGCTTTCACAGTGTCGTCCCGAAAGTGGCCACATATTGGTGAGCGCTACGGTGCCGTTGTGAGGGCAAGTTTCGGCCGTTTTGAT
Source organism: Corynebacterium sp. HMSC064E10 (assembly GCF_001812505.1). NCBI lineage: Bacteria > Bacillati > Actinomycetota > Actinomycetes > Mycobacteriales > Corynebacteriaceae > Corynebacterium > Corynebacterium sp. HMSC064E10. The sequence continues at coordinate 261,845 of NZ_KV809173.1, read as the reverse complement.
GATGACTCGCACGTGCATCGCAGCGACGAAGACCTCATCGCCAGGGCAAAGGCGGATTTGGCTAAGGCGACTGGCTTTGATGCTGAACCGACAGCGGTTTTCGTCCAGCGTTGGTGGGCAGGGATTCCACGCTTCGATATGGGGCATGGAGGTTTGATGGATTTTGCTCGCCACGAGTTGGACGAGGTGCCTAAGCTTGCAGCAACAGGGGCATGGCTCAGTGGCCCGGGCATTCCGGAGTGTATTTCCAACGCCAAGGCTGCGGCTAACAAGATTGCTGCGGAGCTGGGATAAAGCTGCGAGATTGGTGCTGAGTACGAAACTGGCGCCGAACCATTGAATTTTTGAACAGACTTTTCAACCGAACTAGGAGAGAACTGATGACCAAGCTCGATTACAAGAAGCTCAACGACACCATCCGCTACACCATGTGGTCTACCTTCAAGGTGACCCCGGGCGCACTCGGAGAAAACCGCGAAGAGGCAGTGGCTAAGACCAAGGAATTCCTGGCTCGTTACGAAGACACCGATCTGATCATCCGTGGTTTCTACGACGTTTCGGCCATGCGTGCTGAAGCTGACTTCATGTTCTGGATTCACGCAGAGAAACTGGAAGATCTGCAGGCGTTCTACAACGCTTTCCTGCGCGAGACTCCGCTGGGCCAGGCATCCACCCCGCACTGGTCGAACGCTGCGCTGCACCGTCCAGCTGAGTTCAATAAGTCGCACCTGCCGTCGTTCATCATGGGTGAAGAGCCAGGACGATGGATTGCGGTTTACCCATTCGTCCGTTCCTACGACTGGTACCTGCTGGAGCCAACCGAGCGTCGCCGCATCCTTGCTGAACACGGTATGGCCGGTCGTGACTACCCGGATGTGCGCGCCAATACTGTCCCGGCGTTCGCACTCGGCGACTACGAGTGGATCCTTGCATTCGAGGGGCCGGAGCTCGACCGCATTGTGGACTTGATGTGGAAGATGCGTTACACCGAGGCTCGTCTGCACGTCCGCGAAGAGATTCCGTTCCACACGGGCCGTCGCGTCGATGACATCGCGGAGATTATCAACGTTCTGCCGTAGCCCGTGCAATCTACGAGAAAATCAGCAGCGCCGCTGGTCAAGCCCCGTTAACTGACGGGATTGTGACCAGCGGCGCTGTTTCTTTATCCGGTTATTCAGCCGTCTTGTCCGGTTCCAGCGTGAGTGAAATTGAATTGATGCAATAACGCAGGTCGGTTGGAGTATTGTATCCCTCTCCCTCAAAGACGTGGCCGAGGTGAGACTTGCAACGACTGCACAGCACTTCGGTGCGGACCATACCGAGGCTCGTATCTCGTCGCTCAATAATGCGGTCTCCTGCTAGTGGAGAGAAGAAAGATGGCCAACCGCAGTGAGAGTCGAACTTCTCGTTCGAGCGAAACAGCTCGTAACCACAAGCCCGGCAGCGGTATACACCTTGAGTTTTAGTATCGGTGTACTCACCGGTGAAGGCGCGTTCAGTACCTGCCTGACGCAAAACCTGGTACTCTGCGACACTGAGGAGTTCGCGCCATTCTTCTTCGCTTAGATTCCAGTCTTCGCTATGCGAATTATCCATTCTGAATAGCCTCCTCAGACTTGAGATCAGATTCCTGATTAAACTTCCCGCCTGCGATCTTCCAGTCACCCAGCCAGCTGAAGCCGGATGCAAAGCTACGCCCATTGACGGCATCCACAATCGTCATTCGAATCAGTGCTGCCGTGATGGAGAGAATAAGAACGGCCCATCCAATACCGCCGATTGCAACCGTGAACCACGGGAAAAATAGGTCATCCTCATCAATCCACCAATTGGCGTAGAAGAAACAGAGTACGACTCCGAGTCCTGCGCCCCAATTCAACATGACAGTCGAACCAATATTTCCTTCATTGTCGCAATCCAAAACCAATGGGCGAAGCACGGTGAGAACCATTGGCAAGAGCGTCATCGAGTAGTACTGCTGTCCTAGGCTGGAAAGGAAGAACGCGCCGGTGAAGAGAACTCCGGAAGTTGTAGCAATCCAGAATTTCTCATCCCTTTCGAGCCAGCGAAGAAGGAGAACGACAGATACCAAGACAAAAATGCCGAAAAAGATTTGCCACAGCAAGATCAATGTCGGGTGGGCACCCAGCCAAACAAGCTGCCCAGTCAGTGAAGCATTCGCAAAGTCACGGACAACTCCCAGGTAGGGGATAGTGATATCTAGGTAGTCACGTGGTTGGACCATGAGCGGCCACGCAACGGCATTGGCTGCAATTACCACCCCGATACTGGTCAGTATCGTAGAGAACTGCCTGCGCATGAACGGTAGGAACAGCATTGGCAAGAATACGGGCTTGATAGTGATTGCGATACCGATAATCAGGCCGGCCAGGATATTGCGTCGCTCGGTCAGTGCAATAAAAAACAGCACTAATGCAAGGAACAGTGAACCGTTGACGTTCGTAAAATCAAGCGTGTTGGTAACGGGTTCCGTGAGGTAAAGCAGTGCTATCGACGCTGGAATGATGGGGCCAGAGCGCGCAATACCAAGCCACCTGAGTAGCAACACAATTGCCGCAATGATTGCAGCTGACTGAAATACCGCAAACCAGATTCGGCCCGATTCAAGCGAGCCGAACAAATCAATCGGGGCTAAAAGTAGGGTAGCGCCTGGGGAATACAGATAGTGCGGATCGGCTGTTACGTAGTCTTCCGAATAAACGGGTACCTGCGACACGAATCGATTAATTGCTGACCAGACCGTCGTAAAGTCATCTGTGCCAGACACGTCTTTCGGCAAAACCCAGGTGCGGTGAAAAATTACCACAGCTGCGATAGGCCACAAGAAAGCGCTGAGTCCTCGCGACACCTGCCGAGACAGAGGGCGTGGAGCCACCGAAGGTGTTCCTGGCGTGTCCTTGGACGTTTGCGTTAATGCCGTTGCGCTTGCGCTCACGTCGATTTTTGGTTTACTCACAATACTCCACCCTACTGGGTGAAGCTGCGGGAATAGCGTAGGAAGATGTGTGAGTCGGAACGTAGGATACCCCGCACTTCAAAAGCCTGCGGGTTCGTCGAGTTCGATTCCTCTTCAGGGTCGTTCTCGCCGAAAGTCAGGGGACCGTTACCCACCCACGTCGGCGACAACGTCAGGAACACTTCGTCAACGCACCCTTGCTGCAACGCCTCTCGATACATCGTCGGACCACCCTCTACGACAATGTCGCGGTAGCCGTGCTCGGCCAGCCACGTTATCGCCGCACCTACTGAGGGGTTAGGGAGCTTAACGACGAGCGCCCCGGCTGACTCTATCTTTTTAACTTTGTTCTCGTGCGCGGCTGTTTCCTCTTCGCTATTAAAAGTGTCCTCAGTAGGGGTGAAGATTATCGGAGGATTCGCTTCTGCGTTTGTAAAAAAGTCGGACTCTACGTCCAAGTCCAAGGAACGCGAGAGCGTGGACATTGCCACATGCTCAGAGCGACCAAGCTTTTGACGAACGGCCTCTAGGTGCTCCGGTATCTCAACTGGGCCGTAGTCTTCTGCGACAATGGTGCCCGTGCCGACGAAAACGACGTCGGCAAGCGCACGAAGCGTGTTGAAAATTGTGGCGTCGGTGTCATTGCCAAGCTGTCCTGAGGTGCCTTCGATGGCGCCACGTCCGTCCATACTGGTGACGGCGATGGCGGTGACTGTGGGAGTGGCGGGGAGCTCCGGCGCTGAAGCAGGTGTCGTTTGTGCTGGTCGGGAAAGAAAGTGAAGAAGTTCATCGGTAGATGGGTTTGCGGATGTGAGTGTAGCCATACCGCTGAGGTTAAGCTCACGATTGCAAAGTAGGCAAGGCCTGGCTTATAAGGGCAGCGCCATAATCGTTGTTGTTTACGAGGGTTTTGCCTATAGTGGAGGTATGCGACTCACAGATACCCTTGAAAAGGCATTCAACGACCAGATCACTATGGAGCTCACCGCTTCGCACGTCTACCGTCAGCTCGCTATCGAGCTGGACCTGCTGGACCTTTCTGGTATGGCAGAGTGGATGCGTGCACAGGCGGAGGAAGAAATCGATCACGCCAACCAGTTCATTAACCACCTTGACGCTCGCGACAATCGCCCGCAGATCGGCGCCGTCGAGGCGCCGGAGGTGAAGGTCACATCCGCTATCGATGCATTCCGCATTGCGCTCGAGCACGAGGAGAAGGTTTCGGCATCTATCCGTAACCTGCGCAACCTTGCTGACAGCGAAGGTGACATCGACTCTCGTCCGCTGCTGGATAGCTTCGTAGTTGAGCAGATTGAGGAAGAGGACACCGTCCGCGGCATCATCGGTCGCCTGGAGATTCTGGGTGACGATGGCGCTGGCCTGCTGCGCCTGGACAAGGAGCTCGGCGCTCGCGACGCAGCGTAACCTCGAGTTCAGTTCACAAATTTGATAGAAAAGACCGCTTCAGGGCTAAGTGCCTGGGGCGGTCATTTCTATTCAGCTGGAGCCTCAATCGATGAGTCAAACCTAAATTCGTGGAGCTGCCATGGGCTGATCATTCATAGTCCTAAGCGAGTGAGCTGCTCAGCAAAGCCCGCCGAATTGGAAAACTTGGCAGCCGAGACGCCCGGTGAAAGACATGTCTTGCTACTTAACACGGGGGGGTAAGGCTCAATAAAATTGGTTGCTTGACTGAGGTTAAACGAAAACTCCCTCCCGGATACCCGGGAGGGAGTTAGTCTGAGCGGATGACGGGACTCGAACCCGCGACCCTAACCTTGGCAAGGTTATGCGCTACCAGCTGCGCTACATCCGCAAATACGTTCGCCCATAAGGGCTTACGTGGTGCGCGATACTAGGATTGAACTAGTGACCTCTTCCGTGTCAGGGAAGCGCTCTCCCACTGAGCTAATCGCGCTGGGTTAAAAGCTATATAAAAGCTTTCATGCGCAACCCCCTTCTGAGAGAAGGGGGCTTTGCACTGAGCGGATGACGGGACTCGAACCCGCGA
>NZ_KV809173.1:0-256757 GCF_001812505.1 Corynebacterium sp. HMSC064E10 | reverse complement strand
GGAAGCGCTCTCCCACTGAGCTAATCGCGCAATACATCGAAACCGGTAAGGAATCTCTGCTGAGGTGGAAACGGGAATCGAACCCGTGTACACGGCTTTGCAGGCCGTTGCCTCGCCACTCGGCCATTCCACCGTGAGGCTGCCGCCTCAGTGGTTGCCTCGAAGTTATACCACAGGGCCTAACTTCTTGAGAAACCAGAGCGGATGACGGGACTCGAACCCGCGACCCTAACCTTGGCAAGGTTATGCGCTACCAGCTGCGCTACATCCGCATCGCGTTGCAAGGAGGGCGAAAAGAAAATCTCAATTGCTCCCTTGCGGTGCGAAAGATACTTTAGCGTGATTGTGCGATTGATTACAAATTACCAGGTGAACATCTGTATTGTCCCTGTGGGCGTAGGGCTAAAGACCAATCTTTGATGCCTCTGAATCGCAACAATGTCATTTATTCGCTTTCGCGGGTTTGTTACTGGGCGCCTATCGAGTCGCTATCGTCATGGAGTTCCATCGATGCGGTAAAAAATCTTCGAACTGCGCAATCGCAAACGCAACGCAACTCAATTAGGGAAATCTCCAAAACGCGTGCTAACTTATTCCGCAGAGCAGCAAAGGCTTAGTGCTTTTCTGTTCCAGTCCCATAGCTCAGTGGAAGAGCGTTCCGTTCACACCGGAAAGGTCGCTGGTTCGAACCCAGTTGGGACTACCATTTAAAACCCCGGTCGACGCATCGTATAAAAACGGCGCGGCCGGGGTTTTGCTGTGTGACCTGAACTATATTCGTCTCTCTCGGGAACTTTTCTGGGCTACCATCCGACAATAGGTACAAGGGCAGCGGTCATACTACTGCTGTTCTTCTCGAACTGTCCCGCTTAAAGGAGTTGAACTGTTCTAGTGAGTCCCCGGGTCGCTTCAGGCGAAACGTTTCGGTTCTCAAAGTCGGGTTTCCGACGTGCGGTAGCCGCCGCTGCGGCGCTTGCGGTCTTTGCCGGCGCGTCCGTTATCAATGCAGTCCCTGCGAGTGCTCATGATTCCGTCCTGTCATCGAATCCAGGCGACAAGCAGGTTCTCGATGAATTTCCGCACCACGTTTCTCTCAAGTTCTCCGGCAACCCCAAGAACAACTTCAACACCGTTGCAATTAGTGATGCAGATGCCAAGGAAGTCCTGTACTCCCACGAGCCAGAAGTAGTGGGTAATGAGGTCTCTTTGGATATTCCTGAGGAGATTAATCCAGGGCCTGGCAACTACATTATTGGTTTCCAGATTACCTCCTCTGATGGTCACTCCACCCGAGGAAAGACCTCTTTCTCAGTGGCTGATCCGGATGCTGCTGGCGCAGCCGAAGCTGGGGCAGAATCTCGTCAAACCGGTGCACACGCCGAGGAAACGAAGTCAATACCGCTATGGGCTTATGGCCTCGGTGGTGGACTTATCGTCATCATCGCCGCTGTCGTCACCGTTATTAATCGAAAGGCAAAATAGGCACATGAAACTCAATCGCACTGCAACTGCACTGATTGCTGGTTCCGCAGCTCTGACCCTTGCTCTAGCAGGTTGCTCATCCGACGATAACACTGCTGCTGAGGTGACTGAGTCCGCAACCTCCGCTGCGACCGAGGCTACTTCTGAGATGGAGAAGAGCGATGCTGCTGTACAGCTGGCCGATGCCTACATCAAGGAAAAGCCGGCTGACAAGGGCATGACCGCCATCTTCGGTACGCTGACCAACAACACCGATAAGGACATCAAGGTTTCCTCCTTCAAGCTTGAGGGGCTGAAGGAGGGCACGAAGTTCGAGCAGCACGACACCAAGGACGGCAAGATGTTCGAGGTGCCGGAAGGTCTGACGATTCCGGCTAATGGCGAACTCGTTCTCGAACCGGGTAGCACTCACTTCATGATCATGGACAATGATGAAGCTATGGATGTGGGAGCTGAGTACAAGCTCGTCATTGAGCTTTCCGACGGCTCTAGCATCACCCAGGACGTTGAGGTTCGTGTCCAGCCGGCGGGCGAAGAGGACTACGGTAATGACGGTGACCTGAACAACCCAGAGCATATGGGCGGCGGTGAGATGGATCACTCGCACCATTAATTCTTGTGACAAGTTGGTCAAGCAATGGCTCGTCGTAAAGCGGGCGTGAGCTCAGGTACGTCGAGGAATTGATTAACTGGATCTAATGGTGGCAGAAGCGCTGGAGTTGGCAGGTTATTGCGGCATATGCATCGAACTCCGGCGCCTTTCTTTTTCCGAAAAAGGTTTTTGATACGGTCGAATTGGATAGGCCAGTGGTTGTGTTGAAGCCATTGAAAAATCGTTGGATTCCCAGCCACCTTATGTGCTCCAGTTTGAAGTAATCAGAAAGGTAAGAGTGCACAACATGTCCGAAGGCTTTTCTAGAAGGCGTTTTCTTGGCGGGCTCGGCACCGCCGCAGGAGCTTCAGCGCTCGCCCTGGGGGTGCCGGAAGCCCAGGCGATTGGGTTGGAACGTCCACAGGAAGAGCCGCCGAAACCGCCTTTGCAGACAGCAACCGTACCTTTTGATGGGGCTCATCAGGCGGGGATTGCGACGCCCGCACAGGCGAATCTATGGCTAATAGCCTTCAACGTAAAGAAGGGGGTTAATCGCAATCGTCTCCAAAACCTCATGCGTGCCTGGACCGATGACGCTCGCCGAATGACAGCCGGCAAGGCTACTCGAACGGACTTGGAGCCTGAGCTCATGGGGAGTCCGGCCAATCTGACTATCACAGTTGGATATGGGGAAAACTTCTTCACAATCATCGATAGGGAAGACCAGAAGCCCGAGTGGCTGGAGGATCTGCCAAAGTACGTTAACGATGAGCTCCGCCCGGAGTGGAACGGTGGAGACCTGTGCCTGCAGATTTGTGCGGATGACCCGGTAATGGTCTCCCACGCGGCCCGAATGATGATCCGAAATTCGGGCTCTTATTTGGACGTCCATTGGGTGCAAGCTGGCTTCCAGCACGCCAATGGTTCTAGGCAGGAAGGCGAGACCCCGCGCAATCTCTTCGGTCAGAAGGACGGTACGGTCAACCCGCGCACTCGTGAAGAATTCGACAAGCAAGTGTGGATTGACAGTGGCCCGGATTGGTTGCGGGGCGGTACAGCGATGGTTGTCCGCCGTATCGAAATGGATATTCCAGGCTGGGATGTCTTGGACCGCGAAAGCCGCACTGTTATTACCGGCCGAGATATCGGCACCGGTGCGCCAATTGGAGGTAAGGACGAGTTTGAGACCGTCGACCTGGCGAAGACTGATGAATATGGTCTGCCTCTGACGGATCCGAACAGCCATGTTGCACTGTCCATGCCTCCGAAGGAGAAACCTAATCAGCGGATTCTGCGACGGGTCTACAACTATGACCTGCCACCGGAACCGAATGGTCGATTCGAGACCAACACCGGCCTGGTATTCATTTGTTTCCAGAAGGACCCGTTGGAGCAGTTCAATCCGATTCAGGAGCGGCTGTCCAAGAACGACCGTCTCAATCAGTGGATTTTCCACATTGGATCCGCCGTGTTTGTTATGCCGCGAGGAACTTCTGAGGAGGAGTACTGGGCGCAGGACCTTTTCGAGGCCTGAGTTTTGACCGTGCGGTAAAGTGTGTGAACGACTGACGAAGGTCACCAGGTATGTGATTTTCGAAGACACTTTGAAAAGGAGTACACGCACGCCGTGTCAGAAGAATTTGCAACCCCAGCACCGTTTTCCGTGCCCGTAGGAGTTTCTGCGGGCGAGGCGATGAGAGACCTGGGTTTCCCGAACAAGGGCGTTGACGCCATCGTTTGTGTCCGCGATCCTGAAGGCAATTTGAAGGATCTGTCCTTTAAGCCAGAAGTGGAAACCGTCTTCGAGCCCGTTCCGGCGAATACTCCGGACGGTCGTGATGTCATTCGCCACTCTGCGACTCACGTGATGGCTCAGGCCGTGCAGTTGGAGTTCCCTGGGACGAAGCTGGGCATCGGCCCTGCCATCGACAATGGTTTCTACTACGACTTCCGTGTCGATGAGCCTTTCTCGCCGGAGGATCTCAAGCGCATCGAAAAGCGTATGAAGAAGATCATCAAGTCTGGTCAGCGGTTCGAACGCTTCGCGTTCGAGTCTGCTGATGAGGCGCAGGAAGCGCTTGCCGACGAGCCGTATAAGCTCGAGCTGATTGTTGAAAAGTCGGCCGGCAAGGTGTCCGAAGATGATGAGGCCAATGTCGACGTCGGTGGTGCAGGCACGACCTTGACCGGATACCGCAACGTCAATCCGCGTACCGGTGAGACCGAGTGGTTTGATCTTTGCCGCGGCCCGCACGTACCGACCACCCGCTACATCCCTGCTTTTAAGATCACGCGTTCTTCCGCTGCGTACTGGCGTGGTGACCAGTCTCGCGATAACCTGCAGCGTGTTTACGGCACTGCGTGGGAGTCCAAGGAAGCGCTAGATGAGTACCTTGACCGCATGCTCGAGGCTGAGAAGCGCGATCACCGCCGCTTGGGCTCTGAGCTGGATCTGTTCAGCTTCCCAGATGAGATTGGTTCTGGTTTCCCGGTATTCCATGTCAAGGGCGGCATCATCCGCAACGAGATGGAGCAGCATTCCCGTCGCCGTCATATCGAAGCGGGCTATGACTTTGTGAACACCCCGCACGTAACCAAGGGCGACTTGTTCAAGAAGTCCGGTCACCTGGACTTCTACGCGGATGGCATGTTCCCGCCGATGCAGCTCGACGGCGAATATGACGAACACGGCAACTGCACCAAGGCTCCGCAGGACTACTACGTCAAGCCGATGAACTGCCCGATGCATAATCTCATTTTTGCATCGCGTGGTCGCAGCTACCGTGAACTTCCGATTCGTATGTTCGAGTTCGGCACCGTCTACCGCTACGAGAAATCGGGTGTTATCCACGGTCTGACCCGAGCCCGTGGCTTTACGCAGGACGACGCCCACATCTACTGCACCGAGGATCAGCTGGAAGAAGAGCTCACTAGTGTCCTCGACTTCATCATTTCGCTTCTTCGTGACTACGGCCTGGATGACTTCTACCTGGAACTGTCTACGAAGGACGAAAAGAAGTTCGTCGGCTCGGATGAAATTTGGGAGAAGTCCACGGCAATTCTCCAGCGCGTTGCCGATGCTTCTGGCCTCGAGCTCGTTCCTGATCCGGGCGGAGCCGCTTTCTATGGCCCGAAGATTTCCGTCCAAGCCCGCGATGCCATCGGCCGCACCTGGCAGATGTCGACCGTTCAGCTCGACTTCAACCTGCCGGAGCGCTTCGAGCTCGAGTACACCGCACCTGACGGCACCAAGAAGCGCCCGATTATGATCCACCGTGCGCTGTTCGGCTCCATCGAACGTTTCTTTGGCGTCCTATTGGAGCACTACGCGGGTGCTTTCCCCGCCTGGCTGGCGCCGGAACAGGTTGTTGGTATCCCGGTTGCGGATGACTGTATCCCGCACCTGGAGGACTTTGCTGCACAGCTGAAGTCTCGTGGCATCCGCGTCCACGTGGATACGTCGGATGACCGCATGCAGAAGAAGATACGCAACCACACCCAGGCCAAGGTTCCGTTCATGATTCTGGCTGGTGCCCGCGACATTGAGGCAGGTGCCGTCAGCTTCCGGTTCCTCGATGGCACCCAGATTAACGGGGTGGCAGTTGAGAAGGCTGTGGACATCATCTGTGATTGGGTTGCTTCGCGGAATAACGAACAGCCGAACAAGGAGAATGTCTCTGCTCTCTAGAGGTCGCTAACGCTCTCTTATTCGACCGCGTTGTTTTAACTGGTGAACCACGCGTGGTAATCCAAAGAAGTTGACCGCGAGGTCGTAAACTACAGCAGAGAAACATATGTGGTCGGGGCTCGAATGGGGCCCGGTTACGCAACGAAGGGGATGGCAGTGAATCAGTCGGGAAGTGAAGAGTTGCCTCCGCAGCAGCAGGGCAATGCCGGCCAGCAGGAATCGTCTGATGGCGTATACGTCGACAGCGGTTACGGCGAACCGGATCGGCTCACGCGCTTATGGGCACCGTACCGGCTGGACTACATCGTCAAGCGTGGTGTGCATAACTCCAAGCCATCCCGTAACCCCTTCGTTGATTTGCCGAAGCAAAGCGATGAGGAAGCACTCATTATCGCTCGCGGCGAGTGGGTGTACGCCGTTCTGAATCTGTTCCCGTACAACCCAGGGCACCTCATGGTGGTTCCATATCGCGAAGTCGCCAACCTTGAGGACTTGACCGACGAAGAAACGGCCGAGATGATGCGGTTTGCCAAGCATGCGGTTCGTACTCTCAAATCGGTTTCGCGTCCGCACGCCGTCAACGTAGGTTTCAACTTGGGCAAGGCCTCCGGCGGTTCGGTTGCTGACCACCTGCACATGCACGTTGTGCCGCGCTGGTCCGGCGACAGCAATTTCATGACCGTGATCGACGGCACCAAGGTGCTACCGCAGGCGCTTCGTCAGACGCGCGAATTGCTTGCCGACGGCTGGCGTGCCCTCAATCAGGAGGATGGGGCAGCATGCTGAGTGTCCGTGGCAGGGCTCCAATCCGCCCAGTAGTTGAACCGGTAGCCGCTGCACTTTTGCGGGTCGGGATTAGCCCGAACACGGTCACCCTGGTGGGAACTGCAGTTTCCGTTCTGCTTGCGGTAATCCTGATTCCTACCAACCATCTTTTTGCAGCTGCGGTTTCAATCGCTATTTTCACAGCTTTTGACCTGCTCGATGGCACGATGGCCAGACTTCGAGGGCAGGGAACGAAATACGGAGCGACGCTGGATGCTTCCTGTGACCGCATTACTGATGCTGCACTGTTCGGGGCGATAGCGTATTGGGTGGTGTATCACCATGACGCGGATCCAGTGCTGCTTATTCTGACACTGATTACCATGGGGTCTTCCCAGGTCATTTCCTACGTTAAGGCTCGGGCAGAGGCCAGCGCCCTTAAGGTCAACGGTGGTCTCGTCGAACGTGCGGAGCGCCTGATTATCGGTCTAATCGGCATTGGGCTCCAGGGGCTTGGCGTGGACTATGTCCTCTACGTCGCGATGTGGCTCCTGGCGATTGGGTCGGTATTCACCGTCGTCCAGCGCTTGTACATGGTGGCTAAGCAGCCAGGAGCGTTGGATCCCATCGCCCCGCCAGAAGGCGCAGCTGATAGTTCATCTATTAACCCTGACTCTGCTCCGAAGTCCACGGGTTCGGCTGATTCCTACAACTAAAGGAGGATACAATGACTAGTTTCTTCCTGCCTCGCTCTAAAAATGATTTCGTTGCGCTCGGCTATATGGCCGGGTGGAAGATTTTTGGTCTGCTGCCGGAACGCGTGGCCTACCGTATCGGCAACATAGCCGCCGATCGTGTAGCAGCAAATCCCGCGACTACCCGCCAGCTTCGCAAGAACTTGGCTCGCGTTATGGGCTGCCCACCTGAGGAAGTGCCGCAAGGTCTTATTCGGGCTTCCATGCGTTCCTATCTACGTTATTGGGTGGAGGCATTCCGGTTGCCCTCCATCGCGTCGCCAGAGTTGGCAGACACGGTCGAGTCCACCAGCGATGGACTCGAACGAGTTGCTGAGGCCCTCGAGGCAGGAGATTCCATCGTCATCCCGCTGCCGCATTCTGGTAACTGGGATATGGCAGGTATGTGGCTTGTTTCCCGGCATGGCCGGTTCAGTACCGTGGCGGAACGGCTGAAGCCAGAAGTGCTTTACGACGCTTTCGTGGAGTACCGCGAATCCCTCGGATTCCGCATTCTCCCGCTTACCGGTGGCAAACCCGCGATGCCGGAACTGCAGAAGCGATTGGAAGACGGTGGCGTTGTGTGCCTGCTGTCTGATCGTGACTTCGGCGGCCACGGGGTCCCGGTCACTTTTTTCGGAGAGCAGACTACCATGCCGGTCGGTGCAGCAAAGCTGGCACTGGACACCGGCGCTCGGCTTATGCCCGCGGGCCTGTCCTACACGCGCGATGGCTGGCGTTTTGTAGCGCATCCATTCGTGCCGACTGAGGGGCGCAATCTAGCTGACATTGTCCAGGACATCGCTACTGTTTTTGAATCTGATATTGCCCAGCATCCAGCGGATTGGCACATGATGCAGCCACTGTGGCCAGCGGATAAGAAGAGGTCAAAGTAGCCGTGCGAATCGGAATGGTGTGCCCGTACTCGTTCGATGTCCCAGGTGGGGTTCAAGCTCACGCGATTGACCTGTGTGAGGAGTTCATCCGTCGCGGCCACGAGGTCAGTCTTATCGGCCCGGCTAGCGTGCAGGCGGACGTTCCGGATTTCGTTGTTCGAGGTGGTGCCGCCATCCCGATTCCGTATAACGGCTCGGTCGCTCGGCTGTCTTTTGGTCCCCGCACGAGCCGTCGAGTCCGCACATGGATTGAGGAAGGTAGCTTTGACATTCTTCATATCCATGAGCCGAATTCGCCCAGTTTTTCAATGTTGTCGTTAGTAAACTCGGTCGGTCCAATTGTCGCGACCTATCACTCTGCGGCGACGGACTCCTTGGCATTGAAGCTGGCCACGCCATTTTTGCGGAAGTACCTTGAACGCATTCGGGGAGGCATCGCTGTCTCGGAAGTGGCACGTCGCTGGCAGGTTGAGCAACTCGGCGGCGACCCGGTACTCATTCCCAATGGTGTCCGTGTTGGAGATTTCGAGTCCTGTCCGGCCGCCTCATCGTTGCCCGAGATCCCGCCGCGGCGTGAGGGGTTCTATCGGCTTGTGTTCCTCGGACGCTTCGACGAATCTCGCAAGGGCTTTGACGTTCTGCTCGACGCGCTGCCAGCAATACGTGCGGAGATTCCACAGCTTGAGGTCTGTGTCGTTGGTGATGGTGATGTCGCGGCAGCTCGTCGTAAAGCGGGCAGAAACGCAGATGTCCTGCATTTCGTCGGCAGACTCTCGGAGGATGCTAAGGCGTCAATACTCGCCGATGCGGATGCGTACATTGCCCCACAGCGTGGTGGGGAGAGTTTCGGCATCGTGCTGGTAGAGGCGATGGCGGCGGGTGCGCCGGTGATCTCCAGCGACATCGATGCGTTCAAACTCGTGCTTGACGACGGCCATTACGGGCTTCACTTTGAAAACGGTAACTCCGTAGACCTTGCGGATGCAGTCGTACGCCTTTTGACGCAGCCAAAGTTGGGGGAGGAGCTTCGCGCACTCGGGCATAAACGGGCTTGGGAATATGACTGGTCGCAGGTCGCCGACGGCGTTCTGCGTGTGTACGATACGGTGCGCATGGATGGCGAAAAGGTCGTCATTGCGCCATAAAGATTTCCGTCGTGGCAGCTGATTAAACGCAGCGGAGTGAAAGTGGGTTTTCGGTGGACGTAACCGTTCCAATCTGGGTCGTTGTCCTGGTCATTGCGCTGATTGTCGTACTCGTTAGCGGTTTGGTGGCTTCATCGACAGCGACGCGTTTGAACCGTATGCACATTCGCACCGACTTGGCGCGTTCCTCACTGGAAGCGGCGTTGGGGCGAAGGGCTGCAGTCGCTCGTGCCGCCTACCCGGAACTCGCCGGCGTAGTGACGAAGGTGGAAGCCACACCACTTCGAGCCAACAACACTGGACAGCGCGCTGACGTGGAAAACGAACTGACTAGGAAAATTGTGGCGCTCTATGAGGAACAGCCTGTGGACCGAACGATGGCAATTGAGCTTTCTGACGCCCACACGCGGCTCGAGCTCGCCCGCCGTTTCTACAATGATGCGGTGACGGATACGAAAGCACTGCGAGCCAGGCCGCTAGTGCGCGCGCTGCGGCTGGCGGGTACTGCACCTGAACCGGAATATTTCGATGTTGCAGATGGACTGACAACAGCTTAATTGTGGGAAATCCCGCCGTTGTGCTGGAAGTTCGCCGTGTTTTCTGACTCAATGAACAGCACTGTCTAGTCCAGGCGTTATAGTGTTAAACGACTACAAACAGTCACATTCACCAGTTGTATTAGGGAAGTAGGGTTCGTTGAGCACGGTTGAGAACAACTCCGGGCAGGGCACTGCACGCGTGAAGCGTGGTTTCGCTGAGATGATGAAGGGCGGCGTCATTATGGACGTCGTTACTCCGGAGCAGGCCAAGATCGCTGAGGATGCCGGCGCAACTGCCGTGATGGCGTTGGAGCGCGTCCCCGCCGATATTCGCGCAGAGGGCGGCGTGTCGCGTATGTCCGACCCGGACATGATCGAGGGCATTATCAATGCCGTCTCCATCCCGGTTATGGCCAAGGCCCGTATCGGCCACTTTGTTGAGGCACAGGTTCTGCAGTCCCTCGGTGTTGACTTCATTGACGAGTCCGAGGTTCTGACCCCGGCCGATTACTCGAACCATATCGACAAGTTCGACTTCACCGTGCCGTTCGTCTGTGGTGCGACCAACCTGGGTGAGGCTCTGCGCCGCATCAACGAGGGCGCTGCCATGATTCGCTCGAAGGGTGAGGCCGGTACCGGTGATGTTTCCAACGCTGTGACTCACATGCGCACCATCCGCGCTGAAATTAACCGTCTGCGTTCTATGGCTCCGGACGAGCTCTACGTTGCCGCCAAGGAGCTGCAGGCACCGTACGAGCTGGTACGCGAGGTCGCTGAGACCGGTAAGCTGCCGGTCGTACTCTTCACCGCAGGTGGCATTGCAACGCCGGCTGACGCTGCAATGATGATGCAGCTCGGTGCTGAGGGTGTCTTTGTTGGCTCCGGTATCTTCAAGTCCGGTGATCCGGAGAAGCGCGCCAAGGCTATAGTCCAGGCAACTCAGCACTACGATGATCCGAAGGTCATCGCTGATGTCTCCCGCGGGCTCGGCGAGGCAATGGTCGGTATCAACGTCGACGAGATTCCGCAGCCGCACCGACTCGCTGAGCGTGGCTGGTAAAAATGGCTAACATCCGCGAGGTATTAGATCTGGAGCAGATTGACCGGGACATTTTCCGTGGCCCAGTCATTAAGTCAATCCTACAGCGCACTTTCGGTGGCCAAGTTGCCGGCCAGTCCCTCGTCGCGGCGACGCGCACGGTGGGTAATACCTTCGCGGTGAACTCCCTCCACGCCTACTTTGTAGGCCCGGGCCGCCCCCATATCCCGACGGTGTACATGGTCAAGCGAATTCGCGATGGCCGGTCTTTCTGCCACCGTTCCGTCGAAGCTGTGCAAGATGGCCGTACGATTTTCGTCATGCAGGTCAGCTTCCACCGTAAGGGGGATGAGGGACTCGAGCACTCTGACGTGATGCGCAAGGTGCCAGATCCTGAAGATGTGGTCACCGACACCTCTGAGATGACGAACACACGTCGTCTACTAATGCGCGAGTGGGCGGACTGGGATATCCGGGTAGTGCCGGATGATCAGTTCGAACACAACAAATACACCCCGTCTCAGCAGCTGGTGTGGTTCCGGTGCAAGGATCGCCTGCCGGATAACGAGACCTTCCACGTCTGCACGCTGGCGTACATGTCGGATATGACTTTGCTGTCATCGGCACTCGTTCCGCATCCAGGCGTTGAGGTCCAGGAAGCCAGCCTCGACCACGCGATGTGGTTTATGCGTCCGTTCCGTGCGGATGAATGGCTGCTCTACGACCAGATTTCACCATCAGCGCATGCGGGTCGCGCACTGACTCACGGTCGCATTTTTAACCAAAAGGGCGAGCTCGTGGCCGTCGTCACGCAGGAAGGGCTGACCCGAAGCCTGGCCCCGGGTGTCGAGCCCGTGCCAGTGGCGACGAACTTCGATGCTCGCAGTGAGAACCTAGATTAATGACACAGGAAACAATCGGTATCCTCGCTCTTCAGGGCAACGTTGCCGAACACGGATATGTCCTTGACCAGCTCGGCGTCCCGCACCGAAAGGTGCGCTTGCCCCGTGACCTGGAGGGACTTAGCGGCTTAATTTTGCCCGGCGGCGAGTCCACGACCATGAGCAAGTTGATGGTCTTCAATGAGCTTGAAGGCCCGCTGCGGGAAGCTCTCCGCGATGGCCTTCCGGCATATGGCACCTGCGCAGGCATGATTTTGCTTGCCGACGAAGTGCTCGATACCCGTCCGGATGCCGTAAACCTGCGAGCGATTGACATCACGGTCCGTCGTAACGCATTTGGCCGTCAGGTGGATTCCTTTGAAACTGACTTGGATATCCCGCAGCTGGCGATTGGTGGTGACCAGTCGTCTGTGCACGCCGCCTTTATTCGCGCCCCATGGGTCGAGCGTGTCGGCGACGACGTTGAGGTGCTAGCGCGGGTGCCAGAATCGGCTGGAGAGACCGCCGGTACAGTGGTCGGAGTACGGCAGGGGGCTGCGATGGCCACCAGCTTTCACCCGGAGTCGACGGGGGAGACTCGGCTCCACGAGTTCTTTTTGCGAGAGCTTGTCGGAATTTAAATCCCCAGTTTGTATAATGAACACCTGACTAATTCCCAGCTATATGGGTATTGACGAGAGGATTGGTAGGAACTAGCACATGTCGGGTCATTCAAAATGGGCAACCACAAAGCACAAGAAAGCTGCTAATGACGCCAAGCGCGCCAAAGAGTGGGCAAAGATGATCAAGAACATCGAGGTCGCGGCTCGTACCGGCGGCGGTGATCCTGCTGGTAACCCCACCCTCGATGACATGATCAAGAAGGCCAAGAAGGCCTCGGTTCCCAACGACAACATTGAGCGTGCCCGCAAGCGTGGTTCCGGCGAGGAGTCCGGCGGTGCTGACTGGGAGACCATTGTCTACGAAGGCTATGCACCTGGTGGCGTCGCTTTGATTGTGGAGTGCCTGACGGATAACCGTAACCGTGCTGCTTCCGATGTGCGCTCGGCGTTCAACAAGAACAACGGCAACATGGCGGACAACGGCGCCGTGGCGTACCTCTTCGAAAAGAAGGGTGTCGTCGAGTTGCCGAAGGGCGAGCTGACCGAGGATGACCTGCTCATGGCGGTTCTCGATGCCGGTGCAGAGGAAGTCAACGACCTGGGTGAAAAGTTCGAGGTTGTCTCCGCCTTTACCGATCTGATGAATGTCCGCACCGCTCTTGTCGATGCCGAAATGGAGTACGACTCCGCAGATCAGGACTACCGCGCTTCTACCACAGTCGCTCTCGATGCTGACGGCGCACGCAAGCTCTTCCGTCTGATTGACGCTCTCGAAGAGTCCGACGACGTGCAGAACGTCTACTCGAACGCCGACATCAGCGACGAGGTCATCGCCGAACTCGACGACTAGGCGTTTTTTGTCGACGGTTCTGCTGACTGGCTTCTCGGCGTTAAAGGGTGCCCGTGGTAGGGCAGTCGGCAACGCTGAATTGCTCGGCGAGCTGGTGTCAACAGGAAGTCCCCATCGGAAAGCAGTCCGATGGGGATTGGTTTTTTATGGGCGTCCTAGGAGAACCACTGAGTCGGAGGTCCGGCCATCAGCAACAGTGTGAAGACCACCGCGAGAACAATCAAGATGACGAACGCCGAGATAAAGGGGCGACGAATAATCATGGCGAGTGCCCACTCGAATATGCCCTGTGGCTCCTCGGATTCGTCGGTAAAGCGCCAGGGCCGATCCAGAAGGCCTGCCTTCAGGGTGTTTCGTTCAAACGGATAGGTTGCGAATGGAATGATAGAAGAGGCGAGGCCGATGACACCGCGGCCAAAGCTCCACTGCTGGTTGATCCACACCATGATGGTGGTGACTACGTAGCACAGGAACGTAAAGCCGTGGATGGTGCCGAAGATAGTGGTGGCGGCGTCAGTGACTTTGAACAGGTACTTCAGCGCCAGGCCTAAAAGCAGCAGAGCCCACGTGACCATTTCAGCTGCAGCGAGAACGCCGTAGAGCTTCTTCGGTGAATTCATGGTGTTAAACGTATCAGAACCAACGGTTGGTACTCCTTCTAGCTACGATACAAACAGCTGTTCGAAATATGGTATTAGTGGAGGAGTGAATTATCGAGCTGGATCTCTGCGGGTGATGGGCATCGACCCTGGCCTTACTCGTTGTGGTCTCTCCATTGCGGAAGGTACTCAGGGCAGGAAAGTCATTCCCATTGCTGTGGGGGTCGCCCGCACACCAACCACGGCGTCGTTGGAGGATCGTCTTTTACGGCTTTCCAATGCCGTGGAGCAGTGGATGGATGAGTACGAGCCGGACGTGGTTGCGATGGAACGGGTATTCGAACGCGGCAACGTGTCCACCGTGATGCAGACGGCGCACGCGGTTGGTGTCCTTGTCCTCGCTGCGGCGAGACGCGGCTTGGAAGTGCATATGTACACGCCATCGGAGGTAAAGAAGGCGCTCACCGGCAACGGTCGAGCTGATAAGAAGCAGATGACCATGATGGTGACGAGAATCCTTGGGTTGGAAACTCCGCCAAAACCTGCAGATGCAGCGGATGCTTTGGCTATCGCTATCTGCCACTGTTGGCGTGGTCCGGTTCTGCAACGCCAGCGCGACACCTTGGCTGCGCTTGCGAAGCAGCACGAGGAGCGGGAGTTGGAGCTTTCTCGCCGTGAGAATCCCTCGCGGTAGGGGAGCTTGCTAGAGAACACTTGTGAGTTCGGCGTTTATCGCGGTGTCTTCAGGGAAGCCGTAGTGAAAGGAATTGTGAGAAGTGATTGCATCTCTTCGCGGTGAAGTTATCGACCTCGGTGCGGACTATTGCGTTATCGAGTGCGGTGGTGTCGGGCATTTGGTCACCATTACAGGCAGGCTAGCTTCCCAGTTGGTGAGGCATGAGCAGACTTTTATGTTGACCACAATGGCGGTTCGTGAAGACGCGATTACGCTCTTTGGTTTTGCCAATTCACAGGAACGTGAGATGTTTGCGCTCCTGCGCACTGTCTCGACGGTGGGGCCAAAGGTCGCGATGTCTGTTCTTTCGGTACTGTCGCCGGCGGAGATTGCCAATGCGGTCGCCTCAAAGAATGCGAAGGCCTTGCAAGCAGCTAACGGCGTCGGCAAGCGATTGGCGGAGCGCCTGTTGGTTGAATTGAAGGATAAGGTCGAGGTTTTCGCGGACAGGGCGGTATCGCCGCCGGAGGAAGCTGCAAACGGAGCAGCACCTGGCCTTGTTTTGAAGGCAGATCTGGATCAGGTCGTTGGTGCTTTGGTCGGGCTTGGGTTCCCGGAAGTTGACGCGAATGAGGCAGCGGAGACCGTTGTTCGGATTGATCCGACCTTGGATACTTCAATGGCGCTGAAGGCGGCGCTAAAGACATTGGGTGACAAGTAAATCCAGGTCGAGGACCTGCAGCTACATTGATGATGAAAATTGGCAGTGCACTAGGATGAGGGGACTATGAGCGATATCGAGCGCACGGAGTTTAACGTGTCGGGCAATCCCTTCAGGGACTCTTTAGGTGGGGAAGCCAACGACCATTTTGGCGGTGGTGGAAATGGTGTACAACGTGATGTCGATGCCCGCGCTCAGGTCGAGGAAGCCGATGCGGAATCGAACCTGCGACCAAAGTCGTTAGGGGAGTTCATCGGCCAACCCAAGGTCCGCGAACAGCTGGATTTAGTGCTTTCCGGGGCACGGGGGCGAAATGTGACTCCGGACCACATTCTGTTGTCGGGACCTCCCGGGCTGGGTAAGACCACCATGGCCATGATTATTGCGCAGGAGATGGGGAGCTCCCTGCGAATGACCTCCGGTCCGGCGCTTATTCGCGCTGGCGATTTGGCAGCAATGCTGTCGAACCTGCTCGAGGGTGATGTCCTGTTTATCGATGAGATTCACCGCATTGCCAGGCCAGTGGAAGAAATGCTGTACATGGCAATGGAAGATTTCCGTATTGATGTCATCGTAGGCAAAGGGCCTGGAGCTACGTCGATTCCACTCGAGATTCCACCATTCACGTTGGTCGGTGCGACGACGCGCTCGGGTATGCTGACTGGCCCACTGCGTGACCGCTTTGGTTTTACCGCGCAGATGGAGTTCTATGAGGTCGAAGATCTGACAAAGGTGGTTACCCGTGCCGCTGGGATCCTCGGGGTAGACATCAGCCCGGAGGCTGCAGTGGAGATTGCGTCGCGTTCGCGCGGTACACCGCGAATTGCCAACCGCCTGCTGCGTCGCGTCCGCGATTTCGCCGATGTCCACTCCGGTGGCGTTATTGATCTTGGTGCGGCCAAGGCGGCATTGATTGTCTTCGATGTCGATGAGCTGGGGCTCGACCGTCTGGATCGGGCAGTGCTGACGGCCCTGGTCAAGGGGCACGGTGGCGGCCCTGTGGGCGTGAATTCCCTGGCGTTGGCAGTGGGTGAGGAGCCCTCGACTGTGGAAGAAGTGTGCGAGCCCTACCTGGTCCGTGCCGGGATGATTGCACGTACATCGCGCGGACGCGTGGCAACTGCCCGAGCATGGCGGCACTTGGGGCTGCAGCCCCCGGAGGGAACTATCGGAGAATAGCTTTCTCATCGACCCGCCCGGGTCAGTGTGGAATTGCTAGCTGGCAATTCGTTAAACTCGGCAGACATGAATCAAACTATTCTCCTCCTACTTATTTTCTTGTTCCTGGCGCTGCCAATTTGGCAGATCATCAAGCAGAACAAGCAGGTGCGCACCATCCGGGACATGCAGGATAAGTTGGCCCCGGGCGCGGAGGTCATCACCGGTTCCGGTATGCATGGTGTGGTCGTTGATGCGACCGAAACAACCGTCGACCTAATCATCGCTGACGGCATCGTGACCCGTTGGGAAAAGGGTGCCATTGCCCGCAACCTCACCACCGGTACCGGAGCTAGCTACGCTCACCGTGATCGACGTGGCCGTGTTTCCGATGCGCCAGATGACCACGTCGGCGATGTTCAAGAAATCACCGGCCACGGCCCGGCTGACAATAAAGCTTCGGACATCAATGAGCAGGTCGAGAACCCGAATACCCCGAGTAATCCGGATACCTCGGATCCAGACGGATCCACTTCCACCGAGAAGCAGTAGCAGTTTTCGTACGCCCACGCCCTGCCGGTTTGCATGCATCCAAGCTGTAGCGTGCGCCGTGGGGCTACGGGCGCGCCCCAGGTTTCGCCGTCGGCAAGCGTGGGCAAGATTTTCACTAAATAGGTACAAGTCAAAACCGGCGCAGGCCGCTAAATCGGTTATTCTCGAGCGGTTGGTGTTTATAGCTTTGCTTAGCGACGCCCGCAATGCCCCTGCCTGGTATCGCGCGAGTTCGCGGTGTGGTTATAGACATGCGTTTCTTCCCGAAGCGCTTAAGTACCTAAACGTCACGATTCAGGAGACTTTGCTTTGAACAGCAAATCCAGATCCGGTGCGAATACATTCAAGAGGAACTGGCCGCAGTGGCTGTTGGCACTGTTTGTTGGCTTCCTCATTCTTACGTACGCACTCGTCTTTTTCACCGGCGGCGGATCAGCCAAGCCAAAGTTGGGCATCGACTTGCAGGGTGGTACCCGAGTAACCCTGGTACCGCAGGGCGAAAAGCCGACGCGCGATCAGCTGGACCAGGCTCGCAAGATTCTGGAGAACCGCGTAAACGGCATGGGCGTCAGTGGCGCTCAAGTTGTCACCGACGGTGACACGCTGGTCATTACCGTGCCGGGTGAAGACTCACAGGAGGCGCGTACGCTCGGCCAGACCTCGCAGCTCTTCTTCCGTCCGGTAGAGCAGCCCACGCAGGGCCCTGATGAGGCTGCCTTTGGCGAGGTAGTTAAGAAGACTGCTGAAGATTGGGTGTCAGTCGGTGTCCTGTCGAAGGAGGATGCCACCAAGCGCGTCGATGACCTGTACAAGGACATGAATGAAACGCAGAAGCGTGCAATTGATGCCTTCAAGGAACAGAACCCGGACCAGCCGGTCCCGGAGGAATTGTCCACGTCGCTGGGCGAGGCCCCGAAGCTGGACGCAACGGCTCCGGCAAAGCCGGCGAACTCGATTGAAGCGGCAGAGCTGCGTACGAAGGTTCGTGACGTGCTGTTGGCGACTCGCCAGTCCGAAGATCCAACGACACAGTTTGCAGCCGCTGCGCTAATGACCTGCGATAACCGCGATGCAGTTGATTCGCTACAGGGTGCCGATGACCCGGCCAAGCCGCTGGTGACCTGTGCGCCAGAAGGCGGTAAGGCAATCTTCCTGGGCAAGGCTCCGCTGCTGATTGGGCAGAACGACGAGGCCAAGGGCCAGCGTCTGTCCGGTGACGCTATTGATACTAACGCGCCGATTACCGGTGGCTACGATCAGCAGTCTGGTCAGATTCAGGTCTCCTTTAGCTTCAAGTCCGGTAAGAACGACACCGGCGCTCGCACATGGACCAAGTTGACCAATGACTACCTGCAGCGGCAGGTCGCTATCGTGTTGGACTCGAAGGTCATTTCCGCCCCGGTGATTCAGGAGGCAACCCCGGTCGGTTCAGCTACTCGAATCACGGGTGATTTCACTATCGATGAGGCACAGGCGCTGGCGAATAACTTGCGTTACGGCGCACTGCCACTGTCCTTCGCAGGTGAGGACGGCGAGCCGGGCGGTACCACTACGACCATTCCAGCCATGCTGGGGTCGGCCTCCCTGGAGGCCGGTCTGCTTGCCGGCATTATCGGTATTGCTCTGATTGTCGTCTACGCAATCGTTCTTTACCGAGGCCTCGGAGCCATCTCGCTGGTTTCACTGGCAGCAGCTGGTGCGATGGTCTACGGCGTGCTTGTGCTGCTCGGTCGCTGGATTGGCTACTCACTCGATCTCGCTGGTATCGCCGGTATCATCATTTCCATCGGCGTGACAGCTGACTCCTTTATCGTCTTCTTCGAACGCATTAAGGATGAGATTCGTGCGGGTAGGACATTCCGCTCTGCGGTACCCCATGCTTGGCGACGAGCACGGCGTACGATCCTGTCGGGTAACTTTGTGTCCATCATTGCGGCTGTGGTCCTCTACATCCTGGCTGTTGGCGATGTGCGTGGTTTCGCATTCACGCTTGGTCTTTCCACGGCATTCGATATTGTGACCGCCTTCCTGGTGACTGCGCCACTGGTCATTCTGGCTACTCGCAAGTGGCCGGCACTGTCCAAACCATCCATGAACGGCTTTGGTTCAGTCATGGAGGTCGCTAACAGGAACAAGTCCGTAGCTACCGGTAAAAAGGCTGTCACCTCCAATGCAGCCGCCAGTGCAGTTGCCGACACCGGTTCGGCTGACTCCGGCGCGAATGAGGGGAAGTAGGAATCCATGAATACTACTCAGACGAATCCGGCGCTGACTAGTGAAAATGACGCGGCTAACGAGGACTCATTCTTCCGCCGCCTCTACACCGGCGAGGGTGGAATCAATATCGTCGGTAAGCGGAAGCGCTGGTACCAGATTGCGATTGCCGTCATTGTCGTTGCGTTAGCATCGATGCTGATTCGAGGGTTCAGCTTCGGTATCGATTTCGAGGGCGGCACCAAGATGACTATGCCGCCTGCGTCAGTGACGACTGAACAGGCTGAGGAGGTCTTCACCGACGCCACCGGCGTCAAGCCGGAGTTGGTGCAGATCATCGGTTCTGGCGAAGGCCGCATTCTGGAAATCACCTCAGAGAAGCTGACCCAGGGCGAGATTAATGATGCTCGCGTCGCACTGAACGACGCATTCAAACCCGTCGACGCACAGGGGGAGCAGACCCCGGATGCGATTGGTGACTCGACCGTTTCGGAATCGTGGGGCTCGTCGATTACCAACCGCATGCTGCTGGCTGCAGTAGTGTTCTTGGGCTTGGTATTCGCCTACATCACTATCCGCTTCGAGCGTGACATGGCCATTTCTGCCATCCTCGCCCTGGCCGTGGACGCAATCGTGATTATGGGCATCTACGCGCTGATCGGCCTTGATGTCACCCCGGCCACCATTATCGGTCTCCTGACCGTGCTGTCGTTCTCGCTGTACGACACCGTCGTGGTCTTCGACAAAGTCGACGAGAATACGGCAGGATATCGTTCATCGACACGTAGAAGTTACGCCGAGCTGGTGAATCTGGCTGTCAACCAAACCATCATGCGTTCTATAAACACCACAGTGTCGACGCTGCTGCCAATCCTGGCACTGATGATTATCGCCGTGGGCATGCTGGGTGTCGGTACGCTGAAGGATTTGGCGCTGGTTCAGCTCATCGGCATTATTCAGGGCACGTTCTCCTCGATTTTCCTGGCTTCGCCGCTGTTGGTAACGCTCAAGTCGCGTCAGCGTGAATACCGCAAGCATGACGAGGCGGTACTGTCTGCTCGCGCAAAGGCATCTGAGCGGGCCGGATCGGACACCGATTCCGCCACTGCTGATGTCGCGGAGGACTTGGGCGCGAAGGAATCGTCTGCAAGCGAAATGGAACAGTCGACGCCGAAACGAACGGTGAAGACCCCGAAGCTTAAGGGCGATGAAGACAAGCCGCTGTCCTGGCGTCCGGGGCAGTAGGAGGTAGCACCTCCCAGTGGTTCGGGTGAAACTACTTTAAAAGCGCATTGTGCGGGTATCGTTGACAGGTACCCGCACTTTTTCTTTTTGCCGAAAAGGAGCTTAAACCTGTGTCGTATGCACACGCGCGTGAGGCATTAGCTGATCAGATTCGGTTTGTGCCCGATTTTCCAGTTGAGGGCGTACTGTTCGAGGACCTGACGCCGGCGCTTGCCGACGCCACGACGTTCGCCCTGCTTGTGGACGAGATTTCCGCCAAGGTGGAAGAGTTCGGGGCCGATATTATCGGCAGCCTCGATGCGCGTGGATTCCTGCTGGGTTCTGCGGTGGCATACAAGCTCGGACTGGGAGTGCTCGCTATTCGTAAGAAGGGCAAGCTCCCACCACCTGTGCTGACGGAGACCTATGAACTGGAATACGGTACGGCCGCGCTTGAGATTCCGGCTCGTGGGTTTGAGCTGAAGGGCAAGAAGGCCGTACTTGTCGACGATGTGTTGGCAACTGGTGGCACCCTGTGTGCAGCTCGCGCCCTGCTAGAGACAGCTGGTGTCGAGGTGACCGGGCTGTGCACCGTGCTGGAGGTTGAAGGCCTGGGCGCTCGGGAGAAGCTTGCTGATCTGCCTCTGTACGTGGTTAATAAGGGGTGAATGAGCCATGGCTGAAGGGCCCGCACGCCGTTATGGTGCTCGCCTAGCGCGAAGCCTTACCGGAAACAGAACGAAGACCCGCCCGGTGCTAGATCCCCTTGTCGCGGTGCATCGGCAGGTGCATCCGCGCGCGGATTTAGCTGTGCTTCAGCGTGCCTACGATACCGCCGAGCGCCTTCACGACGGCGTGTACCGGAAATCCGGCGAGCCATACATCACTCACCCGCTTGCAGTCGCCACTATTGCCGCCGAGATTGGTATGGATACCACCACGCTGGTGGCGGCGCTGCTGCATGACACGGTCGAGGACACCGATTACACGCTGGAGGACCTGGAACGGGACTTCGGCCCAGAGGTCGCGCGCCTAGTCGACGGCGTGACCAAATTGGACAAGGTTGCGTTGGGCTCCGCCGCCGAGGCAGAGACCGTGCGAAAGATGATTATCGCCATGAGCCAGGACCCGCGCGTGCTGGTTATCAAGGTGGCTGACCGGCTGCATAACATGCGCACAATGCGTTTCCTGCCGCCGGAAAAGCAGGCTAAGAAGGCCCGCGAGACCCTCGAGGTGATTGCACCCCTGGCGCATCGTTTGGGAATGGCCAGCGTGAAGTGGGAGTTGGAAGATCTCTCCTTTGCCATTTTGTACCCGAAGAAGTACGACGAGATTGTGCGTTTGGTCGCAGACCGAGCGCCGCAGCGGGACCGGTACATCCAGGAAGTCTCCGAGATGATTCAGAAGGATCTGAAGGAGTCTCACATTGCTGCTGAGGTACAGGGCAGGCCGAAGCACTACTGGTCGATTTATCAGAAGATGATTGTCCGCGGCCACGAGTTCGACGAGATTTTTGACCTGGTCGGACTTCGAGTTCTGGTGGACACGACCAAGGACTGCTACGCCGCCATGGGCGCCGTCCACTCGCTGTTCAAACCCATGCCGGGGCGATTCAAGGACTATATTTCCGCGCCGCGCTTCGGGGTTTACCAGTCGTTGCACACAACGGTCATTGGTCCAGGTGGGGCCCCGCTAGAAGTGCAGATTCGCACCCATGAGATGCACTACAACGCTGAGTACGGCATTGCCGCACACTGGCGCTACAAGGAAACAAAAGGCTCTCATAAGGGAGATTCCGCCGAAGTCGATCAGATGGCGTGGATGCGTCAGCTGCTGGATTGGCAGCGCGAGGCCGCAGATCCTAACGAGTTCCTGGACTCGCTGCGCTATGATCTCTCAGTCACTGAAATTTTTGCGTTCACGCCGAAGGGTGATGTCATCACTTTGCCCGCGGACTCCACGCCGGTCGACTTTGCCTACGCGGTCCATACTGAGGTTGGCCACCGGTGTATTGGTGCCAAGGTCAACGGCAAGTTGGTGGCGTTGGAATCACCGCTAAAAACCGGTGACCGCGTCGAGATTTTCACGTCCAAGGATGCCCATTCTGGTCCGTCCAAGGACTGGGAGAAGTTCGTTAAAACTCCCCGTGCGCGGGCAAAGATTCGCCAGTGGTTTGCCAAGGAGCGACGCGAGGAGGCACTCGATGCCGGACGCGATGCGCTGGCGGCAGAGGTACAGCGCGGTGGTCTGCCGATGCACCGCCTGTTCACTCCGGCGTCCATCAAGCAGATTGCCTCCGAGCTGCACTATGCGGATGTCGATGCGCTCTATACCGCGATTGGTAAGGGGCAGGTATCGGCTCAGCATGTGACGCACCGTCTGATGGCGCAGTTCTCGAGCACAGACGATGCAGAAGAGCAGTTGGTCTCGCGCACTCCGATTTCGAAGATGAGTGTGCACAATACTCCGCGTCGCGCCGACAGCACCGGCGTGCTTGTGGAGGGCAGTGCGGATATGGCTGCCAAGTTGGCCAAGTGCTGTACACCGGTGCCTGGCGATGCCATCTTTGGTTTCGTCACCCGCGGTGGCGGTGTCAGCGTGCACCGCACGGATTGCACCAATGCGGAAAAACTCCACCAGGAGCCCGAGCGCATTATCGAGGTCTCCTGGGCAACAGATTCCTCCGGGGCGGTCTTTATGGTTACGGTGCAAATCGAAGCACTTGACCGTCACGGACTGCTCTCGGAGATCACTCGCGTCTTCTCTGATCAGAAGGTCTCAATCCTGTCGACGTCCTCCCATACCTCCGATGACCGCGTTGCCGTAATGCGTTTTAGCTTCGAGGTTTCGGACACTAAGCAGATGGGCTATATCTTCAACATTCTGCGCGGTGTCGAGGGAGTCTTCGATGTCTACCGCATTACTTCTGGTCAGTAGCCGGTTTATCAGCGCATCGATATGTGAAAAGGGACGAGGCCACGTTGGCACTAAGAAAGGGCCAAGGCGCAAACACCTTGGCCCTTTTAAGTCACTGATTTCTCAATCAGTTAGTTGAGTCGACTACTTGACTTCCGCCTTCTCAATACGGACTTCCTTAGCTGGCTTACCGTCAGAGGTACCGCCACCCTCGATACCATTCTTCGCAATGTCCGCAACCGTCTTGGTGCCCTCGTCAGTCATGGAGCCAAGCACGGTGTACTGCGGTGGCAGCTGAGAATCTGCCCAGTTGAGGAAGAACTGGCTGCCGTTGGCATCCGGGTCGCTCGGGTTTGCCATGGCGATAGAGCCCTTCGGGTACACCAACGGGGTGTTCTGATCCAGACCGGAATCCTTGACCGGCCACTCGCCAGCGAACTTGAAGCCCGGGCCGCCGCTACCGGTACCAGTCGGGTCACCACACTGCAGAACGTTCAGGCCACCACCGGTAATACGGTGGCACACGGTGCCGTCGAAGTAGTTGGACTTGGCCATGTGCTCAATCGCATTGACACCGCAAGGTGAAATAGCGCGGTTCAGCTCCATCGGAATGTCGCCCTGGTTAGTCTTCAGAGTGATGGTTACAGTGCCAGTGGCGGGAACTTTGTCGGTAGCTGGCTTATCGATATCCTTCGATGCCTCGCCATCATCCGGGTAGTCACAGGTCACGGTTTCCGGAAGCGCGGAAGAGCGCTTCATCGGAACCTTTTCACCGCTGACGGGAGTAGCTGTCAGAGCTGCAGGTTCGACTGGAGTCGTGGATTCATCAGCGGCCTCATTGTCGTCAGCGCCGCCAGCCGTGGTCAGCAGGTAGATTCCGCCACCGATAAAGAGCAGGATAGCCAAGGTGGTTACGACAACACCCAGTGGCTTCAGCTTCTCGGCACGTGCACGGCGCTTAAGTTCGCGCTCGAGCGTCCGCATCGCATCTTTGCGCCTTTGCTCATTATTGGCCACTAGTCTCTCTCCGTATCTGTTAGTCATCGATTGCCGGTGACGGCACACCAGCGGACGGTTTTGCCCATAGATAGTGACCGAGTTTGAGGTGAAAGCTCAGTCGGTCACCGTCGCGTACACAATCGACCATTATGCCCGGAGTCGGTTCTCATTTGCGAGATGACAGGCCAAGTCGGCATGGGAAAGGGCGTTCCGCTTTAGCACGTAGAGCTTCGACAGCTTCTTTGATGCCGACACCGGGGTGTTGGCGACGGTACTTCTTCACCTTCTCCGGCGTGATGCAGCTCTTACTTCTGCCTGTGCCTTCGACAACGCGACTACGACAACGGCGAGTTAGACTCCTCGCACCCAGGCTTATTGCGGCTGACATGAAAAGGATGAAGGCCAGTCGCGGATAACCTGCTAGAGCCGTTCCCACAGCTGTCAGGATGAAAAAGGTGATAGTGGCTGAGTACGTAATCTGCATAAAAGCTTCCAATCGTCAGTTCCAATTGCCAAGAACAGTTCTACGAGTTTCGCCACCTATCAGCCGTCGTTTTAGCGGGAACTTAACAGCGTGATAAATGAACCCAGCTCGAGCCAAGCAGACACTCGATAGAATGTGCGCTATGGAGATATTTGGATTTGCAGCCGGCCCTTTTCAGACCAACTGCTACGTGGCAACAGGCGCTCCGGAGATGGACGATTTGGCTACCCCGTGCGTGATTATTGACCCGGGCATGGGAGCGTTCGAGGTAATACGCGGCGAGGTTGAAAAGCGAGATTGGAAGCCGGAAGCAATTCTGCTGACCCATGGTCATATCGACCACGTCCGCGATGTCGCGGAGGCCGCCGACTTCTGGGATATCCCTGTCTTCATCCACGAAACCGACAATGTGTTGCTGGCCAATCCGAAACTCGGCGGTTCTTCTTTCGGACACCTCTTTGACATCGAGTCCATGCAGGCTTATACGAAAGCCGATTTCTTCGAGGATGGCGACGAAGTAAAGTGGGCAGGGTTGAATTTCGAAGTCATTCACGCACCGGGTCACTCACCGGGGTGCGTAATGCTGCGCGCTTCCGATGGGGAAGATGAGATTATCTTCAGCGGGGACGTCCTCTTTAAGGGGGCTATCGGTCGCGTAGATTTACCGGGCAGTAGTCCGGAGCACATGCAGCAGTCGTTGAAGGATAAGGTTCTCCCGCTGGCGGATGACCTCATGATTCTTCCGGGCCATGGCTCCGCATCGTCGATAGGCGAGGAGCGCGAGACCAACCCCTTCCTGCAAAACCTCATCTAGCCTGGCTGACACGTCGTGAGAGTTGGCAGGTAGAGTTAGCGGAGTGAACTCTAGCCAGAAGCCAAAGAAGTTGAAGCCATTCTCCGCGCCCAAGGGCGTGCCGGATTACGTCCCGCCGGTCTCCCGCGAATTCGAGGCGGTGCGAAACTCATTCCAGCACCGTGCACGACTTGCGGGCTATGAGCACATTGAGCTGCCAATTTTCGAGGAAACCGGGCTTTTTGCACGCGGCGTAGGTGAATCGACGGACGTCGTCACCAAGGAGATGTACACGTTCGCCGACCGCGGCGACCGCTCGGTCACCCTGCGCCCGGAGGGTACCGCGGGCGTGATGCGCGCGGTCATTGAGCACAATCTCGACCGCGGTCAGCTGCCGGTCAAGCTGTCCTACGCTGGTCCTTTCTTCCGATACGAGCGTCCACAGGCGGGCCGCTACCGTCAGTTGCAGCAGGTAGGCGTAGAGGCAATCGGCGTCGATGATCCCGCGCTGGACGCTGAGGTCATCGCGCTTGCCGACGCATGTTTCCGCGGCATCGGCCTGGAGGGTTTCCGCCTTGAGTTGACCAGCCTCGGTGACAACACCTGTCGTCCTGAATATCGTGCTAAGCTGCAGGAATTCTTGTTTGACCTGCCGCTGGATGAGGAAACACGTCACCGT
Source organism: Corynebacterium sp. HMSC064E10 (assembly GCF_001812505.1). Lineage (NCBI taxonomy): Bacteria > Bacillati > Actinomycetota > Actinomycetes > Mycobacteriales > Corynebacteriaceae > Corynebacterium > Corynebacterium sp. HMSC064E10. The sequence goes on along the minus strand of NZ_KV809173.1, from coordinate 230,508 downwards.
GCAAACATCAACCCGCTGCGTGTTCTCGACGATAAGCGACCGGAAATGCAGGAAATGCTCACTGACGCGCCACTGATGCTGGACCACCTTTCTGACAGCGCTCGCAATCACTTTGAAGTTGTGACTGGACTGTTGGATGACATGAAGGTGCCCTATGTCATCAATCCTCGAATGGTGCGGGGGCTGGACTACTACACCAAGACGTGCTTCGAGTTTGTTCACGACGGCCTTGGTGCTCAGTCGGGTATCGGTGGCGGTGGTCGCTACGACGGCCTGATGGCGCAGCTCGGCGGCCAAGAGCTGTCCGGAATTGGCTTTGGTTTGGGTGTGGATCGTGCACTGCTCGCGCTGGAAGCCGAGGGCAAGCAGGCTAGCGACGGTCGACGCGTCGATGTGTATGGTGTTGCGCTCGGTGAAGAAGCCGCTCACACTATGGCGGTGCAGATCAATAAGCTGCGCCAAGCGGGTATCCGCGCGGATATGTCCTACGGTGGCCGCGGGCTGAAGGGTGCAATGAAGGGTGCCGATCGCGCTGGAGCCCGATTTGCGTTGGTTCTCGGCGAATCTGAATTGGCTGCGGGCGAGGTTCAGCTGAAGGACCTCGAGTCCCACGAGCAGCACGCGGTGGTCCTAGATGCGCTGGTTCAGGAGTTGCAGTCGCGCATCTAGGAAACGCGCATTTGTTGAGTGCGGAGTCTAGCTGTAGACACCGCGCTCGAGAGTGTCGCACTGAGACATCTTTCCTGACTTGTAGCCGGTGAGGAATGCCTTCGTACGCTGCTCAGCTGAGCCATGGGTCCAGGAGTCCGGTTGAACACCACCGCCGGAATGCTGCTGGATGGTGTCATCGCCAATGGCCTTCGTAGTTTTGAGGGCATCGGCAACTTGCTCGTCGGAAAGCGGTTCGAGGATTGCGTCCGGCCCCTTGTCCGCGTAATGAGCCCAGATACCCGCATAGCAGTCTGCCTGCAGCTCAATCTTTACGGCATCGGAATCGGGGCCAGGCTCGTTGTAGTTACTGCGGCCGAGCGTACCCTCCAAATTTTGGATATGGTGACCGAATTCGTGGGCTACGACATACTCCTGCGCGAGCGGGCCGTTGCCTCCGCCCATGCGCTCCAGGGTGCTAAAGAACTCCGTGTCGAAGTAGGCCGTTTGATCGGCGGGGCAGTAGAACGGGCCGGTGGACGAGGACGCTGCGCCGCAGCCCGACCGAGTGGAGCCTTCAAAGAGGACTAGGCCTGGGTTCGTGTACCCGATGCCGGCCTGTGCGGGAAGCTGTTCTTCCCAGACTCGGTCGACCGAAATGCCGGTGAATTCCATCCGGCAATCGATGCGGCTGTTGGCATCTTCGCCGGTTTTACAGGGATCCTCACCAGGGGTTTGCTGTGCAGTCTGAGAGGACTGGTTGTTCTGGGCACCTGTCAGCTGTCCCAATTGTCCCGGGTCGCCGCCGAGAAGTAAGTACAGGCCAATGAGGACAAGGCCGCCGATGCCGCCACCGCCTACTGCAATAGCGCGGCCACCACCCGAGCGTCGCTCGGCACGAGCCGAGCTCTTTTGGAAGTCATTCCGGAAGGTCATAGGAGTAAGACTATTGCATAGGGTTCGGAAAACGGGCCATTGAATAGCGCTGCGTCAAAGTGTCCGTATGGAAGTCAACGTCAAGGCCTACAAAAATCTATGTCTAAGTGAGTACATGAAGCCCGAGGTAGACCCAAGGCGATGACCGGTAATAGGCAAAATAACCGGGGTCTTCTTCTCACCTTAATGGCTTCAAGGTAGACTACACGGACGAAACCGCTATCCACAGCGTTAATCCCTATAGCACCAATTTTGGAAGGACCAATTCGCAGTGCTTCGTACGCATCTTGCCGGAGACCTCCGCGCTGACCTCGCCGGCAGCACAGTAACCCTGACCGGTTGGGTAGGACGCCGCCGTGACCACGGTGGTGTGATCTTCATTGACATGCGTGACCGCTCCGGTTACGCCCAGGTTGTGTTCCGCAACAGTGAAGTTGCTGAGCGTGCACACCACCTGCGCAGCGAGTACTGCATTCAGGTCACCGGTGTCGTTGAGAAGCGCCCGGAGGGCTCCGAAAACCCGAACCTGGCATCGGGAGAAATTGAGGTCAATGTTACGGAGCTGACCATCCTCAACGAGTCGGCGGCATTGCCGTTCCAGCTCGAGGACGTTGGAACTTCTGGCACTGTGGGCGAAGAAGCTCGCCTGAAGTACCGCTACCTAGACCTACGCCGTGAAGGCCCGGCCAAAATTATGCGTCTTCGTGCGGCTGTCAACCGCGCAGCACGTAAGGTGCTGGACAGCCACGACTTTACAGAAATCGAGACTCCGACGTTGACTCGCTCTACGCCGGAAGGCGCTCGTGACTTCGTAGTGCCGGCTCGTTTGAAGCCGGGCACTTTCTATGCACTGCCGCAGTCCCCTCAGCTGTTCAAGCAGCTGCTTATGGTCGCTGGTATGGAGCGCTACTACCAGATTGCCCGCTGCTACCGCGATGAGGACTTCCGCGCTGACCGCCAGCCAGAGTTCACTCAGCTCGACGTTGAGATGAGCTTCGCCGAGCAGGACGATGTCATTGCGCTGGCAGAAGAGATTCTGGTTGCTATCTTCGCCGAGGCCGGTGTCACTGTTCAGACTCCGATTCCACGCATGACCTTCAAGGAGGCCATGGAGAAGTACGGTTCTGACAAACCAGACCTGCGCTTCGACATTCCGTTGGTGGAGTGCACTGAGTTCTTCAAGGACACCACTTTCCGTGTCTTCCAGAACGACTACGTTGGTGCAGTTGTTATGGACGGTGGCGCATCGCAGCCTCGTCGTCAACTCGATGCTTGGCAGGATTGGGCCCGCCAGCGCGGCGCGAAGGGCCTGGCCTACATCCTCGTCGGGGAGGACGGCACTCTGGGTGGCCCGGTTGCCAAGAACATTACTGACGCAGAGCGTGAAGGCATCGCGGTGCACGTCGGCGCAAAGCCGGGTGACTGCATCTTCTTCGCTGCAGGTGATGCTAAGAGCTCCCGTGCACTGCTGGGTGCTGCTCGTGGAGAGATTGCCAAGAAGCTCGGCCTGATCAAGGAAGGCGACTGGGCATTCACCTGGGTCGTCGACGCACCGTTGTTCGAGCCGGCTGCCGACGCTACCGCTTCCGGTGACGTTGCCCTGGGCCACTCCCAGTGGACTGCTGTGCACCACGCCTTCACCTCGCCGAAGCCAGAGCACATGGATACCTTCGACAAGGATCCGGGCAACGCACTGGCTTACGCCTACGACATCGTCTGCAACGGTAACGAAATTGGTGGCGGCTCCATTCGTATTCACCGCCCAGATGTCCAGAAGCGCGTCTTCGATGTTATGGGCATCGGCGAGGAAGAGGCACAGGAGCAGTTCGGCTTCCTGTTGGACGCTTTCCAGTACGGCGCTCCGCCGCACGGTGGTATCGCATTCGGTTGGGACCGTATCGTTTCCCTGCTGGCCGGCGTTGACTCCATTCGCGATGTTATCGCCTTCCCGAAGTCCGGTGGCGGCGTTGATCCGTTGACTGACGCCCCGACTCCGATTACCGCTCAGCAGCGCAAGGAGACCGGTATCGACTTCAAGCCGAAGCCAAAGCAGAAGGCAGACGCCGCTAAGGCAGCAGCCGACGCAGGCGACAGCAAGTAAACAAAGAAATCACATTGCGAGGAATGTGCTCCGCCACTCCAGCGTGAACAGCGCGAGCGGGGTCGATTCCTCCTAACTAAGGCGGTACGGGCCACAACGCGACATCCGTATCGCCTGACTGAAACTGGCTCATTGAAAGGGCATTCAATGGAGTACTCGGACGACGCTGCAGCAGAAGTTGACAGTGTAGTTAAAGATGCAGAGACACTGCTTTCCGCACGATTCGGCGGCACTCCAGTGTTGTCGGATCCAGAAGTACTTACAGGCCAGTCAAACGCTCTTGTTGTCCGCGTACGGGTCGCCACAAATCCCTTTATGCAGGAGCGCACGGTCGTCGTAAAGCAAATTCCTACGATGACTGAAGGTGTCGATCCCGCCGTTTTACGGGAAGTCGTGGCGTACCAGTTCATCAATACGCTGCCTGACGACGTTCGCCCGGGGCCTCAGCTTCTTGCTTACGATGTTTCAAAGCAGCTATTGGTTCTCAGCGACGTCGGTGTCGTGGACACTCTTGCGGACGTACTCTTTCGTGGCGATGAAGAGCGTCGATTGCGCGCGTTCCGCAGTCTCGGCGCGTCGCTGGGCCGGATGCATATTCACACGCATACTCGCGAAGAGGGGTTTGAGACCCTGCGTCGTCGTATGTGGGTGAAGAACAAGGTCGATCGTGAGGCTCTCGAGGCGCGTGACCACGGCATTGTGTCGGGGATTCGCTTTGGCATGCGAGCTATTGAAGGCTCCGGCATTCCTGTTCCCGACGCTGTGCGCTCTTTCGGTGAGGATGCTGCTCGTCGAATTGAGAAGGGCACGCATAGGGCGTTTACTCCGTTTGACCTCGCCCCGGACAACATTCTGCTGGCGGACAAGGTCCAGTTCCTCGACTATGAGTGGGCTGGTTACCGCGATGTCATCTTCGACGTGGCCAGCGTCGTCGCAGGCTTCCCGCTGCACGTTTTCGTGGAGCGCCCATCGGAGGCAGAGGTCGACGCATTTGTCCGTGCATGGATGGAAGAGATTCGTGACCATTGGTATCGCGACACGAGCGACCGCCGTATGATGGCGTTCATTGCTGCGGCTTTGCTCGGTTGGTTCTTCATCTCCGCAACGGTTTCCGTCTTCGGTTCTCCGAAGCAAGCGCTGTGGGTGGGGCATGAAGGACGTACGGACCTGAAGCCGGAAGTTGGTGGCTCAGCATTGGAGCGACGCGACATGGCTAACACAGCTCGCGCCATTGCGCAGTTCGCCCATAGATGTGAGGACGATCGTGCCGACGAGCTGGAAAAGTTCGCACATGCTGTAATTGATTTCTTAGAGCAAGAGGAAGGCTAGGGCATACGTGGCGGATCCGAATAAGCTGCCGACAGGCGGTGCAAACGGCTCCGCCGATGACGCTCCAGGGCTTTTCGACGAGCCTTCGATTGCCGGCCCTGCGGCGGCCAAGAGCCAAGGTCGGGGTGCAGGGCCAGCAAGCACTGGCCTGAACTCCGATGCGAACACCTATTTCCACCCAGGTGCACATGCGCCATTGGCTGTTCGGATGCGACCGCGAAACCTGGATGAAGTCGTTGGTCAAGACCACCTGCTAGCACCCGGAGCACCGTTGCGCCGTCTGGTCGAGGGGGGCGGCGACACCTCCGTTATTCTGTTTGGCCCTCCTGGAACTGGCAAGACCACTCTTGCCAGTTTGATTTCCGCGGCGACCGGTCGACACTTTGAAGCGCTTTCCGCGCTTAATGCCGGGGTGAAGGAAGTGCGTGCGGTTATCGATACTGCTCGTCGCACGCTCGTTAATCAGGGCATTCAAACGGTGCTCTTCATCGACGAGGTGCACCGCTTCTCTAAGACCCAGCAGGATGCCCTGTTGGGTGCCGTGGAAAATCGGATTGTCCTTCTCGTTGCGGCAACGACGGAAAACCCATCCTTCTCAGTGGTGTCCCCGCTGCTCAGTCGATCACTGTTGTTACAGTTGCAGCCACTGGATGACGAAGCCGTCGGCACGCTCATTGATCGAGCACTTACTGATGAGCGCGGCCTCAATGGTCGCGTCAGTATGACAGACGATGCACGTAATCAACTCATTGCGCTGGCAGCTGGTGATGCTCGTCGTTCCCTCACGTACCTCGAGGCAGCCGCAGAAGCCGTAGCCGACGGTGAGCAGATTACCTCTGAGTCGCTTGCCAATTCGATCAACAGGGCCGTGGTTCGCTATGACCGCGATGGCGACCAGCATTACGACGTCACCAGCGCGTTTATTAAGTCCGTTCGAGGGTCTGATGTCGATGCTGCCCTGCACTACTTGGCGCGGATGATTGAGGGTGGGGAAGACCCTCGGTTTATTGCCCGCCGAATCGTAATTCTGGCTAGCGAAGACATCGGTATGGCAGACCCGACAGCACTGCAAACCGCCGTCGCCGCGGCGCAGGCCGTTGCCTTGATAGGCATGCCGGAAGCCCGGCTGACGCTGGCGCAGGCCACGATTCACTTGGCCACGGCACCGAAATCCAATTCGGTCATAAGCGCAATCGACGGGGCGTTGAAGGATGTTCGTTCCGGGAAGACCGGGCCGGTGCCACCGCATTTGCGCGACGGACATTACAGCGGGGCTAAGGACCTTGGTCACGCGGTGGACTATATCTACCCGCACAATGACCCCATGGGTGTCGTTGCCCAACAGTATCCACCAGATCAGTTGGTGGGCACTGATTATTTCGTTCCATCCAATCATGGTCGTGAAAACGGCATGGCTGAGTACCTCGGACGCATTCGCCGAATTATCCGGGGGAGCCGCCGGAAATCGAAGTAGGCGAGATCGGTCGGGATCTACGGGGTGCCGGTGGGGTGGTTTTAAAGTTGCTCGAACCGAGCGGGTAGACTGCTAGTTTTGTATTAAACATCTCGGACGCTCGACGTGAAACGAGGAAGTAGAACACCGTGCAGACTCATGAAATTCGAAATCGCTTCATCCAGCATTTCGTAAAGGCGGGACACACCGAGGTCCCCAGTGCCTCCCTGGTTTTGGATGACCCGAACCTGCTGTTCGTTAATGCCGGCATGGTGCCGTTCAAGCCCTACTTCCTCGGCAATGAGACTCCGGACTTCTCCACCGCGACCTCGATTCAGAAGTGCGTGCGCACACTGGACATTGAAGAGGTGGGTATCACCACCCGCCACAACACCTTCTTCCAGATGGCGGGTAACTTCTCATTCGGAAATTACTTCAAGGAAGGTGCCATCACTCATGCATGGAGCCTTCTGACTGGTGCTGTTGAGGACGGCGGCTTTGGCATCCCGGCTGGGAAGCTGTGGGTAACGGTTTTCCTCGACGACGATGAGGCCCATGACATCTGGCACGAGAAGGTTGGTGTACCGGAGGAGCGCATTCAGCGCCGAGGTATGGCGGACAACTACTGGTCCATGGGTGTACCTGGCCCGTGTGGTCCGTGCTCAGAGATTTTCTACGATCGCGGCCCGGAGTACGGTGCTGATGGTGGCCCAGAGGCCGACGAGGATCGCTACATCGAGATTTGGAACCTCGTCTTCATGGAAAACGAGCGTGGCGAAGGAACAGGCAAGGACTCTTTCGAGATTCTTGGCCCGTTGCCGAAGAAGAACATCGATACCGGTATGGGTATCGAGCGTGTTGCTTTCCTGCTGCAGGGTGTCGACAACGTCTACGAAACTGACCTACTGCGTCCGGTTATCGACGAGGCTGAGCGGCTCACCGGTTCGAAATACAGCTCGAACCACCAGGACAACATCCGTTTCCGCGTCATCGCTGACCACAGCCGTACCGGCTTGATGCTGATGCTCGACGGCGTCACTCCCTCGAACTCCGATCGTGGCTATATTCTGCGTCGCCTTCTGCGCCGTATTATCCGCTCTGCGCGCTTGCTCGGAGCTAACGGTCCAGTGCTGGAGAAGCTGATTGGTATCGCGGCCGAGACCATGACCCCGTCGTACCCAGAGATCGCGGAGAACTGGAACCGTATTCGCCGCGTCGCCGTCGCCGAGGAAAAGACCTTCACCAAGACTCTGTCCGCTGGTGAGGAGCTGTTCGAGCGCGCGGCCACCAAGGCCAAGGCAGAGGGTAAAACCGTTCTATCCGGTCACGATGCCTTCACCCTGCATGACACCCACGGCTTCCCAATCGACCTGACCATCGAGATGGCCGAAGAAGCTGGCCTGACCATCGACCGCGAGGAATTCGATCGCGAGATGGCTGAGCAGCGTGCGCGTGCAAAGGCCGACAGCCAGGCAAAGAAACAGTCGCACACCGACCTGCACGTCTACCGCGAGTTCATCGATGAACACCCGACGTCCTTCACTGGTTACGATCGGCTTGCCGACGAATCCACGATTCTCGGCATCATTGCCGATGGCCAGAAGCAGGCGTTTGCCGCAGAGGGCGATGAGATTGAGGTTATCCTCGACCGCACTCCGCTCTATGCCGAGGCCGGAGGTCAGCTGGCTGACCGTGGTCGAATCGTGACTGATTCCGGCGCTGTGGTCCACATCAACGATGTCCAAAAGGTGGGCAAGAAGCTGTGGCTGCACAAGGGCATCGTCACAGCCGGTGAGTTTACCCCGGGCGTCTCCGCTGAAGCTTTGGTAGACGAGCAGTGGCGTCACGGTGCTCGTCAGGCGCACACTGCAACTCACCTGATTCACGGTGCTCTGCGTCAGGTACTGGGGGATACTGCAACTCAGGCTGGTTCCATGAATAAGCCGGGCTACCTCCGTTTCGACTTCAAGTACGGTGAGCAGCTCACACCGGAACAGCTCCGTGAGATTGAGCAGATTACCAATGAGGCTGTCGACAACGACTGGGCTGTCAATACTGCCGAGATGCCGTTGGAAGAGGCCAAGGCCGCTGGTGCCATGGCATTGTTCAACGAAAACTACGGCGACATCGTCCGCGTTGTCGAGGTCGGTGGCCCGTTCTCAATTGAGCTGTGTGGCGGTACCCACGTTTCGCATTCTTCGCAGATTGGTCCGGTAGCTGTGCTGGGCGAGTCCTCTGTCGGATCGGGCGTGCGCCGTATTGAGGCCTACTCGGGTATGGATTCCTTCCGCTACCTGTCCACCGAGCGTCTCCTGGCTGAACGACTGGCCACTGAATTCAAGGCTCCGTCTGCTGAGCTGCCAGACCGCATCGCAGCATTGGCTGAGAAGCTCAAGGCTGCAGAGAAGCAGCTCGCTGATTTCAAGGCCGGACAGCTGCTGGCCAATGCCGCATCTCACCTGGAGTCCGCTCGCACCATCGGCGATGTTACTTACCTCGGCCTTAAGCTTCCCGACGGTACGGAGATGAAGGACATCCGTTCGCTGGCTAATGACTTGGCGAAGCGTCTTGCGGATCGCCCAAGCGTTATTGCGTTGATTTCCAACGCTGGCGGCAAGGTTCCATTTGTGGCCTCGGTTTCGGATGAAGCCGTCAATCGCGGTATTAAGGCCGGCGATTTGGTGAAGCTGATGGGCGCCGAGGTCGGCGGCAAGGGCGGCGGTAAACCGGCAATGGCACAGGGCTCCGGCTCTGATGCCTCCGGTATCGACGCAGCATTGGCCGCTGTTGAGGCCGAACTGTCCAAGTAGTCAATTAACGGCTGTGCTATCGGAAGAGCAGTAAACAATGGCTAAGCCCCGCATTGATACCCCCGGTCAGGATGATCCCGGTTGGGGTCGGCGGCTCGGAATCGACGTCGGCGATGTCCGCGTTGGTGTCGCAGTCTCTGACCCCGACTGTATCCTGGCGACCCCGGTTGAAACAGTCACTCGAGCAACGGGGCGAAAAGATCCTGACGGGCCGGATATTGACCGGCTCGTGGGACTCGCCACTGAACTTGAGGTCGTCGAGATTGTTGTCGGGATGCCCCTTATGCTCGACGGCACGTTCGGGACTTCTGCGCGGAAAGCTACTGACGTTGGATTCCGGCTGCAGCGCCGACTCGGTGACCGAGTCGTAGTGCATTACGCCGATGAACGGATGACGACGGTAATGGCTCAATCAAGGCTGCACGCAGCAGGTATTGATGTTAAGTCCGGGCGGAAGATTATTGACCAGGCTGCGGCAGTAGAAATTCTACAATCCTGGTTGGACAGACGGGCAAAATCTTTGGACGAAAATACCGACTAGGGGCACACAAAAGTTACCGAAAGGTGACAATTCACCCACCTTTGCGCAATTATTAAGTGTGTAATATCTGAGCACGTTTCTGCGTGCATGGGATTTGAAAAGTTGAAGTGGCGATTCACACCTACAATGCAACCTAGTGCTACGACTTCGTCGTAAAGCTATGTCGTACCAGTCGCTATTAGTCGCGTGTCGCACCCAAATGGGAAGACTCCGCGCTGATACCGATGGGAGAGTGAGCTGCGTTCGAGGAGATTATTGATGAGTAAAGACGCGCAGACTGCGCGCCGCACTGGTAGCGGCGGTGACGACCGGGACCGCGCTGGTGCTCGCAGCGGTGGGACAAAGCCTCGGGTTCGCCACCGCCAAACGGCAGTGGCAATCAATGTGACTTCTGTCCTGTTATGCGTGTTCGTCCTCGCAGTGATTGGCCTCGTCTGGAATCGTGGGGGCATTGTAGACGATTACGACGGCAAAGCCGAGGGGCCAATGACGATTGTTGAGGTCAGTGAAGGCACGTCACTTACTGATTTGTCCAACCAATTGGTGGAAAGCGGCGTCGTCAAGTCTTCCCGTGCATTCATCCAGGCCGCGAATGAAAACTCCCATTCAAGTGAATTGCAGCCGGGTTTCTACCGACTCCACCAGCGGATGAAGGCCGATGAGACCGTCGAGGCTCTTCTGGATGTCGAAAATCAGGTCGGTACCGTTGACATTCCGACTGGCGCCCGTTTCGCCGATACCCGCATTGTGTCCTCATCGGATGTGCGTAAGGGAATTTTCTCGCTTATTTCAGAGGCCACTTGCGTTGAGGACAATGACTGCGTGTCCAAGACCGATCTCGAACGTGCTGCTGGCGAGGCTGATTTGGCCGCGCTCGGTGTTCCAGAATGGGCACGGGACGCGGTAACTGCGCGTGGCAACGACCCTCGTCGTCTTGAGGGACTCATTACGCCAGGTGTTCATCACCTTGACCCGCAGCAGACGCCCGAACAGATGCTGGCAAAATTGGTCAAGGAATCGGTGAAGAACTATGAGGACACAGGGCTCATGGCTTCAGCGGACATGGTTGGTCTGTCTCCATACGAGCTGATTACCGCAGCTTCTCTGATTCAGATGGAGTCGCCAGATGGTGACTTCGATAAGGTCGCTCGCGTTATTCTGAACCGTCTGGAGGAGCCGATGCAGCTGCAGTTCGACTCGACAGTCAATTACGATCTGCCGGATCAGGAAATCGCAACCACGGATGAGGACCGCGCGCGAAAGACCGCATGGAACACCTACGCCAAGGAGGGGCTGCCGGAAACCCCTATTGCTTCGCCCTCCATCGAGGCGATTCGTGCCATGGAAAATCCGGCTGACGGCACCTGGCTGTACTTTGTCACGGTGGACAAGGAAGGGAATACCGTCTTTAGCACGACCTTCGAAGAGCACGAGGCCGCTATTGACGAGTCACGCAGCAATGGCGTGCTGGATTCGAACCGCTAAGAGGTAGAACTCCTATGCCTATAACTCATCGCGCAGCCGTGCTGGGAGATCCGATTGACCACTCGTACTCGCCGGCTATTCACAACGCCGGTTACTGCGCTGCGGGAATGAATGACTGGCACTATGACCGCATTCGGTGCAACGCCGAAGAGCTTGCCGACGTCGTTGGTGGCGCAGACCCCAGTTTCCAGGGGTTTTCCGTCACGATGCCCGGCAAGTTTGCCGCGCTGGACTTCGCCGATGAAGTCAGTGAGCGCGCACGGCTAATTGGTTCGGCGAACACCCTGGTCCGTCGCGATTCGGGCTGGTTCGCCGACAACACTGATGGTGACGGTGTATTGGGAGCACTGCGCGAGATTGACTGCACGAACGCACCACGTGGTCGCGCCGTTGTTGTTGGTGCCGGTGGCACGGCACGACCGGCACTTTGGGCGCTATCGCAGCTGGGTGTCAATCATGTGACTGTAATAGCGCGCTCCAAGCGCGCATATGACATTGAACCGCTAGCTGCCGCGCTGGGGATGGAATTTGTTTGGGTGACTTTTGACGCTCCAAACCTGGCAGATATTGCTGGCAATGCCGACGTGCTGGTCTCTACGGTGCCGTCAGCCGCAATTGAATCGGTTGCTGGCTACCTCGCTCGAGCACCGAAGATTCTCGATGTTATTTACAATCCCTGGCCAACCCCACTTGTGAAAGCAGCCGAACGCGGAGGGACACAGGCGGTCGGTGGACTGTCCATGTTGCTACATCAAGCGGTGGGACAGTTCGAGCAGTTCACTGGGCGCACTCCCGATGTCGAGGCGATGCGTGCAGCGCTGCCGATCTAACCCACACCCGTTACAATCCCAAAGTTATGGGGTGGGACATAACTGAGATAGGGCTGTCTCCGATTGGACAGCACAGGATTGACCCGGTCTACCTTGACCGGGTTTTCTATTACCTAGTCGTGTTGCTTGTTCTCGGCTGGGGCGGTACTGGCTGCTGGTTGGATGTGATCCGGCGAAGACTGCCGAACTGGTGGTTGATGCTAGGGGGAGTGGGCCTGATAGCGATCACTGGAATGGTGCTCCAGCATAAAGGCACCTTGGCTGACGATTTCGCCAGTGCAGTCGCAGCCATAGGAACAGGAATAGGCCTCTGGTTTGGCCTCTATGTAGCAGTCTTCATAATCAACCCACGCTCTATGGGGGCTGGAGATGTGAAGCTGGCAGCAATTCTCGGTGGCGGTGTCGGTCTGGTATCGGGCGAGCCGGTGGCGGCAGCGATCTGGATTGCAGTGGCAATTCTGTTGGCTGCGGGACTCACTCTCCTCATCGCAGTAGTCACGGCGGGAAAGCGGGGCTGGGGTGACCGTCGTAAAGCAAAAACCGCGCGTGTGCCGGCGAGCGTGCCTCATGGGCCTGCAATGCTTGCAGCAACTGCCATTGTGTGGGGGATAAGCGGAGGGCACCTACAAGTCCCCTGAAGCGGTAGACCAGGGGCGATAAAATGGGGCATATTTGAAACTTGTATGCCCCCAAATGCACAAGAAGTACGGCAAACGTGACATTATGATACCTATGCTTCGTTGGACTACCGCGGGTGAATCTCACGGCAAAGCGCTTATCGCTCTCGTAGAAGGTGCGCCAGGCGGACTTCCCCTGACTACAGATGACGTATCACGCCACCTCGCACGCCGCCGTCTCGGTTATGGTCGCGGCGCGCGAATGAAGTTTGAGGCTGATGAGGTCACGCTGCTGACTGGCATTCGACATGGTGAGACGCTGGGATCGCCGATTGGCATAATGGTCGGCAACTCCGAATGGCCCAAGTGGACTGAGGTCATGAGCCCGGATCCGGTTGCGCCAGCTGTTTTGGATACAGCTCGTGGCGCCACCTTAACCCGCCCGCGCCCGGGGCATGCCGATTTCAACGGCATGCTGAAGTACAATCACACCGATGCTCGAAACATCCTGGAGCGGTCATCGGCTCGTGAGACTGCAGCACGTGTGGCGGCATCAGTTGTGGCCCGCTCAATTCTGCGTGAGACTCTCGGTGTGGAAGTTGTCAGCCACGTTATTTCCATCGGTCGTTCCGAGCCCTACGAGGGGCCACTGCCGACCTTCGCCGATCAGGACAAGATTGACGAGTCGCCAGTGCGTGCATTCTCCGCAGCTGCGGAGGAGTCGATGATTGACGAAATCAAGGCCGCCAAGAAGCAGGGCGACACTCTCGGTGGCATCGTCGAGATCGTTGTCCACGGTCTGCCGGTGGGGCTGGGATCGCACATTTCCGGTGATGCCCGTCTGGATTCGCAGCTTGCAGGTGCCTTGATGGGAATTCAGTCCGTCAAGGGCGTGGAGATCGGCGACGGTTTTGAGGAAGCCCGTCGCCGTGGCACCGAGGCCCATGATGAAATGGTGCGTACCGACGACGGCGTGGATCGTGAAACTAACCGCGCCGGTGGCCTGGAGGGTGGCATGACTAATGCTCAACCTCTCGTTGTACGTGCTGCGATGAAGCCAATTTCGACCGTTCCGCGTGCGTTGAAGACCGTTGATATGGCCAGCGGCGATGCAGCTACCGCGATCCACCAGCGCTCTGATGTCTGCGCGGTCCCGGCCGGCGGTGTTGTCGCAGAGGCAATGGTCGCGCTAGTACTGGCGCGTGCAGTAATGGAGAAGTTCGGCGGCGATAGCCTGGAGGAAACCAAGCGTAACGTTGAGGGCTACTTGGAGCAGACTCGACGTCGCCTTGATTGGAAATAGCGCCACTGTCGCGCACACGAAGAAGGGTAAAACGAGGGGAATGTCCGTTCCTACTATTGTCCTTGTCGGACCGCCCGGATCGGGAAAGTCCACCATCGGTCGTCGACTGTCTCGTGCATTGAGCACGAGACTTACGGATACCGATGAGATGATTGAACAGCGCATGGGCAAGACTTGTGGGGAAGTCTTTTCCGAGCTGGGAGAGCCGGAATTCCGCCGCATCGAGGAACAAGTCGTGGCGGAGGCTCTGACCCACGACGGAATCGTCTCACTTGGCGGTGGTGCCGTGATTTCGCAGGCGACCCGTGACCTGCTGGCAGACCATAACGTCGTCTACCTCGAGATCAGCATTGCAGAGGGCGTCCGCCGTACCGCGGGTAACAATTCGCGCCCGGTACTCCAGGCGGCTGACCCAGAGGCTCATTACCGCGCACTCTATGAGGCTCGCCGAGCTTTCTACGAAGATGCAGCCACTTTCAAGGTGCGTTCCGACGAACGTTCCCCGCAGCGCGTTGTAGCCGAGATCCTCAGCTACCTCGATGAAACCTGCGACGAGGCTTAACCGGCGACTATTAAATGGCGGTAGCTAACCACTGCCGCATAACCAGCAACTCCATACATTTCTTACGCTAACGACTAGGGACTGACAATGAACTCAACCCGCAGAATCCGTGTTGAAGGCCCATCCCCGTACACGGTGACCATGGGGCATGGACTCACCGAGCAGATTGCGGAGGCCGTTACCTTTGCCTCCCAGGTTGCGGTGATTCACCAGGGGAGCGTTCAAGAGCTGAGCTTCGGCGTCATCAAGGCACTGGCGGACAAGGGAGTCGATGCCTTCAGCATCCAGATTCCTGATGCGGAGGAGGGTAAGACGCTCACAGTTGCTGAAACAGTTTGGGACACTTTTGGTGAACGCGGTCTGGGCCGGCGTGACGCGGTAATCGCGATTGGCGGCGGTGCAGCCACAGATTTCGGTGGATTCGTCGCCGCCGCGTGGATGCGTGGAGTGAAGGTTATCCAGGTCCCGACAACGCTGCTCGGCATGGTCGACGCAGCTGTCGGCGGTAAGACCGGTATCAACACTGCAGCCGGAAAGAACCTGGTCGGCGCCTTCCACGAGCCTGCCGCGGTGTTCTGTGACCTGGATGTCCTGCGCACCTTGCCGAAGGCTGAACTGATTGCCGGCACGGCAGAGATCATCAAGGCTGGATTTATCGCGGACACGAAGATTCTCGATCTTTACGAGGCAAACCCGCAGACCTGCCTCGATGTTGACGGTGACTTGCCAGAACTGGTCGAGCGCGCGATTGCTGTCAAAGCACGCGTTGTCGCTGAGGATTTGAAGGAATCTGGCCTCCGCGAGATCCTTAACTATGGCCACACTTTCGGTCATGCAGTTGAGCACTTTGAAAACTACCGTTGGCGCCATGGCCACGCCGTAGCTGTAGGCATGGTTTATGTCGCCGAGCTGGCCAAGATCACCGGACATATTAATCAGGAACTTGTAGACCGCCACCGTCGCATCCTAGAGTCCATTGGGCTGCCAACGACCTACCAGGCGGGTCGTTTTACCGAGCTCTACGATGCTATGACCAGGGATAAGAAGAACCGCGATGGTGCGATCCGATTCGTTATTCTGGAAAACCCCGGTGAAACAGCCCGTCTTGAAGGCCCGGGCATGGATGACCTCGAGCGTGCATACGAACTGCTCTGCAACAGTGGGCAGGCCGCATCTGAGGAGTCAACCCGCTAATGACCTCTCTTCGTGCAGCAACGGATGCCACGACGGCGATTCCGACCGTGCTTGTTTTGAACGGCCCGAACCTCGATCGTCTGGGCAAGCGTCAGCCAGAAATTTACGGTGCCACTACTTTGGCCGATGTCGAATCTGAACTTCGTACCCTAGCCAAGGAGCTTGGCGTCGTAGTGGATTGCCGCCAATCCAACTATGAAGGTCAGCTCATCGAGTGGGTTCACGAAGCTGCTGATTACGGTTGGCCAGTAATTATCAATCCAGGAGGGTTGACACACACCTCCGTCGCCCTACGTGACGCGCTCGCCGAGATTGCCGACGGCCCGGGCTTCCACGAGGTTCATATTTCAAACATTCACGCCCGGGAGGAGTTTCGGCATCACTCGTATCTTTCGGCGCTTGCCGCGGGCGTTATCGTCGGATGTGGAACTGATGGCTATTCCATGGCACTGAGAAGGGTGAGTACGACACTATGACAGAAATCTCCACGAACTACGCCGCCCGCCGAGCCGCTCTTATCGACGCATTGTCCGACAACGACTGCGACGGTTTCCTCACAGTCGATCCGACGCATGTTGGTTGGCTTACGGGTTTCCACGGCTCGAATGCTGGTTTGATTGTTGCGGCCAGTGGGGAAGCGCTGCTTTCCACCGACGGCCGCTATACGGTTCAGGCTGGCAAGCAGGCACCGGACGTGGAGTTACTCACCGCCCGCAACACCGGCGTGGCACTCGTCGGTCAAGCCCGAAAGTTGGATATTTCGCGTCTTGGTGTTGAATCTGAGTTCCTCACCATGGCTGCTTACCAAGAGCTAGAGGATGCCCGTCCACAGGCACTCGAGCTGGTATCGACTACGGGCGTCGTCTCTAAACTGCGGGAAATCAAGTCCGATACGGAACTCGTCGCTCTGCGCCACGTCGCCGACATCGCGGTCCGCGCATTCGAGGACTTGCTTCACGACGGCATCGTGGTCGCCGGCCGCAAGGAGCGCGAAGTCGCCGCAGAGTTGGAGTACCGGATGCGCATGCATGGTGCCGATCGGCCCAGCTTCGACACGATTGTCGCAAGCGGCCCGAATTCCGCCAAGCCACATCACGGAGCGGAAGATCGCGTAATCGAGGCAGGTGACCTGGTCACTATTGACTTTGGTGCCTTTGCCGGGGGCTACAACTCCGATATGACACGTACCCTCTTTGCCGGTGAGACGGCAACGTCGTCAAGCGAAAACAATCCGAACAGTACGTCGTCGGATCTGGCCGGCGCGATCGTTGCCGGTGTGGAGTTCGCAGACGAGAAAGCCCGAGAGATTTACAACGTCGTACTGGAAGCACAGCTGGCCGGCGTAAAAGCGGCCGTGCCAGGGGCCGATGTTGTGGCTGTTGACGCAGCATGCCGGGACATTATTGAAAATGCTGGTTATGGGGAACACTTCGTCCATTCCACCGGCCACGGGATTGGTATCGAGGTGCATGAGGCTCCATTTGCCGCTCGCACCGGCAAGGGGAAGTTGGCAGCTGGCATGACGTTGACCATCGAGCCTGGTATTTATGTTCCGGGGTTCGGCGGTGTGCGCATCGAAGATACGTTGATTATCACTGACACCGAGCCGGAAATTATTACACAGCTGCCGAAACCGCGAGCCTAACATCACGGCGTTTTTATTTTTCTCTCGATGAGATACGGAGTATCGTGGTTTCGTCAGAGAGCTTTTTAACAATTTCAGGAGAGTTTAGTTGGCTACCACCGCAGATTTTAAAAACGGTCTAGTTATCAAGCACGACAACAAGCTTCAGCAGATCGTGGAGTTCCAGCACGTCAAGCCAGGTAAGGGTCCGGCATTCGTCCGCACCAAGCTGAAGGACGTTCTGACCGGCAAGGTTGTTGACAAGACTTTCAACGCTGGTGTCAAGATTGAGACTGCTACCGTCGACCGCCGCGACATGACGTACCTGTACCACGACGGTGAAGGATACGTCTTCATGGACGACAAGACCTACGACCAGATTTCCATCCTGGATGCTCAGATGCCGGAGGGTGCTAAGTTCCTGCTTCCGGAAACCACCTGCCAGGTGTCCTTCCATGAGGGCAACGTTCTTTTCGCTGAAATGCCTGTTTCGGTCGAACTGAAGGTTGAGCAGACCGACCCGGGTCTGCAGGGCGACCGCTCCACCGGTGGCACCAAGCCGGCAACTTTGGAGACTGGCGCTGAGATTCAGGTGCCGCTGTTCATCGAAACCGGCGACGTTCTGAAGGTCGACACCCGTGACGGTTCCTACCTGTCCCGCGTCAACCACTAATTCCCTCATCTAGTTCACCCTTTTGTTGAGAGCGATACATACACATCCATGACTGAAAAGGATCACAAGTCCGTTGACACCTCGGATGCGCAGGAGTCCG
Organism: Corynebacterium sp. HMSC064E10; assembly: GCF_001812505.1. Classification (NCBI taxonomy): domain Bacteria; kingdom Bacillati; phylum Actinomycetota; class Actinomycetes; order Mycobacteriales; family Corynebacteriaceae; genus Corynebacterium; species Corynebacterium sp. HMSC064E10. The sequence continues at coordinate 212,302 of NZ_KV809173.1, read as the reverse complement.
CGAACGTTCGCGAACCTAACTACAAGCGCCACGGCGCGCGCTACCGTGCGCGCCGTCGTGCAGTAGATCTGCTTTTTGAGGCCGAGCAGCGAGGCGTCGACGTCGTCAAGCTTCTTGAAGAGCGGCTGGAAATGGTCCGTAATCCCGATTTGGATGTGAATCCAATTGCGGAGTACACCGAGCAGATTGTGCGCGGTGTAGCTGCGGAGATCATCGGTATCGACTCTACGATTTCTTCGTACCTGACGGAGGAGTGGCCGCTGCGTCGCCTACCGGCAGTCGACCGCGCTATTTTGCGTCTTTCCACCTGGGAGCTGTTCTACAACTCCGACGTGCCTCCGCGTGTGGCCGTGGTGGAAGGCGTTGAGCTGGCATCGGAATACTCCACTGATGTGGCGGCACCGTACATCAACGCAGTACTCGATGCTGAAGCCAAGATTGCCGACCAGGCACGCCTGGCAGCTGCAGCTGTGAGCACTTCGGTGGGCGAGTCCCAGTTCGATGAAGCTATCCAGGCACAGGCTGCCGCAAATGAGGAAGCTGACAAGGCATTGGTCGACTCCGATGAGATGGCTAAGATTACCGGCCTGGACATGAGCGATATTGCCAAGCTGGTGGCTGAAGACGTGGCTAAGAGCGAGAACGGGTCCTAGCCAGTAAAAGCGGCCGGGATTACTGCGAGTCAATCGCAGTCGTTTCTCGCGGATTGTCTGAAACTCCAAGTCCCTTTTTTGGGGGCTTGGAGCTTTGTTGCATTTAGAGGCAATCTAAGCGTGGGTGCTATTCTGGTCAGCGGAAGTTTGCACCGCGACCGTAGTTGCGGGTCATGCAGACTGATAATCAAATATCCACAATCAAGACATCCTTTAACGGACCGCACTGAGAGGCGGGGAAGGAGGTCACGATGAGCGAAGGAACGCCGCAAACAACCGAGCTGCTCAATGCAGACGAAGTTGCACGTACCGTCGCGCGCATCGCGCACCAAATTATTGAAAAAACTGCGCTGGATAGCCCAAATGCTGGGCGCGTAGTTCTCCTCGGCATTCCATCTGGTGGCGTGCCGCTGGCGGAAAAGCTAGCCGATTTGATTGAACAGTTCTCCGGCATACGTCCGGAAACTGGATCGCTCGATATCACCCTATACAGGGATGACTTGCGCAAGGGCCCGCACCGCGCCCTGCAGCCCACGAATATTCCGAACTCCGGAATTGACGGAACCACCGTTGTTCTCGTAGACGATGTCCTTTTCTCAGGTCGCACGATTCGTGCCGCACTCGACGCTATTGCTGATATCGGTCGCCCGCGAGTAATCCAGCTTGCAGTGCTGGTCGATCGTGGTCATCGCCAACTACCAATTCGCGCCGATTACGTCGGTAAGAATCTGCCAACTTCCCGCGACGAAGACGTCGATGTGCTGGTCGAGGCGCTTGACGGCCGCGACGCGGTTATTCTCACCCGGGCGGAGGAACAGTGAAACATCTGATTAGCATTGCGGATTTGACCAAGGATGAAATTGTCGGCCTGATGGATGAGGCCGATCGTTTTAAGGAGGTCATCCGCGGTCGGGAAATTAAGAAGCTGCCGACCCTGCGCGGCCGCACTATTTACAACCTCTTTTACGAGAACTCCACGCGCACCCGCTCATCTTTTGAGACTGCGGGTAAGTGGATGAGCGCCGATGTTATTAATATCTCAGCTTCCTCTTCCTCTGTGAAGAAGGGCGAGAGCCTGAAAGACACCGCGCTGACTTTGGATGCTATCGGCGGCGATGCCATCGTCGTTAGGCACCCATCGTCGGGAGCGGCACAGCTGATCGCCAAGTGGACTGAGGAATTTGGCAACGGCCCATCGATCATCAACGCGGGTGACGGAAAGCACCAGCACCCGACGCAGGCTCTCCTGGACGCGGTGACGTTGCGTCAGCGTCTCGGTGGAATTGAGGGGCGCAAGGTCGTCATCGTTGGCGATATCCTGCATTCTCGCGTCGCCCGCTCTAACGCCGATCTCCTGAGCAAGCTCGGCGCCGAAGTCGTCTTCGTCGCCCCACCGACGTTGCTGCCATTTGGCATCGAGACCTGGCCGGTGCGTGTTGCCTACCGCATGGAAGACGAGATCCGAGATGCTGATGCCGTGATGATGCTCCGCGTTCAGCAGGAGCGCATGAACGGAGGTTTCTTCCCATCCCATCGCGAATACGCCACTCGCTACGGGCTGTCGAAGGCTCGTGAGAAGATGCTTCGCGACGACTGCATTGTGATGCACCCAGGTCCGATGCTTCGTGGCATGGAAATTAACGATGCCGTCGCTGATCTGCCGCGCACTGCCGTGCTGCAGCAGGTAGCCAACGGTGTCCACGTCCGCATGGCAGTTCTTTTCACACTGCTGACCTCAGGCGTTTCCGCCAACTTGGAAGGGCAGGCATAAATGTCGAATCGCAATGAATATGACGAAGCCTCGTACCCCGAGGTAGGACCATTGGCAGCACCTGCACGGGGACAACTACTGCTGAAGGGTGTGCGTCCCTACGGTGAAGGCGAAGATGTCGACGTCTTGATTGACGATGGCGTTATCGCTGAGATTGGCGAAAACCTCACGGCCGAGGACGGGGTAGAGGTCCTGGAGTTCGACTCCCTCGTTCTTCTGCCAGGTCTGGTCGACATCCATGTGCACCTGCGTGAGCCGGGCCGTGAAGATACGGAAACCCTGGCCACTGGTTCCGCTGCCGCAGCACGCGGTGGTTTCACCGCAGTGTTCACTATGGCCAATACCGCTCCGGTAACCGACGACCCTTCGATTGCTGAGTCGGTATGGCTCAAGGGCCAGGCGCTGAACCTCTGCGACATTCACCCGGTCGGCTCTATTACTAAGGGCCTGAAGGGCGAGACGCTGACCGAGTTCGGCATGATGGCAGACTCGCAGGCGAAGGTACGCATGTTCTCCGATGACGGTAAGTGCGTCGACAATCCGCTGATTATGCGCCGCGCGATTGAATACGCCCGCGGCGAAGACGTATTGCTGGCGCAGCACTGCGAAGATCCGCGTCTGACCGCAGATGCATCGGCCCACGAAGGTGCGACCGCCGCACGTCTGGGCCTGACCGGGTGGCCGCGCGTAGCCGAGGAGTCCATCGTGGCCCGAGATGCCATCATGGCTCGCGACTACGGCGGACGCATGCATATCTGCCACGCTTCCACCGAAGGCACTGTTGAGCTGGTCAAGTGGGCAAAGGAGCATGACATTCCGCTGACCGCCGAGGTTACCCCACATCACCTAATTCTCACCGATGAGAAGCTGGAGACCTACGACGGCGTCTACCGCGTCAACCCGCCGCTGCGTGAGCAGCGCGACACCCTGGCTCTGCGTCAGGCTCTGATTGACGGGATTATTGACTGTGTCGCTACCGACCATGCTCCGCACGGCTCTGAAGAAAAGTGCTGCGAGTTCGAGCACGCTAAGCCCGGCATGCTTGGTCTGGAGACCTCGATGCCAATCATCGCCGAAGAGTTCGTTTTGAAGGGCGATTGTGATTGGCGCTGGCTGGCCAAGGTTATGAGTGAGCGTCCTGCTCAAATTGTGAAGCTGCCGGGGCACGGCCGACCAATCGCTGTCGGTGAGCCTGCCAACCTGACCGTTGTTGACCCGGGCAAAAAGTGGACGGTCCGCGGCGAAGACCTGGCGTCGAAGTCCGAGAACACTCCTTATGAGGAAATGGAGATGGCCGTGTCCGTGGCAGCTACCGTGCTGCGCGGTAAGGTGACCGCTCTTAACGGAGAGGTCGCTGGATAATATTCATGTCAACGCATAAAAACTCACATGCGTCCCGTATGATTAATGTAAATTCCTCGCACGCTACCCAACTGAAAGGCAATAACGTGAGCAACGAGTCGCAGGCCGCGGCCGCTACAGCGGCAGTCCTGGTATTGGCAGATGGACGAGTGTTCCGCGGACGCGGTTTTGGCGCCACCGGTACGACCCTGGGTGAGGCAGTTTTTACCACCGCTATGACGGGCTACCAGGAAACCCTGACTGACCCGTCCTACCACCGCCAGCTGGTTGTGGCCACTGCACCACAGATCGGTAACACCGGTTGGAATGACGAGGACTACGAGTCCCGTGGAAACAAGATTTGGGCAGCGGGCTTTATTATCCGCGATCTATCGCGTATTCCCTCCAACTGGCGCTCCGAGCGCAGCTTGGAAGATGAGCTGAAGGCACAGGGCATCATCGGTATCCGTCAGATTGATACCCGCGCGCTGGTTCGCCATTTGCGCGACAATGGCTCGATTGCCGCTGGTATTTTCTCTGGTGAGGACGCACAGCAACCCGTCGATAAGCTGGTGGAAATCGTTCGCGCTCAGCCTGCGATGAAGGGCGCGGATCTGGCTCGCGAGGTCAGCACCGATCAGGCCTATGTTGTGGAAGCACAGGGGGAGAAGAAGGCACGTGTTGTGGCCTACGACCTGGGCATTAAGTCCAACACCCCGCGTGAGCTGGCTAAGCGTGGCCTGGAAGTCGTAGTGGTTCCGGCTAACACTCCGTACGAAGATATTAAGAAAGAATACCAGCCGGATGGCGTCTTCTTGTCCAACGGCCCGGGTGACCCGGCAACTGCTGATGAGATGGTTGCGGTCGCCAAGGCCGCACTCGATGACGGCATGCCGCTATTCGGTATCTGCTTCGGTAATCAGATTCTTGGTCGGGCACTCGGCCTGAACACCTACAAGCTGGTCTTCGGCCACCGCGGCGTCAATGTTCCGGTGAAGGACCACCGCACTGGCCGCATCTTTATCACCGCTCAGAACCACGGCTTCGCACTTGAAGGCAAGGCCGGCGAGAGTTTCGATACTCCGTGGGGCGAGGCAGAGGTTACGCACACTTGCCTTAACGACGACGTCGTTGAAGGTGTCGCACTGAAGAACGGCATGGCCTTTTCTGTGCAGTACCACCCAGAGTCCGCAGCCGGCCCGCACGATGCGCACTCTCTCTTCGATGACTTCCTGGAGCTGATTCAGAAGGTCGATTTCAACAAGTCCGCAACCGGAAACTCGAACAAGTAGGAAAGGGCTAAGGGACCTAACACCATGCCACGTCGTACAGACATCAACCACGTACTGGTTATCGGCTCCGGCCCGATTGTTATCGGTCAGGCCTGCGAGTTCGATTACTCCGGCACCCAGGCTTGCCGCGTGCTGCGCGAAGAGGGCCTGCGAGTCACGCTGGTTAACTCTAACCCGGCAACGATTATGACTGACCCGGAGTTCGCAGACTCCACCTACATCGAGCCGATTGAAACCAAGTACATCGAAAAGATCCTGGCCAAGGAAGCTGCAGAGGGCAACCCGATTGACGCTGTCCTGGCAACTCTCGGTGGCCAGACTGCACTGAACGCAGCTATTCAGCTGGACCGCGAGGGCATTCTGGAAAAGTATAATGTCGAGCTGATTGGCGCTGATATTCCGGCCATTCAGCGCGGTGAGGATCGCCAGATGTTCAAGGACATCGTCGCCAAGATTGGTGGCGAGTCCGCTCGTTCCCGCGTCTGCCACAACATGGAAGAAGTCCATGAGACTGTTGCAGAGCTCGGTCTTCCGGTCGTTGTTCGCCCCTCGTTCACCATGGGTGGTCTGGGCTCCGGTCTGGCTTTCAACCAGGAAGACCTCGACCGTATTGCAGGTGGCGGCCTAGCCGCATCGCCCGAGGCCAATGTTCTGATTGAGGAGTCCATCCTCGGTTGGAAGGAATTTGAGCTCGAGCTCATGCGCGATGGCGACGACAACGTTGTCGTGGTCTGCTCCATTGAAAACGTTGATGCCCTCGGTGTCCACACTGGTGACTCGGTAACTGTCGCTCCGTCGATGACTCTGACCGACCGCGAGTTCCAGACCATGCGTGACCAGGGCATCGCAATCCTGCGTGAGGTCGGCGTTGACACCGGTGGCTGTAACATCCAGTTCGCCATCAATCCAAATGACGGCCGCATCATCACCATTGAGATGAACCCGCGCGTCTCCCGCTCCTCGGCGCTTGCTTCCAAGGCAACTGGTTTCCCGATTGCAAAGATTGCTGCCAAGCTGGCTATCGGCTACACCCTCGATGAGATCACCAACGACATCACCGGTGAAACCCCAGCTGCGTTTGAGCCGGTGCAGGACTACGTGATTGTCAAGGCTCCACGCTTTGCTTTCGAGAAGTTCCCTGGTGCTGACGACACGCTGACCACCACCATGAAGTCCGTCGGTGAGGCCATGGCTATCGGCCGCAACTACATCGGCGCGCTCGGTAAGGTCATGCGCTCGCTGGAGAACAAGCCAGCTGGTTTCTGGACCGTTCCGGATGAGGACTTCGCAGGTGAACGCGCAAACGATGTCAACGCTGTCCTTGAGGACCTGAAGCGTCCGACTGAAGGCCGCATCTACGACGTTGAGCTGGCTCAGCGTTTGGGTGCTTCCATTGAGCAGATCCACGAAGCTTCTGGCCTCGATCCGTGGTTTATTGCCGAGATGGAAAACCTGCAGGATATCCGCAAGGAGCTTATCGACGCTCCGGTGGTGACCTCCGATCTACTTCGCGAAGCTAAGTACTGGGGTCTCTCCGACGCCCAGATTGCTGCTCTGCGTCCGGAGTTGGCCGGGGAAGACGGCGTGCGTGAGCTGCGCTGGCGCCTGAATATCCACCCGGTATTCAAGACAGTCGATACCTGCTCCGCCGAGTTCGAAGCACAGACTCCGTACCACTACTCGGCATACGAACTGGACCCGGCTGCTGAGTCCGAGGTCGTTCCGCAGACCGAGAAGGAAAAGGTGATCATCCTCGGTTCCGGTCCGAACCGCATCGGCCAGGGCATTGAGTTCGACTACTCCTGTGTTCACGCAGCCCTCGAGCTCTCCCGCGTTGGCTACGAGACCGTCATGGTCAACTGCAACCCGGAAACCGTCTCCACCGACTACGACACCGCAGACCGTCTCTACTTTGAGCCGTTGACCTTCGAGGATGTCCTTGAGGTCTACCACGCTGAGAGCCAGTCTGGAAAGGTCGCAGGCGTCATTGTTCAGCTCGGTGGCCAGACTCCGCTGGGCCTGGCTGAGCGTCTGCAGACCGCAGGTGTTCCGATTGTCGGCACTAGCCCGGAGGCAATCGACCTGGCTGAGGACCGTGGTGAGTTCGGCAAGGTCCTGGCTGAGGCCAACCTGCCGGCGCCGGAGTTCGGTACCGCCACCTCCTTCGCAGAAGCTCGCCAGGTTGCCGCTGGCATCGGTTACCCGGTGCTGGTCCGTCCGTCCTACGTCCTCGGCGGCCGTGGCATGGAAATCGTCTACGATGAGGCCACCCTGGAGGACTACATCAACCGCGCTACCGAGCTGTCCAATGAGCACCCGGTACTGGTTGACCGCTTCCTGGACAGCGCCATCGAAATCGATGTTGATGCACTGTGTGATGGGGAAGAGGTCTACCTCGGCGGCGTCATGGAACACATCGAGGAAGCCGGTATTCACTCCGGTGACTCCGCGTGTGCGCTGCCTCCGATGACTCTGTCCGGAAGCATCATCGACAAGGTGCGTGAATCCACCAAGGCACTGGCACACGGCATCGGTGTGAAGGGCCTGATGAACGTTCAGTACGCACTCAAGGACGAGACCCTCTACGTCATCGAAGCCAACCCGCGTGCATCTCGTACCGTACCGTTTGTCTCCAAGGCAACCTCGGTTCCGCTGGCTAAGGCCGCATCCCGCGTCATGATGGGTACTACAATCGCGGAACTGCGCGAAGAGGGCATGATTCCGTCCAACTTCGACGGCGGTTCTCTGCCCGCTGACGCTCCGATTGCGGTTAAGGAAGCCGTCCTGCCGTTCAACCGCTTCCGCGACTTTGAGGGCCGCGCTCTCGACAGCCTGCTGAGCCCGGAGATGAAGTCCACCGGTGAAGTCATGGGGCTGGCCGACAACTTTGGTGCTGCTTTCGCCAAGGGAGAGCTGGCCGGTTTCGGTGAGTTGCCGACCGAGGGCACGATCTTCGTCTCGCTGGCCAACCGCGATAAGCGCACTCTGGTATTCCCGATTCTCACGCTGGCGGATATGGGCTTCCGCATCCTGGCAACGGAGGGTACTGCCGGCATGCTGCGCCGCAACGGTGTCGAGTGTGAGGTCGTCGCAAAGCGTACGACTGATTCCGAAGCGCCGTCTGACGAGCGCGACATTGTCGACATGATCCGCGACGGTGAGGTTGACATCATTATCAACACCCCATCCGGTTCCGCTGGCGCACGTTCTGACGGATACGAGATTCGCGCCGCTGCGGTGAGCCAGGGCGTAACTTGTGTGACTACCGCTCAGGGTGCTGTCGCCGCACTGCAAGGCATCCTGGCACTGCGCAACGGTGAGATGAGCGTTAAGGCTCTGCAGGAGCTCCACCCGGCAGAGTTGGCTGCTCAGGAGCAGGTCTAACATGACCGCGAAGGCTGAAGGATCCGCAGTGCGGACAATTAAGGGTTTCGGCGATCGCCTCAGCGAGGTTGTCGCCGAGCGCGGCCGGCTCTGTGTGGGAATCGACCCGCACCCTAGGTTGCTGGATGCCTGGCAGCTACCGCGATCGGCAGAAGGTCTAGAGCGCTTTGCCACCACATGCGTCGAAGCGTTTGGTGACATCGTTGCCGTCGTCAAGCCCCAGGTGGCGTTCTTCGAAGCCTACGGTTCCAAGGGCTTTGCCGTCCTGGAGCGGACGTTGGCGGACCTGAAGGACGCAGGTGCGCTGTCGATTGCAGATGCCAAGCGTGGCGATATCGGTTCGACTATGGCTGCATACGCCGAAGCCTGGCTGTCGGATAGCTCGCCGCTAGCCGCCGACGCACTGACGGTATCTCCGTACCTTGGGTTCGGTGCTCTTGATCCGGCGGTTTCGTTGGCGTTGGAGAACGGACGGGGCTTGTTTGTGCTGGCCGCGACGTCCAATCCGGAAGGTGCGTCAGTGCAGAAGGCGATGGTTTCGGGTGAGACTCTGGCTCAGACCATGGTCAACCAGGCAGCTGCTATTAATGCTCGCCAAATTGACGGTGGTGCAAAGGCGGGCAGCATCGGCGTTGTTGTTGGCGCAACGCTTGACGACGCCCCGGTGCTCAGTGACCTGCGCGGTCCCATTCTCATGCCCGGTGTGGGAGCTCAGGGTGGAACCCCGGCAGATGTAGATCGTCTGGCAGGGGAATCCAAGGGGCTTGCACTGCCGAATATTTCGCGTGCGATTCTCTCCGCTGGACCTGATCCTGCTGCGCTGCGGCGCGCAACGATTGAAGCTGCAGCTCCGTTCCTTTCCGAGAGTTAGCAGCAGTTCGCCGAATTGTCAGAAGCCCGCGGGGACACCTCATAGAACAGGTGCCCCTGCGGGCTCTTCCGTACCTAGCTGCCGGGATTTTCCTAATGACCCTCGGATGGCGGTGGCGTAGGTATAGGCAAGTTACTGTGACAATTCCTAGGAGATTTCGTACAAAAACCGTGGTCAATTTCCATTCTCCTGGGCAAACGGTGCTACAATCGCCGGAGTTGGTTGACCACGACCGAAAGGTGGGGCGGATAAAGCCCCGGTGTCATTTTTATCGACACCCCGTCAGCATTTGCCTCAACAACCGGTGAGTGCGGTACGGTCTCCAATCGTTAAGCACGGTGTCGTTGCCTGCCTTTGGTGGACGCGAGGCTCGTGCTAGTAAATAAGAAGCTAACCAATCTATTTTTACGGAGGAACACGTGGCCCTTCCGCAGTTGACCCCGGAGCAGCGTGCAGCAGCACTCGAGAAGGCAGCTCAGGCCCGCAAGGTACGCGCAGAGCTCAAGGACAAGCTGAAGCGTGGCGCTATCGACCTGCCAGAGGTTCTCAAGCAGGCTGACGAGAACGAGATCATCGGCAAGATGAAGGTCTCCGCTCTGCTCGAGGCTCTGCCGAAGGTCGGCAAGGTCAAGGCGCAGGACATCATGAATGACCTGGAGATTGCTCAGACCCGCCGTCTGCGTGGCCTGGGTGACCGTCAGCGTCGCGCTCTGCTGGAGCGCTTCGGCTACGCAGTGGAGGACTAGTCGCAGTGGCCGGGAATGAAAACGGTCAGTTGGTAGTCCTCGCCGGCCCTGCCGGTGTAGGAAAATCCACTGTTGTCAGTCGGCTTCGTGCCGAGGTTCCCGGACTGTACTTCAGCGTTTCCATGACCACCCGCGCCGCACGGCCGGGGGAGGTCGATGGCCGCGACTATTTCTTCGTGACCCCAGAGAAGTTCCAACAGCATATTGATGCAGGAGAGATGCTCGAGTGGGCTGAAATCCACGGTGGTCTGCAGCGTTCTGGTACGCCGCGCGGCCCGGTGGATAAAGCTCTCGCCGAGGGGCGTCCAGTACTCATTGAGGTGGATCTGGCGGGAGCCCGCTCCATCCGTAAGGTAGCGCCCAATGCTCACCTGCTGTTCTTGGCTCCGCCAAGCTGGGAGATTCTCGTCAGCAGGCTCACTGGTCGTGGCACGGAAACCGAGGCGCAAGTCAAGCGTCGCCTGGAAACCGCACGAGTGGAAATGGATGCTCAGCACGAATTCGATGAGGTCGTTGTCAACGACAACGTCGATGATGCTGTCGCGGCCATCGCTCGGGCGCTGACTACTGGTAAGTAACAGGGCGACTCCACATCATAGATAGTAGAAATCGCTTTCGAGCAATGGTGTTTCTATTGCTATGACGATTTTTATTGTCACCCCAGTAACTCACGTTCTATTGAGGAAAGATTTCTCGTGACCCAGGAAAATACCGCCACCGAGGCAGTGTTCGACCCGCCAATTGGTATTACCAACCCGCCGATCGATGAGCTGCTTGGTAAGGCTTCTTCGAAGTACGCTCTGGCTATCTTCGCTGCCAAGCGTGCACGCCAGATTAATGACTACTACCAGCAGATTGACGAAGGCATGCTGGAGTACGTTGGCCCGCTGGTTACTCCGGGGGTCGCTGAGAAGCCTCTGTCCATCGCTCTTCGTGAAATCAACGCTGGTCTGCTGGACCACACTGAGGGCTAGAGCATTTCCTTAAGGGGAGATATCTGTATGCATGCCGCCGGTAATGCTGACGTATCCGAATGTTTAAAGGTTGTCGTCGGGGTTGCCGGCGGCATCGCTGCATATAAGGCCGCACACGTTGTTCGAGGCTTCAAGGAACTTGGTCACGATGTTCGTGTCGTTCCCACTGAGTCCGCATTGAACTTTGTAGGTGCAGCTACTTTCGAGGCGCTGTCGGGGAACCCGGTGTCGACTACAGTTTTTGACGCAGTCGATGAGGTTCAGCATGTCCGCGTGGGGCAGGAGGCCGACCTCGTCGTCGTGGTTCCCGCGACTGCCGACTTTATGGCGCGCGCCGCGCACGGGCGTGCCGACGACCTGCTCACCGCAACCTTGCTTGTGGCGACTTGCCCAGTGGTGTTGGCCCCTGCGATGCACACCGAAATGTGGAACCATCCAGCTACGCGGGATAATGTCGCGACTCTTCGTCGCCATGGCACTATTGTCCTCGATCCGGCCCATGGCCGTTTGACTGGTAAGGACACCGGTCCAGGTCGCCTGCCGGAGCCAGAGCAGATTGTTTCACTAGCATTGGCAGCGGTCGAGAATCCACGCCACTTCCGCCGCGACTTCGAGGGCGTACGCTTCATGATTACTGCCGGTGGCACCCGTGAGGCTATCGACCCGGTACGTTTTATCGGCAACCACTCCTCAGGTCGTCAGGGCTTCGCGCTAGCCGAGATGGCAGCACAGCGTGGCGCTCAGGTCACCGTGGTGGCAGGACATACGGATCAGTTGCCGACACCACTGGGCGCGAATGTTGTAAGGGTTGATTCCACTTTGGAGATGGCCGAGGCCGCGCACGAACACTCCAAGCTGGCCGATGTCTGCATTTTTGCCGCCGCCGTCGCCGACTTCCGTCCGGCATCGACCGCTGGGGCCAAGATGAAGAAGGGCGTCGCAGACGACGCGTTGAGCAACATTCAGCTCGTAGAAAACCCAGATATTCTGGCTACCACTGTGGAGCGTCGTAAAGCGGGCGAGATTCCGGCGACCACGACGATGGTGGGCTTTGCGGCTGAGACCGGTGACGAGACGACGACGCCGCTCGAGCTTGCGAAGCAGAAGATTGTTCGCAAGGGCTGCGATTTGCTCATGTGTAACGACGTCTCGGGTGGGCAAACTTTCGGTGCGACTGACAATGTCGGATGGTTGCTGTCTCTCGATGGCGAGCAGTGGGACGTGCCGCGGGGCTCAAAATTCTCGGTGGCCGGTTCGATTTTGGATGCAGTTTCCGAGCTGCGACAGGAACCTCAGCCAGCGGAGTAGCCGGTGCCTACTACGGCGACTGAACCGCTTGGTCTATAATTATCGAATCAAACGAAAACCCACGCTGCAGCGACACCGCAGGGGTGGGGAAATAATCTAGAAGAAAGTTGTACTGCTCGTGGCCTCTAATCTTCGACTGTTTTCCAGTGAATCTGTTACCGAGGGGCACCCAGATAAGATTTGCGACTCGATTTCGGACTCCATCCTTGACGCTATGCTCGCGCAGGATTCTGCATCGATGGTCGCCGTCGAGACTGTGGTGACTACCGGTTTAGTCCATGTTGTTGGCGAGGTTCGCACGAAAAGCTACGTCGACATCCCCGGTATTGTCCGGAGTCGATTGAAGGAGATCGGTTTCGATTCTTCTGAAAAGGGCTTTGACGGCAAAACCTGTGGTGTCTCCATTTCGATCGGTGAGCAGTCCTCAGACATCCACGACGGTGTGCACACTTCTCTGGAAGCACGCAGCTCTGGTGGAGAAGTCGAAGCAGAAGATCTCAAGGGCGCTGGCGACCAGGGGCTGATGTTCGGCTACGCTACCAACGAAACGCCGGAGTATATGCCGCTACCGATTGCACTGGCGCACCGCCTGGCTCGCCGCTTGACGCAGGTACGCAAGGAAGGGATCGTCCCATCGCTTCGACCGGATGGTAAGACTCAGGTCACCTTCGCTTACGACGAAGACAATAGCCCGGCGTACTTGGACACCGTTGTGGTGTCCACGCAGCACGACCCGGACGTCACCCAGGAGTGGATCACCGAGCAGATTAAGACTCACGTCGTCGATTGGGTGCTCGACGACGCTAACCTGCGCGAGCGTTTTGTTACCGATGAATTGAAGCTGCTGGTTAACCCTTCTGGCCAGTTTATTATCGGTGGCCCGATGGGCGATGCCGGCCTGACCGGTCGCAAGATTATCGTCGACACTTACGGCGGTATGGCTCGTCACGGTGGCGGCGCGTTCTCGGGCAAGGACCCGTCAAAGGTGGACCGCTCCGGCGCTTATGCCACCCGTTGGGTTGCGAAGAATGCCGTGGCCGCGGGTCTGGCTGACCGCCTCGAGATTCAGGTCGCCTACGCTATCGGTCGCGCTCGCCCAGTGGGCCTCTACGTCGACTCTTTCGGCACTGGTCACGTTTCAGACGACGCCATCCGCGAGGCTATCAACAAGGTCTTCGACCTTCGTCCGGCCGCTATTATTCGTGACCTGGACCTGCTGCGCCCGATTTATGCACAGACCTCCACCTACGGTCACTTCGGCCGAACTGACTTGGACCTGCCGTGGGAGCAGCTCAACCGCGTTGAAGAGCTCCGCGCAGCCGCTGGCCTGGGATAAACACCACCCGCCAGCATTACCCTGGGGTAGGGCAGTAGAGTAAGACTCTATGACCGACGCCCCCTTCGCACCCGCCGCCGCAGCTGAGAAGCTGCCAGTCGCGCGGGTGCTTCCGCTTTTGGGGCTGCCGCAGTTAGATCGCCCCTTCGACTACCTGGTTCCGCGCGCGCTAGCGGAGGAAGCGGTCGTCGGTTGCCGCGTGCGGATTCGCTTCCACGGCCAGTTGGTCAATGCGCTGGTGCTGGAGCGCTGTACCACGCCCACTCACGACGGCAAACTGTCCTATCTCAAGGATGTCATCAGCTCTGAGGTTGTCTATCCGCCTCAGCTTCGACGGTTGGTGGATTCTCTGGCGGAGTATTACGGCGCAACGCGCTCAAACATCATTCGCTCCGCCATCCCAACCCGTCATGCACGGGCCGAACGTGCTCGCAAGGAGAACATGCCCCCGACGTGGGAGGAGTTGGGAAAGCTTGCCACCGAAGATCCGGACCTTTCCGCTTGGGGCAACTATGTCTTCGGCGAATCCTTTGTCGATTCCGTCCGCAAGGGTGCCCCGGCACGCGCAGCGTGGCAGCCAGTTCCAGGCGAACAGGTGGCAACCATGCTCGCCGCACTCAGCGTTTCGGTCGCGCGCGATGGTGGCGGTGTTCTCATCATTGTGCCGGACGCACGCACACAGGCGCGCTTTGAGAGCGCTTTTCGCGAGCTTATTTCTGCCCGTCAGCTCACTCTTCTCGGGGCTGGCCTCGGTCCCGAGTCCCGCTATCGCCGCTACCTGGATATCCTGCACGGCCAGGGGCGCATAGTCGTCGGCACGCGTTCGGCAGCATACGCGCCAGTGAAGAATCTGCGTTTAGCAGTGATTGTCGATGATGGCGATGACAACCTCGTGGATCCCCGCGCACCCTACGTGCACTCTCGCGAGGTGTTGGTGACGCGTAGTGCGCAGGAAGGATGCGCTCTCATCTTTGCGTCGTATAGCCGTACAGCCGAGGTGCAGCTGCTCGTCTCCTCAGGTTGGGCGCACAATCTGGTCGCGGGAACTGACACCCTGGCTGAGTCCATGCCGGAGATGATTGCCTCGACGGACACTTCCGAAGACCCGGATGACGTCAGTAGGGGACGCCTTCCTGCCATCGCTTTTCGACGGGCAAAGGCCGCGCTGCGCGAAAAGCTTCCGATCCTGGTCCAGGTACCTCGCAAGGGATATGTGCCGACACTGTCGTGCCGCTCCTGTGGCGCGCCTGCGCGCTGTCGCTGGTGTAATGGTCCACTGGGAATTCCACCGTCCGATAACCCGGACGACCCGGCACCACCGACGTGTCGGTGGTGTGGTCGTATTGACATTCACCACCGTTGCCATAGCTGCGGTTCCACCAAGATTCGGCCGGTCGTGGTCGGCAGTGAACGTACGGCAGAGGAGTTTGGCCGTATTTTCAGTCCATTCCCGGTCATCGCTTCCTCTGGAGAACGCATTGTTGACGACATTCCCGAAGGCCCGAGGGTCGTGGTGGCCACGCCGGGAGCCGAGCCTTATTCGCCGGAGGGCTACGGTGCAGTGATGCTGCTGGACACTTGGGCGATGCTTGGCCGGCAGGACTTGCGCGCTCATGAAGAGGCCTATGCGCATTGGTCTCGGGCTGTCACGCTTGCCCGTCCGCGGGAGCAAGGCGGGGCGGTGGTTATCGATGCGGATGCTGCAGTCCCGACTGTGGCCGATCTTCTGGCATGGGACGCGGTAGGCGCTGCGAACAGGGAATTGGCCGACCGCACAGCTGCCGCTCTGCCTCCGGCCTTTCACGTGGCAGCGGTGGATGGGACTGAAGAGGGCCTGCGTAACTTCATGGAGTCCCTGGAAGTCCCATCGGGTGCGGAAATTCTGGGGCCGGTAGACCTTCCCCGCAACGCCAGGCCACCAGCGGGCGTGGAGCCGGGTACACCTATTCAGCGGATGTTGATTCGCTGTGACCGTCGTCAAGCACGGGCAGTGGGAGCGGCGTTGAAGGCAGCACAGGTCGTTCGCGCGACTAGGAAGGACCCGACGCCGGTGCGCGTTGTCGTCGATCCGATTAATTTCGGCTAGCTGCTAAAATGAGCGCGTTATTGCTTGATTCACACCAGTTTTCTTGGAGGCTCTAAGTTCATGGCAGTTCGTGAGGTACGTCTTTTCGGCGATCCGGTGTTGCTGTCCAAGGCGGAAACCGTCACTGATTTCGACGCGACGCTGTCGCACCTGATTGATGACATGTTCGACACCATGGACGAGCAACAGGGTGTCGGGCTCGCAGCAAACCAGGTTGGCGTGCTGCAGCGCGTCTTCGTCTACGACTGCAATGGCACCCGCGGGCACATCGTCAATCCGGAATGGGAAGCCATCGGCGATGAGACTGTCCACGAAATCGAAGGATGCCTGTCTATCCCGGGGATTAATGGACCCGTGACTCGGCACGCACGTGTGCGCGTTACTGGCCAGGATCGCCACGGCACACCGGTGAGCTTCGAAGCTGACGATCTGCTGGCTCGCTGCGTGCAGCATGAAAGCGACCACCTGGACGGTGTGCTGTTTTTGAAGCGTCTCGAGGGCGACGAGCGCAAGACCGCGATGCGCTCTCTGCGTGAGCAGGAATGGTTCCTCAACCGCGGTTAACTCACCTGCGCCTAGCCCCCCCCCGGGCGTGGCGCCCCGAGTTTCATCACTAGATTAACTAGAACAACTAGGTCCACCAGGAAGGAATCCACTTACTGTGCGCCTGATTTTTGCCGGAACCCCGGAACCCGCTGTCGTTGCACTGAAGAAGTTACTCAAAGACTCCCACCATGAGATCGTTGCTGTTCTCACTCGCCCCGATGCCCGCCGTGGCCGCGGTAAGTCGCTTTCGCCCTCGCCGGTGAAGGCTCTGGCCTTGGAACACGACATTCCCGTTCTCACCCCGACTACCCTGCGCGATGCGGAAATCCAACAGCAGATCCGCGAACTAAACGCCGACTGCATCCCGGTGGTCGCCTACGGCAATCTCGTGCCGGAGGAGTTGCTCGATGTACCGACGCACGGCTGGGTAAATCTGCATTTCTCACTGCTTCCTGCTTGGCGAGGTGCCGCGCCGGTGCAGGCAGCTATCGCCGCTGGCGACGAAGTCACGGGTGCCAGTACCTTCCGGATTGAAAAGGGCCTGGATACCGGACCAGTTTTCGGTACCGTCACCGAAGCGATTCGCTCGACCGATAATGCCGACGACCTTTTGACCCGCCTCGCATTCTCCGGCGCGGATCTTCTAACCGCCACCATGGACGGCATCGAAGCAGGTGCGTTGCGTCCGACTGCTCAGCCGGAACAGGACGTCAGCTACGCCGCTAAGTTCGGGCCGGAGGATGCCCGAATCGTTTGGACTCAGCCGCGACATCTTCTCGACCGCCGCGCTCGCGCGTTCACGCCTGCTCCAGGTGCGTGGACGACCCTCGACGGCTCACGTTTGAAGGTCGGAGAGCTCACCCCGCTTTCCGACGAGGACAGCGCTGCGGTCGACGAGGTGCGAAAGGCAGCTGCTCCAGAGGTGGCAGCCGCCACACCAGGTGAGTTGGTAGTGGAGAAACACCGGGTATCCGTGCGTTGTGCCGATGGCTATGTGCAGCTGGTGAAGGTGCAGCCACAGGGTAAGAAGATGATGGATGCGTCCGACTGGGCGCGAGGTAGCCAACCCGGCGGAAAGGTCTGCGAGTAAATGGGCAACGACAAACCCCGCCACACCGGTGGCGGACGGCAGCGCAGCAACCGCGGCGGACAGAACCGCGATGACCGCAACCGTAACCGTGACACCCGAGGAGGGGATAATCGCGGTGGCATTGACCAGCCACGCAAGGTCGCGCTGAAGGTACTAGCTGACGTTCGCGAGAAGGATGCTTACGCAAACCTGCTGCTGCCCAAGTTGCTGAAGACACACAAGCTCAAGGGGCGGGATGCTGCTTTTGCAACGGAGCTGACGTACGGCACACTGCGGGCGGAAGGCCTGTTGGACGCCGTGATTGAGGCATCGTCGTCACGCCCGTTAAGCGATATTGCTGGACCGGTGATGGACGTGCTACGCCTGGGCACGTACCAGCTGCTGCGTACGCGCGTCGACGCCTACGCAGCGGTCGATACCTCGGTGCGGGCAGTGGCGAAGGTGGCGGGACCTGGCGCGCGCGGCTTTGTCAATGCCATTTTGAGGAAGGTCTCCTCGAAGACCGAAAGCGAATGGGTGGCTGAGATTGCGCCGGATCCCGCGACCGATCCGATTGGCTACGTGGCAATGAAGCATGCCCACCCGCGCTGGATTGCTATGGAGTTTGCCCGCGCACTCGGTGCACAAGCCGGTGAGCTGCAGCAGGCACTCGCTGCCGACGATGCCCGCCCGCTGGTGCACTTGGTCGCTCGTCCGGGCGAGATTACTGCTGAAGAATTGGCACTGATCACTGGCGGTGAAGAGGGACAGTGGTCGCCGTACTGCGTGCGCTTGGACTCCGGTGCCCCAGGAGAGTTGGAGCCGGTCCGACAGGGTTTGGCTGCGGTGCAGGACGAGGGTTCTCAGCTCATTGCGCGTGCCGTCACCATGGCACCCGTTGCCGGTGAAGACAGCGGCCGCTGGTTAGATCTGTGTTCCGGCCCCGGTGGTAAGTCAGCTTTCATCGGCGGCATTGCAGCTATTGAGGGCGCGAAGCTCGATGCTGTTGAGGTATCGGCGACTCGCGCAGAACTGGTGAAGAAGGCTACTACCGGGCTACCAGTGACTGTAACGGTTGCGGATGGTCGTGATACCGGGCTCGAGACAGGCTTTGACCGCATCTTGGTAGACGCGCCGTGCTCTGGCTTGGGCTCGCTCCGCCGTCGCCCGGAAGCGCGCTGGCGGAAGTCGCCGTCCGATCTGAACTCGTTGACTACGCTGCAGTTTGAACTGCTCAGCGAAGCTGTGCGTCTTGCACGGCCGGGTGGCATCATCGTCTATTCCACGTGTTCGCCGCATCTGCGGGAAACCAGGGGCATTGTCGACAGGGCAGTGACGGAATTACCGGTGACTGAGCTGAGTGCACACGAGTTGGTAGCGCCGATGACTGATGTCGGACCGTATCCATCTGTGCAGATGTGGCCACACCGCCACGGGACCGATGCGATGTTCTTCTCAGTTTTGCGCAAGAACGACTAGGCTCAGAGGTTATGAGCGCACCAATTATTGCCCCGTCCATTCTCGCTGCTGACTTCGCTCGCCTCGACCGCGAGGTTGAGGCTGTAGCCAATGCAGATTGGCTACATATCGACGTCATGGATGGCCACTTCGTTCCCAACCTGTCCTTCGGCGCTCCGGTGCTGGAGGCCGTAGCTGCGGTGACGGACAAGTACTTGGATGTCCATCTCATGATTGAAAACCCGGAGAAGTGGGTCGACACCTACATTAAGGCGGGGGCGAGCTCCGTTATCTTCCATGTGGAAGCCGCCGACGATGCCATCGCACTGGCACGCCACATTCGTTCCCAGGGCGTGAAGGCCGGGTTCTCACTGCGCCCGGGTACCCCAATTGAGCCGTGGCTGGATCACCTCGCCGAATTCGACGAGGCGCTGGTCATGAGTGTCGAGCCCGGTTTCGGGGGCCAGTCCTTTATGCCGGATCAGCTGGCCAAGGTCGAGAAGCTACGTGAACGCATTGATGCCGAAGGTCTGGATACTCTGATCGAGATTGACGGTGGTATCTCCGCCAAGACCATCGAATCCGCTGCCGCCGCTGGTTGCGATGCCTTCGTTGCAGGGTCGGCCGTTTTCGGCGCTGATGATCGTGCGGCGGCTGTCGATGAGCTGCGCGCATTGGCAACCGCTGCTGCAACTAAGTAGACGGCGGTGAGAAACGGTGGCACAGTTTCCGGATCTCGTCTCCGCTCAGCCGCTGACTGACGAACAAGCGATGGCATTGGCCATAGAAGCCGGCCAGCGAGTTCGAGGCACCACTTATCCCAATCCACCGATTGGTTGCGTCATCCTCGATACCGCAGGGATCGCGGTAGGTGTGGCCGGAACTGAGCCTGTAGGCGGGCGACACGCAGAGCCACAGGCATTGGAGATGGCGGGGCCACGAGCTCAGGGCGGCACTGCAGTGGTCACACTCGAGCCGTGCAATCATATCGGCCGTACACCACCGTGCACCGAGGCACTTGCGGCAGCCGGTGTTTCCCGCGTCATATTTGCAGTCGCCGATCCGAATCCCGTGGCCGCTGGCGGCAGCGAGTGGTTGCGTTATAAAGACATCGAGGTCGTTGAAGAATTCCAGCGTAACCGAGTAGCCGCTGGCTACTTACGGCCATGGTTACATTGGCAGCGCACTCGGCGCCCACACATCACGCTGAAGACTGCGGGCACGCTGGATGGTTTCGCTGCCGCTACCGACCGCACCTCGCAGTGGATCACAGGGGAGCAGGCGCGGGCACGGGTACATATCGATCGTGCACGTCGGCAAGCGATTGTCGTCGGAACGGGAACAGTGCTCGCCGACAATCCGCGATTGACCGCGCGCACACCAGACGGCGAGGAGCTGTCAACGCAACCTCTGCGCATCGCGATTGGCACTTCGGAGGTCGCCGCCGATGCGAATATCCGTGGTGATAACTTCCGCCACATTCGCACTCACGATGTGGAAGTGGCGCTGGAGACAATGGCGGATATGGGGCTTATTGACGTGCTGGTAGAAGGCGGTCCACGGCTCGCCAGCGCTTTCTTAGAAGCCGATGCTGTCGACGCGATTGAGTCCTATATTGCCCCGGCCTTTCTCGGCGCTGGTCTGCCAGTGACATCGGCCAACCACGAGACCACCATCACTGACATCTCCCGTTTCCGTACCGCCGCGGTAGAGACTCTGGGGGATGACATTTTGATCACGGCACTCCGCAGTGGCAAAGATCGCGGGTAGACCGGCTAGAGTTAATTTTGTAAAAATCTTTCAATTTATAACAAATGTTAAAGGATTTTCCTGACCACTATGTTTACGGGAATTGTTGAGGAACTCGGCGAAATTCGCGAAATCCACCGCGAAGCCGATTCCATTACGCTGACCATTCGCGCGACCACCGTGCTTGACGACGTGCACCACGGTGACTCCATTGCTGTCAATGGCGTTTGTTTGACCGTCGTGGAGTTTGACAATGACTTCTTTACCGCTGATCTCATGCAAGAGACTCTGGATAGGTCGAGTCTCGGCCAGGTTGAGGTCGGTTCCAAGGTCAACCTCGAACGTGCAACCGCAGTAGGGCAACGCCTCGGCGGCCATATCGTGCAGGGACATATCGATGGCACCGGCGAGGTTATTTCGCGCACGCCAGGGGAACGCTGGGAAGTAGTGCGGATTTCTCTGCCGAAGCAGCTCTCCAAGTATGTCGTGGAAAAGGGCTCAATTGCCGTGGATGGCACCTCGTTGACTGTCTCTGCAGTAGGCGAGGGGTTCTTTGAGGTCAGCCTGATACCGACGACGCTGACGGACTCCGTTATTGGTTCAACCGCAGTAGGCACCAAGGTCAATTTGGAAGTCGATGTGCTAGCCAAGTACGTCGAGAAAATGTTGGAAAGATAAGCTACAAGACTGTGATTAAGTTCGATTCTGTTGAACGGGCCATTGCGGACATCGCAGCCGGTAAGGCCGTGGTCGTCGTCGACGATGAAGATCGTGAGAACGAGGGCGACATCATCTTCGCCGCAGAGAAGGTAACGCCTGAACTTGTTGCCTTTATGGTTCGCTATTCCTCTGGTTACATCTGTGCACCGCTGACCGCCGAGGACTGCGAGCGTCTGAATCTGCCACCGATGGTGTCGGAGAATGAGGATGCCCGCGGTACCGCATACACAGTGACCGTGGATGCCAACACCGGTACGACCGGTATTTCCGCCACAGATCGTGCGAACACCATTCGTACTCTGGCTGACCCCACGTCCAGCCCGCACGATTTCACCCGACCGGGACACGTGGTTCCGTTGCGAGCTCGCGATGGTGGCGTCCTCATCCGTGCCGGCCACACCGAGGCTGCGGTCGATCTCGCCCGCCTGGCAGGGCTTCGTCCTGCCGGTGTGCTGTGTGAGGTTGTCTCCGAGGAAGACCCGACCAGCATGGCGCGCGCGGAGGAACTACGTCGCTTCTGCGACGACCACGATTTAGCGCTGATTTCCATCGAGCAGCTCATCGAATACCGTCGCCACAACGAACACTTGATTGAGCGCGTTGTCGAAACCAAGCTGCCGACCGACTACGGCGAGTTCCGTGCCATTGGTTACCGCAGCCTTATCGACGGTGTCGAGCATGTCGCTCTCGTTGTGGGGGATGTGTCTTCCAACAATGGCCAGGATGTCCTCGTGCGTGTGCACTCCGAATGCCTCACCGGCGACGCATTGGGATCTCGCCGCTGTGACTGCGGTCAACAGCTGCACAACTCCATGCGCATGGTCCACGAGGCAGGGCGCGGCGTCATTCTCTACATGCGCGGTCACGAAGGCCGAGGCATTGGTCTGATGCCGAAGCTGCAGGCCTACCACCTGCAAGATGAAGGCGCTGACACCGTTGATGCCAATCTCGCACTCGGTTTGCCGTCGGACGCCCGCGAGTACGGCACTGGTGCACAGATTCTGCAGGATCTTGGGGTCACCTCTATGGCGCTGCTGACGAACAATCCGACCAAGCGCGCCGGCCTAGGTGGTTATGGACTGGAGATGAGCCGCCGGGTACCGGTGCCAGTTGAGGTCAACGAGGATAACTTGAAATACTTGTTGACAAAGCGCGAACGCATGGGCCATGAACTTCCTTGGTTGGATGAGTACATGGAGACCCACGGCATTTCGACAGAAGGAGCACAGTAGATGAGTGGCGCAGGTCTTCCTGAAATTACCGTTCCCGATTCCACTGGTGTGACCGTCGGTCTGGTCACCTCTCACTGGAACGAGGAGATTACTGGGCAGCTTCGTCGTGAAGCGCTGGCACAGGCTGAGGAGGCCGGCGCTGTAGTCACGGATGTGACTGTCGTCGGTGCTCTGGAGATTCCGGTTGTGGTACAGCAGCTCGCGCGAACTCACGACGCCGTGGTGGCGCTGGGATGCGTTATCCGCGGTGGTACGCCGCACTTCGACTATGTCTGCGACTCGGTGACTGAGGGGCTGACGCGGATTGCACTGGACTGTGAGACACCTGTTGGCAATGGTGTATTGACCTGCAACACTGAGCAGCAGGCAATTGATCGTGCCGGCGGTGAGGGAGCTGTGGAGAATAAAGGTCGCGAGGCCATGGCCGCAGCGCTGCATACCGTCGCCGTGTTGAAGTCTCTTCGTGAAGGTGGAGCTGAGTAAGAATGGGTAACTCCGAACGCCACAGCAATTCGACTGCCGTCGACACCGGTAGTGAAGACAAATGGCTATTGGAAATCACCTCGCAAAAGCTGCGTCTGTGGGCGATTATCGCTGCAGTTGTAGTCTTCGCTATCCATATCTTCATGGGCATCGTGGTGGACTTTGGTAACACCGGCGCTTCGGTGACGACTATTGACCAGCTGGCTTTCCCAATGATTGGTTTGATCATCGCCGGGGTAATCCTGCTGCTGACTCGGGCTCGCGTTCGCGTAAATGCCACGGGCGTGGAAGTCCGCAATCTGCTCAATGCGAAGTTCTACCCGTGGGTCGATGTCTACGGCCTGAGTTTTCCAAAGAAGTCCCGCTGGGCTCGCTTGGAGCTGCCAGACTTTGAGTTTGTGCCGATGCTCGCGCTCCAGTCAGCCGACGGCAGCCGCGTCGTGGAAGACATCCGCCGGTTCCGTGAACTTGAAGACAAGTTCATGCCGGAGGATTAACCCAAGGACATGTTTTAAGGACACCGTAAGTGACTGACCCTTCTCAGTACCGTCCCGCCCCCGGCACCATTCCCACGGAGCCGGGGGTGTACCGTTTTCTCGATTCAACCGGACGCGTTCTCTACGTCGGCAAGGCGAAGAATCTCCGTGCGCGTCTGTCTAACTACTTCCAGGACTTAACTTGGCTGCATCCCCGCACCCGCCAGATGGTGCAGTCCGCTTCGAAGGTGACGTGGACTGTTGTCCACAATGAGGTCGAAGCGCTGCAGTTGGAGTACACCTGGATCAAGCGCTTTAATCCGCGGTTCAACGTGATGTACCGCGACGATAAGTCGTATCCGATGTTGGCCGTCAGCGTCGGCGAGCTGTACCCGCGGCTGTTTCTCTACCGAGGACCGCGCCGGAATGGCGTGCGTTATTTCGGCCCCTATTCACACGCGTGGGCCATCCGAGAAACCCTCGACTTGCTTACACGAGTTTTCCCGGTCCGCACTTGTTCCAAGGGAGTCTTCAACCGGCAGCAGGCCCTGGGACGGCCCTGTTTGCTCGGCTATATCGACAAATGCTCGGCGCCTTGTGTCGGCCGTGTCAGTGCCGAAGAACACCGCGAAATTGTCCGTGGTTTTACCAGCTTCATGTCCGGGAATACGGGTCCGGTCACCAGGCGCTTGAAGAAGGAAATGGAGGAAGCTGCCGCCGAGTTAGACTTTGAGCGCGCCGCGAGCCTGCGCGACAACCTCGCTGCCATCGACAAGGTCATGGAGCGGCAGTCAGTCGTGCTTTCCGACGCCGCCGATGCCGATTTTATTGCGCTAGCAACCGACGAACTAGAAGCGGCCGTGCAGATTTTCCACGTTCGAGCAGGACGTATTTACGGTCAGCGCGGCTGGGTAGTGGAGAAGTCCGGCGAATACGCGACTACAGAGTTTCGAGAGGGAGAGACAGACCCCAGCTTGGGTGGGCTGCTAACGCAGTTCCTGACACAGTTCTATGGCGATGCCGCCAAGCACGCGGATGTCGACGGCGATGAATCGACCACTGCTGCCCAAGTTGTGCCACGCGAAATTCTCGTCCAGGCCACGCCCGACGATCTTGACGAGGTTGCTGCATTTTTGGCCGATATTCGTGGCACCAATGTGGACATTCGGGTCCCGCAGCGCGGTGACAAGCGGACACTCATGGAGACCGTGCAGAAAAATGCAGCTGAAGCGCTACGCCAGCACAAACTAAAGCGAAGTGGAGATCTAACTACTCGATCGCAGGCTCTCTCCGAACTTCAGGACGCGCTGTTTATGGATGAAGCGCCGCTGCGTATCGAATGCACTGACATCTCGCATATTCAAGGCACCGATGTGGTGGCCTCGTTGGTGGTCTTCGAGGACGGATTGCCGAAGAAGTCCGACTATCGCCGCTACCGTATCAAGGATGCAGCGGGTGACGGTCGCTCCGACGACGTCGGCTCCATTGCTGAGGTGGTGCGCCGTCGTTTTCTGCGCCATAACGAGGACAAGCTCGCCATGCCCGATGATGCCAGCGAAATGTTCGTCGAAGAGACGACTGATGCCGTCGATGAGCAGTCGAGGAGTAGCCGCAAATTTGCCTACCCGCCACAGTTGTTCATTGTCGACGGTGGTGCACCGCAGGTCGCAGCCGCTCAGGCAGTCCTCGATGAACTCGAGGTCACCGATGTGACGCTCGTGGGTATTGCCAAGCGCTTAGAAGAGCTGTGGATTCCCGACGATGATGAGCCACTCATTCTGCCGCGCAATTCGGAAGCGATGTACCTTATCCAGCGAATTCGTGATGAGGCGCACCGCTTTGCCATTACTTATCACCGTCAGCAGCGCTCTAAGCGCATGCGCTCTTCGGTACTCGATGGCATTAAAGGGCTGGGGCCAGCACGCCGCAGTGAGTTGGTCAAACACTTTGGCTCCGTTGCGGCGCTGAAAAAGGCCAGCGTCGGGCAGATAGAAGAGGTAGCTGGTTTCGGGCCGACGCTCGCGAAAACTGTCTACGATTACCTCCACCCAGACGAAAAATCCTCACAACCAAACTCGGATGTCGGTACCGGAGAATAGGCGTAGAAGTAGGTAAACAAGTGGCTAAAACCGCACTTGAAACAGTGCTAGCGGGTTTACTTCCGCTAGTAAAACCGAGAGCGGTTGGCCGAAATTGTATTAGAGTATTGGCATGATTACTTCGGGTTATTCCCCTCAGGCTGAAAAGTCACTTGTGCTGATTACCGGCATGTCCGGTTCCGGACGCAATACGGCCGCCAGCGTCTTGGAGGAGATGGGCTGGTATGTCGCAGACAACCTGCCCCCGGAGTTGATTATGCGCATGGTCGAGTTGTCGTTTGAGGCGGACTCTCCAGTAGAGCGCCTCGCTATCGTCACCGACGTTCGCTCGCGCGCATTCGCGGGCAGTTTGGGGGAGGTGCTCGACGGACTCCGCAATGAGGGGCGCCAGCCCTATGTCATCTTCTTCGATGCTAACGACGACACCCTCATCGCCCGCTACGACTCAGTCCGCCGCACACATCCGCTGCAGGAAAATGGCACGCTTTCACAGGGTATTGCAGCTGAACGTCAGATGCTGCTGCCCATAAAGGGCATGTCGGATTTGGTAGTGGATACCTCTGACATGAGCGTGCACGATTTGCGCCGTGAGTTAGAGCATCAGCTGTCGGATACCGCTAGCAAGATTCAACAGATTACCATCGAGTCCTTCGGGTTTAAGCACGGTGCACCGCGCGATGCCGACATGCTTTTCGACGTCCGTTTTCTCCCCAACCCCTATTGGGTACCTGAGCTGCGTGCGGGCCGTGGTACCAACAAAGCAGTGGCCGACTACGTACTGTCCCAACCGGAGTCTCAGGGGTTCTTGGACAACGTCACAAACTTGATTGAATTGGTTTTGCCCGGTTACCGGCGTGAGGGCAAGGGTTTTATGACTATCGCTGTGGGATGCACCGGAGGCCACCACCGAAGTGTGGCCATGTCGGAGGCGCTGGCTAAGAAGCTCGAGGGAGTTTCCGGGATCAACGTCAACGTCGTCCACCGCGATATTGACCGCAATTAGCGGTTTCCGTGGAGGTGTAGAAATTGACATCAATTACCAGTCTGGGCGGCGGTCATGGTCTATTTGCCACGCTGAGAGCTGACCGTCAAGTTGCGGACCATGTCACAGCGGTGGTCACAGTTGCCGACGATGGAGGATCCTCCGGTCGCCTTCGTCGTGAGCTGGGGCAGATTCCCCCTGGAGACCTTCGCATGGCGCTCGCCGCGCTTTCCGCAGATACGGAAAAAGGAGATCTGTGGGAAAAGACACTGCAGCACCGCTTTGGCGGAACTGGCGCACTCGCAGGGCATGCGATTGGGAATCTGATCATTGCTGGCCTCACCAGTGTGATGGGAAATGAAGTCGACGCGCTTGACGAAATTGGCCGGTTGTTGCAAATCCAAGGTCGCGTCGTGCCCATGTCGCCAATCCCGTTAGAGATTGAGGCCGAAGTCGTTGGCCTGGAGCAGGATGCTCGCGTCGTGCGCCAAGTCCGTGGCCAGGTCGCAGTGGCCACCACGCCTGGCCAGGTGCGTCGAATCCGGCTGATTCCTGAGGCGCCGCCGGCATCCGAGGAGGCCATTGAAGCTATCCTCAATGCTGATTTGGTGACGCTGGGTCCGGGTTCGTGGTTCACTTCGGTTCTGCCACATCTTCAGGTGCCCGGGTTGCGGGACGCTCTGCAAGAAACCAATGCCACAACCGTCGTAGTGCTTAATCTGGTCGCCGAGCCGGGGGAGACCGCCGGTTTTTCTTCCGAACGGCACATCCATATGCTCACGCAGCATGCACCTAACTTGAAGCTCAATTACGTGCTTGTCGACGACAACACGCCGCTCGCGGATACCGAACGGGAATACCTGCAGCGAGCGGCGGACAGCCTAGATGCGAAAGTGGTCTTCGCCGATGTGCAAGAAGTGGACGACTACGGAGCTCTGACGGGTCGGCATTCGCCGGAGAAGCTAGCTACTGCACTTCGTCAGTTCCTCTAAAGCGTCCGGCCAATCGAGGGTATTTCTGCATTCTCCTGCGGGGATGCAGCAGGCGATCAGCTAATTGCCACTCGATTGGTTCAGGATACTATCCTTGAGGTTTATTGCTAGAGCTCAAATGGGGTTAATTAAACTTAAATTAGCCAGGCCCAAACCCAGCTCGTACACATGAAATGAGGATCGACAGCATCGTGGCATTGACGGCGAAGGTCAAAGACGAACTAGCCCGCGTGTCAGTTTCGCAGGAAAGCGCTCAGGCAGCGGAGATTGCGACCCTGTTCCGCTTCGCGGGAGGACTCCACCTGGTGGCAGGTTCGATTGTGCTGGAGGCTGAGTTGGATTCCGGCGCTGTCGCACGCCGCCTGCGCTCCATGCTGGCCGAACTCTACGATGTCAAAGCCAGCCTCAATGTCTTGTCTCCCGGTGGGTTGCGAAAGACCTCGAAGTACATCGTGCGGGTAACCGATGGCGCGGAACTTGTCGTTAGGCAAACTGGCCTGATTGACTCTGCAGGACATCCCGTACGTGGGCTACCACGCAAGCTGATCATGGGGCAGAAGATTGATCAGGAAGCTGCATGGCGGGGTGCATTTTTGGCACATGGTTCACTGACTGAGCCTGGGCGTTCCTCAGCTTTGGAAGTCACTGCTCCTTCAGCTGAAGCGGCACTCGCATTGGTGGGATGTGCTCGTAGGCTCGGAATTACGGCTAAGAGCAAGGAAAATAAGTCCCGCAGTGGCGATCGAGTTATCATCCGGGAGGGCGATGCGATTGGTGCGCTCCTCACGCGAATGGGAGCCCAGACTACTCGCCTGCAATGGGAAGAACAGCGAATGCGTCGTGAAGTGCGAGCTACGGCCACCCGCTTGGCAAACTTCGACGATGCCAACCTGCGGCGCTCAGCTCGTGCGGCCGTTATTGCGGCAGCACGAGTAGAACGCGCTCTAGAGATTCTCGGCGACGATGTACCAGATCACTTGGTGTCTGCAGGACAGCTGCGCATCGAGCACAAGCAGGCATCATTAGAAGAACTTGGACAGCTAGCCAATCCGCCAATGACCAAAGACGCAGTCGCAGGACGCATCCGGCGTTTGCTCTCCATGGCGGACAAAAGAGCAAACGAACTCGGAATTCCCCCCACAACTGCAGTCGTTACAGACGAACTTTTTGACAAAGAAGTTGACGAGTAAAGCACCTGTTATGCCTAGTCAGGTGCGGAAATTTGGATGAATCTCCGTTTATTTGGGATTTTTGCGCCAAAGCATCGCTGCGCGAATGAAAAACCCAACGTACACTTCTGTAGTGAACCTGTTGGAGCGCAATCAGCGCCCTGACAAGTGGCATCGATTCGCCAATCCATTAAGGAGATTATTGTGACGGTTCGTGTAGGTATTAACGGTTTTGGTCGCATTGGCCGCAACTTCTTTCGCTCCCTGCTCGCTGCGGGCGCTGACTTGGAAGTCGTTGCTGTAAACGACCTCACTGATAACAAGACCCTGGCTCACCTGCTCAAGTACGACTCCATCATGGGCAAGCTTGACGCAGAGGTCACCTACGACGATGAGTCCCTCACCGTCAACGGCAAGCGCATCGCCGCATACGCTGAGCGCGACCCGAAGGACCTGCCGTGGGGCGAGCACAAGGTCGACATCGTCATTGAGTCCACCGGTTTCTTCACCGATGCCAACGCTGCCAAGGCTCACATCGAGGCTGGCGCCAAGAAGGTCATCATCTCCGCTCCGGCTAAGAACGAAGACGCAACCTTCGTTGTCGGCGTCAACCACACTGACTACGACCCGGAGAAGCACAACATCATTTCGAACGCTTCTTGCACCACCAACTGCCTGGCTCCGATGGCTAAGGTTCTGGACGACAAGTTCGGCATCGAGCGCGGTCTCATGACCACCATCCACGCATACACCGGTGACCAGCGCCTGCACGACGCTCCGCACAAGGACCTGCGTCGCGCTCGCGCTGCTGCTCTGAACATTGTTCCGACCTCCACCGGCGCTGCAAAGGCAGTTGCTCTGGTTCTGCCGCAGCTCAAGGGCCTGCTGGACGGCTACGCACTGCGTGTTCCGACCCCGACCGGCTCTGTCACCGACCTGACCTTCACTGCTAAGAACGAGGTCACCGTCGAGTCCGTCAACGCTGCCATCAAGGAAGCTGCTGAGGGCGAGCTCAAGGGTGTTCTGGGCTACAACGAGGATCCAATCGTTTCCAAGGACATCGAGGGCGACCCGCGTTCCTCGATCTTCGACGCACCGCTGACCAAGGTCATCGGCGATCAGGTCAAGGTTGTCTCCTGGTACGACAACGAGTGGGGCTACTCCAACCGCCTCGTCGACCTGGCTGTCTACGTCGGTGAGCGCCTCTAATAACACACCTGGTTAATCCCAGACCCCGAACGGGCCGGGGTGGTTGTGCCTGAGTAGGGCACGCCACCCACGGCCCGTTTTTTACACACTTTCACAAGGATTTCATTGAGATGACTGTTAAGACTGTCAAAGACCTGATCAACGAAGGTATTGAAGGCCGTTACGTCCTCGTCCGCTCCGACTTTAACGTTCCGCTGAAGGACGGCGTAATCACCGATCCGGGTCGAATCGATGCTTCGCTGCCCACTCTGTCCGCTCTTGTCGACGCCGGTGCCAAGGTCGTTGTTATGGCTCACCTGGGTCGCCCGAAGGGCGAGGTTAAGTCCGAGTTCTCCCTGGCCCCGGTCGCTGAGGCTCTCTCTGAGCGTCTGGAGCAGTACGTCGCGCTCGCCGGTGATGTCTCCGGTGAGGACGCGCACGAGCGCGCTAATGGTTTGACCGAGGGCGATGTACTTCTGTTGGAGAACGTCCGCTTCGATCCGCGCGAGACCTCCAAGGACGAGGCAGAGCGCGCCGAGTTCGCAGCCGAGCTGGCTGCACTTGTTCCGGACGGTGCATTTGTCTCTGACGGTTTCGGTGTTGTTCACCGCGCCCAGGCTTCCGTCTTCGATGTCGCGAAGAAGCTGCCGCACTACGCCGGCAACCTGGTTCAGGCTGAGCTTGAGGTTCTGCGCAAGGTTGCAGAGACCCCGGAAAAGCCGTACACCGTCGTGCTCGGCGGCTCCAAGGTTTCCGACAAGCTGGGTGTTATTGAGGCTCTCGCGCCGAAGGTTGACTCCCTGGTCATCGGCGGCGGCATGTGCTTCACCTTCCTGGCTGCCAAGGGCTACGCCGTTGGCGCATCCCTGCTGCAGGAAGAGATGCTTGACACCTGTAAGGATTTGCTGGACCGCTACGGCGACAAGATTGTTCTGCCAACCGACGTAGTCGTGGCCGACAAGTTCGCAGCAGACGCTGAAAACAAGGTTGTAGACGCCACCGAGATTTCGGAAGGCTGGATGGGCCTGGACATCGGACCGGCTTCCGCTGAGGCATTCGGCAAGGTGCTGGCTGAGTCCAAGACTGTGTTCTGGAACGGCCCGATGGGCGTGTTCGAGATGGAGGCTTTCGCAGCTGGCACCCGCGAGGTTGCACAGGCCATCATCGATGCCACCACTAACAACGGTTGCTTCTCCGTCGTCGGTGGCGGCGACTCCGCAGCGGCAGTACGTACCCTGGGATTGAACGAGGAAGGTTTCAGCCACATCTCCACCGGTGGTGGCGCTTCGCTGGAGTTCCTCGAGGGTAAGACTCTGCCGGGCGTCTCCGTCCTGGAAGACTAAGATTTTCCCACCACTTGGTTTTCATCGCTTAAAAATCCACTAATTGATAGGGAAGTGAATTCCACCACTATGGCACGTACACCATTTATTGCTGGTAACTGGAAGATGAACCTGAACCATCTCGAGGCTATCGGTGTGGTGCAGAAACTCGCGTTCGCTCTGCCGAAGGAGTACTACGACAAGGTTGACGTCGCCGTCATCCCACCGTTTACCGACCTTCGTTCGGTCCAGACTTTGGTTGAGGGCGATAAGCTCGGCGTTACCTACGGTGCTCAGGATGTCTCAGTCCACGAGTCCGGCGCTTACACTGGCGAGATTTCCTCCTCAATGCTGGCAAAGCTCGGCTGTACCTGGGTCGTCGTCGGTCACTCCGAGCGTCGCGATATGCACGCAGAAGACGATGAGCTGGTCGCAAAGAAGGCTAAGGCAGCACTGCGCGAGGGTATGAACCCAATCGTCTGTGTCGGCGAGCCACTGGAGGTCCGTGAAGCCGAAGAGCACGTTGAGTACGTTGTCTCTCAGGTCAAGGGCTCCCTGGCTAACCTGACCAACGCTGAGCTGGCCAAGACCGTCATCGCTTACGAGCCGGTCTGGGCTATCGGCACCGGTAAGGTCGCATCGGCTGCAGACGCGCAGGAGGTCTGTGCAGCTATCCGTGAGACCATCGCTGAAATTGCGGATGAGGCCATCGCCAAGGAGATGCGTATTCTCTACGGTGGCTCCGTCAAAGCCGAGAACGTCGCTGAGATCGTCGGCAAGCCCGACGTCGACGGTGGCCTCGTCGGTGGTGCTTCGCTCGACGGTGAGGCATTCGCCAAGCTCTGTGCACTTGCTGCAGATGCCGCTCAGAACGCCTAACTACATATAAAATCAGATCAACTGATAAGATAGGCGCCATGCGCGACCCCGGATTGGTTTTATTGATTCTCATAAAACCGATTCGGGGTTATTGCCTTTAGGCGGACTCAACCCAGACACACCGAATGGCAATAATTCAGCGCAATACATTTCCCGAGGCTTTCCACTTTGAATGCCCGGCAATTTTAAAAGGACGTGCTCAATGAACGAACAAGTACATCGTGATGCTGACCGAAACACTGCAAGCAATGAGCAATCCTCATCGACCGCTATCGCGAAGCAGCAGGACTTGCTCTGGGAGGATATTCGCCACCTGGGTCGAATTCTCGGACAGGTAATCCGCGAGCAAGAGGGTGACGAGGTCTTTAACCTGGTCGAAAATGCTCGTCGCGCAGCCTTCGAACTCCATCGTGGCGATGGCGATATCGAGAAACTCGCCGGCCTCTTCCGTGACATAGACCCGGCCGAGGCAAGCCCGGTCATCCGTGCTTTCACGCACTTCGCACTTTTGGCTAACCTCGCTGAGGATCTGCACGAAGAACTAGGCATCGAGGCCTCTCTCGATGCTGGCGATCCGCCGCAGGACTCCACGCTGGAGGCAACATGGCAGAAGCTTCGCGACGCCAAGGTTTCTGGTAGCGCTATTGCGGACATGATGGACCACATTGAGGTCGTCCCTGTTCTGACCGCACATCCAACGGAAACTCGTCGTCGTACAGTGTTCGATGTGCAGAAGCACATCACGGCCGCAATGCGGCGCCGCCACGAGATCCAGGCAGCCCCGCTGAATGCACGCACCGCGGACCGACTCGCTGAGATTGATGCCGATATCCGCCGCCGTATTCTGACGCTGTGGCAGACGGCTCTGATTCGTATGAACCGCCCGGATATTCGCGATGAGGTCGAGGTCGGTCTTCGCTACTACCAGCTTTCTCTGCTGGAAGCTGTGCCACAGATTAACCGGGACGTCGTCAAGCACTTGCGTCAGCTCGGCGGCGACAAGCTGCAGGCTAACCCAACGATTCGTATGGGCTCGTGGATTGGCGGTGATCACGATGGCAACCCATACGTGACGGAGGAGACGCTGCGCTACGCCTCCGATCGAGCAGCGGGCACCATCCTGCGTCACTATTTCTCGCAGCTGCACCTGCTGGAGCGCGAACTCAGTCTCAGCGACCGCCTGACTAAGGTCACCGTCGATCTGGTCGCCTTGGCCAGCCGGGGCCACAATGACGTACTAAACCGTGAAGATGAGCCGTACCGTCGTGCGGTTCACGGTATCCGCGGTCGCGTGGCGGCAACAGCGGTGAACTTCTTCGATGAGTCCATCATCGAGGGCGACTGGTCGGAGTTCACTCCGTATGACAGCGCCGAGGACTTGCTTGAAGAGCTCTCGATTATCGACGACTCACTGCGTTCCAGCCACGATGATCTCATCGCCGATCACCGTCTGCGCGATCTGATGGATGCAGTTGAGGTATTTGGTTTCCACCTGTACTCGATTGATATCCGTCAGAATTCGGACTCTCACGAGGAAATCCTCACCGAGCTGTTCTCAGCTGCCGGTGTCGTGGACAATTACGCAGGATTGAAGGAAGCCGACAAGGTCGAGCTGCTGACCAAGGAACTGCAGTCCTCCCGTCCGCTGGTTTCGACTTCCGTAGATCTTTCTGAAGCCACGGCCCGCGAGCTGGGCATTATGCGTGCAGCATCGCGCGCGGTTCGCAAGTACGGTCGCGATGCAGTGCCGCACTGCATCATTTCGATGTGTACCTCAGTCTCCGACCTGCTGGAGCCGATGATTCTGCTTAAGGAGGTCGGTCTGATTCGTCCGAATGGATTCCAGCCGACCGGTTCTGTAGACGTCATCCCGCTGTTTGAAACCATCGAAGACCTGCAGGCTGGCGCCGACGTGCTGCGTGCTGCGTGGGACATTCCGGTCTACCGCGCATACGTCTCTGCGCGCGGAGATCTGCAGGAAGTCATGCTCGGCTACTCCGACTCGAACAAGGACGGCGGATACTTCGCTGCAAACTGGGCGCTTTACGACGCGGAGGTCGCCATCGTGGCAGCCGCGAAGGACAACGACATTCGCCTGCGTCTCTTCCACGGCCGCGGAGGTACTGTCGGCCGTGGTGGCGGACCATCCTACGAGGCAATCTTGGCGCAGCCTTCCGGCGCAGTCCAGGGTTCGGTGCGTGTCACCGAGCAGGGCGAGATTATCTCTGCGAAGTACGGTCACCCTGCGGCGGCGCGCAGGAACCTCGCCGCGCTGGTTTCGGCAACTATCGAGTCGACTCTGCTCGACGTCGATGACCTGAAGAACCCAGCTCGCGCCCATGAGATCATGTCGGAGATTTCCGACCTGTCTCGTGAGGCCTACTCGAAGCTCATGCACGAGGACCCGGGCTTTATCGACTTCTTCACATCGTCGACTCCGGTCGATGAGATTGGTAGCCTCAACATCGGTTCGCGTCCGACCTCACGCAAGCAGACTCAGACCATCTCTGATTTGCGCGCAATTCCATGGGTACTGTCCTGGTCGCAGCAGCGTTCTATGGTGCCGGGCTGGTTCGGTGTCGGCTCTGCACTGCAGGAGTGGATTGGTGAGGACGAGGACGGTTCCCGCCTAGCCGAACTCCGTCAGCTCAACGAGGACTGGCCGTTCTTCAACTCGGTGCTGTCGAACATGGCGCAGGTGATGTCCAAGGCTGACCTGAACCTGGCGCGCGCCTACGCTAGCCTGTGCGAAAATAAGGCCGACGGTGAGCGCATCTACAGCATCATCAAGGCTGAGTTCGACCTGACGCTGAAGATGTTCCTGAAGGTAACCGAGTACAAGGACCTTCTTGAAGACAATCCGCTGCTCAGGCGCTCGGTGGACATGCGCTTCCCATACCTCATGCCGCTGAACATCATCCAGCTGGAGATGCTGCGTCGCTACCGTGCTGGCGATAACCGCGACAAGGTGCGTCGGGGCATTCAGCTGACCATGAACGGTCTGGCAACTGCACTGCGCAACTCCGGTTAGAAAAGACGGCTGGGGAATACCTAGCCAGCGGAGCAATTGCGCTAGTATAGTTGGAGTTCTTAAAGAAGCGACGTTTCAAAAGGAAGTGCGCGTGTACCTCGCCATTCAGATTGTCCTGGTCATCACATCCATCCTGATGACGCTGTTCATCCTGCTCCACAAGGGTAAGGGTGGCGGACTGTCCAGCCTCTTTGGTGGCGGTATGCAGTCGAATCTGTCCGGTTCGACTGTGGTGGAGAAGAACCTTGACCGCGTCACTATTGTGACCATGATTATCTGGTTGCTCTGCATTGTCCTGTTGCTGCTGTTCAATACCTTCGGCTGGTAGGTTCCGCACGCAGCACGCCCCACCGAAGGCCTTTAAGTAATAAAAATTCCCGTCGATAGCATTTCGCTTATCGACGGGAATTTGTTGTTTCTTGGCTGTTAACGGTGAAGCGGAAGCCTAAAGCTGTGCAGCCGCAGCATCGTCAACAAAGACAACGGTCTCTTGAGCACCACGGACCCCGGCCGCTGGCCACTGCGCTGGGTCGTCCTGCTGAGCGATCGCCGCGATCGCGTCGGCCTTTTCACCACCGGCTACCAGTAGCCACACACGCTGCGAACTGGCAATGGCCGGCATAGTCAACGTGATGCGGGTCGGTGGTGGCTTCGGACAGTTATGCACGTCCACGACCAAGCGTTCCTGCTCAGCGAGCGCTGCGGTATGTGGGAAGATCGAGTTGATGTGTCCCTCTCCGCCCATACCAAGAAGGTGCAGGTCAAAGCCGTTTGGAGCCTTCTGACGAACGATAGCTTCGTAGCTTTCGGCGGCCTCCGTGGTAGTCATGCCGCTGTCGGCAGCGGCGAACTCGAAAATGTTTTCCTCCGGCACGCCGACAGGGGACAAGAGACGCTCACGAGCAGCCAGCGCATTGCGGTCTACCGAGTCGGCAGCGACAAAGCGTTCATCTCCGAAAAACACCAGGACTCGGTTCCAGTCGATGTCTCCAGAATCGTCGGCAAGCGCACTGAGCAAAGCGGTACCTGCGCCGCCACCGGTGAGAACGACGCGTACAAAACCGTCATCGGTGACCGGAGAGACGTTGCCATTCTGGACGGCGACAACCGCATCGATGAAGCGTTGACGTGCAGCCTCGACGATGCCGGCCTGGTCGGCGGCGCGGTGGAACTGAGGGGCGGGGACGGTATTCAAGACGTTATCGGTTGTCACTTGTCAGAGACTCCTGGTTCGTTCGCGAAGCTGGTGATCGTGGACGTTGGGGTCTGCATGCCTACGGTGTGAATCTGGCTGAGACCACGCAGGGCACGTCCGTAGGCAGTATCGTGGTCGAGGTGACGCAGCTCCTCTGCCAAGCACTCGGAGCGTGTAGGACGCGACAATGCGACCTTGAACGGGGGCTTTTCTCCGTTGGTGACCGATGCAGTGGTAGCGCTTTCAATATCGATGCGCAGGGTCTGGCCATTTTCACGCTCAAACGCGACCGAGGTCACCGGTGGCTTGGCGCGGCCCTTTTCGTCCACCGGAATCTTCTTCTCCCCGGTGGAGTAGCGGTTGACCGGCAGCCCCAGGCGATCTGCCAACCAGCCGGCGGCGACCTCCACCGATGGCGACTCCTGTGGACCGTAGATAGACACGGAGGTCACTGGCGAGTGCGGCGGCAAGTCGAAAGCCGAGGCCAACACACCGCGCCAGTTCGTCAGTCGCGACCAGCTCAGGTCGGAATCGCCAGGCGTGTAGCCCGTACGGCGCGTGTAGATAGCGTTACTATTCGGGTCACACAACGAATCGGTGATACGGCGCTGGGCAATCCTGCCGATTGGTGTCGCCGCTGGGACTTGAGGCGCCTCAGACGGCCACCACGCCACGACCGGCGTATCGGGCAGCAACAGGGGAGTCACCACAGAGCTGTGGTGCTGACCAATCTCACCGGACATGTGCATAACCACGATCTCAGCAGCACCGGCATCTCCACCGACGCGGAGTTCCGCGTCGAGGCGATTATCCAGGCGTGGATCATCGGAGACCAATACCAGCACACGGGATGGGTGCTCGCGGGAAACGGAGTTGACCGTGGAAATAATGTTTTCCAGGTCGTCTTCGCTTTTGGCCAAAACGATCAGGGTAAGGACACGGCCCGTGGTAACGATGCCGCCCTGCTCTCGAAGCTGCACCAACTGACGAGCAATGCTCGCGGTGTCAGTGTCTGGCAAATTGACAATCATGAAAGTGTTCTTTCTGTCAGAAAATTCTTAAGAACTGAGAGGTCGGCAACCTATGGCCGTCGCCAAGCGCGACCGTCGCGCTCAAGCATGTGGTCAGCGGAGGACGGCCCCCACGAACCTGCGGGGTAGCCCTCGGGACGGCCGCGTTTGGCCCAGTACTCGATGATGGGGTCAAGAATCTTCCAGGACAGCTCGACTTCCTCATTAGTGGGGAAGAGGCTGGCCTCGTCGAGAAGCGCATCCAGAATCAGGCGCTCGTAGGCCTCTGGCGACTGCTCGGTAAACACCTCGGAGTAGGAGAAGTCCATATTGACATCGCGCACCTCCATGGCCGAGCCCGGAACCTTCGAGCCGAAGCGCATGAGCACGCCCTCGTCAGGCTGGACTCGAATCACCATGGCGTTCTGACCGAGAGCGGCAGTCATTGTCTCCGCAAAAGGCAAGTGCGGTGCGGACTTAAAGACCAGCGCAATTTCAGTGACGCGACGGCCGAGGCGCTTGCCGGTGCGCAGGTAGAAGGGGACACCGGCCCAACGACGAGAATTGATCTGGAGCGTACAAGCGGCGTAGGTCTCGGTCGTGGACTCGGGGTCGAATCCTTCCTCATCGCGCAGCCCTGGCACAAAGTTGCTGCCCTGCCAATCCGCGGTGTACTGGCCACGTGCGGTGTATTTCGAAAACGGACGCACTGGCTCGACGGCACGCAGAACCTTAATTTTTTCCGCCTGCAGCTCTTCCGGGGTAAAGGCGATGGGCTCTTCCATTGCCACCAGTGCCAGCAGCTGGAGTAGGTGGTTCTGAATTACGTCACGAGCTGCACCGATACCGTCATAGTAACCGGCGCGACCACCCAAACCGATGTCCTCGGCCATGGTGATCTGAACGTGGTCAATGTAGTGAGAATTCCACATCGGATCGAACAACTGGTTGGCAAAACGCATGGCCAGAATGTTCTGGACGGTTTCTTTGCCCAGGTAGTGGTCAATGCGGAACACAGCGTCTTCTGGGAACACCGAGTTCACAATCCGGTTGAGTTCCTGGGCCGAAGCCAGGTCGTGGCCGAATGGCTTCTCAATAATCACGCGACGCCAATAATCCTCGCCCGACTGCGCGAGCCCCGAACGATCGAGCTGATGACAGACATCGGGGAAGTTAGCTGGCGGAATGGACAGGTAGTAGGCCCAGTTGCCAGCGGTGCCGCGGGAGCGATCGAGCTCCTCAAGTTGCGCGGCCAGGCGATCGAAGGCCTCGTCATCGGTGAAGGTACCGGTAACAAAGTGAATGCCCTCAGCCAGGCGCTGCCAGACACTCTCACGGAAGTCTGTGCGGGCGCCCTGTTCCACTGCGGTACGCACATAATCCTCAAAGTCCTGCTTCGACCATTCGCGACGACCGTAGCCAACTAACGCGAAGGAGGCAGGTAGCAGACCGCGGTTGGCCAGGTCATAAATGGCAGGCAGGAGCTTTTTTCGGGCCAGATCGCCCGTCACTCCGAAAATTACCATGCCACCCGGCCCCGCAATACGCGGCAAGCGCTTATCCTGCGGGTCGCGCAGCGGGTTGACGTATCCGTCGTGGTTGGTGCTGCCATCTCCGTTGTGCGGAGAACTGGCAGTAGGGGAGTTCGGATCGTTGCGTTGCAGAGAATCACTCACGGTTTACATAATGTCATATCGAGAAAAGTCCGGTGGAATCGTTTCCGATTCCTTCGATGGGGCCTTGACGGGCCCCTTTCTTCTGCTTTAGGTTTATGGCATAGGTGGTATACCCGTACACCATGGAGGTGGATATGCAGGCGAAGGAGGCGGATTCTCGGCCCATCTACGTCCAGATCGCCGAGAATCTGAAATCAATGATTCTGTCCGGGGAGCTCGCGGCTGAGAGTCGCGCCCCTTCAACCAAGGAACTCTCGGAGTTCTATCAGATCAACCCAACCACGGCTGCCAAGGCCATGACGGAACTGTCGATGGTGGGGCTCGTGGAGAAGAAAAGAGGACTCGGCATGTTCGTCACCCCAGGCGCTCGTGAGCGCATTCGAGCTGAGCGTCGTGAAGCGTTCCAGCGCACCTACATCGAGCCGTTAAAAGCGGAGGCCGACATCCTCGGCCTTACGCTCCACGACATCATCGCCATGCTGGAGGAGGAGAAATGAGCATCTACGGCGTGATTGGCCCCAACGGCGCCGGCAAGACCTACTACCTGCATACCCTCGCGCAAATGCCTACGGCTGCCGTGGCGAAGGCAGCACCCGACACCCAGATCTTCGGCGTCACCCCGCGCGAATATTTCCGCATCCTGCGCACCGGCTGGGATCAACTCGATGTGTCCCACGCGGAGTCCCTCCTAGATTTCCCCGGCGACACCCCCATCAAAAAGCTCAGCCTGGGCCAGCGCCAGCTGCTCATCGCTGCGGCCGCCCTCGCATCGGGCAAGGATGCATTGCTTTTCGACGAACCCTTCAACGGCCTCGATGTCGAGCACCGCACCATGTTGCGCCGCATGCTTATCGACGCCGCCGAATCGGCCGACATTGTGGTCACGTCGCAGCACTCCCAGGATCTCGCAGACCTGGTGGACACCTTGATCGTCATGCACAAGCAGGATGCGTACGGACCCTATGACGTCGATAAGCTGCGCGCTACCCATCCGGTGCTACGCGGCTCTGCGGACCTAGTGACGCAGGTGGCCGGCTCGGTGCTCGCTAAGAAAACTCTCGGCGAGCGCTGCGAGGCGATTTTGGCTGCAGCGCTCAGCCCATCGACCGCCGCGCATGCCCGCGCCCTCGGTGTTGAGGTTAGCTACCTCGACCCCGCGGCCCTCATCGACCTCGCTAGCACCTCCGCCTACATCGAAAGGAGCAAGAAATGAGCACCGGGGCTTTCATCGCAACCAACAAGAAAACCTTCCTCGGCGTCGCCGCCGTGGCCATCCTCTACTCGGCTTTCGGGCGCATGCTCGTGGGCAGCGGCACCGGCAACACCCTGCTGGGCATCATCGCGCTGGGCATCCTCTTCCTCATCACCGCCCAGCGCTCGGTCACCCTGCGCGACTACGGCGTGCGCACCGCCCGCTGGGTGCGCTCCGCAATCATTGCAATCTTGGGAACATCGCTGGTGGCTACCGCCTTCATCGTCGTGGCGATGGTCACCGAACAGAATAAGTCCGGTTACTACCGGGGATTCGATAGCTTCATTGTCACCTCTGGACCGGCCCTGTTCCCGGACACCAACGGGGAGCTGTACATGATTCAGGATTCTGGGCAGAACTACACGACAATCCTGCTTACCGCTCTGTGCGTCTTCTTGAGCTTCCTGATGTCTTCCGTGGCGGGCACCGCAATCGGCACCGTCGCCGGCGCGAAGGGCTCTCGTGCGGGATCGATCACCATTGGCCTGGCACTGGTCGCGCTCTTCCTGTTCAGCTACCTGCTGGACGTGACCGACTCTATCCCGGGCGCTCCCTGGCCGGCTGTGCCAATCTTTGCCTCAATCATCACCGTAATCTCCGCGGTCGTGATGGCCTGGGCCTTAAAGGAAGAGAAACGCCCACAGCCCGACGTGCGCCCCGCCTTCGCCGCATCCTAGCACCCACAAAAAAGCTCCCCTCCGCAGGGAGCTTTTTGTGCGCAGCTTACGGGCCGAAAAACACGGGCTGCAAATGTGAAACTGTGCAAGTTTATGACACTTTCAGGCTATTTTTCGGACCATTTTTGCCATAGCGCAGTCAGTAACTCGCATCGTGCATCGACCCGCTGACGCCAGCCATAAATGCGGCCGCTTCCAACAGGAAGCTAGATAATCAGCAGGGTTCGTGCAGCTGTTCCATTCGCTGTGCAATCGACACGAGCAGGGACTGCCAGGAATCCACAAACTTCTCCACGCCCTCGCGCTCCAGGACAGCGAAGACATCATCCAGGTCGATGCCAATCTCGCTGAGCTGGGTCATAACAGCATTGGCTGCTTCACCCTGACCGCTGACGGCGTCGCGAACCTCGCCCTCGAAGCCCGCAGCAGCGCGCAGCGTCTTTTCAGGCATGGTGTTCACTGTCTGCGGAGCAGCCAGCTCAGTCACGTAAAGGGTGTCCGGGTAAGCCGGGTTCTTCACACCGGTGGAAGCCCACAGCAGGCGCTGCGGCTTAGCGCCGGCGTTCTCCAGCTGCGCCCAACGGATATTCTGCGAGGAGAAGGTCTCTTCGAACTTGGCGTAAGCGGCGCGGGCGTTGGCCAGACCAGCTTTACCACGCAAAGCCAAGGCCTCTTCCGAGCCAATCTTGTCCAGGCGAGCATCAATCTCAGTGTCAACGCGAGAAACAAACAGCGACGCAACAGAGTGAACCGAAACCAGGTCCACGCCGTTGTCCTTCGCACGCTCGATACCCTCGATAAACGCATCGATGACCTGCAGGTAACGCTCCACCGAGAAAATCAGGGTGACGTTTACCGAAATACCCTCGGACAGAGCCTGGGTGACAGCCGGCAGGGAAGCATCGGTCGCCGGAATCTTAATCATCGCATTTTGCTTGTCGACGCGTTCCCAGAGCTCACGAGCCTGCGCAATCGTGGCCTCGTAGTTGTCGGCGTAACGAGGATCGACCTCGATAGAAACACGGCCATCGATACCGTCGGTATCCTCAGCCACACCGGCGAAGAGGTCACAGGCATCGCGGACATCGTCGATAGCCATGGCGAACACAGCATCTGACGGATTCGCGCGCTCAGCGGTGAGCTGCGCCAGCTGAGAGTCATAGTCCTCACCAGCGGTCATCGCCGAAGAGAAGATAGCCGGGTTAGTGGTGACACCAACCACCCGCAGTTCATCGATGAGGTTCTTCAAATCGCCCGAGGTGAGACGCTGGCGCGAAAGATCGTCGAGCCACGCCGAGGTTCCTACCTTGGCGAGTGCTTCCATCGTGGTGTTTCCCATAGTGTTTAACGCCTTTCTGTCTATACCGCTTCGTTGTCTAAAGACTTCTCTAAATACTGTGTGTCTTTAAACTACTGTGCGCCACAAACAATACTGGCGCCACCGGAGCTCGGTACGGTTTTCACAAATCCCGTACCGACAGCGGCCGATAGCGCCAGGTTGAACAAATCTTACTTAGCAGCCTCGATAGATTCCTTGGCCGCATCGACAACAGCGTCAGCGGTGATGCCGAACTTCTCGAACAGCTCCTTGTACGGAGCCGAGGCACCGAAGTGCTCCAAGGAGACCGCGCGACCAGCGTCGCCCAGGTGGCGGTACCACGGCATAGCAATACCGGCCTCAACCGAAACACGAGCGCGGACCGCCTTCGGCAGGACCTGCTCACGGTAGGCCTCATCCTGCTGCTCAAACCAGTCAAGACACGGGACGGAGACAACGCGGGCGCTGACACCTTCCTCAGCCAACTTCTCAGCGGCCTCGACAGCGAGGTGAACCTCCGAGCCGGTACCCATGAGGATGACGTCCGGGGTCTCCTTGGTGCCGTCGACAAGCACGTACGCACCACGCCGGACGCCCTCGGCGGCCTTTTCCTTCGTGCCTTCCAGGACCGGGACGTTCTGGCGGGTCAGAGCCAGAGCCTTCGGACCTGCCTCGCCTTCGAGAACAGCGGACCAAGCCTGAGCGGTCTCGTTAGCATCAGCCGGACGGACGGTGGACACACCCGGGATAGCGCGCAGTGAAGCCAGCTGCTCAACAGGCTGGTGCGTCGGGCCGTCTTCGCCCAGACCAATGGAGTCGTGGGTCCAGACATAAATAGGGGAGATGCCCATCAGCGATGCCAGGCGGACAGCCGGACGCATGTAGTCCGAGAAGATAAGGAAGGTGCCGCCGTACGGACGGGTACCACCGTGGAGCAGAATGCCGTTGAGGATCGACCCCATGGCGTGCTCACGGATACCGAAGTGCAGGTTACGGCCGTACGGGTCGGTGGTCCAGGTGCCGGTGGTGATGGACTTCGGGCCGAAGGACGGCTCACCCTTCAGGACAGTGTTATTGGAGCCGGCCAGGTCGGCCGAGCCACCCCACAGCTCTGGCAGAGCCTTACCCAGTGCCTGCAACGCGGCCTCAGAAGCCTTACGGGTGGCAACGCCCTTCTCATCCGGCTCCCACGTCGGCAGCTCAGCGTCGAAGTCCTCTGGCAGCTCGCCGGCGGTCAGACGATCCAGCAGAGCCTTGCGCTCCGGGTTGGTCGCAGCCCACTCGTCGAACTTAACCTGCCACTGCGCGTGAGCCTCAGCACCGCGCTCAACCAGCTTCCGGGTGTGCTCAATGACCTCGTCAGCGATGTCAAAGCTCTTATCGGTATCGAAGCCGAGAGCTTCCTTGATGCCGACAATCTCCTCGCCACCAAGAGCAGCACCGTGCGAAGCACCGGTGTTCATCTTGGTCGGAGCCGGGTAAGCGATTACAGTGCGAACGCGAATGAAGGTTGGACGCTCCGTATCCTTCTTGGCCTCCTCGACAGCAGCCTCGAGTGCTGCGACGTCCTCGCCGCCGTCGACCTCAATGACCTGCCAGCCGTAAGCACGGTAGCGGTCCGCCACATTCTCGGTGAAAGCAATAGTGGTGTCGTCCTCGATGGAGATGCCGTTGTCATCCCAGAAGACAATCAGGTTGCCCAGCTGCTGAGTGCCGGCCAGCGAGCAGGCCTCGGCAGTGACACCCTCCTGAACGTCACCATCAGAAGCAATGACGTACACGTAGTGATCGAACGGAGACTCACCCGGAGCAGCTTCCGGGTCGAACAGCCCACGTTCCCGTCGCGAAGCCATGGCAAAACCGACAGCCGAAGCCAGACCCTGACCCAGCGGACCAGTGGTGATTTCCACGCCGTCAGTGTGGCCGTACTCCGGGTGACCCGGGGTGAGGGCGTCCCACGTACGCAGTGCCTTCAGGTCATCGAGCTCCAGGCCAAAACCGCCGAGGTAGAGCTGGACGTACTGCGTCAGAGAGGTGTGACCACAGGAGAGAATGAAACGGTCACGGCCGATCCACTTCGTATCCTTCGGGTCATGGCGCATAACGCGCTGGTAGAGAGAGTAAGCCAGCGGTGCGAGGCTCATAGCAGTGCCGGGATGTCCCGAACCTGCCTTTTCCACGGCATCTGCAGCCAGCACACGAGCCGTATCTACGGCCTTCGTGTCCAAGTCAGACCAGTCCGAGGGGTAGTTGCGAACAACCCGTGCTTCATGCTCAGTCGACAGTGTCACGTGAATGACTCCTAGTATCCAAA
The DNA here is from genome assembly GCF_001812505.1 of Corynebacterium sp. HMSC064E10. Lineage (NCBI taxonomy): Bacteria > Bacillati > Actinomycetota > Actinomycetes > Mycobacteriales > Corynebacteriaceae > Corynebacterium > Corynebacterium sp. HMSC064E10. The sequence continues at coordinate 167,703 of NZ_KV809173.1, read as the reverse complement.
TGGATTAGTAAAGATCTCTTCCATACTAACTAGGAATACGTGCGCTCGGTTTAAACCGGGCCGAATAGCTCGAAGGTAAGCATCAGAGGGCGCGCCGCACATGCTTTACGACGGTCATTATTGGAACCGTTATGATTATCGGTAAACTGATTGCCTGCCCCTCATTTTATTTTGCGGAAAAACTCGTCGGGAACTTTCCGACCGTTGCATCCGACTATCTGTAGACGGGGGGCTTTGTTTATGGCGCGTGAAAGGGACATTGCTTTGTTGGAAACAGTCAAGGCGTATATTGCACTGACTAAGCCAAGAATTATTGAGCTCCTGCTCGTCGCGGCCATTCCCGCAATGCTTCAGGCTGATCGCGGTCATGTACACGTTGGACTGATTCTTCTCACCCTGTTCGGTGGTTGGATGGGTGCAGCGGCAGCGCACACCTTCAACATGGTCATGGATTACGACATTGACCAGAAGATGCGCCGCACTCGTCGGCGCCCGCTCGCGCGCAACCAGGTTAGCCGTCGCGCGGCAGCAATTTTCGGCACCATCTTGATGATTGCGTCGTTCCTCTGGCTGTGGCTGCTATGTAACTCGCTGCTGGCCGCCGTTTTCATAATGATTACGATTGCGTTCTACATCTTCGTCTACACGTTGTGGCTGAAGCGCCGAACTGATCAGAACGTAATCTGGGGTGGCGCTGCGGGTTGTATGCCGGTGATGGTTGGCTGGGCCGTCATCACTGACAACAACCCGGAGATTACGGGGCTCGCTCACTGGTGGCAGGCTTTCATCCTGTTCCTGCTCATCTTCTTCTGGACTCCGCCGCACACCTGGGCGCTGGGGCTTCGCTACAAGGAGGATTACAAGGCCGCTGGCGTGCCGATGATGCCAGTGGTCAAGCCGGCAATCATCGTTTCCAAGCGCATTATTTACTACACCGCTGCAACCGTGATTACCACTCTGCTGTTGGTTCCGTACGCTGGTTGGATTTATCTGATTGGCGCGGTTGGCGCTGGTGCCTGGTTCCTGTGGGGCGCCATTGACCTGCACCGTCACGTTAAAACCGGTGGCAAGATCAAGCCGATGAAGCTGTTCTTCATGTCGAACAACTACTTGTCCATCGTGTGTGTGGCGCTTTCGATGGATGCTGTACTCGGACTGCAGACAGTTTTAAGCATGTTCTAGGGTAGTTGCGTTCTAGGGTAGCTGCGTTGGGAGCCAGACCCGGCCCTTTCCCCAGTTAGCTGTTAATCCTCGAAGAGGCCCTCCCCAATGCCGGGGAGGGCCTCTTTTTGTGTGTGCAAACGGGCTGCAAATGTGAAACTGTGCGAGTTTATGACACTTTCAGACCATTTTTCGGGACATTTTTGTCATGAACGCAGTCAGTAACTCGGATCGATAGGTGGGCAGCCCGCCCCCGCACCGCCCCTAGCATCGCTCGCGCAGCCCGCTAGCCACTGGGAAAACACATCCGAGCACACAAAGCCGAGCAGACAGCAAAACCGCCTAAACACGCCGAGATCAAAGTGCGTGTTTAGGCGGTTCGAGCAGGAATCAACAGCCGGTAACCACAGTGGTTAATACAGCCGCTGACCAGCAGCTAGCTACGCGGTAACCTCAGCATTCTTTTCCGACGCGACAATTGCGGCAGCCGCATCGCCTTCCAGAGACCCGGTCACTACTGCGCTACCGCCGACAGTGCGGTAACCGTGCTGGAAAAGTACTGCAGTCAAAGCGGTGCAGATACCAGATCCGGCAACGTGAACCGGCACCAATGCCTCCGGTACACCGGACCAGTACTGAATCATTCCAACCACGCCCTGAGCCAAAATGAACACAACGAGTGCGATGGCAACCTTACGCACACGTGCAAACGCTTCCGAGGCCAGCAGACCAAAAATCAGACCGATAACCAGGCCAAGGTAGAGGTACATAAAACCAGCGTGGATATGCGCCAAGTCAACAATCGGAAGCTGGAGGCGATCCTCCGGGAGCACCGAGGCATCTCCAGCATGTGGTCCCGCACCGGTGACCATAGTTCCGGTAATCAGCGTCATCGTCAGAGCCAAACCGGAGGCGGCAGCCAGATAGCGCAGATAGCGCGGGTACATGCGGGTAGCAGTACCGTCGTCAGGTTCAGAGATTTTAACGAAAAGCATGCCAGCCAGCCAGACCAAAATCATCGATGGCAGGAAGTGCAGGGCCACGGCGTACCACTTCAGATCAACCCACACGGAAATGCCACCGATAACAGCCTGGACGATAACGCCGAGACCGTTAAGGAACGCCAACAGCTTGATTTCCTTACGGCGCCCAACACGCATCACCGAAAGGAAAAGCAGAAGCGTGAGCGCAACCAGTACAAAGGTGAGGAGGCGATTGCTGAACTCAATAATTTGATGGAGCATTTCTGCTTCCCCGGCAACAGGAACGAAACTGCCCGGGTGACATTCTGGCCACGAAGCACAACCGAGACCTGAACCAGTAACTCGGACGATAGAACCGGTTACCGCGATTGCCGCCTGTGCAATCAATACGAGAAGCGCATAGAGCTTCTGGCGCCCGATTGGTGTCAGCGGCAAAAACGATAGGGGCAAACTTCGATCTGCAGTATTCACATTAAGAAATTCTACCCATGCTGGCGGAAAATGGTAATAAGCCAAACCCCTGCGTTGGGCTGCGCTTTTCTATGCAGATTCCCCGGCAACGTCCTAATCATTCGGCATATCAAAACGGAACCAGCGAGCTGCCAGTGCAGCGCCAAGGACACCCCACACAACCAGCACCCCGACAGCTGACCATTGGACAGACATGGCCAATGCCGCGGAGATTACGTCGGTAAGCGCGACGGACGGCAAGAGGTGCAGCAGCACAGAGCTGATGCCATCTAACGATGGTGCAACGGCCACGTAAGTAGTCGCACCAATGAGGATAAACCAGATCAGGTTGGCGAGACCTAGGATTAGCTCGGCCCCCAACGTGCCGCCCATGAGCAAGCCCAATGAAGTAAAGACGAACGTTCCCAGAAGCATCCCCACATAAGCCAACAGCCAGCCGCCAATCGAAAGCTCTGCGCCAAGAGCGAGCCCCACGAGGCTGAACAGTATGTATTGCAACGTGACGGTAGTGCAGACCGACACAATCTTGCCTGCAATAATGCCCCACGGTGGCACGCCTGAGGCACCGATGCGCTTCAGGGCTCCGTAACGACGGTCAAAGCCCACGGCAATTGCCTGCCCCGTAAAACCTGCAGACATGACGGAAATCGCCAGCACCATGGGGAAGATGCGCTCGAGCGGATCATCGAGTTCCAACACAGGCACCATCACCAGGCCGATGAGCATCGCCAACGGGATAATGATGGTGAGGAGCATTTGCTCACCGTGCCGCCAGAAGAGCTTCGTCTCCAACCGCGCCTGCGACATGACCAACGTCGCCATGTCCGAACGCTGCGGCTCCGGGGCGAAAGTGCCCTTAGCAAAGCGGGAGGCATCAGACCTCGGTGCGGTAGTCATTAGCTCCTCATCTCCGTTCCAGTGATCTGCAAGAAGACATCTTCAAGCGATTGCGTCGCCTTATTCAACGAGGTGATCAACACCTCTTGTCGCTCGCAACTCTGGGCCAATACAGTCAGGGCGCGCGGTGAAGCCTCACCAATCAATGAGAACTCTCCACCGCCAGAACGCTGCAGACGCTGCGAAAGACCAGACTCGCTAAAGCTGCGGTTGACCTCTTCGAAGTCAAGGCTGCCTCGAACGCTGACCTTCATAGCAGTGCCTGACGACGTCCCATGGAGCGCCGATGCGCCTGCGCTAGTGATCTCCTCGGTGGTGCCGGCCACAACTAAATGGCCTCGGTCGACAATCGCAACGTCGTCGGCAAGCGATTCAGCCTCGTCCATCAGATGCGTTGTCAGGACTACGGTGACCCCATCCCGGCGCAGCGACGAGATGAGATCCCAGACGGCTAGACGGGACTGGGCATCGAGGCCTGCTGTCGGCTCGTCGAGGAACACCAGCTCCGGACGTCCGACCAGGGCGCATGCGAGCGACAGTCGCTGCTGCTGACCACCCGAGAGCCTGCGGTAGTTCGTCTTACGATGGCGTTCTAGGCCTACGACTTCAAGGAGCCAATCAGTGTCCAGCGGATTTGCGGAGTAACTGGCAACTAGGTTCAGCATTTCGCCAACGCGAACACCGGGGTAGGCACCTCCGCCCTGGAGCATGATGCCAATGCGGCTGCGCAGTGCTGTGGTTTGAGTGACCGGGTCGAGATCGAGAATGCGAATTCGCCCTTCATCCGGCTTGATGAAGCCCTCACACATTTCAACGGTTGTGGTCTTACCAGCGCCGTTGGGGCCGAGAAGCGCAAGAACCCTACCTCGATCCAGGGAAAGCGAAAGGTCTGATACAGCCTCAACGTCATCGAATTTCTTCGTTACGTTCTCAAGGCGCAGAGCAGGAGAATTGGCAGCGTTATTCACGGTTAGTCAGTCTAATCTCACAGTTTTAATGAAGGCGAAATACCTTAGATCGCGTCGAGTACGCCAAGATGACGAGCATGACTGCGACGAAGAATACCAACGCCAGTAGGTAAATCTGAGCGACGGTACCCGGAGGCAACCCCAGGCCGCGTGGTAGTACTACAAAACTGAAAATTGCCGAGTACAGAACCACGGCAATGCGAAATTGTACCCGGTTGGCCCAAGCGGACAGCGGCACGATGGCCCATAGCAAGTACCAGGGGTGCACGACGGGGAAGAGGATTACTAGAGCGAACATCGCTAGGCCGTAGCCGCCGAGCGGGTGAATGCGACCACGGAACGTCGCTAACAGCATGCGTAGGAGCCAGGCAGCCACTAGCGCTACACCAATGCCACGGGTAAACAGCAAAGCACTGTCGCTGATATCGCCGAGCCCCAGGAGCCTCCCGAAGAAACCAGCGATGATCCCGAGCAGGGTAGTTAGCGACATCCAACTGCGCACCGTCGCGGCGCCACCTTGCGCCGTGATCCAACCAAAGCCCAGACCAGTTCCTAAGGAAACAACGACTGCCGTGACGACGGTTATTGCGCCCGTCACTACTGCGGAAAGAGCAACGGCCTTCCAGGTGCTGCCGAACTTTCTGGCCAGCCACATGCCGGCAAAGCCGAGCGCCACGAAACCGGTAACTTTGACCATTCCGGCGAGGCTGATGAGCACAATACCGCCTGCATACAGCGCCCATGATCTTCCTCGGCTTTGGTTCTCGTGTCCGATTGGTCCGGGTTCTGGCAGCTCATCGGGCTCCATCGATTGCGCAGGACCGTGGATAGCGCGTAGACACAGTTCGAGGCCAACGAGCAGGAGTGCAAGCAGCAGGGCCTCGTTGTGGATACCGCCCACCAGGTGCAGCAATACCAGCGGATTGAGCGTGCCCAGCCATAGGGTGAACTGAGAGCTAACTCCGCAGCGGCGACCAAGCTGCACCAGCGCCCAGGACACCACGAGAAGCGAAACGATGGCGACGAGTCGGTGTAGAAAGACGGAAGCAATCACCCCGTCGCTGGTTATCTTGGCGATACCCCATGCCACTGCGAGGGCTGTGGGGCCGTACGGGCTCGGAGAGTGCGACCAAATCAATGGCACCGATCGGGCCAGTGGGTCGTTGGCTCCCAATAGGTCAACAGGTCCTGCGAGATAGGGATCCATACCCCGCTCCACAATTGCAGCCTGCGCCAAATATGAGTAGATATCCTGCGTAAACAGGGGAGCGGTAAACACCAAGGGCAATACCCATGCCGCGTAGGTGCGTATGAGCATCGGAGTGGTCACCGCGGTGACGCGAGTCCGCGCACCGGCCAGAACAAAAGCTCCGACACCCAACCAGGCTGTGACTAACATGCCAATCCCCACGAAGGTGACGATTGTCGTTGCCACCAACATTCGACCGAGGATCAGCCCGAGTGGTGTACCCCAAAACTCATTTCCAACCACCGGTGTCGCGCCTGCGCCAATCCCGGTGACCATAATAAAGATCGACCCAAGAGTACCCAGCCAACGCAGCCAGGTGAAGCGTCGGAGTTCGCGGTAATTGATGCGGTGTTGGAGCGGCTGTTCTGAGCCTTGGTGGAGGGTTGCCGACCTGGAACCAGCCAGACCAATTTTCGGAATGACGTCACGCACCCCGAGAGCATCGTCGAAGGTGGACGAGCGGCGCGGGGCGGGTCGGTTAGTTTTCACAAGGTCACATAGTAGACGATTCGACACGCCGAAAGGGCGTTCTAATCAGCGACGTTGCATTGATATTTAAATGCGTTGGACTTTATGCACCAATTACGACACAATTGTGTTGTCTAATACACCAGCGGCGCAAGTGGGATATTTGCCTCGCTGAGCCACCTAGACACCTTTTTATGATCCAGCAGTCCAATCGCAGGAGGTGACTCACCAGTCATGGCTGATCGGAAACCGACCGTCAATGACGGTGATACGCGCAAGCGCATTCTCCAATTACTTCTGGAACACAACCCGGCGTCCGCGACTTTTATCGCTGACACCCTGGGACTATCCGCTGCAGGAGTCCGTCGCCACATCGATATTCTGGTGGACGAAGGTCTCGCCGAAACCGCTCCGGCGCCCAGTACTGGCCCCCGAGGCCGAGGCAGGCCAGCAAAGTCCTACCGTCTGACAGACCGGGGCCGCGCTAGATTCGGACACGCTTACGACGATCTTGCTAGCGCAGCTCTGACCGCACTGCGCAAGGCCGGCGGTGAGCAGGCAGTTGCCCAGTTTGCCCGTCAGCGCATTGATGACATTCTGCTCGGCGTCACCCCTGTGGGGCAGGACGCAGAGAAGGAAGAGGTCGTAGAGGCCGTCGTCGATGCTTTTCGACGGGCCGGATACGCGGCAACTATCAACCAGAACACTGGCGGCGTGCAGATTTGCCAGCACCATTGCCCAATTAGCCACGTAGCCTCCGAGTTTCCGGAGCTCTGCGCGGCGGAGCATGAAGCCGTTAGTAAATTATTAGGGCAGCACACCCAACCGTTAGCGACTATCGCTGATGGTAACGGTATCTGCACCACAAATATCCCACTCACTCCCGTAACAAAGACACTTACTGAATTGCCACATGAAAGGAGCGGACAATGACCCTCGCCCATGAGAACTCCACCGACGTGGCTGAATCCACGAAGGCTGCCACTCCGCAGACTGACGAAGAGATTATTGAGTCTATTGGTGCCTACCAGTTCGGTTGGCACGACCCGGATACCGCTGGCGCTTCCGCGAAGCGCGGCCTATCTGAAGCGGTCGTTCGCGATATCTCGGCTAAGAAGAACGAGCCTGAGTGGATGCTCGAGCGTCGCTTGAAGGCTCTGGAAATCTTCGACCGCAAGCCGCTGCCCACCTGGGGCGCGGATTTGTCTGGCATCGACTTCGACAACATTAAGTACTTCGTTCGCTCCACCGAGAAGCAGGCCCAGACCTGGGAAGATCTTCCGGAGGATATTAAGAACACCTACGACAAGCTCGGCATTCCGGAAGCGGAGAAGCAGCGCTTGGTCGCCGGTGTCGCCGCTCAGTACGAATCTGAGGTTGTCTACCACCAGATTCGCGAGGATTTGGAGAGCCAGGGCGTTATCTTCCTGGACACTGATACTGCGCTCAAGGAACACCCGGAGCTATTCAAGGAGTACTTCGGCACCGTTATTCCTGCTGGCGACAACAAGTTCTCTGCGCTTAACACCGCAGTGTGGTCGGGCGGTTCCTTCATTTACGTCCCAAAGGGCGTCCACGTGGACATCCCGCTGCAGGCGTACTTCCGTATTAATACCGAGAACATGGGCCAGTTCGAGCGCACCCTCATCATCGTCGATGAGGATGCCTACGTGCACTACGTCGAGGGATGTACTGCTCCGATTTACAAGTCTGACTCCTTGCACTCGGCTGTTGTGGAGATCATCGTGAAGAAGGGCGGCCGCTGCCGCTACACCACAATCCAGAACTGGTCGAACAACGTCTACAACCTGGTTACCAAGCGCACCAAGTGCGAAGAGGGTGCAACCATGGAGTGGATTGACGGCAACATCGGTTCCAAGGTCACCATGAAGTACCCGGCAGTGTGGATGACTGGTCCGCACGCCAAGGGCGAGGTGCTGTCCGTTGCTATGGCTGGCGAGGACCAGTTCCAGGACACCGGCGCCAAGATGGTGCACATGGCTCCGCACACGAGCTCCAACATCGTGTCCAAGTCCGTGGCCCGCAACGGTGGTCGCGCTGCCTACCGCGGTCTGGTGCAGGTCAACAAGGGTGCCAAGCACTCACACTCCAACGTCGAGTGTGACGCGCTGCTGGTCGACACGATTTCGCGCTCGGACACGTACCCGTACGTGGATGTCCGCGAGGACGACGTCACCCTCGGCCACGAGGCAACGGTTTCCAAGGTCTCTGACGATCAGCTTTTCTACCTGATGAGCCGCGGCATCGAAGAAGAAGATGCAATGGCCATGGTCGTGCGTGGCTTTGTCGAGCCCATTGCCAAGGAGCTCCCGATGGAATACGCCCTCGAGCTCAACCGCCTCATTGAACTGCAGATGGAAGGTTCGGTCGGTTAATACCTATGACTACGACGATTAACAACGAAAACCAGGCTGCTCATAGCCGCCGCGTGCTGGCGAACAAGGGCGACGTTTTCTCATCTTTCAACGTGGAGGACTTCTCCGTGCCGCATGGCAAGGATGAGGAGTGGAAGTTCACACCGCTGCGCAAACTTCGCGGTCTCCACAACGGCACCGCCGCCGATCCGGTTGCAGCGTCGATTTTGGTCGAGACTGGCGGTCAGGATGGTGTCGCTGTGGACGTCGTCAAGCGTGACGACGAACGCCTCGGCCGCGCCGGTACCCCGACGGATCGCGTGGCAGCACAGGCGTACTCCAACTTCGACGATGCACACATCGTGACCTTCGCGAAGAATTCGGTTTCCAAGGAACCGGTCGTCATTGACATCGATGGCCCGGGCGAGGACAACGTTTCCTACGGCCATATCGTCATTGATGTGCAGTCCCACGCCGAGGCCGTCTGCGTGATTAACTACCGTGGCAGCGGCACGTTCGCGGACAACATTGAGTTCGTAATCGGCGACGGCGCTAAGCTGAGCGTCGTGACCATGGTGAACTGGAACGAAGATGCAGTTCACGGCTCTGCTCACCATATTCGCGTCGGCCGTGATGCCACGCTGCGCCACACCGTCGCAACGTTCGGTGGCGAGGTTGTCCGTATCGTTCCACGCGTTGCATTCACGGCACCGGGCGGCGACGTCGATCTGCTGGGCGTGTACTTCGCCGATGGCGGTCAGTACTTCGAAAACCGCATGCTGGTAGACCACGCTGTGCCGAACTGCCGCTCCAACGTCATGTACAAGGGCGCGTTGCAGGGCGAGCCGAATGTCGCTCATCGTGAGGCCCGCACCGCGTGGGTGGGAGACGTGCTCATTCGTGCAGAGGCCACGGGCACCGATACCTATGAGCTCAACCGCAACCTGCTACTCACCGAGGGCGCGCGTGCCGACGCAGTTCCGAACCTGGAAATCGAAACCGGTGAAATCGCTGGTGCTGGTCACGCTGCTACCGTTGGTCGCTTCGACGAGGAACAGCTGTTCTACCTGCTCTCCCGCGGTATCCCCGAAATGGCAGCCCGCCGTTTGGTGGTTCGCGGCTTCTTCAGCGAGGTCATCAACCTGATTCCGGTCGAGTCCGTTCGCGAGAAGCTTGAGCAACTCGTTGACGAAGAGCTCAACACCGCTGGCTTCTAACCGCTTATCTTCTTTCTCACCCTTTCCGCCCTGTCACCCCGGTAGCACCGGGGGAGCAGGCCACTTACACCGATTAAAGGAAAAGATTTCACTATGAGCACTTTGGAAATCCGTAACCTCCACGCGCAGGTGCTGCCGACCGACGAGTCTGCTGAGCCCAAGGAGATTTTGAAGGGCGTCAACCTGACGATCAACTCTGGCGAGACCCACGCTGTGATGGGGCCGAACGGCTCCGGTAAGTCCACCCTGAGCTACACCATCGCAGGTCACCCCCGTTACGAAGTCACCGAAGGCGAGATTCTGCTCGACGGCGAGAACGTGCTGGAGATGAGCGTCGATGAGCGCGCTCGGGCTGGCCTCTTCCTGGCGATGCAGTACCCGGTTGAGGTCACCGGCGTGTCCATGTCCAACTTCCTGCGCTCTGCAGCAACCGCTGTCCGTGGCGAAGCTCCGAAGCTGCGCCACTGGGTCAAGGAGGTCCGTGAGGCAATGGCTGACCTGGAGATCGATTCGTCGTTCTCCGAGCGCTCCGTAAACGAGGGTTTCTCCGGTGGCGAGAAGAAGCGTCACGAGATTCTGCAGCTCGACCTGCTGAAGCCGAAGTTCGCCATCCTGGATGAGACTGACTCCGGCCTTGACGTCGACGCTCTGCGCGTCGTCTCCGACGGCATTAACCGCTACCAGAACGAAAACGACGGCGGCATCCTGATCATTACTCACTACCAGCGCATCCTGAACTACGTGAAGCCGGACTACGTCCACGTCTTCCACGATGGTCACTTCATCACCTCCGGCGGCCCGGAGCTTGCAGACGAGCTGGAAGAGCACGGCTACGAGAAGTTCATCAATGCCTAACGCCGAACTACTCAGCCCATCACTACGCGAGGACTTTCCGATTCTGTCGCGCACTGTCCGTGACGGAAAGCGGCTGGTCTACCTGGACTCCGGAGCGACCTCGCAGCGCCCGAAACAGGTCATCGATGCTGAGGTGGAGTTTCTAACCCACCACAACGCCCCGGTGCACCGCGGTGCCTACGAGATTGCTGAGGAGGCCACGGACGCCTACGAAGATGCCCGCGAAGCCATCGCAGGCTTCATCGGCGCCGACTACGACGAGCTGGTCTTCACCAAGAACGCCACCGAAGCGTTGAACACAGTGGCATTTGTGCTTGGCGACGACCGCGCAGGTCAGTACCAGGTCGGCGAGGGTGACGAGATTGTCGTCACTGAGCTGGAGCATCACGCGAATTTGGTGCCGTGGCAGGAGCTGGCTCGTCGCACTGGCGCGACACTGCGTTGGTACGGCGTGACTGAGGACGGCCGCATTGACATGGACTCGCTGAAGCTCAGCGACAAGACCAAGGTTGTGGCCTTTACCCATCAGTCAAACGTCACCGGTGCAGTCACCGATGTGGAGGAAATGGTGCGCCGTGCTCGTGAGGTCGGTGCTCTGGTAGTCCTCGATGCTTGCCAGTCGGTGCCGCATATGCCTGTCGATGTCAAGAATCTCGATGTGGATTTCCTAGCGTTCTCCGGCCATAAGATGCTCGGCCCCAACGGGGTCGGTGCGCTCTACGCTCGCCGGGAACTGCTGGAGGCTCTGCCACCGTTCCTCACTGGTGGCTCGATGATTGAGGTCGTCACCATGGAGAAGACCACCTTCGCAGCGCCTCCGCAGCGCTTTGAGGCGGGAACCATGATGACTTCTCAGGTCGTCGGCCTTGGTGCTGCGGTGAAGTACTTGGATGCCATCGGTATGGATAAGGTGGCGGCTCATGAGCACCGCCTGACCGCGCTCGCGCTGGAAAAGCTGCAGGAAATTGACGGCGTGACCATCATCGGTCCGACTACCCCAGAGCAGCGTGGCTCTGCCGTGTCCTTTAAGGTCGAGGGCATTCACCCGCACGATCTTGGCCAGGTTCTCGACGACCAGGGTGTGTGCATCCGAGTCGGACACCACTGCGCGTGGCCGATTCACCAGATTCTCAACGCTCAGTCGACCGCCCGGGCATCCTTCTACATCTACAACACGGAAGAGGACGTTCAGGCGCTTGCCGACGCAGTGCGCCACGCCCAGAAGTTCTTCGGTGTCACCCCGTAACTTTAAGAAAGGAGAGGGACATGAAGCTCGAGCAGATGTACCAGGAAGTCATCCTGGATCACTACAAGCATCCGCAGCACGCAGGTTTGCGGGAGCCTTTCAACGCGGAAGTGCACCATGTCAACCCGTCGTGTGGCGATGAACTCACGCTTCGCGTCACCCTGAACGACGACCTCACCGTCGTCAATGACGTCTCCTATGACGCCGTGGGCTGTTCTATCTCACAGGCCTCCACCTCAGTTATGGCTGAGGAGATTGTCGGCAAGACTGTCGACGAGGCCATGGCCAAACTCACCGAGTTCGAGAAGATGGTCACGTCCCGTGGCAAGATTGAAGGCGACGAGGACATTATCGGCGATGGCATTGCCTTCGCTGGTGTCTCTAAGTACCCTGCCCGTGTGAAGTGCGCACTTCTCGGTTGGAAAGCTTTCCAGGCCGCAACCGCTGAGGCTCTGGCCAACGCCGCTGAAGGCAACGGCGTTGGTACCGCAACTGTAACTGTTACCGCTGACGAGGAAGGCCACCACCATGACTGAACCAAACGCTATTGACGCCACCTCGCCCGCACAGCCTGACGCTGTCGACGAGGACACCATGACTACTGGCGCTCCAATCGATGAGGGGGATGCGTACGAGTCCATCACCGTCCCGCCGGCACCGGAGCAGACCGAAGCCGATAACAAGCTCGCCATCCAGGTTGAAGAGGCTATGTACGAGGTTGTTGACCCGGAACTCGGAGTCAACGTCGTGGACCTGGGCCTGGTTTATGACATCTGGATTGAAGAAGGCGACATTGCCGCTATCTTCATGACTCTCACGTCCCCAGCCTGCCCGCTGACCGATATGCTCACCGACCAGACTGCCTCTGAAGTCATGAAGGTCGAGGGTATCCGCGACTTCCGCCTCAACTGGGTCTGGTCCCCGGCATGGGGCCCGCACATGATTACCGAGGAAGGCCGCGAGCAGATGCGCGCTCTCGGCTTCTCGGTCTAGACGATCAGTGACAGCGATGATGAGTGCACCGCTACGTAAAAAGTGCTTGGCGACGAGCTCCTGGCTCGTTCAGCTAGGCACTTTTTCGTTTGTTTTTGAGTTACTGACTACGTTTATGGCTGGCATCGGTAGGGCGATGAGAGTTACTGACTGCATTTATGTCAAAAATGGCCCGAAAAATGATCTGAAAGCGTCATAAACTCGCACAGTTTCACATTTGCAGCCCGTATTCTCACGTGCGGCCCATAATTTTTTAGGGTTGTCCGATTTAGAGTTAAAAAGCGACCCCACCTGGCGCTAAAAGAGTGCCAAGCGGGGTCGCTATTGTCTTCGACTGCTAATCCGAGTCGTGAGAGTTCGATGCGAGATGCATTAGCTATTCACAGCCATTCACAGCCATTCGCAGCTATTCGCGACTCATGTCTGCGGTGGCCGGGTCAACGAGCTTAGAACCCGTTGCCTTCTTATGGATGAACCACAGCAGGACGAAGACCGGAATACCCAGGTACGGAGTGAGGATAGCGAAGATATTCTCGCCAGTGCGAATCGGGTCAAGTGCCTGTCCGGCCACCACAAAGAAGCACATAATCAGTGCCAGCACAGCACCTGCGGGGAAAAAGTTCGCCTTGTAGGGAAGCGAATCCAACGGGATATTCTGGGTCTTCAGACACTTGCGGAAGCGGTAGTGGCTGAAAGAGATACCAAACCAGGTGATAAAACCCGCGAGCGCAGAGAGCGTCAGCAAGAAGGTGTACGCCGCACCATCGCCTACCAATGAAGTAATGAAGCCAGCCATACCGATGACAGCGGTGGCGATCAGAGCGCGCAGCGGAACGCCGTGCCCGGAAAGCTTGCCGAAGTAACGCGGAGCCTGTCCATGGCGAGCCAGGGAAAACAGCATACGAGTGGATACATACATACCGGAGTTACCCGCAGACAACACCGAAGTCAGAATGACGGCGTTCATCAGGCCAGCGGCAATCGCGATACCTGCGCGTTCAAAGACCAGAGTGAACGGTGAAATGGAAATGTTGTCCTCAGCCGCGTTCAGAAGATTCGGGTCAGTGTACGCAATAAGGAAACCAATAACAGCGATGGCACCGATGTAGAACAGCAGAATACGCCAGAAGATAGTGCGAATCGCGCGGGGAATTGTGCGCTCAGGATCCTCAGCCTCACCTGCTGCTACACCAACCATCTCGGTGCCCTGGAAGGAATAGCCGGCTACGACGAAAACGGCCAGCAGTCCCATTCCGCCGTTGACGAATGGGGCATCGCCCGTGGTCCAGTTTTCAAAGCCGGGGGAGGACCCACCCAAGATGCCGAAAATCATGCCGACGCCAAGAACGAGGAAGACGATGACGGTAATGACCTTAATGGTCGCAAACCAGAACTCACCCTCGCCGAATGCACGTGCGGACAGGGCATTCAGCCCGAATAGAATCGCGAGGAAGAGCGCGGACCAGATGATTGAAGGCACATCCGGGAACCAATAGCGCATCACCAGTGCAGCAGCGACGAGCTCTGCGGCCACAGTAATCGCCCAGTTAAACCAGTAGTTCCAGCCCATGGCAAAGCCGAAGGATTCTGAGACGTATCGGCGACCGTACTCCTGGAAGGAACCGGGCACTGGCAGGTAGGCGGCCATCTCGCCGAGAGACTGCATAACCAGCCACACCATGATGCCGATAAGGGCGTAAGCGATGAGCGCACCGCCTGGACCGGCCTGCGAAATGGTCGCACCGGAGGCAACAAACAGGCCCGTGCCAATGGCACCGCCAATGGCAATCATGTTCAGGTGGCGAGCTCTCAGCCTGCGCTGAAGCTTATGGTTGCGTGAGGAATTCTCCTCAGATTGCGTCGAAGTCATTCACTTATCATAAGCGTTTCCACTCCGGTGAATGCAAAAACCACACCGCTATAATTGTTGGTATCACCCCACAAATCGGCTGATGTATATGCTCTCCGTCAACGATTTCTCCATCTCCCAGGTCCCCGCATAAACCCTGCGATGAGGTTTCCGCACGTTCGCGGACTCTTTTTCAGCAAAGGCACTGCTACTTTCGCCATAGCGCGAAGCGTCGTCAGTGGGGATGTCCCTATCAAATAGGCAAACACGTCCTTCTCCGGCAACGAAAAGAACGCCCGAAAAAACGCACCCGTCTGTCGTGCATCGAACCCCAGCAACGCCGCGAGTCCACGTTCGCGTAGCCATCGCTGCAATCGCATGCTTAACGACGTCCCCAGCGACCGGCTTCCCTTCTTTTCCATATCGGCCAAGAAACGGTCGACATCTTCGATAACCGAACCCACCGAGTAACCAGTGGCAGGATGCATCCAACCGCCTGCAAAACCGAAGAGGGTGCCCATGGATGGTCCGTTGTACGTCAAGTCACCGCGGCGAGAGGGAAAGTTTGCCAGTAGGGGAAAGGACACCACTTCTTCGTCAATGGCCAGATCTTCCGAGAGCTCCAGGGACTTCAACCGTGCATTTTGGCGTCTACGCAACAGCTCTAGAAGTACGGAGTCATCGGCACTACCGCCGGTGCCGACTGCCGCACCGGTTTCGTCGAGATGCCCGGCCACCATAGGAGTCGGAGTAGCGAGGATGGTCTCTTCAATGAGGAAGGTCCTGTCATCCAAGAAAATGCGATAGGAGAAACTAGCCGGCTCTGTCTCTGGGGCATTCAGGTCTGCTGGAGTGAAGTCCATGAGGACTGCGCAGCGGTGGGCGCTAGGGACGTCGTCAAGCGAAAAGATATGACCGATGGCGAGCTGCCGTACCTGCCCATCTCGCCCGACTGCGGCGTGTGCGCGCCCGGTGGTGACAATCGTGATGTCAGCACCCGTGGATTCGGAATCGGTGAGCACGCGGCGTTCGATGCGGAAACCGCCAAGTTTTTGCAGGCAGTCGTTGTTAACAACGCCGTAAGTGCGGGTGAGCTGACGTTCGGTGCCGTCGACAAGAATGACGCTGGGTTGAAAAGTGGCGGCGAGGAAATCGCTGGGCAACCAGTCGGGGAGTTGGTCGCACCAGAGACCAATCGTCGAGGGCAGTGTGCCACCGGCGGGGTCGTACGCGGTGACATGCCAGCCGCGAGCGGATGCGCGGTGGGCGGCGATTCTTCCGGCGGGCCCGAGGCCGACGACGGAGGCGGTCACGGGAAATGAAGTCATAACTGGTAGGCTACTCGTTCGTGATTGTGACCCATGACCTTGAAGTCCGAGTCGGCGCCCGTACCCTGCTCACTGCGCCGGGTGAGCAGCTGCGCGTCCAGCCGGGAGACCGGATTGGACTCGTCGGTCGAAATGGTGCTGGTAAAACGACGACTATGCGTATCCTCTCCGGCGAAACTGAGCCCTACGGTGGCTCCGTGGTGCGCTCTGGCTCGATTGGTTACCTGCCACAGGACTCACGCGAAGGCAACATCGACATCTCGGCCCGCGACCGTGTGCTGTCGGCGCGAGGCCTTGACCAAATCCGCCGGAGCATGGATCGCCAGCAGGAGATCATGGAGACCGCGACCACTGACACGAAGCGCGATGCGGCGATTCGGAAGTTTTCGCGTCTCGAGGAGCGCTACCACGATCTCGGCGGCTACGAGGCGAACGCTGAGGCCGCCCGCATTTGTGACGCGCTGGGGTTGCCGGAGCGTGTACTCGACCAGCCTCTGAAGACGCTCTCGGGTGGTCAGCGCCGCCGTGTCGAACTTGCTCAGATTCTCTTCGCCGCTACCGAAGGCTCAGGCAAATCCGCCACGACACTGCTTCTCGACGAGCCGACGAACCACCTCGATGCGGATTCGATTACCTGGCTCCGCGAATTCCTCAGCAGGCATGAGGGCGGCTTGATTATGATCTCGCACGATGTCGAGCTGCTCGAGGCCGTGTGTAACAAAGTCTGGTTCCTCGACGCGGTGCGCGCCGAAGCTGATGTGTACAACATGGGCTGGAAGAACTACCTGTCGGCACGCGCGACCGATGAGGCTCGACGTCGCCGCGAGTTCGCTAACGCGGAGAAGAAGGCCAGCGCACTGCGCAAGCAGGCCGAGAAGCTAGGTGCGAAGGCGACGAAAGCCCGTGCGGCCAAGCAGATGGTGGCTCGTGCTGAGCGTATGATGGATAGTCTCGACGAGGTCCGCGTCGAGGACAAGGTCGCCCACATTTCCTTCCCAGAGCCGGCGCCCTGTGGCAAGACTCCACTCAACGCCACGGGACTGACCAAGATGTATGGCTCGTTGGAAGTCTTCGCCGGTGTGGATCTTGCGATTGACAAGGGTTCCCGCGTGGTTGTCCTCGGTTTCAACGGTGCTGGTAAGACGACGCTACTGAAGCTACTCGCCGGTGTGGAGCGCACCGATGGCGAAGGCGGCATTGTCTCCGGCCACGGCCTGCGCATCGGCTACTTCGCCCAGGAACATGACACGATTGACCCGGACAAGACTGTCTGGGAAAACACCGTCTACGCCTGCCCTGACGTCAACGAGCCGGAACTGCGGAGCCTGCTCGGTGCCTTTATGTTCTCCGGCGATAAGCTGCAGCAGCCAGCGGGTACCCTCTCCGGTGGTGAGAAGACACGTCTAGCGCTGGCGACACTGGTTAGCTCCCGCGCAAACGTCCTGCTTCTCGACGAGCCCACTAACAACCTCGACCCTCAGTCCCGCGAACAGGTGCTCGACGCACTGCGTACATACACCGGGGCCGTCGTACTGGTTACCCACGATCCAGGTGCGGTCAAGGCGTTAGAGCCCGAGCGCGTCATCGTGCTTCCCGACGGCACGGAAGACCTCTGGAGTGACGACTACATGGAAATCGTCGAGCTGGCTTAAGACGGATCCATTGGCCCAGGCAGGTAACCGTCCTGCTGGGCGAGCCTATACATCTCCGACTTGTTAAGGCTGTTCTCGGCCCGGCCAGCTGCCGCATACTTGGCTCGAATGCGGCCCAAGTAGTCCAACACGGTATTCGGTGTCAGCCCTGTCATCGACGCGACTCGCTTCGTCGACTCGCCGGAGGCGTAGAGCTCCAGTACCTCACGCTGGCGTTCTGACAAATCGACAGAATCGAGCAGGGGATCAGAGTCCACTACCGATGCCCATTCCGTAGTCAGCGCGCCCTTGCCAAGCGCCGCCAGCCGGACCGCAGACACGACTGTCTCCGGGGTTTCCGATTTCTGAACAACCCCCATCACTCCGGTACGCACTGCCTTTCGGACAAGGTATGGGCTTTCAGCTGACGAGAGAATGAGCACGTGGTCGGTGACCAATTCCAGCGAGAGCACGTTCTGCGCTGGATCTGAATTATCCGCCAGCCGCAGATCCAGCACGACCACATCCAGGCGATGATCGGTGCCCACATCAGCCAGTAGTGCCGGCACAGTTTGATAACAGCCGACGAGCTCAAAGTCTGGCTCTGCAGACAGCAGGGTTTCGAGCCCCTGCAGCGTCAAGGCATGATCATCAATCGCAGCAACGCGAAGCAAACGATCCGACTGCACGCTGTAATCTCCGATGTTGTCGGAGTCAATTGCAGCCGAGACGTCGATGGAAGCATTGCTCATTCCCGCAATGTTCTCCCTAGTCACGTGACATCACTATCCTCTCACCGGCTTCATCAAACCTTTGCACTCCATTGTCATCAGAAATGGATGCAAATGCACGTCTGCCCGGGGGCAATAGACGAATTGTTACCGATCCTTCTTCGGCGTTATCGATAGCTTCAAGGAAGCTCGGCATCAACTTAGCCACCGCGGAATCATCGTCGACAAGCGGAATACGGCGCACATCGGTGCTACCGGAAACGGCCTGCGTGTGATTGCGGTCATCGAGGAGCCGGACATGAACGCCTCTGGCCCGCGCGTCCCAAACAGCTTGGTGAAGTGACCCGACATTTAGATGCGGCGAACGTAGAACGTCTCGGAGGAGCTGCTCTGTGAGACGCGCACGCAACTGCAATCGCGGGGTCGGTTTATCCAAAACTGCAGCGGCGCTAAATATGGGACCGACCCGACGCTGCAGCCATTCGTAGTTGCTCTGGCTGCTGATTTCGTACTCTTTGGCAGCACCGGCAGCGTACAGCGCACGATTATAATCCTGAATAGACTGCGGAACGGTACGCATAAAGAAGCGGACCATGATGGACGTCAAAATTCCAGCGACCAGCATCACGGAGCGAACTAGCAGGTCGACTCCAGAGATACTGATGTGGGTGGAATCCGAGGGGGAAAAGGGGAAGAACTTGAGTATCTCCACCAGGATTGCGCCACCGAGCACTGAATTCAGTGCAACCCAGGGTCGGCCGCGGATGGCGAGCAATGCAGACGCAAAAGAAATTAAGCTAAAGTGCCAGAAATACGACCATTCCAAATTGTTTGGAATGGGCTGGTAAAGCCCAACCCCAGCTAATACAACAATTGCGACACCAATTACAAATGCGCGATTCAACGGCAATTGCGAATGGCGACCATACATAATCAGCCCGAGAAGACCGATCGCTAACGCCAGGCTGATTTGTCCTGCCGTCGTAAATAATTGCCCATTACTGACTAGGACCATGAACAACACGCCGACAATCGCGCCGTAGAACTGCCAGGAAAAAACAATCGACATTCCCATGAGGTCATACAGCGATGTCGTATGAGCCGAGGAATCGACTACATCTTCCTCTTCCACAGGAGAGGTATTACCGTGCCATTTGAGAATAACCTGAGTACCCTTCCCAGGTTTTGATTTAACGTCGGCATCTCCGCCACGAAGGGCCTCCATTCGACCTTTAACGCTTAATCGAATACCTGCACGATGCGAGTCAATTCCTTCGGGGTCGAACCCGCTGCCATCATCACGGAAATCAATGGAGACCTCTCCAGAGGCAACACGAATGTGGCACTTCTTTTCCGCCGTGGTACCTGCATGACGCTTGGCATTATTTGCCACCTCAGTTGCAGCTAATAGGAACGTGTTAGCAACTTCTCCTGGGAGACGAACTGGACCGCCTTCTTCGCTGGTATCTAGCGTTACCGAAATGTCAGAGCTCACCGACAGCAATTGCGCCCGTACAGCCTCCGCAAAAGTTCGACCGCTTACTGTTTGCCGAGGCGAGAAAAACAGCCCAGTCTGCTCGTCTAGCGAGAAGTCAATCTTAGAGCCCTTACCAATTGCAGACAGTGCGGCCAATACATAGTCATGAACATAGGCGTTGAAGCTACTCATTGCCTCTCCGCGGACACGCATACGCTCTGCTCTCTCATTGACCTTCCGAGAATTCTCGTAGGTGTAGTCAATAAGCCTTGCGACGGGTTGTGCAGAGCCCGCGATAATCACAAATGGAAAAGTGTTGATGAGATTGAATCCGACATCCGACAACATGTCGAGCCAAAAAGTGTGCCCCAGCAACCATGAATTAATGACGGCAATAAGTCCGGGAACAAATACCATCACGGACAAACTGATGTGGAGTGGCACTGTCAGCGCAAATGCAGCGAGGGCCAAACCTGAAAATGGGCTATACCAGAGTGCATTTCCAATGGAGTTATGAGGCAGATCCCAATAGGTTGAAACTAACATCAGGAAAACCAACATGATGTACATCGGTACACGCAGTGCGGCAATAAGGCCTCGCCGCGTATTGTTGATCACTGCCCAAATCAGCAACATATCGCTGAGAATGAATATGAGTAGTGATGCAAAAGGGAACCAGTGGCTCAGAAAGTTTTCTAAGGGGACAGAACGAATAGCCGATTCAATCTGCCACAAAAATCCGGTGACGGCAATAATAATCGCACCGGATCGCAGCACAGACATTTCAATTGATGGTGACTGTCCGGCAAGTGCCGAATCGGGATTCCACCTCTCCATGCGACAATCACATTCCTTTTGCTTATTGCCACTAGATAAAACTAATCAGGCTCTACAAGCGGTATGAAGCCGGACGAAATTCTGAAGAATTCGTCCACTTCGTGCAACATCCAACCGCCGCGCGGCCGATACCGCTTCAAGATCTGTTCCTGGTAAATAGTATCCCTGATTGGCGTAAATCAGGAGACGCTGGGCAAACGTGTTGGCATCTAATTCCGGGTGGAACTGCGTCGCATATGCATTGTGGCCCAACCGGAACATCTGCACTGGACAGTCCTTTCCAGTTGCCAGCAATGTAGCGTCGCCAGGAAGCTCTTCGATGGCCTCCTTGTGGCCTACGATGGCGTGAAAACGGGCTGGCAAACCTTCAAGAATTGGGTCTGTTTCTCCATCCGGCGTTGCAGCTACTTCGATTACAGCTGCCTGCTCCCCGTGCTTGCGGGAGACCCGTCCATGACCAGCAGTACCGAGCAGGCCGACACCATAACAAGCTCCGAAGAAGGGGAAATCTCGCTCGAGTACTTCTGCCAGCAAATCCTCAAACCAGGTCTCGACCTCCTTTTGTAGATAGCTCTTATCGTCGTCGGAGGCGTTAAAGGGACCTCCGCCAACGATTACTCCTGAGTAGTTATCAAGATTTAGATTGGCCGGACGCGATTGTTCCAGGCGAATTTGATGCAACTTCGCCGGCGCCAACCCACATCTCCTGGCAAATGAGAGATGTTCTGCGTGAGCTGCGGCATCTTCGCCACGTGTGGAAAGCAAGAGGAAGGGCTTGGCGGAGGTAAACATCTGTGGGAAAAGAATTTCGTAAAAAAGGGAGCTGGAAGGGACAGAGATTACTGCACCATTAGCATGCTCGGATTGGCAGCATGCGTACATACGTGCATAAATCGGGGGATGATTGACGCAACGGCCTGGAGGTTTACATCAGATACCTTTAGCCGAATCGCGTCGACTTCCTCCGGGTCAAAGTAACCGACGTCAGTGTAGAAAGACATTCTGCGGAGCAGTCCGTTAGCATTCATCTCTGGATGAAATTGGGTAACCCAGTTATTCGACCCAATCGAGTACATCTGCACCGGACAGGTTGGGCCTGTGGCAAGCAAAGTTGCGTGATTGGGAAGTTCCGCAACGGATTCCTTGTGGCCAGTTAACGCATAAAAAGCCGGAGGTAACACCGAAGCTATTGGATCCCGAGTAGCAGCTTCGGTGAGCTCTACCCGGGTAGAACCCGCTACTTCGCCGTGACGCAGGTTAACCAAACCACCCGAAGTAAAGGCCGTGTAGCTAGCGCCGTAGCAGATAAGCAGTGCGGGGACAGGACTCCTAAGTACGTCGTAAAGCACATCGTGCGAATACTTCTGCAGACCCGAATGCTCTAGGTCGGTGACGTTAAATGGGCTGCCACCGACGAATACTCCGTCATAGGAGGTCAGGTCGGGCAACTTAGCGCCGACAGCGTCGATGGTAAACAGATCCAACTGGCTGGGCTCAAGCCCGGTGGAATCCAGAAAGTCCTGGTACTCGGCTTGCCCCGCACCATCTGCTGGGCGGAGCGCCACCAACAAAAACTTACCCACACTCATAAATAGACAGCTTAGTCCATATTGAGTCAAATCTATGCATCTTCACCGGTCAAACGGGATAAATCCACGATAGAAAGCCGAAACCCGCTCCCGTTTTAGGGGAGCGGGTGGTACGGAACACTTTCAGGCCTAGCCTGAGTGGCTAGTCCTTGCGCCGTAAGCTGTCTTCAACTAAATCAAGCACGGAATCCAATTCGTCGACAGTGCGACCAGATGCCAGACGAACGATGATGCCATCGAGCATCAGCTCGAGAAAAAGCTGCATCGTGCGAACCGAATAATCCGACCGTAGAGAGCCGGATGAAGATGTCTGGGTCAATCGGTGGGCAACAGCGTCATCCAATTGATCCTGATGGCCCAACCATTGGCCCTTAAACTCCGGGTCGCTGCGAAGGCGACGGGCAATCTCAAGGCGAGTTCCCAGCCAGCCATGCTTGTCTGGGTTCGCCACGATATCACGCATTACTTCCACTAATCCGGAAGACTCCGCGACTTCCGCCATATTTGCGGCATCTTCTTCGGCCAATGCTAAGAACAGACCTTCTTTGGATCCGAAGTGATGGAAAATAGCACCGCGAGACTTACCGGTAGTGGCCTCTAAACGAGAAACCGTTGCGCCGTCGTAGCCGAATTCTGCAAAGCACTGCCGCGCGCCGTCGAGAATTTCGTGCCGCCGCTGAGCTAAATCCTGGTTACTCACTTTTGGCATAAGGAAACTCTTTTCTTGCCGGCGACACCCAGGGGGCATATTTCACTGCATGACGTGGCAACGCCATTCCTATACTTCCCAAGCCTCATTTTGTTTGGGGTAGAGAAACCCGAGGCCGGCAGGGCGCTAGTCCGTGGGGTATGAATCCGCGGGCTAGCGCGACCTACCGGCCTCTAGAAGCGCTGCTTGCAATAAGCCCTAGCACGCACGAGTCAAAGGGAGATTAGTTGCCCTTGATCATGTTGCGCAGGACGAACTGCAGAATACCGCCGTGGCGGTAGTAGTCAGCCTCACCAGGGGTATCGATGCGGACAACAGCGTCGAAGTCGAAGGACTCGCCGTTTTCCTTGGTAACAGTGACCTTGACGTTCTTCGGAATGGAGCCGTTGTTGAGCTCCTCCAGACCGGCAATGTCGAAGGTCTCAGTGCCATCGATGCCCAGGGACTTCCAAGACTCACCCTCCGGGAACTGCAGCGGGACAACGCCCATACCGATGAGGTTCGAGCGGTGAATACGCTCGAAGGACTCAGCGATGACAGCCTTGACGCCCAGCAGCAGGGTACCCTTAGCTGCCCAGTCACGGGAGGAACCGGTGCCGTATTCCTTACCACCAACAACGACCAGCGGAGTGCCAGCCTCCTTGTAGTTCATGGCAGCGTCGTAGATGAATGCCTGCGGGCCACCCTCCTGGGTGAAGTCGCGAGTGTAACCACCGGTGACGCCGTCAAGCAGCTGGTTCTGCAGACGGATGTTAGCGAAGGTACCGCGAACCATGACCTCGTGGTTACCACGACGGGAACCCAAGGAGTTGTAGTCCTTGCGCTCAACGCCCATGGAGTCGAGGTACTGAGCAGCCGGGGTGCCCGGCTTAATGGAGGATGCCGGGGAAATGTGGTCGGTGGTCACCGAGTCACCCAGAGCTGCGAGGACGCGAGCACCCTTGATGTCGGAAACTGGTGCCGGCTCCATTTCCATCTCGTCAAAGTACGGTGCCTTGCGGATGTAGGAGGACTTGTCGTCCCAAGCGAAGGTCTTACCCTCCGGGGTCGGCAGGTTCTGCCAACGCTCGTCACCAGCAAAGACGTCCTTGTAGTCCTCGTCGTAGAGCTCGGAGGAGATGGAAGCCTCGATGGTGGCCTCAATCTCTTCAGTGGACGGCCAAATATCACGCAGGAAGATGTCGTTGCCCTCTGCGTCCTGACCCAGAGCGTCGGTCTCGAAGTCGAAGTCCATGGTACCGGCAATAGCGTAAGCGATAACCAGGATCGGGGAGGCCAGGTAGTTCATCTTCACGTCAGGGGAGATACGGCCTTCGAAGTTACGGTTACCGGACAGAACTGCGGTAGCAGCCAGGTCGGCCTCGTTGATGGCGGAGGAAATCTCAGCCGGCAGCGGACCGGAGTTACCGATACAGGTTGCACAACCGAAGCCGGACAGGTAGAAGCCCAGAGCCTCGAGGTCCTTCCACAGGTCAGCGCGCTTGAAGTAGCCGTTGACAACCTGGGAACCCGGAGCACAAATGGTCTTGACCCACGGCTTTGTATGCAGGCCCTTCTCGACAGCCTTACGCGCCAACAGACCAGCGCCAACCATGACCGACGGGTTGGAGGTGTTGGTACAAGAAGTGATGGAAGCGATGGCGACCATACCGTGGTCGAGCGTGTACTCGCCGCCCTTCGGGGAAGTGACGGTAATTGGGGAGCTCGGGCGACCTTCAGCGCTGTCAGCAGCGGACTCGCCGTGACCCTCGCGGGACTCGTTGTAGTCTGCAGCCAGCTCGGAAGTCGGTGCGGAAGCCTTGACAGTGCCCTTGATCTCGCCGTCGGAGTAGTTGTGCAGGTCCTTACGGAACTGTTCCTTGGCGGAAGCCAGCTCGATGCGGTCCTGCGGACGCTTTGGACCAGCGATGGACGGAACGACGGTGGACAGGTCCAGCTCGAGGTACTCGGAGTACTCAGCCTCCGGAGTGTTCTCGTCCAACCACATGCCCTGAGCCTTGGCGTAAGCCTCGACGCGCTCCAGGGTCTCCTTGTCGCGACCAGTCAGGGCCAGGTACTTGACGGTCTCATCGTCAATCGGGAAGATTGCGGCGGTGGAACCGAACTCCGGCGACATGTTACCGATGGTCGCACGGTTGGCCAGCGGCAGCTTGGAAACGCCAGCGCCGTAGAACTCTACGAACTTGCCGACGACACCGTGCTGGCGCAGCATGTCGGTGACAGTGAGCACAACGTCGGTTGCGGTAACGCCCGGCTGAATGTCGCCAGTCAGCTTAAAGCCAACGACGCGCGGAATGAGCATGGAAATCGGCTGGCCAAGCATTGCAGCCTCAGCCTCAATACCACCGACACCCCAGCCCAGGATGCCCAGGCCGTTCTGCATGGTCGTGTGGGAGTCAGTACCAACACAGGTGTCCGGGTATGCCAGGCCGTTGTTCTCGAAGACAACGCGAGCCAGGTACTCGATGTTGACCTGGTGGACAATACCGGTTCCCGGAGGAACAACGCGGAAGTTGGAGAATGCGCCAGTACCCCAGCGGAGGAACTTGTAGCGCTCATCATTGCGCTGGTACTCAATCTCGACGTTCTTAGCCAGAGCGTCTTCGCTACCGAAGGCCTCGATGATGACCGAGTGGTCGATGACCATCTCGGCCGGATTCAGCGGGTTAACCTGATCCGGGTCGCCGCCGAGAGTCTTAACAGCCTCACGCATGGTAGCCAGGTCAACAACACAGGCGACGCCAGTGAAGTCCTGCATAATAACGCGAGCAGGGGTGAACTGAATCTCGATCGACGGATCAGCGGAAGGAACCCAGTTGGCGACAGCCTTGATGTGCTCCTCAGTGATGTTGGCGCCATCTTCGTTGCGCAGCAGGTTCTCACCGAGAACCTTCAACGAGTAAGGCAGCTTCTCCATACCCGGCACGGCATCAAGAGCGAAGTAGTCGTAGGACTTGTCTCCGACCTCAAGCTTGCGCAGGGCGTTGAAAGAGTTCTTGCTTTCAGCCACAGTCAGCTCCATTTCTATTCGGGTGAATTGTCGCCTTAACTGAAGAGACCGGCACTCGAATTTCGGCCCTCCACAAGGCATAGGTGCGATCACGCCGCCCCTTATCAACCAATTAAAGCAATAATCACGACGCGGGGCACACGAGCCCACACACACGTTTTTAAGGAAGCGTTACCGTCCTTGCATCAACAATAACAGTACGAACGTTCTGTATGTAGATTACCCGCGGCGCGCCGAGTCAAGCTACCCCCGTTCACATCCAAGACAGGCCATTATAGATAGGACAAACGAAGCAGTATCTCCGCCAAATTGGGGCGCGTGGAAACCATTCTCACGCAAAACAGGAGCACGATACGGAAGGCAGTTAATGCATACGCCAGCAGATTCACAGGCAGCGAAAGAAACCGTCGAAAAGGCGGTCGCTCAGCTACGCACCGACAACATCGTGACAAATAACCCACAGCTCCGAGAAGCGGTCCAGCCAATTGTCGACGATGCCGCAAATCGGGGGGTTCCCAATTTCAATATCATCTACCTGGATAGCGAGAAGATTTACCCCGTTTCCGAGCAAAAGAATACGGACATCTTTTCCTTTGCCCGCCAAGTGGCAGACCAAGTCGGCGGAACCACTGTTGTGCGCACGCCAGGCAATGTGGCCACCGCATCTGCCGATTTTCCCCGCGCAGCTATTGAACGCGCCGACCACGCAATGATGGAGACCCCTCGAGACTATCCGGCGGGCCTAGATGCCTACTTGCACGAACTTACTAACTACGTCGTTCCATGGACTCTTTACAGCCTGATCGCAGGCGTAGTTATCGTCGCACTCTTCGTTGGACTGACGTTCTACTGGCTACGTACACGCCCAACCACCTAAGGGGTCGCTTTACGACGGGCACTGAACCTTGTCAGCCCCACCGAGTAGATTCATCGCCCCGGTTTTCCATCCCCAAGCCAGAGATAGGGTAAGTGCCCCACAAACTGGTAGCAGCGAAGAAACCAGGCTCCGCCTAAATTGGATAACACTGTTGCAGTCATCGTAATGATGTCAACGACTTTACATAGGTCAAGCACCAACGCTTGACCTTTTTTCATGTCCATTACCCCGGATAACTACCCGGAATGCTTCGGCACGCCGACAGACCATCGAATAGTGACATAATTCACACAGAAAACTAGGGTCCGACATAATCGCAGGCCACGACGTATAACGAAAAGGTTACAAAGTAGGGGACGGTTGGTAATTTTGTTACTTATGTTTTTTTAGAGCTTTTTGACCCGTAAAGTGCTCTGTGATGCCAATAGTGGACTCAAGGGTCCAGTATTGACCAAAGAAAACTCGCGGGAGCGCTGGTGTTGCTTTTGGTCGTTGTTTCGGTTCGACGTTTCGTGCAGTTCCGCTCAAGACCAGAAGACAACAACAGGAAGATATCCAACGATGGGGAAGTCGCTGGTGTCGGACCTGAGGCGTGAACGCACCCATAGGAGAAATGTAGGAGTAACGCGGTGCCGAGTAATCGCAAAGTCCGTGCATCATATTGGACTCGTCCAATTGCCGGTATTATCACGGCGGGTCTTTTGGCGACGAACACCCAGGTTGCAGTTGCACAGCCACTAAATCCGAGTGACGCCCAGATTCGCCAAGCGCGCGAGGCGGCCTCTAACGCCGAGTCGTACTTGCAGTCCCTGGTCGCCGAGGTGACTTCTAGCGAGCGCCGAGTATCTGACCTCGAGCTACGCATGGGCACTCTCCGCGAGGACGTCAACAAGGCCATGGTGGACCTTGAAAACGCCCGGGATGCCGCTAACCGTGCACGCGACGCGGTCAACGAGGCTCGCGCTCAGCTCGACCGTTCTCGTGCTGAGCTCGCTAGTGCACAAAAGCAGTTCGACGAACTGGCACGGACAATCATGCGCCAGGGACGTTCCAGCGGCTCGATTCTTGAGGGCGCGCGAGACGCATCCGACGCTATTAATCGCCTGTCCGCCTTGCGCCGCGAAGCCGACCGTCAAGAGCAGACCGTTGACTCTCTGGACAAGAATCGAACTGAGGCTGCCAACCAGGAGTCGGCACTTCGCAAGAAGAGTGACGAGGCTCAGCAGGCGGAGGCGACTGCAAACCAGCGAAACACCGATGCTCAGAACGCGTACTCCGAGGCAAACCAGGAGCTTCAAAAGGAACAAGCAGATTACCAGCAGGCTCAAGTTGACCGCGATGCCGCAAAAGCATCTTTGGACGCAGCCCGTAATGCGGTCAACGAGCTGAACTCCCAGCGCCAGAATTATGAGAACGAGCAGGCCCGCAAGGAAGCGGAAGACGCCGCTGCCAAGAAGGCCGCTGAGGAAGCTGCAGCTAAGACTCGTGCCGAGGCCCAGGCGAACCAGACCGAAGAGGATTCCTCTTCTGAGTCCACAGATGAAAGCAATAGCTCCACTGGTTCTAACAGCTCCACTGGTTCTACTGGTTCTAACAGCTCCACTGGCTCGACTGGCTCCACCAGTTCCTCTGAGACGACCGAATCTACCGGCTCCTCTGAGTCCACCGAGACTTCGGAATCGTCTAGCACCGGCAGCGCGTCGTCAAGCGGCACCCCAGCACAGACTGTGGCGCCGACGAATCCGGAGACCGGTCAGAGCACCTCGGGTTCTTCCAGCCAGAAGGTTGAGACTGTCATCGCACGCGCGATGGGGCAGCTCGGTGTCCCATACGCATGGGGCGGTGGCAACGCCAACGGCCCGACCAAGGGTATCCGTGACGGCGGAGTAGCTGACTCCCACGGCGACTACAACAAGATTGGTTTCGACTGCTCGGGACTGACTCTGTACGCCTACGCCGCTGTTGGCATTGACCTACCTCACTACACCGGCTACCAGTACCAGCGCGGAAAGCACTACCCGGCATCTCAGATGAAGCGTGGTGACCTGCTGTTCTGGGGCCCGAATGGTCACGGCCACGTCGCTATCTACCTGGGCGATGGCAAGATGATTGAGGCACCACAGTCCGGTTCTGTGGTTAAGATCTCGCCAGTCCGTTATAACGGAATGACACCGAACGTTGTCCGCCTCGTCTAGTTTCTAACGACGTGTTCTACAGGTCGGGCGACCGACCTAAAGAAGGGTTTCTCTGTGACCTACCCAACGCCCACTGACCACACGGACCTCGAGCGCGCATACGCGGAGCTGGGGAAGGTTGTGGTTGGCCAGGAGCACCTGATCAAGCAGCTCTTTATCGCGATGCTCGCAGGAGGTCATGTCCTGCTCGAAGGTGTTCCGGGTGTTGCGAAAACTCTGGCAGTGTCTACTTTTGCCAAAGTGATGGGTGGTTCCTACTCCCGCATCCAGTTCACTCCGGATTTGGTGCCATCGGATATTGTCGGCACCCGAATTTTCCGCCAGGACACCTCGGAGTTCATCGTCGAGCCCGGCCCGGTCATGTCAAATATCGTGCTCGCTGATGAAATCAACCGCGCACCGGCGAAGGTGCAGTCGGCACTGCTGGAAGTCATGGCAGAGCACCAGGTGTCCATCGCAGGGGAGTCGACGCCAGTACCGGAGCCGTTTTTGGTCCTGGCCACGCAAAACCCAATTGAAAACCAGGGTGTCTACCCACTGCCGGAGGCTCAGCGGGACCGTTTTCTATTCAAGGTCCTCGTGGGTTACCCCACTCCGGCGGAAGAGCGGGAGATTGTCTACCGCATGGGAGCCACTCCTCCAGTCGCGCAGCAGATTCTCACCCCAGAGAGTGTCCGGGAACTGCAGCGCGCTACCCGCGAAGTCTTTGTCCACCACACACTGATTGACTACATCGTGGCCGTCATCGAACTCACCCGTAATCCGATGCGGGCGGAATTGAAGGATGTCGACCGCTGGCTTTCCTATGGCGCATCGCCGCGTGCGACTCTTGGTGCTGTCGCGGCTGCCCGCGCCCACGCGCTGTTTTCCGGTCGCGACTATGTCGTGCCGGACGATGTGGTCTCCGTGCTTCCCGACGTGCTGCGTCACCGCCTGGTCCTGTCCTATGAGGGCCTGGCCGATGGCGTTACTCCCGAACGGATTATTGACATCGTGTTGTCTCACGTGCGCCTTCCCCAGGGCGCGGGCACTGGCTCCGATGAGGGCACTGCCTCCTAATGTCAGCTCGGGAAGACGATCTTGCACGCGTCCTGGCGTACTTAGAGCTAACTGTTACGCGTAAGCTCAACGGACTTTTGCGCGGCAGCTTTCTTTCCACCGCTACTGGAGATGGCTCTGAGCCGCTTGGCTCCCGCGAATATGTCATCGGCGATGACGTTCGCCAGATGAACTGGGCAGTGACAGCCCGTACTGGAGTGCCGCACGTTCGCACCTCCGAGGCCGAGCGCGAGCTGGAGTGCTGGATCGTCGCCGAACCCGCCGCACGTCTGTCCACGGGCTTGGCCGATGCCACCAAACGACATCTGCTCACCGCCGCTGCCGGCGCTGTAACGATGCTTAACGACGCCCCGGGTTCCCGAACTGGATTAATCGCCGGTGGCACTCCAGTGCCCGCGGGCCAGGGCCGTGCCCACAGCTTGATGCTGCTCAAGCACTTGGCTGACGCGACCGCTGAGCACAATCTCGCCGCGGATATTGACACAGTAATGACCCAGGCTCCGCGCGCTGGGTTATTGGTTATCATCTCGGACTTCCTTGGATCACTCGATTGGGCGCGACCGCTGCGCGTTGCCTCGGCCTCGACAGAGATTATGGCAATCCGCCTGGTCGATCCAGCCGATGAAGCCTTACCCGGCGATGGCCCGGTGGTCATGGCGGATTCAGCAACTGGTGAAACCATTGAACTCAACATCAACGACAAAACCCGCGCCGAGTACGCAGCTCAGGCTAGTGCCCACCATGAGCGTGTAATCAACGAACTGCGCAAATGCCGTGCTCGCGTTATTACCTTGCGTACGGATTCCGATTGGGTACTGGATTTTGCCCGACAAATTGGCCAACATTAGCGTCTGAGTAACCGCTTGTTAGTGCTATTTTTAGGCCACCGACTAACCGGTTATAGCCACTGGTTTATACGCGACTGTTTAGGCGACTGGATGTGAGGAAAGTGATACCGCGATGACGTTCCTAAACTCAACTTTTGCGCACCCAGGTTGGCTGCTCGCGCTCGCTCTGCCTCTCGTGGCAGCCGTGGCCTATTGGATCAGCACTAAGCAGCGAAAGCAACGTGCCATTGCCTTTGGCAACTTCACCATCGTTGGGTCACTGGGGAATAAGTCGTCGGCACGCCTACGCCATGTCGTGGCTATCAGTGCGCTGTTGTCTCTAGTTCTGGTCATCATTTCATTGGCCGGTCCGATTTCGGAGACCAAAGTCGCCCGCAACCGAGCGACGGTCATGTTGGTGGTCGACGTTTCGCTGTCCATGTCGGCCACGGATGTTGTGCCCGACCGCATCACTGCTGCTAAAGAAGCCGGCCAAGAGTTCGTGGAGAACCTTCCCGACGACCTCAATATCGGCCTGGTGACGTTCTCTGGCCGCGCTCGCACTGCGGTCAGCCCGACTACCAACCATGACACCGTGAATCGAGCCCTTCAGGCTGCTGAGTTAGATCAGGCGACTGCTACCGGTGATGCCATCGCTGCCGCGCTCGATGCCATCACTCAGTTCAGCGACTCGGTCCAGGGCGGGGGAGAAGGCCCCCCACCAGCGACAATTGTGCTGCTTTCCGACGGCAAACAGACCGTCCCGCAAGAGCTCGACGATCCCCGCGGCGCGTATACCGCCGCCGCCGAAGCCGCCAAGGCCGGGGTGCCTGTCAACACGATTTCGTTCGGTACCGCGCAAGGCGCAATCACGGTTCAGGGCGAGTTAATTCCAGTGCCTAACGACGACGATTCGCTGCGAGAAATCGCACGTCGAACAAAAGGTGAGTTCTTCAGCGCAGGTTCCCTCGAGCAGCTCCGGGATGCATATGGCTCGCTGGAGGATGACATCGGTTACGAACTCAAGCGGGCCGAGAATCCGAGGCCCTATCTGATCGCAGCCTTCGCGATGCTGCTAGTGACCGTGGGCTCACTGCTTGTGACCAATCGTCGAATTCCGCAATAGGGTCGGGTTAGGGTGCCGTCGTAAAGCAATTGGATGGAACCCAGCAGGCAGGAGACCATGAGCATTGAGCAGTCGTCTTATGGTGTCCTCAGACTGCGCTACTAAACTGGTTGCCTATGTCTTCTGATAATTTTGACGCTATCTTGCTGTTGTCTTTCGGCGGTCCCGAAAAGATGGCCGATGTGCGTCCCTTCCTGGAGAATGTCACCCGCGGCCGCGGAATTCCGCCGGAGAGGTTGGACGAGGTCGGTGCTCACTATGCGCACTTCGGCGGCAAGTCCCCGCTCAACGATTTAAACCGCGAAATTGTCTCCAACCTTAAGGCTGAGCTCACTCGCCGTGGCTATGACTTGCCTGTTTATTTCGGGAATCGCAATTGGCATCCGATGGCTGAAGACACCGCGGCAAAGATGGCTGATGACGGCGTTAAGCGAGCGCTCGTTTTCGCCACTAGCGCCTGGGGCGGATACTCCGGCTGCCGCCAGTATCACGAAGACATTGCTCGGATGCGCGAATCTCTGGGCGACCGTGCTTTTGACATGGAGAAAATTCGGAGCTTCTACGATCATCCGCTCTTTATAGAAGCCTATGCAGATGCCGTGCGTGAGGCGTTTGCCAAGCTACCGGATGACCGTCGTGACCAGGCCCGGCTTATTTTCACCGCTCACTCTATTCCGGTCTCTGCGGACAAGGCATCTGGGCCGGTAGAACTCGGCGGAAATCTTTACTCTCGCCAGGTCAACGAAGCAGCGCGGCTGGTCGCCGATGCAGTCGGTATCACCGACTTTGACGTCGTCTGGCAGTCCCGCTCGGGCCCGGAGCACGTGCCGTGGTTGGAGCCTGACATCGTCGACCACGTTGAAGCGGAGGTCACCCAAGGTCTTCGATCCGCAGTAGTGTGCCCGATTGGCTTCATCTCGGACCATGTTGAGGTCGCCTGGGATTTGGATGCTGAGCTACAGGATGAAATGGCTCATCACGACATAGTCATCGAGCGTGTCGCAACACCTGGCCCGACGGCTACTTTCACTGACATGCTCGTGGAGCTCATCGAAGAGCGCATCGCAGATGCCGAACCCCGCCGCCTGGGAAGTGGACCGCTACTCGGCTCGGCCTGCAACGGCGCCCCCTGCGCCGCATCCTGTTGCACCCCGGCAACGCGCCGCCCACACTGATTCCCTTGGCCTCAATTGGACCGCAGGGCAAGGCAAACCTCTAGCGGGTCCACTCCTGAATCGCGTATTCCACCGCGCTCATCCGCGCCTGCCGAATCTTTCGCCACAGCGGGATGAGCTGCGCATCAAACGCGGCGCTGCCGTGCCCCGACTCGCTGCCCTGTGCCACCGCCAGAATCGACGACACCCGATCAGCTCGGGCGAGCACTCCCAGTGCACGGCGCGGCACATCATCCGGAACAAAAGCCATGTCCAGGTGATCATCAAGCATGCCGACCATCAGCCGAGGATCCGCCTTCGGGGTACCACTGCTTGACGACGTCAGCGGTGAACGCGGCATCGCCGCAATAGTGGCAGCCGCAACTCGCGCCGCATCCGCCAGCTGCAAATCCGCCTCGCCAGGGGAGAGATAGGCCGGCTCCGGGATGTGTCCTTCGAGCGTGTACCAGTGCCACTGCAGCAGACCGGGCACCGGCGATGTCACTGGTACGAGCGCATGGTTCCAACCCGGCTCCGCATCCGCAATCACAATGGCTGAGCCTGCTGCGCGTGCGCCCTCAGCGGCGTCGGTTCCCGCAGGCAGTGCAGGTGCGTCACCGGGTCCGGAGAGAATAAGGCGGACGAGGGGACGATGGTCACTGTGCCAATCTCCCGCGTCAGTAACTGCTCGAAGAAGGCGGAGCATGTCGCTTCGATCGAGATCAGCGTCGCAATCGATGACATTCGGAACCATGGCGTCGGCAAGCACGAATGTCCCCGGAACTGACGTGGGCCCGCCGAGCGAATCAAGAGCATCGAGGAGATGATCGTAGTTTTCCAAACCCGACAACCATGCGCCCAGCCAAAGGGCGATGTGCTGAGTTGGACTCCAGACCTGGTCGAGAACACTGCGCTGCATAGTGCAGCTCATCCTAGTGCAGTGTGTCGCCGGTTCCGTAACCCATGCTGTTAATCTCAGTATCCATGAGCTTTCAAGACCCGTATCGCAATCAGGACGTGTTTGCTGGCGCACGTGGACACCGCCGTCGTATCCCGCAGCCGGCACGCGAGGTAACAGCAGAAAATGGTGTTGTCGTCGAGGCATCCTATGACGGATTCGTCGGTGCGATTATCGGGTTAGAGAAAACTTTCGACGGCTGGTGCGTTCGGCTGGAGGACCGCCACGGAAAGTCGCGGCTGTTTCCCATGCACGAGCGCGGTTTTCTCATCGATGGCAAACCTGTGACTCTGGTACGGCCGAAGGCAGAACCAAAGAAGCCCTCGCAGGATCTGTCGGCATCGGGCTCGCGCAAGGTCCACAACGTCAAGGCTAAGGTTGCTCTACCCAGCCGTATCTGGGTCGAGGGTATTCATGACGCGGCAATTGTCGAGAAAGTATGGGGCCACGATCTGCGTGTTGAGGGCGTAGTCGTCGAGTATCTGGAGGGCTTGGACAATCTCCCGGAACGCTTGGCCGAATTTGGTCCGGGTCCGAAGCGCCGCGTCGGAGTCCTGGCAGACCACTTGATGGAAGGCAGTAAAGAAAGCCGCATGACTCAGCAGCTCGGCCCGCATGTGATGGTCACTGGCCACCCATTTATCGATGTCTGGCAGGCGGTCAAGCCCTCGTCGGTAGGCATTGAAGCATGGCCGGAAGTTCCTTACGGGGAGGACTGGAAGACAGGAATCTGCCGTCGCTTGGGCTGGGGAGACGACCCCAAGGAGGGCTGGCGACGCGTCTACGCAGGTGTACACACCTACCGTGATCTGGAGTCGGATTTGATTGGTGCAGTTGAGCGCCTGGTCGACTTCGTCACTGAGCCACATATGCAATACTGATCCCGAAATACTGGCTCCACTCGCCCCACATTTGTTCTGCAAAGTAGGTAGGGTGAGGGCGTGATTTCTCTCCTTTGGCTCGGAGCAAGCCTCCTACTGGTTCTCGGTGAACTCGCGGTCGGAGATTTAGCACTGTTAATGCTCGGAGGTGGTGCGCTGGCAGCGTCCGGTGCGAGCCAGCTTGGAGCGCCGCTTTGGCTGTCAGTGGTTATCTTCGCCGTTGTGTCCGCCGCACTTGTGCTGACAGTTCGCCCTGTGTTGCGCAAGAAGATGGCAAAACCGGACAAGTCCGCCGAACTGGAGTCGCGTCCGGAACTGCTAGCGGGCCGTCATGCTGAGGTCATCGAGCCAGTTTCCTCGTCAGCGGGTCTGATTAAGGTCAATGGCGAGTTGTGGAGCGCGCGCAGTCTTCTGACTGCGCAGACCTTCGATGCGAAGGAAAGAGTCACGATTGTAGAGATTTCGGGCAATACCGCAGTAGTGGACAAGCTGCTCTGAGCAGTCAACTCACTTAAAGGGCGCTCGGAGCACTCTTAGTTACTGACCATCAAATAACTGACCACACAGTTTCTAGCTACGAGGGAATTCCATGGAAGGCTTTATCATCCTCGTCGTTTTCATTCTCGTGGTTGTTACCTTGGTTCTCAAAGCGATTGTGCTGGTCCCACAGGGTGAAGCGGCAATCGTAGAGCGACTGGGACGATACACGCAGACACTGAATAGCGGCCTGAACTTCATCATCCCGATTATTGACCGAGTGCGCGAGAAGGTTGATACCCGTGAGCGTATGGTTACCTTTCCGCCACAGGCAGTGATCACCGAAGACAACCTGACTGTGGCTATCGATACCGTCGTGACCTTCCAGGTCAACGAACCGGATCGGGCGATTTACGGTATCGACGACTACATCTTCGGTGTCGAACAGATCACTACCGCAACGCTTCGCGACGTCGTGGGTGGTCTGACCCTGGAAGAGACACTGACTTCCCGTGACTACATCAACCGCCGTCTGCGCGGCGAGCTGGACGAGGCCACTGCCAAGTGGGGTCTTCGTATCGCTCGTGTGGAGCTGAAGGCTATTGAGCCGCCACCGTCGATTCAGCAGTCGATGGAAAAGCAGATGAAGGCCGATCGCGAGAAGCGCGCCATGATTCTGACTGCGGAAGGTACCCGCGAAGCCGATATTAAAACTGCTGAGGGCCGTAAGCAGGCACAGATTCTGGCCGCCGAGGGTAACAAGCACGCAGCAATTCTGGCTGCTGAAGCTGAGCGTCAGGCAACCATTCTGCGCGCTGAGGGTACTCGCGCCGCTACCTACCTTGAGGCACAGGGTAATGCTCGCGCTATCCAGAAGGTCAACGCCGCTGTCAAGGCTTCACAGTTGACACCTGAGATCCTTGCCTGGCAGTACCTGGAGAAGCTACCTGAGCTGGCAAATAAGGACGGCAATACTGTTTGGATGATTCCGTCGCAGTTCGGTGACAGCCTCGAGAGCTTCGCCAGGGCTTTCGGCAAGAAGGATGCCGACGGTGTCTTCCGCTATGAGCCTCCGGCCGTGAGCCGAGAGACCAAGGAAGAAGCTGAGCAGGGCCGCGATGAGAACTGGTTCGACATGTCGACCAACCCGGAGTTGGCTCGTGCGGTTGCCGCGGCGAACGAGGTCGCTAACCGCCCGGTTGATGATCCGGTAGCTGCAGCAGCGGGTAATACCCCTGAGAGGAAGAAGAACGGCCGCGCCGAGTCAGCTCAGCCCGCTCAGCCTGAACAGTTGGGTGGCCAGAACCGCCCGGCAGCGGTTGAACCTGCAACACCGGATGCACCGGCTGCACCGTCAGTTCCCTCCGGCAAACGTGACCTGCCCTCGGCTCCTGGTACCGGTAATACCAATGCAGGCGGCGGTGCCCACTCCACCGATCATCCAGATTTTTCAGGATGGTCACGTGACCCTTACACCCCAGAAAATGGGCAGTAAGTTTTTATAATTCGTCAGCTCGCTGAAGCAGGTGGACTGCCAGGTTCCACCCGGCCAACTCCGCCTGCCAACCAGCTGCTGCGAGGCGCTGATTGACGGCCTGTTTAGAAACTCCCAATTCTTCCGCGGCCTCTACCTGTGAATAACCAGCGCGAACCAAACCAGTTGCCTCGCGCCCTTCGGGGGACCTGCGAGAGATAACGTAATGCAGCAATGTGAATGCTGCACCAATATCCTCCGAGTAGTCCTTACCGCGCGGATTGTTAGTCCGAATGCGGGTTTTTACCGTGCCGGCTCTGCCTCCCTTACCGATGACTGAGCTCGATGCCAGATGCGCTTGCTCAATGTTGTCCTGAGGACAAACACCGATACCTATTGCCCAGTCACCTGCGGCCAATAGCGCCAGCACAAGCGTGGTGACTCCCACAGCATTTTCAGGAGCTGCGCGAAGCTCTTCGATACCTGCAACCTCAACAGTTCCTACGCCTTCCAGGCCGGAAAGTGCCTGCGCAGAGGCCTGAACGTGATCTGCCCTGCGAGTAGATCGACCGCGATACCTGGCAAAGACTGAGTACATACGTTCTAGTCTAGCCCCACCCCTTGACACTTGGGCTAAGACACGTTCATTGCCTCCGCAAACTCACGGGCAACCAACACCAGTCCGCCGAAAAACTCACGTCTAGTTCTAGAGCGCCAAGCGGTGTTTTAATGTTTCGAAGAACCGGTTACGACAGGGAACTTGGCGTCCGCAAGAAGCCCCAGCAGGCCAAGCACGAGCAGAATTCCCGTGGCCACCGCAAAGCGCACGTCGAAGCCGACCAACAGCGCGTCGCCAAGCAAAACGACGGCGAGTGTGTTCGGCGCCGAACCCAGGGCAGTGGCGATGATATACGGCACGATGCGTATCGACGACAGCCCACAGGCGTAGTTGAGAAACGAAAATGGCACGCCAGCAATCATGCGCAAGCTGAGCACTGTGAGCCAGCCGCGTTGTTCCAACCGGTGGTCGAGACTGAGGAGACGGCGGTTAGTCAGGTGCGTGCGAAACCAGTCGCGTCCCAAAAACCGCACAATACAGAGGGAGAGAAGGCCAGACACCGTGGTCGCAGTAATTGCGAGCAGGAAACCAAGCATTGGTCCGAAGAGGATTCCGGAAGCCAAAGTGAATACGGTGCGGGGGATTGGAAACTGAGTCAGTGCAACGTATGCGAGAAAGTAGAGGAGAGGGAACCAGTCACCGGCATCGATGGACCACTGCCGGATGGTAGCGACGGTGGGAACATCGACGTACAGCGTGACGACGACCCCCACACCTACGGCTAGCACCAGCAGAACCTTTTTGAGTGTAGGGGTAATTCGCACATCGGATACGTTCACCCATTTGAGGTTACCGGGGATTGCGGAGAAGCGTGTGACCTGCGAGTTGGGGGCTCCGCAAGGAGGGCGAATCAGTGGCTAAAGGCGTTTGCCCTTTATTTCACTAGGATGGGAGTCAAGGTCACTATGCCTTGGCTCGAGCACTTGACGTGCCCGTCAGCACAAAACCGAACGTAAGGGTATTGCACAAGTAGCTGAAAAGTTCAGTGCACGGACACTCGGGTGAGTCTTAGCGTCTGACTAGTGGCTCTTATTGACTATTGGAGGAAGCCAACGCCTTATAGATCCCTTTCCGTCGCGGAGAATTCGGAAATTGTCGCAACCGAATATCCTCGGCCATGGATTGATGGGGGCGTTGCTTAGAACATGTAAGGGAGAAGGTCTGTCGTGACTGACCGAACGACCCCCGAATCACCTTCCACGCTGCCACCAAACTTCGAGGAATTGCAGAATTCCTGGTATCAGGGCGTGGCCAAGGTATTCGCGCGGGTGCACAAGCAAGACGTTGCAGATGTACCGCTCGATATTTGGAAACGACTAATTCAGACCACCTACGACGGTGTCGATGTCCGTCCGCTCTACACCCGCGCGGATGAGCATGCGGAAAGCCCAGCTCCGGGTCAGTTCCCATTCGTCCGTGGCGCAAAGGTCACTTCGGACAACACCAACGGTTGGGGCGTTCGAGAGACCTTCAGTCGCCAATACCCGGGTGAGGATGCCCTTGACCCAAAGGCCGTCAACGAGACTCTGCTGACTGCCCTGGAAAACGGCACCACGGACATCCGCCTGGACTTCACCGGCTCCCTCGAAGCCGCTGACGTGCCAGCTCTGCTTAACAATGTCTACCTCGACCTTGCTCCGATTGCCGTACATGCTGGTAAGAAGACTGCACAGGTTGCGGAAGCACTGACGTCCTACATCGAGCAGGTAAACCCGACTAATCCAGACAACATCGCAGTAGAGCTTTCTGCAGCTCCGCTGACCTCTGCTTTTGCCGGTATTGATGATGTTTCTCTCGACGAGGCCATTCAGCTGGCCGTCAAGGCAGCTAAGCAGCCGGGCGACATCCGCGCCCTGCTTGTCGACGGCGTTGTTTTCTCCAACTTGGGTGCAAACAACATCCAGGAGATCAGCTACAGCCTCGCCGTTGGTGTCGCCTACCTGCGTGCGCTGACTAAAGCGGGCTTGAGCGCTGAAGAAGCGCTCGGCCAGATTTCTTTCCGCTTTGCCGCTACCGACGACCAGTTCGACACCATTGCGAAGTTCCGCGCCGCTCGCGTTCTGTGGGCCCGCGTTGCTGAGGTCATCGGTGCCCCTGAAACTGGCCGCGCTCCGATGCACGCCGTGACAGCCCCGGTCATGTTCAGCCAGCGCGATCCGTGGGTCAACATGCTGCGTGTAACTGTCGCCTCCTTCGCCGCAGGTGTCGGCGGTGCTTCCTCAATTGAGGTTCTGCCGTTTGATTACGCAGTTGTCGGCGGCATGCCGAACGTCTCCAAGACTTTCAAGGCTCGCATCGCTCGCAACACCAACCTGTTGCTGCTGGAAGAGTCTCACCTTGGTTACGTCGCCGACCCAGCAGGTGGCTCCTACTTCGTGGAGGACCTGACCGAGGAAATGGCCGACAAGGCGTGGGAGATCTTCACCGGCACTGAGGCCGCCGGCGGTTTCACCTCCGCAGAGGCCGATATTCGCACCGCCCTGGACGCTACCTGGGAAAAGCGCCGCGCCGATATCGCGCATCGCCGCACCAAGGTCACCGCTATCAACGAGTTCCCGAACCTGGCTGAAGCCCCACTGGCTCCCGAGGCTCGCCCGGAGGGCGATCCGATTCGCCGTTGGGCACGCGACTTCGAGGCGCTGCGCAACCGCTCCGATGACTTCCTGGCTGAAAAGGGCAACCGTCCGCTGATTGCCATGCTGCCGCTGGGTCCGCTGGCCAAGCACAACATCCGCACTGGTTTTACCTCCAACCTGCTGGCTTCCGGCGGTATCGCCGTCGCTAACCCCGGCCAGGTTGTGCCGGGCGAGGCCGGTTTCGAAGAGGCAGTGAAGGCCTCTCCGATTGTCGTGCTGTGCGCAGCCGACAGCGAGTACGAGACCTCGGGCCAGGACGCTGTCAAGGCCGCCCGCGCCGCAGGCGCTAAGGAGGTCCTGGTGGC
Organism: Corynebacterium sp. HMSC064E10; assembly: GCF_001812505.1. Classification (NCBI taxonomy): domain Bacteria; kingdom Bacillati; phylum Actinomycetota; class Actinomycetes; order Mycobacteriales; family Corynebacteriaceae; genus Corynebacterium; species Corynebacterium sp. HMSC064E10. The sequence goes on along the minus strand of NZ_KV809173.1, from coordinate 127,071 downwards.
CGGCTCCGAGAAGAGCTTCGCTAATGCCGCTGAAGACGCTCGCCCCGACGGATACCTGAACATGACCATCGATGCTGTCGCGGAGCTGTCCCGACTGCTGAACGAACTGGGAGCGTGAAGGAAGTAATGACCACCATCCCAAATTTCGCTGACATCTCCCGCAACACCGACGACGCGGCAGCTGCCACCAACAAGGCAGCTGCCGCGGAAGCTGGTGAAGTGTGGACCATTCCAGAAGGCATCGACGTCAAGCGTGTCTACGATCGCGCTGACCGCGACGCCGCAGCTGCCGAGGGTCACCCGGTAGATTCTTTCCCGGGTATCGCCCCATTCATGCGCGGGCCGTACCCGACCATGTACACCAACCAGCCGTGGACTATTCGCCAGTACGCTGGTTTCTCCACCGCAGCTGAATCCAACGCCTTCTACCGCCGCAACCTCGCGGCCGGCCAGAAGGGTCTTTCGGTCGCTTTCGACCTGGCGACCCACCGCGGTTACGACTCGGACAACCCGCGTGTGTCCGGCGACGTCGGTATGGCCGGTGTGGCAATTGACTCGATTTACGACATGCGTGAGCTCTTCCAGGGCATTGACCTGGGCGGTGTCTCGGTGTCTATGACCATGAACGGCGCTGTGCTGCCGATTCTGGCCTTCTACATTGTCACTGCTGAAGAGCAGGGCGTTTCGACTGAGCAACTGCGCGGTACGATCCAGAACGACATTCTCAAGGAGTTCATGGTTCGTAACACCTACATTTACCCGCCGAAGCCCTCGATGCGAATCATCTCTTCGATCTTCGAGTACACCTCGGCAAAGATGCCGAAGTTCAACTCGATTTCGATTTCCGGCTACCACATTCAGGAAGCCGGCGCGACGGCCGACCTCGAGCTCGCTTACACGCTTGCCGACGGCATCGAGTACCTGCGGGCCGGTATTGACGCTGGCTTGGAAGTTGATAAGTTCGCTCCGCGTCTGTCCTTCTTCTGGGGCATCTCGATGAACACCTTCACCGAGATTGCCAAGCTGCGTGCAGGCCGTATCCTCTGGTCTGAGCTGGTTGGCAAGTTTGGTCCGAAGAACCCGAAGTCGCAGTCCCTGCGTACTCACTCGCAGACCTCCGGTTGGTCGCTGACCGCCCAGGACGTCTACAACAACGTCGCTCGTACTGCTGTTGAGGCTATGGCCGCAACGCAGGGCCACACCCAGTCGCTGCACACCAACGCCCTGGACGAGGCCTTGGCACTGCCGACTGACTTCTCGGCCCGTATTGCTCGTAACACTCAGCTGCTGCTCCAGCAGGAGTCCAACACCACGCGTCCGGTTGATCCGTGGGCTGGTTCCTACTACATCGAGTGGTTGACCAACGAGCTGGTCAAGCGTGCACGCCAGCACATCGACGAGGTCGAAGAGGCTGGCGGTATGGCACAGGCCACTATCGAGGGCATTCCGAAGCTCCGCATTGAAGAGGCGGCAGCTCGTACGCAGGCTCGTATTGACTCGGGGCGCCAGGCTCTCATTGGCGTGAATAAGTACCAGGTCGAAGAGGACGAGGCCATCGAGGTTCTCAAGGTTGAGAATTCCCGCGTACGCCAGGAGCAGATTGACAAGCTGGCTCGCCTGCGTGCCGAGCGCGACGAGGAAGAGGTTCAGAAGGCACTGGCCGCTCTGACCGACGCTTGCCGTAACCCGGGTGAACCGGGGGACCTGGACAAGAACCTGTTGAAGCTCGCTGTCGACTGTGCTCGCGCCATGGCCTCCATCGGTGAAATCTCCGACGCAATGGAAGAGGTCTTTGGCCGCCACCAGGCCGAGATTCGTACCCTCTCCGGCGTCTACAAGGACGAAGTTGGCAAGGAGGGTGCCGTGTCTAACGTCTCCAAGGCCATCGCCATGGCCGATAAGTTCGAAGAGCAGGAAGGTCGCCGTCCGCGTATCTTCCTGGCCAAGATGGGCCAGGATGGTCACGACCGCGGCCAGAAGGTCATCGCGTCCGCCTACGCGGACCTCGGCATGGACGTTGACGTGGGGCCGTTGTTCCAGACTCCGGAGGAGGCCGCCAAATCGGCAGTCGACTCGGATGTCCACGCCGTCGGTGTTTCTTCGCTAGCCGCCGGACACCTGACGCTCGTGCCTGCTCTTCGCGATGAGCTGGCAAAGCTGGGTCGCGAGGACATCATGATTGTCGTCGGTGGTGTTATCCCACCGGGCGACTTCCAGGAACTCTACGATGCCGGCGCCGCGGCTATTTACCCGCCGGGCACCGTCATCGCTGATTCGGCAATCGACATGATGACCAAGCTCTCTGCCGAGCTGGGCCTCGACATTGCCGTTGACGAAGAGTCCTAATTAACTACCGCATACGCGCTGAGCTGAGCGTTCAGCTCAGCGCGTTGTCGGAATTGAGAAGTAGCGATGAACGAGTTTCTTGAAGAAAACCTGGGCACCCTCGTCACTACCGCTGGCACGGTCGTTGAGGGCAAGACAGCTGTGGCCCCCGAAGTTGTCCGTCGTGCGCGACGACGGATTGATGTTGACGACCTCTTTGAGGGCGTGCGGGCTGGAAACCGCACTAAGTTAGCTCGGGCAATCACTCTGTTGGAGTCGACTGCTCCGGCGCATAAGGTGCTGGCTCAGGAACTACTGGTGAAGTTGCTGCCATTTTCCGGAAAGGCTATGCGTGTCGGCCTTACCGGTGTCCCCGGCGTCGGTAAATCAACCACGATTGAAACCCTCGGGCTGAAGCTGATTGAGGAGGGCCACCGCGTTGCAGTGCTGGCCATCGACCCGTCGTCGACGAAGTCCGGTGGTTCGATTCTGGGCGACAAGACCCGTATGTCCCGGCTCTCGGCCGCGGATGAGGCCTTCATCCGCCCGTCGCCTTCTGCGGGCACGCTCGGTGGTGTCGCCAAGGCAACCCGTGAAGCCATGGTGGTGCTGGAGGCCGCAGGCTACGACATTGTCATCGTCGAGACTGTCGGCGTCGGTCAGTCCGAGGTCGCGGTGGCACAGATGGTGGATACGTTTGCGTTTCTGGCACTCGCCGGCGCTGGTGACCAACTCCAGGGCATCAAGAAGGGTGTGCTGGAGATGGCCGACGTGATTTCCATCAACAAGGCGGATGGTAAGAACCTGCGCCCGGCAAAGCGCGCTGCGCGTGACCTGATGACCGCCATGAAGATGGTGCGTTCCTCAGATCAAGTCTGGACTCCACCGGTGCTGACTATGTCGGCATTAGAGGACGAGGGCATCGACAAGTTCTGGCAAGCCATCGAAGACCATGTCGAGGCTATGCACGAGAATCATCTCTTCGATGAAAACCGCGCTAACCAGCAGATTAAGTGGATGTGGTCCATGGTGCACGAAACGCTCTTGCAGCGACTCAACACCAACGAGGCTGTGCAGATAGAGAGCTCCCTGGTGGAAAAACAACTCCGCTCGGGGCAGCTCACACCGACGCTCGCTGCCCAGCGCATTATGGAGGCATTCGACAAAGGAAGGGCACCGAACGCCGGGCTCGACGATTAGGTACTGAACAACGTAGCTCCCACCAGCGAGACCAATTCCTAGCCGCACGGGTGGGAAACTAGCAGCGCCAAAGAAAAGCAACCCTGCGATCACCTATCGGAGTCTGTCCGGTTGGGTCGCGGGGTTTTCGTCGTAAAGCGAGCGTATCCGTGTGCGCCTACTGACCGCGGTGATGGGGCGGATCGCTGTAGAGCGTGTGTTCGGCGAAGTGGAGAGCGTTGATCACCAGGTTGGTGAGGTGCTCGTCGGGCTGCGAATAGAAGCTAGACGTGCCCTCCTTGCGGGTCTGCACCATATTGGCCATGCGCAACTTCGCCAGGTGTTGAGAAATCGCGGGGATGGGGCGATCGAGCGCACTAGCGATGGCGGTGACGGTCATCTCCCCGTCACGAAGGAGTGACAGGATGGAGAGACGCGTCTTGTCCGCCATCAACTTCAGTACGTTAGTGGCAACGTCGAGCTCGGTGCTCGTAGGAGCCTTCTCAGTCATTTGGAGGGGTAAGTCCTTTCGAAGTCGACATGCCAAACACTTAGTATGTTCAATAAGGTGAACATTACTACGTATTGATATCAGTATTCAATTTCAGATGTCACAATAAGCTGTCGCAAAAGAGGGGAGAGCGCTTCTAAGGGATAGCGACCAAAGATACTGAAAATTCCTTCAGTAATATCATCTGCATGGATTGGTTGATGAGCGCCTTCCCATGGCTGGTGGAGGACTTAACGTGGTGGCAAGTACTATTCTTCGCGCTCGACTACACGATTAAGTTCATCGCGATTGGATGGGTGCCGGAAAACCGAAGCCCATCGGCTTCGACAGCGTGGCTGCTACTGATTCTGCTGATTCCATTTATCGGCCTACCTCTGTTCCTCTTCCTGGGCTCGCAGCAGATCACGGGCCGCCGGCACGAGGTACAGGCACTGGCACAGGAGCTCATTGCGGAACGTACCGAGCATCTGCCCGACGTACCGAACGATGCCAAGATAGAAGATGACGTTGTCAACGTATTCAAGCTCTCGCGTCAGCTCACGGGAATGCCGGCAATTGCCAGCGCGGAAAAGGGACTTTTCACCGAATTCGATACCTCCATTGACCGCATGATTGAGACCATCGATGCGGCTCAGAAATCTATCCACGTGCAGTCCTACATCTTTGCACTGGATTCCAGCACCGAGCCTTTCATACAGGCTCTCGAACGCGCGCACGACAGGGGACTAGAGGTCAAGGTACTGGTCGATCCAATTGGTTCGTGGAAATACCCCGGCTACTACAAGCTGAAAAAACGCCTGAACCAGTCCAAAATTTCCTGGCACCCAATGCTGCCCGTGAGCTTACTGAAGCTCACCTGGCGCCGCCTGGATCTGCGTAATCACCGCAAGCTCGTAGTGATTGATGGCGACATTGTATTCATGGGCTCGCAGAATTTGATTGAGCCCGAATATCAGAAGAAGAAGAATCATAAGATCGGCCGCCGCTGGGTGGACACATGGATTGAGCTCGAGGGCGATATTGCGCTGGCCTTCGACGCAATTTTTGCGGTTGATTGGACCAGCGAGCTATACAAGACCCCAGATGCCACCAGGAACTATTCACTCCACACCACTGAGGTCAACGACAACTACAACGTGGTCCAGGTGCTGCCGTCGGGTCCGGGCTTCAGCACGGAGCCGAACCTGCGCGTGTTCAATAACATGATCTACCAGGCGCACGAGCGGATTATCGCCGTCAGTCCGTACTTCGTCCCGGACGAGTCCATGCTCATGGCGCTGACCTCCGCCGCATATGGAGGTATCGACGTTCAGCTCTACGTTAACGAAGAGTCCGATCAGTTCATGGTCGGCCACGCGCAGCAGTCCTATTACCAGGCACTGCTAACCGCTGGCGTGAAGATTTACCGCTATCCGGCGCCTGCCGTCCTGCACTCCAAGTTCATGGTTATCGACGACCGCATGGCCATGTTCGGCTCGTCCAATCTAGATATGCGCTCCTTCGGCCTCAATTACGAGATCACGCTTCTTTCCGCCGCCGGTTCCATCGTGGACAAACTGATCACGCTTGCCGACGAGTACCGCGACAAATCCCTCCTGCTCACCCAGGAGGAATGGAATGACCGCCCCCTTCGCCAGCGCTACCTGGACTCTGTTTTCCGCTTGACCTCGGCGCTGCAATAGGGCAGTACCATAGAGGTCCCCCAGAAAACACAAAAATCCCGAGAGCTGCATTTACTGCAGTTTCTCGGGATTTATCTTGTGTCCGGAGGGGGACTTGAACCCCCACGCCCGTTAATAGGGCACTAGCACCTCAAGCTAGCGCGTCTGCCATTCCGCCACCCGGACCGGGTAGGAAGCACTTCCGTGCTGACCTGTGATACTGTATCCCGACTACATAATGAAACACAAATTGGCAGGTCATCGGGGTATTAAGGTGCCAAACCTGGGTGTAATTACATCTCCGTTGTTAGCCCCGCATCCGCCTTGGATTCGCGCTGAGAATCCGGCATTGAGGATAGGTAGTCTGGCGAAGTCCCTGCAGCGCGCTCATAAAGTAGGCACACTGGTAGTTATGACTACGAATTCCAACGACACCACAAACAACGCTACAAATAACACTGCACATGCTCCGGTTTTCCCGGGCCCGGATCCGTACGCACCGCTGAAAGATTTGCCAACCTTCGAGCTGTCCTCGCCAGATATCAAGGACGGCGAGAAGATTGCGGATGAATTCCGCGCTCCGTCGAATGTTTCCCCGCAGTTGGATTGGGCCAATCTGCCGGAGGGCACGAAGTCCATTGCCGTGACCTGCTTCGATCCGGACGCCCCGACCGCTTCGGGCTTTTGGCACTGGGCTGTGTTCAACATTCCAGCGGCCGAAAAGGGGCTACCACAGGGAGCTGGCTCCGAAGACAGCTCTAAGCTGCCAGACGGTGCTATCCAGCTTGTCGGTGACTCTGGCATGCGTGGTCACTACGGAGCTAACCCACCGGCGCAGCATGCCCCACACCGTTACATGTACGCGGTGCACGCGGTCGACGTCGAGAAGCTTGATGTTCCGGAAGACGCGACGCCGACAGTGCTTGGCTTCAACCTGTATTTCCACTCGATTGCGCGTGCCATCATCACGCCGTGGTGGGAGAACGTTGGGGAGTAGGGATACGACGCCCACACAGTCGCCTCAACCGCCCGGGCACGCTACTCATACAGAAAACCCCGGGGCCAGCACCTTCATGGCAGCAGGACCCGGGGTCGCGTGTTTATTGGATTAAAAAGCCTCAACGGCTCTCAGCAGTTAACCACGCCACGGGAGGCCACAGCCGACAGCCTCCGAAATGGAGTAGAAGCCCTGAGCTCGAATCTGGCGAGCTAACCCTTGGTGAATGTCACGAATCCAGTCTGGACCGCCATAGATTAACGGTGTGTAGCCCTGCAGCAGGGAAGCGCCGTTGGCAATCCGCTCCCATGCCTGCTCAGCAGTCTCGATGCCGCCGACGCTGATCAGAACAAGTTTGTCTCCGGCGCGCTCGTGCAGCAGCTTCAGTACCTCTAGTGACCGAGCTGCCACAGGTGCACCCGAGACTCCACCGGCACCCATCTCCGCGACTTCATCCGCGGGCGTACGCAGGCCCTCGCGAGAAATGGTGGTGTTGGTTGCCACAATACCCGCCAGCCCCAGATCAACAGCCAGGTCAGCAACTGCAATGACATCCTCGTCGGAGAGGTCAGGAGCAATCTTGACCAGCACCGGCGAGTCGGTCTCCTCAGTCACCGCTGCCAGAATCGGCCGCAGGGACTCTACCGCCTGAAGGTCGCGCAGACCCGGCGTGTTCGGTGAGGAGACATTGACAACCACATAGTCCGCCAAATCTCCGAGCTGGCTGGCCGATTCTCGATAGTCATCGACGGCCTCTTCGAGCGGAGTTACCTTGGTCTTGCCAATGTTGATACCGATGACGTCGTCGCTGCGACGCGCCCGCAGGTTCTCCGCTACAGTGGCGGCACCGGGGTTGTTGAAACCCATGCGGTTCAAGATGGCGCGGTCTTCCTTCAGGCGGAACAGACGCGGGCGATCATTGCCCGGCTGCGGCTTGGCAGTCACGGTTCCCAGTTCCGCGTAGCCAAAACCAATTGGTCCCCAGCAATCCGGGGCAATAGCAGCCTTGTCGAAGCCCGCGGCGAGCCCCAGCGGACGCGGGAAGTCCACACCGAACACGGTTTGACGCAGCACAGCATCGTCAACAACGAGTAGCTTGCTCACCGCCCGCTGAAGACTCTCCGACTTCTGCAGCCCCTTCAGGGTCTTCGAGATGGCCTCGTGAATCTGCTCCGGCGGAACCCGGAACATTGCCTTTAGCGCGAGTTGATAGGACTTGGCGCGAAGTTTCGAAGGCATCTACTTAGTCTCTCCCTCGGAGTCATCTGCTCCCTTGGTGTCACCTGCACCGGTCGGTAGTTTATCGGCTGGCTCCCGAACCGACATCTCCTCACGAATTTTCTCTGCATCCTGCTTGAAATCAGCAATTGCCTTATCGACGTCCGCGGAGTCAAAAATCTGAGCTCCGTCACCGGTAGCCGAGAAGACGCCAATTTGGCCATCCTCGGTGGCGACAACCGACTGTGGGTCTGCAACCGTGTTGATGTCCGCGACCTTGACTGGGGTACCCGAGCTGATGTCGTAGCCAGTCAGCTTGTTCACCTTCGTCGAAGTCACCCAGACAATTCCGCGCGATTCGTCGACCGCTACCGCCCACGGCGCCTCCGGAGCCGGAGCTGCTTGGTGAAGTCGGATGATGTCGGTTGCCGTGTAAATCAGTAGCTGGTTGCCCTTGGTGTCTGCGGCAGCGATGACATGGTCACCGGAAGCTACCTTGCCGACGCCAATGCCCGCACGCAGCGCAGAACCAGCGCGGGATTCATCGAGTTTGAGCTCATGCACCGAGGTCTCTGGACGGTTAACTTCCAAAAGCTTGACGTCAGCGTCACTGTCCGCATCCGGAATCTCAACAAGCTGCGAGCCGTTGTTCGCGGCCTTAAAGTCACTGGCCAACTCGCCGTCAGCGCCGAATACATCGATGACATTGCTATCCGCATGGGCACCGATGATGCGGCCGCCTTCCAGGCCAACTGCGGCGGAGTAGTTGGTACCACGACCAACGACGGCCGCTTCCGTGGCCTGGTCAGTAATGACATGGATGCCATCTTCACACGGCAGCAGAGCAGTGGGGCCGCCCGGCGCGAGTTCGCCGCACTTGGCGTCCAGCTTCGTCGAACGCTCGATTGGGTTATTCAGCGGACCGGCAAAGATCTTGTCCCCGGCCTTCAGGACAACTCGATCGCCGACCAGCACTGCATCAGTGATGCCCTCATCAATCTTCTTGGCTTTCCCGATAGCAGTATCGGGAGCAGCGGGTGAAGCGGCCGGCACTGGCGTGGCGTTGCCCATTCCGGCATCGATGTCTCCTTCCACATCGGAGGAGCACCCTGCCAGGACCACTGCGCTAGCGGAAAGCCCCGCTAGAAGGGAGGTTATGACACGTCGACGACTGTTTTCACTCACGCTATAGAAACTACCACCCCGGCCGGATTACTTTGTGGACGCCTCCAGCCGTGGGAAGTTCTCGCATTCGTTGCGCTTTATAAGCCTTTATAAGAATGCGGTTACTGATTACAGCGTGACGTCGTCAAGCGCGTTGCAAATCTGCGGTGGCAGCGTGAGTTGTTCGGCGGTGAGGTTTTCGCGTAGCTGAGCGCGGTCTCGAGCGCCAACAAGGATCGAGGTGACGCCCGGCCGATCGCGCGCCCAGGAAATCGCTGCGACGGCAGCACTGACGCCGAGCCCCTTGGCTGCGGTGGTCAGCGCACCTGCGACCGTGACGCCGCGTGTGTCGAGGTAGTCCTGTACCTCTGCGTCCGCGTGTTCGGAAGCAGCGCGGGAGTCCTCCGGAATGATGTGCTGGTATTTGGCGGTCAACACACCTTGGGCCAGTGGGGCGCCACCGATAAAGCCGAGACCCAAATGCTCACAGGCGGGCAGCAGCTCAGCCTCAGGGCTTCGCTGGAGCAGCGAGTACTCATGCTGTGCAAACACCGGAGCGATTCGATTCGCGGCGGCATGCGTCACCGCTGCTTGCCATCCGCTGTATCCACGCAGTCCGGCGTAACGTACTTTCCCCGTGCGTACAGCCCATTCCAGGGTGTCGGCGACCTCTTCCGGCGGGGTCAGCCCATCCCAGTAGCCGGGCGACCACAGATCAATGTGTTCGACGCCGAGGCGTCCGAGCGTATCGTCGAGGTCCTTTTGCAGTGTCTTACGCGAGCAGTCCACGCGCCTGCCGACGGGCCGCTCGGGGTGTATGCCAGATGCGACCGAAAGCACCAATTCGTCGGCAACGCCGCGCTTTGCGATGACTGCACCCAGCATGTCGGCAACAGTGTCGCCGCCGTGGAGTGGGGAAGCGTCGACAAGGTTGCCTCCGGCGTCGAGGAAGTCCGTCAGGATGCGTCCGGCCTCGTCTTGCCTGGTACCCGCACCCCAGGTGGCCGTACCCAGCCCCAAGGCGGAGACGCGTAAACCGCTGTTGCCCAGAATTCGTTGTTGCACGATTTTTACTTTAGGACACCTGCGTGCGGTCGCGGGAAAACTTCCGCGGGAGAGGTCTCGCTACGGCCGCGCCGAAACCTCGCTATAGCCACAACACAAATCGGACGAGTAGCCTATACACCCGTGACTATCATGACGACACTAAGCGCCTCAGCGGATACTGCTGCCGATACCGCCGGCACCGGTATGACCTGGGCGCAGACGATCATCCTTTCCGTAGTGCAAGGTCTGACGGAATTTCTCCCGGTGAGTTCCTCGGGGCACCTGCGGATTGTCTCTGAGCTGCTGTGGGGCCAGGACGCCGGCGCATCCTTCACCGCTGTAGTACAGCTCGGCACCGAATTGGCTGTGCTGGTGTTCTTCGCCAAGGACATCTGGCAGATTCTCACTGGCTGGTTTGCCGGCCTGTTCAATAAGGAAGCACGCGGTTTCAACTACCGCATGGGCTGGATGGTGATTGTCGGTACACTGCCGATTGCCATCATCGGCGTGCTGGGGAAGGATCTCATCCGCGACAACCTGCGCAATCTCTGGATTACAGCCGCTGTGTTGGTGCTTTTCTCCTTTGTCTTTATCGCCGCAGAGAAGTTCGGCCGTCGTGAGCGCAACTATGAAGAGCTGACCATGCGAGATGCCATCGTCATGGGTTTCGCGCAGTGTCTGGCGCTCATTCCGGGGGTGTCGCGCTCGGGCGGTACGGTGTCTGCCGGCCTGTTCTTGCACTTGGATCGAGAGGTTGCAACGCGCTTTTCCTTCCTGCTGGCTATCCCCGCTGTTTTCGCTGCTGGAATTTTTTCGCTTCCAGACGCGTTTGACCCTGCGGCGGGACAGGCCGCTAGTGGTGCGCAATTGGCCATCGGTACGCTGATTGCCTTCGTCGTCGGTTATGCGTCTATCGCATGGCTGCTGAAGTTTGTGTCGAACCACTCCTTCGCTTGGTTCGCCGCGTACCGCATCCCGGTCGGTTTGATTGTTATGGTGTTGCTCGGCTTCGGCACGATCAACGCTGTTTAGTGAGGTAGTGAGTATTTCATGCATTCGTGGCCCCAACCACAGGTTCCCAGTCTCGGCGATGCGCGCTTCGATGTGTTCAACCGCGCCAGCAATGCAGGTACGGCGCATTCGCTTGACGACGAAAGCTCAACATCGGTACCCCTACGCCTCTACGACACCGCGGATCAGAAGGTCTCCCAGGTGGAAGCGGGGCCAGAGGCGACTATGTACGTGTGTGGCATCACGCCCTATGACGCCACACACCTGGGGCACGCGGCAACGTACCTCACCTTTGATCTGATTTACCGTCAGCTGCTGGACAATGGGCACTCGGTGCATTACGTGCAGAACATCACCGATGTCGATGACCCGTTGTTCGAGCGTGCGGAGCGCGATGGGGTGGACTGGCGCGAGCTGGGCACCTCGCAGATTGATTTGTTCCGCTCGGATATGGAAAACCTGTCGGTGATTCCGCCACGCGACTACATCGGTGCCATTGAATCCGTCGGCGAGGTCGTGGAAATGGTCGAGAAGCTGCTGGAAAATGGCTCGGCCTATCAGCTCACCAATGACGAGTACCCGGATGTGTACTTCCGCAAGAGTGCCACCGAGAACTTCGGTTACGAGTCCAATTACTCGGCAGAGCAGATGGCGGAGTTCTTTGCGGAGCGCGGTGGCGACCCGGATCGCCCGGGCAAGGAGGACCCGCTGGACGCGCTGGTGTGGCGTGCCGCTCGGCCCGGGGAGCCAAGCTGGGAGGCCCCCTTTGGTGCGGGCCGGCCGGGTTGGCACATTGAGTGCTCGGCGATTGCTACCAACCGCTTGGGTAAGAGCTTCGACATTCAGGGCGGTGGCTCGGACCTGGCTTTCCCACACCATGAGTTCTCGGCGGCTCACGCTGAGGCCGCTACTGGTTGTGCACGTATGGCCCGCCACTATGTTCACGCTGGCATGATTGCGCTGGATGGTGTCAAGATGTCCAAGTCGCTGGGCAACCTGGTGTTTGTCTCCAAGCTGGTGGCCGCCGGCGTGGATCCGAGTGCGATTCGTATTGGCGTGTTCGCCAGCCATTACCGCTCTGATCGCGATTGGTCGGACGAGGTGCTGGAGGCGGCCAAGGCACGTCTCGAAACCTGGCGTGCGGCTTGCGCAGCTACTAAGACTGCCACCGATGAGAAGGCGGTGAGCGCGGCAGCGGCACTGGTTGCCGATGTGCGCGCAAGCCTGGCCAATGACTTGGATACGCCGGCTGCGCTGGACGCTATCGATGCCTGGGCTGCGGAGTGGTCCTCGGCTACCGGCAACAAGGCAGAAGCTGGCGGAGCAGAAGAGGCCGCAGAAGCTGGCACAGTAACTGGCGCAGCGGGTGCCGGAGAGTTCGTTGCCACCGCGCTGGACGCGCTGCTTGGCGTTAAACTTTGATCATGAGCAACTCAGACATGTCTGCAGTCGAAGTAACGAAAGAGAACATCGATAAACTAGTTGCCGATTTGCGCATGTTTGCCACCGGCAGCTACCTGCAGCCCGAGGAACGCGAGTTCTGGGAGCCACTTTTTGACGAAGCGGTAGCCGACCAGGTCGGGGAAGTTCTCCGCGAGGCCGCCGCTGGTATTGATCAGGCGGCGGAGCTGGCCGTCGATAAGCGAGAAGAAGCCGCGACGCAGGCGGTAGAGAACTGCCTACAGCGCGTGGCTGCGATTGAGCATGAGCACGGCGGCTCGATTTTTGACGAGGAGCTCGACGAGATTCTCGTGATTATCAATTCCGCAACGAAAGCTGTCGGTTTGGACCTGCCTGCGGTGAAGGCAGAAAGCTACTTCGAGATGGAATAACCAGCCCGATTAACGGCGCGATTATGAAAGTAGACTAAGGTGTCTACTTATGACTGATCGCCACTCTTCCGAGTTCCTCACCGCACTGCACAGCCGTGTACTCATTGGCGACGGCGCCATGGGTACCCAGCTGCAGTCTTTTGACCTCGACGTTGACGCGGACTTCCTCGGCTACGAGGGCTGTAATGAGATTCTCAATGACACTCGTCCCGACATTATCGAGACGATTCATCGACGCTATTTCGAGGCCGGCGCCGACCTGGTCGAAACCAATACCTTCGGCTGTAACTTCCCGAACCTCGCGGATTACGACATCGAAGACCGTATCCAGGAACTAGCGCACAAGGGCACCGCAATCGCCCGCAAGGTCGCTGACGAAATGGGGCCGGGGCGCGAGGGCATGCGACGCTTTGTCCTCGGTTCGCTGGGCCCGGGCACGAAGCTGCCGTCTTTGGGGCACGCTCCGTACGCTCAGCTTCGCGACGCTTACACGGAGGCCGGACTCGGCATGATTTCTGGTGGCGCGGACGCGTTTTTGATTGAAACCTGTCAGGACTTGCTGCAGGTAAAGGCGGCCGTCAACGGTGTCAAGGCCGCTATGCGACAGACTGAGAAGAAGATTCCGATCGTCGTCCACGTGACTGTCGAGACCACGGGCACCATGCTGATGGGCTCGGAGATTGGTGCAGCCTTGGCAGCGCTGCAGCCGCTGGGTATCGACATGATTGGTCTGAACTGTGCAACGGGTCCGGACGAGATGAGCGAGCACCTGCGCTACCTGTCCAACTTCGCCTCGATCCCGGTATCGGTGATGCCGAATGCGGGTCTACCAGTGCTGGGTAAGAACGGTGCGACCTACCCGCTGACCGCCCCAGAGCTGGCCACTGCACTGCGCGGCTTTGTTGAAGAGTTCGGTCTGGCAATGGTCGGTGGCTGCTGTGGTACCACGCCGGAGCATGTTTCCGCTGTTCGCGACGCTATTACCGGTGCTGGCACCTACGCCGAGCAGGGCCCAGCCGTTAAGGCAGAACGCCCATCGACGGATCCGGACGCAAAGCCCATCGATGAGGTCGCTTCTCTGTACTCGGCAACCCCGCTGACGCAGACGACCGGCATCACCATGATTGGTGAGCGCACCAACGCCAACGGCTCCAAGGCTTTCCGCGAGGCCATGCTGGCCGGTGATTGGGAGAAGTGCCTTAACACCGCCCGAGGTCAGGTCACCGATGGCGCACACATGATTGATCTGTGTGTCGACTACGTGGGTCGCGACGGTCGCGATGACATGGCAACCCTGGCATCTCAAATCGCCACCTCGGTGACCTTGCCGGTCATGCTGGACTCTACGGAACCGGAAGTTCTTAAGACTGGCCTGGAGCACCTCGGTGGTCGCTGTGCGGTCAACTCTGTGAACTTTGAAGACGGCGATGGCCCTGAGTCGCGCTACCAGCGTATTATGCGCCAGGTTGTTGAGCACGGTGCTGCCGTGGTCGCTTTGACTATCGACGAAGACGGTCAGGCGCGTACGAAGGATAAGAAGGTTGAGATTGCCGAGCGCCTCATCGCCGACATCACCGGCACGTGGGGACTGCGCGAGCAGGACATTATTGTCGACTGTCTGACTTTCCCGATTTCCACTGGGCAGGAGGAAACTCGCCGCGACGGCATCGAAACCATCGAAGCCATCCGCGAACTTAAGCGTCGCCACCCGAACGTGCACACCACGCTCGGCCTGTCCAACATCTCCTTCGGTCTGAACCCGGCGGCTCGCCAGGTACTCAACTCGGTATTCCTCAACGAGTGCATCGAGGCCGGCTTGGACTCCGCCATTGCCCACAGCTCCAAGATCTTGCCGATGAACAAGATCGACGACAAACAGCGCGAAGTCGCTCTCGATATGGTCTACGACCGCCGTCGTGAAGCGGGACACCCTGACGGGGAGTACGACCCACTGCAGGTCTTCATGGAGCTCTTCGAAGGAGTCTCCGCCGCTGACGCTAAGGACGCCCGGGCCGAGAAGCTCGCCGCCATGCCGCTGTTCGACCGCCTGGCGCAGCGCATCATCGACGGCGAGCGCACAGGTATCGAAGCTGACCTCGATGAGGGCATGAAGGAAAAGGAACCCCTGGCGATCGTCAACGAAGACCTGCTACGAGGTATGCAGACCGTTGGTGACCTGTTCGGTTCCGGTCAGATGCAGCTGCCATTCGTGCTGCAGTCGGCCGAGACGATGAAGGCCGCGGTGAGCTACCTCGAGGGCTTTATGGATGCCGAGGATGCCACGGGCTCCAAGGGCTCGATTGTGCTGGCCACGGTGAAGGGCGATGTCCACGACATCGGCAAGAACCTGGTGGAGATTATTCTCTCCAACAACGGCTACACCGTGCATAACCTGGGCATTAAGCAGCCGATTGCTACGATTTTGTCCGCAGCTAAGGAACTGGATGTCGATGCCATCGGCATGTCCGGTCTGCTGGTGAAGTCCACTGTGGGGATGAAGGACAACCTGCTGGAGATCAACTCCGCCGGTGATGCCGCCCGCTTCCCAGTGCTGCTCGGCGGCGCCGCGCTGACGCGTAGCTACGTGGAAGACGACCTGTCTGAGCTTTACCACGGCGATGTCTACTACGGCAGGGATGCCTTCGAAGGACTGCGCATCATGGATGAGCTGATGGCAGCTAAGAAGGGCCTCGGCCCGGACGAGAATTCGCCTGAGGCCATCGCCGCCCGCGAGAAGAAGGAAGCTCGACGCGCCCGCCGTGAGCGCTCCAAGCGCATCGCCGCGCAGCGCGCCGCCAAGGCTGCTGCTGAAGCCCCCGAGGTGCCGGAGCGTTCCGATGTCGCCGCTGATGTCCCCGTTGCGACACCGCCGTTCTGGGGAACCCGCATCGTCAAGGGCCTGCCCCTCGACGACTACCTGACCACCCTCGACGAACGCGCTCTGTTCATGGGGCAGTGGGGCCTGCGCGGAACCCGCGGCGATGAGGGACCGAGCTACGAGGAACTGGTCGAATCCGATGGTCGTCCACGCCTGCGCGCATGGCTGCAGCGCCTGCGCGCCGAGAACATTCTCCAGCATGCGGCTGTCGTCTATGGCTACTTCCCGGCAGTTTCTGAGGGCGATACCGTCCACGTACTGCCGCTGCCTGCAGAAGGGGAGCAGCCCGACCCCACGGCCGAGCCAGTGGTGTCCTGGACCTTTCCGCGCCAGCAGCGCGGTCGCTTCCTGTGCATTGCTGACTTCATTCGCTCGCGCGAAGATGCCATCGCCGCAGGGCAGACCGACGTCATGCCGTTCCAGCTGGTGACCATGGGACAGCCCATCGCTGACTTCGCCAACGATATTTACGCCAAGAATGAATACCGCGACTACCTGGAGGTCCACGGTATCGGTGTGCAGCTCACCGAGGCGCTGGCCGAGTACTGGCACCAGCGCATTCGCTCCGAGCTCGCGTTCTCCGACGGCACAAGTGTTGGCGCGGAAGACTCCGACGATACCCAGGACTTCTTTGACCTGAAGTACCGTGGCGCTCGTTACTCCTTCGGCTATGGTTCCTGCCCGGATCTGACCTTCCGTCAGGGCATGATTGACCTGCTGCAGCCGGAGCGCATCGGCGTGGAACTCTCTGAAGAGCTCCAGCTGCACCCTGAGCAGTCCACAGATGCGTTCGTGCTCTACCACCCGGAAGCGAAGTACTTCAACGTGTAGCTTCGCGCTATCCCTGCGGTCGCACCAGCAGGGTCTGCATGCTGCGACCAATGGGGCCGTGCACATCGTAGAGCTCGCCCGCAGTCATGCCGATTCCGTCCGGACCAATGGAACCGCGGGCGGCGATGCCAACCCAGCCGCCGTCTTCCGGCTGCGACTCCGATTCCGCCGACTGCTCCGACGGGCCAGGCTGGGGGAGTCTGTGCAGGTGAACCACTAAGTCGGTATTCATAAACGCCCACTGATGCGGGCTCAGCGTGGCTCCGACACCGTTGGCGGTATCAGCTACCTGCATGACTCGTTCCACCGCAGTCGGCTCCTCCCCGAGCACGATTGGGTATGTCGCGCGAACCCAGTGAATCTGCGTCTCGGCCAGCTCTTCCGTCGCACCTGCGCGGGCTTCAATCGAATCGATGTATCCGCCACTCCAGTCGTCGGTAAGCGGAATGTACTCGGCGCTGCATTCCTCAGGCCCGGGCACCTGCTTGTCGAATGCACGCTCAATATCCCGCGTATCCGCAGTGGCCATCATCCACGCGGACGCGGTGGCAACGGGCCGCCAGGCACCCTTGACGTCGGCAAGCAATTCGGCTTCGACCTTGGCGATCTGCCGCCCCGGGCGCGAGACCCATGACCGCGCGCGGAGCTCCGTGTACGGTACAGCCGACAACAGATCCACGGCGATGCGAGTAATACGCATTCCCTCGCTTTCCAGGCGCCTGCGCTCCAACATGCGTGTCAGCAGCGCCGACGGTGGCGCACCGTGCTGAAACGGCCCCCACGCCCCGTAAGTGAAGCTGGTGGGCATGAAGCGCTCGTAGCTGAGCTCGCCTTCGGTGACCGCGCCGAGCGGAATAAAGTACGCCTCGGGCTGGTCGATTGCCTGGGCGAGTGAATCTTCAGTGGTTGTCATAGCGAGTCGATGCCTTTCATTCGCGCGGGGACACGTTCATGCGGTGGTTGCATGCAGCACCGCGACATACTTTCCTTTCTAAAACTCTAAACCCAAATCCGGCGGCTTTGCTGACATAATCGCTAAATGCTTGTTTGCCTGGCATAGTCGCATGGTGTGAAAGCAATTTTGTGGGACATGGACGGCAGCCTCATCAACACGGAACCCCTGTGGGAGATTGCCACGTACGACCTCTCGGAATTCGTAGGCCGTCGCCTGACTCCGGAGTTGCGCATGCAGTGCGTCGGCAACACTCTCTGGGACACGCTGTCGATTTGCGCTGATCATGCGGGACGCACGCTTGACGACGCGCTGTTTTCCTCGGGCTCCCAATTCGTCGAAAACCGCTTCACAGAATTGGTTCTAGAACATGGGGTGGAGTGGCGCCCGGGTGTGCCGGAGATTTTGGACCAGGCCCGAGCTGCTGACATTCCGGTGGTGTTGGTGACCAATACTCGCCGACACGTGGCGCAACCCTGCATTGATGTCATGGGGGAGCAGCACTTCGCGGCAACAGTGTGTAGCGATGAGGTGGCCAACGGCAAGCCGGCGCCGGATCCGTACTTGCGTGGCGCAGAGCTCGTCGGATTTGCGCCAGAGGACTGCCTGGCTATCGAAGACTCCTCAACCGGGGTGCGCTCTGCACTCGCTGCGGGATGCACGGTGGTGTGGAATCCAATGCCGGATGTGAGCGTTTCGCAAGCTGATGTGGAGACGCTAGTACCCCCGGCGCGCTTCATTTCGGGCAATTTGGATACCTCGAATTTGGGCTTATTGCGGGCTGCTTTCGCGGGCGAGTAGACGACATGGAACAATAGACCAGGTGAAGAACTTTGATGACCTGTTTGCAGAGCTGAAGGAAAAAGCACAGTCGCGCCCCGAGGGATCGGGCACAGTCAAGGCGCTAGACGCTGGTGTGCATTTCCAGGGCAAGAAAATTGTCGAAGAGGCCGGTGAGGTCTGGCTTGCAGCTGAGCACGAATCTGACGAAGCCCTCGCAGAGGAGATTTCGCAGCTGTTGTACTGGCTGCAGGTGGTCATGGTCGGTCGCGGGCTGAGCCCCGAGGATGTTTACAAGTACCTGTAGGAGAAATCAACACCATGCTGCGTATTGCCGTGCCCAACAAGGGATCGCTGTCCGAGGCGGCAGTCGAAATCCTGAAGGAAGCTGGTTACCCGGGGCGAGGCGACTCCAAGAGCCTGACCATCCACGACGAAGCCAACGACATTGAGTTTTTCTTCCTTCGCCCGAAGGACATTCCCATCTATGTTGGCAACGGTCATCTGGATTTGGGCATCACCGGTCGCGACCTGGCCGCTGACTCGCTGGCTCCGGTCGATGAAGTTCTGAATCTGGGCTTCGGCGCCTCGACTTTCCGCTACGCCGCCCCAGCCGATGAGGAGTGGACCGTAGAAGCTCTGGAGGGCAAGCGCATTGCCACCTCGTACCCGAATCTGGTGCGCGAAGACCTGAAGGCTCGCGGCATCAACGCCACCGTCATTCGCCTTGATGGTGCAGTGGAGATTTCCATCCGCTTGGGAGTTGCCGACGTTATCGCCGACGTTGTCTCCACCGGCCGCACCCTGCGTAAGCAGGGGTTGAAACCATTCGGCGATGTTTTGGTCAGCTCTGAGGCAGTTGTTGTCGGACGCAAGGGTGTGGAGGTCACCGAGAAGCAGCAGGTGTTCCTGCGTCGTATGACCGGCATTCTGCATGCCAAGACGTATTTGATGATTGACTACAACATCCGTGCGTCTGCGCTGGAAGAGGCATCCAAGCTCACCCCGGGCCTGTCTGGCCCGACCGTGTCGCCGCTGGCTAACGAGGATTGGGTAGCAGTTCGCGCGCTAGTCCCGAAGGCAGAGGCCAACCCGCTCATGGATGCCCTGGCGAAGATTGGTGCCGAGGCAATCTTGGCCTCGAATATCCGCATCGCGCGTATCTAGTGGAAGCTTGACCTGCTCGAGGGGTGAGGGGGGACCAACCATCTCGAGCGGGGACGCCACCTCGAGCGGGGGGCACCATCTCACGCCGGGAGCTGTCCACTGCATTTTCACATCCACCTACGTCGACGTAGGTAGTAGGCTTAGCACTAAGCGTGCGCACGGCGTTAGCCGTACTGACATAGTCCCCTTATGCCGGAAAAGCGGCAGCTGCGCCAGCGCTGTAGTTTTGACGGTGTAACCAAGCAGCACCACGAATTGTGGTTCACACGAATTGTGGTTCATAAGACTGCGCCTACGAGAAGGGATTATGTCCATATGTCCGCAACGCGTACTGAGGTCGACTTGCTTGGGTCGATGGAGGTTCCGGCAGAGGCTTACTACGGCATCCACACCCTGCGCGCAATCGACAACTACCAAATCTCAGGCAAGACCATCAACGATGTGCCCGAATTCATTCGTGGCATGGTGATGGTGAAGAAGGCCACGGCCATTGCCAACCAGCGCGTCCACACGCTGCCCAGCGATGTTGCAGACATCATCGTCGCCGCATGTGATGAAATCCTGGAAAAGGGACGCTGCATGGATCAGTTTCCAATCGATGTCTTCCAGGGTGGAGCTGGCACCAGTCTCAACATGAACACCAACGAGGTCATCGCTAACCTCGCTCTGGAACTGCTCGGTCTGGAAAAGGGCCGATACGACGTCATTCATCCCAACGATGATGTCAACCAGTGCCAGTCAACCAACGACGCCTACCCAACGGGTTTCCGTCTTGCTATCCACATGTCGCTGCTGAGCCTGCAGAAGCACTTCGATTCCCTGGTTGAGGCCCTACATGCTAAGGGTGATGAATTCAACGACATCATCACAATGGGCCGCACGCAGCTGCAGGACGCCGTTCCCATGACCCTGGGACAGGTTTTCCACGCATTTGCCCACAACCTTGAGGAAGAGCAGGAGTCCATCGCAACTGCGTCGGCACGCCTGCTGCAAATCAACCTGGGAGCAACCGCTATCGGTACCGGTGTGAATGCGCCGGCGGGCTACCGCGAGGCCGTGACCCAGGCGCTGCGTGAGGTCAGTGGCTTCAAGGTGACCTCTGCGAAGGACCTAATTGAAGCCACCAGCGATACCGGCGCCTACGTCAGCGTGCATGCATGCCTGAAGCGCGCAGCCATGAAGATTTCCAAGATGTGCAACGACCTGCGCCTCCTGGCATCGGGTCCCCGAGCCGGACTGAATGAAATCAACCTGCCGGAGCGCGCTGCTGGCTCCTCGATTATGCCGGCAAAGGTCAACCCGGTAATTCCGGAGGTCGCGAACCAGGCCTGCTTCAAGGTCTTCGGCAACGACGTGACCCTCACCTGGGCAGCCGAGGCCGGTCAGTTGCAGCTAAACGTGATGGAGCCTGTCATCGGCGCATGTCTCTTCGAGTCGATTGAACTACTGCGCAGCGCCACCGACACTTTGCGCGACAAATGCATTACCGGCATCACCGCTAACCCGGAAGTGTGCCGCGGCTATGTGGAAAACTCCATCGGTATCGTGACCTACCTGAATCCGGTCATTGGCCATCACGAGGGCGATATGGTCGGCAAGGAAGCCGCTCGCACCGGCCGCTCCGTCCGCGACATTGTCCTTGAACGTGGGCTGATGGACGAGAAGGAGCTCAACCACGTCCTGAGCACCGAGAACCTCATGCACCCGGAATATCGAGGTAAGCGCTACGTGGCAGGGGAGTCTCGCCTCGACGATTTGTCCTAAGCGGCAACAAGCCTAACGAGTGACTTTTCGCAGATACACATGTTAGTTGCCGTCCAAATCTTTATCGTTCTAGCAGCGATCCTCCTTGGAGCGCGTCTAGGTTCAATTGCTATCGGATTCGCCGGTGGGCTGGGCGTTTTGGCGCTCGGCATCACCGGAGTCCCGGTCACCAAAGACGACATTCCGTTCGATGTCATCGGCATCATTATGTCGGTAATCGCGGCAATTGCCGCTATGCAGAGGGCCGGAGGCATGGACTATCTCGTCCACATTGCCGAACGGTTGTTGCGCAAAAACCCGCGACACATCACCTACTGGGCCCCGGTTGTCACCTACCTGATGACTCTACTCGCCGGCACCGGCCACACCGCATTTTCCACCCTCCCAGTTATCGCCGAAGTATCCAAGGAAGGAGGCGTTCGCCCGTCCCGCCCGCTGTCCGTGGCGGTCATCGCATCTCAGTTGGCGATTACGGCATCACCCATTTCAGCGGCTGTAGTGCTCATGGCTTCGCTCATGGAACCCCGCGGCGTTGGTTATCTCACACTCCTGGCGATTCTCATTCCTTCGACGTTCCTCGCCATCCTTCCGACCGCCTTTGTCACGAATCACCTAGGCAAAGAGCTTGACGACGATACGGAGTATCAAAGCCGCTTGGAAAAGGGGTTGGTCTCTAAGCCACGTGGCCAGATGAGTGAATACATACCAACCAAGTCGGCCAAGTGGTCGGTGGCGATTTTCCTTCTCTCGATTCTCGCAGTGATGGTCTACGCGACCATCAGCACTGAGCAGGTCGGTCTCATCGCTGATCCCACGCTTCCACGAAACGAGGCGATCATGTCGATCATGTTGACCGCCGCTACCGTTATCGTGCTTGCCTGCAAGCTGGACGCGGCAACGATTTTGAACACCCCAGTGTTTAAATCGGGCATGTCCGCCAGCGTCTGCGTTCTCGGTGTGGCGTGGCTGGGAACCACAATTATCAACCACTACATCGACGACATTAAGACCGCGTCCGGCAGCCTACTGACCACGATGCCGTGGATGCTGGCAATCGTGCTCTTCTTCGCGGCCGCTTTGCTCTACTCGCAGGCGGCCACTGCAAAGGCCATCATGCCCGCTGCGCTCGCGGTGGGAGTTTCTCCCATCACAGCCGTTGCTTCCTTCGCAGCGACTTCCGCGCTATTCGTGCTGCCTACTTACCCGACGCTCCTTGCCGCGGTGGAGATGGACGACACCGGCACCACCCGAATTGGCAAATACGTGTTTAACCACTCGTTTATCATCCCGGGCACCTTATGTATTGCCCTGGCCGTCGCGTTTGGTTTCGCTTTCGGCAGCGTGCTGTTGTAGTGGGGGTCTACCTAAAACACCGCGTAGAGAAACTGACTAGGTTTATGACAAAAACCGAACAGTTAATTCCATTCACCCGTTATAAACCTAGTCAGTAACTCTTACTGGCGCCGTTCCCGCCGACGGCGGCACCCGCGAAAGCTAACATCCCTCGAGAGCCACCGCCATCGAGAGCCACCGCCATCCGCAACTGTTACTCAGCACCACCATCACCGACGGCGCCTGGCCAGCCGGGGTACTCCGGCGTGACCCCGCCGTAGGCAGGGCACATCTCCTGGAAAGAACACCACCCGCAGAGTTTGGACTTCTTCGGCACAAAGTCACCGTTTTCACCGTCGCGCACGATCGCCGACCACAAGTCGGCAATCTCCGCTTGGAAAGCCTCTAATTCTGTCGCGTTGGGGCTCAGCACCAGGTCATCGGCAACCTTCAGGTACATCAACCGCAGCTGTTCCGGAATATGACCGGTGAGTCGCCACCACACCAGCGCATAAAAACGCATCTGGAAAAGAGCTTCATCCTGGAAGCGAGGAGAAGGCTTCTTGCCCGTCTTGTAGTCGACAATGCGGACCTCACCAGTCGGGGCGATATCGACGCGGTCGATAAAACCACGAAGTGGCACCGACAACGGCACGGTCTGATCCGCATCCGGATCAATAACCAGCTGAACGAACTTTTCCATCTCGGCCGCATCGAACCCCATGGGATTTTCCATCATGAAGTAGCCCTTGAGCAGGCCGCGGCATTCGACAAGGAAGTCGTAGTAATCACTCTCCGGAACTAGCTCAATCAGTTCCTCGTCCTTTGCACGCATGTCCTCCCAGGTCGGCTTCAGGCGCTTCACCGCCGCTGGGTAAGTGCGTTCTTCACGGGGCCAGGCATGCATCTGTTCGAGCACAGCATGTACCAATGTGCCCTTGACCTGCGCGACGGTCGACGGCTCCGGAATCTTGTCAATCGCACGGAACCGGTACTTCAACGGGCACTGGCGGTAGTCATTAGCTCTCGACGGCGACAGCGCCAACTTAGAGCGGCGGGAAGGCTGAACTGCTGACTTAGAACTTTGGGCATTGTCGGGCATACTAGCCAGGTTAGAGTACTGCCCGGATTTGGCTGCACCCGACACATCCCGCCACGACCAAAACAAAACCAGACCCAACCAAACCCCAAAAGGAGCCCACACACCTATGGCATTAAGCGGACCATTCCAGGTCGGCGACCGAGTCCAGCTGACTGACTCGAAGAATCGCCACTTCACCGTCATCCTCGAGGAGGGTGGCAAGTTCTTCACCCACCGCGGCACCATCCTCCATGACGACCTCATCGGCGCCAAGGAAGGCACCACCGTCACCTCCGGCGAAGGCACGGTCTACCTGGCCATGCGTCACTTGCTGGTCGATTACGTCCTGTCCATGCCGCGCGGCGCTGCGGTGATTTACCCGAAGGATGCCGCACAGATTATCGTCGAGGGCGACATCTTCCCAGGTGCGCGGGTGTTGGAGGCCGGCGCTGGCTCCGGCGCACTCAGCCTCAACCTGCTCCGCGCCATCGGCGCTGACGGGCAGCTTATTTCCTACGAGGTCCGCGAGGACCACATCGAGCACGCCGAACGCAACGTTGTCGACTTCATGGGCCACAAGCCCGACAACTGGGACTTGCGCCTCGGCGATCTCAACGAAGCCTCCGTCGAGTCGCTCGGCGGTCCGGTCGACCGAGTCATTCTGGACATGCTCGCTCCGTGGGAATGCCTGGACACCGTTTCGAAGGTGCTCCAGCCTGGCGGCGTGCTCATGGTCTATGTCGCCACCGTTCCACAGCTAATGAAGGTCATGGAAGGCATCCGCGCGCAGAAGTGCTTCACCGAACCACGCGCCTGGGAATCCCTGGTCCGCGACTGGAATGTTCAGGATCTCTCCGTCCGCCCGGCGCACCGTATGCAAGCGCATACCGCGTTCCTGGTGTGGGCACGCAGGCTTGCCGACGGCACGGTGCCTCCGCGTCCACAGCGACGAAATCAAAAGAAGCTGTAAGACCGCCGCTTCGCGCTGGGAGGTGTAGCCGTCGTAAAGCGTGATACGACACACGGTCTAAATCGACCAAGCAACAACGACATCTGGCCCTATGGGTAATCTGGGGTACATGACAACGCCGTCTGACAAAATCCGTGATCTTGAGCAGAAGAACTACAACCTCGGCATTCGAAATAATCGCCTGGTTGAGCTGTTGCGGGACTCCCGTAACAAGCTAGAGCTACTGCGCCAAGACATGGAGGACATGCTGGAGCCGCCTAGCACGTACGGTATTTTCCTTAAGCCGGGACCGGAGAAGAGCACCGCAGAGGTGTTTACCGGAAACCGCCGGATGCGACTGAGGGTGCAGCCGGAGATTAACGAGCGGGCGCTTCGGCCGGGCGCGCAGGTGCGCCTGAATGAGGGCTCGATAATCGTGGAGGACTGCGGTTATCCGGAAAGCGGCGATATCGCCAATGTTCGTGAGGTGCTGCCGGATCGGGAGCGCATTTTGGCCTCGGATACTCACGGTGAGGAATTCGTGGTGTCCCTGGCTGGGGACTTGTCGCCGAAGCCGGGGGACTCGGTGATGATTGACCGCAAGTCGGGCTATGCATTTGAGGTCATTCCGAAGTCCGAGGTGGAAAACCTGGTACTGGAAGAGGTACCGGATGTCACCTACACGGATATCGGTGGTCTGGATAGTCAGATTGAGCAGATTCACGACGCCGTGGAGATGCCGTTCCTGCAGCCCGAACTGTTTGAGCAGTACAACCTGCGTCCGCCGAAGGGCGTGCTGCTCTACGGTCCTCCCGGCAACGGTAAGACGTTGATCGCCAAGGCTGTGGCTAATTCGCTGGCACGCAAGATTGCGCTGTCCCGAGGCAAGACCGAGGCAGAGGCGCAGCGAGCGCAGTCGTACTTCTTGAATGTCAAGGGCCCGGAGCTGCTCAATAAGTTCGTGGGCGAGACGGAGCGTCAGATTCGCCTGATTTTCGACCGCGCTCGCGACATTGCCGAAGATGGCAAGCCGGTTATTGTCTTCTTCGATGAGATGGACTCGATTTTCCGCACTCGTGGTTCGGGTATCTCCTCGGATATGGAAAACACTGTGGTTCCGCAGCTGCTCAGTGAACTTGACGGTGTAGAGGGACTGGAAAACGTCATCGTGATTGGTGCCACCAACCGCGAGGAAATGATCGACCCGGCAATTCTGCGCCCGGGACGCCTGGATGTGAAGATTCGCATTGAGCGCCCGAATGAGGCAGCGGCGAAGGATATCTTCCGCAAGTACTTGACCCCGGAGCTGCCGTACAACGCGGCCGAGGTAGAAGCGCGCGGTGGGGTGGAGCAAAATGTCGCACACCTCATTGCCCAGGTTGTTGAGCGAATGTACGCCAAGACGGAAGAAAATGAGTATGTGCGGATCCGCTATGCAGATGGCACCAGCGAGGTCATGTACTACCGCGATTTCAACTCCGGCGCGATGATTTCCAACATCGTCGACCGTGCGAAGAAGTCCGCCATCAAGTCGGTTATCGCTGGCGGCGAGGCTGGTATTAGCTTGGATCACCTGCTGTCCGCAGTGGCGGAGGAGTTCGCGCAGAACGAGGACCTGCCGAACACCTCGAACCCGGATGAGTGGGCTCGTATCTCCGGTCGTCCCGCGGCGCGCGTTGCCTCGGTCGAGGTGATTCGCCATGGCTAATTCCGCTGCGAAGTCTGCTACTAACTCTGCTGCAAACCCAGCACAGCCGAGCCGCTTCTTCGGCACTGAAATTGAGTACGGCATTTCCAGCCCGGACAACCCGGATGTCAGCCCAATTCTCACCTCCACGCAGGCCGTGCTGGCTTTCGCGCACGAGCAGGAGGAGGGCCTATCGGGGCGCATCCGCTGGGACTACGCACCGGAGTCGCCATTGCGCGACAGCCGTGGCTTTGACCTGCGCCGCTACCACCAGCCACCGATTGTGGATCCAAACGCCGTTGGCGCTGCAAACCTGCTGGTACAGAATGGTGCCCGTTTCTACGTCGACCACGCACACCCGGAATACTCCTCACCGGAGACGGCAACTGCCCGCGAAGCGGTCATCGCCGACCGTGCAGGTGACAAGATTATGCTGCGGGCAGCTCAGCTTGCCGCAGAAGCCACCGATGCCGAAGGCAACCCCGGCCCGGTGCTCAAGCTCTACCGCAACAATGTCGATGGCAAGGGTGCCTCGTATGGCGCCCACGAGAACTACCTTTTCTCCCGGGAAACCGAGTTCGATGACATTGTCGCCGGTCTGACACCGTTCTTCGTCACCCGCCAGGTGTTTACGGGCGCTGGTCGCGTCGGTCTGGGCCAGATAGGGCAGGAGTCGGGTTTCCAGATTTCGCAGCGCGCGGACTACATCGAGACTGAAGTCTCGCTGGAGACCACGTTGAACCGCGGCATCATCAACACCCGCGATGAACCACACGCCGACTCCGATTGCTTCCGCCGCCTGCACGTCATCATCGGTGATGCCAACATGAGTGAGGTCGCCACCTTCCTCAAGCTGGGCACCACAGGTTTGGTCATTGATGCCATCGAGGACGGTGTGCGTTTCGACGATCTGCAGCTCCGCAACCCCGTCGAGGCGGTCCATAAGGTCTCCCGAGACCTGACCTGCACCGAGAAGCTGCAGCTGGCGGACCATGTCACCTGGATGTCCGCGGTCGAAATGCAGTACGAGTACCTGCGTCGCGTGGCGAGCTACGACCAGCAAGGCGACGTCGTCAAGCTCTGGCGTGAAGTGCTCGACGTGCTTGCCGACGACCCCCGCAAGGCAGCCCATCTGCTGGATTGGGTGGCGAAATACAACCTCATGGAGGGCTTGCGTACCCGCCTGGGCGCGGGCTGGGATCACCCAAAGTTGGCGTTGATTGATATTCAGTACTCGGATATTGACCCTGCTCGTGGGCTGTACCATGCGCTGGTGCGCCGCGGTTCGATGCGCACGCTCGTGACCGAGGAAGAAGTCGACCGCGCGGTTGAATACGCACCGGAATCTACGCGTGCGTATGTGCGCGGTGGCATTCTGCGCCGCTTTGGCAAGGATGTCGTCGCGGGCAGTTGGACCAGCTTAGTGGTGGACACTTCGGGGGTGTATCGGCGCACTCGTGACGTGGAGTCGCCTGGAATTACGCTGGCCTACATTACGCTGGATGAAGTTGACCGTTTCACTGCCGCTGATTGCGGTGAGGTGTTGGAGTCGGCAGAGACAGTGGCCGAGGTGGTCGAGCATCTGCGTACGCTCGGAGCTGTCCGCGAACAATAGACACGCATAGTGCGGTAATAGGCAGTAATACTCAAAAGTTCATTTTTAAGGAGCAATATCATGGCTGGTAACACTCAGGTTTTCGGCGGCGGTTCCGGCGGAGGCGACGAGGAAGAGTTCGGCGAGGTCGCTGGCGGCGGTCAGGCACAGGAGCACGTTGCAGCTGCTGACGACCTGTTGGATGAAATTGATGGTCTGCTGGAGAACAACGCCGAGGAGTTCGTGCGTTCGTACGTCCAGAAGGGCGGCCAGTAAGAAGTGACTGACCAGCAGGTACCAGCACAGGCGTTGACCCGACGCATCACCGGCATTGAGACCGAGTTCGGCATCACTCTGACGTTGGATGGCTCGCGTCGCCTGGGGCCGGATGAGATTGCCCGCTACATGTTCCGACCGGTGATCGCCAAGTACGGGGCAACCAACATTTTCACCCCCAATGCTGGTCGTATGTACCTCGATGTCGGAAGCCACCCGGAGTACGCCACCGCTGAGTGCGATTCTGTCTCGCAGCTGGTCGCGTATGACCGCTCGGGCGAGGTCATCTTGAACGAGCTCGCCGAAAGGGCTGAAGCAGAGCTTGCTGACGAGGGCATCGGTGGCAAGGTCTACCTGCTGAAGAACAACGTTGATACCGTCGGTAACTCCTACGGTTGTCACGAAAACTACCTGGTTGGACGTGAACTGGGGCTGAAGTCCCTGTCCAAGCTGCTGCTACCTTTCTTGGTTACGCGACAGCTCATTTGCGGGGCGGGGAAGATTTTCCTGCCGTACCCAACCTCGCCGTATCACAACGATCCGATTCAGTACTGCTTCTCGCAGCGGGCGGATCATGTGTGGGAGGGTGTCTCCAGTGCAACGACGCGCTCCCGACCGATTATTAACACTCGCGATGAGCCACACGCGGACTCCAACCGATTCCGCCGCTTGCACGTCATCGTGGGCGACTCCAACATGAGTGAGACGACGACCGCACTCAAGATTGGCTCCACTCAGTTGGTCCTGGAGATGATTGAAGCTGGCGTGAAGTTGCCGGACTTCGAGGTCGCCAACGAAATCAAGTCCATCCGCGCGGTGAGCCGCGATATGACGGGCAAGGCCGAGATTCCACTGCGCAGTGGCGAAACTGCCACCGCGCTGCAGATTCAGTGCGAGTTCCTGGACGCTGCGGCGCAGTGGCTGAAGGTTCGCGAAGAAAACATGGTCAACGAGGACAAGGGCATTGCCGGTGCCGGCACGTCCAACGAGGAAATGGGCCGCATTGTCGAGCTGTGGGGTCGCGCACTGGATGCCGTGGAAACCGGTGACTGGTCTCTCATTGAGCACGACATTGACTGGGCCATTAAGTACTCGCTAATGAAGCGCTACTTGGACCGCGGTCTGACTCTGGAGGACCCCAAACTTCATCAGATCGACTTGGCCTACCACGACATCCGTCCCGGCCGCGGCATCTTCCGCGCGCTGGAAGCCCGTGGTATTGCCTCGCGGTGGATTACCGATGAGCAGGTCGCTGAGGCGGTCCGCACCGCACCGCCAACTACTCGTGCGAAGCTGCGCGGTGATTTCCTCGTTGCAGCTGAAGAATCCAGTTTGAAGACCGTCGTGGACTGGACACACCTGAAGATCTCCGGCGACGATTCCATTTCCACTATGCTCAGCGACCCCTTTGCCACGGAAAACGATGAGGTCAGCGAGATGATTGAGATTCTGACGGCCGCGAAGAAGACCTCGGATACGCAGCCGGAAAACTAGTTCCGTCCCAGGAAACCGCCCAGGAAAAGGAGCCCCACAGTCGTGTCTGTCCCACCTGTATCGGAAAACCCCGGAACCGCCGCGATTAGTGAGAACCAACGCCAGGTTCAGCTGCTGTTGGCGCTTGCCGACGACACCGGGTGGGTCAGCGAGTCGTGGATCTCCAAACATGTCGAGGGTTACGCTCGTGTTTCCGAGGATTCTCGGGCTCGATACCTACGTGCGGACACCGCTGCACTCCTGACCGCCGGGGTCCCGGTGGAGGTTTCGTCGTCAAGCACTGGCGATAAGGTCAAACGCCTGCGCCTGAACAGGCTGCGGTGGCCCCAGCACGACCCCGAGTTCACTGAAGCGGAGGCTTCGGTGGTGTTCCAGGCCGCGAATGCCGCGTTTGGTTCGGAGGAACTGAGTTCGACGGCTGTGGCGGCGTGGCGGAAGCTCGCGTCATTTGCGCAGCGCAGCGCCATTGCGAAGCCGGATGAGTCGGTGGTGGTAGCCGATGCGGTGGATATGAGTAGGGCGGATTTCAGCACGCTACTGACCGCAATGACTTCGCAGCGGCGGACAGTGGAGATGTGGTACTCCCGCCAGTACGGCGTGGATGATGAACTGCGCACGCTGGAGCCTTGGGGTTTGATTAACCTGCGCGGACGCTTCTATGTGCTGGGTTTTGATCCGCAGCGTGAGGCGGCGCGTATGTTCCGGCTCAGCCGTATCCGCGATGTGTCGGATACGGGAACGTCGGCGACGCAGCCAATGCCCGATGGTGACTTGCAACAGATTGCGGAAGAGATGTTGCACCGCGGTGGGAAGACGTATCAGGCGGTCGTTCGTATTACCCCGAATACCTGCGCTGATGTCGTAATGAAAGCAACAGCGCTGGGGGAGGGCCGCTACGAGCTGCCAGCGGCACCTGTGAGCGAGATTGTGTCCACAGGTTTGAGTTACGCACCGGATTTGATTGTGGAATCACCTAAAGAGGCACGGTCGGAAATTATTGCTCGGTTGGAGCAGGTACTCGCTCGCCATAGCGGATTGAATGGTACGAAGAACACTCTGGAGGGCAACTAATGACAGTGCATGCAGCCCGAGAACTAGACGCGACTGTCAGCGTCGACGAGTTGTTGGCGGTCGTACCGTATTTTTCCCAGCACCGTTCAATGACAGAGGCCGCAACCGAGCTGGCCATCCCTTTTGCCCGAATTCGGGCAATCGTGGAGCAGATTGCCGATATTGACCAGCCGGGACTCCTCGGAGTGCGGGCTTTTGAAGTTGATTACCGCAACAGCTTTGACGTCCGTATTCGCCCTCATGCAACGGTGCTCAGCCACCCGCGTGCGCTCACAGCCGAAGAGACCGCGACCTTGCTGCTCATCTTGGAAACCATCGAGGACTCCGCAGCCGCCACCTCTTCCGAGGCCGCGCAGACGGCCGCGACAAAGCTCCGCAGTGCCCTGGGAACGAACGTTCCCATCATCGATTCGACCGCCGCAGAGGATGGCAAGGCCTTTGCCTTTGCAGAGCAGATTTACTCCGCGCTGCATCAGCGCAAAGTGCTGAAGGTGCGTTACCGGAATGCCTCAGGGCAGGTTTCAGTCCGTGAACTTGACTGTGTCAACGTTTATACAGTTGAGTCCACAACATACCTCCGCGCCGTCGACCGGGCGCAGGAAGACAGCCATCAGAAGAGTTTCCGTGTCGACCGCCTGGAGACCGCCGAGGTCCTCGACATTCCCGCCGCTTTCCACCGCCCAGAGCCCGTCGATATCCGTGATCCGCACGCCTTTGGTGCGGAAACGGGGACGTCCGAATGGGCGAGTGTGCTTATCGACGCCGATGCTACGTGGATCGCAGACTATGAACCGGTCTTCTTCACCGAAGATGAGGGAGAAGAAGAGGATACCGAACCGGTCTCTGACCAAGGCTTAGGGCAGTCGAAATTTGCCGCTGACGTGCCCATGTCCGACCTGGCAGCAACAGTCTCCTTTGTTCTCCGCCGTTCACCGAGCGTAAAAGTCACTGAGCCCCTAAAATTGAAAAACGCCGTTGTTGCGCGAGCTTCCGAAGCTTTGGCAGAGTATGGTCGAAACGACAAAGCTTAAACTAGAGCTTCTATCGCGCACAATGTGGCAACTTGCCACTTGTATTTGTATTCATTTGAAAGGTCTCTAAGCGGATGCCGAACCTAGGTCCCTGGGAAATCATCATTATCCTGGTTGTTCTTGTTTTGCTCTTTGGCGCAAAGAAGCTGCCGGATGCCGCTCGTTCGCTCGGACGCTCCATGCGTATCTTCAAGTCCGAAGTCAAGGAAATGCGCAACGATGACGAGCAGCAAGAGCAGGCTGCAATCCAGCAGGCTCCGCAGGCCCAGCCGCAGCAGCCGTACCAGCAGCCGGCGCCCCAGGCTCAGCCGCAGCAGCCGTACCAGCAGCCGGCGCCCCAGGCTCAGCCGCAGCAGCCGTACCAGCCGCAGCCTGGCCAGAACAACCCTGGCCAGCCGCAGCAGTAGTAGAAGGCCGGTTGAAGCGTGACTTCAGCTACATCCACATCACGTCCTCGGAAGCGCCAACGTAAGCGCAATCCCGAGGGCGTGATGACTATTGTCGAGCACATTCAAGAGCTCCGGCGTCGTCTCGTTCTCTCTCTTGCTGGTATCGCCGTTGGCACTGTTGTGGGCTTCATCTGGTACCAGACCGCCTTTACAATTGGCCAGTTCCGCATACCGTTTACCTCGACCGATGTCGGTCCGCTGCACTTTAAGTCCCTGGGTGAATTGCTCAAGGATCCATACTGTCAGCTTCCACCCGAGATGCGTCTCGGCGGCGGCGAGGGTGCGGAGTGTCGTCTGCTGGCGACCAGTCCGTTCGAAATGTTCATGCTGCGACTAAAGGTCGGCGCGTTGGCCGGTCTGGTGATGTCGTCGCCATGGTGGCTCTACCAAATTTGGGCCTACATCACCCCTGGCTTGGTTCGGAAGGAACGCCGCACTACCCGCCGAGTTGTGACTGCCGCAGCACTGCTGTTTGTCATGGGTTCCGTCCTGGCTTACTTCGTTGTCGCCTTCGGTTTGGAGTTCTTGCTTCAGATTGGTGAAGAAACGCAGATTTCCGCACTCACCGGTTCGCAGTACTTCGGTTTCGTCCTCGCACTAATTCTGGTTTTCGGAGTCAGCTTCGAAGTTCCGCTCTTCGTGGTGATGTTGAACATGGCGGGCGTCATTACCTACGAGGGCATCAAGGACAAACGCAGCATTATCATCATGTCGCTGTTTGTCTTTGCGGCTTTCATGACACCAGGTCAAGAACCAATATCTATGGTCGCAATGGCGACGGCGCTGACATTGCTAGTGGAAATCGCAATCCAGATTTGTCGTCTCCATGACCGTCGTAAAGCAAATGAGCGACCGGAGTGGCTGGATCTGGATGACGAACAAGGCTCCGGACCAATCACGGCCTCCGGTCCAATTGGCTCTGCTGGCGGTATCGGCGACGTGGGCGGCATCGACGCCCCGACTTCAGTAAGCACGCCGACGTCGATTCAGCCGGGCGGCATGCCGACGGCATCAGCAGCTCCGACGACCTCCCCGATTTCTGGCCCGACGTCAGTTAACCCGCCGGCGCCGACTCAGGCATCCCAGATGCGCCCGACTCGCAATTCACGCCCACCGCGGCCACACGGAATGATTCCGGAGACTCCGATGCCGACGCAGGACTTGCGAAATCGTCCGACGAGTGACTTTGATGATGTTCTCTAGCGTGGTTTATGACACTCTAGAGGCATGACTCTTCTCGGCGATTTCGTTAGCCAACAGGATTTCGATCTTGACGACTTTCAGCTCCGCGCCTGCCAATCAATTGAGGCAGGGCGGGGCGTTGTCGTCTGTGCACCCACCGGCGCGGGCAAGACTATTGTTGGCGAATTCGCTATTTATGCAGCTCTCGACCGTGGTGGTAAGTGCTTTTACACCACCCCGATCAAAGCGTTGAGCAACCAGAAGTACCACGACCTAGTCGAGGACTACGGCGAGGACCGCGTGGGCTTGCTCACGGGCGACACTTCAATCAATGGCGACGCAGATATCGTGGTGATGACCACCGAGGTGCTGCGTAACATGATCTACGCGAACTCGCCGACGCTGAAGAAACTCACGCATGTGGTGATGGACGAGATTCACTACCTCGCAGACCGCGAGCGCGGCGCTGTGTGGGAAGAGGTTATTTTGAACCTCGACCAGTCCGTGGCCGTCATCGGTTTGTCCGCGACGGTATCCAACTCCGAGGAATTCGGGCGCTGGCTGTCCACGGTGCGCGGGCACACGGACGTTATTGTCACGGATTTGCGTCCGGTTCCGCTGCATCAGCACATGCTGGTGGGAAACCGGCTCTATCCTCTTTTCGAGGCGAAGTCGGACAAGGTCAATCAGGACCTGCTGGAGGCGTGCCGTCGCGGTGAGTTCGGCTACGGGGACGCTGGGGCCAGGGAGCGCTACCAGTACAAAAAGCACAAGGGCGGTGGGCGCTCATACAGCTGGGGCGATAGGGGGCAGCGCAAGTTCCGCCCACCGAAGCGCGGCGATGTTATCCGCATGCTCGGCTCCATGAACATGCTGCCCGCGATCGTTTTCATATTCTCCCGCGCGGGCTGCGAAGGCGCGCTGGCACAGGTCGGCGCTACTCGCGCAGAACTCACTGACCGAGATGAGCAGGAGCGCATCGCCAAGATTATCGATGACGGTGTGGCTCACATTCCGAAGGAAGACCTGCAGGTTCTCGGCTTCCTGCGCTGGCGCCGCATTCTCATCCGCGGTTTTGCGGCGCACCACGCAGGCATGCTGCCTGCGTTTCGGCACATTGTGGAAGAGCTCTTTAACGAAGGCCTGGTCAAGGTCGTCTTCGCCACCGAGACACTCGCGCTGGGCATCAACATGCCTGCCCGCACGGTTGTGTTGGAGAAGCTGGTCAAGTTCAACGGCGAGGCACACGTAGATCTCACGCCCGGTCAGTACACGCAGATGACGGGCCGCGCTGGCCGTCGTGGTATCGACACCGTCGGCAATGCCGTGGTGCAGTGGGCTCCAGCAATGGACCCGAAGGCCGTCGCAGGGCTGGCATCCACACGCACGTACCCGCTAATCTCCACCTTCGCACCGAGCTACAACATGAGCGTCAACCTCCTGCAGACACTCGGTTACGAGGGGTCGAAGCGTGTCATGGAGCGCTCATTCGCACAGTTCCAGGCGGATGGCGACATCGTCGGAGTCACCGCCGAACTGTCCAAGGCCAAGCAAGAAGCCGCGGACCTGCGTGCGGAATTGCTCGGCAGGGGAGCCGATGCGCATGCCGAAGGGTCGGAAGCTGATGGGTCGTCGTCAAGCGGAGAGGGCAGTTCGCGTGACGACGAGCGCCTGACCCAGATGCTCGAATACCTGGATCTGCGCGCGAAGCTGACCCAGGAGGAGAAGAACGCCAAGCGCCGCAATATTGAAGACCGCCACACGGAAACGGTGACCGCGCTGCGAAGGCTCCGTAGGGGCGAGGTTATTCCGCTGCCGAAGGGTAAGAAGGTGCAGTTGGCGGTGGTGTACCGGGAGGATCATTCGAAGTCGAATCCTCGTCCCGGTGTCATCAGTGTCGGCGGATTTGTGGGACGTGTGGAACCGCATATCTTCCCAGCGGCGCCGCAGACAGTCGGCTCGATTAAGCTGCCGCGGGACGCGGATCGGCATCCGCGACGTGCGCTCGGTATTGTGCGTGCAGAGATCGGCCGCAAGGGGCTGAAGGGACCAAAGAGGCTGAAGCGCCGCAGCGGTGGCAACTCGCCAGCGGTGAGGAAGCTGCGGCAGGAGCTGCGTGAGCATCCACTACATGGAGATCCTGCGGTGGAGACGATGGCTCGTCACGCCGATACGCTGCGGCAGGCCGAGGCTCATGTTGCCAAGCTGCAAAAGCGCGTCGATTCCGCTTCCGATACGTTGGCACGCACATTCGACCGCATGCTGCAGTTGCTAACACAGATGGACTACGTGGAATGGCCAGAGGGCGCGGAGCCGACGATTACGGAGGAAGGCCTGCGGCTGGCGCAGATTCACAATGGGTCGGATCTGCTGGTGGCCACGTGCCTGCGCCGCGGTATCTGGGACGACTTGGACCCGGCAGAGCTGGCTGGTGCCGTGTCGAGTTTGGTCTTTGAAAACCGCAAGGCCAGCCAGGGCAGCGATGAGGTTCCGACCGAGCCGTTGGCCAAGGCGCTGGGGAACACCTACCGCATCTGGGAGGAGCTGTCGGAGGATGAGCGCCGCTACCGTCTGCCGGTGACGAACTTGCCGGACATGGCCTTTGCCACTGCAATTCATCAGTGGACTGCGGGCGCACCGCTGGGGTACTGCCTGCAGGCAGCGGCCGAAAGTGGCGCGGAGCTGACTCCGGGTGACTTTGTCCGCTGGTGCCGTCAGGTCATTGATCTATTGCAGCAGATTAAGAAGACCGGCTACTCCACAGACATTCGCGATAAGTCTGCCGAGGCTATTCAGGCGATTCGCAGAGGAGTAGTGGCGCTGAATAATTAGTTATCTCGGACACATCTCTTCTCCTGAACACCTGGTTCCTGAGGTGAAGATGATAAATTACTAAAAGTAGAATAGTTATGGCACTATTCTTATCTCGCAGTGACTAACGAAACTGCAGATTATATTTTTCATATCTGACTTCATTTCTCAGGAAGGCCCCGAATGCGCAAGCTTCATAAGACTCTGTCCGCTGTAGGAATCGCAGCACTGAGCTTCGGCATTGCCCCAATCGCAAACGCTGCACCCGCTGGAAACGTTGTTACCTTCGGCGATTCGTATTTCGCCAATCCGACCGTTGAGGACTACTGGATTGCCAAGGCTCCAGAGCAGATTCCTGGGCTCCCAGAGGTTCAGCAGAAGAATGGTTGCGCGCATGACCCTGATGGAATTCCGGCCAAGATCGGTAAAAAGACTGGCCGCCAGCTGGATGACTACTCCTGCGCAGGAGCCGTCCTCTACACGCCGAACGCAAACAACCTCGATCGACAAATCGAGGGCGCTATTCGCGATGGAGCACTGACCCCGCAGACTGCATTCATTGCAATTCAGATTGGTTTCAACGACACCTACAACAACGCAGTCAATCTTCCTTCCGTGCGTGAGGGCTGGTGGAAGGATGCTTCCGATGCCGCAGTAAACAAAATTCGCGCACATGCGCCGAATGCCCGCATTGCATTTGTCAATTACCCAACCATTTCGCATCCCGGTGATTCCAAGCAGTGCCTCATCCATGTGAACGTTGCTGGACAAAACATCGACGCAGGGGTTCCCGCATTCTGGATTGAGCAGGGTGAGATTGAAACCTCTAAGTACGCACAGCAGGCCGCTGACCGCCATAACGCCGAGTTTATTGATGTCCGCTCGATGACCACGGATCGCCATGAGTGCGCACCGGATGATAAGCGAATCATCGCAGGCGCAGTCGACAACCGCACTCAGGACTACAACCTTCCGGTCCACCTCAATGGTGAAGGCAAAGAGATTATCGCCGACGCAATCGTCGCTCGCATCTAGTCCTTGCCTCCAAGCCCTGCGCCTTATGGCCCAGGGCTTTTATCTTCAACTCACTACTTTTAGGGAAAAATGACACCTCGCACTCAACGCGCAACTCATGTGTCGCCTTGGACCCAGGTTAAGCAGTTTGCTACTGCTCTCGGCCCTCTCAAGCGTGCCGGCATCCTCAGAAATGATGGTCCTAAAGCACTGAAGAATATGTCCCAATGGGGCATTTCCATGGCAGCTCTCGTCGAAAACGACTGCCTTAATTGGCCTGACCGACTTGCCATTGTGGATGATTTCGGCGAACTTACATATAGCGAGCTTCGGACCCAGGCTAGAACACTCACGGCACGCCTAATGGAAATGGGGATTACCGAAGGATCCACCATCGCAATACTTGCGCGAAACTCTCGTGCCATCGTGCTGCCATTGTTGGCCTGCAGCTACCTCGGGGCCCGCCCGATGATTATGAATCCTGCCTCATCGTCAAAGCAGGTTAGCGCGATTATGTCTGACTATGGCGCGGATATTTTGGTCGTAGACGCCGAGTACAACCAAGACGCAGAATTTCCAATCAAATCACTCACTGTTGGTGGTGACCATGATGAGTTTCTTTCCCTCGTTTCCGGCCAAACCGATAGCTCCAAGCTTCCTCGAAAGCCGCGGCAGCAAGAAACGATCATCATGTCGTCTGGAACTTACGGAATCCCCAAAGGCGTTCGCCTCCCAGTTCCACGCACGCCAAAGGTGCTCGGCGGTATTGTAAAGGCAATCCCGTGGAAGAAGAACATGGTAGTTCAACTGACCGCTTCGGTCTTCCATGCGTGGGGTTGGCTCAACCTTCAGATTGGCTTGGCCACTGGCTCAACACTCATTTTGCGTCGAAATTTTGATGCAGATCAGGCTGCTGCGGACTGCCTTCAGTATGGAGTAACCGGAATTGTCTCCGCTGCAGTCTTCCTGAAGGATCTAGTCACTGCCGCGGACCGAGCAGAAACAAAGATTGGCCCATTTGGGTTCATCGTTTCTTCGGGTAACGCCATGCCGCCATATTTGGTTCGTGAGCTCAATAAGCGATTTGGGCCTGTTGTGTGCAATTTCTATGGCTCCACTGAGCATGGCCAAATCGCCATTGCAACTGGCCCTGAATTCGCCGCTGACCCGCACACCACTGGGCATATTCCATCTGGCGTCGAGCTCCGCATTTTCCGTGAAGATGGCACTGAGGCCAATCCAGGAGAGCTAGGTAACGTCTACGCAGCAAACTCTATGACGATGGTCGGGTTACTGGCTGCACGTGACAAATATGATGTCATGAATGGGCTGCTCGGAACAGGGGATAAGGGCCTCATTGATCAAAACGGTATGCTTCAGCTAGCCGGTCGCGCAGACGACATGCTGATCAAGGGAGGCGAAAATGTCTACCCTCGTGAAGTTGAGGAATTCCTCGGAACCGTCGATGGAATCGACGATGTGTTTGTCCACGGTAGTCAGGATGACATCGTCGCGACTCTTCGAGCCTACGTTGTACGTGAAGACAGCGTTGCTGGTGCTAACCTTTCCGACGACATGATTCGCGAACACGTTCGCCAGAATCTCGCGGAGCACAATGTGCCTGACGAGATTGTGTGGATGAAATCGTTGCCTCGTAATGACGGTGGCAAGGTCGTCCCACGCCGTCTACCCGACACCAGCATCTAGTTCCGCGCCTCTGTCTTATTCAAGGCTGACGGGTACAGTTGGCAACTATGAGCAACGGTATCTTTAGTTTTGACATCTATCAGCAGCGTCTGGATCGCACCGCGGAACTACTCCGCACCCGCGATGCAGACGCTGCAGTCTTTGGAACCGGAGCTGACCTGCAGTATCTCATCGGTTCTGCGGTCACTTCGCATGAGCGTCTCACCGCGCTGGTAGTCACCGCAGCCGGCACAACCACGCTGGTATTGCCCGCTGTGGAGCGGGGGGACCTGCCGCTGTGTGCAATCGGTGACCTCAACGCCGATGTGGTGTTGTGGGAGGACGGTCAGGATCCACACCGCATTGTCGCCGACCTAGTCGGCCACGTGGGCACTCTCGCAATTGGGGCGTCGTTGACCGCTGACCACCTGATTCCCATTCAGGATCTCACCGGAGCCAAGACTGTGTTGGCCGGAGAACTGCTGAAAGAACTGTTCATGCGCAAGGACGCCGCTGAGATTGATCAGCTGCGCGAGGCCGGCGCCGCCATTGACCGCGTTCACGCTCGCGTTCCGGGCATGCTGCGTGCAGGTCGCACCGAGCGCGAGGTCGCCGACGAGATTTCGGCAGCCATCCTGGAGGAAGGCCATGTCGCCATTGACTTCGTCATTGTCGGCTCGGCTGAAAATGGTGCTAATCCGCACCACGATTTCTCCAACCGCGTCATCGAGGACGGCGACGTGGTGGTCATCGATATCGGAGGCACCTTGCCGCTCGGCTACCACTCCGATTGCACGCGCACCTATGTCGTCGGCAAGCCGGGGGAGAAGGAAACCGCAGCGTGGGCGGCCCTGCGGAAGGCTCAGGAAGCTGCTGTAGCAGCGGTTCGCCCGGGTGTGACGGCTGCAGAGATTGATGCGATTGCGCGCAATAGCCTCACCGCTGCGGGCTACGGAGAGTACTTCATTCACCGCACTGGTCATGGCATTGGCCTGTCCACCCATGAAGAGCCGTTCATTATGGCTGGCAATGAGCTTGCACTCGAGCCGGGCATGGCGTTTTCGGTGGAGCCGGGCGTGTACCTGCCGGGCGAATTCGGTATGCGGCTGGAGGACATCATCATTGTCACCGAAGACGGCGGCGAATCGGTCAATAACGGTCCGCACGATTTGATTACCGTCTAATCGAGGTTTAGAGGAAAGGTTTTTCTAGCGCATGGGACACGTACTCGTTCTTGGTGCCACCAGCGAAATCGGCGGGGAAGTTGCCGCGCGGCTGGCCAATCACAACACCTTCACGCTCGCCGCGCGCCGCACTGAGGCACTCGACGGCATTGCCGGCCGCCTCATCGACGCCGGTGCTGTCGCGGTGCATCGCATCCACTTTGATGCCGATGACATCGCCGCACACCGCCAGTTCGTTGAGAACGCCTGGCAGCACGGTCCCATCGATACGGTGATTGTCGCGTTCGGCATCCTCGGCGATCAGCAGAAGTGTGAAGACTCCGGGGAGGCTGCGGCGGCGGTCATTCACACCGACTTCACGGCTCAGGCATCGATTCTCACAGAGATTGTCGCGCGCATGGAGTCCGACATCGCCGCCGGCAAACTGCCTGTGCGCGACAAGGTCGCGGGCCGCATCATGGCCTTTTCCTCTATCGCAGGCGCCCGCGTGCGCCGCGCCAACTATGTCTACGGTTCGGCGAAGGCCGGCCTCGACGGTTTCCTCCAAGGCATGCAGGACCGCCTGCACGGCAGCCATATTCAGCTGACAATCGTCCGGCCGGGCTTCGTCATCGGCCGCATGACCGAAGGCATGAAGCCGGCGCCGATGTCTTCGCGCCCCGCCGAGGTCGCTGAGGCCGCCGTCACCGCCTTCGATGGCCGGAAGCCCCATGTCTGGGTGCCACGGAAACTGGCGTTGCTCGCCCGTGCCACGCATCTGACTCCTCGCTGGAT
Organism: Corynebacterium sp. HMSC064E10; assembly: GCF_001812505.1. Classification (NCBI taxonomy): domain Bacteria; kingdom Bacillati; phylum Actinomycetota; class Actinomycetes; order Mycobacteriales; family Corynebacteriaceae; genus Corynebacterium; species Corynebacterium sp. HMSC064E10. The sequence goes on along the minus strand of NZ_KV809173.1, from coordinate 86,139 downwards.
TTGGCGGAAGATGCCCCGATGAGTCCAAAACTTCGCGTCGTCGGCATCGGCTGTGACGGTTACGAGGGTCTATCTGCCCGCGCAGTCGAGGCGCTGTCGTCGGCACGCCGCATCATTGGCTCTCCCCGTCAGCTCCGTTTGCTTGCCGACGTCGACCTGGACGCCGAACTCTCTCCTTGGCCCAGTGGCTTCTGGAAGGACTGGCAGGCCACCCTGGCAGATATTGACCCCGCAGTCGATGTCATCCTGGCCAGTGGCGATCCCATGTTCCACGGTGTCGGCGCGTCCCTGGTCCGCGAGCTCGGCCGCGGTGGCGTGGAAGTTATTCCAGCACCGTCGTCGGCCTCATTGGCCTGTGCCTACCTCGGCTGGCCTTTGCATGACACTCCGGTGATCTCTCTAGTAACAGGGGAGCCGGGGATACCTGGTGCTGCACGGGTGGTGCCGGTAGCAGATGCACTGCGCCCCTTCCTCGTGCTGTGTCGAAACGCGGACTCAGTGAAGGAGGTTGCTACGGTTTTAGCCGACCGCCCAGACACCAAGCTCACCGCGCTGACCAATCTCGGTGGCTCGGAGGCGACGGGGCTGCCGGAGTCTGTGGCCGAAGGCACGGTGGCGAACCCTCCGGTTCCAGCTGGCAACCTCACGGTGCTGGCGGTGGAGCCGTCGGGAAGCGCGCGCGGCTGGCTGCGCGACGGTGACTTTGACTCGGATGGCCAGCTGACGAAGGCGCCGATTCGCCAAATGACGGTAGCGGCGTTGGATCCGCGGCCGGGAGCACTGCTGTGGGATGTCGGCGGTGGCACGGGGTCGATTGGCATTGAGTGGGCTCGGCACGGCGGGCGCGCGGAAATTTTTGAGCGCGATGCTGTTCGTGCAGAGCGAATTGCTGAGAATGTGGCGAACCTGTCGGGCAATGTGACTGTCCACCACGGCGCAGCGCCGGGAGCTTTGGCTGACTCGAATCTTCGCCCCGATGCCATTTTCATCGGCGGAGGTCTCACTGCTGACGGCATGCTTGAGGCCTGTTGGCAACGCCTTGCCCCGGGTGGCACCATCGTCGCGAACACCGTCACGCTGGAGTCGGAGGCTCTGCTATGGCAGGCACGTCGCGACTATGGCGGGGATGTCACCCGGCTTTCCGTGGAGCGCGCAGGTGCAGTCGGCACTTTCACTGCGTGGCGGCCGGCGTTGCCGGTGGTGCAGTGGGTGGCGGTGAAGCCAGTAGAGCCTGCGCTACCATAGACGTAATTTCTCTGTCTAAAAATATTGAGGACTCTGTAACCCACAATGACTGTGTATTTCATCGGTGCAGGCCCGGGCGCAGCAGATTTGCTGACGCTGCGCGCGGACCGGCTTATTCGCTCCTGTCCAGTGTGCCTTTACGCGGGATCAATTGTCCCGCCTGAGGTGCTGGAGAGCTGCCCCGAGGGCGCAGAGATTATCAATACCGCGCGTATGCCGCTGGATACCATCATCGAGACCATTCAAGCGGCACATAAGGCGGGCAAGGATGTCGCACGCCTGCAGTCCGGCGACCCGTCGGTGTGGTCGGCGCTGGCAGAGCAGGTCCGTCGTCTCAGCGAGCTAGGTATTGACTACGAAATCGTTCCGGGTGTGCCAGCTTTTTCCGCGGCTGCGGCAGCTCTCGGCCACGAGCTCACGGTGCCAACTGTCGGCCAGTCAGTGGTGCTGACTCGTATCTCCGGGCGCGCTTCCAAGATGCCAGAGGGCGAAACCCTGGAAAACTTCGGCCGCACGGGTGCGACTCTGTGCATTCACCTGGCCGCCCATGACATCGACCGTGTGGTAAAGGAACTCACCCCGCACTATGGGAAGCACGGTCCGGTGGCAGTCGTGGCTTTCGCATCCCGCCCGGAACAGGTTATTCGCCGTGGCACGCTGGCTGATATTGCGCAGCAGGTCAAGGATGCAGGTGTGACTCGCACGGCTGTCATCATTGTTGGCAAGGTGCTTACTGCCGAGGCGTTCCCGGATAGCTATCTCTACAGCGATGATCGCCCACGCGATGAACACGGACGGACCATTCCATGCGTGCACTAATTCTGGGTGGAACTGCTGAGGCTCGTGCCCTGGCCAAGTGGCTAGTGGGCGAGGGCTGGTTTGTCACCTCTTCACTGGCCGGTCGCGTATCCAACCCCAAGCTGCCCGCCGGCAATGTCCGCATCGGCGGTTTCGGCGGCCCTGCGGGGCTCACGCGATGGCTGATCGCCGATGCCACCGAAGTCATCATCGACGCCACGCATCCTTATGCGGAGCGAATCAGCGAATCTGCCGCTGAAGCTGCCCGCGCCACCGGTCTTCCGCTCGTGGCGCTGCATCGCCCTGCGTGGGAGAAGCAGCCCGGCGACAACTGGATTGAGGTGTCCTCTATGCAGGAGGCCGCGGACATTGTTGCCGACCGCTTCTACAGCCCGTTTCTCACTATTGGCCGTCAGCAGCTAGCTCCATTTGCCGGCGACTCCAACGGCCGTTACCTCATTCGCTGCGTGGAACAGCCCGCGCCGCCACTGCCCAAGAATCGGAAGATTATTCTCAGCCGTGGGCCTTACGATGTCGCAGCGGAGCGCAAGCTCATGCGGGATTACGCCGTGGACTGCGTGGTGACCAAGAACTCCGGTGGTGCTGCTACCTACGCCAAAATTGAAGCAGCCCGCGACCTTAAGAAGCCGGTCGTCATCGTGCAGCGCCCGCGCCTGCCGGGCGCGGATATCGCCATTGTTGCCACAACGGTGGATGAGGCGTACAACGCCGTCATCCGCCGGGCGTAGCAGCTAACGCAGCAACTCACCAGTTCCACTCGTGCCACCCTCACCGTAGTGACGTGCGGTGTAGACCCGAGTGGTCTTGCCAGCCCGATACGCTTTTGTCGACGACGAACCGATAATCACCATGGTTCGCATATCGACGACATCCGGGTCGAATTCCGCCAACGTGGTCACGGTGACGTTTTCCTGCTCCGAGCCGACTGCCCGCGCCACAATCACAGGCGTTGTTGGTTCGCGGTACTCCATGGCCAATGCACGCAGCTCTCGGATCTGCCATCTCCGCGACTTGGATGCTGGGTTGTAGACGGCAAACGCCATGTCTGCTCCGGCTACGGCACGCACTCGCTTAACGACGACCTCCCAGGGCTTCAACCTGTCGGAGAGACTGAGCATCGCAAAGTCATGGCCAAGGGGAGCACCGACTCGACTTGCGACGGCCTGAGCCGCAGTCATGCCCGGCACGACTCGCACGGGGATGCCTCGCCACATATCGTCGTCAGCGACTTCCAACACTGCGGCCGCCATCGCGAAGACTCCAGGGTCACCGGAGCTGACCACCGCAACTCGACCGCCGCGCTTGGCAATATCCAGCGCCATAGTGGCTCGCTCTGCCTCAACGCGGTTATCTGAGAGATGACGGCGTTGCCCGGCGCGCTCAGGAACTCGGTTGATGTAGGTGGAGTAGCCAACCAGATCCGTGGCCCGTGCCAATTCCTCGGTGACTTCTGGGGTAGTCCAGCGTTCAGCACCCGGGCCAAGGCCGACAACTACGACTTCACCGACCGCTGGGGTAGCCAGCTCAGTTGCTGTATCGGTGGCTGCACCGGTCGCTGCATCATCGGCTGGCGAAGGCACCCCAGAAACACTCCGTTTAGTGCCGTAGACAGCGGAAGGCACGACGGCCACTGCGAAGTAGGGAACCTTCTCCGGGTCGGCATCGGCCAGCGGGTAGCTGGTGTGCTCATTCATGGTTGCTCGCTCGACAACATAGGCGCGATCGAGCATGCCAGCGGCCTGCAACGCTGTACGAACCTTCTCAACGTTTTTCCCCAGCTTCATAATGACTACACAGTCTGAAGCGTCAAGAACCGCAGCGATCCGCTCGGAATCGGCGGTGGCGGGAACAACGCTGACGATTTCGGTAGCCTCGCCGAGCGGCTGACCGATCTCTGCTGCCGCCGCAGTAATGCTGGCCACTCCGGGGACAATCTCAGTGGGGAAGTCCTCGCTGAGGGCGTGATGCAGGTGCTGGTAAGAGCTATAGAGCATCGGGTCACCGAGCGAGAGCACCGCAACACTTCGCCCCGCGGCCAAGTGCTCATGCAGGCGGGCAGTGGCCTGTGCATAGAAACCGGCGAGCTGCTCGCGGTAGTCGGCCGGACGCCCGGTGGTCACCGGGTATTGCAATTGCTCTTCCACGGCAGCGTCGTCACGCGCGTCAATCAGTTCGGCGGCGATTGAACGCGCCGTGGAACGTCCGTGAGTCCCGGCATGGTAGGCGATGACATCGGCTGTGCGGATGATGTCGGCACCGCGAAGTGTAATGAGACCTGCGTCGCCGGGGCCGAGTCCGATGCCGTAGAGATGACCAGGCTGAGCGCTGTAGGAGCCGGACATGGTTTAGAGAATCTCCTTTGCGGTGGCGATGGCATTGAGGGCAGCACAGGTGATAGCCGAGCCGCCGCGACGGCCGGTGACGGTGATGTACTTCAGCTCCGGGTTTTCGGCACCGGAGTCGATAGTGGCTTGCTTGGATTCCGCCGCACCAACGAAGCCGACCGGCATGGCCAAAATGGCAGCGGGCATGGGGAAGGATCCCTCATTGATGCGATTGAGCAGGTGGAAGAGGGCAGTGGGAGCGTTACCGATGGCGACGACCGCTCCCTCTAGTCGAGGCTTCCACAGCTCCACGGCAGCAGCCGTGCGAGTGGTGCCGAGTTCTTGAGCCAGTTCGGGGACGCGCTCATCACGTAGCAGGCAAATGACCTCGTTGTCGGCAGGTAGGCGCTTGCGGGTAATACCCGAGGCAATCATGTTGACATCGGTGAAAATAGGAGCGCCTTCTTCGAGAGCCTGGCGGGCTGCGCGCACAGCTCCCGCGGACAAGACGATGTCCTTAGCCAAGTCGGTCTGACCTGCTGCGTGAATCATTCGGACAGCGACGGTTTCCTCATCGGCGTCGAAGCGGGAAAGATCGCTTTCTTCGCGAATGATGGCAAATGAGTTGCGGTAAATATCCGCACCGTCGGTGTTGTACTCAAAGCGCTTCATAGGCTTAAAGCCTAGTCCACAGCAGTGACTTCATATTCTCCGTCCCCGGTGGCGAGATAGTCGAAGTAACCACCTTTGGGTTTGCCGCAGCGGCGCTCACAACCAGAAAAGTGCACGCGCCCCTCGGGCAGGCGGTCATCGGCAATTGCATGAGCGGCATCACCTCGGGTGTCAGCCAGCGACTTTTCGCAACCGGGGCGACCGGTGCAGGCGCTGACGCGCAGCCAGGTGGACTTCCGGTCGAAGATTAGGCCATTGGGCGCCAAAACCTTGACAACCTGTTCGGCAACTTCCTCTTCCAAATCGTGCAGGATCAGCGAATACCACGGAGTGATGTGCACGGGAACCTGCGTATGCGAAATCGCTCGGGCCAGACGTGCCGGAAGTACCCCAAAGCGCAGCCCCGCGGCCAGGCTAACCAGCCCATCCGGCTGGTCAATCCAACCGATCTGGCGGGATAGCCCGGCGGTGGCATCGAAGCTCTCAGCCGGGGTCGGTTCCTGGCGCCGAGCTCGCTCGCCCAGTTCGTCGACTACGCCATCGGCAACGCGCTCGGCCGCATCGGCTTCCGCGATGCGCCAGGCTGTACCACGGCTGTCATTCCACACCTTCGCTGTGGTGATTAGAGCTCCCACGACGTCGTCACGCGAAACAATAAGCCCCGAGGTCGCGCCACCAATGATGAGTTCGAACGTGTTCTCATCGTGGGCGACAACGCCGAAGTCGGGGCGCTCACCGAGGACATCACCACGGCCGTCGTCGAAAGCCATGAGCGTGCGGCCAGGAAGTGTTGCCAGCGACGGCTCCGCAATGAGCGCCGCGTCGAACTCTTGAACCAGGTCGCGGACATCGGCCTTGCCGCCGACGCGACCGGACAGTGGCGACTGAAGAACGTTGCGCACGCGGTCGTGGCTCGTGGAGGGAACCAGCTTTTCCTCTTCTGCGGCATCGGCGAATGCGCCGGTGTTAGTGATGCCACGGATCTGAACATTGCCGCGAGAAGTGAAGTGAATATCGCCGTCGCCGAAATTCTCGGCCAAATCGGCGAGTACGGCAAAGCCCGGCGCGGGAAGGAAGCCTCCGGGGAAGCGAAGGCGACCAATTGCGCCATCAGCTGCGATATGAACCTTTCGGGTGCCGGGGCAACCGTCCTGACGAGTGCGAGCTCCTTGATCAGATGCAGTCATACTTCCAAGAATACGCAAACAAGCACAGAGCTGAGCCCCCGAAAACAGGGGCTTATTATCCGGACCTTTTCAGCCCAACGAAACCATTCTGAAGTGGAGTTTTGATAGCCCCGTGCAAAAAACATACAAATTCTTCACTAAATCCACCGATTTCCTTTTTCAAAACCTTATTATTTCCATAACCTAACTTCCGCCGAATTAAGGGAAGTCTTCATTGGGTTTTCAATCTGGGGTTATTCAGGAGATTTCATGCCACATCACGACGCTGAAGCACTCACACACGGCACCGCCGGCATCGGCCATGCCTCAACACAGACGCGCGCTGCTTCACGACGAAACGGTCGCACAACCCGAACGGGAATCGGGGTAGCGCTTGCGGGTCTTATGACCATCGGCCTGGCTACACCTGCAAACGCTCAGCCACTAAGCGTGCCGGGCCTGTCAGATAGTGGGCTGGCGGATAAAGTGTCGTCGTCAAGTGCAAACCGCGAATTGCCTGGTTTCGGTCATGTACCGAACCCGAATGTAGAGAGGCTACTCGGCATCGAGAAGGACGATGAGCAGTCTGGCAACGAGGGCACAGGCAGGCAGCTGACCCCGGAACAGGCACGCGTGGCCGCAGTCTCTCCGCTGAATTCTCTGCCGCTGACCCCGTCGCGCGCGGCGAATGCCGGCACGCTAGTCAACAGCGAGGATGCCGAGATGATGGTGAACGGCAAGCTGTGGAATGTGGATGCCAAGCGTATTCACTACAACTCCACGGATTCCCTCGGCAATCCCAGTGTGGACACGGCCATTGTGGTAACTCCGAAGACAGAGTGGAAGGGCAGCGGTCCGCGTCCGGTCGTGGCGATCGCGCCGGGCACGCAGGGTGGCGCGGAAAAGTGCGACCCGTCGATCTCCTCGCAGACCGGGCTGAAGATTGAGTTCGGTCCGATGGACATTATTGCTCCATACGAGACGATTCCGATGGTCGCGAACTTGAAGCGAGGTGCAACTGTGGTGATGATTGACCACCACCGCAATGACCAGGGCAACCAGGACTACGTCGACAATATCGCCTCGGCACAGTCACTGTTTGATGCCGTGTCTGCCTCCCACGAGCTAGGCGTGGATCAAAAGGCGCCCGTGGGAATCTATGGCTACTCCCAGGGTGGCTCCGCAGCCGCTGCAGCTGCTGAGCGTGCAGGTGTCTACGCCCCGGAGCTCAACGTCGCCGCTTCTGCCGCCGGCGGCCCACCGTCCGACCTCGCAAACGTTCTCGACCAGATTGATGGTACGACCCTGACCGCTGCGATTGCATTGGCAATCAACTCTGTCCTGGATAAAGATCCGGAGCTGCGCCGTGTCCTCAAAGAAGAAATCAGCCCTGAAGGCAAAGAACTGCTGGACAACGTTGGCAACTACTGCGCAGGCGGCTTGGGTTTCCATCACTCGTTTGAGACCACTGACCAGTACACCACCAGCGGTGAGTCGCTCAGTGAGATGATTAAGCGCTACGAGCCGGTGCAGAAAGAACTCGCACGCCAGCGCGTCGGCAATTTCGTACCGAATGCCCCGGTGTACCTCTACTCAGGTGAGCACGATGACATCATCCCCATCAACCAGGTCCGCAAGCTACGTGATGCTTGGCTGAATCTCGGGTTCACCGACCTGGAGTACGTCGAAAACACGACTTCGCCTCTGCTGCCGAAGACAGGCCTAAACCATATCGTTCCCATGCTCGCGGAACTGACTAATGCCACCGACTTCCTCTGGTCCCACTTCCCAGATCAGCCGGCGGAGCAGTCGCTGGAACTCTAGCAATAGACGCTGCAGTAGAGTGATGGAGAAATCCACTGCCATGCCACTGACGAGAAGCTCGGTGAAAATCCGCACGGTCGCGCCACTGTCACAGTCAGACCTCGTCATCGGTTAAAAGGCAGACTCCCGCCGACCGGGGACGCGTTGCTCCCCAGGAAGTGAATGACTACACCGTGATTCTGCTGCTGTCGACCTCGGATACCGACCTTCTGTCCGCCCGCGCGGCCGCTCAGGCCAACCCGGAGGTGTCCTACCGTTGGGCAAACCCGGCGCGTCTGCTCGACGATGATTTGCCCACGCTTGCCGACGGCGCCGATGTCGTCATCATCCGACTTCTCGGTGGCCGCCGCGCCTGGGAATCCGGCATCGACTACTTTGTGAACTCCGGTATTCCCACCGTCCTCGTCTCGGGTGAGCAGGCGCCCGATGCCGAACTCACCGAGTACTCGACGGTTCCCGCAAACGTCACCACGCAAACGCACATCTACCTGGCGGAAGGCGGCGCAAAAAACCTCGCACAGCTGCACAATTTCCTGTCGGACACGCTGCTTCTGACCGGTCTTGGCTTTGAAGAGCCCACTCGCATGCCGGCCTGGGGTTTCCTGGAGCGCGACTCCAAGGTGGCCACGGAAGATTCGCGTGGCACCGTCGGCATTATCTATTACCGCGCCCAACACCTGGCTGGAAATACGCACTACATTGAGGCGCTCGCTGACGCAGTCGAGGCTCGCGGCTACGTCGCCAAGCCCATCTTCGCCGCGTCCCTGCGCACCGCCAGCGATGAGCTGTTAGCAGAGATGGCATCCTGCGACGCGCTCATCACCACGGTGCTCGCCGCTGGTGGCAACCGCCCGGCACTCGCGCAGGCCGGTCAAGACGACGACGGCTGGGATGTCGCCGCACTCGCAGACCTCAACATCCCCATCATCCAGGGGTTGGCTCTGACATCCTCCAAGGCGGCATGGGAAGACAACGACGAGGGTCTGTCACCGCTGGACGTCGCAACACAGGTCGCCGTCCCCGAATTCGACGGCCGCATCATCTCGGTCGCGTTCTCGTTTAAGGAAATCGACTCCGACGAGCTCATTTCCTACGTCCCTGACCTTGAGCGCTGCGACCGCCTCGCCGGCATCGCTACCCGCTACGCCGCACTTCGCCACATCGACAACGCTGACAAGCGCATCGCCGTCATGCTCTCTGCGTACCCGACCAAGCACGCCCGCATCGGTAACGCCGTCGGCCTGGACACACCAGCATCCACGTTAGAGGTGCTGCACGCGCTTGCCGACGCCGGATACAACCTCGGCGACACCACCAAAATCCCCGGATACGCCACCGCCGAGGACGGCGCCGATGAACCAGATGCGTTCATGCACGCCATCATCGATGCCGGCGGCCAGGACCCGGATTGGCTGACCGAGGAAGTTATGGAGGCAGCCGAGCTCCGCCTGCCCGCTGCGACCTACGAGAAGTTCTTCGCTACCTTGCCGGAGGAACTCCGCTCCGACATGCAGGACAAGTGGGGTGCCGCGCCGGGCACCCTGTACGTCCACCCGGATACCCAGGACATCTATATTGCGGGCCTGACCTTCGGCAATGTCGTGGTCATGGTGCAGCCACCGCGCGGTTTCGGTGACAACCCGGTGGGTATCTACCACGATCCAGACCTACCGCCGACGCATCACTACCTGGCTTGCTACCGCTTCCTGTCGCTGCCGCAGTCGGAGGGCGGTTTCGGCGCCGATGCCGTGGTTCACATGGGCAAGCACGGCAACCTGGAGTGGCTGCCGGGCAAGACCGTCGGTCTTTCCGCCTCCTGTGGCCCGGATGCTGCCATCGGCGAGCTGCCGATGATTTACCCCTTCCTGGTCAACGACCCGGGCGAGGGCACACAGGCCAAGCGTCGTGCTCACGCCACGCTTGTCGACCACCTCATTCCGCCGATGGCCCGCGCCGAGTCCTACGGCGACATCACCCGTTTGGAGCAGCTTCTCGACGAGCACCAGAACATCTCCGCCATGGACCCAGCCAAGCTGCCGGCTATTCGCCAGGAGATTTGGACGCTGCTGACCGCCGCGAAGATGGACCGCGACCTCGGTTGGGACGAGCGTCCGGACGAGGAGGTCTTCGATGACATGCTCATGCATGTCGACGGCTGGCTCTGCGAGATTAAGGACGTCGCCATCCGCGGTGGCCTCCACGTACTCAGCCAGGCACCGGAAGACGAATCCCTGATCGGCACTGTGACCACCATGCTGCGCGCCCGCCAGCTGTGGGGAGGCAAGCAGACGCTGCCGGGCCTGCGCGAAGCTCTCGGCCTGGCCGAGGACGGCACCGACGAGCGCCACACTGTGGACTCCATCGATGCACTGGCTACGGCGTTGGTAACCGCCGTGGTGAAGAATCCTGACCAACCAGTGGCACAGATCGCGGCTGATGTTCTCGACTCCGAGGAATTTGCCGATATCGCGGCACCGAACGGCCTCGATCAGGTTGTCGAGCTGCTGCAGTTCACCCGCGACGAAATTCTCCCGCGCCTGGCCGCTACCAGCGAGGAGATTCCGCGCATTCTTTCGGCCTTGGACGGCGAGTTCGTTCCGGCTGGCCCCTCCGGCTCGCCGTTGCGCGGTCTGGTCAACGTACTGCCGACTGCCCGCAACTTCTACTCGGTAGACCCCAAGGCGGTGCCGTCACGCCTGGCCTGGGAAACCGGTGTCAACCTCGCCGATGGTCTGATTGAGCGCTATCGCGCCGACCACGGCGAGTATCCCAAGTCGGTTGGCCTGTCGGTGTGGGGCACTTCCGCAATGCGTACTTCCGGCGATGACATCGCCGAGGTGCTCGCGCTGATTGGTGTGCATCCGGTGTGGGATGACGCATCTCGCCGTATCGTCGGCCTTGAGCCGATTCCGCTAGAGGAACTGGGACGCCCGCGCATTGACGTGACCGTCCGTATTTCCGGTTTCTTCCGTGATGCGTTTCCGCATGTTATCGACCTTTTGGATGATGCGTTTCAGCTCGTCGTCAAGCTTGATGAATCCGATGAGGACAACTACGTGCGCGCACATGCGAAGGCCGACCAGCAGGAGCGTCCGCGCCGTATCTTCGGTTCCAAGCCGGGCACCTATGGAGCTGGTTTGCTGCAGCTAATCGATTCCGGTTCCTGGCGCGATGACGCGGATCTGGCGAAGGTTTACACGACCTGGGGCGGCTACGCCTATGGTCGCGGCGTCGATGGGGAAGAGGCTGCTGACGATATGAAGACGGCCTACCGCCGTATTCAGGTTGCCGCGAAGAATGCCGATACCCGTGAGCACGACATCGCCGACTCCGATGACTACTTCCAGTTCCACGGTGGCATGATCGCCACGGTCCGTGCGCTGACGGGTTCCGCTCCAGAGGCGTATGTGGGCGATTCCACGCGCCCGGACGCCGTGCGCACCCGCACCCTGCACGAGGAAACGCGACGTGTGTTCCGAGCCCGCGTAGTCAACCCACGCTGGATGCAAGCCATGCGTAACCACGGCTACAAGGGTGCCTTCGAAATGGCTGCAACGGTCGATTACCTCTTCGGTTACGACGCGACGGCACAGGTCATGGATGACTGGATGTACGAAACGCTTACCGACGAGTACGTTGTGAACCCGGAAAACCGCGAGTTCTTTGAACAGTCGAATCCGTGGGCTCTGCACGATATTTCCGAGCGCCTGATGGAGGCCGCCGAGCGCGGTATGTGGGAAAACCCTGACCAGGAACGCATGGATCTGTTGCGCCAGACCTACCTGGATACAGAGGGCGACTTGGAGGAGCGAGCTGACCGGTAGGCGAGCGCTAGGCATCATCTAACTTGCCGCTACAACCGGCTAGATGACGACAAGAGAACCGGCCGATAGCCCTAACCACTTGCTCATCTAGTGGCGGTTACACTGGGGAACTATGAGCAAGTGGTTCACAATTATTTACCTCATTGCCGAGATTGCGGCCTTTATCGCACTCGGTGAATGGATTGGCTACGGCTGGACCGTCCTATTGGTTTTGGGCCTGTTCATTGTGGGGATGGTCTTCGCCGCTATCGAGTTCAAGCGCATCTACCAGAAGTTGCTGCTGGATACTTCTCGTACTCTTACCGAGTACGGACAGAAGCATCCGGAGGAGGCAATCAAGCGCTCGGCAAAGGGCGCGGGACACTTTGTGGCTGACTCGGCAATTCTATTGGTTGGCTCGTGGCTGATTGCCCTGCCGGGCGTCGTCACCACCGTTGTTGGTTTCCTCATGGTGCTACCGCCGACTCGCTGGCTGATTCGTAAGAGCGGATCGGTGGCGCTGCTCAACGGACTCCGCAACTTCAGTGACCGCAGCATGATGGTGGTCTCTCAGTACGGCATGAACCCAGGTACTCCAGGAGCTGGCGCTGGTGCTGGCGGCTTTTCGGGGTTCCCTGGATTCTCTGGTGGTTTCCCGGGCGCGGATGGCAAGAGCTTCCCACAGGATAAAATCGTGCCACCGGCGCCGGACAACGCCTGGGATCATGACCAGGACGACAGCGACAAGCGCTAACTCGAATACTCGCGGACGTAGAGAGTTCTTTTATACAAGTGCACACTAACCGTCAAGCGCGCTCCAGCGAGCACGGGGACTTTGCTCCGAAAGACGCTTCGAAAGACACTCCGGAGAATCCGAGTCGCTGGCAGGCGCGCTTTCGCGCGCTTACCCCACTAAAGCAGCGCCTCCTTCTCGCCTTCATTGCAATCCTCGCTGGTGGATTGCAATTCTTAAGCTACGCACCCCTGAGCTGGTGGTGGACCGCCTGGGTCGGCCTCGCCCTGCTCATTTTTGCCTTCTTCTGCGCAGCCGATTGGAAATCCAGCGTAGTGGGGGGCTTCAGCTGGGCAACAGCGACGGCGCTTTTCTCACTGCCGTGGATCGGCTCCTTCGTCGGTATTGGCCCCTACGTGGCGCTCTCAATTGTGCTGGGTCTCCTCACAATTCCGGCGGCGCTTGCGATGTGGCTGATTGCCCAATCCAGTTTCCCCCTCGCGCTGAAGCTCCCTGGCATGGCCGCTGCGCTCGTGGCAGGGGAGGCGCTGCTGGCCCGCTGGCCTTTCGGAGGCTTCCCCTGGCTCCGCGTTGCCTGGGGGCAAGTCGACGGCCCGCTGGCCCCAGCAGTGGCAATCGGCAGCACTGCATTGGTCACTTTCCTCGCTGCTTGCGTTGGTGCGGGACTGGTCGCGCTCACGCTACGTTCCTACGCAACCTCCGCTGCGCTTTTGGTGGGGGCGTTAATCGTCGGCTGGGCTCTTCCTGCGTGGACCCAACCACTGCCTGAACCTACGGCCGCTGACAACGCCCGTGTCGCGGTTATCCAGGGCAATGTTCCTCGCCTCGGTTTAGAGTTCAATGCCCAGCGCCGCGCAGTACTGCAAAACCACGCCGATGCCACCAATGAACTGGCACGACGTGTCCACCAAGGTAAGGAACAGCAGCCGGACATCGTCATCTGGCCTGAAAACTCCTCCGATGTCAGCCCGTTTACGGATGGGGAAGCGGCACGCATTATCGAAAATGCCGCGATGAATATTGGCGCCCCCATCGTAGTCGGCACCTTTACCTACGCCAATGGGGTGCAAAACACCATGGTGGTCTGGGACCCAAAGACCGGCCCCGGCGACCAACACGAGAAAATCTATCTTCAGCCCTTCGGCGAGACCATGCCATTTCGCGAACTACTCCGTCACTTTTCCGACATGGTCGCTCACGCCGGAGACATGACCCCGGGCAACGGCGATGCTGTGGTCACAACACCTGGCACCGATGGTTTAAAAAAGGTCTACCTGGGCCTGGCGACCTGCTACGAAGTGGTTTTCGACGGTGCCTTCCGCAACGCGGTCAACCACGGCGCAACTATGCTTGCCACACCCACGAATAACGCCACCTTCGGTTTCACCGATATGACTTACCAACAGCTGGCCATGAGCCGCATGCGAGCCATGGAGTTCCAACGCTCCACGGCTGTCGCCGCAACCAGCGGTGTGAGCGCTATTGTGGATGCGCACGGAGACGTCGTAAAGCAAAGCAAAATCTTCGAACAGAAAGTGCTCACCGAGACTTTGCCTCAGTACTCCCACCTGACTTTTGCAGCCCGCTTCGGGACGTGGATTGAAGGTCTACTGACTGCATTCGGTATTCTTTGTGTGGTTGGTGCCGTCCTGCGTCGCCGTGGCGGAGATGCCAGGGCAGGCGCAGATGAAGTTGATGGCCGGGATACTGAGCAGAACATGCACTAAGGAGAATCACGAGTGACTGCCCTAAATGAGTCGACGCTGGTTGTCATTCCCACTTTCAACGAGCGGGAAAACCTGCCGGGCGTAATCGCACGCCTGCGCGCAGCGGAGCCGAGCGTCGACATTTTGGTTGTCGATGACTCTTCACCAGACGGCACCGGTGAGCTCGCCGATGAAATCGCTGCCGCTGACAAGGCGGACAACAACGGGAAAGAGCACATCTACGTCCTGCACCGCGAGGGCAAGGGCGGTCTCTGGGGTGCGTACCGCGCGGGCTTCGCTTGGGGTCTCGAGCGCGACTACGAGGTTCTCTGCGAGATGGATGCCGACGGCTCCCACGCACCAGAGCAGTTCTATCTGCTGCTGGAGAAGCTCGAGGACGGTGCCGATGTCGTCATCGGCTCCCGCTACATTCCGGGAGGCAAGACCGTCAACTGGCCAATGAGCCGTCAGGTTCTCTCCCGCGGCGGCAACCTCTACATCTCGCTGGCGCTCGGCGCAGGCATCTCGGATATCACCGCTGGCTACCGTGCTTATCGACGGGAAGTTCTCGAGACCCTCGACCTCGAGAACATTGGCAAGGCTGCGTATCTGTTCCAGACCGAGCTCGCCTTTGAGGCTGTGCAGGCGGGCTTCCTGGTGGAAGAGGTTCCAATCACCTTTACTGAGCGCGAGTACGGCGAGTCCAAGATGGATGGCAGCTTTGTGAAGCAGTCTCTGCTGCAGGTCACCAAGTGGGGATTCAAGCACCGCTCGCAACAGGTAAAAAACCTGGGGTCGGAGATTGGTCGCCTGGCTGGTCACGAGTTTAAGCAACGATTCCGCAAGTAGGGCAACCCTAAAAATTGCAACCACAAAAATTGCGGGCTGCACGTATGAATACGGGCTGCATGTACGAATGCAGGCTGCATGTATGACTGCAGGCTGCAAATGTGAAACTGACTTAGTTTATGACAGTTTCAGGCCATTTTTCAGGCCATTTTTGTCATAAACGCAGTCAGTAACTCGGTTCGGCCCGCCGCAGCCAGGCACAAAACAAAAACGGGCCCGAATAAGGAGAAAAACCTTATCCGGACCCGAATTTCAGTGTTTGATTGACGGCTACAAAGCTCTAAAGCTCGAACCTAACCAGCTCAAACCTTAAGCGTTCTTCTCTGCCTCTTCGGCTTCCTTCTGAGCCTTCAGCAGGCGAGCGGCGTTACGACGACGCTTGCGCAGCAAGTCAACGCGCTCATCCAGCAGCACGTCGAGCTCCTCAATGGAGCGGCGCTCACGGAGCATGTCCCAGTGAGTCCTCGGCGGCTTCACCGGCTTAGCTTCAGTGCCTTCGCCTTCAACCAGCTCACCAATCTGGCCATTCTTGCACAGCCATTCACCTGGAATTTCCGCGTCATCCGCGAATGGGACCTCGAAGATCTCACCGGATTCAGTGCGGTAGCGGACCATCATTCGCGGCGCGAGGTCATGATCGCGATCGGTCTCATACGAAACGGCGCCCATGCGACTGCCACGAAGAACTCGATCTGCCATGTGGAACGTGCCCCCTTTGGTAGAAATACTAGACCACACATTATAACGCCTTAGTCAGCATTCATGCCATAATTGACTTCTGTGTCAGATCAAAAGCCGAGCACAACTATCGCCAATTGCCAGTGGTGTGGCCGCGAAATGGAGGTCGCGATCCGCGGTCGCCGGCGCAAATTCTGCAGCCAAGCCTGCCGGCAGCGCGCGTATGAAAAACACACCGGCGTAGCAAAAGGCGCCTCCAGGCCGATTGCCGAACGAATCAATTCGGATCTCACGCTGAAGACCACCGATGCCACGAGCAGGTCGGCGGGCGATGACGTCGTAAAGCGAATAGGGGACGGGCTCTTCGAAGTACGTTGTCTCGCCGAAGACTTGCGCACCGCGCTTGACGACGACATGGAGACTTCCGTCCTACAGGAGATTACGCAGGAATTGATTATGAAAACGCGTGAGGTGGAACGGTTTATCCCATAGCGGATTAAAAGGATAGGATGAGCACTATGAATTCTGGTGTCCGTAAATCAATTATTACTTTGATAGCCGTTGCAGTTGTTGCGCTCGCAATTGTTATTGTGGGACCAGTTTTGTATCGCGTTTTCACGCATGAAGGGGTGCGTACTGGGGATTTCGAGGCTAACGAGCTGCCTGCAGCAACGACTGACGCGAATGGCACCTGGAAGATTGTCGGTGGCGATAACTCACAGAACACCTCCGTTGGCTTTACTTTTAACGAGGTGCTGCCAGGCAGTAGGCGGACGACGTCCGGTTCCACCCACGAAGTCACTGGCGAGCTGAAGGTTGCTAACAACAATCTTGAGGACGCATCCGTTGTTGTTGACATGGCAACTCTGACTAGCGATATTGAACGTCGTGACATCAATGTCCGCAACAATATTTTCAGCGTTGAGCAGTACCCAGAAGCTAAGTTTGAGCTTGCAGAGCCGCTCGATATTTCAAGCATTCCAGATAACGGCCAATGGGCAAATATCGAGATTCCGGGACGCCTGACTATTCGCGGTGTCACCAATGATGTCACCGTGCCAATGAAGGTCGCTCGCACCGAAAACCTGGTTTTGCTGTCGGGCACCTTGCCAATCAACCGCCTGGATTACAACGTGCGCCTGCCACAGTTTGTAGCTGCATCCATCGAGGAGAACGGCGAACTCAATCTACGCATTGTCGCGGAGAAGCAGGACACGTAGGTTTCGGCTAGCAGGCACGGCCATCTAAAGATTGATCGCACGAGAACGAATCTAAAAGAGGCTTCTAGCCAGCGAAAATATGCCCCGTTTCGTCACTGTGACGCAATAAAGCCATTTAGTCACACACCACAGAAGTCTCGCCAAAAACAATTTTGATAGGCCAGTTGGGAGCCGCAACAATATGAACACCTACGAAGCAATGTTGCTCGCACGAAAGGTGCGAATGGTGCTACTGATTATCTTCATTGCATTCGTGGCCTACAAGGGCGTGTGGTGGCTCGTGGCTGTTGGCATATTCCTGATTGGCATGACGCTGTGGCAGAACAAGCGACTGCGGGAAGAGATTGCCGTCCGCAACGCGGATGAGCTTGCAGCAGACACCAAGACCAATGAACAATAAGCCCGACAGCATGGATCAAGCGCCCAGGTAGAACGCGGCGGCGGAAAACGTGACAGCCCTAGAAATTCAGAAACCCCCAGGGCTGGCCACTGTCAATATTTGTCCGATAATATACATTATGACATTTTGGCCTTAGGGGCTTACTCTCCCCTTTACCGCCGATGCGCCATTGTCGTCAGGCCTAACCAGCCAGCCAGTCAGTCAGACTGTCCTGCCAACCCGCACCGCCATGCCCACTCAGCAAAGAATTGATTTTCGCTACACGGCTATTCAGGAATGTTTTGTAAGATTCCCTCATGCCTGATTTCTCAGACACATCCAGTAGCTCCGACAGACCCGATACGTCAGACACGTCAGATAGAGCTGACTCGTCCGACGACCCTGAGCCTCGAGCCAAGGTAAACGGGCTCTCTGTAGCCGCAGTAAGCGCAATAACCGTAGCAACCGCAACATCCTCAGCGAACGCAGCAAACACTCCAGGTGATGCCGTGTGATTGTATCCGCGCTCATTGTATTCGCAGCTTTTCTTTTTCTCGTTTTCGCCAACGCAGTTTTCGTTGCTGTCGAGTTTTCCTACCTCACGGTTAACAGAAACGACGTCAAGAAGGCCGCAGACTCCGGCTCAAAGTCCGCATATTTAGTAGACCGTGCTCTATCACGCACCTCTACTAACCTCTCCGGCGCACAGCTGGGAATTACGGTCACCAGCCTCGTCGCTGGTTTCCTTACCGGACCTTCCCTCGGCGTGCTCCTCGAAGCCGCTTTTGGTGGCACTAGCGTCTCTCCCGCCACCGTCACTGCAATCAGCGCTACGGGCGCTTTCATTATCGCAACCTTCACTCAAATGGTCTTTGGTGAACTCGTTCCCAAAAACTGGGCCATCGCCGAGCCCACGAAAGTCGCAAACCTCGTGGTCAGGCCGCAAAATGCCTTCATGTTCGCATTCGGCTGGCTGGTCTGGCTGCTCAACAGCGCGGCTAATTGGGTACTAAAACGGCTCGGCTTCTCCCCTGAGGAAGAGGTTGCCAGTGCCAGAACCGCGGAGGAACTCCGTGCCGTCGTCACGCGCTCTAGCGATGAAGGAAAGATTAACCCGCAGACCGCCGAGTTGGTGGCGCGATCGATTGAGTTCGGCGAGCGCACTGCGGCTGATGTGATGACGCCACGCACGCAGATTATCTTTATCGAAGATCAAAGCGTCGCAGAGATGCTGACAGTCGTCGCAGATTCTGGACATGCACGCTTCCCCGTCGTTGGCAATAGCGTCGACGACATTCGCGGCGTGGTGCACTACACCGACCTGCTCAGCGTGCCACACGCACAACGCTTGACGACGTCAGCTGCGAGCCTGGCCAAAGATGTGCTCGTGGTGAACGACTCGACCACGCTTGATCCGCTGATGCGTCAATTGCGTGAGGATGCATACCAGTTCGCGGTTGTCGTCGATGAGTACGGTGGCACGGACGGTATTGTGACGTTGGAGGATCTCGTCGAGGAAATCGTCGGTGAAATCGATGACGAACAGGACGATCGTTCGTTGCTCTACAGCCGGATTAGCCCCAATACGGTGATTGTTTCCGGTCTCATGCGCCCGGATGAGCTGGGAGAGATTCTGAATCTGGTTTTGCCGGAGGGCGACGAATCCGACACGATTGGCGGATTTATTACCGAGCGCTTAGATCGCATGCCGCGTTTCGGCGACACTGTCACGGTCGAAGCCACCGACCACGAAAACCTCGATCAGGAAAACTTGCCTACCACCGCTGAAGTCGCCTTCCGAGTAGAGCGCATGGCGCGTCACCGCGTTGGCCGTATTCGTGTCCAGGTGGACCGCGTCGGCAACAAGGTCGCGCACAGGGATGAAGGCGCCGATCAGGAAGGCACCAGTCACAACCACGTCGAGCACAACAGCGAACAGGAGGGCTAAAACATGCCACTACTTACTCTTATTTTGCTGTTAGCCCTCAATGCCTGGTTTGTCGCTACTGAATTTGCGATGGTCTCGGCTCGCCGCGACCAAATTGAACCGGATGCCGTCAGCGGCTCTACCAGCGCAAAGTACGCGCTGCGCGGTATCGAAAACGTGTCAGCCTCCCTGGCGGCAACACAGCTTGGCATTACCGCCTGTTCCCTGCTCATCGGTGCCGTCGGTGAGCCTGCAATTGCACACTTCTTCGAGCCCTACATGACAGCACTTGGACTCCCCGCGGGCACCGCCCACGTGGTTGCGCTGGTGTTGGCGCTGCTGATCGTCACTTTCTTACACATGGTTGTCGGCGAAATGGTGCCGAAGAACATCGCTATTGCGGCCCCCAGCCCGACAGCGAAGTTCGTGGCTATTCCGCTGTATGTGATTGTGCGGCTACTCAACCCGGTTATCTGGGCGATGAATACGACCTCGAACATCGTGGTTCGTAAGGTTCTTCGCGCCACTCCGAAGGACGAGGTCGATTCCTCCTTCACCGCTAGTCAGGTGCAGGATTTCGTCGCCGAGTCCGGGCGTCAGGGGCTTCTCGACGATGACGAGCTCGCACTCCTTCACAAAGCTCTCGGCTTCGAGCATCTCACCGCCGCGGACGTCACTATGGAACTCGACACCCTCGTCACCATTGACGCCGACACCACTGTCACCGACATCGAAGAGCTCAGCGCACGCACGCGATTTTCCCGCTTCCCCATCACTGATACCGACGGCAGCTTCATCGGCTACATTCACGTCAAGGATCTGCTTTCGCTTGACGACGGTCACCGCGACCAGGCCTTCCCGCGGAATCTGATTCGCACCTTCGCAACCGTCAGCCCGAACGCCAAGCTCCAATCGGTCATGCGGCTTATGCAGCGCGAACAGGCTCACTTCGCCTTGGTGACAGAGCAAAATAGTACTTCGAAGAACTCTGTCAGCGGAATCGTTGCACTGGAGGACGTACTAGAAGAGCTCGTCGGCGAAGTCCGCCAGGCAACAGCCTAGCGAGACCGCCGACGAGCCCCGTCGATTCCAGCTGGTTACTTGCTGCTGCGAGCTAGTTAGCTAATTACTTCAGCGCAGCCAGCGCGGAGTCGTAGTCCGGCTCCGTGGTGATCTCATCGACCAGCTGGTTGTAAATAACCTTGCCCTCTTCGTCAGTGATGACTACGGCACGAGCAAGCAGACCTGCGAGCGGGCCATCCTGCTGGACAACACCGAAGGCTTCGCCGAAACCATGGCGGAAATCCGAGGCAACCTCAACGTTGTCCAGGCCTTCTGCAGCGCAGAAGCGGCCGAGAGCGAACGGCAGGTCACGCGAAACATTAACCACGACGGTGTTGTCCAGCCCAGCAGCGTCCTCGTTGAAGTGACGCACCGAAGCTGCACAAACACCGGTGTCTACAGACGGGAAGATGTTGTAGACGACCTTCTTACCAGCGAAGGTCTCCTTGGTGACCTCCCCGAGATCGCCACCGGTGAGGGTAAACTCCGGAGCCTTGTTGCCCACCTGGGGCAGGTCGCCGGAAAGCTGGACTGGGTTGGACTGAAATGCGGTTTGTGTCATAGCGCCCTTTTTACCGCCTTTCGTCAGGATCCTCCAGGCTGTTTCCTGGAAATCAGTAGAATCGTGACAGAAATGAATTTCGGGGCCGCAGTATCTTGAGTAATCTTGCGTATCTTGCGGTCCGGGCCACGCTACTCAGCGGGCCCCACGTTTAAACTCCGAGGAAAGGCAGCCATGAGTTTGATTACCGCAATTGTGTCCATCGATGTCGAAGCTGACAAGATTCCGGAGGCCGCCGAGACTATCGTCGAGATCGACGGCGTGACTGAGGTCTACTCCGTTACTGGCGACTGGGACCTGGTCGTCGTGGTGCGCGCAACTAACCACGATGATTTGGCGGAAATCATTCCAAACCTCATCAGCAAGGTCGACGGCGTCATTCGCACTCAGACTCAGCTGGCTTTCCGCACCTACTCTCAGCACGATCTGGAAAGTGCATTCTCCATCGGGCTGGAGTAGTCGCGGATTCTTCCACCGAACCGTGCCGGTATGCGGTAGCTACTTAACCACTTCCGCCATCGCGCGGCCTGCCTGGCGGCCACTGAAAATACAGCCGCCCAGGAATGTGCCTTCCAGTGCGTTGTTGCCGTGGACGCCGCCGCCACCGAAGCCAGAGGCCTCGCCTGCGGCGTAGAGCCCCTCAAAGGGAGTTCCGTCGGGGTGCAAGCACTGACCGTCGAGGGTCGTCTCAATGCCGCCGAGCGTTTTGCGGGTCAGCATGCGCAGACGAATAGCAATCAGCGGGCCGTTCTTCGGATCCAAAATCGGTGATGGCGGCACAGAGCGGATGATTTTGTCCCCGAGGAAGTTCCGGGCCACGTTGACGTAATTGACCTGGTAGTCCTTGGAGAAGGGATTGCCGGTCTGCATGTCGCGCTGACGGATCTGCTCCTCAAGCTTCTCCAAGTCAATCTTCGGCGCTGCAGCTCCGGACTCGCTGCCCGAACCAGACTCTCCGCCCGAGCTCGCTTCCACGATCTCGTTCATCCCCTCGACCAGCTTCGGCAAATCGTCGGCAACCACCCAGTCTTCGCCGTTATCCATAAACGCCTGAATGGGCGCGGCGACACCAGAGGTCACCTTGCCAATCAGCTTCTTAATCTCCTTGTCCGTCAGATCCGGATTTTGTTCTGAGCCAGAGAAGATAAACTCCTTGGCCACGATGTTCTTATTCAGCACAAACCAGGAGTAGGAATGTCCGGTAGCCAGAATGTGCTTCATCGTGCCGACAGTATCCGCGCCCGGAATATACGGCGCAGGCAGGCGGTTTCCCTCTGCGTCGAACCACATGGCCGACGGTCCCGGGATGATACGGATACCGTGGTTCGGCCACACCGGATTCCAGTTCTTCATACCCTCGGTGTAATGCCACATGCGGTCACGGTTGACGAGGTTTGCGCCGACTTGCTCTGCAATCTCAATGCCACGGCCGTCAACATGCTCTGGCACACCGCAAACCATGTCCTTCGGCATCTCGCCCAGGCGCTCGGTCGGCCAGCACTTACGCACGGCTTCCAGGTTGCCGCCGACACCGCCCGTCGCAATGCACACGGCCGACCCGCGGATCTCGAAGTCCTCCCCTGTTTCCTCGCGTGACGACGCCACTCCTCGCTCTAAAGATTCACAGGGAACCAGAATCTTGCCACGCACGCCGACGGCGCGGCCATCTTCTACAATCACCTCATCAACGCGGTGGCGATGGCAGTATTCCACCAGCCCCTTCTTCGCAGCTTCAGCGACCGGCTCTGCAAAAACGCGGACAATCTCGGGGCCTGTGCCCCAGGTCAAGTGGAATCGGGGTACCGAGTTACCGTGACCGTCGGCACGCCCTTCACCGCGCTCAGCCCACCCGACGGCAGGCAGGAACTTCACGCCGAGATTGCGGAGGTAGTCGCGCTTCTCCCCCGCCGCGAAGTTCAGGTAGGCCTTGGCCCACTTGCGTCCCCAGTTGTCTTCCTCGCGGTCGAACTGCGCGGAGTTGAACCAGTCAGCTTCAGCGAGCTCGCGGTTGTCCTTGACTCCTAGGCGGCGTTGCTCTGGCGAGTCGACGAGAAAGATTCCTCCCAACGACCAGAAAGCCTGTCCGCCGAGGTTGTTGGCATTCTCCTGATCGACAAGGATGACCTTCTTACCTGCCTGCGTGGCCTCATACGTCGCGACCAATCCGGCAAGTCCGGCGCCGACGACAACAATGTCTGCAGTACGTGTGGTGCTCTGTGCGTTCATAGTTTCGTTTTTAGACCCTAAACACCGCCTTTGAGGTGGTTTTGCCTAAAAACGTGATTTATTTTTGTAGGCTCTATTTATCTAGCGAATTTCCAGCGCGTCCGGAGCTGCCCGCTGCTAGTGAGGCCTGCGTGGCGCATGCACGAGTTCGACCTGCACGAGCGTGACTTTCTCTGCACGCACGAGCGCTTCAAACAGCGACAGGTAGTAATTCCACATCCTCCGGAACACTCTGTCGTAGCCGATACCAGCGGCTTCACGCGCATGAGCTGCAAAGAAATCGCGCTGGAGCTGCAAGGTCGTCGCGAAGTGCGAAGGAATGTATTCCTCCGCCGCGATGCGCAGACCGGTTTCCCGGTCAACCATCTTGCGCAGCTCTTCCATGGTGAAAAGTTGCAGCTGTGGCCACACGTAAGCGCGTACGAGGTCCAAGCTACGCTCGGAGAGCGCGTCGAATTTGTCCGTAGCTACCACCATTTGGACGACGATGGTGCCGCGATCGACAAGCAGACGCTCGGCGCTCTTCAGCCAGCGCAGCGCACCTGCACGACCGAAGGTCTCCAGACGCCCGACGTTGATAACCGCCTCGAAGTCAGACTCGAATTCGCGTGGCGACGGAATGTTGCGATCCATCTGGATTACATCTACCGCGCCGCGCAATCCAGCCTTTTCCACCCGTTCCAGCACCGTGTCGGTGTGGTCATCTGAGACGGTAATAACCTCCGCACCCGCTCCCCTTTCTGCAGCTCGAAGTGCAATTTCTCCGCCTGCCGACGGCCATTCGGCTACACGGTCGCCAGCCCGCACTCGAGCGAGATCGAGCATGTGCTCAATATTGCGCACCTGGGCATGCAGAAAATCAGCACGTGCGACGGATTTTGGGGCATCGACATAAGTCACGTCAACTGACCAGTGCGAGGGAACCCCACCCTTGCCCGCACCGCGGGCATAGTTGGGAATCTGTTCACGCGACGAGGTTCGCACTCCGGAGGCGAACAGGCCAGAACCCCCCATCAGCAATTCGCCGGAATAAAGCTCCAGCAATGAGGTCGGCAACTCTCCCGCCATATCTGGCCCATCGAGACGCGGGCGTGAACGCGCGACTTTCATCAGACCACGTGCCAGCGGCCCCGACGAGGCAATATCAAACTCGGCGCTGAGCAGTCGGCTGAGAAGCTCTGGCAAGTCATCACTGGACCACTCGCCCGCGAGATAGGACTCCCCCAATCCGAGCCATTCTGAATCAGCTAGTCGAGAATAGAAAACAGGATCAATGACGCTGAAAACGACTGGACGCAATGTGACGGAATCATCGGGAGATTCACTGTCACTGCGGGAACTGGCGCCACCGACACCGTCGATAGCCAAATCGGCGTCACTCGTCGACCGAGTAATGAAGGACTCCCCGACAAACTCGCCGGATTCAACCAGTTCAATGCCGTTGTTCTGGCAGAGCCGCTCGAATGAGCGCTCCATTACGTCAGCACGTTTCGCTAAGAAACGCCCCTCTGGAATACGCGCAACCCGAGGCCATCGCTCTGCGTCAATTGCCTGCCGGCTTGCCGAATTCACCCTGCCCGAACCTCCTAACAATCGCGCCGCATAAAGGTACGAATAACGAACTGAGTTTGCTCTCGAATCCTACCGCGCAGGGACCCAGAATAGGCGGTGGCGCACCGAGAGGATTACTATTGTGGCTTGCCGGCTAAAAGCCGAATCAAAACTTCGAGAACTTTAAAGTCTGTGAGGAGAAAATACATGACCGAGACTCCGTACCGCCCGCACTCCGGACGTCCGCACGTGGTCGTCATCGGTTCGGGTTTCGGTGGCTTGTTCGCGGCGAAGAAGTTGCAGGACGCCGAGGTCGACGTCACTCTCATCGACCGCACTAACCACCACCTGTTCCAGCCGCTGCTCTACCAGGTAGCAACGGGCATCCTTTCCTCGGGCGAAATCGCACCGTCTACTCGCACCATCTTCGACGGTGTTCAGAACGTTCGTGTTGTCAAGGGCGATGTCACCGACATCGATGTCGAAAAACAGGTCGTGACTTCCGAACTGGGTCACCAGACTTCCAAGTGGGAATACGACCACCTCCTGGTCGCCGCTGGCGCTGGCCAGTCCTACTTCGGCAATGATCACTTTGCCGAGTTTGCTCCGGGTATGAAGAACATCGACGATGCACTCGAGATTCGCGCTCGTATCATTGGCGCATTCGAGCGCGCCGAGCTGACCGACGATCCGGCCGAGCGCGAGCGTCTGCTGACCTTCGTGGTCGTCGGTGCTGGCCCGACCGGCGTTGAGCTTGCTGGTCAGCTGGCCGAGCTGGCTAACCGCACTCTCGCATCGTCTTACCGCAGCTACAACCCGCACGCTGCACGTGTCGTGTTGCTCGACGGCGCACCGCAGGTTCTGCCGCCGTTCGGCAAGCGTCTGGGCCGTAAGGCTCAGAAGTCCTTGGAGAAGATGGGTGTCATCGTCAAGCTGGGCGCGATGGTCACTGACGTCAATGAAGAGGGCGTCACCTACAAGAACATGAAGGATGAAACCGAGGAGTTCATCCCGTCGTTCTGCAAGATTTGGTCCGCCGGCGTGTCCGCTTCCCCGCTGGGTAAGATGATTGCCGAGCAGACCGGCGCCGAGACCGACCGCGCTGGCCGCGTCGTTGTCAACGAGGACATGACAGCTGGTGACTGCAAGAACGTTTACGTCGTGGGCGACATGTCCAACCGCGAGAACCTGCCGGGTGTTGCTCAGGTTGCTATTCAGGGTGGCGAGTATGTCGCTGAGAACATTGCTGCCGAGGCAGACGGCCGCGATGTCGCGGAGCGCCAGCCGTTCGAGTACTTCGACAAGGGCTCCATGGCAACCGTCTCCCGCTTCTCTGCAGTGGCGAAGATGGGCAAGGTTGAGGTCTCCGGCTTCATCGGCTGGGTCCTGTGGCTGGCTGTCCACCTGATGTTCCTGGTGGGCTTCCGCAACCGTCTCGTCTCCTGCGTCAGCTGGGGTCTGAATGTTCTGGACCGCAACCGTTGGCAGATGGTTTCCACCCGCCAGCAGATGTACGCACGCAATGCAATCAATCGCCTGGCCGAGCTCAACAAGGACAAGGCTGAGCAGGATCTGCCTCTGGAAGTTCGCGACACCCGCCGCGAGCACCGCGCAAATAAGAACAAGTAGTTAACTTGCAGGTGGCTAGGTTAGAAAACAGCTAACCAAGGTTAACCACCTGCGAGTTCCCTATCTGGCCCGTTACCACCTATGACGATTTGCTACAGCGGCTTGTCAAGTACCGCAATTCGTAGGTTGGTGCGGGCCAGCAGTTTTTCATCTGCCTTGCGGGTGTGCTCAATGCGCCACAGTTGCATGGTGCGCCCCAGGTACTCCGGCTCCGCAGTAGTGACAATTACCTCGCCGGCCCGGGCGGAGCGGTAAAAATCGGTGTTGTTGTTCACACCGACGACCGGCTTCTTCGCACCGCAGGCAACGAAACCAGCAATAGAGCCAGCAGTCTCACCTAGCGAGCAGTAAACACCGCCATTGGCTAGGCCCCACGGTTGCAGGTGGTCGGGCCCGACTGCGAGCTCCATCTGAATTCGCTCCGGCCCGACATGGACAAACTTCGTGCCCAGCAGCGTATCTAGACCGCCGATTCCGTTATCGCCCAAGGTGCTGTTAAAAACAGCCAGCTCCTCATCGCTCAAGGCTTCCTGGCTAGCCTTCGTCACCAGTGTCATATACTTGCGCAGCCCCTTCCTCTTCGCCTGCTCGGCGGCGGAATCTGCAGAGTTAGAGTCCTGTGAACTGCCATTATTCGCAATAGTCTCGTCAGCCATGCCAAACATTGTGCCAGCACACGCCATCACTTGTGGCAGTTTTAACGTTAAAACCAGTAACAAATTCTGAGTCCCAGATACAACGAACCCTGGCCAGGCTTTAAGATGGTGGGCATGACCGATAACAATGAACTCGCACAAATTGGTGTCGTCGGGCTCGCCGTCATGGGCTCGAATATCGCGCGCAACTTCGCCCACAAGGGACACACAGTTGCCGTGTACAACCGCAGCCCGGAGAAAACTCGCACCCTCATC
The DNA here is from genome assembly GCF_001812505.1 of Corynebacterium sp. HMSC064E10. Classification (NCBI taxonomy): domain Bacteria; kingdom Bacillati; phylum Actinomycetota; class Actinomycetes; order Mycobacteriales; family Corynebacteriaceae; genus Corynebacterium; species Corynebacterium sp. HMSC064E10. Next base: position 58,832 of record NZ_KV809173.1, on the reverse strand, counting down.
GCTGAACACGGTGATGAAGGCTCATTCATCCCGTCCGAGACCATCGAAGAGTTCGTCGCTTCGCTGGAGCGCCCGCGTCGCGCTCTGATTATGGTTCAGGCAGGTGCCGCTACTGATGCGGTCATCGATCAGCTTGCCGACGTGATGGAGCCCGGCGACATCATCATTGATGGCGGTAACTCTCTTTACACGGACACCATCCGTCGTGAGAAGGCTATTCGCGCCCGTGGCCTGCACTACGTTGGCACTGGTATTTCCGGTGGTGAGGAAGGCGCTCTGACCGGCCCATCCATTATGCCGGGTGGCACGAAGGAGTCCTACGAGTCCCTCGGCCCGCTGCTGGAGTCCATCTCCGCTCACGTTGATGGCGTTCCGTGCTGTACACACATTTCCTCCGATGGCGCTGGCCACTTCGTGAAGATGGTCCACAACGGCATCGAGTACGCGGATATGCAGGTCATCGGCGAGGCCTACCACCTGCTGCGCGAGGCCGCTGGCCTCACCCCTGCAGAGATTGCAGATATCTTCCGCGAGTGGAACAAGGGCGACCTGGACTCCTACTTGGTTGAGATCACCGCTGAGGTTCTCTCCCAGGTCGATGAGAAGACAGGCAAGCCGCTGGTGGATGTCATCGTGGATGCCGCTGGTCAGAAGGGCACCGGGCGTTGGACGGTCAAGGCCGCTTTGGACTTGGGCATTCCGGTAACTGGTATTGGCGAGGCCGTGTTCGCTCGCGCCCTGTCGTCTTCCCTTGCTCAGCGTGAGGCTGCACGCAACCTGCCGTCAGGAAGCCTGGCTAAGGCGCCCGAGGATCGCGATGCTTTTGTGGAACGCGTCCGTAAGGCTCTCTACGCTTCCAAGATCATTGCCTACTCGCAGGGCTTTGATGAGATTAACGCTGGCGCCAAGGAGTACGGCTGGGAAATTGACCGCGGTGCGCTGGCAACCATCTGGCGTGGTGGCTGCATCATTCGCGCTCAGTTCCTGAACCGCATCAAGGAAGCGTACGACCGCGATCCGGAGCTGCCGGCGCTGGTACTCGACGAGTACTTCCGTGACCAGGTCACCGAGTGCCTCGACGCCTGGCGCGATGTTGTTGTCACTGCAGCACAAATGGGTATCCCGGCTCCGGTGTTCTCCTCCTCGCTGGCTTACTATGACGGCCTGCGTGCAGAGCGCCTGCCGGCAGCGCTGGTTCAGGGGCAGCGTGACTACTTCGGTGCACACACTTACAAGCGCGTTGACCGCGAGGGCGCTTTCCACACCCTCTGGTCTGGCGACCGCTCCGAGGTTGAAGCATAGTGTTGAAGTCTGTCGCTTCACACTCTTGAAGTTAAAAGGGGTCTGAGATGCCATTTCCATTGAAGGCGAAGCCTGATTTTGTGCCACGAGTTCTTTCCATCGCCGGCACAGACCCAACCGGTGGGGCTGGACTGCATGCCGATTTAAAGTCAATTGCTGCCGCCGGTGGTTATGGCATGGGCGTGGTCACCGCTTTGGTATCTCAGAACACCGTGGGCGTTCGTGCCGTCCACACCCCACCTGTTGACTTCCTCGTCGAGCAGCTGGCTGCTGTGACTGAGGACGTCACCATCGACGCGGTGAAGATTGGCATGTTGGGGTCACGCGAACTCACGCAGGCCGTCACCAGCTGGGTTCAGGAGACCAAGCCAGCCGTGGTTGTTCTCGATCCGGTTATGGTCGCTACCTCCGGCGACCGTCTGCTTGACGAAGATGCCATGGATGCAATGCGGGACTTGGTCGCGGAAGCCACCGTCATCACGCCGAATGTTCCCGAACTGGCGTTGCTTGCCGACGCCCCGGAGGCCAGCGACTTCACTGAGCTGATTGAGCAGGCGCTGGAGTTCGCGGGCAAGAACGATGTCATCGTGATTGCAAAAGCTGGTCACTTAAGTGATGAGGAAGCCGGAAATGCCGTGGCATCCCCCGATGGCCAGGTTTTCTTCAGCTCTTCTCCCCGCATTCACACTGAGAACACCCATGGCACGGGTTGTTCGCTGTCCGCTGCTCTCGCCACACGGATTGGTGGGGGCTCTGCGATTAATGATGCCCTGCGCTGGACTACGCGCTGGCTCAGCGAGTCCATTCGTTTCGCGGATAACCTCAACGTCGGCCAGGGGCACGGCCCCATTGACCACGGCCACAGGGCTCGTCGCCTGGAAAAGGTCGCGCTTCGGCGAATGCAACCAGTACATCTGAACTCCAGTTTTTCCCCAGGAGCCATCGAAGGCACTGACACTGCGCAATCGCCAAAAGAGTTGGAATCTTTCTTCGGGCACTCACTCCAGATTGCTCCGGCGGGCCCCTTTACTTCCCAGCTGTGGCGGGACATCGAGGACATCGTTGCCGAGATTGGCGGAATGTTCAGCGTCCCCACGATGCTCCGCGGCGACCTTTCCTCGGAAGAAACCAACTTCTTCGTAGCGCAAGAGGCCTGGTACTTGCACCAAGTTTTCCCAGTCCTGTCGCATCTGGCAACGAAAGCACCCTGCCCAAAGGAACAGGTTCTGTGGTCATCGGTCGCGCAGGAAGCCCTGGTGCGTGCGTTGGAATTGAGCAATAACACGCTGGAAGAGGCTTCTTCGGCGCTCGAGGACATCGAGCCGACAACCATCACGCAGCTTTTGCTGGACGTGCATTCTTCCTGTAGCGCTTTCAATCCATATCGGGTCGCCGTAACCAGTATCGTCGCCGAAATGTGGGTTACAGCCGAGCTGACTCTGCAAGGAAAATCGCTGGTTGATGGGGATTCCACGATTGCGGACTGGGTGGAGGTGTATTCCGACCCCGAGTATGTTGACAGTGTTCAGCAGGCTCTCGAGGTCCTTGAAGAGAATATGTCCACGGCCAGCGATGCGGAGCTCAAATCTATCCGCAATATCTTCCGTCGAGCTGCTGTTCTTGAGCGCGAGGCCTACGCGCAACCGGGGCGCGGTTGGTAAATCTCATGGGACGGTGGTTTCCAGTTCACCGGACGTGCCTATTGCATGGCAGTCCGGGGATAGCGGTATCCTAACAAGCATGCCCCCTCCTGCTGAGTCCAGTGATTTCAGACAGTTGGGCACGCCGGAAGCAATTGTGAGTATTCTGCGTGCCCAGCACATAACTTCGCCCACCGCCGTGCAGGTGGCGACTTTGCCAGATGCTTTCGCTGGCAAGGACGTTCTTGCACAGGCCCCCACAGGCTCGGGCAAAACGCTCGCATTCGGCATTCCGCTGGTCACGTTACTCAATAACGCCTCTCCAGCGCTTCCCCGTTACCCGCGCGCGCTTATTATTTCGCCGACGCGGGAACTTGCAGATCAAATTGCTGATGTCCTCGCTGACATCGGCGCCGCTGCAGGTCTGCGTGTCTTGAGCTTGGTCGGCGGTGACTCCGTGGCCAAGCAGCAGACTCTGCTCGCAGCACCAGTCGATATCGCTGTGGTCACACCGGGTCGCGCACACGATTTGCGCCGCCGCGGTCTACTCAATCTTGAGCAGGTTCTTACCGTTGTCGTAGACGAAGCGGACATGCTCTCTGACATGGGCTTTCTGCCCGATGTTCTGGGCCTAGTCCGTGCGTGTCCGAAGTCGGCACAGCGCATGGTCTTTTCCGCCACGATTAACGACGACGCCGCGGGGCTTATCCGCGATCGTCGCGCAAGTAGCACCGAAGTTGCGAAACACAAGGTCACTGCATCCCGGCTGACCATGCGCAATATGCGGCATCTGTTACTTCGGGTAGAGGACAACACTGAGGCAGACGAAGTGGTCGCCTGGATTGCCTCCCGCAAGGATCAGTGCGTCATCTTCGCCAACTCTAAGGCGCGTGTCGTGCAGCTGGCTAAGTTTTTACAGTTCTACGACATCAAGTTAGGTTTCCTCCACGGCGATCGCGGCCAGGCAACTCGTCGCACAGTCCTCAAGGCCTTTGCCGACGGTGAAATCAATGTCCTCGTCACCACGGATGTGGCCGCTCGGGGCATTGATATCGATGCTCTTGACTTGGTTGTGCACGCGGATCCGCCAAGGGATTCCGCGACGTACATTCACCGCTCGGGTCGCACGGCGCGTGCAGGTGCTTCCGGCACGGTAGCGATGATTGTGCGTGACCGCCAGGTTGATCAGGCCCGTGAGCTGCTGGCAGGAGCCGGCGTTGAAGCTGAAGAGCTGCGCGCAGCTCCGGGGCTGCCGCGATTTGTCAAGGAACTGGGCGCACGCCGTCCGCGCCGGGCTCGTCAAGATCAGAGCCAATCGGCAGGCGGTGCTAGTGGTTCCGGGTACCGCGGGCGCGGCGGCCCGTCGGCAAGCGGAAAGAATCGTGCTGGCGGTCGCGTACACCGCCCCAAGCGAGGGAAAAAGAAGAAGAGATAATCAGTGGATATTGTTCTCAATATTGTCGCGGTTGTCGGCTTTATCGCGCTAACCGCTGGCACCGGCCTCTTTGTGGCGTTTGAATTCGCGCTGACGGGACTGGAGCGTTCTACGATTGACGCCGACCGCGCCCGTTCAGCGGATGCACCTGCTGAGGCCGTTCACAATGCACATAATCGACTGTCCTTCCACCTCTCCGGTGCACAGCTGGGCATTACGTTGACGACGCTGGCAACTGGTTTCCTCGCGGAACCGGTACTGGCGCAGTACTTCACGCCGATGCTGCATTGGATGGGGCTCAGCGAGTCTGCAGCGGGACCGACCGCACTGATTCTTGCGCTCATTGTGGCCACGATGTTGTCAATGGTCTACGGCGAGTTGGTGCCGAAGAACGTCGCGATTACAGAGCCGCTGGCTTCGGCGCGCGTTACGGCTCGTCCGGTGATGGCGTTTAACTGGGTGTTCCGCTACTTCATCCAGTCGCTGAATGCCTCGGCGAACTGGCTGGTGCGCAAGCTCGGCATTGAACCGGCGGATGAGCTGGCTTCGGCGCGTTCCCCGCAGGAGCTGGAAGCACTGGTGCGCAATTCTGCGGAGCAGGGTGCATTGGATGAGTCGAAGGCTGCTGTGCTCGAGTCGTCGTTACGCTTTGGCGAAACTACTGCGGAGGACCTGATGACGCCGCGGTCGACGATTACTTCTCTCGATGTCGATGACACGGCGCTGGATCTGCTGGCTGTCGCCATCGAATCAGGACATTCCCGCTTCCCCATTACTGACGGGGACCTCGATGCCACTGTCGGTGTTGTCCACGTCAAGGACGCATTCGCGGTGCCTGCGGCGAAGCGCTCAACTACCACCATGCGGGAGGTTGCACGGCCAGTGCCCACGCTGCCGCAGTCGCTGGACGGCGATGCCGTACTGGAGGCCGTGCGTTCGGCTGGTTCGCAGATTGCGCTGGTCGCGGACGAGTATGGCGGCATCGCCGGCATTGTCACCATCGAGGACGTCGTCGAGGAAATTCTCGGCGAGGTCTGGGATGAGTACGACGACAAGGAGTCCGAGCAGGAAGTCAAGCGCGCAATTGAAGGCTGGAATTGCTCCGGCCTTGTGCGTACCGACGAACTTCCGACCAAGGTCGGATACTTCGCCCCGGAGGGCAGCTTCGAAACCCTCGGTGGCCTGATTATGTTTGCGCTCGGTCGCATCCCAGAGGTCGGTGATGTCGTCCTGCTGCCAGAGACCGAACGCGACTTCATGGACGAATTCGAATCGGGTATCGCCGGACGCTGGTACGCCCGCATTCTGGAGATGGATGACCGCCGCGTGGATCGTGCCATTTTGATTCCTGTGACCAACGAGCGCGCTAAGGAGATGTTCAACCTATGAGTGACTGGTTTGGAATCCTCCTGACCTTCGTCTTGTTGTTGGTCAACGCGTTTTTCGTGGGCGCGGAGTTCTCACTTATTGCTGCTCGCCGTGACCGTTTGGAAGCGCTGCTGGCTCAGGGAAAGAAGCGCGCTCGCACAGTTATCAATGCTTCTGAGCACCTGTCGATGATGCTCGCCGCCGCACAGCTGGGCATCACCATTGCCTCGCTGCTGCTGGGTAAGGTCTCTGAACCGGCGCTGGCACATCTGCTGGAAGCTCCTTTCCACGCCATGGGTATTCCGGAATCACTGCTACACCCGCTGAGCTTTGCCATCGCGTTGATGCTGGTGTCAGTGCTGCACATCATGCTCGGCGAAATGGTTCCAAAAAACATTTCCCTAGCCGGCCCAGAGACAGTGGCCATGCTGCTTATTCCGGTTCACATGGTTTTCTACCGCCTGACCAAACCGCTGTTGCTGCTGTTTAACTGGTTGGCTCGCCATACACTGAGGCTGTTCGGCATTGAGCAGCGCGATGAGCTTGACACCACTGTTGATTCCACTGAGTTGGCATCGATGATTGCGGAGTCTCGTCAAGAGGGGCTCCTTGACAGCGAGGAGCACGTCCGACTTCGTCGCACGCTGGCCTCGGCCACGCGCACCATTGAGGAGGTGCTAATTCCGCACGAGCAGATTCGGCGCCTCCCCACTGCACCGACTGTGGGCGACCTAGAGACGGCGGTCACCGAAACTGGCTTCTCCCGGTTCCCCGTCGCTGCGGCCAACAATGAACCCAACGAGTACCGTGGCTACGTTCACGTCAAGGATGTCCTCGACCGCGTCATGGACCCTGCCTCCGGACCGGAGACAGCCATCCCTGATGACGAGATTCGCCCGATGATCGAGATTCCGATCGATGCCACGCTGGATGAGGGATTGCGCATCATGCGCCGCTACAGCGCCCACATGGCAGTGGCTGTACGCGCTCGCATGCCAAAGCCGCACCTGCGCGCAAGCGCCCCGGCAAGTATCGCCCCGAAGACCGGTGCTTTCTCCGGCGCGGAGCAGATCGGCATCGTGGCTCTGGAGGACCTCATCGAAGAGCAGGTCGGTGTCGTGCGTGACTGGACCCACGAGGTCTCCCCGCGTCGCAGCGGTGCACCAAAGCAGTACCCAATCGTGAACCAGCCCCGAATCCGGCCGGGCACCACGCAGGGACACCAGCAGTGACATCTACGCCCGATTCGTCTTTCGACTGGCGTGAAGCCAAAGCAAGGCATATCGCCCGCGTCGATGCCCTGACCCGCGATCACCTGTCCCGTCGCAGTCGTGGCCAGCGCCACCCGGTGTGGGACTTCATCTTCGAGTACTACCCCGTCAAGCCCGGTCAACTCCGCCGCTGGTCACCGGGCATCGGCGTAGATCTTCCCGGTGCGACAGCCAAGGACATCAGTCACCTGAAGTTTTTTACCCTCGACATGGATGACGCTACCGACAGTCCTGCTAGCAAGGAGCCCACCGATACCGCCTCGGGGACGGCACGCATGGATGTTTCGGCGTACGTCGATAAGCGAGGTAAGACGGTGGCGTACATCGGCAATCTGTTGCGTTCGACGCGCACGAATCCAGCGCACTTTGACTGCTTCGGCCTGCATGAATGGGCGATGGTGTATCGCCAGCCCGAGCATCGTCACCCGGAGCCACTGCGGCTTGGTCAGGCAGGCACGGACGAGGTCGTCGAGGCCCACACAGTGCGGTGTACGCACTTCGACGCCTTCCGCTTCTTTACGCCCGACGCCGTCCCGCTCAACGAGTTTGCGCCGACGCGCGAGACACAGCCGCACTGTGAGCAGATGGGCTGTCTGCACGCCAACATGGACTTGTATAAATGGGCGACCAAGCTCGGCGAGGCGGTCCCCGGCGACCTGTGGCTGGATACTTTCGAGCTCGCGTGCAGTGCCCGTGAGTTGGATATGCGCGCCGCTCCCTACGATCTGCGGGATTGGGGCTTTGCTCCCATTCGCATCGAGACTCCCGAGGGCAAGGCCGAGTACGTCCGCCGCCAGCGTGAGCTCAGCGCGCGTGCCGACGTCCTGCGCGGGCGTTTGCTGCAAGTAGTAGATGTCGCATTGTCCACGCAGTAGAGTTGGCAGGAGTTACGTGCGCGTTTGTGCTTTACGACGAGGTCTGCTGCGAGTCGACAGCGCCGAGCACACTCAGCATAGAAAGGGCTAAAACGACATGGGACGACACGCCTCGGGTGAGAACAACTATCGAGTGGCTAAGGGGCCTTTTATTGCCGTCTTGGTCGTCATTGTTCTGGTGGCTGCGGTTTTTGCCTGGGTTAATCTGCGCAAGAGCAACGATTCGTCGATTGATGCGGATCGTGCACGGTGTACCAAGGGTGATCTGACACTGGTGGTGACCGCTGACCCTGCTGCGGTGGGCTCGGCACAGAAACTCGTGCAGGACTATGGCGAGTCAAATCCCGTGGTGAGGGACTTCTGCGTGCGGCCACAGATTACTGTGGCCGGCTCGCAGGAGGTTGTGAACGCCTTGGCTGATGCTGACGGTGCTGAAGCTGGTGAGGGGGCTCCGGAGGACCCCGCTGCGGATGATTCTGCAGCTGACGAGGCCAGCGCCGGAATTATGACGCCGGGAGTCTGGATTCCCGCCGATATCTCCTTCGTGGATCAAGCGAAGAATTCAGACAAGGTCAAGGTCAACAACCCCAAGACGTGGTTGCCACCGATTGCCAGTGGCGTGGCCTTCACAACCAATCGTGCTGACCAGCTGAACAACGCCACCTGGGAAGAGCTTGCGGGATTGCGCGTGGCCGCCCCCGGTGGCTCCGATGCTGCACTGTCTGCCGTGATCAGTGCTCGACTTGGCGGCCCGGATCTCGCTCACGAACGCGCGGACTTGGGTGAGGTCTACACCTCCAATACTCTGCTGACCATGCTCAGCCAGAATGTCGCCGAATTCGACGGTGTGGCCGCAACCCAGCCCATGCTGCAGATGGCCGGCGAGGGGCTGAAGCTGGTCTCCCCTGCGGATGCACCCCAGCTGCACGCGCCAGTTGTCACCTTTGGCTCCGGCGGCAAGATCGACGAGAACACGGCTCGCGCGGCCGAGGACTTCCGTAACTTCGCCGCAGATCACGGCGCCGACGGCGAAGCTGCTGAGAGTACTTTCAGCCCTAAAGTAGCGGAGAACTTTGGAGTGCTCTCGCAGATCCAGACAGATTCCTTTGCGCTGCCGCCAGCACTGGAGCAGCCGGATGCGCAACAGCCCGCAACTGCGGTAGGCTCGGCGCTCCTACTCGCTGACACCTCCGATGGCGTCGATGTCGGGGCGCTATCCGCTGCTCTGACCGGCGCTATCGATGCCGCACCTGGTGGCCGCTACGGCCTGTGGACATTCGCCCCCGAGGTGAACCGTCTCGCGGAACTTCCAGCCCCCGATGACGAGGCCAACAATGGCGCAGACGCCGTAAAGAGCTCGCTGGCCGAACTTCCGGCCGGTGGTGAGGCGCAGTTCTGGCCAGCGCTTATCGATGCCTACCAGGCCGCCCGCGACACCTACTCCCCTGACAAGCCGAACCGGCTCGTCGTGCTCACCTCGGGGCGCGATGCCTCGGGCGCCGATGCCGCCGAGTCCGTCGAGCGAATCAAGGAACTCATTAGCCCGGACCGCCCGGTAACGATTGAGGTCATCGTGCTTCCCGACGGGGACAGCTCCATCCCTGAACTGCAGGAAGTGGCGAATATGACCACTGGTTCTCTGCGCATTGCGGCTGACTATGGCGATGGCCTGGCCTCTCAGTTGGCTGCGGCAATCGGTACCGAGTAACCAGCAAAAAACCGCCTCCATCTGGCCCAACCTCGGGAGAGGAAAACGGAACCAGTTGTGGAAGGCGGTTTTCGTTTAGTTTTGTTTCGCTTCTTTGAGCGGCGGCCGTAGCAGCAACGCCACTATCTAGCCGTATCGCTGGCTGTTAGGAGATGCGGCGGCGACGGCGCTCAGCCAACTCGTCGATGCCAGTACCTGGATTTTCCTGAGTACCGTCGATACGCTCGGATGGGAAGGAGGCGATGGTGCCAGTCAGTTCCTTCATAATGCCCGGGACAGCAATGCCGAACACTCCCTGGCCACCGTTGAGCAGGTCAATGACTTCTTCATTGGAGCGACACTGGTAGACGGTGCGACCGTCGGAAACCAGCGTGATGGTAGCCAGGTCATCGACACCGAGGTCGCGCAGGCGGTCGACAGCCAGGCGGATGTTCTGCAGGGAAATACCGGTGTCCAGCAGGCCGCGAACAATCTTCAAAACGAGGATGTCGCGGAAGGAGTACAGACGCTGGGTGCCCGAGCCCTTGGCGGTACGAATCGAAGGCTCAACCAGCTTGGTGCGCGCCCAGTAGTCCAGCTGACGGTAAGAAATGCCCGCTACCTGACATGCGATGGGGACGCGGTAGCCAACTTGCTCGTCCGGTCCCATGTCGAACAGGGATTCCTGGACCGCGCGTGGCTCTTGCGAGTCCGACGCACGGAGCTCATTGTCGCCAAAGAGCGAACCGCTGTTGTCGTCGACCATATAAATTCTCCCGAGGTAGTTTCACTGCCGTTATTTATCTTTCGCCAAGGTTAATCGGCTGTCAATACATCACAGGACGACACGCCGAATCTCTAAACCTAAAGTTAAGGTTTAGAGTTTGGAGTCGCAGTTTCCCCAGCTCAAGCACAGCCCGGGAGAAAAACCCCAGGAAGGGGTGAAACTATAACTTAAGAAAAGTTACCCCTTTTATGGGGTCATTCAGCGACGTGCCGGAGGAAATACGCGCCACAACTACATCAAAAGTTGTCAGGTGTTCACTCCAGTCACACTGCTAACGGTCGCTATCGGAAGCCGAGTCGGCGCCACCGTCGGCTTCACCATCGGACTCCCTACCCTCCGCATCACCATACGGCTCGGCAAAGTAGTCAGCATCAATACTGTCGAGAAATTCAGCAAACTCCGACACCGACGCCTCGACAGAGTCGGTCTCCGTGTCGTCGGTAAGCGAACCGCCATTGGTAGCGACAAGACGCGCCGACACCGACATGGCATCGAGCACATCGCGTGCAACATATAGCGGCACCTCAAGCTCGCTGGCGATAAGGATTAGGTCGGAGGGGCGCATGTCAATCTCTGCGCCGCCTTCAAGCACCAGGCTGGCGATGAAAACGCCCTCGTGCACGCCCGTAATCTGACCACGCAGGGCGCTCTGCCCCACCATGTCCAGCGTATCGACAAAGACGTCATGCATGCCCGGACGACGCTGCGTAGCGCCGGTCTCGCGGGCGGAGTACTCCGTCGCCGTCGCCAAATCAATCCAGATCGGGATAATCCGGTTAGTCTCTTCGGCATGCAGGAGCAGCACCGGATCATCCTCAGGAGGGTGCGCCATCCAGTCTAGAAACTTGACTTCTACGAGTTTTTCGTCCATAACAGCGATAATTGTAGCGAGCCGCTATTCACGCGGGACTACTGACTACTTCCCCAGATCTTTGTTGACCTGGCGCTTGACTAAAGTGCCGTGCAGCGTGACCATCAGCGCGGTCATCTCACGACCCATTTCCACAGCCTTCTGCTTGCCACTAGCCGCACGCGACTTACTCAGCGGACTAGCTGCCAGCGACACCAAATCAGCCTCACGGGTCGCAGCGGTACGCACAGTTTTGAGGTGGCGGGCATCCAGACCGAACTCAGACAGCTTGACTGCCGTCTCGGTGATGAGCAGGTCATCGCCGTCGAACATGTTCAGCGTGTCCGGAGTAATCAAGCCGACGCGGACCAGCTCAGTGATGAACTTCTCGCTAGCGCCGGTGCGCTCTGCCAGCTCCGCCTGCGTCAGCGAGACCACTGCAGCTTCGCGGAACTGATCCGCCGTCACCAGTGGAGTAACCGAAGCCAGACCGTCGCCGCCAGCGTTGCCCGCATCAATTTCGTCGAGCTGCTCTTTAATAACCTTCAGCGGCAAGTAGTTATCGCGCTGAACGGTCAGAATGTAGCGCAGGCGGTCAATGTCCGCCTGGCTGTAGCGACGATAGCCCGAGGAACTACGCGACGGGCACAGCAGCCCTTCCGACTCGAGAAAACGAATTTTGGACAGCGTTACATCAGGGAACTCAACCTTGACTTCCTTCAGCACAGCACCGATGGTCTTCTTCTTGCCCACCGAGCGTGCTTGCTTCGCAGTGCTTTCTGACGAAGCCGGCTGCGAAACCGCTGATTTGTGTACTGCTGCCACTGGTCTTTTCCGAGCCTTTACAAAAATAAGGGGGTTAATGCCGACAGACGTCGACACTAACCGATGTCGAATTAGTTACCGATAAGGAATACGAGGCGGAACTTACCGACCTGGACCTCGTCACCATTAGCCAGAACCGCGGAGTTCTTCGGCTCGCGGTTAACGTAGGTGCCGTTCAGCGATCCCACGTCGACAACCTCGTAGGAGTCACCGTTCTTGCGGAACTCTGCGTGGCGACGGGAAACAGTCACGTCATCGAGGAAAATGTCGCTTTCCGGGTGACGACCAGCGGTGGTGACTGCCTGATCGAGCAGGAAACGAGAACCCGCGTTTGGCCCCCGCTTGACGACCAAGAGTGCCGAGCCTGCCGGAAGTCCTTCAACACCGGAGACCGTGGAGTCCGTGTTAGAGCTGGACTCCATCTCCTTCAGCAAATCTGCACGGAAGACCGAGGTGGTCTCGACCGATGCCTCTGGCTGGCCGCTATTGCTAGTCATATCTTTCCCTCCGGGATAACCTTGGGCGATTTACTCGTTACTTTTTAGATAATAGCGCCCCAACCGCTTTCGTGTTGTTATCTAATCCCAACCATGTTGTGACGCAGCTCACCGAGAGGGTATGTACAACATGATTGATATGCGTAAATACCGACATCGGAGAGCTTTCTCCGTGGGTGTACCTAGGCCGGTCACTTGAGAAATATTTTCAAATTGTTACCAAACCTGTGGTTACGGCTTACCTAAACATCGCTGCAATTGAACCGACGACCGAGCCACCACCATTGCTCAATGGGTTGTCGTTGACCATGTACGTCCACGTCGAGCTCGGGCGGGCAAGTCCCGTGTCCTCCAGATGCGCGCCATCGCTATCGATTTCGGCCTCCTGGAAGGTCTGCACCGACTCGGTGACGGCATTGTTGACCAGGTTTTTAAAGGCACCGATGGCGGCGCGGTGGAACTCATCAATGGGGCTTTCCTTAGCCAGCGCGCGCAGGTGAATCGACTCCCGCAGGTCGTCCAGATCCGCCAGGTGTTCCGACCATCCGAGATCCAGGTGGCTCAACATGATTTCCCGGGCAGCGTCCTCGGCGACGTCGCGCCCGGCTGCGGCTTCCACGTCTTTCGCCCGCGCCGATGCCAGCTTGGACAGTTCTTCCCAGGCAGCATTCGTAGTCAGCAGTTTCTCCCGGCGCTCATCCAGAATCTCGCGCTGGTCGCCGATGAGCTTGTTGTACTTCCACGTCGTCGCATGAATGGACAGCATGGTCGCCTCTGTCACTCGCTGTGCTCGGTCGATGAACTGGTATGCCCGCTTATCGCGGACGCGACCGTCGTCTTCAGGCAGCACGCTCAGTGTTTCGCCGGCAGCACCTTCGGAAATCACCGGGTCATCCAGGGAGACAAAGAACACCGACGAGCCCGGATCGCCCTGGCGTCCGGCGCGGCCACGCAACTGGTTATCCAGTCGGTCAGTGCGGTGCTTACCCAGACCAATGACGCATAGGCCACCGCGTTCGACTACGGCATCGCGGTTGGATTCGTCCGCCCCTCCGAGGCGGATGTCGGTACCGCGGCCGGCCATCTGGGTGGACACCGTGACGCGGCCAATATCGCCAGCATTGGCGATGACTTGGGCCTCCAGCTCGTCATTTTTCGCGTTCAGTACCGACGATTCGATGCCGCGCAGAACCAGCGCATCGGCCAGTCGTTCCGATTCCGCCACGTCACGGGTGCCTACGAGTATTGGTCGACCAGTGCCGTTGAGTTCCACGACCTCGTCGACAAGCGCGGCGAACGCGTCGTCGGTGGTGGCGTAGATGCGGTCGGGCTCGTCGTCACGGATGCATGGGACGTTGGGTTCAATGACAGAGACGTGGAGTCCGTAGAACTCGCGGAACTGGTCGCCCGCGGAGGTGGCGGTGCCGGTCATGCCGCAGGTGATGTCGTAGCGGCCGACGAGTTGCTGGATGGTCATGGAGTCTAGGATGCGACCGCCCTCCGAGACTTGCAGGCCCTCCTTGGCCTCTACCGCCGCCTGTAGACCGTCCGGCCAGCGCTGCAGTTCCGCCACGCGTCCCTTCGAGGCGTCGATGAGCTGTACCTTGCCGTCGCGCACGATGTAGTCGACATCGCGCTGCAGCAGCTCGTGGGCGTGCAGTGCGACGTTGACCTGAACCAGGGTGGTGCCGACGTGTTCGGCGTCGTACAGCGAGCTGATGCCGAGCAGCCGTTCGACGCGCGCAGCGCCAGTATCGGTAAGGAAGACATTGCGGCGGCCTTCGTCGACGGTGTAGTCATCGCCGAGCTGCAGGCGGCGCACCACGTCGGTAATCTGCCCGGTTGGCGCGGTGCCAGGTTCGTTGCCGGCGAGCACGAGCGGGACCAGCGCTTCATCGACCAACACTGAGTCGGCCTCGTCGATGATGGCGACATCAGCTGGCGACTGCACGCGGTCTTCAATGGTCGGCGCGCAGCGGTCGCGCAGGACGTCAAAGCCGAGTTCGTTGACGGCGGCGTAGACGATGTCTGCCGCATATGCTTTACGACGCTCCCCCGGACCATCCTGCGGCGAAATAGCCGCCACCGAGAGTCCAAGGAACCCGAACAGCGGTTGCATCCACTGCGCGTCGCGGCCTGCGAGGTAGTCGTTGACAGTCACGGAATGCACGCGGTGGCCACGCAGCGCGAACCCGGCTGCGGCCAGGGCGCCGGAGAGAGTCTTGCCCTCACCGGTGGCCATCTGGATAACGTCTCCCTCCATGAGCGCCAGCGCGCCTTGCAGCTGCACATCGAAGGGGCGCATGGATAGGGTGCGTTGGGAGACTTCGCGGAGCGCGGCTAAAAGCTCCGGTGCATCGGTGGCGTGTTGGCGGGCGAAGTCGGCGAGGTCGGAGTCGGAAAGCGCCTGTACCTGTGGCTCGAGCTCAGCAGCGCGCGCCACCAGCCCTACGCTGCGTTTTTGGTTGCGCCCTTGCTTGCCGCCAAGAGCCTTCCAAAACCAATTAAACCCAGCCATCTTCTACCCTTCCTGCGCACGTGTGGTTGTCGGCGCGTTCTGACTCACCAGAGTAATCAATCTGGACCGGCCTTCGGAGCGTCAATCGCTGCCAGCGAATTTGCACCATATGTCTTTGGTCACATCTTGAGTTTGAAACAATGGAGTTAACACTTGTTACGAACACATTCTTGTGATCATTTTTCGGAAGGACTTGAAATCCCCTATGGCAATCGAATTCATCCCCACCGCTGACCTGGTTGACGAGATCGGCCCGGACGTGCGTTCCTGCGATACCCAGATGCGCAACCTCGGCGGTCGCGTGGAGTTCTGCGGCAAGATCTCCACGGTCAAGTGCTTCCAGGACAATGCGCTGCTGAAGAAGGTCCTCTCCGAGCCGTCTGGGGGCGGCGTGCTTGTCATCGACGGTGACGCTTCGGTCCACACGGCGCTGGTCGGTGACGTTATTGCGGGGCTCGGCAAGGACAATGGCTGGGCTGGTGTGGTCGTCAACGGCGCGATCCGCGACTCCAAGCTGATTGGTGAGATGGACTTCGGGTGCAAGGCGCTTGGCACCAACCCGCGCAAGTCCACCAAGACCGGCGAAGGCGAGCGCGACGTCGTTGTCTCCTTCGGCGGCATTGACTTCGTTCCGGGCGAGACGCTCTACGCTGACTCCGACGGTATTGTCGTGCGCTAGTAGCATCGTGCGCTAGACGGCAAACAAACCGTAAGCAATAGCCGTAAACAAAAACCGCCGCCTCCCGGAATCTTCCAGAAGACGGCGGATATTTTGTCGGGCTGACCGGATTTGAACCGACGACCCCCTCACCCCCAGTGAGGTGCGCTACCAAACTGCGCTACAGCCCGTGTGCACGAAAGTGCAACGATCTATAGGTTACATCATTGGTGTTTGCTGGCGGAAATCGCCCCTGACGCATGCCCCGCCTATCGCATTACTGCAGGTAGATGGTCACAGGCGTGGATGTCTCCGCCATCTGCCCCTCCGGCGGATCGATCGAGGCAACCTTGCCCATGATCGCGGCCACAGAATTGGTCTGGTTGCCCTCTGCGTCGACGACTGTCACGTTCTGGTAGCCGTTGGTACGCAGCTCCACCTCGACCGAGGCCGGGCTCTTGCCCACCACACCCTGCGGGATAGTACCCCAGCCGCTACTGCGCTCACCGGGCCCAGGGATAGCTGGTGGCGACTCGCGAAGTTGATCCAGCTCCTGCTCAAGGCGCTCACGGGTGTCGTTAATCGTGCCCGACGGGTCCAAACGATCGGTAGGGCTTGTCGTGGTTTCCTCCGGCGAGGTTGTCGTCGGCGTCGGGCTTGACGACGTCTCCTGCGTCGGCTCCGCCATATTGTCGTTTTTGTCCTCGGTTCCGGAAGTAAAGGACAAAACCAGGGCTACCAGCGCGACTACGGCCACCATCGCGGCAATGGCCACGATGGCGACAGGCTTACCCCAGCCCTTCTTGGAGTCATCGTTACCGCGGTTGTCGCGGTTATTACCGCGGTTGTTGCCGTTGTTCGGGTCGCCGTAACCGCCTGCGACACCTGCACCACCTGCAGCGTACTGCTGGGTCTGACCTGCCTGCTGGCTCGCCTGACTATAGCCGCGCTCTTCTTCAGACAGCGGCGCCCAGTACTGGCCACTGCCCTGTGCGCCAGCACCTTGCGCCCCGGCACCCGCGCCTGAGCCGACACCGGCACCTCGCGGGTTATCAAATCGTGTTTCACCGCCACGCTGGAGGAATTGCGTCTCAGAGGAGTCGCCACCGAAGTATTCGGTCGGTTGCTCGCCCGCAAAGTCGGCATCTGGGTTGTACCCGCGATGTCCCTCGCCCCGCGGAATGTAGCGAGTCGCGGAGTCATCGCCGTATGAGCTTGAGGAATCGCGTCCGTAGCTGTTGTCTCGGCCGTCGTGCTGAGAGCCGTCACGGTTGTTGCCGCGCCTGACCATTGTCAGTTCTCCTTATCGCTAATTTCCTAAAACTCCAAAATGCCAACGAAAAGCCCAAAATGCAATTGCCTAAATCACATTTTGGGCTTTTCTCAGCTCAGTTCGAGCGACTAGCAGGGCTTAAAAGCACGTCCCAGCGGCGCTTCCTAGCAGCTTCCTACCGGCGCTTTTTCTTCTCGCGGACACGCACCGCGATGCGCACCGGCGAGCCCTCGAAACCGAATTCTTCACGCAGCTTGCGCTCCAGGAAGCGACGGTAGCCGTGCTCCAGGAAGCCGGTTGTGAACAGCACAATCACCGGCGGGCGCGAGGACGCCTGGGTGGCAAACAGCACGCGCGGCTGTCGACCACCACGCAGCGGTGGCGGGTTCTGCTGCATGATCGCGCGCAGCCAGGTGTTCAGGCGACCAGTGGAGATGCGCTTATCCCACGACTCCACAGCCTCCAGCATTGCCGGCTCCAGCTTCTGCACAGCACGCCCGGTCTTG
Source organism: Corynebacterium sp. HMSC064E10 (assembly GCF_001812505.1). Lineage (NCBI taxonomy): Bacteria > Bacillati > Actinomycetota > Actinomycetes > Mycobacteriales > Corynebacteriaceae > Corynebacterium > Corynebacterium sp. HMSC064E10. The sequence continues at coordinate 41,340 of NZ_KV809173.1, read as the reverse complement.
GCGGAGATATTCACCCGACGAGCCCACGGCACGTGCGAAAGCTGCTCTTCAATCTCGCGCTCGAGCAGGTCGCGGCGGTCCTCATCCATGAGGTCCCACTTGTTGTAGGCCACCACGAGTGCGCGACCGGAGTCGAGAATCATGCGCAGCACGCGCTGATCTTGCTCGGTAATCTGCTCAGAGGCATCGACCAGGAAGATCACAACCTCGGCGTTGTCAATCGTCGAACGAGTACGCAGCGAGGCGTAGAACTCGTGGCCCTTGGCGGTCTTGGTCTTCTTACGGATACCAGCGGTATCCACGAAACGCCACAGCGTGTCGTTCATCTGCACCAGCGAGTCCACCGGATCAACCGTAGTACCGGCCACGTCGCTGACTACTGCGCGATCTTCACCGGAGAGTTTGTTCAGCAGCGAGGACTTGCCCACATTCGGCTTGCCCACCAGCGCCACGCGACGCGGCCCGGTCGGCAGCGACTTCGCACGCGGCACCTCCGGGAAGGAGGCCACGACTTCGTCCATCACGTCGGCATTGCCACGACCGTGGAGGGCCGAGGTTGGGTGCGGCTCGCCGAGCCCGAGGGCCCAGAACTCCGCGACGTCGCCAAGCTGCGAATCCGACTCAAACTTGTTGGCGGCGAGAATAACCGGCTGCTCCGCGCGCTGCAGACGGCGGGCCATAACCTCTTCCGTGGCGGTGATGCCGACGGTGGTGTCAACGACCATGACAATCACATCGGCGGTCTCCATGGCGGTCTCCGCCTGACGAGCAATCGCCGCGTGCATGCCCTTGGCGTCCGGATCCCAGCCGCCGGTGTCCTGCACCCAGAAGCGACGTCCGCCCCATTCTCCCAGGTAGGAGATGCGGTCGCGAGTCACGCCCGGGAAGTCTTCGACAACTGCTTCACGACGGCCAATGAACCTGTTAACCATGGTGGACTTACCAACATTCGGTCGTCCCACTATGGCCACGGTCGGAAGGGCTTCTTCCTCCTCGTCGCTCACGCCAAGTGCTGCGAATGCGTTTTCCAGCTCTTCCCAGTCGGCGTCATCGTCAATCTGGCCGGTTTCGGCGCGCTCGATCGCTTCGGAGATGATCGTCTCGTGGTCGGCAATCGTGCGGTCGATGAACTCGTCTGCGCTGGTGTGGCTGCCTGCGGTGCCTGGCGCGTTTTCGGTCTCCACGTTTGCGACCAGGTGTCCGGCGGTGTCGTCCTCGGAGTCCTCGTAAGAGCCCTCGAACTCCTCGTTGTCGACATCGTCCCAGTCCATGGTGGACCCCGGGTAGCCGGCCTCAACGACATCGAGGACGTTTTCCACGACCTCTTCGATGTCCATCTCAGAGGTGTCCAAAATGAATGCGTCTTCGGCTGGCTTCAGCGGCGAGGTCGCACGGTTGCTGTCGAGTTCGTCGCGGCGGATGACGTCGGCAAGCACGGTGTCGAAGTCAGCCTGACGACCAGCAGCAATGTCCTGGTCGTAGCGGCGGCGGGCGCGCACCTCAGCGGAGGCGGTCATGAAGATTTTCGCCGGAACGTCCGGGAGCACCACCGTGCCGATGTCGCGGCCTTCCACCACGCAGCGCACCGCCGATGCGGCCAGCGAGCGCTGGAGCGCGACCAGGTTGGTACGCACGGCCGGAATCGCGGAGACAGCCGACACGTTGCGGGTAACCTCCGGGCCGCGGATCTCGCCGGAGACATCCTCGCCGTCGAGGAGGACAGCGGTGGAGTTCGGGTCATCGGAGACTTCCAGTGGCAGGGCGGCCGTCGCCTTGGCCACGGCTTCCTCGTCGGCCGGGTCGATGCCCTGGCGCAGTACCCACAGGGTGGCCACACGGTACATCGCGCCGGTATCCAGGTACTTTGCACCCAGCTCGGTTGCGACCATCCGAGAGACAGTCGACTTGCCAGTGCCGGAAGGGCCATCGATGGCAACCAACAGCATGTCGTCAGTGTTCTGCTCACTCATGTGGGCTCCTTCAGCTCCTTGTTGTTCCACTCCGTGGTTTTCTTCGTTCTTCTTCACTAGTGCCATTTACAGCCCCACCGCGTTGTAGAGAGAGGTCAGCTCAGCGCGGTTGAGTGCGCGGAGAGCGCCCGGAGTCTGCTCGCCCAGCTGGACAGTGTGAATCTTAGTGCGCACCAGGCGCTCGACCGGGTAGCCCGCGGTCTTGAGCATCCGGCGCACGATGTGTTTGCGGCCCTCGTGCAGCTCGATGCGGACGATAGAGCGGCCCTGCCAAACGTCGATAATCTGCGCCATGTCCGCCTTGGCGATGCCATCATCAAGCTCAATGCCCTTTTCCAGCTCGCGCATGACCTTGGGGTCAACCTCGCCGACAACGGTGGCCATGTAGGTCTTGGTGACCTCGTAGCTTGGGTGCATCAGGCGGTTGGCCAGCTCACCGTCGTTGGTGAGCAGCAGCAGCCCTTCGGTGGGCGCATCCAGACGACCAACGTGGAAGAGTCGCTGACCAGCGCTGATCTTCTCACCGATGATGTCGCCCACACACGGACGGCCCATGTCATCGTGCATGGTCGACTGCACACCACGCGGCTTGTTCAGGACGAAGTACTGCATGTCCTCATTGACGATGACGCGGGAACCATCAACGCGAATCACAGATGTGTTTGGATCCACCCGTACGCCCTGTCGCGTCACAATCTTGCCGTCGACCTCGACGCGGCCTTCGTCGATAAGCTTTTCCGCCATGCGACGCGACGCCACGCCTGCCTGCGCGAGCACCTTCTGCAGGCGCACGCCCTCACCTGCTTGGCTGTGAGCGCGCTTGCCCGAGCTACGACGGTCGGAGTCCACGTGCTGATGACGCGCCGGGCGGGCGTTGGATACGTAGATGTCCTTCGCGTGGACGTTGGAGGTCTCCATCTTCGCGCCACTGTCGCGACGGCTGCGATTGCGCTGGGCGTTAGTGGAGCCGTGTGCGCGGTTGGAGTGATTCTTACGGTTCTTGTGTGCCGGTGTGCCTTCTCGGCGAGCGGGTTTAGCCACTTGACCTACATCCTTTTCAAGCGTTGGAGAATGTTCTGTTTGTTAGAACGTCAGCGCCAGGCGACGCTGTTCTCTCCCCCGTGGGCCCAAAATGGCCGGTGGAAGCAGGTTAATAAAGAGAATTACAGAGAAAGCCTCGCGCCTTGTCGTCTAGTCACCTTAGCACGTTTCTCGCAAAACGCCAGCTTAACGACGTCCCGCGCGGCCTCTACTTCAAGGCGCCGCCAGAGCGCCCCTTAAAGCGCTGCGGCTCCCCTACAGCGCTGCGGCCCACTCTCGCACGCCCGGTAGCCACTGCGTAGCTTTCGACACAAACTCCTGCCGGCCCAGCGTGCCCGCTCCCGCCTGCACCGACCCCAGCAGCGGCACCCCGGTGATGCGTGGCAGTTCTTCCAGGTTCGTCTCGATGATCGGATCGACCTCCGCCGGCAGCGAACCGCCCACCAGCGCCGTGACATTGACCCCACGGCCCCGCGCCACCTCGACGGTGAGCTCCGCCTCGTTAAGGCACCCCAGGTCCAACCGCGTCACGACCACCATCTGGCTCCCCGGCAGCAACGCCGCCAGCTCCGGCAGCGCCCAGTCCTCGCCGAGCCTCACTAGCAGCCCGCCCGCGCCCTCCACGAGGACAACGCGGTTCGGCCCGTCGATAAGCTTGACCTTCTCCGCAATTTCCGTGGCCTTCGGCAGTCGCATGCCCGCGCGCTGCGCCGCCGCTACCGGCGCCATCGGCTCGGGGTAACGCTCGAAACCATGCAGGTTGTCGATCCCCGTCAGCTCCGCGACAGTGTCCAAATCACCGCCGTCAGGGCCCGGGAAGCCGGTCTGAATTGGCTTGACGACGTGCACCTCCTTACCCTCCCCGCGTAGTGCCGCCGCCAGGGCTGCCGCGCCGATGGTCTTTCCAATATCCGTACCGGTGCCGGTGACAAGGACGGTGCTCATGGTGGATGATGCTCCTTCTGCTTGTGGTGGTGTGATTCTGAGGCTGTGACGCTGTTGTGTTGCCTTGCTGCGCGGTTGGTCGTCGTGCTGATTGCGCTACTCGTTGTGCTGCTTCGCTGCGCTACCTACGTTTTTCCTCTGCGGCGACGATGGCGGCGATGGCCTCGCAGATACGGTCGACCTCGTCATTGGTGCTGATATACGGCGGCATGGTGTAGACCAGCTTGCCGAATGGGCGCAGCCACACCCCGGCATCAACAGCCGCTGCGGTAGCCAGGCCCATATCCACTGGACGCTGCATCTCCACGACACCGATAGCACCGAGGACACGAACATCGGCCACGGCATCGCTGCCGGTTAGGGGCTGGAGCTGGTCGCGGAGTCGGGACTCGATGCGCGGGACATCCTCACGCCACTGCCCTTCTGCAATCAGGTCGAGCTGCGCGCAGGCCACCGCACAGGCCAAGGGGTTGCCCATAAAGGTCGGACCGTGCATGATGCCTCCGCCTGGCCCACTGGAAATGGTGCGGGCTACCTCGGCGGTAGTGAGGGTGGCTGCGAAGCTCATGAAGCCGCCGGTCAGCGCCTTACCGACACACATAATATCCGGCACAATCCCGGCCGTCTGCGTCGTGAACAGGTCACCGGCACGGCCGAAGGCGGTGGCAATCTCATCCGCAATGAGGAGAATACCGTGCTTGTCACACAGCTTCCGGAGCCCCACAAGCAGCTCATGGTCATGGAACCGCATGCCACCAGCTCCTTGGACTACTGGTTCCACGATGATGCCGGCGACGGAGTCGTCGATAAGCGAATCGAAGTGCGCGAGATAACGTGCGCGTTCCTCTTCGGTTGCGCCGCGGGCGGGTGGTTTGTCGGCGAAGACCTGCGGAGTCCACTGGCCCGTCCACAGCGAATGCATGCCGCCCTCGGGGTCGCAGACGGTCATGGGCGCGCGGGTGTCGCCGTGATAGCCGCTGCGCCAGGTGGCCAGGCGGGTGCGCTCGGGATGGCCTTTGGCCTGCTGGTACTGCAACGCCATTTTGATGGCGACCTCGACGGAGACCGAGCCAGAGTCCGAGTAGAAGATGGCATCGAAGCCGGGGCCCGCGAGCTTCAAGAGTTTCTCCGCCAGCTCAATGGCCGGGCGGTGTGTCAGTCCCCCGAACATGACGTGCGACATGGTGGTGGCCTGCTTCTTCGCGGCTGCGACCAGCTTCGGGTGCGAGTGGCCGTGGCATGCGGCCCACCAGCTGCTCATGCCATCGATCAGGGTGCGGCCGTCTGCTAGGTGGAGGTTGACGCCTTCGGCGGACTCGACCAGTTTGGGCGCGACCGGCGACGGGATGGGGCCGTATGGGTGCCAGATGTGGTCGGCGTCGAAGGCTGCGAGGTCGGCGGCGGATGCTTGCGTTGGCTGCGGTGTAGGCGACTTCGCGGATGCTGGTGCAGACGACGGTACGAGCGGCTGGGTGGTTTCCGAGGCTGTCATGATACTCAAGCATAGTACCTGTACAGCGCCAGACTTGAACACTGTTCGGGGTTGGTGTTTGGGACTTTTCGCAAGGATTACAGACAGTCTCAGCGACTTTACGACACCCATGTCACCTCGTGGCAGCTGTGGAGGTGGCATGAGGTGACAGGGGTGTCGTGAAGTGAAATTTTGGGCTCGAGGGCAGCGGCAGCGGGCCGGGCGCGGCAGCGGCACCGGCAGGGGGCTAAACCCGATAAGCCAGCCAGCTAGTACAACCGTCCCGCTTGGCTCCACACCTGTCGGCGACGCATAGCCAGCTCAGCCGCCTTTCCTGTGATCGTGATGGGCGGCCGAGCGAAGGCGTAGTTACCGCTATAGCAACTGCCACCACTTGCCAGGTGATGTCGGATTTCCGCGGCCGTTTGCCTCAAGGTGGCTACTGCGGAGCCGTCGAAAAGCTGTGACCAGACAATCCGGATGACATTCAGCCCGAGATTCTTCAGGCGCTTTTCGCGCTCCAACTCCTTTGCGATTGCCACCTGCGTGTCCGCAACCCCGCCGTCGGTGTATTTCATACGGCCATCGAACTCGACGACCAGCCCAAGTTCGGGCAGATAAAAGTCCACGCGTGCGATGAAGCCACGATCATCCCGAAAGGAAACCTGCTGAAGCAACGGAGCCCGAGAATCGTCGACAGAAGCTAGCCCCGCCTGGACGATTGCTTCTTTAGTGAGCGATTCCCCAATGCTTTCCGACAACGCTGTCGCTTGCCGCAACAACCTCCTGGCCTGTGCATTTCCCGGAGCACGGGGATACGCAGCCAACGTGGCCAACAGTTCCTCGGTATCGGTGTGGCGCTGGAGGGCGGCGTCGGCAAGCACTAGTGCATTATGCGGGGTGCGAGAACGGCAGACATCGATGACGGACTTTGGGACATCGGTGACGAGGCGGCCATCGACTTCTACGACGTCCTCGGGGAGAATCCGGCCGGAGACGCGGATGAGGCGTTTGTGCGGCTGGTACGGGCCATTCGGTGTGCTTCGCAATTGCCCACGCGTGCGGCCGGAGTTGGCTATCGCGATGGGAGTGCCATGCGTCAGTAGAGGTAAACCATGGAGGGCAGCGGCAGCATCGCGGGTGATTACGGTGGCGGTGCCGCGATGAATGAGCGCTTTGATTTCCAGAACGTAGCGTTCGGTGCTGTGTAAGGCGAGCCACCTGTCGACGGGCACGTACGCGCCATGCGCGAGCCACAGAAGGCTGCCGCGTTTGGCCCGCCGGTGGAGATCACGGTCGGAGTGCTGGCCGATTCGGGAAATTGCGAAGGTGCTGGGGCGGGCGCATTCGCGCTGCTGGCCGGTACGGATGATGTCGTCGGCGTCGTAGATCCACTGCGGCATCGGATTGCGCTCCTGAGGTCCAGGCAACTGCTGGTCGGTGGGTGGTGTGTGCTGGGCGGTGCGAGTGGTTGCGTGTTTGTGTGTTTGCGAGTGCTACGTTCTCATTTTTTGACACACGCGGAGGGTCAGGAGGCGTCGATTTGGCGTTGGCTGTGGATAGTTTGCAGTTTTCGGGAGTTATCCACAGGGCATGCGGTGGGCGCAACAGGGGGGCAAAGACCCGTAGTGCGCAGCGAGCGGCAGTGAGCAGCCCCTAAACGCGACTTCACGACACCCATGTCACCTCGTGGCAGCTTTGGAGGTGGCATGAGGTGACACGCGTGTCGTGAAGTGGATCGATAACCGTGAAGTGAATCTAAAAACGGAGTAGCTCGCCTAGCCACCACCCCAAGCCCTGCCTAGTCCAACGGCTCGTCGATCAAGTCGACCTCTGGCAGCAGCGGAGCCAAGTCAGGCAGCTGGTCTAGCGAATCAATCCCCAAAAGCTCCAGGAACAGCGTCGTCGTAACGTACAAATGCGCACCGGTGGCCGGGTCCTCTCCCGACTCGGCAATCAGCCCGCGCGCGACCAGCGTGCGCATCACACCATCAACATTGACGCCGCGCACACCGGAGACCTGCGCACGCGTGGCCGGCTGCCGGTACGCCACCACTGCCAGCGTCTCCATAGCTGCACGTGAGAGCTTCGACTGCGAGCCATCCAGCAAGAAGCGCTCCACCGCGCTGGCGTGCGCGGGAGCCGTGTAGAAGCGCCAGCCCTCATCCGTTTCACGCAGCTCAATGCCGCTGCGGCGCGCACGGTATTCGTACTCGATTTCGCGAAGCACGTCACGGATATCGCTTGCGGAAACATCCAGCGCCCGCGCCATATCCTCCGCCGCCACCGGCGTATCGACCACAAGCAGAATCGACTCCACGCCTGCTCGCAACGGGTCAATGGGTGGCAACTGCGCCGGAGAAGCAGACGCAGACTCCGTGGCCTGCTCGGATGGTGCGGAACTGGTTTCGCTCATGCGCGTCAGATTACGCAACCTCCCGCGCCGGGCGCTAATTAGTGGCCGCTAATTAGCTGGGCCCCAACTCAGCCCCAGCCCAACCAAGCCCGACCGAGCCCGCACCGAGCAGGGCCCAACCACGCCCGCCCGAGCCCGACCGAGCCCAACAGCCAGCACAAATCAACAGCCACCTACTCCCAGTTCGCCGCCGCCACGACGGCCGGGTCCACGTCGAGCCCGGTCCAGGCCACGTGGATTTCCTCCAGCGCTTCCTCCTGCTCCACACCGATCGCCTTGGCGCGGTAGAGCTCCAGCAGTGCCAGGAACCGCCCGACGACCTCCATGGACACGCGGCACTCCGATGTCAGCTGCGTAAAAGTCAGCCAGGTCCCCTCGCCTGCCAGCCGCAGCGAGTCCAGAATCTTGCCCGCCTGCTCTGGCACGGACACCGGCACGCCGTGGATGTGGCCGACACCGACTTCCTCCGGTGGCTTTGGCCGCATTACGACGGCCGCAAACTCGGCAAACTCCCCGAGCGTCATGCCCAGGCGCACGGGCGGCAGCAACTCCTCGAACTGCTTGTCCGGCCCCACGGCCCGCGGATAGCGCCGCGGCGCAGTCTTCTGCCACTCCTCGAATTGGTCGGCCACCTTGCCATACGCCTGGTACTGCAGCAGTCGGGCGAACAGCAGGTCGCGCGCTTCTAGCAGTTCGAGGTCTTCTTCGCTGTCGACGTCGCCACGCGGTAGGAGCCGTGCGGTTTTGAGGTCGAGCAGCGTCGCTGCCACGACGAGGAATTCGGTGATTTCGTCGAGGTCACTGACTGCGTCGAGGCTGCGCGTGTATGCGATGAACTCGTCTGTGACCGCCGCCAGCGCGACTTCGGTGACGTCCATCTTTTTGCTGCTAATCAGCTGCAACAGCAGGTCAAAGGGCCCGTTGAAGTTCGCGAGCGCGACGCGGAAGCCGGTGATTTCTTCCTGCACGCCCTCGCTTGACGACGGTTCGGGAGTGTAACTATCCGGGGAAGTCACCTATTATTTGCGGCCTTTGCGCTCGATGACCTCGCGGGCCAGGTTGCGGTACTGTGCCGCGGCTGGGGTGTTTGGCGCCCAGGTGGTGATGGGCTCACCGGCGACGGAGGTTTCCGGAAAGCGGACGGTTCGGGTGATGACCGTGTCAAAGACCTTGTCACCGAAAACCTCGATGAGGCGTTCCATGACTTCCTTGGCGTGGCGCGTGCGGCGGTCGAACATGGTGACCAGAATGCCGGAGACTTCCAGGTTGAAGTTCAGGCGGTCGCGAACCTTGGCCACCGTGTCGGTGAGCAGTGCCAGGCCGCGCAGCGAGAAGTATTCGGCCACCATTGGGATGATGACGCCCTCGGCGATGGTCAGCGCATTGACGGTCAGCAGGCCTAGCGACGGCTGGCAGTCAATGATGATGAAGTCGTAGTCATTCATCACTGGGCGCAGCGCGCGCCCCAAGGCCTGTTCGCGACCGACTTCGTTGACAAGCTGAATCTCCGCCGCCGACAGGTCGATGTTGGCCGGGACGAGATCCAGGCCGGAAACCTTGGTGTGGTGGATGGCATCACGGACGTCGGTGGTGTCGTCGACGATGAGGTTGTAGACAGTCAGGTCGAGTTCCTCATGAGGGACACCAAGACCGGCGGATAGTGCCCCTTGCGGGTCCAAGTCAACGAGCAGGACTTTACGGCCGAACTCCGCCAGTGCTGCGCCCAGGTTGATGGTCGAGGTGGTCTTACCCACGCCGCCCTTCTGGTTACACATTGCCAGGATGACCGCGGGGCCGTGACTGGTCAGGGGTGCGGGTTCCGGTAGCTCGCGCACCGGACGACCGGTGAGACCGAGTTCAACTCGATCGGCCTCAAACAACCCTTCTTCAGCCACAGTCAATCCCTCTTCCTTGAAGATTTCTCATCAATTCTACTGCGCCACGTAATACCGCCATATATTACCGCCGCGTAGTAGCGCTACATACTACCGCCGCATATTACCGCGAGTATTCAGCCCGTGGGTGAGCCCCCGCCCAGACTCGTCGCATATTCTCTGCGGTAATCATGGTGTAAATCTGGGTTGTCGTCACGGAGGCGTGTCCGAGCAGCTCTTGGACCACGCGCACATCGGCACCGCCTTCAATGAGGTGCGTGCCGAAACTGTGGCGCAGGGTGTGCGGGGAAATTTTCACGCTCAGCCCGGCGCGCTCACCCAACTCCGCCAGCGTATTTCCGGCCGACTGTCGCGACAGCCTGCGTCCCAGCGAGTTGATAAACAGCGCCGGCCCGGAGTTCGCCCGCACCCAGCTCGGCCGCCCGCGCGTGAGCCACGCATCGAGCGCAGCCATGGCCGGCGAGCCCACTGGCACGATGCGCTCCTTTCCGCCCTTGCCGCGCAGTAACACGAGGTTGGTTTCGCGATCCACGTCATCGATATCCAGGCCGGTGACTTCTGAAACTCGCGCACCTGTCGTGTACAAAAACTCCACCAGTGCGCGGTTGCGCAGGTCGGTCACGTCTGCGGTGTCGTCGGCGGGGATGGACTCGATTAGGCGGGTGACCTCGTCAATGCTGAGTGCCTTTGGATACCGCGAGGGCTGCTTCGGCGGCGCCACTCGCTTGGCGACATCCGCCTCCAACGCCCCCTCGCCCACCGCGAACCTGTGGAAGCTCCGCACGGCCGACAGCGACCGCGTCACCGAGGTCGGGGCCAACGCTGGCCTACCCGCCGACTTATCTCCCCGCGCCAGATACGCCAGGAACTCTGTTACGTCCTGCTCGGTGACCTGCGCCAATTCCGTGCGCCCGATCTCCCGCAGGTAGGTGCGGTACTTCTCCAAGTCGCGCTTATAACTGGCGAGCGTATTCGCCGACAGGCCCTTTTCCACCGCGAGGTAGGTGACGAAGGCGTCGACAAGCGGATCAATTGAACTCATCGGATGCGTTTCAGGTCCGCTCCGGCGCCGAGCTGCTCCGTCCGGCGTTTCGCCAGCGCCGTCGGCCGAATGTCGAACGGCTCCGCGACCGAGCGCGGCGTCGCACCCCTCAGCAGCACCTCCGCCGCCAGCAGAATGCCGGACAGTGCGATGCCGTTGAGGATCTCTCCGCGCAGCGCCATCGCCACCGCTTCCTCGACGTCAATCCACGACGCAGTCATGTCCGCTTCCTCATCGTGGGCTTCCGGCTTATCGACGGCACGGAGACCCCTAGCCAGGTAGATCCGGACCGCTTCCTCTGCGAAGCCGGGCGAGCTGAACATATCGGTAAGCAGGGACCAGGACTCGGCCTCCAGTCCGGCTTCCTCGACCAGCTCACGCTTGGCGGCCTCCAGTGGGGCTTCGTCTGCGACATCGAGGAGCCCGGCCGGCAGCTCCACCAGACGCTCCCCTGCCGCCTGCCGCCACTGATTCAGCAGGTAGAGGCGGTTATCCTCATCTGCGGCAACGACTGCAACAGCGCCGAAATGCTCCACAATCTCACGGGCGGACACATTCCCACCCGGCATTCGCACCTGGTCGCGGCGGACCGCGAGAATAGGTGCCTCGAGAACGATCTCGGAATCAACAACGTCAAATTGGTGCGCCATGAGATTTACTCTAATAGGTAGGCCGGATTGGACCTGGCGGAGCCGAGGCTAGTTGCGCTTGAGGGCTGCGGCGATGAGACCGTCGAAAAGCGGATGCGCGTTGGTGGGGCGTGACTTCAGCTCCGGGTGCGCCTGCGTGGCCACGAGGTATGGGTGCACGTCTGTGGGATATTCAACGAATTCGACGAGCTTGCCGTCCGGCGAGGTGCCCGAGATGACCAGGCCTGCTTCTTCGAGCTGCGCGCGGTAGGCGTTGTTGACCTCGTAGCGGTGGCGGTGGCGTTCGGTGACATCGGTGGTGCCGTAGAGGCGCGCGACGACGGAGTCTTCAGCAAGCTTCGCCGGGTAGGAACCCAGGCGCATGGATCCGCCCAGGTCAGCCTCGCCGGAGACAGCCTGGAGCTGCTCCTCCATCGTGGCAATCACTGGCTCGGCCGCGTTCTCGTCGAACTCGGTGGACGACGCGCCTTCAACGCCCGCGGTGCGTGCCGCCTCGATGACAACACACTGCATGCCCAGGCAGATTCCCAAAAGTGGCGTGCCGGTTTCCTTTGCGTAGCGGATGGTCGCAATCTTGCCTTCAATCCCACGCCCGCCGAAGCCGCCGGGGATGACAATCGCGTCAACGCCGGCCATGTTTTCTTTCAGCCCCTCGGGGGTTTCGCAGTCGTCGGAGGCAACCCAGCGAATGTTCGCCTTCACGCGGTGGGCGAAACCGGCGGCGCGCACAGCTTCCGCGACGGACAGGTAGGCGTCCGGCAGGTCAATATACTTGCCGACGAGCGCCACCGTGACCTCGCCCTTCGGGTTGTGGACGCGCTCAAGCAGGTCTCCCCACACGGCCCAATCCATGTCGCGGAACGGCAGATTGAGGCGGCGAATGATGAAGGTGTCCAGGTGCTCGTCGTAGAGGACCTTCGGGATGTCGTAGATGCTCGGCGCATCTGGGCAGGACACCACGCCCTCGCGGTCGATGTCGCACATCAGCGCAATCTTGTTTTTGAGGGAGTCGGGAACGTCGCGGTCGCATCGCAAAACGACGGCATCGGGAACCAGGCCAATCGAGCGAAGTTCGGCCACCGAGTGCTGGGTGGGCTTGGTCTTCAGTTCCTTGGAGGGGCCGAGGTACGGAACCAGTGACACGTGCAGGTAGAAGACGTTTTCGCGGCCGACGTCGTGACGCACTTGCCGCGCAGCTTCCAGGAAGGGCTGCGATTCAATATCGCCGACGGTGCCACCGATTTCGGTGATGACCACGTCGGGCTTGTCGCCGCTTGCGTCGGCATTGCCCATAGCGACGATGCGGGATTTGATTTCGTCGGTGATGTGCGGGATGACCTGCACGGTCTGGCCGAGGAATTCGCCGCGGCGTTCCTTAGCGATGACCGAAGAATAGACCTTGCCGGTGGTGACGTTGCCGCCGGCGGAGAGATTGCGGTCGAGGAAGCGCTCGTAATGCCCCAAGTCCAGATCGGTTTCCGCGCCGTCTTCGGTGACGAAGACCTCGCCGTGCTGGAAGGGGTTCATGGTGCCCGGATCCACATTGAGGTAGGGATCGAGCTTTTGCATAGTCACTTTCAGACCACGCGAGGTAAGCAGGCGGCCGAGCGAAGCCGCAGTTAAGCCTTTGCCGAGGGAGGAGGCAACGCCTCCTGTAACGATGATGTATTTCGTAACCACGGGACTTCAGAATATCGCCTGCGCGGGTATAAGCGCAAGCTATTTTTCACAATGGCGGAGATCACTTACGCAACTAGGTAAGGCTTTCAAAAATCATGGTCGCCTGGATGCGGTCCCCGCCCATCAGTCCCTTACTGCCCGAAGAGGCAGTAGTAATCGTGTGCAACCGGAACCCCTGCGAAGCCTTGTCGTTGATTACCCTCTCAAGCTCTGTCAGATTAGCCGAGCCGGTACCGATGAACTTTTCCTTCAGAACCACCTGAAGAACTTCATAATGAGGCATTTTCCGCCCTCCGTTAAAGTAATTTTCAATATTGCAAGCAAAACAATACTCGGGCGGATGCATAAACGCGACCACGTCGTTACCCTCGGGGCTATGACTGACCTAACGAATAAGAACATTGCAGTTTTGGCCACTAACGGATTCGAGGACTCCGAGCTGACTAGCCCGGCTGAGGCCGTGAAGGATGCCGGTGCGACCGTGCACGTTATCTCCACCGAGGATGGATCCATCGAGGGCAAGAATGGCTCGAAGGTGGATGTCGATAAGCTGATCAGCAGCGTTTCTGCCGATGATTATGATGCCCTGATTCTGCCTGGCGGCACCGTAAATGCAGACCAGATTCGCATCGATAAGGATGCCGTGGCGCTAGTGAAGGGATTCGCCGCAGCCAACAAGCCGATTGGCGTGATTTGCCACGGCGGTTGGATTCTCACCGATGCGGATGTGCTGAAGGGCCGTACGATTACTTCCTACATCAGCGTCAAGACTGACCTTATTAACGCTGGTGCCAACTGGGTCGATGAGGAAGTTGTCGTTGACGGCAACCTGATTTCCTCCCGCACCCCGGCCGACCTCGAGGCTTTCAACGAGGCTTTCAACAAGGCACTCGTAGAGAACTTCTAAGCCACTCAGCTTTTAGCACCACCAAAGGACGGCTGTTGCCATGAGTTCATATTGGGATAACCCAAAGTCGCTGTGGGATCAGATTCCACAGCACGATCAGGAAGATGCTTCCGGGCAGCAGCCTGCCGCGCCGGAGCAGCCTCCCGCGCCCGAGCAGCTTCCGCCGCAGCAAGGGCGCCACCAGGGATTGCTCTCGCACAACAACATCGTTATCCAGCAGATTCGAAATTTCATGGCGGATGATTTCGACATACTGGATACCGAGGGCCACTGCATCGGAAAGATCGAAACTACGGGCAGCACGCTGAGCCGAATGTTTATGGGCTCTCGTCGTCTGACAGTGTCCGAGCCGGACGGCACTCCGGTATTCGTTATCACCGACCCGACCGATTTTACCCTTGACCGTTACGAGGTCTACTACCCTGGCTCGCAGGCGACAGACTCTGAGGGCAAGCAGCAGGGCGGAGTAGGGCCATCGCGCCTTTTGGCAACTATTCAGCAGAAGTTTGCGTTCTTTCAGCGGAAGCTGGAAATTTCAATCCCCGGTTTTGCTGACTGCCGTGTCGACGGAGACCTCTGGCACTACGACGCCACTTTTATGATCAACGACATCAAAGTTGCACAGATGTCACGCAAGTGGTCGGGGTTTGCGAATCTCCTATCCGGCAATGAGCGCTATGTTTTGCAGCTCAAGGATGATTTGCCACCAGAGCTACGCGCGGCCATTATTGGTGCCGCTATTGCCCTGGATTTGATGGCGAAAAAGGCGCGATCCGACTAGCTATTATCGCTGTCGACTCGCGCCTTTTATCAAGAACTACTGCTCGCGACTATCGCTACCGCGACCCGGCAGCCTGAGCGATGCGTCCGTCTATTTCCGTGATGCCATCAGAGACGGCATTGACGTGTTCTGGGCGAACATTGGCATTGTCGTTGATGCCGCCTTCAAAAACTGCGGTTACCGGCACGCACGGAACCTCAACATTACGTCCGAGCGCATTCGCTACCAGCGCGATTGCTCGCGGCGAGAAGGTCAGACCAATATGGCCCGACAGATCCGCAGAGCAACCATCCTGTAGGAGGATGTTGTTGGAAGTCGGTGCATTCCACTGGCTTGCAGCCATTGGCGTGACGGCTTCATCAACCTGAGTCGAGATTGCAACGTAGTTGACGCCCGGCTGCTCCAGGCCACCTTCATTCATCTTGGCCATGAACTGGCTGTGCTGCAGCAGATCCACCAGGCTCGGGCTGACAATGAAACCCGCAGCCTTGTCACCAGCGTTGTCGAACTGGTTGAGCTGCTCCAAGCCGTAGGAAGCGCCCAGCAGAGTTGTGCCATGCAGCACGCCCGCCAGGGAAACGATAGTGCCAATCCCCCGGCCCTGCTCCTGCTTGGCGTAGGCGGCAGCCAAGGCACCACCGGCAGAGTGTCCAACAATATCAACGGCGGTTGCACCAGTTTCCGCCTTGAGGGTGTCAATCTTCGCAGTCAGCTCTGCCAAAGCGGTATCCAACGGGGTCATGTTACGCATGGTTGGAATAGAGCCCAGCACCGAAAACTCGTCAGGGCCTAGCTTGCCGACGTTAAATGCGTACAGACACTTACCCATTGCCTTTAGCTCCGGTGCCATGCGAACATAGGTCTGGTACGAGTTCGTGTTCATACCATGGATCATGACGACCGGATTCTCACCAGGAGCAGGAACACACTGCACATTCGTGCCCTCGGGGCTGATGTTTTCGGTCATCCCCTGCTTAATCATGACGGTAGGGAAATCATTTGCCTTCGGTCCCCAAGCGCCCATTTCGGTCCAGGACAGAACCTGATCATTACCAGTTGCCGAAGCCGGTGCAGCAGCCGCGATGGGAGCAGCTACCATAGCGACACCAGCTGCAGCCACGAGTGCCGTGGCTGACCGTGCCAGTTTTGCAAATGCTCGTTGAGTGCCCATGATTACTCCTTGCCTAGAGCAGTGAATAGTAAAACGCTTCCAATAAGAACTACGGCATGGGCAAAAGCAAAAATCAGGCTACGAATCGTTATCGTACTCTGAAAGGCGATCAATGAAAGCCTCTCAAAGGGGTGAATAAAAAGTAAACTAAATATAACTATAATGCTATTCACTTACAAGCCCGCAGGCTTTTAAAGTGATATCGACCACAGGCCAAAACAAGCCCTACTTTCTTTGCAATCCCACGGGATTGCTGCCGAAGTCCAAATCGCCGGTGAGATTAAACACCTGTTCCACAATCATGTCGGACCATCATCAATGCGGGGCCTTACACCTCCAGCGAGGAAACCACGTCACTGATAGCAGAACTCAATGAAAACACCTTTTCACCTGCCCGTACAGTAAGGTATTTCACATGCACAAACGACACATTTTCGCCCTCGCACTGACTATTCCAGCACTGTGCCTTTCGGCTTGCTCCAACGGAGAACCGGAAAAAGCACCGGAACCAACTACGGTTACAAAAACTGTCACCAGCTCAGAAAGCAGCACAGAATCGACGACACAATCCACCACCAAGACCCCTAACCCGTCAACCCCCCCCCGACCCGGACGACAGAAAGCTCGAGACCCACCGGTTACACCGGCGCACCCAACGGCGAGCCGACAGCTATAAACAAAACGATTTCGCATTGCGCGAAATCCTCGCAGGGACTCTACGAGCAGGGCACCACCTGGTTTACCGACGGCACCTCCGGTTGGACGCAGTATTGCGCTAACAAATTCTATGACGGCCCTTCCACAAACACTGCCCCGGAGCCTCAGAACAACGAGCCATCCCCGTGGGTCCAAGGCCAAATCGACTGGGCAGATTGCCTGAACTCTGGTCATTCCGAGGAAGAGTGTCGCGCGATGTTGAATTAAGGAGCCGCAGCCGCCTTCGCCGAGAATCATTCACAGTGGCAGCTTCGCCAATTCAATTCATAGCCACCACCGTCCCTCCCCAAGAAAATCCCCACAAGCCCCTACCGCACGCCCTCCCCAGCCTGCAGCGAGATTGGTGACGCATTGCCCCGTGCCGTCGTCACCGAGAAGTTCGCCTTACTCGCCAGGTAGCGGTCATCGGAGGCCTCAATCGGCACTCCGTCCAGCGTGAATGCACGGCGCCGGACTCGCAGCAAAGGCGCACCCGCCTGGATCTCCAGCAGTGCAGCATCCTCTTCATTGGCCGGAACCGCGTCGATCGTGCGCGTCGCATACGCAATGTCCACACCACTATCCAGCAGGTGCCGGTAGATGGAACCCGAATCAGTATCAAAGGTCAGAATGTGCTTGCCGACGTCCAGAGGGTAATTCAGCCTCTCGACCATAGCTGGCTCCCCATCCATAAGCCGGAGCCGAAGTACGGAGACAACCTGATCCGTGTCCGCGATTTCCAAATGCGCTGCTAGCTCCGACCCTGCAGGCTGTCGTGTTACCCACTGCGTCTGCTGCCCTGGCTCCGCACCGGTCTTCTGGCACCACTGAGTAAAGGAAATGACTTCGTCGAAAGAAAAGGTCGGCACCGTATCGAGCACGCGAGTCCGTCGGCCCTGCCCAGAGGAAACCAGACCCTCGGACCGCAGCGTGGCAATGGCTTGCCGAATTGTGCCACGAGCCACGCCGAACTGCCGACCAAGCTCCGCCTCCGAGGGAATAGCAGAACCCGGCGGCATCGAACCATCTCGAATTGCCTTACGCAGGTACGAGGCAATTTCTTGATGCTGTTGTTTGCGTGCCACGGTCGCAGCATCCTTTCGTCTCTTTATCTTCAGATCGAGCTAATTCGCTTTTAGCCCGGCCACATCTAGCCAAGTACAGCACTACTTGGTTCAAACTCTGACCATCTACGCCACAAGTAGTAGACCTGATAACCAAGTTTAAACACGACTATGAGCCACATTATCCCTCCCAAACGGAAATTTACCCGTACAGACGGTTAACTAAACGACATCTTGGCAAACTCCCCATGAAATACGCCTCGCCTGTATAGACAGGTTGCCTACCGTGTCACACAATGAGCTCATGCAAACAGATGCACACACCGATTTGATTGTCGTCGGCGCTGGCGTTCTTGGCCTCGCCACCGCATTCCGAGCACACCAACAAGGACTATCCGTTCGAGTCATCGACCGCGCCGAGCGCCCGGTCGGATCATCCATCATGAACTTCGGTCACGCCTGCTTTACCGGCCAGGCCGACGCCATACAAAATGTCGCTATGAACGCCCGCTCCGGCTGGGCCGAAGCCGCCCAAAAAACCGGACTATGGGCTGCAACTTCCGGCACCTACATCCCAGCTGTCACCGAAACCGAAATGCAACTCCTTGAAGAGTTCGCCAACCACCGCAGCTCCGACCAGGTCAAGCTGCTGAGCCACTCCGAAATTGCCACCGCCATCGGCAACCCAGACCTCAAATGCCTCGGCGGCGCGCACCTCCCCCTCGACATGCGCGTCAATCCTCGCGAAGCTGCCCCACGGCTGGCCGCATGGCTAGAGAGCCAGGGCGTTATCTTCAACTGGCGTCACGAAGTCAAGACTGTCGCGGGCGGCCGCGTCGGCACAAATCGCAAAAATTACCAGGCAGAACGCGTAATCTGCTGTACAAACTTCTGGCTCACCAATCTGTTCCCGGAGCTTGCCGACGAATACGAGGTGCGCGTCTGCACCCTACAAATGGCACTCATTGAACGTCCAACCCGCATCCCGAAAGACATCGCACTTTTCACGGGTACCTCACTCGCACGCTATGACGGCTTCGCTGGCCTGCCAAGTGCAGCATCACTAAAACAGGAGCTGCGCGACAACTCCCCAGAGCTGGTCAATTGCGTCGCAAATGTGATGTCTACCGGCATCGAAGAGGGGCTCTTCATCGGCGACTCCCACGCTTACGACCTCTCCCCCGACCCATTCTTGCAAGAGACGACCTCAAATCTCCTGCTGGATACCGCCTGCACATACTTCGGCATTCAGGAGCCGAAGGTCATCCAGCGTTGGCAGGGTCGCTACTCAGATTCGACCAAGACCAATCTCATTTTTGAGCAGCCAGACTCACAGACCACAGTTGTCGTCGTCACTTCTGGCATTGGAATGACCTTGTCCTTCGGCATTGCCGACTTGGCCCTACAAGGCACAAAGCCGACGGAGCTCTCAGACTTCTAAAGCCCTAAAAGGTTACCAACAACCCGCCAAGCTGAACTCAAAGTGACCTGTACATAAATTCTCTCAACTCGACTAGACAGGTTGAGTAGTTGGCTTGACAATCATTCCAGAACCTTGTTTCCACACCCCACAACTCGCGCCCGCAAGGCCTCACACAGAAAGCTCCGCCATGTTCAACAACTCCCGCGCCACCCGCAAGATTGCCCAGTCCCTGGCCCTCGTCGCCCTGACTACCCCATTCTTGGCGGCATGTGGCGACAACTCCAACGAAGCTGCCGATGACACCATCACTTTCGCCGCCGTTCCGACCGAGTCCTCTCAGTCCCTCCAGTCGGACTACGACAATTTGGTCAAGCTGATTGCCAAGGAGACCGGCAAGAAGGTCGAGTTCCAGAACACATCCGACTACGCTGCAGTCGTCGAGGGCCAGCGCGCCGGCAAGATCGACATCGCCTCTTACGGCCCGTTCTCCTACGTCATCGCTCATGACTCCGGCGTGTCAATCGAAGCTGTTGCCTCCCCTACCAATGATGAGCGTAAGGATCCGGCGTACACCTCGCTTGCTTATGTCAAGGATGGTTCCGACATCAAATCGCTAAAGGATCTCAAGGGCAAGAAGGTCTGCTTCGTCGACCCAGCATCCACTTCCGGCTATTTGGTCCCGACCAAGGGGCTTATGGATGAAGGGCTGAAGCCGGATGCCGACCTCGAGCCCGTCATGGCTGGTGGTCACGATGCATCGCTGCTCACGCTTAACGACGGTGGCTGCGACGTGGCCTTCGCGCATGACGCGATGCTGAAAACCCTTGAGAAGTCGAGCCAGATTAAGCCGGGCGCGTTGAAGTCCATCTGGGAATCGGATCCAATCACCGAAGACCCAATCGCGCTAAACACCGAGACCATCTCTGCTGAGGATCTGACCAAAATCAAGAAGGCCCTGACCGAGAAGGCGAATAAACCAGCTCTGGTCAAGGAAGGCATCTGCACCAGCGAAGAGGACTGCACCCTGCCGGAGGAAATCGAGTGGGGCTACCTGCCGGTGACCGACGCGGACTTCAATTCCATCCGCGAGATCTGCAAAACCACTAAGGCTGACGCCTGCAACGCTGTCTCCTAAGACCCAACACGCCAGGGCCCTGCAAAGGGCCCAAACCTCAAACCCCGCTAACCCACAATCCCATCGTCCGAAAGCCATCTTCGGCCCCGCAATCAAAAACTAAAGGACATCACTATGCCTTCTAACGCTGAGAAAATGACACCCGAACTGCAGCGCGCCATTGATCAGCAGTTCGCAGTGCAATTCCACGATGTCACCAAGAACTTCGGGTCCACACTTGGCCTCGATAACGTCAAGCTCGGTATCCGCACCGGCGAGATCACTGTCCTCCTGGGGCTGTCGGGCTCGGGTAAGACAACTCTGCTCCGCCATATCAATGCGCTGCACACTCCGTCGTCAGGCACGGTGCGTGTGTTGGGTCAGGACTTGAACGAGCTGAAGAAGCGCGAACTGCGTGAGTTGCGCAAGGACATCGGCGTGATTTTCCAGAGCTTTAACCTGGTCGACCGGATGTCGGTGCTGGAAAATGTCTGCACTGGTGCTCTGGGAGATCTGAAGGGGCCGCGCATTTCCTTGCTCTCGTACCCGAAGCGGGTTAAGCAGGAGGCTCTTGAGGTGCTGGACCGCGTGGGACTCGCCGACCGTGCTCATCAGCGCGCCGATACGCTCTCGGGAGGTCAGCAGCAGCGCGCTGCCATTGCGCGTGCACTCATGCAGCACCCGAAGATTTTGCTTGCCGACGAGCCCGTCGCTGCCCTTGACCCGGTATCGTCTAACCAGGTCATCGAGCTGCTGGAGCAGATTTCTCGCGAGGATAACCTCACCGTGATTTCCTCTCTGCACCAGGTGCAGCTGGCTGTGGATTTTGCGGACCGCATCATTGGTCTGCAGGCAGGTCGTGTGAAGTTCGACCGCGAGACCAGGGGCATGACTGCGGAGACCGCCGCCACCATCTACCAGTCGGTATCCGAGACCAGCGAGGATGCAACCAACAGAGCATCGCTCAAGACGGAGGCGTAAACCAATGACCGCTCCTGCCGTTTCCCAGCCGCGTGCGTCGGCTGCTGAAAATAAGCCCCACAATTACAATTCCATCGCCGCGACTGCCGTGCTGATTCTGCTCGCAGCTGTCGGCGCGTGGTCTGTTAATTCGATTGGTATCAACCTCGTCACCATCAGCGAGTCCGCGGACAATGCCGCCAGCTTTGTCGCGCGCATGTTCCCGCTGGAATTCCCGCCGATGGCCGAGCTGCTCAGCCTCATCGGCGAGACCCTGGCGATCGTCTTCCTCGCCACCGCGCTGTCGGTGATTCTCTCTGTGCCGCTGGCTGTCATCGCCGCGCGCACCACTACGTTCTCGCCCACCGCCCGGTGGATTTCCCGCGCGCTGATTGTGCTGGCTCGCGCGATTCCCGATTTGGTGCTGGCCATCGTGTTTATCCGCATGTTCGGTATCGGCGCGATCGGCGGCATTCTCGCTATGGGTATCCACTCTGTCGGTATGGTCGCAAAGCTCTACGCCGACGCTATCGAAGAGCTTGACGACGGCCCCCGCGAAGCAATCGAGTCGGTCGGCGGTAGCCGCACGCAGCAGATTGTCTCGGCTATCCCGCAGGCGCTGACCCCGCAGCTCATTGCCACCGCGCTGCACCGTTTCGATATCAATCTGCGTACCTCGGTGCTGCTGGGTTATGTCGGTGTCGGCGGCATCGGTATGGCAATCGCCGACTCGCTGCGCACCCTCAACTACCGCGGGGGCATGGCACTGGCTCTTGTGGTGCTGTTGCTGTGCATCCTCATGGAGCTTCTCTCCGGTTCGTTGCGTGCGCTGATTATGCGCAAGTCCCACTCTTCATTGCTGGCCGGCACCTGGGTTGACCGCATGTGGGGCACCAAAGTCAGGGACAAGCGCAAAACCGCCAAGCAGACGGCAGCTGCAACGTCCGAGGCCAAGCTGTCGATTAACCCGCCGTGGAGCGCAGCTCGCGTCTCCCGCGTGCTGACCGCCATCGCGCTTGTGGTCATCACCATCGCCGCATTTGCCGAGACAGAGATCTCCGCCTCTAACTTCTTCAGCGGCCTGGCCAACCTTCCATCGACCATGGCGCTGTTCCTACCGCCGTCCTCCGGTGGTATCGCCGGCGAGATCTTCCATCTGCTTCTCGATACCCTGCAAATCGCCTTCGCCGCCACCTTCCTCGGCGCCATCGTCGCCATCCCGATTGGAATCATGGCCGCTTCCAACGTGGTCGCCAACAAGTGGGTGCACGGCTTCTTCCGCGTGCTCATCGTGATCATCCGCGGCATCCCGGAGCTGATTCTGGCCATCATTTTCGTGGTCATCTCTGGGCTGGGCCCGGTCGCCGGCACGCTCGCGCTGGCACTCGGCGCCGTTGGTCTGCTGTCCAAGCTAGTCGCCGACTCGCTGGAAGAAACCGACACCGACGTCCAAGAAGCTCTGCGCACCACCGGTGCGACCGAGTCACAGATTTTCTTCGCCGCCACTGTCCGCCAGGCAATCCCATCTTTCATTGCGCACTGCCTCTACCTGTTGGACACCAACATCCGCTCGGCCACGCTGCTCGGCGTCGTCGGTGCCGGCGGCATTGGCTTTCAGCTGCTCAATGCCTCTCGAGTCAACCAGTTCGACGTCGTCACCTACATTCTCATCCTCATGGTCGCTGTCGTCCTTGTCGTCGAGGCGCTGTCCATGTGGCTGCGTGCCGCCGTTCGCTAATCCACTCCCCACCCAAGCCCCGTCCCCTTCTACCGAAAAGGAAAACTCCATGACTTACCAGCTCGCTATCTTCGACATGGCTGGCACCACCATCGACGACCGTGACGAGGTCTACCGCGTCCTCCGCGAAGCCACCGAACGCGAAGGGGCCCGTTACTCCGACGAGACTTTCCAGCGTTACATGGGTACCGAGAAGTACTGGGCCATCGGCAATCTGCTCCATGAAGGCGGCATCGAGCCGACCCCAGAGATCCACAACCACGCTTGGGACTTCTTCCGCGCCGAGCTTGCTCGCACCTACAAGGAAAACCCGCCGACCCCACTGCCGGGCGTCGAAGATATGCTGAACGCTCTCCACGACAAAGGCATCAAAGTCGGCTTGACGACGGGCTTTGCGCGCGAAATCGTCGATATCATTGTCTCCTCTATGGGGTGGGACAACGGAATCATCGACACCGTTGTCGCCGGTGACGAAGTCGAGCACGGCCGCCCCGAGCCCGACCAGATCCTGGCTGTCATGGAGAAACTCGGTGTAACCGACAAGGCTGCCGTCATTAGCTCCGGTGACACCGAGGCCGATGTTCGTTCCGCCCAGGCCGCTGGTGTCACCAGCGTCGGTGTCCTCACCGGCCACCTGACTCGCGAACAGTTCGAGTCCCTCGGTGTTGATCACGTTCTGGATTCCTCCGCGAACCTACTGGACATCGTCGGAAAGTAAGCCCTGGACTGTAGATCTGACCAACTAAGTACACAACGCTAATGACGACTCCGACTCCCCCAACGACTTCCTCTTCAACTGCGCCAGTAGAAATGGCCCAGGCGCTCGTCTGGCACGGCGGTAGCGACTTTCGCATGCAAGAAGTTCCTATCCCTGCTTTGCAAGAAGGCGAAACCCTGGTGGAAATCACCACTGCTACGATTTGTGGCTCTGACCGTCACACCGTGTTCGGTCGCCGCAGCGCGCCTTGCCCTAGCGTTCTCGGCCACGAGGGAGTCGGAGTCGTCCACGCCACCCGCAACCCAGATTTGCAGGTTGGCCAGCGCGTTGTTTTCTCTGTCACTGCTCCGTGCATGGAGTGTGACCGCTGTGAAAGAGGCATGACCGCCAAATGCCGGAACTTGAAAAAGACTGGTCACGAGGCCTTCGATAGCGAATGGCCACTTTCGGGAACCTACGCCTCCCACATCATGCTGCGCAACTATCAACCAGTGGTGGTAGTCCCCGAACCGCTTCCCGATGTCGCTGCCTCCATCGCCCCCTGCGCCGGCGCCACCGTTATGGCCTGTATGGAGCAGGCTGGGGCTCTTGCAGGTAAGCGGGTTCTTGTTGTGGGCATCGGCATGCTTGGCCTGATCGCCGTTGAGGCGGCTGTTCGTGGTGGCGCCGCTGAGGTTGTGGCCGTTGACCGCAATCAGACTCGGCTTGGCTGGGCGCGGGAGTTGGGTGCAGTTGTACCTGACTCTTCAGTGTCTGGTGATGAAGCCGAACCAGAGCTTTTCGATGTCACCCTCGAATTCTCCGGTAGTGGGTTTGGAGTGACCACCTGCTTCGACAGCCTCGACATCGGTGGTCGAGCGGTGCTGGCGGGAAGCGTTGCTACTTCCCCGGCTTATACCCTCGATCCCGAGTGGCTGGTCCGCGGTTGGCGCACCATCACCGGTGTCCATAACTACGAACCGCGACACCTGGAACAGGCGGTGAAGTTTCTGGCAGGCTCCCAGATTGATTGGAACACGGTTGTGTCGGCACCAATTGCGTTGGAGGATGTGCCAATGGAAGTACTGTCCAAGCAAGTTACGCATTTAAGAGCGTCGGCAAGGTTCTTCTAGCAATTTCTGAAAATAACCTGGGGTAAGAGAGGAGACGACAACTGAGGCTAGTTATTATTTCAGACCAGAACTGTGAAAAAGTCCTGTTTCAGGGTATTGAAATGAAAGATTGATTGAATGAGGGAAGAGCATGTAGGTAGTAAATAATGATTTCGGAAATCAACATCTAAAACAAATTAAAGCTTCTATTAACAATTAAACAGAGAGCTACAACTCCGGTATCTCCGGTTTCAATTCCCTATTCGCTAGCCATGGAAGTCCGCCCCCTTGAAACGATTACGAACGCGAAACAGAGAAATGCCGTACTTCTTCGGCAAGTTAAATATGCCGAGACCGAACCCAGTTAATCACCCCCTATTCCAGATGCGGCAGCAGCCAACGCTTCACGAAGTTCGCGATCCACAGCATAGATATGTAGCCCGTGTACCCCTCGAGTAAGTAAGACATTAAGCTGATTCTTCAGCAGCTTTTCAGCGAACGACTGTTTCGAACCGTCTTTCAACGTTCGTTTATTCTTTACATTTGGGTTCCACGATTCAGATGGATCAAAGATAATCTTTCCATCACGGTATTTGACAGAGGGACCAATAATGACACCAGCATAGTTCAGGTCAAAACCCTGGATGGTAAAAATAGAACCAATTTCATCAATAGTTTGTGGGCGTTCTGCCCAGCTCAGCTGCAGACCTGCAGTCTTCTTCTCAGTACTCTTTTTTTGATTGTTCCATGGCATTGAAAAATCACCGACTCGAACCTGCCAGAATTCATTCTCCGCAGGTGGGCGAGCACTCGAGAACTGCCAATCATAAGTGGCTATTAACCTGGACAATCCTTCCTCTACATTCGAAGCTTTGTCCTTAATTGACTCGTAAAGCTGGTTAGGATCATCGAAAATCTTAATACTATATTTATTATCCTTCGGAATTTTATGGATAATACCGTCATCGACAAAAGAGCGTACCCACTGAATGGTATCCTCCGAAGCAAGCATCCTCATCTGAAGCTTTAAATCAATATTTTTATCGACTCGTTGCTCCATCCATTCCAAATCCGCCGGCTCCCACACCTGATTTGCGGCAAGAATCTGGTCAGGATCAAACACTGCTACCACTACATGTGCACGTTCCAGAATATCTTTAAGGTGGTTTTTACCCCTGTACGACTGTTTTCCTTGTGTCCACAGCAAATGAGCTTCGTCGATTAGAACGACATCCACCTTTTCCCCAGGATTCCGATGATTGATAAAGGATGTCGGTTTCATGACTTTAAGATTCTTAGTACTCGAAATGCCGAGTTTTTCAGCAACCTGCTGATAAACAGTAACTTGCTCATCGTGGTTGACTAGCATATACGCGTCAAGGGTCGATTTCCCAAGACGTTCTTCAATAGCTGGGAGCTTTTGATTCAAATCATAAAAAACACTGCTAAGCAATACTGTCTTGCCAGTTCCAGCAGCGCCTGAAACCATAATCAGCCTAGAGTCAGCGATTGATTGCATTTGATCTACAACTGCATTAATTATCTCAAACTTTGCATCAGACTGCTCTCTAGTTAGCTCATGGAAAGGTGATGTTTTAAAAAGTGCAGATTCGCGAATAATACGTTCAGCTGGAAATAGCTGTCGATCCAGAGCATGTAGTTTAGACCAAATCTGGGTGAAAGATTTGTCTAAATGTTCTTTGGTGAAGTAATCACCTTGCGCATTTGTTCGCGCATTCTCAGTAGCAACACTGGTCTCACTGGCAGACTTCACCGATTCGTTGCTAGGCAAGTACTGCATAAGTCGATTCTCAATATCCAGAGTCAACGACTTATTAAATAGAGAGTGCCCAATCACGTACATCTGGGTTCCAACGCCATCACGTAAATCAATCCAGAGATTTCGCTTGGAGTTAGATGCCTTTGTATCTCCCTCGAGATGCTGGGTCGTTCGCTGGACGATCGAGTTCGTTTCCCCCACATAGACTCGATACGATCCCTTGTTATCCCGCAATGAAATGATGTAGACCGTAGGGTAGTCAATAATAAAACGGCGGTAAGGAGTATCTTTACCCTTTAGCTCGTCGATGCCACTACTTGCGTAGTCGACTTGTTCAACAAATGCCCTTGGCGCTGGAAGCAGTTTTCTCTTGGTCACGTTACAACCTGTCGTGCTTAAGCGAGCTTCCCGTGCTTTTACTACGCGGATAGCGCACTTCATTTAAGGCGATTTTCTTCGCAATCGCCTCATTCGGATCGATTTCAGCCCTACGAGCCAGTAAAAGGCAGTAGCTCAGCACATCTGCAAGCTCATCCTCGAGGTCAGCTTTTTCATATTCTGCATCCCATTGAAAAAGCTCGAGCAACTCAGCAGACTCAATTGAGATCGCTTTAGCAAGATTCTCAGGAGTATGGAAAACCTCCCACTTTCTGTCAGAAGAGAACTTGAAAAGCCGCTCTACCGTTTCCCGACTAACCTCCATGTGTTTTTTACCTCTTCAACTCCCCAACAACCCCAACCTGCCCCGCAGCATCAGACACCGCGTCCACACGCTTCACAGCAGGGTCGGCACCCCAGCGTTCGTCCGGTAGAGCACTGACACCTTCACGGCCAAAGCTGTCCGTCCCCACCACAACGTGACCAGCCGCATCCTCACCAGCACCGAAGCCCTCAGCCAGCGCCACCGCCAGATCCGCAACCAAGCCAGCGCCAAACTCCGAGTCCTCGCCCTTATCAATCGCAGCGCGCGAGACAGTGCCGTGAATACCAACAATCACAATGCCAGCAGCCGGGCGGAGCGTCCCCTCGTCGTACTCGACGAACCCGCCGCCCTTCAGAGCCTCCAGCAGTAGCTTTCGGTCGGTAGCGGAAGCTCGCTCTCCCCCATCCTTATCCAGCTCCAACACCGGTGCCAACGCCTGGCCAGCCTGACGGCCTGGTTCGCGGCGCTCCGGATCTAGCTCCACATCGGCGGGCAACGAGGTAGCGACTGTGTCCTTCAACTCATCCGCGCCAGCAGAAGAGAGGAACTTATCGGTCAACTTCAACACGCCCGCATCCGGGGCACCAGCAGCGCGCAGGGTCTCGGAAACCCCTACAAGCTGCTCATCGGTGGCATCGGGAGTCGCGATAACAAGAACAGGCACATCTTTCAGTGAATCCTTGACGATCTCCCCGACGATGGGCTCGATAATGCGATTGGCTTCATCGGCACGCGCTTGCTGCGCATCAGCGCGCGCGACGGCAGCATCGCGCTCAGAGGCGGCACCGGTACCGAAATCAATGCTAGCACCAGCGGGGTTCAGCACATAAGCACCCAGCGCAGCACCTGCCGCCACACCGAGGGCAGCACCTGTCACACCGGCTGTAAACTTCCCGCTCCTGCGCTTCTTCCCCATCGCCCGTCCCTTATTCCTTTCGCCGACG
Source organism: Corynebacterium sp. HMSC064E10 (assembly GCF_001812505.1). Classification (NCBI taxonomy): domain Bacteria; kingdom Bacillati; phylum Actinomycetota; class Actinomycetes; order Mycobacteriales; family Corynebacteriaceae; genus Corynebacterium; species Corynebacterium sp. HMSC064E10. Next base: position 13,140 of record NZ_KV809173.1, on the reverse strand, counting down.
CCTCGATCAGCTCGGACAGCTGAAAACTCAGGCGCTCACAATGCTCAAGATACCGCTATAACTACTTAAACAGTCCCTGGAACCACAGTGCAATAGAGTTCCAGGTATCAATTAGATTCTCGCTGACAGAACCATCGCCGGAGGTACCAGCGATAGCGAAGATCACCGCAACGGCAACGAAAATGGCCAGGATTGCCCAAGCCACACCGAAACCGCGGCTATTGACTTGGTAGAGGTCGGCGACCATGCGGCCGTCGACAAGCTTCTCCCCGACCTTCAAACGCGACAGCAGCGCCGATGGCACACCACGTTGATCCTCGTCGTGGTAGATGCTGTCGATGTTCTGCGGGGCCCCGACGGAGACGACCATGTCGGCTTCGTGATGCGCGGCGAAGACCAGCGCCAGGTCAGTGGCGGAATCGGACAGCGCCGGGAACGTCATGGCGCCAATGCCGAGGTCCTGAATGCGCTCAAGGCCGACTGCGTGACCGTCCGGGTCGGCAGGCAGAATCACGCAACCGGCGGACCGCAGCGCCTCGGAGTTGATGTTCTCTGGATCGCCGATGATGTAGTCCGGCTCGTATTTCAAGTCGAACAGCGTGTCCGCACCGGTGTCGACGCCGATGAGCAGCGGCTCGTACTCACGGATGAAGTTCTTCAGATCTTCCAGAGTCTTGCGGTGTCCCTCACCAGGGCTAACAACAACGACCTTGCGGCCACGCAGCGGCTCCGTCTCATCCGGAATGCCCAGGCCATCGATGTACAGCGGGGATTCGGTCTTGGCGAACTCCACCAAGTTGCCGGAGAGCGCCTCCAGGCGGTCGACCATGCTGGTGCGGCCCTCGTCGAAGGCGCGCTCCAGCTCGTCCTGGTCGACCTCGTCGCCCTGTCCAATCAGGCGGTCACCGTGGTAGAGCTTGCCGTCGTGAAGCCTGCCGTTCTTGCCGTCCTTGAGTTTCTCAAAGACCTCGTCGCCGACGTTCTGAACCATTTCAATGTCGGCGTCGCGCATCATCTGCGGGCCGTAATTCGGCACAAAACCTGTGGTAAACGCGCCGGTGTTCACCACTGCGGCGACCTTGGCATCAATCAACTGCTGTGCCAGTGGACGCGAGATATCCGGCGCATCAATCACCACGATGTCGCCTTCGCCCATGCGCTTGAGCGCACGCTCCAGGCGGGAACCGTCCCGCACGGTCCCCGAAATGCCAGGAAGATCTTTTTCGTTCCGAGAGAACAGACTCATGGCACTTAGTGAAACATAAGTGCAGCTACTTGGCCGCGAAGGCGCGCCGAGCTTGATCCAGAAGATCTTGGGCATGCGCCCGCCCGGAGTCCGAATCGTCCAAACCCGCCATCATCCGCGCGAGTTCGTCGATCCGCTCCTCATCGCCCAGGCTCGTCACCTTCGACGACACCGCACCCGAGCGCGCATCCTTGCTGACCACCAAGTGGGTATCCGCAAACGCCGCCACCTGAGGCAAGTGCGTGACGACGATCACCTGGTTATTCACCGCCAACTGCTTCAGGCGCTTGCCAATTTCTACAGCCGCGCGCCCACCAACACCGGCATCGACCTCATCGAAAACCATCGTGTGTCCAGCCTGTCCTTCGGCGAGGACAACTTCCAATGCCAGCATGATGCGGGAAAGCTCACCGCCGGATGCGGATGAGGCCAGCGGGCGCGGCTCGGCACCTTCGTGGGCACGGAGCTTGAACTCGATATTGTCCACGCCAGCGGGACCAAAGGTGTCGGCCTTGGTGATCTCCACCACCAGCGAAGTGTGCGGCATGGCCAAGCCCTTGAGCTCCTTGGTCACGGCCTGTTCCAGATGCTGTGCGGCCTTTGCACGAGCCTTGGAGAGCTTCCGCGCGGTGTTACCGAGCTTCTTCTCCGCGGTCTTGATCTCCGCGGTCAGCTTGTCCAGCGCTTCGCCGGAGACATCCAACGTGGCGAGCTTGCGCTCCGCCTTATCCCGCCAGGCCAACACGCCCGCGATGTCCGGGGCGTACTTGCGGGTGAGATTCTTAATCTCCACCCGGCGCTGCATGAGCTTGTCCAGGGACTCGGTTTCCTCGGGCAGGCCAGAGAGAAACGCACCGAGACCAGCGGAGATCTCGGAGAGCTGGCTGGTCAGCTCATTGAGCTGGTTGGAAAACTCGGTGAGCTCGTCATCATTGGAGCCGGCGAGCTCGTTTGCGGCGGCACCGAGCAGTTCGGCAGCACCGGAGTCCTCGGTGGCGGCATCCATACCGGTCGTGCTCACGGCGGCGGCGCCATCGATGGCGGCAAGCGCCACGGCTGCAGCGTCACGGAGACCATCCAGGTCCTGCATGCGGCGGATCTGGGAGGCCAGGTCCTGGTCCTCATCTGGTTCGGGCGAGACTGCGTCGATTTCTTCGATGGCGAAGCTGAGTTGGTCGGCACGCATGGCCAACTCGCGGCGCTTAGAGGTCTTCTCTTCCAGTTCTTTGACCAGGGTGCGCCAGTGTGCGCGCTGCTGACGGTAAGTTTCCAGCGTCGGCGCGATGGTCTCGGCATCCATGCGGTCGATGGCCGCGCGCTGCTCATCAGCGCTTTGCAAGCGCAGCTGATCATTCTGGCCATGAATCGCGATCAGGCGCGTGGAGACATCCGCCAGCGCCGCAGCCGACGCACTGCGGCCGCCAACCCACGCACGGGAGCGGCCTTTCGCGGAGACCTGACGGGCAAGCAGGTACTCGTCATTCTCATCGCGCTCGCCGCCGAGCTCGGCGACCACAGCATCGATGGTGGTTGACTCTTCCTCCGAGAGGTGTTCGGTGGAAACGCGGCCTTCCACCAGAGCCTTGTCGGCGCCGGTGCGCACGCGGCCGGCGTCGGCACGCGCGCCACAGAGCAACTTGAGGCTGGTGACCACCATGGTCTTACCCGCACCGGTTTCACCTGTGAGCACGGTCAGGCCTGGGCTGAATTCAAGCGTCGCGTCGGGGATAACGCCGAGGTCGCGGATGGAAATCTCAGTCAGCATGGCGCCTGCAATCAGTCCTTCCCTTGAAGTTGGGTCTTGTCTGCCGTGGGTAAAATGCTATTGGGCCTCGGCGGGGCCGCGCCACCCGGACGTCGGCAAGCGGAACTTGTGCACCAGACGATCGGCGAACGGCTGATCGTCCAGACGCACCCAGCGCACCGGCTGCGCGCCGCGCTCGATTTCGATGCGACTGCCCGGTGGCATGGTGATGTTGCGGAAACCGTCGAGCACCGCGACAGCCTCGGCGGTGTCGTGGTTGGTCTCAATCGCGATGGTCGAATGCGGCGAAATCACCAGCGGGCGGGAGAACAGCGCGTGGGCGTTGTTGGGCACGACGAGCATTGCGTCGAGCTCTGGCCAGAGTACGGGACCACCTGCGGAAAAGGCATACGCGGTGGAGCCTGTCGGCGTGGAAATCAGTACGCCATCGCAGCCGTAGGAACTCACCGGGCGGCGATCGACCTCTAGAATGACGTCCAGCACGCCACGGCGGTTGACGTTTTCGATGCTGACTTCGTTCAGCGCCCAGCCGGAGCCAATTACGCGGCCGGTGGTGTCACGGACGGTGGCGCGGATGGTCATGCGGTCTTCGATACGCCAGGAGCGCTTGATGACGCGGTTAATCGCCTCCGTCATGGACTCCTGCTCCCACTCGGCGAGGAAGCCCACGTGCCCCATATTGATGCCGAGCACCGGCAGGTCAGCCGAGTGTGCAATATCTGCGGCGCGCAGGAAGGTGCCGTCGCCGCCGAGGACGAGGACGAGTTCGCATCCCGACGCCGCCTGCGGGGAATGCCAGTAGCGCGGGTATTTGCCAAGCGTTGGGTGCGCGGCCAACGCCTCCGGGTTCTTACCGGCCAGCACGCGGATATCGATACCCGCGGCCTCAAGCAGCTCGGCCGCTTCGGCGGCCATTTCCAGGTTGGCGCTACGGCCAGTGTGCGGGACCAGCAGGATCTCGCGCTTGCCCGCTCTGGTCTTCGGCTTGCTAATCCCTGAGCTGCTCCTCGCGCTAGTCGGTGAGCCGGTCGGTGATTCGGTCGGTGAGCTAGTCATTGTGCGGCCCCTCCTCGACGGCCTTAGCGATGGCCGCAGCCATAGCCTCATCACCAATATCGCTGGCGCCGCCGTCTTTCACCAGCCACAGGAAGAACTCCACGTTGCCGCTCGGACCCGGAAGCGGGCTGGCCACAGCCGCGCGGAAGGACAACCCCAGCGTGCGGGCGTACTCGGCGACTTCCTGGACAACTTCCTGACGCAGCGCATCGCTGCGCACGACACCACCGGAGCCAAGACGTTCCTTACCCACCTCGAACTGCGGCTTGACCATCGGCAGCAGGTCAGCGCCCTCGTCCAAGCAGGAGACAATCGCTGGCAGGACCAGCTTCAAAGAAATAAACGACAGATCGCCGACCATGACATCGGCCGTGCCACCGAGAATCTCCGGGGTCAGCGTGCGGACATTAGTCCGGTCGAGCACAACCACCCGTGGGTCATCCTGCAGGCGCCAAATCAGCTGACCGTAGCCGACATCGACGGCGTAGACGGTATTAACATCGCGGCGCAGACACACATCGGTAAAACCGCCCGTGGAGGCACCGGCATCCAGCACCTTTCGGCCCTTCAAGTCCAGGCCCTGCGGCTCGAAAGCTTCCAGTGCTCCGAGCAGCTTGTGAGCCCCGCGCGATGCCCAGTTCTTGTCTTCTTCCAGGCCACTGACGCGAATGGACACGTCGCCTGTCACCGCGGTCGCGGGCTTGGAGGCGACAAAACCGCCGACCTCGACTCGGCCGGCCTTAATCATGTCCACTGCCGCCTCACGGGAGCGAGCAATCTTCCTTCGCACCAGCTCCGCATCGAGCCTGCGCTTAGGAGCTTTCTTTGCCACCGCGTTCACTTTCCTTCCCTGCGTGACGAGCCCAGGGCCTCATACAAAATCTCATGCGCCCGCTCGAACTGCGCGACTCTCTCCTGCGGAGTCGGCGCGGGCGCGGATAGTGCAGCCGCAACCTGCTCCCGGACGGCCTCCGGAGTTACCTCGCGCGCACCGGGCATTGCCGCCGGGCTGGGTGCAGCAGAGGGACCCGGTTTCGGCCCCGGCACGGGACCAGACTCCTGCCCCGGCCCCTGCCCAGGCTTCGGTGCGATCTCGCTCATCAGCTATCACTTCCGCCAGGCAGCCAGCGCCGCCTCAGCAGCCGGGCCCTCTGCGCGGACCTGCGTGACCTCGACTGCGCCAGCACGACCAGCCTCAGAGTTCCACACCACATCCACGACCGTCAGCAGAGCCGCCACCGCGGCCTCCGCCGGGTTCGCCAACCGAGGATCCTCCGTGTCACCGCCAGAAAGAACGATGACACCGGCCTCCGCGTCGTCGTAACGCGCGGTGAAACCAGCCTGCGGAGCCGGACGTGCCTGATCCAGCTCACGGTTCAGCGCGGTCATATCAGCGCCAATGAGCGTCGGACGGTGCTCCGGCGGCGCCGCGACGACATCCATATGCGTGGAAACGCCCGTGACCACCATAAACGTGTCCATCTTCGCAGCATTTCCACCCGCGATGTCGGTATCGAGACGGTCCCCAATCGCCAGCGGATTCTTCGCGCCCACACGCTCCGCCGCCTTAATGAACATCGGCGGCTTCGGCTTACCCGCCGACAGCGGCGCAACACCCGTGGTCGTCGAAATCGCCGCAGCGACCGAACCATTGCCGACCAAAAAACCGCGCTCCGACGGCAGCGTCGTATCCAAATTCGACACCAGGAAGCGCGCACCTCGCGACACCGCCAGCGCCGCCTCCGACATCTGCTTCCACGTCATCTCACGGTTGAGCCCCTGGAACACCGCCGCAGGGTTGTCATCAGCAGAATCCACGAGGTTGTACCCCGCCTCACGAGCCAACTGCTTAAACGACTCCGCACCCAACACAAAAACGTTCGAGCCCGGCTCAATGACCTCCGCCGCCATCTCGATGGCCGCCTGCGCCGACGTCATCACATCGTCCGCGTGAACGTCATAGCCCAGCCCATTGAGCTGATCCGCCACCGTCTGCGGCGCACGGGAGGCGTTGTTCGTAATGAACACCATCGGCAGCGCCGCCTCGGTCAGCCCCTCCAGGGCGTTCGGAATCGCCGCGCCACCTTCGTAAATCGTGCCATCCAAATCAAGCAGAGCGGCATCATAGGAAGAAGCGACAGAAGCCATGGGGGTGCATTTCTCCTTTTACGAAATAGGAACGCTTTACGACGAATTGTAGATGCGCAGCCGGATTGCGCCAGCGGTGCGCCAGCGGTGGCTGGTTGTGCGAGCCGGACGGCGAGGCCGGTTACTTGCTCAGCTCTTCGATGCGCTCGCGAGCATCGAGCATCTGGTCGACATCAATCTTGGCGCAGCGGGTAAACCACACCTTGGCATCGTCTTTACGGCCGGCCTCCATCAGCGCATCAGCGTAGGCGTAGAACAGACGAGCTGCTTCGAAATCCTCACGGTCCGGGTTCAGATCCTGGGTCTCCAGCTCAACCAGAGCCTCATCAATCTGGCCCATATCGCGGCGGGCACCTGCGGCGACGATAGCCAGCTCAGTCTTGGACTCGTTGTCCAGCTGCTTGGCTTCCTCGGAGCGAGCCAGCTCGATGGCCTTCTCCGGGCGGCCGAGGCCGCGCTCACAGTCCGCCATCACCGCGAGCATGCCCGGACCACCGGAGATGCGACGAGCAGCACGCAGCTCCGCCAGGGCTTCCTTCCACTCAACTGCGTGGTAAGCGGCAACACCAGCGGTCTCACGAACGACACCGACGCGGCCTGCGCGGTCCTTCGCTGCGCGGGCGTGCTCCAGGGCACGCTGCGGGTCTTCAGCCATCAGGATTGCAGCCATAATCATATGACGAGCGACCTTGTCGGCGTTGTCCTTAGCTAGGCTCTTCAAATCCTGGCGCACGCTCGGGTCGAGCTCGTCTGCACGAATGTCATCTGGCAGCTTCGGCTCGTTCTTGCGGGCCTCAATGCGCTCCTCGCGGAAACCTGGGCGCTGCGGGCCGGTGCGGTGCGTACGCTTCTCATCCTGGAAGCGGCCACCACGGTTGGAGCGACGTGGCTTACCACCACGACGGTCGAAGTTGCGGTCTCCCTGGCCACCGCGTCCGCCCGGGCCGCGACGATCATTGCGGTCGCCCCGGTCGTTGCGGTTGTAACCGCGCTCGCCGCGCTCATTACGATCATCGCGATTGTTGCGGTTGTAACCACGACCGCCACGACCACCGCGTTCATTGCGGTCACCGCGGTTAAAGTCACGATCGTCGCGATCATCACGACGGAAGCCCCGCGAACCACGGGAATCGCGGTTGCCGCCATGACCACCGTGACCACCACGGCCACGACCACCTGGGCCACCGCCCTGTCCACGACGATCGTTGCGGTTGCGCCCGTTAAAGCCGCCCTCGCCACGACCATGGGAACGGTTAGACCCGCGGTTTCCGCGATTTCCTCGGCCTTCGCCGGAACGAGGACCTACGTGCTCAGCCATGAAGTCGGAGCTCCTTATATGTAATGAGTAAAAGAATTTATGTGTTTTCAGGCTACCAGTAACCCCGGATTGCCTGGTGGTCTACCTAAAAGACCAAACTTTCATACTACTGCTAAGACCTACCCACATTCCAGCCCAGCAAACGCGCGGAACCTGTGGCCTTCCCCACTGCCTGGGACAAATCCCAGACAGCCAAGCCAATCCAGCCGTCGGTAGTGAACTGCGCGGTAGCGGTGGTTCCCTCGACGCGGAGCTCATGCTCGGCATCCGAAAGCCCGTCTGGCACGGCGAGGTTGGCGCCCAGGGCGTCGTTAAGCAATGCCTTGAGGGCGCGAGCATTGCCCTGTTCAGCGCGATGTGCGGCGCGGCGGAAAACGGTGAGCGCTTCCTTGGCGGCGTCCTCGGGCATCACGGTGGTGTCGGCAGCGAGGTCAAAGAGACCCTCCTGCTCGAAGGTTGCGGTCTTGGGTTGTTTGGGCTCGGAGATAGGCGCGGCGGGCGTGGTTTTTGTCGGCACTGCATTCGCCTGTGCTGCATTCGTCTGCCCGCGACTCCCCGCGCCGGCGAAACCTGGCCCCTCGGGCACTGCGGTGCCCTTCTGATACGCAGTGGCGGCCGCGCGGGCGCGCTGATCAGCGGCCTCGTTCATGTCGTGGCCGGAGTGTCCCTTAACCCACTCGAGGTGGATATTGCGGCCGACGAGCAGCTGGTCGATGTCCTGCAAGATATCGACGTTGAGGACGGGCTTGCCGTCGCGCTTCTTCCATCCCTTGCGCTTCCACCCCGGCATCCACTTGGTAACGGAGTTAATCACGTACTGCGAATCACACAGTACGAAAAGAGGTTCGTCGGGGATGTGCGCGGTAGCGCGGAGCAGCTCGGCAAGAGCAGTGAGCTCCCCGCGGTTGTTGGTTCCCTCTCTCCATCCGCCGGCGGCCCAGCAGCTGTCGTCGATATACCAGCACCACCCGGCAGGTCCGGGGTTGTGCAAGGCGGAACCGTCAACGGCAGCAGTAATAGTCATGAGGCTAGATTGTATCGGCTGCGTGGGGCCGGCTCGGAATTGGCTTAAGAGCCGTAACAGGCGACCGGGCCGTGCGGGCCCTCGACGATGTCAATGTGAGTGTTGAAGATTGGGCTCAGAACCTCCGAACGCATCAGCTCTGAGGTTGGGCCGTGCTCAACAATCTGGCCATCCTTGACCGCACAGATGTAATCGGCGTAGCGAGCCGCGAAATTGATGTCATGCAACACCACCACCATCGTGCGACCCAACTCGCGCACTGCAGTGCGCAGGTGCGACATGATGTCGACCGAATGAGAAATGTCCAGGTTGTTCAACGGCTCGTCGAGAAGCACGTAATCCGTCTCCTGACAGAGCACCATTGCGACATACGCGCGCTGACGCTGACCGCCCGAGAGTTCATCCAGGTAGCGGCCCTGGAGCGCCTCAAGGTTGAGGAACTCGATGTACTGAGAGATGATGCGCTCATCCTCGGCGGTCAGGCGCCCCTGGCTGTACGGGAAGCGGCCGAAGCTGACTAGCTGGCGCACGGTGAGACGGGTGACGAAGTGATTGTCCTGACGCAGAATCGACAGCACCTTCGCCAGATCCTTCGACTTGGTCTTGCCCACGTTGTACGGGCCGACGTTGATGTCGCCGGAATCGACGGCCAGAAGGCGGCCAATCATAGTCAAGAGCGTGGACTTGCCCGCACCGTTCGGTCCGATCAGCGCCGTGATGGAGTTGGTCGGAATTTCCAGGTCAACGGGGCCAATTGACACCTCGCTGGTATAGCTCTTGCTTACACTGTCGAGGAGAATCATAGCCGTCCCTTCTTCAAAACGACGTAGAGGAAGATCGAACCGCCAACCAGCTCGATAATGATGGACACCACGCCCTGAGCATAGAAAACGTGATTGAGAATGAAATACGCACCGGCCAACGTGACGTAGCCGATCAGCCCCGCCATCGGCAGTACAAAGCGATGGTCATAGGTATCCGCAGCCTGGTACGCAATGGTCGCGACCAGGAAGCCGAGGAATGTCATCGGGCCGACCATAGCCGTCGATACTGCCATTAGCACCGACACCGCAACCAGCACGGTGATGGACCGAACCTGGTAATTCACGCCCAGATTCGTCGCAACCTCACGGCCTAGCGACATGACATTCAGCGCCCGCGAATGCAGCGCGATTACAACGATTGCCGCTATCACTAGCGGAATTGCCACTGGGAAAAACTCCGGATCAGCGTTGTTGACCGAGCCGAACAACCGCGCCGTCAGCAGGTCAAAGTCCGAAGGCGTCAGCATGCGCTGCATGAACGTCGATACCGAGGCCATCCCGCCACCGATGACAATGCCCACAAGCAGCATGCTGTGCATATCCGCGCTCTTCCCAGTCAGCAGCCACGCGTACAGCACCAGCGACAGCCCCACCATCAGCGTAAGCTGCAGGACAAACGCCCCAACCGAGCCGGCATTCATCAGACCCGTCGCGCCGAGGAAGTAGACCGCGGCGGTACTGATAGCCACGTACAGCGCTTCAAATCCCATAATCGACGGCGTAATAATTCGGTTATTCGCAATCGACTGGAACGCAACCGTCGCAATTGCATGACAGCAGGCAACCACAATCATGGCAATCACGGCATCAAGACGACGACGCGCAATCAGCCAAAAGCCCTCCGTGCCGAACGGCAACGGGTTGTCCCATGTGAGCAGACCCGCGGTAAACAACGTCGCCAAGCCCACCAGCACAGCAATGATAATCCAGTACCTGCGCGCCGCGGCGCCCGTGCTAAACGACGTCGTTTGCGGCCCAACCTGGTTGGCCATCGTGTGAGTTGAACTGAGATTAAGCACGACGCCGCTCCACAATCAGATAGACGAAAATGGCAGCACCCAGGATGCCGAGAATCACCGATACCGGAATCTCGAAGGGGGCGATAATGACGCGGCCAATTATGTCCGCGATCGTCACGATGGCAATGCCCACCAGGCACACCCATGGCAAATTGGAACGCAGGTCATCACCACGAAACATGGAGACGATGTTCGGGACGACGAGGCCCAGGAAGGGTAAATTGCCCACCACGACTGTGACCAGGCCTGTTGCAATCGCGATTAGTCCCGTACCCAGGAACACGATTCGCTTGTAGTTCAGTCCAACGTTGGTCGCGATATCCTCACCAAGGCCTGCTACCGTCAGCCGATCGCTGAATACGAAGACGATTGCGACCACAATGACGACCAGCCACAGGAATTCGTACTGCCCTTTATAAATATCAGTGAAGGAGCCTGCAAACCACACGCCCAGCGACTGCAGCATGTCTGTCTGCAACGCAAAGAAAGTCGAAATCGAACTGACTACCGCGCCCAGCATGATACCCACGATGGGTACGACCAGGCTCGACTTCAACGTCACTCGGCGCAAGAACAGGAAGAACACTGCCGTGCCGATGAAAGCGAAGATAATCGCGCCGCTCATCCGGCCGAGCAACGACGCTGAGGGGAAGAAATACATCACGAAGATCAGGCCAAGCCCAGCCCATTCCGTGGTTCCCGTCGTGGTGGGTTCGACGAACTTGTTGTGTGTAAGCAGCTGCATGACCAGGCCGCACATCGCCATCGCGGCACCCGAGAGCACTAGCGCAATGGTGCGCGGAATACGCGTGGTAGCGAACATCTGCCAGCCGTCGTCGGCGCCCAGGATGTCGTATTGGCCTACAAACAGCGACATAGCCACCAGGACTGCCACAACGGCAATCCCAATGGCTAATCGGGGTTCCAGTAACTTCTGCATAGAGTTGGTGAGGTACTCCTGTGACTGGCCAGAGAACTATTAGGCCTGCTCGAAGGCGTCGGCAAGCTCGTTCAAAATCTCCGTGTACGTGATGATGGACTCGTTGGTGTAAGTGTCCTCTGGGGCGTAGTAGATCTTGCCCTCCTTGACGGCCTTCACGTTCTTCAGCGGAGCAGCTTCCTCGACCACAGACTGCGCCGAACGGTACTCATCGGTACCGCGCACCGAGGTGCCAGCATCGCGGTCGAGAACCATGATGAAATCCGGGTTCGCCTTAGCGATGGACTCGGCGGAAATCTCATCACCCTGGTGATCATCGCTGGCCTTGTCGACCTCCAGTGCCGGCTTCATGCCAATCAGATCAAACAGCGGGCCGAAGGTGCGACCAACAGTCGGAGCAATGTAGCCGAGCGTGCCTCCCGACGAGTTCAGCGCCATAACCTTCACGTCCGGGTTGTAGGCCTTGCGAGCGCGCTCCAGAGCTTTGTCGAAGTCCGCGATGAGTTGATCGGCTTCCTTCTCCTTACCGAAGATGGTGCCAAGCCCCTCGGCGTGACGCTTGAGCTCCTCATCCAGCGACTTGCCCTCGCGCGGCTCGAAGTCCACGATGGCGGAGTTCGGAGCGAGCTTCTTCAGGTCGTCGTAGTACTTGTCAAAACGCTGACCGTTGACGATCAAGTCCGGGTCCGCAGCTGCAACGATCTCGAGGTTCGGCTCGCGGTGATTACCGATGTCCTGAACGTCAGGATTGTCCTTGTAGTCGGAAACCGTAAACGGGATAATCGGCTTCGGAGCTGCAGCCAGCTTAATACCCCACTGATCGAGCATCTCGAAGGAGCGGTTATCCGTTGCCACAACAGAGTCAATTTCGGCCGGTACGGTCTGCTCACCGTGATTGTCAGTAACGGTAACGGTGGATTTGTTGCCTGCAGCTGCAGACTTATCCTCGTTACCGGCATCAGTAGAACATGCACCAAGTACAAGCCCCAGGCTCGAAACAGATGCGACTACGATATTGCGAATACGGCCGGAGTTAGAACGCGCCACTTAAAGGCATCCCTTCGGTCACAGTAGGATTGTTAAACATGCGTCCGGTGGACGCGGTTACCCAATCACTAACTTAGGTAATCATTACCTGGCAAACATTAGCTTAGGGTTCCCTATTTAACAAATAAATACGTTATGAATTTGCGCAATATTTAGGGCAGGGTTCTTCCAATCGTTTAGTATTGGCTAATTTATACAGGTACTGGCCTGTTTGCAGCGATCGATAACGGGGATAACTGGCGCGCTATCGAAGGTAACCTGTGCGCTGTCGAAGCATGTTTGGACCGAGTTGGACGTAGTTGCGAATGCGTTTGTGGGTTTTGCGTGTGAACTGGGGCTGTAATTGTGATGGACGGATTGTGCACGCGATTGGAGGCCATACTTGTGAACGCGGGCAGCATGCGTGGATACGGGCTGCAAATCTGAAACTGTGCAACTTTATGACACTTTCAAGCCATTTTTCGCCCCATTTCTGTCATAAACGCAGTCAGTAACTTCGATTAGCCTTCAGCCGCCGCCATAAACGCACTCACTAGCCCCGCATCGACCCGCCCCTGACAGCCACAAAGGCAGTCAGTAACTCGCATTGGGATAAGCAGCGAAAGGCGCCAACCAGGCGATTCGCTGAGCGGACACGCTTGTGCCCATTCGCCCGGATACCCCTTACCCTTTAGTTCCTGAGAGACCGGCAAGTACGGCTTCCGCCGCCGACCGGACCAACCCTTGTTTAATGTTGTTTACTTGTGGGTAAAA
>NZ_KV809172.1:0-1045 GCF_001812505.1 Corynebacterium sp. HMSC064E10 | reverse complement strand
AAGTAAACAACATTAAACAAAATAAACAGCATAAGCTAACCTTCTAGTGCTGATGCTCTCTTTCGGCTTAGGGGGCTATCAGGTCGGTCTTGTCGTGGTTGATATGAGGGCCCCTAGTCGACCGGCAGTAGACCCACGGGCAAATCAAAACCAAATACGTCCGTCGTGTCACAATCGCTGCCTTGACTCAAACAGCTGCGACCCGGTCAGGCAAGCTACCAGTTGGGTTGCCTCGTCGAGCAGAATGTCGTACCTATTGATCAGATTTTGTGGCGGCGTCAGCTCGCAATGTTGGTAGAACGGCTCGGACAAACCACCTAGCTGACTCCATTTGAAATCAGGGTCTGGAGCCACCACCTCCTTGCCAGTTTGCTCTTCTCGTTCCTAGCTAAGCAGTAGTTTGATCCAGCCCAGCTATTACGCGATAATCTGCCGGGGCGTGCGGTTAATCCTCTCAACCAGCATTTTCCAACCATTATCGGGAATATCCTCGAGCTCGCAGCTGAGTAGGCTTCCGCGCTTAGCGATGTCTGCTCCAAGTTCGCTTCCGCATTCATGAGACTTCACCAGACATCTTCTGTCAAGGACTCTTTATCCGATGTATTCATGCGTATGTTTAAGCGTCCTGGGCTTAGTTCCGCTTTTACGAGCCTGAGTTGACGGGATGGACGAGATGGTTCTACGTTGTGCTTCCCGTGGTGTGGTCAGTCCAGCACTTTGTGAATGTGCATATTGCTTTAGCAATGTATCCTCCGTAAAGTCGCAAACCCACCTTCTCCGAACTATGCCCACGCGTCTTGAGCATTAATCAGTTTTGCCTTGTAGGGACTGTCGGCTCCCTTAGTTAGAGCGCTGTAATAGCAACCGTCGAATGTGATCACGCTCGGTCGAGTTTCAGGGCTGTAGTAGGAACTAAATCCAGTACGCTTCACCTGCTGCCTCGCACATGTTGTAGTTAGATCGCTTATAGCTGTTCATATGCTGATGCGCGTTATAAAAATGCTCCGTGGCCTGCGGGTTCGCTTTATGTGTGAAGTGTGTGTAA
>NZ_KV809171.1:272918-283457 GCF_001812505.1 Corynebacterium sp. HMSC064E10 | reverse complement strand
ACCCCACCTAAAGACACAAAACCCCAGGTAAGAGAGCGAAAACCACCACATGCCCCACTGGAGAATCACTCCTAACGGTTCTAAAGCATCCAAAACCGAAGATTTGCGATGGTTTTCCGCACCGTGCGCTTCACTAGCACCGTGCGCTTAGCTATTAGCCATCAGCCGGAAGCCAACGACCACTAGCTAACCCGTTCAACAGAAGCGCCGAGAGCATTTAGCGTCTCTACGAAACCCGGGTAACCGCGATCAATGTGATAAACATCGTGCACCTCGGTGACGTCTCCCTTTTCAGTGCACAGCCCGGCCAGCACCAGACCGGCACCAGCGCGAATGTCCGAAGACCACACAGGTGCCGAACTCAGCGTTTCCTTTCCGCGAATCATCACGTGGTGGCCATCGATAGTCGCGTCAGTGCCGAGGCGAATCATCTCGTCGACAAACCGGAAGCGCGACTCAAAAACGTTCTCGGTAAGCACTGACGTCCCCTCGGACACCGCGGACAGAGCAATGGCCATGGGCTGCATGTCCGTCGGAAAGCCTGGGTATGGAAGCGTTTGATAGTTCACACCCTGCGGACGCCCGTCCATACGCACGCGGAAGCCCTGCGGATAGGTCTCGACCTGAGCGCCTGCATTCTTCAGTTTTTCCAGAGGAAGGTGCAGGTACTTAGGGTTGATGCCAACGACCGTAATATCGCCGCCGGTCATCGCCGCAGCATAGGCCCAGGTCCCCGCGATAATTCGGTCGCCGACGACCCTGTGCTCAGTCGGGTGCAGCTTCTCGACGCCCTCAACCATGATGGTGTTCGACCCCGCACCCGAGATCTTGGCGCCCATCTCCACGAGCATCTCGCACAGGTCGACAATTTCGGGCTCACGGGCGGCGTTATCCAGCACAGTCGTACCTTCAGCGAGTACGGCCGCGGTCAGAATATTCTCGGTCGCGCCGACGGACGGGAAGTCCAGCTTGATGTTCGCCCCCTTGAGTCGCCCCGCCTCAGCCACCACGCAACCGTGGTGAATATAGGTGCGTGCACCCAATTTCTCCAGGCCAGCCTGATGCATGTCCAGCGGGCGGGAACCAATTGCGTCACCACCGGGCAGTGCGACAATCGCATTACGGGTACGCGCCGTCAGCGGCCCGAGCACACAAACCGAAGCGCGGAACTGGCGCACGGCATCGAAGTCAGCGTGATGCGAGAGTTCTTCGGGCACCGTGATTTCAATCCGGTCACCCTCACGCGTCACGGAGCAACCAAGGCCTTCGAGGACCTTCTGCATCAATGGCACGTCGTCAATTTCAGGGCAGTTCGTCAGTACTGTCGTGCCCTCGGCCAGAAGCGCCGCACCCATCAGTTTCAGAACCGAGTTCTTCGCCCCGGAAATCTGAACCTGACCGTTTAGCGTCGCTCCGCCTTTAACCAGAAATCGCTCATTTCCCACTCCCCCAGCCAACCACATTTCGCAATATCGCGCTTAGGCTTGAAACTATGAGCGTTCATCTAACTCGCATTTACACTCGCACCGGCGACGACGGCACCACTGGATTATCCGATTTCAGCCGCGTTCCCAAGGATGATTCTCGCCTTATCGCCTACGCCACGTGCGAAGAGGCCAACGCCGCACTCGGTCAGGCGCGCAGTTTCGGCGCGCTTGACGACGAGGTGTCGACTGTCATCCGCTACGTGCAGAATGATCTCTTTGATGCCGGAGCCGACCTGGCAACACCTATTGAAGAAAACCCGAAGTACCCGCCATTGCGTATCGAGCCGGATTACATCGAGCGACTCGAGCACTGGTGTGACCAGTTCAATGAGCAACTACCAAAACTGGATTCCTTCATCCTCCCTGGAGGCACACCAGCCGCGGCACTGCTGCACACAGCTCGGGTGATTACTCGTCGGGCCGAGCGTGCGGCATGGGCTGCCTGCCGCGAGTTTCCCGAAACTACTTCAGTCCTACCGGCGAAGTATCTCAATCGCCTGTCTGACCTGTTGTTTATTCTTTCGAGAGTGGCCAACGACGGCAACGACGTTAAATGGATTCCCGGTGGAGAGCGCGAAGATGAGCGCCAAACGGCCGTAGATGCGAAAGAGCGCCGCGTTCACTAGCCAAGTTTGCTAGGAACGCGGCGCCCCGTCGTCAAGCGGTTTACGGCAGTGCGCCGATACGACGGGCTGCGTTGACAGCCTCGTAGCGAGTGTGGGCACCCAGCTTGCGCATTACGGAGCGGAGGTAGGACTTAACGGTCTCGGCACCGATGCCCATTTCCTCTGCGGCCTCGACGTTGGTGTGACCGAGGGCGACGCAGGCGAGAACATCGAGCTCACGAGCAGACAACTTGGTGGTCTGCTTAACGCGAACTGGGGTGACCATCTGGTCGCAGAGCACCTCGAGCTCCTGGCGCAGCTTCTCATCATCCACGCGGTTAGCGAGCATGCGCAGCTTGGAGTGCGTGGAGCGAACCTGCTCCCATTCAGCGCCATTCATGATGCGACCGCCCTTACCGTTACCGGAGCGATCCATATTGCGACAGGCGTCGACGACAGCGAGGTCCTGCTCCAGGCAACGGGCGGTCATTGTGACCTCTTCAAGAACCTTGTCCCCCAGGCGCACCGAGGAGTGCACGCCACCGTAGAGCACGCCACGAACAAGACGCGAAACAATCACCGGCACGGCGACCAGCGAGTGCAGGCCTTCGTCACGAATCTTGTCGTCATACTCGTGGGTAATAACCTTGGCGCGCAGGTAGTCACTGACACCCACCGGGCGGCGCGTGGCCAACACGCGACCACCGACACCCGCACCCGATTCCACAGTCAGATTCTGCAGAGCCGGGGTACGCAGGCCAACCCAGTTGTTGATCTGCATCTTAGAGTTATCGGTGACTTCCGCATACATTGTGACCGGAATACCAGTCGCATTCTTTAGGGCGACCAAGGACGACTTAATAACCTCATTGTCGTCCAGAATGCGGTGGGGATCCATCTCGCGTCCTCCTGCGTAACGGGCAAATTACTTCACTGGCACCCACAGAGGCACCATCAGCCTGTGACTTCGCGCCGACTTACACTCCTACGAAATGGCCAACTACCGCTCAGCGGCTACGGACCCTTTCGGGGGCTGTAAACCGTACAAAGTAGATAGTACCCTCCGAACGGGTACACCTGCATTAAGGCATCCGTCACACAATCTTAGGAAACAACTAGGTTTCTCTACAAGTACGTAAAGAAAATACCAGGATAAATCCTGTCATTAGCCCCGCCTCGGCCGAATGGATACAAGGCAGGGGGTAGCTATTTTTCCGCTAATAAACTGCGTGAATGTTGATAACAGAGGGTAATGAACGGCGTTTTACCCCCAATGCGGACATTTTCGAAAAACACTGTCGCTGATTTACTTTGGTGCGCTATTGTCATTCATGCAACAGGTTTTGTTGAGTTCCACTTTCAATGCTACGTCCTCCACGTGGTTGTCCGAAGGTGGTGCACAGCAAACGCAAGAGGGAATCCGGTGCAATTCCGGAACTGTCCCGCAGCGGTAATCTGGAACAAAATTCGCCAACGGCACTGAGGTTATTTCAACCTTGGGAAGCGGCGAAAAGTAGGAAAATTGATAATAAGGTTCTGCACGTAAGCATCGAAGCAAGCGGCAGTCGTCATCCCCTTATTGTCGGTCACGCCAGGAAGTCCGAATACCTGCCTGATGCGCCGAAGACACTGCAAAGTGCCACGGCCACGGAGATCGCCCGCGGACAGGTGTGACGTGAAATGGAAGCGAAGAAATGCGACAGCTTCGCCTATATTTCTAGGCCTATCTTTATAGGCATTGCGCCCTACCCGCGGGCGTTTCTCTCATTTTTAGCGTGGTTTAGCTGCACATATCGATGAGCTATTCACCAACCAAACCGCTCGCCTAAACATCTTCTGGATGGAGCACATCTCGCCCAATCGCCTTGGAGACTACGGGCGCCCAAGGCAAAGCCAATCGAGCATGTTCGACCAACCGTCGATCCGCCAAAATTTCCTCTTTGGAGCCAACTCGCAGTTTGCCGTCGGCAAGCACTGCTGCCCGATCGGCGAAATTCCACGCGAAGTCGATGTCGTGCGTGGCGACGACGACGGCTGTGCCCTGATCGCGCAATTGATCGAGCGTGTGTGCAAGCTTTCGGGTCGCCTGCGGATCGAGGCCGGCGGAGGGCTCGTCGAGAAGCAGGACGCGTGGGTGCATCGCCAGCGCGCCTGCGAGAGCGACGCGCTTGCGCTGACCATAGGAGAGCTGGTGCGGGACGCGTTCGGCGAGATCGGTGATTTCGGCGGTGCCTAGAGCCTCTCGGACGCGCCGCTCGACTTCCTCGTTCTCCAGCCCCAGGTTGACGGGACCGAAAGAGACATCTGCAAACACGCTAGCCGCGAAGATTTGCTCATCCGGATCCTGCGTGACCATCTGTACTGAGCGGCGAACCGTATTGCGGCCGTGCCGGGAGTACTTATAGGCGGTGCCATCAAGGCGAACCTCACCGCCATCGGGCTTAGACGCTCCCGCGAGCATACGCAACAGCGTGGATTTGCCAGAACCGTTTGCGCCCAATAGTGCTAGGCGCTCGCCACCCGAAATTGCCAGCTCCACGCCTTTCAGGACGTGGGTTTCGTCATAAGCGAATGTAACTGCGGCCGCTTCCACAATGGCGCCGCTGGCACCATCCACGCGATCAGCGCTATTTTTCCTACTGATCGACATCCCTATACACCCCATTTCAGCAGCGCCCAGGCCGCAATCAACGACAAAAGTAATGCACTGGATATCGCGAGGAACTTCGGCTGGCTCGGCCGCGAAATAACCAGTACTTTCATTGCGCTCGGATCGGCACGCAGCTCAATTCCCTCTTGCATCTTGCGGGCTCGAGCAAAAGCGATGACAAAGAGGCTGGCGGACTGCGCCGCGACATCACGAATCATCGCCCGGCGCGTGGAGTGCCCAAGACGTCGCGCTTGGGCTTCTGTCATTGAGTGCGCGGAGTGAATCAGCACGCCAGTCATCCGATAAATCACTTCAGCAAGGTACGTCAGGTACCGAGGCATGCCACGTTTGTCGAGCCACGCAATGAGCTCCGAAATCGGAGTGGTCAGCGCAAAGACCATCGTGCAGCTGATACCCGCAAACGAACGCATCACAACCTGCGCCATTCGCTGCGGGCCATCCGGCGACCACGCGAGACCGTCGGGAGTAAGCGCTACCAAAATCGGAAACGCGCCGACGAGCACAAAAACCGCCGGTGCCAGCACCATTGCCACATACAGCTTGCGGGGCACCCGGGCTATGTACGCAATAAACCAAGCAATGACCGCAATGACCGGCGCAAAGGGAATTGGCGGAAGCGCAACCGCCAGAATCAACAGCCCACCGAGCAGCAGGATCTTTTCGCCCACGTTACGGCGCGCCCAAGCGCTGCGCGCCGCTGCGGCTTCTAGCGCATTCACTGCTCTTTCTCGCGCTTGTCTGAACGCGCAGCAGCCTTCCCTCGGTAGAAGCCAATAACGTAGAACAGGACGCCAGCACCGATAACGGCCTGGAGCGCGAACAGACCCGACTCGACCTCACCCGGCAGTTCGCCGACGAGTGGCTCGAACCACGGCTCGTAGTTCGGGTCCATTTCCTGAATTGTCTCCGTAGCGGTGGCATCAGTGCCGGCGAACGGCTCCTCTGCGTCGTCGTCGCCGTAGTTGAAGAACAGCGGGAACATGGCAATTACGACTACCAGGACAATAAGACCGACGCTGCCCCACACGGAGTTCTTCTTCGGCCGGCTAGCTGCCTGTGCGTCGACAATCTGCGCGTTGTTTTTTGCATTCATAATCGTGCTCTCTTTCGCTTCTTTTCGCTTGACGACGGCTACTGCTTCTGGCCGGATACGGATGCAGCTGAAGCATTCTGCGAAGTGGCAGACCCTGCAACAGCGTTGGTTGTGGTGTCTGCAGCTTTCGCCTCCAGCGCCGGTGCTGGCGCATCGCCGAAGCGGGACAGGAAGCCGAGATCGAGGAGCTCAGTGTGTGCCACTGCCAGCAGGGTGCGCATGAGAATGACGGTGACGAGAGCCTCGATGATTGCCAGCGGAATCTGCGTGATAGCGAACAGGCCGAGGAATGTAGCCAGCGCGCCGCCAACACCGCCCGGGTTTGCCGGGTGCGCAAGAGCGAGCTGCATGGAGGTCACGACGTAGGTGGAGAGGTCAGCGAAGAACGCTGCCATAAACACACCTGGCAGCAGGCCTCCACCGAGCTTTCGAGTCAATACGTAGAAGGCGTAGCCGACCCACGGGCCGACGATTGCCATGGAGAAGATGTTCGCACCAAGCGTCGTAATGCCGCCGTGAGCGAGCAAGATTGCTTGGAAGAGCAACACGATGGAGCCAAGCAGCGCCATCACCGGAGGTTTGAAGATTACAGCACCAAAACCCGTACCTGTCGGGTGCGAAGTGGAACCCGTCACGGATGGAATCTTGATTGCGGAGAGCACGAAAGTAAACGCACCGGCAGCACCGAGCAGCATGCCGCTACCGGGATGCTCTTTCATAGTGCGCTTGGCTTGAACTGCGCCGTGAATGACAAAGGGAGCGGCAGCTACACCCCACCCAATGCAATGAGTAACTGGGAGAAATCCCTCAGCAATATGCATGATGTAAATCTTCTTTCTGCGGCGCTATTCACCTCGACAGCACCGCTCGACCGCCAATCCGCGGACGCGAATTGGATGATTTACAGTCGGTCTCCTGGCTGATGGGCTGAGGAAAGCTTCACACTTCTATTAATGCCTCGCCTCCTTCCCCAAAGGTTTGAGTCCCCCTGAGTGGCTTCGACGAAGCACCGCAATCATCGGATCCATTGCCTGCGTTTTCGGTTATCGCATATAACCGCTGTGCAGATAACGGCCGCAATCGCGCCCAATCACAGTGGCGAGGGCCGCTGCCTATTTACAAGGCATTCCCGTGCACCGTAAATCACGTCTCAGAATAGTGGATTCTAAGAAACTTTAATGCTCTTTACCCTCACAATGGAGGTAAAGACGAGCAGGGCAATCACATAGCGTTAACGTGGTAAGAGCAGGAGCATTGCGAAATCAGCGGTGTGACTGCGACGGTGCCGGCCGCGGCAACTGTGACGGTGGTGACACCGGAATTAACAGCCCCCTTCCCCACGCAATTCCCAAAATAGACGAACTGGTCTGTACTAATTGCAGCATCAGGCGTACACTACGGCTACACGCGAAAACTCATTAGGAAGTCCTCTGTGATTTCCGGAATGGATAAGATTAATGACTATTTATAACGATGTCACTGAACTGATCGGCAACACCCCGCTGGTTAAGCTCAACCGTGTTACCGAGGGCCTGCCGGGCAACGTGATTGCCAAGCTGGAGTTTTACAACCCTGCCAACTCGGTCAAGGACCGCATCGGCAACGCAATTATCGATGCCGCCGAGCGCTCTGGCGAGCTCAAGCCGGGCGGAACCATCGTCGAGGGTACCTCGGGCAACACCGGTATCGCGCTGGCAATGGTCGGCGCAGCCCGCGGTTACAAGGTCATTCTCACTATGCCGGACACCATGAGCCAGGAGCGCCGCGTCGTTCTGCGCGCATTCGGCGCTGAGCTTGTACTCACCCCGGGCGCAGATGGCATGCGCGGTGCTGTCGATAAGGCCAACGAAATCGTGGCTAACACCGACAATGCAATCCTGGCTTCCCAGTTCGCCAACCCGGCCAACCCGGCTATCCACGAGGCAACCACTGGTGAAGAAATCTGGGAAGCTACCGACGGCAAGGTTGATTACTTCGTGGCTGGAGTCGGCACCGGCGGCACCATTACCGGTGCTGGTCGCACGCTGAAGAAGCACAACTCGGACATCAAGCTGGTGGCCGTTGAGCCGAAGGCCTCCCCACTGCTGACCGAGGGCACCGCCGGCCCGCACAAGATTCAGGGCCTGGGCGCAAACTTTATCCCAGAGGTTCTCGACCAGGAGCTTCTCGACGAGATTATTGCGGTTACCAACGAGGACGCTATTGAGGTCTCCCGCAAGGTTGCTGCAGCCGAGGGCATCCTCGGCGGCATTTCCGCCGGTGCAAACATCAAGGCTGCTCTCGAGATTGCAGCCCGCCCGGAGGCTGAGGGCAAGAACATCGTCGTGATTGTCCCTGACTTCGGCGAGCGCTACGTCTCCTCCATCCTGTACGAGGACCTGCGCGACTAAAACCAAGCGCTATAAGCGCCCGTAACCTTCTCTGCAGAGCCCGCTAGCTGGCACTTTCCGTCGGCAAGCGGGTTTTTGCATTGCCCACACTTCCGACCAGATAGAATTGACGCCCATGAGTGACTTTTTCCGAATCCTCAAAGAGGATCTGGACAATGCCCGTGCGCATGACCCAGCTGCGCGCAGTGATGTAGAAAATGCCATTGTCTACTCCGGCCTACACGCAATCTGGATTCACCGATTCTCGCACCGCCTCTGGAAACGAGGCGGGATTTTCAAGGGCATTGCACGAGTACTCGCACAGTTTTCCCGTTGGCTGACTGGTATTGAGATTCACCCGGGCGCTCAAATTGGCCGAAGGTTCTTCATCGACCACGGCATGGGTATCGTCATTGGTGAAACCGCAGAGATCGGTGACGGCTGCATGCTCTACCACGGTGTGACACTCGGCGGCCGCTCACTGGAGAAGGTAAAACGCCACCCAACTCTGGAGGACAACGTCACCGTCGGGGCAGGTGCGAAAGTCCTTGGCCCGATCACAATTGGTGCGGGTTCATCGATTGGCGCCAACTCCGTGGTCACCCACAGCTGCCCACCCGATTCCATCGTGATAGGAATTCCGGGCCGCGTACGCCCTGCCAAGCCCGGCGAACACAAGCCGTTGTGCGATCCGGCGGTGTACGTCCAGGGTGACGGGGACTTCATCTAGCCCTGCCCTAAAGCTATCTCTACGCATAAATAAGCCGACCGGCTGCTCTTGCTATCGTGAGCAGCCGGTCGGTTTCTTTATGCGTTCTTTGCCCTTCAGCGACTAGTCAGCCAGTAGATCCTGGTATTCCGGGTTTTTCTCGACGAAGTTGGCAACAGCGGAGCAGCTGGTGCGAATCTTGCGGTTGTTCTTCCGAACATCATCCAGCGCACCTGCGATAAGCGGCTTGGACAGGCCTTGTCCACGGAATTTGCCATCTACTACCGTGTGGTCAAAATCCAGGGCACCTTCCACCGGGGTGTAAGCGGCAAAACCGGCCTCTTCTCCCTCTACGGTGAGAACGTAGCGCTGACCGGCCTCATCATGCGAAATAGTGTGTGCCATTTTCGGAATCACTTCCCTCTCGTGGTTGTGAAGCGTCGTCATTGCAAACGACTCTTAGGATGTAACCCAGATAACAGCTCTCGCTTCGGATTAATTCCGAATCCTGGCTAATTCTGCACTAGCGGGGGTTCGCCCGGGTGCTCGTCGGCACGCCCGACAGCGACACGGCACGGGACATCGCCCTTCGCGACCTTAGCCGCAGCCTCACCTTCTGCCCACCCCGGGCTGACGGCCTCAGCGAGCGGGCCTGCCAAATCCGCCATTTCGCAGTGAGAAAGCCCCGGAGCCACCACACTGATGCGATAACGCTTCCGATCCCCCGGATCCATGCCTGGGTTGGCCTCCGCCCACAAATCAGCGAGCGAAGAGGTGCGCCCCACATCGGGCATGACATCCTCGTAGACGTTGACTTCCTGATCCGGAATCAGTTCCGCGAGCACCCCACGAACCTTCTCAGCAGCCGATTGGCTGCCCTCAGCATCCGTGTAGACGAAGATGCGCACGACCCACGGCAGCGTCTTATCGTGGGACAGCGTTCCTGCTGAGGCGAATTCCTTACTCATGCACAACATCCTATCCGCTAGGGTGTGCACGCGGTTTAATTTCCCCCACTTTAAGGTTTTCGCACGGCTCAATGCACTTTGCTTTACGACGATCCCCACGACAAACACCTGGTAAAAACAAAGAATCCCCAGTCCGTTTCCGGACTGGGGATTAATTGTGGCCAGAAGCGGGATCGAACCGCTGACCTTCCACTTTTCAGGCGGACGCTCTACCGACTGAGCTATCTGGCCAGACTTGAAATTAATCAAGTGGCGACCCTGACGGGACTTGAACCCGCGACCTCCGCCGTGACAGGGCGGCGCGCTAACCAACTGCGCCACAGGGCCTTAAATGCTGTGCTCATCTTTCTGGATTACCAGCGCTGCGCACGAGTTGTTACTCTACAGAACAGCGCTAAACATAAGCAAATCGCCAGTTCATAGCAGATATTTTAAGTTGAAAACTGACATCTGGCCCCGGGGCTCGGGGAAACCTAGACTGTGGCGCCCCGGTGGCAGCGACGGGTTAACAGACAAAAGTATGTCCGCTCAGTATGTCGCCGGGTGGACGCTTTTTGCCACTTAGCTCTTAATGCGAGTTACTGACTGCATTTATGTCTGGCGGCGTTGGGTCGATGCGAGTTACTGACTGCGTTTA
>NZ_KV809171.1:221069-272818 GCF_001812505.1 Corynebacterium sp. HMSC064E10 | reverse complement strand
TAAACTCGCACAGTTTCACATTTGCAGCCCACATTCGCTTGTGCAGCCCGCAATCTTTCGGACTGTCAGTTTTGCTACTTGACCCCGGGTTGTGGAGCTGCCGCAGTTGGGGGGCAGTCACTATCTTGAGAATCAAACACACTTTTTGTCCCCCCCCCCCACATACCGACGCCCAGCGCACCACTAACCAAAAGCAAAAAACACCAGCTCCAACCGGAACTGGTGTTTAGAATTGCGACCCTGACGGGACTTGAACCCGCGACCTCCGCCGTGACAGGGCGGCGCGCTAACCAACTGCGCCACAGGGCCATCATGATTTTTAGTGGTACTCCCAACGGGATTCGAACCCGTGTTGCCGCCGTGAAAGGGCGGAGTCCTAGGCCTCTAGACGATGGGAGCCCGACTTGACGCTGCAAAGAGCTGGCCACTCAATGACACATTCCGCGTACGTCTGCAGTGCATGAACACTGTATTTGCGCGCGCTCTTGGCAACGTAAAGAACTATAGAGGATAAGTACCCTTTTCCCAAAATCCACAGCTGAACTGGAATTTCTTACTATTTACGAAAGCACTATTAGCGCTCCGATAAGCTCGTCACTATGGCAACTCCGGATTTCATTGTTCAGCTCCGCGAAAAAATAGGCCACGCTCCGCTATGGCTCCCCGGTGTCACAGCTGTCGTCATTCGCGATGTTCCGCCGAATGCACCGATGTACGCCCTGCCTGAGGTATTGCTGGTTCGCCGCTCCGATAATGGGGAATGGACTCCAGTTACCGGAATCATCGACCCAAACGAGCAGCCTCACGACGCCGCCGTGCGGGAGGTAAAAGAAGAAACTGGACTCGATGTCACAGTCGAGGCCCTGCTCGGCACCGGCGCCGTCGGCCCTGTCGAATACCCCAATGGCGATGTCACCTCTTACGTGGATATCGCCATGCGCTGCAGTGTTGTTGGCGACGACGTCCCCCATGTCGCTGACGACGAATCGACCGAAGTCGGATGGTTTCAGATCTCACAGATGCCACCTATGAAGCCACGCTTCCGTCTAATAGTCGCCGATGCTGTCGCGCAGCTCAAGCACCCCGCGGGCTTCAAGCCGCGAATGGGTTACCACAAGCGGGAGAAGTAGCTGCCGCGAAAGGGCAAAACAGGCAAGATACGACAAAACCCCAGGCTGTTAATCACCTGGGGTTTTGCGTGCTTGTGGGCCCTGCGGGGCTCGAACCCGCGACCTGCGGATTAAAAGTCCGTAGCTCTACCAACTGAGCTAAAGGCCCGCGCAAGAAAATAGCCTAGCAATTGCGCGCTAACTTTTAATAATCACCCCACACTTGCGATGGAACTACTGAAACACTCGTGGGATAAATGAGCGCAGTCAAACGCACGACCAATCCAACCGGCCGACCAAAACAGATTCGAAAACGGCAGTTCAGCGTGACACAATACTGTACGTGTTAGATACCTCCACGAGTCCACTCAGCGCCGCCAAGCCCGCCGATGCCACGTCCGCGCACATGCACATCGGCCCCTTTGAGCTCGCTTCCCCCGTGGTACTCGCTCCGATGGCCGGTGTCACCAACGTGGCATTCCGCACGCTGTGCCGCGAGCAGGAGCTGCAGCGTACAGGCACGGTCTCCGGCCTCTATGTCTGCGAGATGGTCACCGCGCGAGCACTGGTCGAGCGCAACGAGAAGACCATGCACATGACCACCTTCGCGCCCGACGAAAACCCGCGCAGCCTGCAGCTCTACACCACTGACCCAAAGTGGACCTACGAGGCCGCGAAGATGATTGTCGACGAAAACCTCGCCGACCACATCGATATGAATTTCGGCTGCCCGGTACCTAAGGTCACCCGCAAGGGCGGCGGCTCAGCACTGCCGTATAAGCGCCGCCTCTTCGGCAACATCGTCGCCGCTGCTGTCAAGGCCACGGAGGGCACCGACATCCCGGTGACCGTGAAGTTCCGCGTCGGTATCGACGACGAGCACCACACGCATCTCGATGCCGGCCGCATCGCCGCCGAGATGGGTGCCCAGGCTGTGGCTCTGCACGCCCGCACCGCGGCGCAGCGCTACTCCGGTCACGCCGACTGGTCGCAGATCGCGCGGTTGAAGGAGCACATGGTCGACTCCGGCTTCAGCAATATCCCGGTGCTTGGCAACGGCGACATCTTCGCCTCTACCGATGCCCGCAAAATGCTCGACGAGACCGGCTGCGACGGTGTCGTCGTCGGTCGTGGCTGCCTTGGTCGCCCGTGGCTATTCGCGCAGTTGTCCGCCGAGCTGCGTGGCAAAGAAGTGCCGCCGGCACCAACATTTGGTGAGGTCGCGGGGATTATCCGTCGTCACGCGGAACTGCTCGTGGAGCACGAGGGAGAGCGTAAGGGTTGCCGCGACCTGCGCAAGCACATCGCCTGGTACCTGCGGGGATACCCGGCAGGCGGCGAGGTGCGCAAGTCTCTCGCACGCGTCGATTCGCTGGCAACGCTCGACGAGATTCTCACGCCGCTTTACGACGGCCCCAGCGCCCACGCCCGCCCGGAGGACGCCGACGGCGCCCGCGGCCGACAAGGGTCCCCTGCAAAGGTGGTCTTGCCGGAGGGCTGGCTGGACGACCCGGAGGACGACACCGTGCCTGAAGGCGCGGAGATTATGCACTCCGGTGGCTAAGCTTCGGTTCTGAGCGAGTGTTTACATAACTTTACGAGGGGTAATTGGGGGCTCCCCACTAACGCGCGACCTTGTTGAGGATTGCCTACTATGGAACGCATGCGCACTGTCTACCGAGAACAAATGGACAACTTGGCCCACAGCCTGATTGTGATGTGTGACCGAGTTGGATCCATGCACAAGCTTGCGAACAAGGCCCTCTTTGAGGCTGATTTAGTCTCGGCTGAAACCGTTCTTTCCCAGATTGATTCTCTCGAGGACCTGCGCCAGGATGCGGAGCAGCGAGCCTTTGAGCTGTTGGCACGCGAAGCTCCTGTAGCTGGTGACCTCCGGCAGATTGTCAGTGGCCTCTACATTGTCGAGGACATCTCCCGCATGGGCGCGTTGAGTGTGCATATTGCCAACGTTGCCCGACGTCGCCACCCGAACAAGGCACTGCCGGAGCCCGTGGAGGGATTTTTCCGCGAGATGGCCACTGTATCTGAGCAGATGACGCACGAAACCCGTCAGGTACTCATCGACTACAACGTTGACCAGGCATTGGCCTTAGATAAGACCGATGACAGCATCGACGACATCCATCAGCACCTGTTTACGCTGACCAACGACGATAATTGGCCACACACCCCCGCGCAGACGGTGGATGTCACCCTGCTGAGTCGCTTCTACGAGCGCTACGCGGATCACGCCGTCGAGGTTGCGGCCCGGATTGTTTACCTGGCCACCGGTTACAAGCGCGATGTCTACCTGGACAAGCTTGAGGACGAGCGCGACCAGCGCAGCTTTAACCAACGCCTGCAGGCCTTGGAGCGTCACCTGCGGATGTAGGTTCGTGAAGTTGCAGGCTGCTGGGGTGAGTGTTGGGTTGCTCAGGAGGGCTGGGTGTTGTGCTGCTAAGCTGGGCTGGGTGTTGGACTGCTCGGCGGGTTTCAGGCCGGAGTGGAGCCGTTTTTAAGTCACACCAGGCTAAACACCGCCCCAGCCAAACACCGCCCCACCCCGAGAAAGTGACTAGGTTTATGACACTTTACTGCGAGTAAACGTTATTCATCTGACATAAACCTAGTCAGTAACTGTTTGATCCCGCCACAAAAACTGTGTGCCCCGGCACAAAACACCTCCGCGGTTAGACAATCGGGTGGCAAAACATGTGCTCGACATAGCAATCTCATAAACCGCAACAACAAAAAGAGCCCCGTACCTCGCGTGCACACGCGTGAGGTACTGGGCTCTTGCTTTTTGATTATTTTGGCCATTAAGGCATACGCAAAGCGTTTAGCCGAAGCGACCGGAGATGTAGTCCTCGGTTTCCTTCTTGTCCGGATTCTCGAAGATCTTCTTGGTCGGGCCAACCTCGACCAGGCGACCCGGCTTACCGGTTGCCTCGAGGGAGAAGAATGCGGTCTGATCGGACACACGAGCTGCCTGCTGCATGTTGTGGGTCACGATGACGATGGTGAATTCTTCCTTCAGCTCGTGAATCAGGTCCTCGATTGCCAGGGTGGAAATCGGGTCCAGTGCGGAACACGGCTCGTCCATCAGCAGAACTTCCGGCTCAACTGCAATTGCGCGTGCGATGCACAGACGCTGCTGCTGACCACCGGAGAGGCCGCCGCCCGGCTTGTCCAGGCGGTCCTTGACCTCATCCCAGAGGTTGGCGCCGCGCAGGGACTTCTCGGCAACCTCCTGGAGATGAGCCTTGTTCTTAACACCGGCCAACTTCAGGCCAGCCACGACATTGTCCTCGATGGACATGGTCGGGAACGGGTTCGGACGCTGGAACACCATACCGATGGTGTTACGAACGGAGACCGGGTCGATCTTCGGGCCATAGATGTTTTCGCCGTCGAGAAGCACCTCGCCAGTGACGTAGGCACCCGGGATGACCTCGTGCATACGGTTCAGCGAACGGAGCACGGTGGACTTACCACAGCCGGACGGGCCAATGAATGCGGTAACGGAACGCGGCGGGACGTGCAGGTCGACGTTCTGCACAGCGTGGAAATCGCCGTAGTAGATGTTGACATCGTTAAGGTCTAGGCGCTTAGCCATGGTCTTTCGAAAACCTTCCTTGAAATAGCGGACGTTAGGCGCCCAGCATTAACTGCTCTTGACGGAGAACTTGGCGGATACGACGCGCGCCAGGATATTGATGAGGGCAATGATGAGAACCAGCGTGAGCGCTGCGCCCCACATCTTGTCGAATGCCGCACCGGTATTACCGGCCTTGTACATGTCCAGCATGAACAGTGGCAGCGAGGACTGCGACTGGCCGAACGGGTTGTAGGTAATGATTCGCGAGGTTGCAACCAGAATCAGCATCGGTGCGGACTCACCCATAACGCGGGCGACGGCCAGCATGATGCCGGTGACGATGCCCGACAGTGCGGTCGGGAGCACAATCTTCAAAATGGTCTTCCACTTCGGAACACCCAGAGCGTAAGAGGCTTCACGCAACTCGTGCGGAACGATGCGCAACATTTCCTCGGTGTTGCGGACCACGATCGGCAGCATCAGCAGAACCAGTGCCAGCGACACGGCGAAGCCGGAGCGGCTCATGCCGAACATGACCACCCACATCGAGTAGATGAACAGCGACGCAACGATCGACGGCACACCGGAGAGGATGTCGACCATGAAGGTGGTGACCTTGCCCAAGCGGGAGTTACCTGCGTACTCGACCAAGTAGATGGCGACGAAGATACCGAACGGCACGGTCATGAGAGTTGTGACCAGAGCCTGAACCAAGGTACCGACGATTGCGTGAGCAACACCGCCGGCAGACGCACCAACGGTGACACCGCGCTGGGAAGCAGTCCACCACTCACCACTCAGCAGTGACGGGGTACCTCGGACGACAAGCTCAAAGAGAACCCACACCAGCGGGATTAGGGCAAGAGCCATGCAGCAGTAAATGAGGACCGTGGAGACGTTGTCCGCTACCTTGCGGGAACCCTTAATCTGGGTGAATGCCGACTCCGTGGTGGGGACCATGTCTGCGGGGCCGTGAGGCGAAGAATCAGTAGTTGAACTAGTCATTGTTACTTCTCGTTTCTTTTCCTACGACCTTGCTACTTCTTCGCAATGATTCGGGCTGCGGAGTTGACCACGAAGGTCAGCAAGAACAGCACCAAACCTGCGGACATGTATGCGCCGGCCTTGAGGTTGTCATTGAACTCCGGTGCCGCATTGGCAATCGCGGTTGCGAAGGTGGTACCGCCGTCGAAAAGCGAACCACGGAATGCCGAAGACGGGGAGATCACGAGGTACAGAGCCATCGTCTCACCGAGGGCACGTCCCAGACCCAGCATCGAGCCAGAGATAAAGCCAGAACGACCGAATGGCAGAATAGCCAGCTTGACCATCTCCCAACGGGTCGCACCGAGAGCCAGCGATGCCTCAATGTGACCACGCGGGGTCTGAACAAAGACCTCACGGGTGGTAGCCGCGATAACCGGCAGAATCATAATTGCTAGCACAATGCCACCGGTGAAGAGGTTTCGACCGGTCTCGAAGGCCGGTGAGTTTGGGTACAGGGCAAACATCGGGATAAAGCCCAGTGTCTTAGCCAACCACCCGTACAGACCGGCCAATGCCGGACCGAGAGCCATAAAGCCCCACAGACCGTAAACAATCGACGGCACTGCGGCCAGCAAATCCACGAGGTATCCCAGCGGCTTGACCATCTTCTTTGGAGCATAGGCAGTCAGGAAGATGGCAATACCCAGCGCAACCGGCATCGCCAGAATCAGCGCCAGGATGGAAACCGCGACGGTCACCAGAAACATGTTCGGAATACCGAAGTACATGGCGGAGGTATCCGCCAGGTTCCATCGTTCGGTGTAGGTGAAGAAGTTCGCTTCGTTACGGGACATTGCCGGAACTGCGCGCAGGAGCAGGAACACTGCAATTGCGATGATGGCAGCAGTCACCAATGCGGAAGATCCTACCGCCAGAATCTTGAAGATTCGGTCACCAGGACGAACAACGCCGGACTGAATGGCTTGCTCTTCCGAGCTCTCGTCGCCGGAGGAATCCACCTGCGGTGCTGAGGACTGCAACAGACTGCTGTCTACAGCCTCCTGCTTCCCTTCAATGGGAGTCGAGGAACTCATGATCTCATTTCCTAAGTAGAAGTGATTTGTGCTTCAACGCACATGAAGACCGATTGGCCTCAGTACCCCTCTACGAGCGGTACCCAATCAACTGAGGTGTCGATATATAAAGCCAACCGGTCTACGTCAGGTTTTCGGCCTACAGCTCAAATCTGCGTGGCCGGCTGAAGTAATCCTCGCGCCAACCGGGTAACAACAGAACCAACTCTGCTTTCACCCGCGTTGCACGCAAAGAATTACTTGATAGCGTCAACCGCTGCGGACAACTTGTCCTTGAACTCACCCTGAACCGGGATGTAACCCAGCTCTTCGAGCTCTGGGCCCTGGCCCTCTTCCAGAACAACCTTCAGGAAGCTCTTAACCAGATCACGAGTCTCCTCGTCGTAACCAGCGGAGCAGACGATTTCGTAGGTGGTCAGAATCAGCGGGTAAGCGCCATTCTCATCCATTGCGAACAGAGCGTCGGTGTCAACAACCATGTCGTGACCCTCAGTCTTGAACGTGACGGAATCCAGAGCCTTACCGACGGTGTCGTTGTTCAGCTCAACCGGGCCATGACCAAAGTCCATCTTGGCGATGCCCAGGTCCTTGTCCTTAGCGAAACCAGCCTCAACGTAGGTGATAGCACCGTCGATGTTGGAAACCTCGTCGACAACACCAGCCGAGCCGTTAGCGCCCTGTCCAGTAGCAGTCGGGAAGGACTTGGAAGCCTCGTGCTTCCACTGCTCCGGAGCAGCTGCGCTCAGGAACTTCATGAAGTTATCAGTAGTACCGGACTCCTCAGAGCGGTAGACAACCTTGATGTCCTTCTCCGGCAGCTTCGCGTCCTTGTTGACCTCAGCAATCTTCGGGTCGTTCCACTTGGTGATCTTGCCGTCGAAGATTTCAGCAACCAGTGCCGGGGTCAGAGTGACATCAACGCCCTCGAGGTTGTAGGCAACGGCAACCGGACCGATAACCATCGGCAGGTGCCATGCGTCGTTACCATCGCAGCGCTTCTTAGCCTCTGCAACCTGGTCCTTGCCGTCCTTCTCCTTCAGCGGAGAGTCGGAGCCAGCGAAAGCAACGGTACCGGCAATGAACTGAGTTTGACCGGAACCAGAGCCAGATGCGTTGTACGACAGGGTCGAACCGGCCTCTTCAAACTTGGTGGCGAACAGGTCCATCGCACGCTGCTGCGAGGTAGCGCCCTCGCCCTGCAGCGTTCCCCCTTCAGCACAAGCGGCCAGGGTGAGACTTGCAACAGCGACCAGGCCAATGACGGATGCCGCACGGTTCTTCTTCAGCACAGTAAATCCTCCGGGTTTACACAATGAGTGAAACAGTTCTCGTGGAACCGCCACACTCCGGTCCACTGCGCTGAACCTATCTACCGATAGTAACCGGAACCTGTTCAAAACATTAACAATCGGTGAACGGCGCAAGTAATTCTTTATTTATCCTCATTTCCCCTGTAAGAGGCCCTAAAATGCGCCCCTGAAACACTGAGGATTGGACAACATCTCCCCAAAATCACAAGTATCATTGCCCCCGCGACAGAGGAAAACCACCTAAAACTGAGACAAACCTAAGCTCGCCCTCTCCAATAACCTCTCCAATAACTCAGCCCTTCCCCAACAACTCGCCTCCAATAAACCGAACCGTCACATTTACGCGCCGTACATCACATCACGGCGAGCCACTTCAAAGCCAACCGCACGGTAAGTGCGCACTGCCGGAGCATTGTCGCCTTCGACATAGAGAATTACCTTTTCCGCTCCCCGGCTCCGGAGATGGGAAAGCCCAACATTGGTCAACCATCGCCCCAGACCGCGTCCGCGCGCCTTCGAGCTCAGTCCAATCACATAGACCTCACCAGTTGGCACAGACTCCTCAGCGTGCCACTTCGTCCAGTGGAAACCACAAATCTCCTCCGCACTGTCGCGCGCCCCGGCCACATCCGCAGCAAAGAACACGCCCTCCGGGTCGAACCACTGCACATCCCGAGCGCGATCGAGTTGTGGCTGTGACCAACCCCCCTGCTCCGGATGCCAATCAAACGCCTCGTTATTCACTGCCAACCACGCTCGATCTACCGCTGCCGCGCCCCACTTCGCACGTGCCGCAGTCAGGGTCAAGGCTTCAACATCATCACGCTTATCGACGTCCCCCGCCGCCTTCTCCAACGCTGAGCCCGAAACGGACATCTGCAACAGCTCGCGGACAACCTTGCGTCCCGTCAACTCTGCCAAGCGGCTGGCACCGGCGACATCACCGTGAGCCCAGATAGGCAGACGCTCACCGACTTCAGCATCGATGTGCGCAAGCAGCTTCGCTCCCACGCCTTGCCTGCGAAACTCCGGATCAACAACCATCTCCATAGCATCTGGCGCAACGGCTGCCAGGCCCAAATAACGGTCGTTCTCGATAATCGCAAAGTGTCGATGCCCGAAAGAGTCGTCGTCAAGCCCTCGGACGAAAGCCTCGCCGAACGCCTCCACGCCGTCGGTGGAGTGGGCGCGCTGCAGTAGCGTACTGGCGGCGGTGGTGTCTACGTCAAGCAGTTCGGTTACGTTCATACGCCCCACCCTATACACAGCCGCGGATTCAACACTTCCCCGATGTCCGCTGGGCCAAAAGCGATGGGGTACTAATAGAGTGTGTCCATTTCCCGACGACAGAAGAAAATCGGTGGCTCCATCCTCGCCGTTGCCGCGCTGGTGATCGCCACCGACATGGGCTTCGCCAGCCATGCGGAGTACAAGCTCTCCGAGCATATTCAAGAGACTGCACAACTGGAGATGACCCCATACGTCGCCATCGGTGGCAAGGCCTACTTGTCCTCTTTTGTTACGGGTAAGTGGAGCTCCGTAACTTCGCGCATCCGCGATGTGGAGGTACCCGACTTCGGCTTGGTATCTCTGGAGTACGGAGCGTCCAACGTTAAGGTCCCAGCATCGGCAGTGCTCAGCGGAGATTTCCCAGAGTCGCCGACGAAGCAGTACTTCACCAAGCTCTCGCTCGACGGCGTCTCTCTGGGCAACAAGCTGGGGCTGACGGACTTGAGCATCCAGAGTCTGAAGGACTCCTCCCCCACCGGCGGCTGGGAGACCGAGGCAATTTTCGAGGCCACACCAGCCGGATGGCAGGGAAAAACTCAGGTCACGGCGAAGTTGCGCATTGTCAGCCGCGACGTGGTCATTACGCCGATGGAGATTATTTCTGCGCCCTCGTCCCCAACGGATTCTAAGAGCCACGTCAAACCTGAGCTGTCTGAGGCTGATACGCAGCACATCATGAACACCTTCGCTCTGACACTGCGAGATTCGGATATACCGATGGGCATGCCGGCGACTCGCGTGTACGTGTCGGGCGGTTCTATCACCATCGAAGGCGAACAGATTCTGTGCACCGTGTCGCCAACGAACTTCATGCCGCCGACATCACAACAGGATGCCGAGGCGTCAGCACAATCCACGGAGAAGCTGCCGGAGAAGAACTGTCGGGTGCGTCGCTAAGGCCGTCGTCAAGCATCGCCGTTAAACGTCGTTGCAGCGTTGGCACCATGCGCCAACAGCCCATACATGGCCACAAGAGCTTCAGCGGTAGAGTGTGAAGCATGACCGAGAACAATGGCAGCAACCAGACAGACGCCGCTGCACAGGAGCCTGCAGCTGCGGCAGCCCCTCGCCTCGACGGCAACGAGGCCATTAACCGCGCGGCCGAGCAGGCCAAGAGCACCGCTACGCGCAACATCACTGAGCTTGAGGGGCTCCCGATCCCTGACGAGACCGCTAACCTGCGCTTCGGCCCGAATATTCACGACGGCCTGCTGGCACTACTGCCGCTGGTCGGCGTGTGGCGCGGTGAGGGGCAGGCAAACACCGTCGTCGACGGTGAGTACAACTTCGGCCAGCAGGTTATCTTCAGCCACGATGGCGAGAACTACCTGAAGTATGAGTCGCGCATCTGGAAGCTGGATGAAGAAGGCAAACCAACCGGCCCTGACCAGCGCGAAACGGGATTTTGGCGCATCAACAACGATGACGAGATTGAGTTCATCTGCGTCCACTCCACCGGCGTCACTGAGATTTACTACGGCAAGCCGGTCTCCGAGCGCGCATGGGAGCTGCAGGCAGCCTCCACAATGGTCACTGCTACCGGTCCAGCATCACTTGGCCCGGGCAAGCGCCTCTACGGCCTGATGCCGAACAACGATCTCGGCTGGGTGGACGAACGCCTGCGGGATGAGGAATTCACTCCCCGTATGTCCGCGCAGCTCAAGCGTTACGCAGGCTAGGTTCTCCCCCGCTTTACGACGGGCGCTGTGTGGCCTGGCTGCGGGGCCCTATTACTTTGCGCACTACGGCTTGGCGCCCTACTGCGACAAGCCCTACTGCGTCGCCAGCGCCTCGTCACACAGGTCACGGAATTCCTTTTCCGCAGCTACATCCGGCTGCGGAATGGGCTCACCATCGATGGACTTAACCACGACCGCGATGCGCACCGAGGACACTAGCCACACCGCATCAGCGGTGAATAGGTCCCTTGGTACCAGAACCGTCGGAGTGACTTTCCAGCCGCAGTTGGCAGCTGTTTCAAACAGCGCTGCCTGAGTCGTGCCCGGCAGCACTCCTTCACCGGGGTTGGGGGTCAGCAGCTCATTGCCGCGCTGAACGATGATGGTCGATGTCGGGCCTTCCAGGAGCTTTCCCTCTGCGGAGGTGAAGATGACATCGTCAAAACCCTTGGACTTGGCATAGCGTAATGCGGCCATATTAGCCGCGTATGACAACGTTTTCGCGCCGATGAGCGCCCACGGTGCACGGGAGCCAAGGTCGAGCGAGAAACCACGCTCTGCAAGCATGACTGATACCGGCTTCAGGCGATTTTCCGCCACCTTTTTCGCGGAGCTTGCCAAAACGTAGCCAGTCGGCCTTCCAGTGGACTCGCGACCACGCGAGTAAACCCACCGCAACGTCGCATCCCCCTCAATTGACCTATCGCGCAACTCCCGTAGTGCAACCTCGGTAGCCGCCCGCCATTGCTCCAGGTCCGGGGTTGGCAAATCCAGCATTAGCGCTGACGATGCGAACCGCTTCTCGTGCCGGTCAGTATTGCAGGTATGACCACCCCTGACCAGTAGTGTTTCAAAAACTCCGTCGCCGCGAATAGCTCCGAGATCGTCCGCGTAGAGGAACGGCTGTCCTGCCTCGACAGCAATCGGGCCACCGTCTGCGAAGACGTCGATAAGCACTAGAGAAGAAAGCGAATCCGTCATACACACAAGCTTAATCCATGCTTAATTTGGGGATTTCTGGTTAACATGAGGGAGTGAGTGTTGAGTATGTAAGTCCTTTGATGTCTCACGTGGCTGGTGCCGCTGCCCTCGAATTGGGCGGACAGACGGTAGGTTTAGAGAAGGCCTCAGAGAACGCCCCAGACGGAACCTCAGCGAAAAACGTCGAGCAAACCACAGGGCAAGCTAGCGTGGCATGGCACTACGGCCGTCCACTGGTAGAGCAACGTCATCTACAAGAGGACTGCGGAGTAGTAGATCGCTCGTACTACCGCGTTATTGAGGTTACTGGCGAGGATCGCCTGACCTACCTCAACACACTTTTTTCACAGAAGGTCGACGATGCCACCCCCGGCACTGTCACTGAAGCCCTGAACCTGGATGCCAACGGTCACGTTCTCCACCACATGACGCTGACTGTTTTGGACGATTCTGTGCTTATCGACGTGCCCCCTGTTGGCTTCGACTCCCTGCTGAAGTACCTGAACATGATGGTGTTCTGGTCCAAGGTGGAAATTGCTGAGATAGAACGGGCGGTTATTTCCGTCATGGGGCCGGATGCCCCTGAGGTACTGGTGTCCGCCGGCCTCGCATTCCCGCAGGTGGGCAAGGCTACGACGGTGGGGCATTCCTATGTCCGACACCTGCCTTGGCCACGCGGCGGACGTGTGGATGTGCTCGTGCGCCGACAGGATTTAGTCGGTGCTTGGGAAGCGCTGATGGCCGCTGGCGCCTCCCCAGTTGGACTGATGGGATGGGAGGCCGAACGCGTAGTCTCCTTGCGGCCGGAGCTGGGAATCGATGTAGATGAGAAGATGATTCCGCATGAGGCTCCGCGCTGGATTGCCTCTGAATTCGACACGGCTGCCGTGCACTTGGACAAGGGCTGCTATCGCGGCCAAGAGACTGTGTCTCGAGTCCACAATGTTGGTCGCTCCCCCCGAGTTTTGGTGATGCTGCAGCTCGACGGCTCAGCTACTCTGCCGGAAACCGGCGATCCAGTGATGATGGGCAAGCGCGCCGTGGGCCGCGTAGGCACCGTCGTGCAACATGCCGATTACGGCCCGATTGCATTGGCTCTGCTTAAGCGCTCGGCGCAGGAACGCGAGGGCCTTGTGGTGGGTGACTGCGCCGTGGCCGTCGACCCTTCCTCCATCGACCGCGTCGAGCAGCTGCCACCGGGTCGTGTGGCCATCAACCGCCTGCGTGGGAAATAAGTAACGGGAAATAGGTAAAGCCACCAGACAGAGTGGTGAAAAAATAACTTTTTCCATTCTTTTTCAGAAAGGTTATTCCCCCAGTTCACAGTACATATTGAGTTGCCTGAGCGCGAGGACACAACCCACTATGGGCCTCCCCGCGTAACCCCTTCGTCTAAAAATCAGCTATGGTGTCTTACAGGAATTAACGCAATAAGACATAAGTGGGTCGGCCGTATCCCCGTGCCGTCCCACGGATTACACAAGGGGGTCAGGCCATGGGTCGCGGCCGTGCGAAAGCAAAGCAGGCGAAGGTTGCCCGTCAGCTCAAGTACGATTCACCAGAAATGGACTTGGAGCGTCTGCAGCGGGAACTCGTCGGCAAGTCGAACGAGTCCGATCGAGACGACTATTACTCTGACTGGGAGGAATGGGCCTCAGGCGCTGGTCGCGACAGCTAGCGTAAGCTAACCGCTGTCGTATTTTCCGCAAAGCGTTTCTATTTCAATAAAACAAGCACCCGCCAACGATTCCGTTGGTGGGTGCTTGTTTTTGCTTAGTGACCGCGTTTATGCTCGGCCGATTATGCTCGGCCGTGGCGGATCGATCCGAGTTACTGACTGCGTTTATGACAAAAATAGCCCGAAAAACGGCTCGGAAGTGCCATAAACTCGCACAGTTTCACATTTGCAGCCCGTGGTTTTGGGGATCTCAGCTGCTCAACCCGGATGTAGGCGGCTCAGCAGTCGGCCACCCTCCACAGTAGACCAGCCGCCCCAGTCCCGACCAGCCGAAGGCCAAAGCTTAGAAGCGCGGGTGGCTGCCGCGTAAAACAGCCCTATCCTCGCCGGCCTCGCTCTTGCGGACAGTACCCAGCTCCCAAGCGTTGATGTGGCGGGCAGTCAGCAGAGCCAGTGCACGATCGCGATCCTCTGCAGAAACAATCGCAACCATACCAACACCCATGTTGAAGGTCTTCTCCATCTCCTCGCGGGAGACGTTGCCGAGCTCAGCAATGGTCTTGAAGATCGGGCCCGGGGTCCATGTTGCGCGGCTCATGTCAGCGGTCAGGCCTTCCGGCATGATGCGAACCATGTTGCCAGCCAATCCGCCACCGGTGACGTGGCAGAAAGTGCGGACCTCTGCCTCGTTCATGAGAGCCAGGCAGTCCTTCGCATAGATCTTGGTTGGCTCCAGCAGCTCCTCACCGAGGGTACGTCCGAAGTCTTCGACGTAACCGTCGAGCTCCAGACCGGCCTTCTCCAGGAGAACGTAGCGAGCCAGCGAGTAGCCATTGGAGTGAAGTCCAGAGGACTCCATGGCGATAATGACATCGCCCTCACGCACGCGGTCCGGGCCG
Organism: Corynebacterium sp. HMSC064E10; assembly: GCF_001812505.1. NCBI lineage: Bacteria > Bacillati > Actinomycetota > Actinomycetes > Mycobacteriales > Corynebacteriaceae > Corynebacterium > Corynebacterium sp. HMSC064E10. The sequence goes on along the minus strand of NZ_KV809171.1, from coordinate 258,193 downwards.
AGAAGCTTGTCCTCTTCCACGACACCGACGCCGGTAGCGGAGACATCGTACTCGCCTGGTTCCATCACACCCGGGTGCTCTGCAGTCTCGCCGCCCAGGAGGGCGCAACCCGCCTGGACGCATCCCTCGGCGATGCCGGAAACGATCTCGGCGACGTGCTCCGGCACGACCTTGCCAATTGCGATGTAGTCCTGCAGGAACAGCGGCTCGGCGCCGCACACGACCAGGTCATCGACGACCATGGCGACCAGGTCCAGGCCGATGGTGTCGTGCTTGCCGACGGCCTGCGCCACGGCCAACTTGGTCCCCACACCATCGGAGGATGCGGCCAGCAGCGGCTTTTCGTAGTTGCCCAGTGCAAACAGGCCGGCAAAACCGCCGAGCCCGCCACGGACCTCTGGGCGAGTGGCCTTCTTGGCAATCGGGGCGAATAGTTCAACGGCGCGGTCGCCGGCTTCGATGTCGACGCCGGCTGCAGCGTAGGAAGCACCAGAAACGTTCTCGGTCATTAGAGGCTCTCGCTTTAAACTTTCTCCCCCGGGCGGCGTTACTGCCGTATCCGGGAGTATTGGCGGACCGGGAACAAAGCAACGGCTGCAATCCACAGCACCGCTTACGCCTTGTTCTCGGTTCAGTTCTCGTAGTTCATTCTAAGGAGGTTTCGAAGCTAATTGCTCGTTGCGGCTTTGGCAGCCTGGGCTGCCTGCATCCTCTCCACAGCTGCCGCATTCGGATTGCCCTCCGGCAGACCCAGCGGGTACTTGCCATCGAAGCAGGCACAACAGACTTCGGTCTTTGCCTGCTCGGAAGCGGCGACCATGCCATCGATGGAGACAAATCCCAGGCTGTCGGCACCAATCGCGGTTGCGATACCGGCGACGATGTCATTTTCATCCACGCCGTTGGCCAACAGCTCGCCCGGAGAGGCGAAGTCAATGCCGTAGAAGCACGGCCATTTCACCGGCGGCGCGGCGATGCGCACGTGCACTTCCTTCGCACCGGCCTCACGCAGCATGCGAATCAGGGCACGCTGAGTGTTGCCGCGGACGATGGAGTCATCAACCACGACCAAGCGCTTACCGGCGATAACTTCCTTCAGCGGGTTCAGCTTCAGTCGGATGCCCAGCTGACGAATCGTCTGCGAAGGCTGAATGAAGGTACGGCCCACGTAACCGTTTTTGGTCAGCCCCTGACCAAACGGAATGCCCGATTCCTGGGCATAGCCAACCGCCGCCGGGGTTCCGGATTCCGGCACCGGCATTACTAGGTCACCGTCAGCCGGGAACTCACGCGCCAACTGGCGACCTAGCTCAAGGCGCACGGCATTGACAGAGCGACCACGGATGTTGGAGTCCGGGCGCGCCAGGTAGACGTACTCGAAAATGCATCCTGCGTGGGTAGTTTCGGCGAAACGCTGCGAACGGACACCGGAGGCATCAATGGCCACCATCTCGCCCGGCTCAATCTCGCGGACGAATGATGCACCGACGATATCCAGCGCACAGGTCTCAGACGCAACTACCCAGCCACCGGACAGGCGGCCCAAGCACAACGGACGCACACCGTGTGGGTCACGCGCAGCGTACAGCGTTTCGCCATCGGTGAAAGTAAGGCAGAAGGCCCCCTTCAGGCGCGGCAGAAGCGTCAGCGCAGCCGCTTCCACGTTGGTGCTGCAGCCGTGGTCTTCTGGGTGATCAACCTTGCCGGTTTCGTCGGCAAGCAGTGCGGTCATAATTGCGGAGTCGCTAGGCAACTCTCCCTGATCGCGCATCAGCCCCTTATCCACTGCCTCACGGAACAGCGTGAGGTGGTTGGTCAGGTTGCCGTTGTGCCCCAGCGCGATGTCCGTGCCGTCGGAAGCCATCTGGAACATCGGCTGTGCATTCTCCCACGCAGGAGCTCCAGCGGTGGTGTAGCGCGTGTGCCCGACGGCTACGTGCCCCTTCAGAGCGTCGAGCGTCTGCTCATCAAAAACCTGGGAAACAAGCCCGAGATCCTTGAATACGAGAATTTGGTCGCCGTCGCCGACTGCGATACCGGCGGCTTCCTGGCCGCGATGTTGCAGGGCAAACAAGCCATAGTAGGTGAGTTTGGACACGTCTTCGCCAGGTGCCCAAACGCCAAAGACGCCACATTCTTCACGCGGGGATGTCTCCCCCAGATCGTCGTAAGGCGAAATTGGCAACAGTTTGGTCTTTGGTGCACCTGAAATGTTGGTATCGGCCACGACATTCACACTAATAGCCCCACCCGCCCGGGCACCAATTCAGCATCCCCCCAACGGGTTTTAAGAAATGCGCGCCACCGGCAGATGATTCCCGATTTCCGCCGCACGCGTGCCCGACATATCGATGTGCGCCTGCACCTGCTCTAACGTGATCATTCCGCACGCGAGTCCCAGCCAAATCTCCGGCGACATCTCCACGACATTGGGCGGCGTACCGCGTGTGTGCCTGGGCCCCTCAATGCACTGGACCGCGACGAAGGGCGGCACGCGCACCTCGACGCTATGCCCCGGCGCCTCTTGGGCGAGCATCCGCACGGACAGACGCACCGCTTTGGCGAGGCTCGCACGGCTTAACGACGGCCCCTGCGCCCCATCTGCCCCGGCGAAGGAGGCAGCCTTTTGGTCAGATAGCAATTCGCGGCCGAGAAGACGTTGCGCCGCCCAGGGTGCGGCGGTGGAAAGAGCGCTGCGAACGTCGAAAGGCGAGATTTTGGATACCATAACCTCATCCTAGAGTTATGCTTTCATATATGGATACGCAGTCAACTGAAAAAGCTGAACAGGTGCACGCTCCAGCGTCACCATCTCTTGTACTCCGTTTTATGGCGTCGCCGACCGATGTCATTATGGCCGGAACCAATTCCGTCCACGGCGGCCGTGTGTTGCAGTGGATTGACAAGGCCGCTTACGCCTGTGCGACCGGCTGGTCGGGACGCTACTGCGTGACTGCGTACTTCGGTCACATTCACTTCACTCGCCCGATTCCCAGCGGCCACATTGTTGAGGTGCGCTCCAAGATTGCGCATACCGGTCGCAGTTCTATGCACATCGTCAACGAGGTGCTCTCAGCTGATCCGCGCGAGGGCAAGTTCACCCGCGCAGCTGACTGCCTAGTGATCTTCGTGGCCATGGATGAAAATGGTAAGTCGACACCGGTTCCGAAGTGGGTGCCGCAAACGGAGGAAGAAGAGCGTGTTGAAAAGGCCGCTCTTTCCCGTTTTGAGCTCCGCCGCGACATCGAAGCCAGCATGCGCGCGCAAACGTACTCCGCGGATTCCTCTGCACCCGAGCTGACCACACGTTTCCTGGCAAAGCCGACCGATGTTAACTGGGGCGGAAACGTCCACGGCGGTACCGCCATGGAGTGGATTGATGAGGCTGCGACGGCAGTTACCACCAACTGGGCGGGACGCCAGACTATTTCCGTGTACGCAGGTGGTATTCGCTTCTACAACCCAATCCACATTGGCGACCTAGTTGAGGTGCGCGCACGCATCCTGCGCACCGGCACGACCTCGATGCACCTGTCGGTGCAGGTCTACTGCTGTGAGCCCCGCAAGGGTGTCGGCGGACTGCGCAAGGCTCTGCACTCGACCATGACTTATGTCGCAATTGACGACGATTTCAACCCACAGCCGGTACCGCACTTCCAGCCGACGACGGATGAGGACAAGCGCCTGCACGCTCACGATCTGTCGCTGAAGGCGCTGCGTGACAAGTACAGCCCGCTACCGCTGATTGAGCGCGAACAGGATTAAGCCGCCTGGCCGCCCGGCTTCCTGTTTTTCCACCAGATGGATAGGAACATCCAGCCAATCAGCGCGAAGGTGATGTAGGTGACGTACCGGTCAATCGTCTGCAGGGAGCCCTGGATACTTGGGCCAAACTTCAGGCCCAAGTACAGGTAGAAGCACTTGAGCATTGCGGCACAGAGGAAGAGGTACACACCTACTACCCAGCCGCGCACCTTCGCAATACCACCGATGGCCACGACGATCGTGGCCGGAATCGGCGAGAATGGCACAAACGATGCCAGCACACTCAGCCCGATGCGTTCATAGATGAAGTTCTCCATCTTCTTAAACCATCGCGGTGGATGGCCGCCGAAACTCATCGTGATGAATTCCGTGCCCCACTTCTTGCCCATCCAGTAGAAGAACGGCATGAACTTAATTGTCGACAGCGCCGCAATCACCACAACAGCGAAGAGGAAGAGCGGCCTATCCTCGTTTTCCGACGCGAGAATCAGCACCGAGAGATTCGAGCCCGTCAGCCACGTATGCAAAAACGTGTACTTGAGCAGCAAAACCGCGCGGAACGGGATAATTGCAAAGCCGTACACGGCAACCAGCATCAGCGATGCATAGAGAAGCTTGTCTATTTTGTCCGGCTCACGCAGGAAGCTCGGCAGATCCTCACGAGGGTCGTGCTCGGCCTCGTTACGCATGTCGGGTGAAGTCATGAACCACAGTCTAACTGCACGACTCCTTCCGCAGCAGGAGCCGCAGACTATGCCATTACGTACGGCTCAGACGCACTCGCCAAGGACGACCGCAGTGCCGCCTACTATCCTGGGAAGATATGACCACCGATTCACCCGCGCCTGTGCCCGCACAGCAGCCTCACGCACCACGGTCTGAGTCTTCCTCACCATCGCTTGACGACGGCCAGGAGAACGCATCCTCACCGAGCATGCTGCAACGTGTTCGCGCCGCTATCCCGCCTGTGTCCATCCTGGTACTGACGGCGGTATTCCTCTTCGCCGGGTGGTTCACGCTCTTCGGTCCTATCAATGTTCTGGCTTGGCGTGGTGGCACGTTCCCCCGCACCGAGGCAGACCGCCCCTACTATCAGCAGGCTCTGAAGGATGTTGCGCGCTATCAGTACGAGGAGCAGCCCTCCCCTGAGGTTTACTTCGGCCTGGCGTGTGGCGCTACTGATGCCGACATCCGCAGCGTTATCCCCAAGGTCGGCGAGCACCCGAATTCAGACGCAGACCCAACCGCTGATGAAGATGCCGTCACCGCCGCTGCTGCTACCAGGCCGGGTTCTGCACCTGCGGCTACGAACCAGACATCGAAGCTGAATCCAAACCTTGACGCATTCGGAGACACGGTCGACTGCTCCGGTTCCTGGACTGCGCCATTCTTGTCATTCCTACTCGCATCCGCGGGTGTTCCGGTCTTTGATACGCCCGAGAATTCGGCTGCCAATAGTGCCACCGACAACAACAGCACAGAGCAGTACAACACTGCGCAGAACAGAACAGCGCAGAACAGCACTGCCACAACCGAGAACCCATGGCTGGTTGCGGATGTCGAACAGCTCATGGATGCCTACAAGGCACATGATGCTTTCGTCACCGACAAGGACTTCTCTCCTCAGGTGGGTGACATCATTTTCTACCGCTACCCCGCAGGCCTTGGGGTGCACGCCAACATGGTTGTCGCGGTTCAGGGTGACTGGGTCACCATCGGTGGCGATGAGCTTGGCAAGGTCGGTCTAGCTAGCATGACCTTGCGGAACCGAGGTGGCATCGTGGGCTACGGCACCACGGGCTACTTCGAGCAAGCACCGCTGGACGCCAGCAAATAGCCAAGTTTAAATAGGCAAGTTTTCCTCGATGAGGTCGCGCAGAGCGTCGTCGTCAGGTGAGACCTTGGAGCGGAAACGGCCGATGACCTCCCCCTCGGGCGAGATAACAAACTTTTCGAAGTTCCACTTCACGTCCCCAGCCTCGCCGTCGGCGTCCGGGGTTTCCTTCAGCAGCTTGTAGAGTGGGTGAGCGCTGTCGCCGTTGACCTCCGTCTTTTGGAAGAGCGGGAAGGTGACGCTGAATTCGCGCTGGCAGAACTGCTTGATTTCCTCGGCACTGCCGGGCTCTTGCCCGCCGAACTGGTTGCAGGGGAAGCCGAGGACGAAGAAGCCTCGGGGTGCGAGTTCGTCGAAAAGTCCTTGCAGATCGTCGTACTGATCCGTGAAACCGCACTCCGAGGCGGTGTTGACGATAAGCAGAACGTGGCCTGCCCAGTCGTTCATCGTTGCTTCGTTGCCGTCGATAGTGGTCACTGGGATGTCGAAGAGATTGCTCATAAACCCCACACTAGGGCAGTCCCACGATAGCCGTCAGAGGTGACGACTAGCCGACCTGCTCCATGCCTTCAAAGAACTCGCGGCCCAGCGGCACCGAAGAGTGGTTGACCGGCTGCGCACCCCCATCGACCGCCTGGTCAATGATGCCGACAACATCCTGGCGCAGCTTGTGCTCCCGCAGTTTCGAAGCGTTAACGGAGATACGCACCGCGCGGCCCTTCTCCAGCGAGCGCTGCACTGAGGAGCGCACCGCGCGGCGCCACCAACCGGCGCCGCCGAAGCCCTCGCCGATAGCCAGCACGCGAGTTGGATCAACAGCACCAGTGATCAGGTCGCGGACCCCATTTCGGTCCGCTGCAACACGGAAGCCCAGCTCCGGCAACACATTCATGGTCTCTGGCGACATGGTCCACTTCGGCGGTGCAAAGACATCCGTCTCAAAACCCATCGCACGCATCTGGCGCGTTGCGGCAATCAGGCGCAAGCGCGCTTCATGTTCGCTCAACGACGCAAATTCCGCGCCTCGGCCTCGAACCGACTGATCGAACCCCGCGAGAACAATCTCGATGCCGTCATCGCTACGACGGCGGAGCCAATCCAGCACCGCCGGAGCTTCCCGCAACGACCAGTTCTTACCCGCATGCGGCGCTACCAGCAGAGACGGCGTAATACCGCGCTGTTCCATCGCTGCCACGAAACGAGCGACATCGAGCAATGTGCCATCGCGCAAACCCGACACCGACACCAAAAGCGGCGAACCGACCACACCACCGTCAATAGTTACGAGCTCTTTGCCCGCTGGACGAACGACCTGGTCTGTCGTCCGAATCTGTTCTTGCACCCCGCTGCCTGCCATGGATTCAACAAAAACAGGCGTATGTAAATTTTTGGTAACGGAGAGGACAAAGCTTGGAGAATACTCAGAGGCCTTTCAAGTAAGAGTTCAGATTATCCCCAGTGCACAACCTCATCGAGCGCCAAACCCTTGCGCCAACCAAACTTCTCCAAGTCACGCTCCGCGGCCAGGTGCGTTACCGGACCAATGCACAGCCAGGCCACCGGCCGCACGGGCGCCTCGACACCGACAAAGTTGGCCAGGAAATCCTCATGGTAGAAACTGACCCAACCGACGCCGAGCCCCTCTGCCGTAGCAGCCAGCCACAGATTCTGAATAGCCAGCGCGACTGACATTAACCCGGTGTCATCGACGGTGTCGCGGCCGAGAATGTTCTTGCCGCCACGGGTCGGGTCATAAGTGACGACGATGCCCGTTCCCGAGTCCACAATTCCTTCAATCTGAATCGGATTGAAAGTCTCGCGCCGCTCGCCTTCGAGTTTGGCTGCGAATTCAGCGCGGCGTCCGGCTACATGGTCGGCAAACTGCTGCAGGCGAGCCGAATCCTGAATGATGTGAAAGTCCCATGGTTGGGACAGCCCCACCGAAGGAGCGGCGTGAGCGGCCGCCAACACGCGCATCAATCGCTCCCTGTCCAACTTTTCTCCGGCGAATTCGCGGCGGACATCCCGCCGCCGAAAAAGCGTGTGGTAGACGGCCAACTGATCGTCGGAAAGCGAATCGGTGTCAAAACCCTGCGCGGACAGCAGCGTGCGCATATCCATGCCGTTACTCCACCGCACCAGCAGTGTGGACAATCCAGGCATACTCGAAGGCAGTCTGATGCCAGCGTTCGTAACGGCCAGAAACACCACCGTGACCAGCGGACATCTCGGTCTTGAGCAGGAACTGGCCCGGCTCGCCGCCGACAACTTCGCGCAGCTTGGCGATCCACTTTGCCGGCTCCACGTAGAGCACGCGAGTGTCGTTCAAACTAGTAGTCGCGAGAATCTTCGGGTACTTCACATCGGCCGAGATGTTCTCGTACGGCGCGTAGGAGGCCATGTAGTCGTAGACCTCCGGGTCGTGGTACGGATCGCCCCACTCATCCCACTCCACCACGGTCAGCGGCAGCTCTGGCATCAGCATGGACGTCAGGCAGTCGACAAACGGGACCACGGCCTGAATGCCCGCGAACCTATCGCCAGCAATGTTTGCGACCACACCCATCAGCATGCCGCCCGCTGAACCGCCGAGCGCTACCAACTGCTGGCGCGTGGTCCAACCAGAATCCAGCAGGTAGTCAGCGACGGCGACGAAGTCAGTGAATGTGTTCTTCTTCGTGGTTGCGCGACCGTTCTCCCACCAGCCACGACCCATCTCGCCGCCACCGCGGACGTGTGCAATGACAAAGATCATCCCACGATCCAGCAGCGACAGCCGGGCGATGGAAAAGCCCGGATCCATCGAGGATTCGTAGGAACCGTAGCCGTAGAGCAGCGTCGGATTCGGCGCATCCAAATCCAAATCCGCGCGGTAAATAATCGACACCGGAATCTGGGCACCATCGCTTGCACTCACCCATTCACGCTTGGCGACGTAATCACCGCGATTAAACTCCCCGCGAATCTTCTGCTCCTTGAGCAGCACCCGCTTGCCCGAGGCAATATCAATCTGCCAGAGCTGCGACGGCGTGGTGAAGGAGCCGTAGGCGTAGCGCAACACCGGGGTGTCCCATTCAGCGTTGCCGGTAGTGCCTGCGGAGTAGAGCTCTTCGTCGAATTCGAGCTCGACGAAGTTCACAGCGGACGCTGGCACTGGGTCGGCAGCATCGCCCGTCTCAGCGGAGCCAGCACCATCCTCGTCCTGCGCCAATACCGCCAGCGCCACACGACCAATACCGCCGCGACGGTACCCAAACGCGATGTGCCCAGCGAAGCAGTCAACGCCCTCAACACGGACGTCATCGCGGTGAGCAACCAGCTCAGTGAGATCCGAAATACTGTCGAAAGACCCCACCGGCACCATGGCCAGTGCGAAGTTCGAGCCAGTTATATTGTGTGTAATCAGCCACATATCCTGGCCGCTAATGACGGCGTGATCGATGTCGTATTCAACACCGGACTCGCGCGGGCGCACGCAGGTGAACTCACTGGTCGGGTCACTGGCGTCCAGGTACCAGACCTCAGAGGTAATCTTCGAGGAGCTCTCAATAATCAGGTACTTTTCGCTGCGTACCGTACCGACTCCGACCCAGTAGGCCTCATCGGGCTCATGGAAGACACAGACGTCGTCCTCGGTAGAGGTGCCTACGCGGTGACGCCACACGGAATCCGGCCGCCAGGCTTCGTCGACCTTCTGATAGAAGATCCATTCCGAGCCAACCCAGGTAGCACCTGCGGCGATGCCCGCAATTTCGTCGTCAAGCAGTTCGCCCGTGCGCAAATCCTTTACGCGCAGCGTGTAGCGCTCGTCGCCTGTGACGTCGGTGGAGTAGGCCAGCAGATTGCCGTCCGCGGAGACGCTCGCTGCGCCGAGGGCGAAGAAGTCGTGGCCTTCGGCCAGCTCGTTGGCATCCAGGATGACCTGTTCTCCTGGTGCCGGAGAGTCGTCCGCAATGGTCGGCGGAGTCCACGCGGCAAGACCGTCACCGGCCTCCGCACGCACGCGACAGCTCATCCCGTAAGACTTGCCCTCCTGCGTGCGTGAGTAGTACCACCAGCCATTAAGGCGAGTTGGGACCGACATGTCGGTCTCCTGCACGCGTGACTTGATTTCCTTAAAAATCGCGTCCGCGGTGCCATCAAGATCGGAGGTAAAAGCCTCCGTATAGGCATTTTCAGCCTCTAGGTATTCGATAACCTCGGGGTTTTCCTTATCGCGGAGCCACTCGAAGCTATCGGTGAAGTCCCTTCCGTGGAAGGACCGAGTCACCGGCTTCCGTTGTGCACGGGGTGCGGGCAAATCCTTTTTTGCAGGCCTGCCGACGGATGCCGAGTCCAAGGTCACTTCGCTCACGCAGGTTCTCCAATCCAGTCCGAGAAGCGGCGGCCTGACAGTCGTTCGTAGGCCTCAACGTACCGCTCGCGAGTTGCTTCCACAACACTACCTGGCAGCGCCGGCGGCGGAGTGCCCTCGTCCTTCTTCCAGCCGGACTTGGAGCAGGTCAGCCAGTTTCGGACGTACTGCTTGTCGAAGCTCGGGTTAACCGAACCCTCCTGGTAGGAGTCGGCTGGCCAGTAGCGGGAGGAGTCCGGGGTGAGAACCTCGTCGGCCAGCACCAGGTTGCCGTCGGAGTCGAAACCGAACTCGAACTTGGTGTCGGCCAGGATGATGCCGCGCTTAGCAGCCAGCTCAGCAGCCTGGGTGTAGATACGCAGGGTGGCATCGCGCAGTTCTTCGGCACGCTTCTGCCCCAGGGACTCCACAACGGCGTCGAAGGAGACATTCTCGTCGTGCTCGCCCAGTTCGGCCTTGGTGGCCGGGGTGAAAATCGGTTCTGGCAGCTTGGAGCCCTCGACGAGGCCCTCTGGCAGCTCAATGCCACAGACAGTGCCGTTTTCCTTGTACTCGACGAGACCCGAGCCGGTCAGGTAGCCACGTGCGACACACTCGAATGGCAGCATGTCCAGCTTCTTGCACACCAGCGCACGGCCGAGGCACTCTTCCGGAATGCGCTCATCGTCAGCCGGGCCAGCCATATGGTTCGGAAAGTCGATCTCGTCGAAGAAGAACACGCTCATCGCGGTGAGCACTCGACCCTTGTCAGGAATCGGGGTCTCCAGAATGTGGTCGAAGGCAGAAATACGGTCACTGACCACAAGCAGCAGAGTCTCAGGGTCAATCTCGTAGATTTCCCGGACCTTGCCCGCGGAAAGATGGTTATACGAGGAAAGTTCAGGTCGCATGGCGATAAAGTCTAAACCCCTATACGCCTTTGCACTCTATTGATACCTCCGGCCGCCACCCCAACTAGTGGGGATTGACGCAATTACCGTCGTCAAGCGGGAAAAATTTTGAGATTCCGGACTGCTGCCCATCGAATTTTTCACAGGTGGACGACGGTGTTTACCCCTCACCTCCCCCGCTCGGTAGATGACCGGGCAAAAATATTTCTAAAAACGTGACAGAAAACACCGATACCAGTATTGTCTAAATTTAGTAATTCACGTCACACTTCAAGGATTTTGAAGGGAACAATCACATGGCAGCTCAGGCCAACAATAACTCTCTGCGCCGCGCGGTCGTCGTCGGCGGTAACCGCATTCCGTTCGCTCGTTCTAATAAGGAATACGCTAACGAGTCGAACCAGGACATGCTGACCGCTGCAATCGACGGTCTCGTCGCCCGCTTCGGTATCGGCGGCGAACGCCTCGGTGCAGTCTCCGCCGGCGCTGTGCTGAAGCACTCCCGTGACTTTAACCTCACCCGTGAGTGTGTCCTCGGCTCCGCACTGGCGCCGGACACCCCGGCTTTCGACATTCAGATGGCATGTGCCACCGGCATGGAGGCCCTCAACTCTGTCTCCAACATGATTAAGCTGGGCCAGATTGACTCCGCTATCGCCGGCGGTGTGGACACCACCTCCGACGCTCCGATTGCTGTCAACGACCGTCTGCGCAAGATCCTGCTGGAGGCCAGCCGCCAGAAGTCCACTCTGGACATGGCAAAGGTCTTCCTGAAGACCCGTCCGTCCGACCTGGCTCCGGACACTCCGTCGACCGGCGAGCCCCGCACTGGCCTGTCCATGGGTGAACACCAGGCCATCACCACCGCCAAGTGGGGCGTTACCCGAGCTGAGCAGGATGAGCTCGCCGCCGCTTCCCACCAAAACATGGCAAACGCTTACGACGAGGGCTTCTTCACTGACCTCGTCACCCCGTACAAGGGCGTTTCCCGTGACACCAACATGCGCCCGGACTCCACCCCGGAGAAGCTGGCCAAGCTCAAGCCAGTCTTCGGCCGCGGCCTGGAAGCAGAGCCGACCATGACCGCCGGTAACTCCACTCCGCTTACCGACGGCGCCTCTGCCGTCCTCGTCTCCACCCCGGAGTGGGCCGCTGAGCGCGGTCTGCCCGTGCTTGCCGACGTCGTCGATTCCGAGGCAGCCGCAGTTGACTTTGTCCACGGCGACGAGGGTCTGCTGATGGCTCCGGCTTACGCCACCCCGCGCCTGCTGGCCCGCAACGGCTGGACCTTCGACGACTTCGACTTCTTCGAGATCCACGAGGCTTTCGCCGGCACCGTCCTGTCCACTATGAAGGCATGGGAGGACGAGGAGTTCTGCCGTACCAAGCTCGGACTGGAAGGCCCGCTGGGCTCGATTCCGCGCGAGAAGCTCAACGTCAAGGGCTCTTCCCTGGCAGCCGGCCACCCATTCGCCGCTACCGGCGGCCGCATTGTGGCAGCCCTCGCCAAGATGCTGCGCCAGAAGGCAGACGAGACCGGCAAGACCACTCGCGGCCTGATCTCCGTCTGTGCCGCGGGCGGCCAGGGTGTTGTCGCAGTTCTCGAGGCTCGCGTCTAAAAGCGCACCACCGATAAAGACACTTTTACTTTCAAGGAGAATTTTCCATGACCGATAAGTACCAGGAACTCGTCAACGGTGGTCCGCTCACTGGACTGGCTAAAGCAGCTGGCCTGCCACAGCCACCGTTCCTGCGCCGCCACAAGCCGGGCGGTCCGCTGCTGAACAACGACAAGGTGCTCGTCACCGGCGAGGGTGCAGATGCAGACGCAGTTGCAGCTCAGCTGACAGAGTGGGGCCTGCAAGTTCGTCGTGGCAACGCCGCTGACGACAAGATTGGTGCCATTGTCCTCGTCGCCACCGAGGCTAAGCGCCCGTCAGAGCTGCAGGGCCCGGTGCTCGCTGCTGCAAAGCACATGCGCAAGCTGGACAAGGGTGGCCGCATCGTCACCGTCTCCCGCGCCAAGGATGCTCACCACAACGCAACTCCGGCCGAGATTGCTGAGAACGCTGTCGCCGGTGGTATCGAGGGCCTGATTCGCTCCCTCGGCCACGAGGTTCGTGGCGGCTCCACCGCTAACGGCATCCTCGTTGCTCCGGGTGTCTCGGTCACCGCCCCGTCCGTGATTTCCTCCCTGCACTTCTTCCTCTCCGGCCGCTCGGCCTTCATCGACGGCCAGTTCCTCCGCGTCTCCTCCGACGCTGGTGAGATCCCAGCTGACTGGGATAAGCCGCTGGCTGGCAAGGTTGCCGCTGTCACCGGTTCCGCCCGTGGTATCGGTGCCGCTATCGCTCGTCAGCTCAAGGCTGACGGCGCAGAGGTCATCGTCATCGACGTTCCGCAGGCTGGCGAGGCGCTGTCCAAGGTTGCCAACGAGCTCGGTGGCCTGGCTCTGCAGCAGGACATCACTGCCGACGACGCCGGCAACGCCATTGCCGATGCTGCTGTGGCCCGCTACGGCCGCCTGGACATCGTCATCCACAACGCAGGTATCACCCGCGACAAGATGTTCGCCAACATGGACGACGCCAAGTGGGGCTCGGTCATCGCCGTCAACATCGAGGCTCAGCTGAAGATGAACGAGCAGCTGCTGAACCACAAGGCCTTCGAGAAGGCTCCGCGTATTGCCACCATGGCTTCCACCTCCGGTATCGCAGGTAACCGCGGTCAGACCAACTACGCCACCTCCAAGGCCGGTGTTATCGCAATGGTCGAGGCTTACGCTGAGGAGTTCGCTAAGCGCGGCGGCAACATCAACGCTGTTGCTCCGGGCTTCATCGAGACCGACATGACCGCTGCTATTCCGTTCGTCAACCGCCAGGTTGCTCGACGCGTGAACTCGCTGCAGCAGGGCGGCCAGCCGGGCGATGTCGCCCAGGCAATCGCCTTCCTGGTCTCCGACCGCGCGCTCGGTGTCAATGGCCACGTCCTGCGCGTCTGTGGTCAGAACATCGTCGGCGCCTAAGCGAAGTCGTGACTTCCGCATAGGCTCCCGATAAGGAGGAAAGAGGAAAACTTATGGCTAAGACCCTGGACGCCATTCCCAATCTGGTTCCGCTCTACGCCAAGGCAGCTGCTGGTTCGGCAAAGAAGCGCCCGAACTCCACCGAAATCAAGGTCGATGAACTAGTGGTCAAGGGTGTCACTGTCGATGCCGACCGCGACCAGGACTTCCGCGACGTCGTTGGCGCCCCGAAGTCTGAGCAAGCGTTCTTCGGCCACATCCACGCCCTAATCATGCCCATTCAGATGGAGCTGATGGCTGGGGACGATTTCCCGCTGCCGATGATGGGCCTGGTCCACACCGAGAACACCTACCGCGAAATCTCGCCTGTCACACTCGGCGGCAAGGTTGATATCGCGGTGAAGGTTGCCGCATTCCGCGCTCACCGCTCGGGCACTGAGGTTGTTCTGGAGTCGACTGTTGCATCGTCCACATCCGGCGCCACCTTGGTCGAGGAGCAATCGGTGTACCTGGCCAAGGGCGTTCGCCTGAAGGACGCCGAGGGCTTCGAAGAGGTCCAGGCACAGCGTGAGGCCATCAAGTCCGGCGCCGAGACCATCAAGCGTGAGCAGTTTAAGGTCCCCTTCCCCACCGCTCAGTGGAAGCTGGCTGGCAACACCGGCCGCAAGTGGGCCAAGGTTTCCGGTGACTGGAACCCGATTCACATCACCTCTGTCTCCGCGAAGGCTCTGGGCATGCCAGCAGCGATTGCACACGGCATGTACACCGCCTCCCGCGCGCTGGCTGAGGCACAGGTTCTGCCGGGTCAGTCGTACGAGTTCCAGATTTCCTTCGGTGCGCCGGTCGTTCTGCCGACCACCATCAATGTCGCACTCACCCACACCGGTGACGGTGCAGGTGCTGCTCACAACCTGACTGAGAGCAGCTCCAACATCGGCCGCGCAGTCAACATTGTCGCGTGGGATCGCAAGAAGAAGCGTCCGCACTTCACCGGAAGTGTTCGTCCGCTGAAGTAGTTGATGCGAAAGCGCTGTAGAAAACGCCGCGCTTTGGAAAACCAGTCTCCTCATCGACTGGGCCTTTCCAAAGCGCGGCGGTTTTGTTTCCCTGTTGTGCTTTTGCCCGGGGCACGACTGGAGCCCCCTCCGAGAGACACCGCCTCCTCCCTCTCTCCCCCCCCGGCCGGCAACCCCGCCACTTTCCCGCCTTGAAGATCAGCTGCTGGGTTTTTCCGCCGATAATGCAGAGTCGCGGCTTTACTTCGCAATTGCGTGACTAAGCACTTTTCAACCGCATGTAGGCAACGCCTTGTTGACACCCCATTCACTCCTCTATTTTATGTTCAATCCATTGAACATAGGAGGTAATCGAGTGTCTTCATCATCGAAGACGCCGCTGACTTTCACGGAACTCCCACCGGAGGAGTCACCCCGAATCGTGTACTTCTCCAGTGCTTCTGAAAACACTCACCGGTTCGTCCAAAAGCTGGCTCAACCAGCAGCACGCATCCCGTTACATCCGCGAAAAGACGGAATGATTCGCGTTTGCAGCCCATTTGTCCTGATCACACCGACTTATGGTGGCGGATGTCGGCGCCGCGCGGTACCTAAGCAAGTCATCGCTTTTCTCAACGACGAAACCAACAGGAGTTTCATCCGCGGTGTCATCACCTCGGGCAACACAAATTTCGGCACCGACTTTTGCATAGCCGGAGCCATCATTTCTGCAAAATGCCAGGTTCCGGAGCTATACCACTATGAGCTACTGGGGACAGACCACGATGTGGAGAACGTCAAAGAGGGCCTGGAAAAATTCTGGAGGAGCGCTACTTCTTGAACATCTACAGCTATTCAACTACGCCACCGTCTTTTCGAAAGGACCCAGCTGCCCGCCTTCGGCCAATCAACTGGAACCGAGTGCAAGATGACAAAGATCTCGAAGTGTGGAATCGCCTAACAGCAAATTTTTGGCTGCCCGAAAAAGTTCCGCTGTCCAATGACCTTGCAGACTGGCGACGTCTCACCGATCTAGAACGCGAGCTGACCATGAAGGTCTTCACCGGACTGACCATGCTCGACACAGTCCAGGCGTCTGTCGGGGAGATTTCCCAAATTCAAGATGCCCGCACCGAACATGAAGAGGCCGTCTACACGAATATCGCTTTCATGCAAGCAGTGCATGCAAAGTCTTATTCTTCAGTATTTTCTACGCTATCCAATACCCCTGACATCGACGCTGCCTACCAATGGGCAGTCGCCAATGACATCCTGCAGGCTCGGTCAAAAGCTGTGCTCAAACACTATTACGGCGACGTTCCACTCAAGCGAAAGGCGGCAGCAACGCTTCTTTCGTCCTTCTCGCTCTACGCCGGCTTCTACCTCCCGCTGCACTTCGCATCACGTGGCATCCTGACCAATACCGCCGACATGGTGCGCCTGATTCTGCGTGACAAAGCTGTTCACGGCTATTACTCCGGCTACAAATTCCAGCGAGGCGTAGAAACCTACGACACCGCCACGCAAACGCAGATGAAGGCTTTCGTCTTCGAACTTCTCGATGATCTATACCAGCTCGAACTGAGGTACTCCGAAGCCCTATACCAACCACTCGGGCTCTACGACGACGTTGCCAACTTCATTCGATACAACGCCAACAAAGCGCTCATGAACTTGGGATACCCGCAGCGGTTTAACCATGAAGAGACCGCCTTCAAGCCCGAAATTCTCGCCGCCCTCACCCCGGGGTCAGATGAAAACCACGACTTTTTCTCCGGTTCCGGCTCCGCATATGTCATTGGAAAAGCCGAAGACACCGCAGATGAAGACTGGGATTTCTAAATCCACGTCTTTCCCCATACATCCTAAGAAAGGAACATTCGCATGACTGCACAGATTTCTATCCTGGTAGGAAGCTTGCGTCGAGCCTCCTATGCACGAAAGATTGCACTCAAGGCAGCCACGTACTTCCCCGATGACTTCAAAGTCGACATCGTCGAGATTCGTGACCTCCCTCTCTACAACTTCGACTACGACGACCCCGCAGTGTCCGATATTGCGACTCCCGCGGAATACACCAGTTTCCGGGAAACCATTAAAGCCAGCGATGGCATCCTATTTGTCACCCCAGAAAACAACCGCACAATTCCTGCAGCTCTGAAGAATGCCGTTGACATCGGATCTAAGCCCAACGGTGATGTGGCATGGAAGAACCTGCCCGCGGGAATTATCAGCCACTCCGTCGGCCGTATGGGAGGTTATAGCTCTCAGAAGAACTTGCGACTCGCGCTGTCGTACTTCGACATGCCGATGCTCGGTCAGCCAGAGGTCTTCCTGGGACAATCGCCAACACTCATTGACGAACAAGGAGAATTCACGTCGTCAAGCACTGAGGACTTTGTTCGCGACTACATCAACAGATTTGCAGACCTAGTTCGCGAGCAGAGCCCACGCCACTAACTGAAATCCCCTAATCAGCGCAGCGTTACTGGGGATATCGCCGTATGAAGATTCTTCACTGACTAGGATCAAACGCTGCGTTCTCTGCACGGCTAAGCGCTCGTCGTTAGGCTCATTTTCATGACTGTTTCTATCTCGGCCGTGATCGCGCTTAACGACGACCCCCGCGCCGCTGCGCGGTTTTACGCCGAAGGTTTTCACTCCAACATCAAGCCCAACTCCACCACGCTCACCATCGGCGGGATGGACTTCGAACTCATTGAGAACGGGAACCGCCGATTAACCCCCGCTGTGTCTTTTATGGTGCGATTTGCCCCTGGTCAGGAAAACCAGCTACGCAGCCTGTGGGAGCATCTGATGGCGGGTGATGAAACCATCAGCGGTGGTGCTGCACTCATGCCCCTGACCAGCTACGATTTCTCGCCGCTCTTTGGCTGGTTGGTCGACGGCAATGGGGTCAACTGGCAACTGATGATTAATTCCTTAACCAGCGGGGCTGCAAGCACGGACTCTGCCGCAAAGACAGCGAATCCCGCCGTTATTCCCTACTTCATGTGGACAGGCGACGAACCACAGGCTGCCGCCGCCACCGAGGTATACAACCAACTTTTCGGGTCAGAGAATTTCATGACGCTCGACTCGCCGGGCATGCACAATTTCACCTTCGGCGACGGTGTGGCGATGCGTCTCTCCAGCGATTCTGCCGAAGAGGTCGAAAGCGCCTGCCAAGCGCTTGGCCTTACAGGCGCTGAGGTTGCCGAGGGCACGGAAGCCGTCGTCAAGCCTGACCGATTCGGCGTGTACTGGACGCTCTAGCGTTACTTACGGGTCAACGCGATTGTCGCGCCGATGACCAAGACTAGAAGCACTGTCCCCATAGAGAACCACATCATCTTCGAGGAGCCGTCATCCTCGTTTTCTTCGGTGGTCTTCGGATTCTGCTGGCTACTAGTCGGGGTTTCGCTACTTGGCGACTTGTGCGCGACCTGTTCAAAAGCTGGGCCCGGGATCTTCTCGCCGACCAACTCCGTGGTCAGCTGGTAAGTCACCGGGACGTTTTGAACATCCGCGACATCGTGGGATTTACCGGCGCCCCAACTGTTGTTGAAGAAGACAACGATGTACTGGTCACCATCCAGCCACGCTCTTTCAGCCTCGTAATCGCCCGACTTTTCGCCATCTTCGCCGATCCGATTGCGGTAGTTAATCCGGGCCGAGTTACCAAATGTTGTCTCTTCGCCAATCTGGTGTTCATTTACCGGACGGTTTTCCTCGCTACCGGCGAGCTGGCGTGCCGAATTCAGCGTCTTGATATCCAGGCCGGAGATTTGTGCAAGCTTGTCCGCTTCTGGGGCGTCAATGAGTTTGACGGCGCCGCGGAGCTGCTGCCCATACTCGGACTTGATCTTGTACACGTGCGTCTCACCAGGAACAATGTCGGCCGTGACGCTGCTGATGTTGTCGGCAGTAAGTTCCGTGGCGTCATCGAACCACGAACCTGGGGTGACCTTCTTAGCCTGATCTGCTTCCGGCGTCGCGGGCGGAGGGTTCAAGCTCTCCTTGTCGGACGGGAACGCCTCCGGCACATCAGTCAGGTTTTCGTTGGCGAAACGCTTGATGATCACTTCTGCAGGAATGTCCTGACCTTCGAAGGGGCCTCCTTTTCGGGCCACGGAGAACACCATATTGCCCGACTTACAGTCCCCCTCCGCTCCTCCGGGCTGCTTGGTTGTTATCGATGCGAAAAAGGGGCCATTGGAGTCGATGATGCCATTGCCGAAATCATTGGCAAGGAAGCAACTGCTGTCGTCCAAATGCATAGTGAGCGCGAAGTTGCGGATATCTAGGTCCATCAAAGTCGCGCCTGACGACGCTCCCGGCAACGTGGCCGCACTAATTGCAAGCCGCTCTCCCTCAGCGACCGGGACGGAGAAGTACTCAGCACCGTCGCCTTCCTGATTACTGATGCTGCGCTCGGACTCAGGAGTCTTTTCCCGCAGCTTGGTCGAGAACGTTTCCACGTCGGCAGGCACCTGGGTAGCGCTCGTAGGAGCGTCGCCGCCCTGTATCTCTTGCGCGCTGGACTGCGCGGTGCGTGCGGTGCGGGTCGCCAGCGTCTTCATGGACTCAGCCAGCGAATCGGAGTCCTGGGCGTCTAGGTACTCGCCGCCTGTGGCCTCAGCAATGCACTCAAGTTCAGCACGTGCGCCCGCATCAACGAGGAAACCAACTGTGTTGATGACCAGATCAATGCCCTGCTGCTTGAGTTCTTTGGCTACCTCGCACACCGGTGGCGGAGCACAGGTGTCCTCACCATCGGAGACCAACACAATCGAACGTTGCCCTTCTTTCGGCAACTCATCGGCAGCCTGACGCAGCGCAGGCCCCATCGGGGTGTGGCCGGAGGCTTGGATCTTTCCTACTTCAGCAGGAATCTTCGCCGAGTTGCCAGCCTGCACGGGCAGCAGCGTGGTGATGTCCTGACAGCCAGCTTCCCGCTCCTCCGGCGAATTGCCGACTTCCGTGCCGTAGACCATGAACCCAATTTCGGAGTCCTCTGACACAGATCCCGCGAACTTACTCGTCGCGTCCTTCGCTGCCTCCATTCGGGTTTGGCCACCCGCATCGTCGGCAAGCATTGACCCTGAAGCATCCAGGATCACCATGGTTGGCGAGATAGTACTCGCAGTCTCTTGCGCCTGTGCACGCCCTGCTGTGATTCCCGCAAAAGAGCCTACGAGCACCAGCAACATGGAAATGGTGAGCACGACCGCCGAGAGTTGTCTTGTTCTGATCATGTGGTCGGTTCCTTTTCTTCCAGCGTGAAAAGAACGTTACCCGACAAAAGCATCCGCGCAATGGAAACTTATTAGAAGTGCGGTGGCTTTCTAGGGCTCACACAGGCGCTCCACTAGTGGCGCGAACCCCGAGCTAGCGCACACGTTCTTCCAGCACCTCTGGGTTAATAGACAAAAGGTGTGTCTGATTCTCAAGATAATGACTGGGCAGACACCAAAAATTACGGACTCCACACGTGAATACGGGCTGCAAATGTAAAACTGTGCGAGTTTATGACACTTTCAGACCATTTTTCGGGCCATTTCTGACATAAACGCAGTCAGTAACTCAGATCCCCCGCCGTCGCTGACATAAACGCAGTCAGTAACTCGCATTGAGGTAAGTATCGAAGGCCCCCCACCCGCCGACGCGCCGGTCGACACGCCGAGCGGGCACACTTTTCGCCTATTAACCAGCTCCCCTTAGCGGGACTTCAACCACGCCAAAATGTCGGCGTAGACCTCTTCCTTATTCAACTCGTTGAGAATCTCATGGCGACCATCCGGGTAGACCTTAAAGCGCACGTCCTTCTTCCCCGCGTTCAGGTATTTGCCCACGACCTCAGTCACACAGGCAGCGCCACCCGCCGGATCAACGGCACCGGAAACCACGAAAAGTGGCAGATCATCAGGCGCTTTCTCATAGGCTTCAGACGAATTCGCGTAGTGCGTGCCGACGAGAAGGTCACGGAAAAAGGCATTGGTGGGAACGAAACCACACTTGTCGTCCGCAATATAAGCATCGACAATCTTGTGGTCGCGGGTGAGCCAATCAAACTTAGTGCGGCGCTCAAAGCCCTTGTTGTAATCAGCAAAGGTGAGGGTGTTGAGCAGCTTGCCCGGCGCGGTAGGACGAATCTTAGCCAGCAGGTTTGCAACCTTCATTCCCGCATCGCCCTTAGCTCCTGGCCACGACACGGTGCCCATGATAATGACGCCGGTAAGCCCCTCGCCGTACTTGGCGATGTAGTTACGAGTCAGAAGTGACCCCATAGAGTGGCCGAGAATATAGTGCTTGCTGCCTGGGAATTCTGCATCAACGTACTGGCGCACTGCGTGGAGGTCTTCGAGAATTAGATTCCAGCCACCATAGTCAGCGAAGTAGCCCGGGATGCCAGCATCCGTCTTGGTCATACCGTGGCCGCGATGGTCGTGCGCGACGACGGCATAGCCCTGGGATACGAGGTATTCGGCGAATTTAGCGTAGCGGTTGGCGTACTCGACCATGCCGTGGACAATCTGCACCACTCCCTTAGGAGTAATGGGCGCGCCCTTGTCATTTTCTGGGACCCAGCGCAGCACATTCAATGTGGCACCCGGGCGAGAAAGCGAAGTCCTAACAGCCGATGTCACGTCGGGCACCTTTCGCGTAGAGGTTTCGATACTTATCGCTCATCGTACCGAGGAACTTGGCTGCTCACTGGTGGTTTCGCCAACAAACGAAGAAAAACTCTGCCATCAACGTGACAGAGTTTTTCAAAGGTACTTACGTTTGCGCGTTTCGCGTTTCACGTTTCACGTTTCGCGATTCGCGCGTGACGCACGTGAAGCTACAGAATCTCGCCCGGCTTGTAAGCCGCGGCCTCTGGGTACTTGTCCACGACGGTCTGCACACGCGCAACTACGCGGTCAACCTGAGATTCTGCGGCACCGATGAACGCGTGGCGGTCTGCCAGAGCGTCGGCAAGCCCTGCGGCATCCAGCGGGAAGCGCTCATCTGCAGCGAGACGTTCGGTGAGATTCTGCTCGGCGCCCTTTTCGCGCATATCCAATGCGGTGGCGACGGCGTGCTCCTTGATAATCTCGTGAGCTTCCTCGCGGCCCATACCAGCGCGGACAGCTGCCATGAGGATCTTGGTGGAGGCGAGGAACGGTAGGTAGCGCTCCAGCTCACGGTCAATCATGGCCGGGAATGCACCGAACTCGGACAGGACGGTGAGGAAGGTTTCAAACATGCCGTCCATGGCGAAGAAGGCATCCGGCAGCGCAACGCGGCGGACCACGGAGCAGGAAACGTCGCCTTCGTTCCACTGAGTACCGGCGTATTCGGAGAGCATGGTCATGTAGCCACGCAGAATGACCTGGAAACCGTGGACGCGCTCACAGGAGCGGGCATTCATCTTATGCGGCATGGCGGATGAGCCGACCTGGCCTTCCTTGAAGCCCTCGGTGACGGTCTCATTGCCGGCCATCAGGCGGATGGTGGTGGCCAGCGATGCCGGCCCTGCACCGAGCTCGACCAGCGCGGACAGAGCGTCGAAGTCGAGGGTGCGCGGGTAAACCTGTCCGACGGAGTCAAAGACGCGGTCGAAGCCGAGGCCTGCAGCGATTTCGTTTTCCAGGGAGGCCAGTGCGGACTCGTCACCGTCAAGCAGATCCAGCATGTCCTGGGCGGTGCCCATCGGGCCCTTGATGCCGCGCAGCGGGTAGCGGGAGATCAGGTCTTCTACGCGCTCGATACCCAGCAGCATCTCGTCCGCAGCGGAGGCGAAGCGCTTGCCCAGAGTAGTTGCCTGCGCGGCGACGTTGTGGGAACGACCCGCCATGACCAGCGACTGGTACTCCGCGGCCTTCTCGGCGGTGCGAGCAGCAACAGCGACAGCCTTGTCACGCACAACCTTCAACGACTCCAGTACCTGCAGCTGCTCGACGTTTTCAGTCAGGTCACGCGAGGTCATTCCCTTGTGAATGTGCTCGGTGCCAGCCAGTTCACAGAACTCTTCAATGCGGGCCTTCACATCGTGGCGAGTAATACGCTCACGGGCGGCAATGGAGTCGAGGTCAACCTGGTCGATAACCTTCTCATACGCCTCGATAGTGCCCTCCGGAACCTCAATTCCGCGGGCGACCTGGGCCTTCAAAACTGCAATCCAGAGCTTGCGCTCGAGGATGATCTTGTACTCAGGGCTCCACAACTCCGCCAGAGTCGCAGAGGCGTATCGGTTAGCAAGGACGTTTGCAATCTTCTTTTTCTCAGCCACGCCCTCAAGTATTCCATGACCCCGGCATCCGCGGTTATCTAGGCCATGGATGACCACGCATTTCTTCCACGCCTTCGTTGAATTTGCGCATCAATCGCACGAACTCCACGAGCTCCGAGTCCTCCCAATCGTGCGTAATGTCATCGACGGTTTTCTTACGCGCCTCGATTTCCCGGTGCAGCAGCTCTAGCCCCTTGTCGGTCGCGCTATGCACCTTCGCGCTTGACGACGGCGCGGGTCTCTTCGCGATATACCCCTGCCGCATGGCGGCGGCCAGCTGGCGGTGCACCGTAGAAATGTCCAGCCCCAGCGCATCGGAAAGCTCGGCGACTGTCATATCCGGCTGCGCTTCCAGTCGTGCCAGTAGTGCTGCGGCGGAGCGATCCAACAGGATGTCCTTGCGATGTGGTCGGTAGCCACTGGAGCTAACCCGGGATAGCAGCATGTTCTCGTAAACGAGCGCGGCTAGGTCGTCGTTTCGCACGATGGCAGTCAATCCTCTTGTCGCCTATATGTCGGTCCTTTAATGGGCCTGTGAGATGTATCTGTTTGCTGAACAGCTCCTATTCTAGCGCGCCGCGGATGGGGTTAAGACCGAAAAAGCGCGTTTGCATCATACAAACCAATTGTTATAATTCGACCCCTAACTGCATTTTTGCACGATACAAATGCCGGGAAGCAGTTTTGCCACAGCACTAATTCCACGATCGTTTTCAAACGGGAAAAGAGACCGTATTTTCAGCATGACAACGCATACGACCACGCAGAACAGGCGCAGACAGAACGAGCAGGACGAGCAGCACGGGCAAGACAAGCTCTTCTCCCCCGCGTTCATCATCAGCTGGCTGATTAACTTCAGCATGTACCTGGTGTTCTACCTTTCAATCACAGTCATGGCGCTCTACGCCGTCCAGCGCTTCTCCGCCTCAGATGCCGCCGGTGGCTTCGCTGCCAGTTCTTTCGTGGTCGGCGCCACCATCGCGCGTCTCTTTTCCGGCTACTTGGTGGACACCTTCGGTGGTCGCAGAATCATGCTTGGCTCGCTCGCTGTCATCGTGGCAGCCTGTGCCGCCTACATTTGGGCCGCATCCCTGCCGGTCCTGATTGCAATCCGCATCATCCACGGCCTGACCTACGCATTAGCTTCCACCGCCGTGATGGCCGCCGCCCAGACCGCTATTCCGGCTTCGCGCCGCGCAGAGGGAACTGGCTACATCTCGCTCGGCACCACCCTGGCCACCGCGATTGGCCCAGCTCTCGGCCTAGCCCTTATTGGCTCGGTCGGCTACAGCGTCCTCTTTGCCACAGCCCTCGGCCTGTCCATTGTCGGACTGGTGCTGGCACTCGTTCTGCCACAACACAACGGGCCCGCCACTGCGGAAACCAAGGCCGAGGCCACCGAGGATTCGTCGGCAAGCGAGACGAAGCGCACATTTTCCTTCGATGACATCATGACGCCGAGAGTGGTGCCGATTGGCCTGTTCATGCTGCTCATCGGCCTGGCGTATGCGGGCGTGATTACGTTTTTGAACCGATACTCGCAGCTGGGCGGCCTGACTAGGGGCGCCAGCTTCTTCTTCATCGCCTATGCGGTGGCGATGATGGCAGCACGCTTCTCGCTGGGACGCCTACAGGATCGCCGCGGCGACAACCCGGTAATTGCCATCGGCCTGGTGTGCTTCACCATCTCACTGCTTGTTCTGGCTTTCGCAACCGCTGACTGGCACGTCATCGCCGCTGGCGCGCTCTGCGGCCTGGGCTACGGCACGCTGATGCCGGCGTGCCAGACCATCTCCGTGCACCTGGCGCCGGCGCACAAGTTGGGCACGGGTATCTCGACGCTGCTCTTACTTGTCGACGCAGGCATCGGCCTCGGCCCAATCGTGTTGGGCTCGGTAGCTGCCACGATTGGCTTCGACAAGATGTACGCAGGCCTGGCGGCTGTGGTGGTTCTCGCGGCCGTTTTCTACTGGTTCGTACATGGCCGCAAGCCTGTTGCGCAGCGCCATCACGTAAATATTCAGAACTAACTGGTGTGCAGTCACTATTAATTGGCGTGCAGTCACTTTTCACAGGTGAATATCGGACAAGGAACACCGGTAACTGTTATGTGTGGTGCATCACCTATACTTTCCCCCATGACTGAATCATCCACACCACAGAGCATGATTTCGATTGCCGGGGTGAACAAGTACTACGGCGACTACCACGCTTTGCGTGATATCAACCTGGAAATCCCAGCTGGTCAGGTCGTAGTCATCCTCGGCCCCTCCGGCTCCGGTAAGTCCACACTGTGTCGAACCATCAACCGCCTGGAAACCATCGACAGTGGCGAAATTCGCATCAACGGCAAGCTTCTTCCCGAAGAGGGCAAGGAACTCACCCGCCTGCGCGCTGAGGTTGGCATGGTCTTCCAGCAGTTCAACCTCTTCAGCCACATGACCATTCGGGACAACGTCACGCTGGCCCCGCTGAAGGTCCGCAAGATCTCCAAAGCCGAGGCCCGCGAGCGTGCGGACAAGCTGCTCGCCCGTGTCGGCATTGCGGAACAGTCCGACAAGTACCCGGCACAGCTCTCCGGCGGCCAGCAGCAGCGCGTCGCCATCGCCCGCGCCCTGGCCATGGACCCGAAGGTCATGCTTTTCGACGAGCCCACCTCCGCGCTCGACCCAGAAATGATTAACGAGGTCCTCGATGTCATGACCGACCTGGCCAAGGGCGGCATGACCATGGTCTGCGTCACCCACGAGATGAGCTTCGCCCGCCGCGTGGCCGACCGCATCCTGTTCATGGCCGAGGGGTCCATTGTCGAAGACACCGACCCGGAGACCTTCTTCACCAACCCGCAGAGCGATCGCGCCAAGGACTTCTTGGCCAAGATCGTCGGGCACTAGGCGGGGCTGGTCACCATGAAGCTTTCACTATTACGAGGAGGCCGGGGACTCAGTCGCAACCAGAGCCGCCGAGGCGTCGTCGGCAAGCGAGTTGCAGCGGCTGTCGTAGCTGTTGCCACGACAATGAGCCTCGCGGCTTGCGGTAGCGGCGGGCCCCGAAACCTGCTGGCCGATATCGAGGCCGGGCACGTGACGTTGGGCACGAAGTTTGACCAGCCGGGTCTCGGTGAGCGCACCCCGGATCGCGATTTCGCGGGCGTCGACACAGATGTCTCCCGCTACGTCATCGAGTACATCGCCAACAAGAACGGTTGGAATGTGCCCGAGATGGAGTGGCGCGAGACCCCGTCCGCTCAGCGCGAGACGCTAATTAACAACGGCGAGGTCAACATGATTGCCGCCACCTACTCCATCAACGCTGGCCGCCTGGCTGCCGTCGACTTCGCCGGCCCGTACCTGGTCACGCACCAGGCACTGTTGGTGCGCGGTTCCGAGGGCATCCAGGGGCTTGACGACGTCGCCCCGGGCACTCGCCTGTGTTCTGTTTCCGGTTCCACCCCAGCACAGAAGGTCAAGGACGCTCTGCCGGAGGTGCAGCTGCAGGAGTTCGATACCTACGCCGCATGCGCCGAAGGTGTGAAGCAGGGAGTCGTCGATGCCCTGACCACCGATGCGACCATTCTCGCGGGCTTCGCCCAGCGCTACAAGAAACGCTTCGGCGATGACTTCCGTGTGGTTGAGCTGCGTAACCCCGATGGCTCCTACTGGACCAACGAGTACTACGGCATCGGCCTACCCAAGGGCGATGATGCCAGCCGTGAGGCCATCAACGAGGCGCTGGAGTCGCTGTACGACACCGGTGAACTTCAGAAGATTGTCAAGAAGCACTTGGGCGACAAGTTCGAGCTCGACGAAAAGCCAGCAATCGGCGATTTGTCGTTCGTAGAGAAGAAGTAGGAAGGGGTGCGAGCAAACAATGAATCCAGAACTATGGAGTGAAATGGGGCCGGAACTGCTGCCGGCTTTCTGGGTGACCATCAAACTGACGATTGCCTCGGCAATTGGTTCCCTGATCTTTGGCACGCTTCTCACCGCCATGCGTGTGAGCCCCGTGGGAATCCTGCGTACCCTGTCGACCTGGTACATCAACATCGTCCGCAATACGCCGCTGACGTTGATTGTCCTGCTGGCCGCGATGGGCCTCTACTACAACTTGGGCCTGCTGCTGGCTGCGGAGAATGACTCCTTTATTGTCAAGCAGAACTTCCGCCTGGCGGTGCTGGCTTTTGTTGCCTACACCTCGTGCTTTGTCGCGGAGTCCCTGCGTGCCGGTATTAATACTGTGCCATTCGGGCAGGCCGAAGCCGCCCGCTCCCTGGGGCTAAGCTTCGGCCAGAGCTTCCGCCACATCATCTTCCCGCAGGCATTCCGCGGCGCTATCGTGCCGCTCGGCAATACCCTGATTGCACTGACGAAGAACACCACGATTGCTTCGGTCATCGGTGTGGCTGAAGCGTCGCTGCTGATGAAGACCATGACCGAAAACTACGCCAGCGATATCCTGATTATCTTCGGCATTATCGCTGTCGGCTTTATTATTCTGACTCTGCCGACCGGTCTGTTCTTCGGCTGGGCTGGCAAGCGATGGGCGGTGAAGCGCTAATGGCTACTCGCGCAACAGTTCTTTACGACGCGCCAGGCCCCAAGGCTCAGCGCTTCAACCGAATTCTCACCTGGATCGTGGCCGCAATCACCGTTGCGATCCTCGCCTGGGTGGGAATGAAACTGGCCGACAAGGGCCAGTTCGAGGCCAATAAGTGGTCGTTCTTCCTCGAATCCACAACCTGGACCACATACATACTGCCCGGCCTGGTCAGCACCATTGTCGCGGCTGTCGCCTCTATTATTCTGTCGCTGGTGATTGGCGCTCTCCTGGGCGTCGGCAGGCTGAGTCCAATCGCACCCGTGCGCTGGCTGTGCTCGGTGATTGTCGAGTTTTTCCGCGCCATCCCGGTGCTGGTGCTCATGCTGTTTGCCTACTCGGTGTTCGCCATCTGGCAGCTGTTCCCGTCGAATTACCTCGGCTTTGCCGCTGTTGTGTTTGGTCTGACCATGTACAACGGATCTGTGATTGGCGAGACCCTGCGCTCCGGCATCGAGTCGCTGCCGAAGGGCCAGCGAGAAGCCGCGATTGCGCTGGGTCTCTCCCACCGCCAGACGATGGTCACCATTTTGCTGCCGCAGGCAGTCGCCGCAATGCTGCCGGCGATTATCTCGCAGATGGTCATTGCGCTGAAGGACTCCGCGCTGGGTTACATGATTGGCTACGTCGAGGTTGTCCGCTCTGGTCGCCAGCTTGGCGAGTACTACGGCGCCATGATTCCATCGCTGGTCGTCGTGGCAATCATTCTCATCGCCATCAACTTCGGCCTGGCCAACCTTGCCGAGCGCATCGAAAGCCAGCTCCGCGCCGGCCGCGCTCGACGCAACATCATTGCGAAGGTCCCGCATCAACGCGACGTGGGTGTCACCACTAAGGATGAAACCAATGTCGACTGGCACGCCGAAGGCCACCGAGATCTGCGTGGCACTCACGAGTAAAGCTCGCCGCATTACCCACGCACCCACATTCGCTTTACGACGTGTACAGCGACGCCGCCCATGGAAACTGCTAGAGGTTTTCCGTGGGCGGCGTTTTTGTTTGCTGGTTTTCCTTCGCTCCTATCGATGAGCTACTCACTGATGGACAGGCTCCGGTGCATCGATAGGTGAATAGCGTGGCCACAAGTGCCGGGCACTACTGCGACCGTGCTCTACTACGACTCAGACTTGGTCCCCGACTCCTCTGGCTCCTCCGATTCCGACTTTTCGCCAGACTCAAACTCACCTTCAACGACCACATCGGACTGAATAACCAGGCGTCCCTCGTCATCGTGGGTGTACTCAAAGCGTGGTAGCTCATTGCCCTCTTCGTCGTAGCCCGGTGCGGGTGCGGCTTCGTGCTTCTCCAACTTCTCTGGAGTGTCGGTCTTGCTCCACTGTCGCGTGACTGGCTTGCGCACGGCCATGTGGTCATCACTCATGCCCTTGACCAGGGAGTACATCATGATGAAGTGGAGGAAGAAGAACGGCACACCAATGACAATCACCGCGGATTGCAGCGCTTCCAGTGCAGTTTCACCAGAAATCAGCAGCAGAGAAGCTGCCACAGCACCGATCATGATGCCCCACAGCACGCGGTAAAAGGTCGGGGCCTTGTTTTCTTCACCGGTGGACATCATGTCCATTACCATCGCAGCGGAGTCGATGGAGGTGACGAAGAAGATCATGATCACAAAGAGCGCAAATACGCTGACAAGCGTTGCCAGCGGGTACTGCTCCAGGAGGATAAAGAGTGCCGGCGAGGGATCTCCGCCTTCGACAACTGGTTTGGTCAGAATACCCGGATTCTCATTTTCCAATTCAAAGCCTGCACGCCCGAAGATGGAGAACCACATAATTGACACGATTGTCGGCAGTGCAATCACACCGGCGATGAACTGACGTACTGTACGGCCACGAGAAATACGGGCGACGAACATGCCCACAAATGGCGACCAGCAGATTGTCCAGGCCCAGTAGAAGACCGTCCAGGCACCCTGCTTCCAATTCGGGTTGACGTCGTAGGAGTCAGTCCAGAACATGACGCGTGGCAACGCATCCAAGTAGACACCTGTCGTGTCGACAGTCTGGCGCAGCAACGTCAAAGTCGGGCCCATCAGCAGCACGAAGACCATCAACCCCATGGCGGCCCAAATATTGGCATTGGACAGCAGCTTGATGCCCTTGTCCAAACCACGTGCCACAGAGATCGAGGCAATCACAATAATGATGGCAATCAGAATGAGCTGCACCATCGAGTTTTCCGGGGTACCGATTACACGAGCAGCACCGGAGTTAATCTGCAGCGCACCCATGCCAACCGATACCGCGATACCGACGACCGTACCGATGATGGCAACGGCGTCGATAAGCTTGCCCGGCCATGAGTAGATGCGGGCACCGAGCAGCGGCGCGAAAATCGAGGAGACGCGTGGCGGCAGATGGCGCTTGTAAATGAAGTATCCCAGTGCGAGCCCCGGAAGCGCCATGATGACCCACATGTGAATACCCAGGTGGTAGATGGTAAATGCCATCGCAGTGTTCTGAGCTTCGCGGGTCATCGGCTCTTGACCGAACGGCGGGTTGTAGGCGTGGTTGAGTGGTTCAGCCACACCCCAGAACATCAGCATGGAGCCAGTACCACCGGCGAAGAGCATGCCGAACCACTCAGCGATGCTGTATTCGGGCTCTTCGTCGTCATCGCCAAGCTGAATGCGTCCGTAGCGGGACACGAACAAGCCGATGAGGAAGATAAAGCTCGCAGAAACACCACCGATGAACAGCCAGCCCAGGTTAGATGTAACCCATTCGGAAGCGGCCGAGTAGGCACCCCGAGCTGTGTCCCCCAGCACAACGGTCACTGCCACAAAGAGGACAATGAAACCTATCGCTGTCGTGAAGATCAACGGGTCGGTCGGCAGGTTCTTAAGAAAACCGCCCGACTTCTTTTCTTGCTTGTTTACTTGTGGCGTTGTTGTAGATCCCATTGTCGGGGTCGGCGCCTTTCACTTCTAGATTGTCTGTCTTTAAAAGACAGCTCGGAAGACACATTCCTCCCAAGTCAGTTATCTACGTTACAAAAAGAAGCGGAGCCATTCTCAATAACCGGGTCTTTGTACTGCAATTGCGACTTTTCCCTTCGAGTTCACGCCGGTTTAACCGAACATCAAAGTGGAAAACCTAAAGTTCGACTCCATGCAGCTTTCCCGTCGTAGCGCTCTACGTTTAGGCGCATCCACCGCACTTGCTACTTCAGTCACGCTCGCTCATGCCTCTGGAGCTGCCGCTTCAGTTACACCGGGTTCGCCGTCACTGGCCTCCCCAGGGCTATTGCGTTCTCGGCCACAGCTCACTCACGGCGTTGCAAGTGGCGATATCCGCGGCGACGGCGCATTAATTTGGGCTCGCTCAGACCGCCCCGCCCACATGGTTGTTGAAACTGCCGCGACAGAGAGCTTCCAGAATGCCAAGGTATTCCGCAGCAACTCTCTGTTAACTCCGGACACGGACGGCACCGGACGTCTACGTGTCGTCGGTCTCGAGCCGGGACAGGAAATCTTTTACCGCGTCACGCTCGAAGAGGCAGATACTGGAATCTGCTCTGATCCCGTTATCGGCACCTTCCGTACTGCCCCCAACCGCGCATCCAACATCCGCCTGCACTGGTCCGGCGATGTCGCAGGACAGGGTTGGGGAATTAACGACGAGATCGGTGGCTACACCGGCTTTTCCACCATGCTGGAGCGCAATCCAGACCTATTCATTCACTCAGGCGACACCTGCTACGCCGACGGTCCACTGGAGGAATCCGTCACGCTTTCCGACGGCACTGTGTGGCACAACCATGTCACTCCGGCCAAATCCAAAGTTGCTGAAACCCTCGAGGATTATCGCGGCCAGTACTCCTACAACCTCATGGACAAGAACTACTTGGCCTTCAATGCGCAGGTTCCGCAGCTGGTCCAGTGGGATGACCACGAAACAGTCAACAACTGGTACCCCAACGAAGTCCTAGACGATGATCGCTATACCGAGCGCGATGTCAACACCCGGGCCAAGCGCGCCTACCAGGCTTTCCATGAGTGGCAGCCACTTGATCA
Organism: Corynebacterium sp. HMSC064E10; assembly: GCF_001812505.1. NCBI lineage: Bacteria > Bacillati > Actinomycetota > Actinomycetes > Mycobacteriales > Corynebacteriaceae > Corynebacterium > Corynebacterium sp. HMSC064E10. The sequence goes on along the minus strand of NZ_KV809171.1, from coordinate 226,417 downwards.
GCAAATGGCTGTTGATGGGCGCGTATACCGCAAGGTTTCCTACGGCCCTTTGCTAGACATATTCATCCTGGATATGCGCAGCTACAAGGGAGAAAACACTTCCAATAATCCGCGCTCGACAACCGAAGAACCAATCCTTGGCGAAAAGCAGACAAACTGGTTAATCGACTCCCTCAAGGACTCCCGCGCGACGTGGAAGATTGTTGCTAATGACCTACCGCTTGGAATCATCGTCCCCGACGGCGACGATGGTGACCAAGAAAGCATATCCAATGGTGTCGCCGGTGCGCCTGCAGGCCGTGAACGTGAAATCGCCCGTCTGCTCAGCGCCATTAAGGATGTTTCAAATATCGTTTGGCTCACCGCCGATGTGCACTACACCGCGGCTCACCACTACAGCCCGGAGCGCGCACAGTTCACTGGCTTCGCACCCTTCTGGGAATTCGTCTCCGGTCCTCTCCACGCAGGCGCTTTCGGCCCCAACGAAATGGATCCGACCTTCGGGCCGAAGGTGGAGTACGTCCACGCACCGGGTAAGGACAATGCCAACGCCGACCCCACACAGGATTTCCAACACTTCGGCGAAGTCGATATCGACGGCGACTCACGCGAGATGACTGTCCGTCTGCTCACCACCCGCGGCACCGAATTGTGGTCGACAACGCTGCAGCCGCAGGCGTAGGCAAGCTGTTCAACAGAGCGTGGCGGCAGCTACTAATTAGTGCGTTCCGCCACGCTTCACGACGGTCTCCTGCCCCGCCGCCTGCCAGGCCACAATGCCCCCGTCCAGGTTAATGAGCTCCGGCGTGACACCATCAGCCTCGGTATCGCTGGCCAGCAGCTCAATCGCCTGTTGCGAGCGGGCCCCCGAGTGGCAGTGAATGAGAACTCCCTCTGCCCCAGTTGCGACACCGTCAGCCTGCGCAAGTGCCTCATTCACAGCAGCCCACCCACGGCTGCGAATGTCACCGAGTGGCACAAGCACAGATCCGGCAATGGCGACCTCCGCGTGCTCATCGGGTTCGCGTACATCGATGAGAGGCACTCCCCTGGCAAGAAGCTCGTGCGCCATGTTGGGACCGATGCTGCGCACGCTCTGCGCCGGGTCCTCTTCATCCTCGGACCACGATGCTGCGCACACCTGCGCAATTTCGGTCAGGTCGGAAACGGGTTCGCGCTCCGGGTCGGCTGCAAAGGACAGTGTGCGGGTGGTTGCCTCCAGGGCGTCGATAAGCACGAGCTTGCCAACGCCGACCTTGCCAACACCAGTGAGCACCTTGATTGCTTCGACGACCATCATCGAGCCAATCTGTCCGACCATTGCGCCGAGGACACCACCTGCGGCGCACGACGGTACGGAGCCGGGGTCGGGAATGTCGGGGTAGAGATCGCGAAGCATGGGACCGTGGCCTGGCCAGAAGACGGACAGCTGCCCGGCGAACTGCAGAATCGTGGCCCAGACCAGCGGTGTTCCGGTCAGCTCCGCAGCATCGGAGGACAGGTAGCGCGTGGCGAAATTGTCCGCGCCGTCGAGCACTACATCGTGAGTGGCAAAGAGCTCCTCGGCATTGTCGACGCTCAACCTGCCGACAATTGCGGTCACCGATGCCTCGGAGTCGAGGCGCCGCACGGCATCGGCGGCGGATTCGGCCTTCGGGCGACCAATGTCAGACTCGCGGTGAATGACCTGGCGCTGCAAGTTGGACTCGTCGACTACGTCATCGTCAATAATGGTGATGTGTCCGACCCCTGCACCGGCCAGGTACAACAACGCGGGCGATCCCAGGCCACCAGCGCCGATAACGAGGACGCGGGAAGCTCGCAAAGTTCGCTGCCCCTCGGCGCCAAAGCCCGGCAGTGTTAGATGCCGCGCGTACCGACGCAGGTCACGATCCGATAGATTGACCCCCTGCTCAGCCATTACAGCGAATCCTGCTCGCGTGCGCCGCTGACGCGCTCGGTGATGATTCCCTCAAACGACGAGCTCGCCTGAGCCAGTCGGCGGCGTGGAATGCGACCGGACTCGCGAGCAGTCAGACCCGCCTCAACGCCGAAGCGCATCGCCGTGGCCATTCCCACCGGATCATGCGCACGTGTCACGGCGGATGCCAGCAGCACCGCATCGCAGCCCAGCTCCATTGCCTGCGCTGCCTCGGAGGCGGTGCCGATGCCCGCGTCCAGGATGATGGGCACATTCGCGCGGTCAACAATCAGCTCGATGTTGTGTGGGTTGAGAATTCCCAGGCCAGTGCCAATCGGAGAGCCCGCCGGCATGACCGCCGCACAGCCCAGATCCTCCAGGCGCTTGGCCAGCGCCGGATCGTCATTGGTGTAAGCGAAAACCACGAAGTCGTCAGCCACCAGCTGCTCCGCTGCCGCAACTAGTTCAACTGGATCCGGCAGCAGAGTGTCCTCGTCGGCGATGACCTCGAGCTTCAGCAGGTTGGTCTCCAGCGCCTCGCGGGCCAACTGCGCAGTCAACACCGCGTCACGAGCGGTATAGCACCCCGCGGTATTCGGCAGCGCCGCGATATTGTTGCGCTGCAAAATCTCAAAAACGTTCTGCTTCGTGCCGGGCGTAAAGCGGCGCATCGCCACCGTAGTCAGCTCGGTGCCCGAAGCCACCAGCGCGCGCTCCAGCGTATCCATACTGGTCGCACCGCCAGTTCCCATAATCAGACGGGAGTTCAATTCCAGCCCGCCAATGCGCAGCGGTTCCCGTGTAAGTTCGCTCGTCGACCCGGCTTCGTTTTCCTGTGCGGACATATTTGCCTGTGCGGACTTCTCAGTCATCTCTAGCCTCCCTGAACTGCTGTCACGATGTCGATTGCACCTGCCACGGGCGTGGTCGCCCACTTGGCACGCGGAATCACCGCACCATCCACGGCTACTGCAATCCCCAGGCGGGTACCGTCCGCGGCGGTGCCGTCGTCGTTAAGCGCGTGCCCTGTGTGCTTTGCGACGAGATCTGCGACCATCTCCCCCGCAGCCGGTGTGTAGCCTTCGCCATTGAGTGTTGTGGTGGACATAAGCGAGCCTCCTCTAGTCGCTGAAGCGGAATGGATCGACGGCGGAAAGAAGCGCCGGGTCGTTATCATTTTCTCGACCGGCGACGACATCGGCGGTGAGCTTGGAACCGATAGCCGTAAGCAGAATGCCGTGGCGGAAGTAGCCGGTGGACACGGTCAGTCCTGGAGCCACGCGGCCAATCATGGGGACATCGTCCGGGGAACCCGGCCGGGCGCGGGCGGTCATCTCGTAGATTTCGCAGTCGAGAATGCCGGGCACCAGGCGGTATGCGTCGCGGAGTAGCTGGTGGACTCCTTCGGCGGAGACGCCGGTCAGGTCATCTTCACGCGAGGTAGCGCCGAGCACGACGGTGCCGTCAGCACGCGGGACGATATAAACCGGACGCCCCTGAACCACACCGCGAATAGTGCGGGTGACCAGCGGCCGCAGGCGCTCCGGTACACGCAGACGCAGCACATCCCCATAGACCGGGCGCAGTGGCAGATTCAGATTCTCCGGCAGACCGGTGATGTCAGCGGTGTTCAGCCCTGCCGCCAGCACAACCTCATCGGCGAGGTAGTCATTTCCGTCCGCACCGCGCAGACCGATGGCGCGGTCGGAAGCGTAGATAACCTCTTGCGCGCGGGTGTGGATGACACGGTCTCCCAGGATGGTCAGCAACGCCTCGGCGAGCAGACGCGGATTGACCTGGTGATCTCCCGGAATATCCACCGCACCCACACAGCCCGGCCCCAGTGCCGGTTCTGCCCGGCGCGCCTCGGTTGCCGTGATGCGGTTGATCTCCATACCCATGTCATGCTGCAGCTCAACGAGCTCACTGAGTGTCTGCCGGTCGGCGGCATCACCCGCACAAACAAACGTGGAATTCTCGATGTAGCCGACATCGTGGCCCGATTCCTCAGCGATGTTCTGAGCAAAGTCGCGGTAGAGCTTGCCCGACTCAACCATCAGCGGATACAGCGTCGGCTGATCCCACACGACTTCGGCCACCGGCGCCAGCATGCCAGCCGCAGCGAAAGTTGCGCCGGAAACGGGCTCGGCATCGAGGACGGTCACCTCGAATCCTTGGTGGAGTAGCCTCCATGCCGTCGCCAAACCGATAATGCCCGCGCCTGCGATAACAACGCTTGACGACGTATCCCCTGTGCCGCCCTCACTTGTCGAGGCGGCACCCATAGCGGCAGCATTCACTGCCATTCCTCCCTCCGGCGGCATAACCCGCATCAGGTAAAAGCGGTCGGCGTTATTCGCCCTCTCAGCCAGCGGCATCTCGTCGATGCCGAGTACGGCTCCCGCGGAACGTGGTACTCCCCCATCATATGACTTCGGACTCTCCGCCACGACACCGCATCCCCAACCTCGCCTAACATGGGGACATGAACGCCTCATCAGCTGCCACTCGCACAACACGACGCGCCCTGCTTGCCGACGCCCGCCTCTACCTCTGCACCGACTCGCGCGCATCCCGCGGTGATCTTCGCGAATTTCTGCACGCCTGTTACGAAGGCGGCACCGACATCATCCAGCTGCGCGACAAGAAAGTCGACACTCGCGACGAAATTGCCGCCGTGGAGACCCTCGCCGAGGTCGCCGCTGAACACGGCAAGCTCTTCGCCGTCAATGACCGCGCCGACATTGCCGCGCTGACCGGCGCAGACATCCTGCATGTGGGCCAGGAAGACCTCACGACCGAGCAGGCCCGCCAGATCGTTGGCCCCGAGGTTCTCATCGGCCGATCCAACCGAAATCTGGACATGTTCGCCGCCTCACTTGCCGACGATGGCATCGATTACGCGGTAATCGGCCCGGTGTATGCCACCCCGACGAAGCCCGACCGTCAGCCCGTCGGAGTCGAGATGGTTCATGAAGCTGCGGCACTGGTGCGGAGAGTGCGGGCACAGGGATCAGCGGAGTCCCACCAGGATTCCGTGGCCGATATTGTGCGCCCACACGACCGCGGCGCAAGTGACCCCGTCAAGCCATGGTGGGCAATTGGCGGTATCAACGCCGAGACCGCCAATGCGGTTATCGCCGCTGGTGCGGAGCGCATTGTGGTGGTTCGCGCACTGACCGAGACAGAAAATCCGGAAGAGGCAGCTCGTGCCCTGCGCGCTGCGGTTACGAACGGTCGCTGAGTTTCGTGGGTTAAGTAGCAAAAGTGTGGGCTAATAGGCAAAAAGTGTGTCCGCTCGGCGTGTCGCTGGGTGGGCACCATTTGCTATCTAGCCCTACTTTGCCCCAATGCGAGTTAGTGACTGCGTTTATGACAAAATTGGCCCAAAAATGGCCTGAAAGCGTCATAAACTCGCACAGTTTCA
>NZ_KV809171.1:800-220969 GCF_001812505.1 Corynebacterium sp. HMSC064E10 | reverse complement strand
ACTCGCACAGTTTCACATTTGCAGCCCGTTGAGCTGGGCGTGGACCCCGCCTTTCCACACTGTTGGTCGTTGATTTCCATCGCGACGGAGCCCCGCGTGCACGGACTCCGTCGCTTCCTGTTACTCTCCGGCGAATGTCTCCAACTGCCGAATAGCGCCGGAGACAATCAGGAGATCACCTGCGGAAATGCGGTCGTCGGCAAGCGCAGGGCGGAATCGCTGACCGCGCTTTTGTACGGCGACAACCGTAATCGGTGCGCTCTGGTTAATCTCCGCCACGGTCTTATCCAGGCAGTGGATTGGTGGCGCAACTTTACCGACTGCGTAGTCGCGGTCGAACTCCAGGAAGTCCTGGACCTTGCCGCCGATGAGGTGCGCGATGCGGCGGCCAGTGTCGGCCTCCGGGCGAATGACGTGGTGCACACCAATCTGGCCCAGGATTTTGGCGTGGGCCTGGTTATCGGCCTTTGCCCAAATCATGGGCACCCCCATATCTACCAGCGCAGACGCGGTCAGTAGCGATGCCTCGATGTCACTGCCGATGGCGATAACAACACGTTCGGCTTCATCGACACCGAGCTGCTTCAGTACCTCCGGCATGGTGGTGTCGGCGGTGACCACGTGGTCGAAGGTCGAAGACAGCTCCTGAACCACCTTTTCGCGATGGTCTACGCAGAGAACCTCGATACCGCCAGCGACCAGCTCCTCGCCGAGTGCCTGTCCGAAACGCCCCATACCGAGGATGACAACAGGCGAAGAGCTGGCTTGGTTGGAGAAATGATCTGCAAAACCAGCAAACGGGTTGAATTTCGAGTTAGCCAATGAAGGGCCTTTCTTCTGGATATTCGTAGACGCGCTGGCGTGGGCGGGCGGCCAAGGCCGTCGCCAAGGCGATTGGGCCAACACGTCCGGTGAACATCAGCACGATGAAGATTGCCTGTGCTGCCACCGGCAGGTCGGCGGTAATACCTGTGGAAAGGCCTACCGTGGCGAAAGCACTGATTACTTCAAAAAGAATTTGGTCAGTAGAAAACTGTGGTGCTAGGAAACTGACGGCGATTACTGCCAGGAATACCTGGCCGATACCGAAGGCAAGGACTACGAGAGCCTGGCGCAGCACCTTTGGGTTGAGGCGCCGCCTAGCCACGGACACGGAGGTGTCACCGCGAATCTCCGCGAGAACAGCGGCGAGAATGACTGCCGACGTCGTGATTTTCACGCCACCTGCAGTACCGCCGGTGCCACCACCAATGAACATGAGGAAGTCAGTGCCCAGCAGTGTCGATGGATGGAACTCCGCGTAATCGAGCGCGTTGAACCCCGCGGTACGCGGGCTCACACCAGCGAAGAATGAGTTGAGTATCTTCTCCCCCGCGGTGAATCCAGACATGGCATTGGACCACTCCCCAAAAGCCACCATGAGCGTACCCAAAGCAATCAGCAGAATCGTGCCTTTAATGGTGAAGCGAGTAGTCAGCGACCAGCGTTTAGGCAGCTGTCCTCGAGTGCAGACACTCAGCCACGCTTTGCCGTGCCGCCAGGCCTCGAGCAAAACAGGAAAACCCAGACCACCCACGATGAGGGCGAAGGCCAGTGGCAAAAGCACCCAGGCATCGCTATAGAACCCGATGACATTGTCGGTATACAGAGCGAAACCGGCGTTGTTGAAGCTTGAGATGGCATGGAACAAGCCTTCCCATGCAGCCTTTCCCCAGCCATACCCGTATTCGGAGTGGAACCGCAGCGTAAGTGCCACTGCCACCACAAACTCCACCAACAGAGTGAAGCTAACGGCAGCACGGACAACCCACGAAATCTCGCCCATATCCATACCGCGGCCTTCAACGCGGGCACCGGCACGGCGGTTCAGGCCGAGCCTTCCTGCTACGAAGAGGCCGAAAAGTGAAGCCAAGGTCATGAACCCGAGACCACCCAGCTGAATCAACAACATGATGACGACCTTGCCGAAGGTTGACCAATGGGTGGCCGTATCTACGGTGATCAGGCCGGTCAGGCTTGTTGCCGAGGTGGCTGTGAACAGCGCATCAGACAGCGCCGTGGGCAAACACATATCCCCAGGGCTCGGGGCGCACTGCCCCGTAGGATGGCTATTGACCGCCGAAATCGGCAGCATTAACAAAACCGTGCCAGCGGTTATCAAGGCGACATAACACCACACCACCAACGTCGTGGGACGAACTCCCCGACGTGTTTTAGTGGCCTGCCGCGACAGCGTAATCACCATCGGAACGTTAGTCCTCGTGGCCAGCGATGTCGAGGGGAATGCTGATATTCCGCCTCTGCATATGCCGGGACTTAGCGGGGAGCTGCTTTACGACCCCAGACACCGTTGCGATATCCCGTACACATTTCGTGCCCCATCCCCGCCCCCACACCCCACCCCGCTTTGGCTACTACGGAAACCTTGAGTTATGGTCAGATTCATGATGACACCCCTGATGAACACACCCGCGCCGTGCGGCGCACAGTGGTGGTGGCTCGCCTAAGTCCGCGAGCAACGTCACGTCATCTCATTAATGTCGACGGCAAACCCGTCAAGTACGAGCTCGCAAGAAGATAAATCTGGCGGGCTCTTTTCTTTTATCGGTTCGGCGAAGAGAACCAGGGCCCGCTGAAATAAACAACAGCAACGAAAGGCTCTCTTCAATGACTGATTACAACCCCAGCGCGGATGCCATCGCCAAGGCTGCAGCACCGACTGCAACCAGGGTGCCGTCGGCAAGCGTTAACGGCGCGGGCGAGGTGCGCGAAACCCTCTTGCCTGCATTTTTCGGTCGCTTCGGTGGACAGGAAGTGCCGGAGTTCCTGCTGCCAGCACTCGATGAGCTGGAAGCGGCTTACATCGAGGCGATGAGCGATCCGGAGTTCCAGCGCGAGCTGGAAGAACTGCGTCGCGATTTCCTCGGCCGCGCAACCCCGCTGTTCGAATGCCGACGTCTATCCACGCCGAACACGACGATTGTGCTCAAGCGCGAGGACTTGAACCACGGCGGCGCGCACAAGGGCAACAACGTGGTCGGCCAGGCGCTGCTGGCAAAGCGCATGGGAAAAACCCGTCTCATTGCTGAGACGGGTGCAGGCCAGCACGGCACGGCCACCGCGATGGCCGCAGCGCTGCTGGGACTTGAGTGCGAGATTTACATGGGCGCGCACGATGTCGCCCGCCAGCACCCCAATGTCGAGCGCATGGAGCTCATGGGCGCGAAGGTCGTTCCCGTCACCACCGGCGAGGCCGGTTTGAAGGATGCTATTGACGAGGCACTGGTCGAGTGGAGCAAGACTCTCGACTCCACTTTCTACCTGCTGGGCACAGCCGCCGGGCCGCACCCATTCCCCACTATCGTGCGTGAATTCCAGCAGGTCATCTCGGAGGAGTCACGCAGTCAGATGGTCGAGCGTTACGGCAAGCTTCCCGACGCTGTCATCGCAGCCGTCGGTGGCGGCTCCAACGCCATTGGCGCATTTGCTAACTACATCGACGACTCCGATGTCGCCCTCATTGGCGTCGAGCCTGCAGGTGAGGGACTCGACACCGATCGTCACGGCGCGCCCATCAATGGGGGCAAGACTGGTGTCCTTCACGGCATGCGCTCATTTGTCATGCTTTCCGACGACGGCGAGGTGTTGCCATCGCACTCCATCTCGGCGGGCTTGGATTACCCGTCCGTTGGCCCGGAGCACGGCATGCTGAAGGAGAATGGCCGCGCCAGCTATGTCGGAATTACCGACGAGGAGGCGCTGGAAGCGTTCCAGCTGCTCAGCCGCATGGAGGGCATTATTCCGGCGATGGAATCCTCGCATGCGCTGGCGCAGGCCATTAAAATTACGCGACTCCGTGAAACCAACCCTGCCGCTGGTAGCGAGTTCGGGCTGCCGGTTCACGAAGGCGATGAGCCTTTGTTGTTGCTCGTGAACCTGTCGGGTCGCGGTGATAAGGATATGGAGCAGGTCCGGGAGTTCCTGAACCAGTAGGAATAACCAGTAGGTATTGCTTCCCCACTAGCTGCCTAGCAGGAATCGGACCAAAGCTAATTCTTGTTAGGCAGCACGGCGATCGTCAGCGGCGATGCCCTGCTTCGGGTTCGCCTCCACGATGGCTTCGGCAAGCAGCGATGCCAGCGCATCCTGCTTGGATTCCTTGCCGTCCTGGAAAATCGGGGACACAGTATCCATAATCTCGTTGAATGCGTTCATCAGAGGTCACCTCTCTTAAGATCTCTTTGATCTTTATTGTTGGACTTCTCCAACCGATTCTTTGCGATTCCGCAGTTGAAACAATGTTTCATCGAACCGTTTGGAACTTATGACTTGCAACCGTAGACGACAACACAAGACCTGGCAAGCACTAAACTTTATTTTTAGTTAACCGTTTGTTAACTTTTGGACACTTTTTAGCTCAGGCACTGAGCCACAAACAGTGCCCCTCAACGCCGCCCCATACCTCGCTTTACTGCCCTTGATAACCGCTTCAAAATCACGCTCTTTTACACAGCCGAAAGCCAGGCGCGAAAGTCTCTTTTGGCCGAACATAAACTATCCCCACTGAAAGCGCTTGTAACCATCGTTGAATGTGGATTACACACCACACTCAATCGTCACCCCGCGCACGAATAGCCACCAGCTTCCCAGGGGTCCACCCCAGCGCCAGTTAAAGAAAAGAACCCACTGCCAGCATAAATAGCCCACCGACAGAGCTGTCGACCGCCGAAACCACTACCGTGAAGGCCATCCCACCCCTCTATCAACTCAACCCTAGCCTCACTGGATGTGGCCGCAGCCACGAAGCCTTCAATCAGAGGCAGTTTTTCCGCCTTTACGGCGAACGAGCAGTCAGGAAAACAGAGCCCCAACGCCTCCCTCCCAAAACTGCCCCAACATCAGCCCAGCAAGCGGTTACCGACACAGGATTTAAAGCAGCGATTCGTCCACCGAGCCCCTATCTCAACCGACCTCAAAAACACCCCTGAAAGGGTGAGGTAAATCACATCGCAAACGTCGCTAACGGCCGCTTAACCACGACCAGTGAACGCCCCAATACGCCGAATAGCCTCTTCCATCTCGGAAGTCTCACCGGCGAAGCAGAGGCGAACCCACTCATGGCCGTTCTCTGTGTCGAAGTCGATTCCAGGGGCAACGGCCACGCCCGTTGCAGCCAACAGTTCCCGAGCCCATGTCATGGAGTCGACGGAGTTCGGGTCGTCGTAAAGCCCTGCGATATTGGCATAGATATAGAAACCGCCGTCGGGCGGGGCGATATTACCGAGACCGACGCGGGGCAGCCCCTCGAGCAAAACGTCGCGGTTGCGCGCGTAACGCCTCACGTGCGAATTGAGCTCGGCAATGGACTCGGCGCTGAACGCCTCTACCGCCGCTTCCTGCGAAATTGCCGGTGGGCAGACAGTGAGGTTGGCTTCGAGTCGATCCAGGGGCGCACGCAGCCACTCTGGAACGATGAGCCAGCCGACGCGCCAGCCGGTCATCGAGAAGTACTTACTGACACTGCCGACTACGACCGCCGCATCAGAAAACTCGCGTGCTGACGCGCACTTTCGACCATAGGTAATGCCGTGATAAATCTCGTCGGAGATGAGCAGGCAATCGTGCTGCTCGCACCACTTCGCAATGGCACGCAGCTCGTCGGCATCGATAATGGTGCCAGTGGGATTGTCCGGACTGGTGACGATCACGGCCTTGGGCACGCGCGGAAGTTCCTGCAGGTGTTGGACAGTGAGCTGAAAGCGGGTCTCGGGACCACAGTCAATCTCGACAATGTTGGCGCCGAGCGCCTGCAGAGTATTGCGGTATGCGGGATAGCCCGGGCGCGCGAGCACAATATCGTCGCCGACGTCGAGCGCTGCGAGGAAAAGTGCCACGAAACCGCCGGAAGAACCGGTGGTGATGACAACATCAGCAGCCTCCGTGGCCGTGCCGTAGTTTTCACGATGCCAGGCGGCGATGGTTTCGCGCAGCTCAGGCGTGCCGACGGCCGCAGTGTAGCCCAGAACCTGATTTTCCAAATCGGCACGAGCACGGGCAATCGCGGCAGCCGGGGCCGCAGTCGCGGGCTGCCCCACACAGAGGAACAGAGCGTCACCGTGAGTACGCTGACGCTCCTGTGCGAGCGCGAGAACATCCATCACATGGAAAGGTGCGACCTCACTGCGGCGGGATGCTAGATCGCGCTCGGGCTGGGATGCCTGCGGAGGCCCCGAAAAGTTTAACGGCTGCGGTGATTGCGGTGACTGCAACGACTTTGGCGACTGCGGAGATTCGGCGTGCATACCTTCATCTTTGCAGCCACCGAGGCCCCCGGGAAATCCAATTCAGCCCGGGTGGGTGCACCAGTGAGGTATTCGAGTGCAGCCTGACCGCCTCGAGCATTATTTAAATGGAAATGCGGCCCTCAACTGCAGGTAGTGCAATGTCGGTGCGGTAGTGCGAGCCCTCGAGCTTAATGGTCTTGATGGTCTCGTACGCCTTGTCGCGAGCCTCTTCCAGCGTGTCACCAACGCCGATGACGTTGAGCACACGGCCACCAGCGGAGACCAGCTCACCTGCAGCATTGCGGGCAGTACCTGCGTGGAGAATGCCATCTGCCTCGCGACCAGGCTCTGCACCTTCAATGACATCGCCCGTGCGCGTCGACACCGGGTAGCCTTCAGCTGCCAGCACAACAGTCAGAGCGTACCCATCACGCCAAGACAGCGGACTGAAGTCCGCCAATGTGCCGGTAGCAGCGGCGTTGAGCAGCTGCGCCACCGGGGACTCCAGCAGCGCCAGCACGGCCTGGGTCTCCGGGTCACCGAAACGGCAGTTGAACTCAATGACAGCCGGGCCGTCCTCGCCCCAGGCCAGACCCGCGTACAGCAGACCCTGGAACGGGCAGCCGCGAGCGGCCATTTCACGAGCGACCGGCTCGCAGACCTCGGTGACGATGCGCTCAGTTGCGCCTTCCGGCAGCCAGGACAGCGGGCTGTAAGCGCCCATGCCACCGGTGTTCGGCCCCTCGTCGTTATTACCGACGCGCTTGTGGTCCTGAGCCGGCAACAGCGGGACGACGGTTTCGCCGTCGACCAGGCAGAACAGGGAAACCTCCGGGCCATCCAGGAAGGACTCCAGCAGCACCGGGTTACCGGCTGCCAGCACCGCCTTTGCGTGTTCAAGAGCTTCAGCGCGGTCCTTAGTGACCACAACGCCCTTGCCAGCAGCCAGACCGTCATCCTTCACGACCCAGTTCGGGCCAAAGCGGTCAATGGCGGCCTCGATGTCTTCATCGGAAGCCTCCGGCTGAATGGCCTCTGCCGAGGCGGTCTTTACTCCAGCCGCCTTCATGACGTCCTTAGCGAAAGCCTTAGACCCCTCAATCCGAGCCGCGTCCGCGTTCGGGCCAAAAACTGCAAAGGCAGCGTCGCGCAGCGCGTCTGCCACACCCGCGACCAGCGGAACCTCCGGGCCAATAACAACCAAATCGGCCCCAATTTCCTTGGCCAGCGCAACAGCGCCAGCGGGGTCATCCACGACCAGTGGATGCATGGTGGCAATTCCACTCATACCCGCATTACCAGGGGCTACGTGAAGATCAGTAGCCTGCGGGTCCTTACTCATTGCGTACAACAGGGCGTGCTCACGGGCACCGGAGCCAATTACGAGGATGCGCATAGCAATCATCTTACTAATCAGCCCGGATAACTCTCATCGCGCCCAACCCCCTCAATCCGCTATTCGGGTTACCCTTGGCACATGAGCACAGTATTTACCAAGATCATCAACGGTGAACTCCCCGGTCGTTTTGTCTACCGCGATGACAAGGTCGTCGCATTTTTGACCATCGAGCCAATCGCACCTGGTCACACTCTGGTTGTCCCTATTGAAGAGGTGGACAAGTGGACAGACGCCTCGCCTGAGCTGTGGGCTCACCTCAATGAGGTTGCCCACAAGGTTGGTCAGGCTGTTGTCTCCGCTTTTGACGCTCCACGTGCTGGCTACCTCATCGCCGGCTTCGAGGTTCCGCACACCCACATCCATATCTTCCCTGCCCACGACATGTCCGGCTACAACCTCCAGTCGGTCGATCGCAATCCTTCCGCAGAGTCCATGGATGAGGCCGCCGCTAAGCTACGGAAGGTCCTCGGGACTGATGAAGACGGAAAGTTGGTGCGCTAATCGCCGCTTCAAACGAGGATTTTCGGGAAGAACAACTTCCGGTTCCTGCCCCTGAAGCGCAGGAACCGGAGGCGCAAAAACCGGCTGCAGCTGAAGGATCAGCATCGCTCCCCTATGCCATCTTCCGTCCGCTGCGCGGTGTTTTCGAAGATAACTGGGGAGCCAAAGTGTCCAAATCCCGGCCGTGGCCGGTCATCCTCCTGCATGGAACAGGCCAGGTCAAGGGTATTTGGGAGACCCTCGGCGGTCAGTTACGGGAGGATGGCTGGGCTGTCTTCGCGCCAGATTTTGGACACCGTGCAACAGACCCCATCAACCAGTCCATCGACATGCTCGTGCCTTACATCAAGGCTGTCCTGCACGCCACTGACGCAAAGCACGCCGTTATCGTGGGGCACTCGCAAGGCGGCTTAATTGCCACTCTGCTTTCTCTGCGCATTTCCAAGTACATCAAGCATGTTGTCTGCCTTGCCGCGCCCAATCACGGCACCAATCTGGGCGGCATCGCTTCCAGTATCACTAAGATCCCCGGCACAAAGTCGCTGATGAGCAACTTCGTTCAGAGTTACTGGGGCGTTTCCGGTTTGGAACAGCTCACGGGTTCAAAGATGGTTTTGAACTCCAATTCCCACGATATCCTCGGTCCCGGTGTTACTTACACCTGCATTGCCACCAAGTATGACCAGCTCATTTCCCCGCCACAGTCCTGTTTCTTGGATGATGGTGACACAGGCATGGTCACCAATCTCTATGTGCAGGACACGTTCCCTCAAGCAATAATTTTGCATGAGCAGATGGCGCACGATTGGCGTCCCCGCGCACTTACTCGCGAGGCACTATTCAAGCTGGTAGGCGAGGATTTTGACCCAATCGAGCATGCGGAATAGACCGCTCCTAACGCGGATTTTCCCACCGACAGCCGCACATCCGTCCTCACCAAATCCGAGTCCAGCGTCGGGGGACCTCAGAGACCCCGTTCCGGTTATCGCACTTCATGGCACGCTCGATAGTCCCGGCGCGTGGGCACCGCTTGCCGACGGTCTCCGTACCCTCGGCCGCCGAGTCTATGTACCGTCCTACGGAGACCGTGGCACTGCTGCCCTTGTAGATTCTGTCGCCGAAGTCGAGTCCTATATCAACGGAGTCTGCACTGAAACGAACTCGGACACGGTCGATATTGTGGCTCACTCGCAGGGTGGGCTACTGGCTTTCCTGCTGTTTACGCGTCTTGCAAACCATGAATGCGAGCGTTTTTCGTTTCGACGTGTCATCAGTGTGTCGGGCTCTGTCGGCGGTGTAAATCTGACTGGAATCTCCCGCATTTTGGGCTGGTGGAATGGGGCTCCTGCCCGCTGGCTAATGGGACAGGCTTTAGCCGATCAGATTGCGGTAGCTGCAGGAAAATATGAACTTCCTGCAGCCAACACTGCCCCGCACCTCCGAGGGCGCAAGGCAGCCGCACCTGACTGGATTAATGTCATCAGCCACCATGACAACCTGGTCATTCCGTGGTCCGATACCGCGCAGAGCTTCCTGCCAGACAGCCAAACTGTTTTGCTCGAAACCGAGCTGGAGGGCAGGTCTGTTGCGCATTGGAAGCAGCAAACAGACTCCGAGGTGATCGACCTAATCACTCGGCTATTGGCGTAGGGCTTCGACCTAGAACTTGGTCAGCGACTCGCGCGCGGTGACGACATCCGCAAGCAGCTGCTGCGCGGCTGGCGAGGGGTTATCGGAGGTGAGGGCCTCAATGACGACGTCGGGAAGCCCTGCGGCGCGGTAGTCGTCGACAGTGACATCGCCGTACTCGAGGACCCCGTGGAGCCATGCGACTGCACGCGACTCTGGCGAAATGCAGCGTCGTGCGGTGCGTTCCTGCTGGACGAGCACATCACGGTTTTCCACCCCGCGCATCCCCAGCCGCGCAAGAGTACGAGCAGCAGAGATGAGGTTCTCACCGGCAACACGATCCTGCTGATTCGGATTGGCCGGCGGCTTCTTACGACCACGACGGCGCACGTAGAGCTCCTGCTGACCAATACCGACCAGGGAACCATCGCGGTTTCGGATTACAGAGGTGTATGGAACGACCGTCGAATAGCCACCTTCGGTTTCGGCCTTAAGCTTTTCGACCATCTCATCCGGCACCTCTACCTCGAGGTACGCACCATTCTTACCCGGCCGGATAAATTCAAACGACCCAGTTCGCGTCCACGCCTCGTACTTCTTGACATCCAGGCGCTGCATAACCAGCGTGCCAAACAGCACATCCGTCATCGAAAACAGTGCACCGCCAAATGCCGCGCCATGCATATTCGCAGTCAGAGCGTTTAGGCGCAGCTCCAATCGTCCCTCAGACCAGTCATCCGCAATCTCGGTGATACGGATGCCGGTGCCAAACAGCGGCGGCCAAATGTTCAGCAAGAACTTTGCCTTAGCCGGGGACATCTCTTTCTCAGCAAGTTTGTACAGGGTGCGTCGCAGCGATGGACCAATAGACATAACTACTTACATTAGGTGTTGACCGGGCGAACGCGGGCATTATTGTCAGAAAACAAAAGTGTGTCAGCTTCAGCACATGCTTTACGACGGTTCCCGCGCCCCACCTTTTATTAAGACAGCGACTATTTCAGCGACTATTTAGGCAGCAAACCGTTCCGCCAGCGTATTGACGCGCAGAGTGAAGAAATCCCGCAATTCCGCGTAGCGGGAATAACCATAAATCCCGCGGTCAGCTGGGTCATCATATTCCCAGCGCTCAGTCTCTACATCTGGCGCGATGTAGTCCGAAACGTCGATTTTCCCCACAACAATGACCACATCCGCACTGTCTGCGAGAGACGGCGTGAGTTGATGAGGATCGCCATCGCACCGTGCCCCCACCTCACAGAGCGCACGCCGCGCGTCTTCATCCAGACCGCGGTCATCATCATCGATGCTGATACCTGCTGACAAAACTGTCAGGCCTGGGGCAGCTTGCCGCAGCAGCCCTTCGAGTACGCGTGAGAGTCCCATGTTTGAACTACTGACAAAGAGCACCTCTGACATGGCTCTATCGTAGAATATTTTTCTCGGAGAAATCACCCCAGCTTGTGGGGTTTTCTGGAAGGTTTTGCAGAAAAATGCCAAAAGCGCCCATAGCGCAGGCCCTTCCCCGAGACCAGCCCTATCGACGCTTATGACTTAAAAACAAAGTCCACTTTACATGCGCATGCAACCCCTGTGAAGCATGGGGCTAGAGTTGCAGATGTGAACGTTCCGTGGCCTGTGATTTTCCGGCTGTCGGTGTTGCGCTGTCCTATCGATGCAATATTCACCTATCGATACGCAGCAGCGTGGCCATAAGTGGAAAGCTCATCCATATGTCGACCGGGACTTCCGACAACGTGCGCATAAGTGACAGAAAATTCCCCCGCCCCAGCCCCCGACAGGCATTTGCCCTTTAATCTGCCTTCAAAAGAATCCTTTGCTCCCCGCCCCGGCCCCCTTAGACCGGATAAAATTGGCGGGGCCAATCGCTCGCGAATAGGAGAATCACCGTGACCGACTCTCGCGATATTAAACCTTTTGCAGCCAACCGCAGCTCCAAAGTGACCTCCATCGGCTCCATCATCGGCGCAGCAGCAGTGAGCGGCCTACTTCTCGGAGGTGTCGGTGCGGGCACCTGCTTGGCAATTCTCGATGTGCCCGAGCGCTCCGACTACGTCATGAAGACTGCGCAGCGTGAGGTACAGGCTGACATCATGGACCCGGACGATGTGCTCACCCCAGAGGAAGAAGAGCGCATGCTTCGCGATGTCTCCCTGATCGCCGCCCCTGACGTGGTCCAAGAGCTGCACTGCATGGTCTTTGCCGAGAACAAGGAAAACGTTAATGACTCCGTAGAGGAGTACCTGCGCGATAACCACCAGGAGCTCATCGGCAAGGATAAGTTTGCTGATGGCCAGGTCTTCGTCGGCGTGGGCCTTGATCCGCGCCAAGCCTTCGTCTTCGCGGGTGAGGACGTGGCTGCTCAAATGAAGCTACGCAAGAATGACAGCCATCTGAAACAGTCCATCGAAGCAATTAAGCCGGGCGTGCGGGATGGCAACATTCCTGCTGGCCTCTTTGCTGGCGCAGCGGCTGCAATCGACGTAGACCGTGCTGCGGATACTCAGTACGAGGGCGCAAAAGAGGATCGGATGGGGGCGGCCGTTGGCCTCGGGGTGGCGGGCCTGAGCGTTGGCGGCGCTGGTGTCGGCCTCGCCGGCGGTATACGCCGCAGCCGACAGAAGAAGGCACAGCAGGCACGCGAGGACTGGGACTACGTGTCGCAGACCTACACCGATGTGGCGCAACGGCTAAGGGAGATTGATATTCGAGCGCACTCGCTCCAATCAGGACTGGTGGATGAGCGCCTGCGCCAGGACTGGGAGGGTTTGCGCGATGACTTCCTAGCGATCGATAGCCAGGTTGGTTCCCTCATGTCGATTCCGGCGGATGCGCCAGATGAGCAATTCCGCTCACGCTCTGAGCTCATCGCCAGTGCGCGCCAACTGTGCGAGCGCGTGGAAACCGCTGAGGTCAATATTGAAAAGCTGCACCGCATTGAGAACGCTGATGCGGATGCTCGCCGCTATGAACTCTACGAGCTGGGGAAGGATCTGGCACAGGCAGGCTACTTGGCCGCAAGCATCGACTCGACGCTTGAGCGCCACGCGAAGGAGTTGGAAGATGCCGCCACTGAATTATCCAAGGAACCACACCATCCGCAGTTCATGGAGCGCTACCTAGAACTCTTGGATCGCTCCGCGCTCTTGTCGGAGCACGTGCAGTCCCAGCTGCAGAAGCGCAATGAGGCCGACGAGCGCCCCGAGCGCACGCGCATCTACGACTCTAATTTCTTCGCTGGCTCCGGCTACCACGGCTACGTGCCCTTCTATGTCGTGAGCACCTGGGATAGCGATGCCACCACTGCCCGCGACAGCTCTTCTAGTAGCGGCGGCGTCAACAGCGGGTTTAGCTCGGGGTTTTCCGGTTCAGGTGGTTCTTCCAGCTTCTAAGCCGGCTTACGGGGCAGAAGGGATGCGGACGTTCTGTTAGACGATTTCACCCCTCACGCTACTTAACCCCCTACTTTTCTCCTTTAAACCAAAGAACCCCAGGCCGGAAAACTTCCTGACCTGGGGTTTTGGAGCCGGAAACGGGACTCGAACCCGTAACCTACTGTTACGGTTACCCTGTAACGTTTTGACCCCAAAATGCCATTTATGCCTGTCAGAGCCGTTTCTCACGCGGTACCGGGGCAGCCCCCTTACTAAATTTGAGGCAAGTCTTTGGGATTGTACGGAGTTTTTCCGGAGTTTTTCAGGAGTAACCCCGGAGTCGGATATGTGCCGTGACCTGGGTACATGACCTACTGTGCGGTGGCTGCGAGGTGTCTGCGGTAGGCCTCGCGCCCCGTGTTTCCGGTAAAACCTGCCCGACGCGGCTCCTACTCCACGCATAGAAAAAGGGGGCCAGGATTGCTCCCAGCCCCTCCGCTCCCGGTTACAGCTACAGCCGCCCCGCGTCGTCGGGTGCGACACCCCGCGCGGGAACCGTCGCGTACCCGCCTGGACTAGTGTCCACCTCTCGCGCCGCGCCTGGCGGCTGCGCTGCACCCTGCGCCTGGTAGATGGCAACCGTCAGCAGCCCCGCTACCGCGAGGCAGGTCACAGCGACCAGCGCGATTACTGCGGCCAGTGGCTTGTTGAAATTCTCCATTTTAAAGACTCCTTTTCATTCGTTGGACTGTAGACGGACTTACCCGCAGTATGTCCGCAATCTCCGCCGTACTCTTCCCCTGCTCGTCGAGCCAACGCACCACGTCGGTACGCTCCTCGGTAATTAGTCGCGGTCTCACTGGACACCGACTTTCCCGGCACATTCGTCGCCAACTCCACGCGCCAGGCTGCGGGGGTTAGTCAGCGGCTTGCCGCAGATAGAGCAGCGCGCCACGAACGCCGTGCCGTATCCGTCGGGCACCTCCTCGGCGGGGTGACGAAGACTGTCGAGCGCCTTGGTGACCTCCTCGTCGCGGCCACGTCCTCGCAGCGCGCGACGCACTGCCCAGTACGGTGTCAGCTCTAGCGGCACTGGCCCCTCGCCGATGACCCAGCCCTTTTGATTGCTAGGCAAGTCGAGGTCACGGATTACGGCGGCCTGCTCTCGCACCCACTGCTGCACTGCCTCGGGCGGCGCTGTGCGGAGATAACGCAGCGTGTCGTCGCCGTAGGTAATCGGGGGTAATCCGGTGGTCATGGTCAAAACCTCCTGCTGTCAAAGTGTTTTTCGCTGTGTCAGAACCCCGCCGCCTTTACCTGCATGTTTGCCGGTGACCTGCGGAAATGCCCTGCCACGACTCCATTCTAAACCCGACCAGCTTTCTTAACAAGAAAGTTAAGTCTAAACACTTGACTTTACTGTCCCGAGTGGTAGTAAGATGTAGTCAGCTAACAGATGATGTAGTGAAAGGCAAACCGAAATGTCGAGAAGTACCCCCTCAACTCTGTCCACGGAGCAGGTTGCAGACCTCCTCCACGTTGACCCGCGCACCCTGACTCGCGCCCGGCGCGTGGTCGTCGGCGACCAGGAAGTCGTTGCGGTGCAGGTTGGCCGCGTGCTGCGGTGGCCCGCCCGCCCACTGCGCGAGGCGCTGGGACTGGGGGCTGGGAAATGAGCAAGAGCATGAAAAAGAAATTGGGCTACGTGGGCCTGGGTTTCCTGCTGGCCGGTGGTGGCGGAGCGGCTGCGGGAATCGACCCCACTGCCCTGCTCCGCCTACTGGGAGGCCTGCTGTGAGCACACAGGGAATTGTCACAGTGACAGTTAGTAAGGAGGTAGCGGCATGAAGGCGGTAATACTCGATGTGCCCCCGTTCCACTCGGACGGGGCGCAAAGAGAGTTCGAAGAATTTTCTTCCACGCTGCCCGGCCCGGAGCCGGTCACGGCCAAGTATGGCGGCGGCCGTCCGCACCCGCGTGATGTATCGCGGCTGGCATACGTCGCTTGCACGGCGCTGGCACTGCTCACCGTGTGGCTGTGGCTGCCCCACGGCACCAGTGGCAGCCGCGAGGCGGCGACAGCTAGCCCGGCTGTGACTAGTTCCACTGCCCCATCGCCGTCGCCGTCTCCCACCTCCTCGCCGTATGAGCGCGGCCAGCAGCTTGTGGACGACCTGGGGCAGGTGCGCCCCTACCGCCCGGACATTCTCAAGGCATGTTTCCAGTGGCCGGGTACTGGTACCCCGCCCGCTTTCCAGGTCAACGCCGACCCCGACGCGGACACCTATTTGGTGCCTGACGGCTGCGACAGCGGTTGGCGCGAGGAGCTGCCACAGGAAGCATGGGTCTGCGGTGAAGTCAGCGACTCCAAGCGGTACTCGATATATAACAAGGCACTCGACGAGGGGCGCGTGAAACAGCCGTACGCAACATATCTGATTGCCTACGGAATGATTTGTGGAGGTTCCAATGACTGACGAAACACGCGCTTTCTACCCGGTGAACGAGGCCGAGACGGCGCTCATGCAGCCACTCGGAGACCCGGATATTGACTTCGCCAAGCCACAGGAGACGGACACCCGCGCCGGACTGCTCGACCGGCTGGGGCTGCCCCGCCCGCAGTGGAGCATGCCTCGTGTCAACACCCCGCGGTGGCTGTGGCAGCCTACCTGGCGCAGGCGGTGGCTCCGCTGGCTGGCAGTGCTCGCTGTCCTGTACATCGTGTCAGTGCTGCTGCATAACGCGGCGGCGGGTTACACGGCGGTCGCTGCGATTGCCCTGTGGCTTTTCGCGTGGTTCAAAGGTCGCCGCTACGAGGTGCAGGTGCCGCCCAGCAGCGCCGTCACCGTCGTGTTCGACCAGAAAACCGGGCAAGGCCGCTTCGCTGATTTGGACGAGGCTCTGGAAGCGGGCGGCATGGCGAAAACCACCTACGACGAAAATGGCAAGGCGGTGCGTACCGGCTGCTACACGGTCGCACTGACCCCGCTGGCGGACACGGGAGACGTAGAAGCCCGTGTGTTCGCACCGAGCCAGTACAGGCTGGCTGACCTGGAAAAGAATGAGGAGCGGGTACGTCGCTGCCTCAATGTAAAAGACCTGTTCGACTTCCACATCGACCGGTCAAGCGGACAATTTGTTTTCACCATGACGACCGCCGACCGCCCCGACGCGGAAGTTGCAACGGAATCGTGGACGAACGTTTAGGAGTTAAAAATGGCTAAAGATTTCTTCGCCGGACTCGGCGATAGCGACCTGCTTCCTGTTCCCGGCGACACGGAGCAGGTAGCAGAGACGGACACGGTGGACGAGGGGTTTTGCGACCGGGCACTTATCGAGGAGGCAGTCGCCGACCTCGCGGCTTACCGTGACCGCTACTCGGAACTCGCGCAGCACGTAAAAGGCGGCAGCTTCCATGAGCCGGGTGTCGGCAAGCTCCCCGCGGAGGCGGTGCGCGACCTGCTCCGAGTGTACGGAGCGGTATTCTCCCCGCAGTCCTGGCACGACCGTGTAGTGCGGTTTGAGCCGGACTCGGTAGGCCTGACGCTGGAACTTGACCAGGGCGACGCGGTAGAAGCCCTGCGCTCTGCCGGTTTCTACGACGTGACCGGCAACGGGCTGACGGCGCAGGTCGCAGGCCACGACATGCAGGCCACCCGCGGCTATCAGCTAGTCAAGCGGGACGCGCGAAGCCTCTGGGAGCTGGTGCAGGCCACGACCCTGGCACACTGGAACCACACCATGAACAAACTGGGTTTAGCCTACGTCACTAAGCGGGCGGACGGCGTAACGAACTACCTGTGCCCGACCCCGCAGGGGTGGGGCGTGACAGGTGACGGGCGCGGGTATCTCGTAGTTAAGACCCCGCCGACAGTTGGTTTCGATGTGTGGAACCGCACGGTAGAGAAGCTGCGCGGTGTTGTCAAGTGCGACGTAGAACTTCGCCGCCTCGCTGCTGACCGGGTGGCTATCGTCACCCCGCCGCGGGCTGTCCGCATGACTCCGTGGGTACCGGGTGCGGACGAACAGCTGCACGTGACGGGCACCGAGACGCTGGAAGAGTTCTACGCGTCCTCGGTTGCTGCCTACCCTCGGCTGTCCTGGGTGCAGGGGCGCACGGCGGACGGTGAAGTGCTCTCCGCAGCTATGGCGCGCTCCCCGCATGCACTCGTCGGCGGCGGCACTGGCTCGGGTAAAAGTTTCTGGGCGAGCTGGCTGCTGACCAGCTGTGTGCTCGCGGGTGCCGACGTGATGATAGCGGACGGCAAAGGCAGCTCCGACTACGTGCCCCTGGTGCAGCACCTACCCAACGTCGCAATGTACACGAGTACGGACGCGGAGCACGTCCGTCTTATCCAGTGGGTACATGCGGAGATGGAACAGCGGTACGCGCGGCAGAAAGCGGCGGCTATCTCTGGTGAGGTGTACGAGCCTCGCCCGCTGGTTGTGCTGTTCGACGAATACGGGGCGTTTGCTAAGTCAATTGACGTCAAAAGTCACCCGCAGAATGCAGGTTGGGCAGATGTGCAGGCGAAGCTGACAACCGTTCTGCAAAAGGCTCGCGCTGTTCGTATCCATGTGCTTTTCGTGGCGCAGACCCTCTACGTGGACACTTTCCCCGGCGATATGAAAGGAAACTTGCAGGCGCGTCTCTCGCTCGGTGTGCCGGAGCCGCACACCCTCGGCGTGGTAGCTGGCGATGCGATAGAGACAGCCAAGGAACTCTCCGCGGCTATCCCCCGCAACACACCCGGGCAGGGCATTGCCATGAGCACGCTGCCCAGCGGAGAGGTCACAGCGCAACGTGTCGCAGCCCCCTACGGTTACGTGCCCGGTCGCTTGGACGGAGAGAAAAGCCCCGACGTTCGCAAGACGTGGCGGACAGTCGAAGCCGTCTACAAATCCATTCCCCGCGTCACCCCGCGACTGGCACCGATGTTCGACGCGGCAGTCGAACCAGCCGGGCGGAAAAAGGGCGAAGAGCTGCCTCCGCGTTGGCAGGACTACACGTGTGACGAGTTGGCGCAGCTGCCCTGGGTGCGGGTCACAGCCTCCGAACTAGCCGGGAAACCGTTGCCGTGGGCAGCCGAGTACGACGTACTCTCTGCCTCCTACCGCGGCCACGAGGCACGCGTTACGGGCGACGAGCACGTGACCTATCACTAGGAGGAAACAATGAAAGATACACAGAAAATTTACAGTGCAGCAGGCCGCGCACGCGCGGAGCTAGAGCAGCGGCTACAGGCGGCGGCGACTGCTACCGACGACTCCGCGATGTGGGCGGCAGCCCCCGCACTGCTCCGCGACTTAGAGCACGCGGGACACCTTGGCACGTTGCAGTGGCACCGCGACGCGGTAGGCGCACTGCACGATTTCGGGGTACCGAAGCGGGCAGTGGCGACACTCGCCGGTGTCTCGCAAGAGCGATTGTTACCGTTCGTAACTAGTCGCGCCCCGGGACTGAAAACGTTGCCGGTGACAGCCCCGCCCGCCCCTACGGAGGCTGCTACACGCCTCATGCGCGAGTCGCTGGCGCAGCTAAAATTCACACAGCAGGCGCGTATCGCGGGCTTGCAGGGCAGCCAGAAAAAGGCCCATTTTGACGCGGGCGATGTGGCAGCCTGGCTCGCCTGTGAAAAGCTCACGGAGCTAGACAGGTTGAGCATTACCAAGGGGCTAGGGGCCTGCTGCATGGCAGGTCTAGCGGTGGCAGACCTCGCCCGCTTGATGGGCACTTCCAGCACTGTAGTGTCGGCGCGACTGGCGGTTGTACCGGGGTCTAGACCGCAAGACCCGCTGATTCCCCGGGTATAGACCCCGAAAATCCGCCTCATTCCTGGGAAAACCCGGAAAAGGGCGGGTTTTCTGTCTCTAAGGGGCTAGGACTTTAACCCTAACTGTCTAGGACTTTAACGCTCCGAGTCTATGCCTATCCTCCTAGTACAAAGCGTACTTTTCTTGGTCTAGACCATGGTCTAGCACCCGGTACAGGGCACGGTACGCCTGCCGCCTGCGACCTGCCGCAGGCCGCCTGTTCCCTGCTCCCCGCAGCCTGCCGCAGCACCCGGCAGCAGCCGAGTTTTGACGCACGAAAAAGCCCCCAGGTATTTCACCTGGGGGCTAGTAGCTTGTTGCTACGCAACAGCCTTTCGGTGCGTGTGCCGACGCTGCGGCAGAACCAAACCGGCCATCTCAATCTGGGGTCGGGTGACCGTCTTGGACTCCACCTCGGCGGTGATTGTCTCCCGCCATGCGTCCTGCGCGGAGTTGACATTCTCCACCGCCGAGTTCACGGTGCGGTCTGCCTCGGCCAGCGTCTCGGCGTAGTCCGCGTCCATCTCCGAGTTAAGGGCGGCACGGGCACGTGCCTGCTCCTCCTCAAGTGCTGCCATGCGCTGCTCGCGCTCGGCCTTTACCGCGTCGTATGTATCAGTGCGCTCGGCTACTGCCGCCTGGTACGCGGCCTCTGCACGGTCATAGGTCTCCTGAGACTCCGCTACACGCGCCATAGCTTCCTGCTGACGCTCGAAAAACGATGTATACATTGGGTACGATCCTTAAATCAACTCTGGACACTTGACTACATTCTAACACGCATGTGCGAGACTGACTAGGGTGCAGCGCCGGAAACATTTTCGACGACCTGCCGCATTTTCCTAGGTCAGGCATAGGAAAAGCCCGGCGCGATTGCACTACTGCGTGGAGTAGTGCAGAGTCGCGTCGGGCGGGGCGGTGGGATAGGTGGCAGGCTAGGCTACGCAGTCTTTCGCGCGAGGATAGGCGCGTCTGCCGCGAGATTACCGCAGCCGGTCACGAGTGCCTGCTCCGCGTAGCGGGTCACATCGCGGTCTGCCCAGTAGGGAGCGCCTGCATAATAGTCCCCGAGACGCGCGACCCTGTACACGTCAACGTCGTCGAGCACGTCCGAGTAAGTCAGCTCTACGCCGGTGCGGTGCGCCTCCTCGACCAGCTGGCCGAGGGTTACCACGTCGGTGGTCAGCAGCTGGTAGAGGCGGCGGGTGCCCGTGCCGTGGAACCACCAAAAGTGCCAGGTGAAGTCTCCCAGCGGGGATAGCTCGACCTCGGCGGGGGCTACTTCGTCGGCCATCTCGTCGAGGAGGTCAGCGACCCGCTGCTGCGCCGCGACGTAGGTGGCAGGTGCCCGGCACACCCGCGACAGCGCCAGGTACAGGTCGTCCTCTGCCTCCTCCGGGTCGCCCGGTAGGTACTCGGCTGCGGCAGAGACCCCCGCAGCGGTGTCTGGGGTGAACGTTACCGAGGTGACTACCCCGTTGCGCGTGCTGCATGTAGCGGTGACAGTGCCGTCGTCGTGTTCGAAGATGTGCATTAGGTTTTCCTCTCTGCCTGGCGCGTCGGGCGGGGTTATGCGGTTGTCACCGCGGGGGCTGTCGGGCTGAATGGGGCGGCTCCGGCTATGGGGGTGACGGAGGCTAGCTGCTGTGGTTGTGCCTGCTCCGCAGCAGGTGTGCCAGCCACTGCGTAGAGGTCGCGGCCTTTGCCGTCTGCCCCGACGACAACGATGTTCCCCTCGGCCAGGAGCATGGCCCACGCCTGGTTATGCTCCGCCCTGGTCAGCCCGGCACGTGCCGTTTTCTTCACTCGGCGGTGTACCTCTGCGCGAGGCAGGGCGCCCGCCTTGGCCAGCTTCGCTAGTGCGTCCTCGGCGTAGCGCGACAGCCCCGCCTCGGCGGCGCGAGCCTCCGCCTGCTTCTCCTCATGACGGCTCTGGCCCTTCTCGGTGCTGGCGCGGGTTTTCGCGTGGCCCGCCGCGATTCGTAGGCGCTGCACGCAGACGGCATGGTGGTCCATGACGAGGCGCGCGACGCGCCACAGCTCCGGAGACACCTCCATGGAGCCATGCATGAGTGCCAGGTGAGCGGCGACCCGCATGGTCAGCAGACCGCGGTGTGAAAAGTCGTTATTGGTTTCGCTAGTGGGGTCGGCGGCCGTCGCCATTGTCGCGGTAGCCTGCTCGTCCACCCACCGCTCAAGGTCCGCCAAAGCCTCCTCCGGGAGGGTGACCTTGAAATCCTCGGAGTTCATGGCACCGTGCGGCGGGCAGATACGCACGTCGTCGCCGACCGGCTCCACGCCGGTCGGGTCGTCGTCGCGCCACAGGTGGGTGGAGGCTTCCGTGAGAATCCAGCGCTGCAGTAGGCCAATGTCGGCGTTGTCCAACAGCTGCGCCGATTTGCTGGGCTGTAGCTGGGACGACAGGTACAGCCGGTAGCTGCCGGACGCTAGCGCCGGCGACTCTGCCCCGCCGCGACTTACCGCCATGGTGCCCAGCCGGGCCGCGTCGAATGCGGTAATCAGCTCGGGGAACAATGTGGAGTTGTTGCGGTTGCCGGTTGCCAAAAGCCCGGACATCTCGGGGCTGCGGCAGGTAATCACCGGGTGCGTGAGTAGTGCCCGGTCGCCCACGAGGGTGGCGTGCGGCAACTTGCCCTTGACCTTACGAGTCTCGACCTCGTCCGCAGTCAGCGGACGAGTAAAGACGGACACTAAAACTTCGCCGCTGGCGGGCATTTGGACGCTGGCGGCGGGGTCCACGGCCTCGCGCCCCTCGTCGTCCAGCGGGGTGCCGGTAGCAAACTCGTCGAGGTCAACATCGAAACGCTTAGCCAGGTCAGCACGCGCCACCGCCACGGCCGACTTGCCCTCGCCGGACTCACCGACCGCGCAATGGAAAAGTCCAAGTGGTGAGGGTGCCCACGACTCGACGGTCGCGCACGCCGGGACGCAGTGGCCGACCATCGGTAGCGCCTCCCCCAGCAGCGTCATGGGCGAAACGCGGCGGCGCTTCGCAATCTGGTAAATCAGCCGCAGCTGTGGGGTGGCCGAGAAGATAGGCGCTAGCAGCTCCTTGCGGTTCGGGTACGCCTGGCCGTAGATAGCTTCCTCGGAGGCACGCGCCTGCTCCACACGGGCACAGCGGGCGCGCCATGCGCCCTCGGACTCGTTCCGGCGGCGCACCATGCGCGGCATGTTGCTATCCACTACAGGGGCGGTCTCCTCCTCGTCGGGCGGGGTTGGCTGGGGGTCAGTCTCGGTCACAGTAGGCACGGACACGTCGAGGCTGCCGAAGCCCTGTGCGCCGCGGTGTGACGACAGGCCGCGGGCGGACAGCAGTGCCCGCATATCGTCGCCGTGACAATAGTGTGCCTCAACCTGCGCCTTAGTGACGCGCACGGTGTCGCCGTCGCCGGTAGCCACTCCCGCCAGCTCGCTCGCCAGTGTGGACGACCACACGGTCAGCGGGCCGGAACCGTTCGAGGTGTCCACAGTGGACTCAGTACAGCCCGGCTCGTGGCCTACGCAGCTACGCGCCTCCGTTGAACCCGCAGGCTTGCCCGGGCGGAGATATTGCGGGCACCCGCACGCTGCCGGGTACGGCAGGCGGGTAAAACCCTGCGGCAGCAGCTGGCTATCCCACGACACCGTAGCGTAATGAGCGTCCAGCGGGGACAGCTGCCCCACGTCCACCTGCGAGGCGACGGGGGCCGCCTGCGTGCGGGCGCGTCGCTCACCGCGGGCTGCCAGCTCCTCGACCAGCTTTGCGGGAGCCTCCTGCACCTGCCCAGTCATGCGGTACATGCCCTCTGCGCGTGCAGACGGCGGGACGAGGACATACGCGCCGACCCCGAGCACCGAGTAGTACACGCCCTCCTCACCGCTGTCGGCATGCACGTCGAATTTCGAGCCGGGTGGCAGCCCCGTATCCTCGGGCAGCCGCAGGTACCAGTGGCCGCCGCCGGAGTGCCCGGCAGCCCGCGACCCTGGCGTGGTGACCGTCGGCTCGCCTACTCCCAGGTCGCGTGTCGCCCACTCCACCTGTGCGGGAGTGTCTGCGTCCATGATTACCAGCGGTGACCCCTCTGCGGGGGCGACGGCAAGGTTCGGCACCTCGCCGTGTTTTTCGATGTAGAGGGAGATGTATCCGTCAAGGCGCTCCTGGTCAGTGGTCGCCAGATACACACCGCCGCGCGGGGAGCCGTCCGGCTTGTACGCCGCGGGGTGGGTGGTGCGGTCAGCCTCCACCATGGCCTCGGTACGCAGGTCCTCCGCCGGGGCCTTGCCTCCGTGTTGGACGAGCAGAACCGGCAAGCCTTGGCCTGCCAGCAGGTGCGCGGCATACCGCACCGTCTCCTCGGTGTGTTCGGTTAACCCTGCCAGCTGGGAAAACGGGTCGATAGTGTTGAGCATTTTAAACCTTCTTCCAGTGGTGCGGCAGGGAGTGATTATCGAGGACGAGGCGGCGGGCGGCGGCCTCCGGGTTCACTCGCACCATGTGGCGGGTAGCCCGTGCCATAATGTCGGTCACCTGGTCGGCGACGCTCGCGTCCACCACCAGCTCGTCATGGACCGCCAGCCGGATATGGTCAGCCAGCCCGGCGGCGTGACACTCGGCGATGGCCTCCGCCAGGAGGTCGTAGGCGCTACCCTGTGCCAGGTAATTCTGGGCGGCGTAGCCGGACCCGTAGGCGACAGGGATACGGCGACCCGAGACGGTCAATACCTCCCCATAGGTGGTGCCACACGCGGCCGCGGTGCCCAGCAGGTTCTCAATTTTCGGGATTGCGGCCAGAATCGTGGCGCGCAGGCGTGCCGCCTCCCGCCTATCCTTTGTGCTGTCAGGGTCCATGCCCAGCGACTCCGCCAGCTTCGCGTCGCCCATGCCGTACATGAGACCGAGAAAGAGCGTCTTCGCCTTTTTCCGGCCCGGGTGCTCTGCCGCCTCCGCGTCGGGCACGTCCTCGGGCACGAAACCCGCCAGGCGCGCCAGGGGCAGATACGCGTCGCCGCCAGTCTCGATGAGGGCGGCGTAGTCCATCTCCCCTGCCGCTAGCGCCAAAACGACCGGCTCCATCGCTTTCACGTCGATGGACACCCACCCGTCCGGGTCGGTGTCGGCGAGAATAGCGGGGCGGGCAGCCGCGTCGAACTGCTGCAGCGCCGGGCTGCGGTAGGACGTGCGGCCCGTGATTGCGCCGAGGACATGCACGTCGGTGCGTACGCGCCCGTCAGTGCCGCGCGCGTCGAGGGTGCCGCGCATGTAGGTTGCTCCGGTCTTGCGGTAGGCGGCCACGCGGAGGTGTGCTGCGACTACCGGGTCGTCGTCATATTTTGACAGGAATGTCTTACCTGCTGCGTAGCGCTCGGGGTTTGTCTCGGTCGCGTTCTTCACGGTCGGCGCGCCGTCCGCCGCGACTTTGCCGGTTTCGACCAGGTGGGCGGTCACCCGGTGCCCGCGGTGCTTGCCGTCCTTGATGACACCGGCCTCGCGCAGCAGTGCCTCGTCGGCGGCGATTTGCTCCCGAGCCTGCTCCTCGTAGCGGGCCACCACCGTCTCGTCCACACCGAGGCCGTGGTGACATTGGCGCAGGAAAACACGGTTGACGGTCTGCTCGCGGTCCCAGATGTGCTGCACCTGCGCCTCGTCAGGTATCCAGTGGCGCAGCGGGTCGTCCGCCTCGCCTCCGTTGCCGATAACCGAGGAGGTTAGAAACTCGCCTGCGCGGCGGCGCAGCGCGGTTGCCAGTCCCGGCAGTACTGCGGTGTCGGCCATGGCACCCACCGCATAGTCTGGCAGGTCAATGTCGCCGTGGCGGTACCAGTCGGCGGTGGAGATACCGAGGGCTGCCAGCGCCTCTGTAATTGCCTGGCGGTCACCGCCCAGGTGGTCGGCCACGCAGTCGGTGAGGGTGACCGCCTGGTGCTGGCGAGTGCGCACCAGGCGGGCGGCGACCAGCGTGTCAGTAATCTTCTCGACGTACTCCGGCGACGACACGATACCGGCCTCCTTGAGGACGGACACGTCATACATGGCGTTATGTGCGATGAGGGCCGGGGCGCGAGCGATGATTTCCTGCGCCAGGGCGCGCTGCTCCTCGTCGCGGGGGTCGCACAGCAGGGCGGTTTTCCCATCGGAGAATGTAACCGCCTTGGGGCGGGCGCGGTCGGCCACGTCGAGGCCGGGGGTCTCCACGTCAAAGGCGACGGCGGGGGCGGTGCGGATACGCTCGGCGGCGACGCGCAGGGCGGGCAGGCCGCCCATCACGTAGTCCACACCGTCGATGGTGCGGGTGCCGCGCCAGGCGGGCGGGCAGGGGGTGGTGGGGTCGTAGGGGCGGCGGGTGCGCACCCACAGTGAGTCGGGCATGGTAAACTCCGTACTTGAATTGATGGTTCGGGCCTTGCAGGGCCGTGGACTTACTCGCCCCCGCGCTGTTGCAGCAGCGCGGGGGCTTTTTCGTGCGCAGCGTTGGCGGCAACGGCGGTGCGTGCCCACGCTGCCGGGTACTCGCTAGGCTCCGCCGTGACGAGGGCTTCTAGGGCTGCCGCGTGTTCTGCGCGGTAGGCGCGGATAGGGCCACGCTCGTCGCGGCCCCACGGGCCGGAGGTGTCCGGCCATGCAACATACGGCAGGCGGTAGCCGATAGAGGCGTTGCCGGTCGCGGCTACGGCGGCCAGTCCGTCCAGAGCGGTGGGAGCCTCCTCCTCCGCGAGGGCTGCGACAATCTCCATTAGGAGGCTGTGGGTGGGGATTTCCAGCCGCAGGGTCGCTCGCCCGGACTCGTGGATAGTGACCTCCCAACCTGTCTCTGCGCGGTCGATACGGATACCGCGACGTTCGGCAGCCAGTCGCTCCTGCACCGTGTCTGTAGCGCGCTGGGCGGCGGCCTCTGCGTCCGCTGCGCGGCGCTCTGCTGCGTCGCGCTTCCGGTCGCCCTCGGCGAGGAGCCGTGCAAGCTGCGCCTTGGTGTACCTCCTGCTCGATAGGCGGGCAATTTTCTGTGCTTCGGTTTCATATCGCATGGCCTATGCCGCCTTTCGCTCGGAGCGGGCGCGCTCGATGGCCGCGAGGGTGCCGCGTGCTCGCAGCGCTTTTTCTGCCGTGTCGCCTGGGAAGCGGGCCGCGTGGAGGGCAACGTCCAGCCTCAGCTGTGCGCGGCGGGTCAGCTCGTCGAGGTCGCCCTCTGGGAGGTCGCCGGTGTACAGCACCTCCTCGTGCCAGGGGCCGACGTGACGGGCCAGGTCGTGCAGGGAGATGTCGAGGTCGGTCAGGTCCACGTCGTCGTCGCCCTGCTCCGCCCAGTCGTCGCGGATTGCCTGCTGCTCCTCAGCCAGGCTTTGGAGGCCGCTAGCCAGGCCCGCGTAGTCGTCCTCGGTCAGGCGATAGTCGCCGATGGTGATGGAGCCGGTCGCTGCCAGCTCGCGCCGGAGTTCTGCGATGGTGCTCATAATTATGCTGCCTTTCGGTAGGTGGCGCTGCTCGCGCCGTTGATGATTGCGGTGTAGATGGCGGAGGTGCCCAGGGAGCGGGCCGCCTCCTCCGGGGTGTGGGGGCGACGCTGCGCGTGGGTGCCCAGCGCGGTTACTGCGGCGGTGACCTCACGCGAGGTTAGAGTGCCGCACCATGTGACCGAGACCAGCGTGCCGTCCAGGCAGGCGGCCTGCGCCAGGTCGAGCACCGTCATGGAGGCCGGGCACTCGGCGAGCGCCGCACGTAGCGCGTGGCGGTCGGCCAGTGTGAGGGTGAACCCGCCGAGCGCCACAGTCGCGCCATCGGTAGCCACCTCGCCGCGGGGAGTGCGTGAGGCCTCGACGATGGAGGCCATGGCGGCGGCTGCCGGGTCAGTGGTACGGGCGGCCAGCCACAGTTCCACGTCGGCCTCGCGGTAGAGGTGGCGGCGGTCGCCGGTCGTTACATGCAGGGGAATGTCGCCGCCTCGACGGCGGCGGGCGGACAGGGTCTGGGGTGAAAGTCCCATGCGGCGAGCGGCCTCCGGCTCGGTGAGCCACCGCTCGGCGGGGGTACTGGGTCGAAAATTTTTCATGGCCCCATAGTAACGCTCGGAATGCGCCGAACATGACGGATATATAGGCCTTTACCTGCAAATATAGCGTTGACACGTGTCAACGCTTTGAGATAGCTCCCTGCAGGGGGACAAGGAAAACGCTGGTCAGCTCACCCCCGCGAAGTTGTCACCGGGCGACCCCTCCTGTAGTGTTGACAACTGTCAACTATATAAATTCCCAGAAATATATTTAAAGCCACCCGAAAATGGGGGTATTTTCTGGTGCCCGGAAGCAGCGTGTCCACCTAGGAGGCGTGCGACGCACGGGAGACCATCGCGCCCACAATGGCAGCAGCGACCCCACAGCGCCGCGCGGAGGGCACCTTGGCGGGGATACATGTCAGGCAGCCCGCCTACCTATAGGGCCAGCAAATCAATAAGTGAGGAATTTTCCGGGTTTTGACCGCCACCAGAGACCCGAGAGAGGGGAAACGTGGTCGATGTGGCCGACCACGATTTAGAAGCGTGGTCGTTTCGTGGTCCTAAAGTCCCTGGTAGAGGCGAAAATGGTCGCGTGGTCGATTTTTGAGGGGGTCGTATGCAAAAGTGAAAAATCACGGCAAAGGGGGGGGGGAGGAAAAGACTGTAGGATAGTAGTAGCTACTTATAAGTAACACCTATAAATTTACTTCACATATAGACTGTTCCCTACCCTGCGGTGCTCCCCTCCTCCTCCTCCCCGCGCTTCCCCATCACACGCGCGAGACCCCGAAAAACGACCATGCGACCATTTTCGCTCTGACCAGCATGAATAGCGACCACGCGGCGACCACGTGGTCGGACCACGCGACCATTTCCCGCCCCGTCGTGCGCCTCCGCCGCCTTTTCTGCCCCCCCCCACACACACATTTCCCGGGCCGCCTATCCGCGCTAGCCTCCCCGTGCTATCCGCCCCACTCCCCTACCGCCGGGCTGACCAGCGGTTTTCTTGTCCCCTAAGCGTGCCCCGCGCCACGTGACGCGGGGCTAGTTTCAGTCAGTGTGTAGCGGCACGGCGAAAACGTCCTGCGTCCAGGACACCGCCCGACGCGACTTCTCGACCCTCTCCCCGTTCCCGTCGATGGTCAGCCCGACGCGGCTACCCTCCTCGGAGGTGTCCACGCCGCGGCGGGCGTGAGCCGCTAGCGCCTCGGAGTTTTCCCACTCGTGCAGTACATCGTCGCCAGGCGCGAGTGGCCCGCGCACGGCACTCTCTGCCTCCGCTGTGTGGTCAGCTGGCGCAGGCTCCCACACGTTACTCTCCACCAGGTGCGTCAGGTCAGGCCCACGGTCAGGCTCCCACACGCGACTCTCTGCCTGCTGTGTGAGGTCAGGGCCGCGGTCAGGCTCCCTGACCGCGCTTTCGACGAGGTGCGTTAGGTCCGGCCCGCGGTCTCCGCTGGTCACAGTGCCCGGCTCCACGCGCCCGGCGGCTGCCACAGCGTCCGTCTCAGCTGCCTCCGCGCCGCTGGCAGTCGCGTCCAACCCTGCTGCGGCCCGGTCGAGACTGTCAGCATAGGCGTAGTGCCCGACGCGCCACCGTTCCAGTGCAGCCTCGACGGTAGCCAGCGGCTCGGCAAACATCGGCGATACGTCGCCGTCCTGGCTAGCCTGCGAGAAGTCCGCTTTCACTGCCGCGAGCAGTTCTGTCACCGTGTCGTCGGCGAGCTGCCGGAGGTCAGCGGCAAGCGCCCGGGTCTCCTCCGCGGCGTGCCTCGTGGTGTCGATATTGATTTCTATTTTCTGCGTCATACGCCCCATTCTACCTGCACTAATAGTAGAATTGTAGGTGTCAATTGACACTAGTTTTCTATGCCCAGGGAGACCTAAATGTACGTTGTAGACCTATCTACTGGAGCCGTGAGCCGCGTCGGGCGGCCTGTGGCAGGTGCCAGTGACCCGCTAGCTGCTTACCGGCTGGCCGCCCTGCTGAACGGCTACGAGCGCCCGGCTACGGAGCAGGAGGCGGCGACGGTGGCTGCGCTACGGCGGTTAGCGGCGTGAGAAAGCTCGGTCATCTTGACCGGGGTTCTCACCGTCCGTGCCAACCGTGGGCGTGAGGGCCATACCTGCCAACCGTGTTGCCCATCGACATAGTTCCCGCCTGTCGCGCCAACCGTGGTCAAAAATCAGACAGTTGCCCGTCTGCACGGTCACGATGACCGTGCAGTCCCAACCCCGGTCATCGTGACCGGGGTTTTCAGTCATACCCCTCAGGGGGACAACTGGCTTTCAGTCGATTTCAACGGCCACGAGCGCCCGGCCATGGAGCGGTTGGCGGCATGAGAAAAGCCCCAGCCGGTTGGCCGGGGCTGCGAAGCTTAGAGCGTCACTAGCTGCTGCGGAGCTGGCAGATACGCCTCTAACTCTTCGAGTGTCATTTGCGGCACAGCGTCGCTGATACCGGAGGCGAAGCCATACAACATCATGTTGAGTTTCAGAACGGCCTGCGTGTAAGTCTCGCGGTCGTCGTAGCAGAGTACGACTTCGGGGAAAGTTATCATCAAAGTTTTGTTGTTGCAGACAGCGCGGTCAAGGTCAATCATTATGTCTCCTAGGTGTCCTGGGCTGGGATACGAGGTAACCGTAACCTGCACCCCGGACTAGCGCCGGGCACTTTCGCACAGCCGTGCGAACATGTAGGCTGTGAGCAGGTCGCCCCTTGTGGTCGGCCCTGGGCAAGGCCCCTGTGCCAGAGGACGGCACAGGGGCCGCTTCACTATCCCCCGGGTTACCCTCGCCGCGCGGCCTGACGCTAGTAGCTTTATATTCGGTTTTGCCCCGGGCGCAATCCCCCTCCCCCGCGCCCGGGGCGGGGAGACCCCTCATGGCAGACCTCGCAGCGCTCCGCGCCATTCTTGCAGGCACCGCGCCGCTGGCCGGTGTCCACACTGCCGCGCGCGGCATATCTACCGCCGAGGCGGAGTCGCTGCTAGGCGTGCCCACTGGCACCCTGGCGGGAGTACACGCTGCTGCGTGCGTAGAGACGGCGGCCTGGCTGCGGGCGTGTCGGTAGTATCCGCTGTACCCACTAGAATGGGCATATGCCCAGACCAAAGCTTGCACCCGGCCAGCGCGGAGAACCTACCCTGACCCCACTCGATAGCGACGGGAAGACAATCCCGCGCGCTCTGCGCAACACGCCGGGTCACAAGGCGCGGAGTTGGAACTGCACGATTTACTACTGCGGGTGGGACGGCAAGTCCTCCGAGGTGCGTGTCCACCGGGTACGACAGACGGACGCAGTAGAAGCAGCTCACGCGAAAGTTGACGCGGCTTTAGCGCGCGGCTCGTCGTCCACCTGGTCGGGTATTACTATCGACACCCCGCTGGCGGACGCAGCGCGCGCCTGGCTTGAGCTACGTACCAGCGACGACACCGAGGACTTGACCCGTGTCCACGGGGAGACCTCCCGTGTGTATGGTTACGTCGCGGACTACATCGACAACCCGCAGCGTGGGCTGCACCTCACCGTGGGGCAGGTAACTCACAAGGTCGCCCGTGACTTTATTTACTTGCAGCGTCGCCCTACTCCCGACGATATTGCCAAGGAGCAGGCGCAGGTAGAGAAGCGACGCGACACGCAGCGGAAAATCGTTGCCGCCTGGGAGAAGTGGGCGGCGGTTCGCCGCTCCGAGGGGCTAGCCGCGTACCCGCTCCCCGCCGACGTGACCGCGCCGGTTCCTGACGTAGACCCTGCGACGCTGCTGTATCCGTCCCGCGCAGAAATGACCTGGGTCGTGCTGCGCGGCCTCTACACCGCGCTAGCCGACAATGGTGTCGTACCCGCTAACCCGCTGCGTGAGATAGCCAAGCCAACAGTACCGGCGGCGCGGAAGTCAGCCCCGCGCGTTCTCCGCGGTGAGCAGATGGGCGCGCTCATGCGCGCGGTACATGCCTACACGGAGACCACTACGCTGCGCACCGCCCCGCCGCGCTCCCAGTGGCTCGTGCCCCAGCTCGCCCTGCTGCTGTCCACTGGCCTACGCATTAGCGAGGTGAACAGCCTCCGCTGGGAGGACATCGACACTTCCGACTCCCGCCTGTGGTGGGTCACTCCGCACCGGCAGAAGAAACGAGACTCGGGAGGTGTCCAGGAGCGTATAGCGCTGCCGCCGTCAGTGATTCCTGTGCTGCGACGCTGGCGCTCCCAGCAGGTACTCTCTCCGTGGGTACTGCCTATGCGCGACGACCCCACCCGCCCCATGACCCGCTCCGGTAAGACGCTAACCGAGGCACTGACGTGGGCACGCTTGCCGCACCGCTCCGCCGACGACGTGGCGCAGGCTGACCGGGAGCTGCTGCCGCCGGTCATCTCCTACCATGACCTGCGTCACACGGTGGCCACCGCCATGGCTGCGACCGGCAACGCGGCCCTGGCGACCTTGCAGCTGGGGCATGCCTCGGCCTCCACCACAGAGGCGGCCTATATTAACCGCGCCGTGGACGTAGACAATTCAGCCCTCATTGAAGCGTTCGCCGCCGACGCGCTCCGGCTGTTCGGATAACCCTCCGCGAGGGCGTTTTCTGGACTCGGGGCGAGTATTTCCGGAGTTTTTCCGGAGTTACGCTTCTCAAACCAAAGAACCCCAGGCCGGAAAACTTCCTGACCTGGGGTTTTGGAGCCGGAAACGGGACTCGAACCCGTAACCTACTGATTACAAATCAGTTGCGCTACCAATTGCGCCATCCCGGCAACTTTAAAGCGACCCTTTTGGCGTTAGCCGTCGCTGGCTCGAAAGAATCAGAGTCAACCTGAGAATCGAACTCAGCTGTGCCGCTGACAGGCGATTGTACAGGTTGGCAAGCAGAAGTTAAAAACGACACCACAGGAATACTGCAACCGCACTTCTTGAACACTTTTCTGCACACTAAAAGCCCCGCTCAGATAGGTAAATTCACCCCACCGAAAACGAATTGAGATTCTCCGTCACCGACGGGGTAGTGTGACTATCGCTAAATCACTGGGGCTATGTTGCTGCAACGCCTCTAGAACTCGTCTTTGCAATAGCGCTGCAACGCACCCCAGGCAGTATCGGGGAAAGGAAGTGCCGACATGCCATTCGATGGTGGCAACAAATCCAACGCCGAAGAAAACTCCGCTGCGAAGGATGATGCCTACGATGCCGAAGCCGCTGTCGCTTACCCCGCTGACCCCACTGTCTCTTACGACGACACTCCGCAGACCCAGTTTCCTGCAATCGACAATCAGTCCACCTTCAAGCAGCGCGTGATTGATTTCGTTTCCGGCCCAACGGCAACTGTCGACCTAGTGCACTCGACCACTACCCCACTGCCGCTGGCACCGATTGATTATTCCGACCCCAGCCAGGTTACGGCCGTACTCGATCTCGCTGCTCGCATCGGAGGACTGCTGCTGGCATGTGGCTCGGGCAACCGCGACACCGAGCTGCAGATTAAGACCGTGACCTCAGCCTATGGTCTCACCCAGATCCAGGTTGACATCACGTTGACCTCGGTGACGGTCTACCACCTCATCGGTGCCCGCCGCACACCAATTACGGCTATGCGCGTAGTCACCGCACCAGTGCCCGACTTCGAGCGCTTGCGCCACACGGACCGTGTCATCCGCCGAATTCGCGCGGGCCATCTGAGCCTGGAGGAGGCTATTGAGGCTATCGACAAGGTCGAGCGTGAGCCCGCAAAATACCGCCTCCGCGTCATCTACGCTGGCTGGGCGTTGCTGGCCTCATCTGTGACAGTGCTACTCGGCTCTGGTTTCGAGGTCGCTCTCATCGCGGCTGCCGTCACACTGGCCATTGTCATTGTGATTGGCGAGCTTGCCGCCCGCGAGTTGCCCACATTCTTCCAAAACGCAGTCGGCGGTCTCATCGCCACACTCTCCGCTGCTGTACTCAATGCGGCACAGGCATACCTTCCCTTTGAAATGCAGCCATCCAGGCTAATTGCCTCGGGAATCATCGTGATGCTCGCCGGCCTAACCCTCGTGCAAGCACTGCAAGACGGCATCACCGGCGCGCCAGTGACTGGCTCAGCGCGCTTCTTCGACACCATGCTGTTGACCGGCGGCATCGTCGCTGGCATCGCGATGGGCATCGAGTTTTCTGG
Source organism: Corynebacterium sp. HMSC064E10 (assembly GCF_001812505.1). Classification (NCBI taxonomy): domain Bacteria; kingdom Bacillati; phylum Actinomycetota; class Actinomycetes; order Mycobacteriales; family Corynebacteriaceae; genus Corynebacterium; species Corynebacterium sp. HMSC064E10. The sequence continues at coordinate 187,809 of NZ_KV809171.1, read as the reverse complement.
AATGCTGGGCATTCCGCTTCCCGACGTCATCGCGGGCTCCGACCTCAACCTGGCCCAGGCGACAGTGCGGGTGATAGCGGGAACTACCGCCTCAATCGCATTTGCGTTGGCCTCGAATGCTGGGTTCACTGCGTTGGCAGTGTCCGGAACGGTCGCCCTGCTGGGGTCAATGACCTACTACTACGTGTTGACTCCGCTGGGAGTTCATCCGGTGACCAGCGCAGGCGCGGCAGCAACACTGATTGGTCTCATCGGTGGCCTGCTGGCACGACGTTGGTCCATCCCGCCGCTAATTACGGCAGTGGCAGGCGTAGCCCCACTGCTTCCGGGTATGACAATCTACCGCGGTATGCACGCACTGCTGCACGACCACCCGACCAAGGGGTTTACGGCGCTGGCCTCAGCGCTGGGCATTGCGACGGCACTAGCTGCGGGCATTGTCCTCGGTGAATGGATGGCGCGCAGGCTCCGTCGCCCTCGCGCACTGCGCGAAGACAGTGGCCTGACCCGTCCAATCCGGGCCGGTATGCGTCGCATCCGTCCTGTGAATCCGCGGAACAAGCCTCGCCGTCCACGCAACTACCGCTTCAAGGGCGGTATGAACCCGCGCGTGGACTAGCCGTACCGTGGGAGCATTGTCCACACCGCGCGACCTATCAACAACGTGGTAGAATTGGGTTTTTGAATTGTAAGTAGCGCTTAAAGCCGAAACTGCGTCATCACAATCCCATTCCTTCTCCGCTGAACTCGGTTGAGCTCAGTGACGGGAGCATATGGCGAGATGGCTGGCAGAAGTAGGTGTATTGGGCGCAATTAAGGCCATGCTTGCCAGGAGGATTCGTGCCACCGAAGGTCACAGACACTCGCACTGCTCAGAACGAGGCTCTTCACAAGGTCGAAGAAAAGACCGCTGCTGGCGCACGGCGAATTGTGGCTACCTTCGCCGAGGACTTTTACGATGCCGTCACTCTGATGTGCATGCTCGGAGTGGAGAAGGAAGGCCTGAGCTTCAAGAAGGTTCACGAGGAGTACGAGAAGGAAAACGCTCCGAAGACCGCAAAGCGCACACGCAAGTCCACTAAGAAGACTGCAAAGAAGTCGGCCAAGAAGGCAGCAAAGAAGACCACTCGTAAGACGGCGAAGAAGGCTACAAAGAAGGCCGCCAAGAAGACGACGAAGAAGGCTGCTAAGAAGAGCACCAAGAAGGCAGCTAACTAACGGGGTCACGCAGCATGGGGCGGAGCGGGAAAAAGGCGGTTGCCACAGTAGCTGTCGTTGCGGCGGTGTCCATGACGGCTACCGCATGCCAGGCAAAGCCGGCAGCGGAGATCGTCGGCAAGCAGTGGCAGATAACCGCGATTTTTGATGACCCAAACCTGCCCCACGGTGTGCCGGACGGAACGCAGGCACCGACTATTACGCTGGGGCAGACAACATATACTTTCGCTGATTCCTGTGGCAACGGCTCTGGTTCGCTGCAGTGGAAGGGCGAGGCGGTCGAATTCGGCGCCCCGGAGCAGACTCGCAGTTTGGACTGCTCAGACCAGGCGCAGACCTATTCGGAGCGCTTCCACAAGATTGTTGCGGGCGAATTCACCTACAAGCAGGACAACAACGGTCTGCGCATGCGAGAGATGAAAGACACCAAGCCAGGCGAGGATCGCCGTGGCTGGACTGCGACAACCTCGGGTTACACCGAGGGGCGCTGACGCCACTTTTGATCAACAGGCGCATCGATGCCGGGGTGAGAAACCCGTGCGTAAGAACCGCGGTGGTAAATGAGCGGATTGATTTCTTCACGCTTGCCGATAGCCACAATATCCGCCGTCACAATCCAGTGATCGCCGCCTTCGTAAACATCGACGACGGTGCAATCAATCCACACGGAGCAGCCGTGCAGTAAAGGGTTGCCCAGCTCAGAGCGGGTCCACTTCCCCGTCTTGAACTTTTCTCCATTACTGCGACCGAAGGCTGCCGAGATATCCTCCTGATCCTCAGCCAACACGTTGACGGAGAAACGTCCAGCGTTCCGTATGTGCGGCCACGACCGCGAGGTCTTCATGACAGTAAACAGAACCATCGGTGGAGTGAGGCTGAGAGAGGAAAAAGACTGGCAGGCAAAACCGTACGCCTCGCCTTCATCCTCGGTGGCGATAATGGTCACGCCAGTGGTGAACTCACTCATCGCGCCACGGATAGACATTTCATCCAATTCGACGGGGCCACCAAGTTCGACATGGTCGTCGCGGGTAGCTTCCGGACTATTGAGAGCCGCAGCTGATCGGTCGGTGCTCGAATTTGTTGAATCTGTCATGTAATAGACCTTAATCTGAATCCGAACACAGTAAAGACGAGGTGGGGTTTACCACCCCAGGAACCTCCGATAGCGCCACGATGTTGTTACCCTCGTGCCCGCTACCCGGCTGACGGTACCGACGGCGCTGCAGTTGTCGCTCCAACGACAAACTCAGTCTCTAGCAAGACGCGCGGAGCGCGACCGCTGTCCTCGTGTGCGGCCTCAAGCTCCTCGGCCAGCGCGCGGCCGACGGCAATGCCCTTCTGCCTATTCGGCTGAATCACGGTGGTCAGGTTGTGGAAGAGGGCGCGCTCAATTCCGTCAAAGCCGGTGATGGACAGATCCTCCGGAACACGAATTCCGTTCTCCTTGGCATATTCCAAGACCGCAATTGCCTGAGTATCGGTAGTGCAGACCACCGCCGTGAGATCTGGGTTGTCGGTCAGCAGCTGGCGAGCCGCATCGCGGTTGTTCTCGCGGTCATTGAGGTGACGCTCGATGATGGGCACATCTGCCTGCTGAATACCGGCCTCGGCAAGCGCTTCCAGCGCACCTTCGACACGATTCTTCTGCACCTGGTGATGAGCTTCTGCCAGTCGCTTCTCCGTGACATATCCCGAGTTCGGGGTACGCGACAAGCGCACCGAAAGGATTCCCACCTTCCTATGCCCCAACTCAGTCAGGTGCCGCACCGCGGGCTTGATGGCCTCACGGTCGTCGATGCCCACAAACGGTAGAGCCGCCGCATCTGCAGGCTGGTCGCACACGACCGTCGGCAAGCCGCGAGCGCGCACCGCAGCGAGGAACGGATCGTTGTCCGCGACGGAGTAGACCACGAAGCCGTCGACCACCGCCTGCCGAATCAGATTGAGATCTACGTCCCCGCCCTCCTCGGAGGAAGCTGGGATGACCAACATGGAGTCGCCCATTTCGCCGAGCTCTTCTGCAAGGCCGGCGAGAAAATCCACCGACGCAGGGTCTTCAAAAGCGAATGGGAGGTGCTCGGTGAACAGCACGCCGATGGCGCCAACCCGGCGCATGCGCAGACCCCGAGCCATTGGGTCCGGCCCCGGATAACCAAGCCTTTCCGCCGTTTCCAGGATGTGCTCGCGCAACTTCTCTGAGAGCTGGTCAGGGCGGTTGTAAGCATTGGACACAGTCGTGCGCGAGACCCCAAGTTCTGCTGCGATGGAAGCCAAGGTGCCACGACGACGCCGACTTTGCACGGAATACCGACCCTTCTTGAAAAACCAACAGTGACTGCGCGCTCAGCTATCTTCACTCATCTACCTCAGGTAGAAAACCTCAGTTTTATGGAAAAGAACTGCAACGAGCATTACACGCATCTAATCGCGGACAACTTTACCCAACGAATGTGCGCGACTGTCATTTCTGCCACTCCGGCAGCGATCCGCCTTGTGACTGGGTCTCCGCAGCCCCTACTATATTCTTTGAACTAAAAGACAACTGTTTTCAATAGCGGTTAATACTCAGGAGCTGAATAGAGGAAATAATTCAGCCCGCAACAGGATTGGATACATATATGAAGGCACGCTTTTCCACGCGCATCGCGGCGCTAGTCGCCAGCGCCGGCCTCGTCGCAGGTCTCGGCGCATGCTCCAGCAATGATGACAGCGCTACGTCCGCGGACAAGTCCGAAGACACCATTAAGGTGGTCACCTCCACCAAGGTCTGGGCGGACGTCGCCGACGCAGTCACCGACGACGAGAAGGTCGCCATCGACCCGATTATCGCGTCCAACGACATCGATCCTCACTCCTACGAACCGGCCGCAGCCGACATGGCAAAGGTAGAGGACGCCGATATTCTCGTCGCAGGTGGCGGGCATTACGACGCATGGCTGACCTCCTCTCTGCGTGACGCAAAGGATAAGGTCATCATCTCTGCGCTGCCGCAGGAAGAGGGCCACAATCACGATCACGACCACGAAGGCCATGACCACGACGGCCACGACCACGACCATGGCGACCACGAAGGCCACGAGCACCACCACGATGGCGAGGCCAACGAGCACGTCTGGTACGACACCGATGCGGTTGAAGAAACTGCAGAGCAGCTCGCCGAAGCTCTGACCAAGATGGGCGCCAAGGCCGACACCAAGGCTGTCGACAAGGAAATCAAGGACATCGAAGAGGCCAAGAGCAAGCTCAAGGCCGCTAAGGTTGCTCAGGTTCACCCGCTGGCCGATGACATCCTGAAGGACACGAAGATCAAGGACATCACCCCGAAGGGCTACCGTCAGTCCACGCTGAATGAGTCCGAGCCGTCGGCAAGCGATGTCAATGAAATGCTCAAGCTGATCGAGTCCGGCGAGCTGGACTACCTCATCGACTCGCCACAGACCCACGACCAGGTCTCGCAGCGACTCGTCGAGGCAGCCAAAGCAAAGGGCGTTAAAATCGTCGATGTTTTTGAGTCACCCAGCACTGACCAGTCGTTCTTTGACCTCTACAAGCAAACCCTTTCCGATATGGAGTCCGCATAACTTTGCCCTCACTGACTTTTACTGACGCAGCCGTCGAACCGCTGTGGTCCGGTCTGAATTTGGATATCGAGCCCAGCGAGTTCTTGGCCATCCTGGGTCCGAACGGCGTCGGCAAATCCACGCTGCTGACCACCGCCCTTGGCATGCGACGGCTGACTCACGGTTCAGTAAAAGTCGACGGAAACCTGGGCTACATTCCGCAGCAGCGGATGTTCGAGCCCTCGCTGCCCATTCGGGTTCGCGACCTCGTCGAGCTGGCGGCCGGCAAGAACCGCTCCGCCACCGACCAGATGCTGGAGTTTGTCGGCGCAACGGGTATTGCGGACCGTCGTGTCGGCACGCTCTCTGGCGGTCAGCAGCAGCTTGTCCGTCAGGCACAGGCGCTCGTTTCGGCGCCGGATTTTTTGCTTTGCGACGAGCCTCTGCTCTCCCTCGACCCTGCGGCACAACGAACCACGGTCAAGCGCCTGGACCGGCATCGCCGGGAAAATGACACGGCAGTCGTCTTTGTCACCCACGACATCAACCCCATCCTGGGCGTCTGTGACCGGGTGCTCTACCTGACGCCGCATGGACATGCGGTCGGATCGGTCGAGGAAATTATCACCTCAGAGACGCTCTCGGAGCTCTACCAAACCAAAATTGTGGTTGCCCGTGTCGAGGGAAAGTTGGTTATCGCCTAATGACCCTACTGGCTCAGTATTTCTCCGACACCGCCGCCCTACTCCAGGTCGGATTCGTCCACAATGCCCTCATTGCAGCAGCACTGCTTGGGCTAATTTCCGGCATCATCTCGCCCCTGATTGTCATGCGGCAGATGAGCTTCACGGTCCACGGCACCAGTGAGCTGGCACTCATGGGCGCATCCGCGGCTCTATTACTGGGTGTCAGTGTCAGCAGCGGCGCCATTATCGGCTCGGTGCTCATCGCAATAGTCCTGGCAGCACTGTCGCTTCGAGGGCGCCAAGATGCGGTTGTGGGCGTGGTTTTGAGCTTCGGCATGGGCTTATCGGTGCTGTTTATCCACCTCTACCCTGGCCGGACAAGTACCGCGTTTTCACTTCTCACCGGCCAGATCATTGGTCTGACTGACACTTCTCTATGGACGATGGCCATCGTCGCGGTCATCGTCGTCGGCGGCGTTGCCTGGAAATGGCGGCCGCTGCTATTCGCCTCCGCTGACCCCATCATGGCCGCCGCCTGTGGTGTCAACGTCAAGGCGCTATCGATCTACTTCGCGATTCTCACCGGTCTCGTCGCCGCCCAGGGCGTGCAAATTGTCGGCTCCCTGCTCGTCATCGCCCTGATTATCACCCCGGGTGCCGCGGCCGCATTCGTCACTGCCTCGCCGGTGAAGGCCATCATCCTGTCGACCATCTTCGCCGAGGTCGCGGCTGTCGGCGGCATCGTCCTCTCGCTCGCACCGGGCATCCCGGTCAGCGTTCTAGTGACGACAATCGCGTTTGTCCTCTACCTGATTTGCTACGCCATCGGAACGGTGCGGTCGCGTAAGGCAACGCGTGACGACGTTCAGGCTGCCAAGTGGAGCAAATAGACACATACGCTTTTCGGAGTGGCTTTTAAAACAACAAAAACATCGGGCAGCTCCTCGAGTGACGATTGCGGAGAAGGTGCGTCCACCTCCCCTCTCGCCACCGAGGGGCTGCCCGTATTTTTACTGGATTCTCTAAAAGCAGACTCCAATACCCCCGCTCTTTTTAAGACTGCGAGGCTGCCGAAATGGGGTGACCCGGCAGACAGAAAAACTAACGCTGAGGATGTCGTGGTCTGACATCTCAGTGACCCAAAAGCTAGCTGTACAAGCCACCGCTAGGTCCGTGAGCATCCCTAAATTACGGCCAATTACGCCCCCATTTCTAGGAGCATGATTTGCCCGCCCTCCCCTTCAGGAAACTACGGATAATTTTCTGTTGGAAGTGATAATAACGCCGTCATTTCTGCAGCGCACGCCGGAAATAGAATTATCTTTAAAGCGCTGAACTACTGGGGGTAGCCATAAGTACCGGCCGCCATTTAGAACGCAAAATACCCCACGTAAACGCCATTACTATGACGAATTGGTAATGGTGCCTACGGGGGTATCAAATGCGCTACTGGCTACTCTTTGCCCGGCGCTGGCGGGCAAACTCACTCAGAGTCACGCCGGCAGCAACGGAAGCGTTGAGCGACTCAACCCAACCGGTCATCGGAATGGACATGATGGTGTCACAGGTATCGCGCACCAGGCGCGAAAGTCCCTTGCCCTCGGAGCCGACGACCACAACCACCGGGGTGGTGCCGTCGTAAGTGTCCAGAGTGTGATCGCCACCGGCATCCAGTCCAACGACCTGGTAACCAGCCTTCTGGAACTGCTTGAGCGAGCGCACCATGTTGGTCGCCCGCGCAACCGGCAGACGCGCAGCAGTACCAGCAGAGGTACGCCAGGCGACGCCCGTAATGGCAGCCGAGCGACGCTCCGGAATCACCACACCGTGACCACCAAAGGCCGCCACCGAGCGAATGACCGCACCCAGGTTACGCGGATCAGTGATGTTATCCAGGCAGACGATAAGGCCCGGCTCACCGGTCTTGGCCACAGAATCAATCAGATCTTCGACAGATGCGTACTTGTACGGCGGAATCTGCAGGCCGATACCCTGGTGCATGGTGTTGCCGGTCATGGTGTCCAACTCGTGGCGGGGTACCTCGCGAATCGGGATACCACGGGAGTTAGCAATACGCACTGACTCCTGCAGGCGCTCGTCATTGTCGGTACCCAGCGCCACAATCAGCGCGGCCGCTGGCACCTTTGCATGCAGGCACTCCACGACCGGGTTACGGCCAACTACCAGCTCGGTGCCATCCCCCTTGCGCTCATGACGCCCCGAGTCACGGCGGCGCTTCTCTTTCGCCCGCTTATGAGCTGCGTGATAAACGCGGTCCTCTGCTTTCGGGGTCGGCCCCTTGCCACGCAAGCCACGCTTTTGGCCACCGGAGCCGCCAACGTTCTTCTTGCTTGCCTTGCGCACTGCACCACGACGACCGTTGCCTGCCATAGCTACCTGCTTCCTGTTGTTAATAGTTTTCTTTAGCCTAAAGCCAGCTTTTCAGCCCTAGTCAGCGACAGACCATGCTGGACCATCCGCGGTATCAGTTACCTCGATACCCGCTTCCTTCAGGCGGTCGCGCACAGCATCAGCCGTAGCCCAGTCCTTCTCTGCACGAGCCCGGGTGCGTTCCTCCAACTGGTGCTCAACCAGCACACCGAGCGCATGCATTGCTGCATCAGAACCGGAATCGGAGGTTGCCCACTGCTCATTCAGCGGATCGAATCCAAGGACTGCGGCCATAGCGCGGACAGCACCGGCAATCTCCTTGGCCTTGGTCTCGTCGCCGTCGGCAAGCGCCTGATTGCCTCCACGAACAGCGTTGTGGATTTCTGCGAGCGCGCGCGGGACAGCGAGGTCGTCGTCGAGCGCTGCTTCGAACGCCGGCGTCCACTCACCGATTTCGATATCGCCGAGCTTATCGACGGCACGGTGCATAAACGCCTCGATACGACGGTAGCCCGCTGCCGCTTCCTGCAGAGCCTCCTCGGAGTACTCCAGCACGGAGCGGTAGTGCGCACTGCCGAGGTAGTAACGCAGCTCAACCGGACGAACCATGGTCAAAATGTGCGGCACAGACAAAACGTTGCCGAGCGACTTCGACATCTTTTCACCGGACATGGTGACCCAGTGATTGTGCATCCAGTAGCGGGCAAAGCCGTCGCCAGCTGCGTGCGACTGCGCAATCTCGTTTTCATGATGCGGGAACTGCAGGTCGAGACCGCCACAGTGGATGTCGAACTCCGAACCCAAGTAGTAGGTGGCCATGGCCGAGCACTCCAGGTGCCAGCCCGGACGCCCATTGCCCCACGGCGTCGGCCAGGAGGGCTCGCCCGGCTTGGCGGCCTTCCACAGCGCAAAATCGTGCGCGCCACGCTTGCCCGGAGTATTGGTCTCGCCCTGCTCCATCTCGTCGACGCGGTTGCCGGACAGGCTGCCGTAGTCACTACCTTCAGCCTTTGACCAGGCATCCACGTCGAAATAGACGCTGCCATCGACAGCGTAGGCGAAGCCGTTATCCATCAGACGCTGCATATACTCCACCATCTGAGTGACATGCCCGGTAGCGCGCGGCTCAACGCTCGGCGGGAGAACACCGAGCTGGTTGTAAGCCCAGGTAAATTCGCGTTCAAAGCGGGAGACCCACTCCCACCAAGGGCGGCCGTGCTCGGCGGCCTTGTTCAAGATCTTGTCATCGATATCGGTGACGTTGCGCACAAAGGCGACGTCATACCCCTTGGCGATCAGCCAACGGCGCAAGATATCAAAGGCCACGCCGGAACGAACATGGCCAATGTGCGGCTGAGCCTGCGGGGTCGCACCGCACAGGTAAATGGAGGCATGCCCCTCGCGGAGAGGCTCAAAATCCTTCAGTTGGCGGGTTGCGGTATCGAAGATTTGAAAAGTCACAGCCCCGAGCATAGCGGGGAAATAGATACGGGTGAAAAAGAGAAAACGGCTAGCGCACACGGGCAATGTGTGTGCGCTAGCCGTTAACCGGAAAAGTGCAGAAAATCCCTACTGGAAGGAACCGGGGAAGGGAAACGACTTATGCGTCTGCGTCCAGGTCCACCGGCTTATCGTCGGCTTCATCCTTCTTCTCACCAGCGGCACCTTCCTGTGCCAGTGTGCGGTGACGTTCGATAGTGGCATCGACGCGGGCAAAGACTTCCTCGACCTTGGCCTCATCAACGCCGTCGGCAAGCGCGAGCTCACCGACGAGAACCTGGCGAGCCTTGCTCAACATACGCTTTTCACCGGCGGACAGACCGCGGTCCTGATCGCGGCGCCACAGGTCACGGACTACCTCAGCGACCTTGTTAATATCGCCCGAACCCAGTCGTTCCTGGTTGGCCTTGTAGCGGCGGGACCAGTTGCCGGCCTCTTCCACATCGGTCTCACGCAGAACGGAGAAGACCTTTAGCAGCCCCTCTTCACCGACAACGTCGCGGACGCCAACCAGCTCGGCATTCTTGGCGGGAACCTGGATATTCAGATCACTCTGCAGAATTTGCAGTACGAGGTACTGAACGGTCTCACCGTTAAGCTCTCGTTCAATGATGTTTTCGATTTTCGCAGCTCCGTGGTGCGGATAAACTACGGTATCGCCAATGCTGAATTCCATGTAATGCACACGCCCTTTCCAACGGCCTTCCACCCTATCATGTCCCCCCATGATTTTACGGGTAGTATGAGAACATCTTAGGAAGACACTAAGGTGTTCTTTAAATACTGAAAATCCTATCGCCCATCCTCAAGCTACTGGAGGAAATCTAGTCATGGCCTTCAAGTCCGTACTTCGCCGCAGCGCCCTCGTCACCGTCTCCGCAGCATCTGCAGTTGCACTTGCTGCTTGTGGCGCCGGTCAGATTTCGCAGACCGCAAATCAGCACCCGGCTGTCGACGGTGCGATGAACGGCGGCGAAGATGCTGCCGGCAAGGGTGCTGAGAACACCAACTCGGCTCTTGGCTTCGTCAACATCCGCGACGCTCACATCCTGGTTGACCCGGAGGCTGGTACCGCTGGTCTGAAGTTCTCCGCCAGCAACCAGCAGCGCGCTGCCGAGTCGGTCTACACGCTGAAGTCCATCACCGTTGAAGGTATCGGCGAGGTTGAGCTGAAGAAGGTCGCTGAGACTCCTTCCTTCGCTAAGGCTGCCAAGGGCGAGAACTCCCTACCGCGTGAGTGCCAGATCGTTGCCGGCCCGAAGTCCGTCATCGATCCGCTGGCTAAGACCGCTAAGGACAACACCGGTTGCATCGCGTACTACACCAATGAGCTGGACCCGAGCACCCTGGTTGGCGACAAGAGCAGCGCTGCCGGCCAGAACCGCGAGGCCACCTTCGAGTTCACTGACCCACAGGGCCAGACCAACACCTACGACCTGGACATCACCGTCTCCGCTGACATTCTGGAAGCTGGCGCACCGAACCGCGGTGCTGACGGCATGATTGAATCCAAGTAAGCGCAGCACGGCGCGGTTCCTGCGCTGTTCACGCGCAGCACACTATTAGCGCTGGTACAGCGCAGTCCTGTCCCGCAAATAACGCGAGGAGCTTCATCGAGCGGGCATGGGCGATTGGTCGCTTGATACGGGCCACGGCGGTACAGTCAGTCCTTGACACATGTCATTGACTCTGCCCTGGCCCGTTCTCGCGTATCTGGGGCAATTTTTTAGCGACATTTCCCGCACATCCCGCACCAAACGTTGTCGGGTCTGTCGCCCCCTCGTTTGAAGCAAAGGCGGTTGCACCGTGGCCAAGACCAAAGACGAAGCCTACGAATGCTCGGCATGCGGTTGGCAGGTGTCGAAATGGGTTGGTCAATGTCCCAACTGCAAAGAGTGGGGCACACTGGAGAAGGTCACTATCCGCTCCAGCAGAGGGAAGTCCGGCTCCACCCTTGAGGACAAAATCGCCACCCGGGCAGCCAAGCAACGTCGCCGAAGTGCTGCCACAACGGAGCCCGGCACGCGAGGTGACCGTCGTAAAGCATCTTCCACTTCCGTCGCGGCTGAGAGCCAGCGTTTAGCACAGCGCGCGCTTGACGACGATGCGGAGGAACGTTTCCTCGCCGAGACATCCGCAACAGATCGAATCCCCACTTCTTCTTCTGAGCTGACGGCCATTACCGGGATTTCCGCCAAAGCTGCGCACGCGGTGCGCACGGGCATCGGTGAGCTGGATCGGGTGCTCGGTTCGGGTATTGTGCCGGGTTCGTTGGTGCTCTTGGCCGGCGAGCCGGGGGTTGGTAAGTCGACGTTGCTGCTTGAAGTGGCCTATCGCTGCGCGGACGGCGATTTGGGGCCGACACTTTACGTCACAGGTGAGGAGTCGGTCGGTCAGGTGCGACTGCGTGCCGAGCGCACTGGCGCGCTGTCGGACTCGCTGTACCTGTCGGCGGTGTCGAATATCGAGGACGTCATCGATCTGACGCTAGAGCTCTCCCCCGGTCTGCTCATTGTGGACTCCGTGCAGACGATGCGTGCCGACGTCGAAGGTGCTCGCGGTGGTGTTGCTCAGGCCCGCGCCGTAACCTCTGCCCTGGCGGCGTTGGCAAAGGAGACCGGGACTGCGATTTTCTTGGTAGGGCACGTGACCAAGGACGGCAATGTGGCCGGCCCGCGCACGATGGAACACCTCGTTGATGTGGTACTCAACTTCGAAGGCGATAGACACTCGGGGCTACGCTTCTTGCGGGGTCTGAAAAACCGCTTCGGCAGCACCGATGAGGTGGGCTGCTTCGAGCAGACCGCGGGCGGTATTGCGGAAGTTGAGGATCCCTCGGGGCTGTTTTTGCATCACCGAACACCGACCTCGGGAACTGCAATTACCGTGGCCATGGATGGCCGCAGACCGCTGCTGGCGGAGGTGCAGGGCCTGGTAATCAACACCGAGGCACATAATCCACGACGCAATGTCTCTGGTCTCGACCCGAGGCGCGTGCCGATGGTCGCGGCCGTGCTGACTGAACACGGTAACTTCAAGCAGTTGGCCCGCATGGAGATGTACGTGTCCACCGTCGGCGGAATGACGCTGTCGGAGCCTGCCGCGGACCTGGCGATTGCGCTGGCACTGGCCTCATCCATGACTAAGCGGACCTTCCAGGACAAAACCATTGCACTCGGCGAACTGGGGTTGGCCGGCGAAGTGCGGCGAGTGACCGATTTGGAGTGGCGCCTTAAGGAAGCTCATCGAATGGGCTTCGACACGGCAATTGTGCCCAGAGGCGCAAAAGGCCCGACAGGGATGCAGCTGCTGGAAGCAGGCACCGTTGCCGAGGCCATTGAGCTTGGGTTAGGAGCTAAGCGCTAGCGCATGTTGAACGTGTAGGCGTCAGAGTTGTTGTCACCAATCACGCCGTAGAAGATGTACGACCCGGAGGGAACTGGGACCCGGTCTTCTTCGGAGCACTTGTTCGGCGCCGAGGTCAGACGCGACCAGGTGGCGGCATAGTTGACTTCCTCGCCCGGTGCCAATAACAGTTCACCGTGGCCTTCGGAGTCATTGCAGTCCACATCCGACCAGACTCGCTCATACGTTGCCAGGTCGTACACCTCGAAGCGCAACTGCTGCTCATCAAGGTTCACGCGGCATTCACCGCCGGTGGGATTGTGGACGGTAATCGCCAGAGTCGGCTGCTCATCGCCGTAGTTCGGCTGATCCGAGGTGGCCGTCACCTGCAGATCTGCAAGGGTACAGTCCTTTTTGCTCGCGAGCGCCGCCTGAGCGTCATCCTTCGCGGAGTCTTCGCCTTCCTTGTCGTCCTTCTTGGCGTCCTTGTCAGACTTGTCAGATTTGTCGTTCTCCGAGTCCTTGTCAGACTTAGGCGCGTAAGGTTCCTTGGGCTGTTCCGGAGGAGTCACCTCTTTCCCGTCATCCCTGGTGACATTCACCGGTTCAGAATCCTCGCTGTCCCGGTTTACCAGTGCGGAAATACCCCAGCCCAGGAGAACGAGGATGATAACGAGCAACACCGCCGCGGCGATACGCCGACGCCGGTAGATTTCTGGAGGCAGCTTATTGGTCACACATTTAGGTTAGCGGGTTCTCGCTGACTCCATGGGTAACGACGGTCTCAGCGCGTCCGTCCTCCAAGCGGTACCGCATACCGACAACGCCTACCTCGCCGGTCTCCAGTCGCGACGAAATCTCCGGAGAGCGATCAATAATGTGATTAACAATCTCGCGCACGTGGCGACGCTCAAATTCGTCGATTTCAGTCTCGCCATCCTTGCGAGCCGCCAGCAGCGACGGGGTGACCTTTTCAATCAGCACACGCTGGAAACCACCCGGCAGTTCGCCACCATCCAGTGCATTCTTCGCCGCAGCCACAGCGCCGCAGGACTCGTGACCGAGAACAATCACCAGCGGAACTCCAAGACCATCAACTGCGAATTCCAGCGAAGCCAGCACCGACAGGTCAGTAATCTCACCGGCAGTACGGATTACAAATACATCGCCCAAGCCCTGATCGAAAATAATCTCCACCGGAGCGCGGGAATCCGAGCAAGCCAGCACAACGGCCTTCGGCTTCTGCCCCTGCGTCAGCTGCTTACGACGAACCAAGTCCTGGCGAGGATGCGCAGTCTTGCTCTCGCAGAAGCGGAGGTTTCCGCGCACCATCGATTGCCATACACTCTCAGGAGTCCTCTCAGAATTGCTCATAGCTATATTGTGCAACGACTCTGCTGTTTATGGGAAAGCGAGAATGTAGATTGAGCTCTGCAATTAACCAATCCGACGACTTCGACGAACACGTCGATGCCGCCTTACGTGATTGGTATCGCACCAACATGCGGCCACTTCCCTGGCGCGAAGAAGGCACTTCACCATGGGCTGTGCTCGTCAGCGAAGTGATGAGTCAACAGACTCCCGTCGCCCGCGTCATCCCCTCCTGGCGCGCCTGGCTGGAAAAATGGCCCACCCCAGCCGATTTGGTAGTCGCGCCCAAGGATGAAGTCCTACGTATGTGGGGAAAACTCGGCTACCCCCGACGTGCACTCCGGCTGCGTGAATGCGCAGAAAAGATCGTCGAAAAGCACGACGGCGAAGTGCCGAGCGACGTGGACACACTGTTAGCCCTTCCGGGGGTAGGAGACTACACCGCTCGGGCGGTAGCGGCGTTTGCCTTTGGCGTGCGTACGCCGGTGGTGGACATCAACGTGCGCCGCGTACTCCGGCGACACCGTCAGGGCACGTACCTACCCGGCATCTCCAAACGCGCCGACATGACGCTCGTCGAAGAGTTCCTACCACTCGACCCCACGACTGCGGCCGAGACTTCCGTCGCACTCATGGAACTCGGCGCTACCGTCTGTCGAACGACACCCGAGTGCGAGGTCTGCCCCATCGCCACCAGTTGCGCATGGATTGCCGCCGGTCGCCCCGAACCCGAAGACCACGAAATCGCCGCTGCTAAACGGCGTGTGCAGAAGTTCGAAGGCACCGACCGTCAAGTCCGGGGCTTGCTTCTCGACGTGCTCCGCGCCGCCGACTCCCCCGTCGAACAGGCCGCTCTGGATGCGGTCTGGGATGATGCGCATCAGCGTTCCCGCGCACTGTTTTCCCTGCTTGACGACGGACTTGCGGAGCAAACCTCCGATGGCCGCTTCCAGTTGCCCCGTTAAAGCCGAGGCAATGCTCCGGTAAAGACCAGATTCGAACAAGTGCGTTGCCTAGAATTAGACACATGAATGCCACGCCCCATCGACCTCAGCGCCAGCGCTGTCTCTTTGGGGCTAGTAAGCGCAGAATTGCGCTGAGCACAGTGCTTGGAGTTGCTCTTCTGGGCTCTAGCGTGGGAACGCTCGGTGGTTGCTCGGCGGTGGATGGTCTAGGAGCGACTGGCTTCGGTTCTTCGGATTCTGACTCTTCTACGGTGAAGCGATTGCCTCCGGGGCAGGTAATTACGAAGACGCCATTTCCGGTCAATACGCCCGCACGCGCACAGCGGGTCGTGTTTTCCTCCACAGGTGCACGCGACCACCGCCAGACAGCCGTGTCCGGCACGATTTTGCAGCCCTACGCCCGATGGTCAGAGAAATCCCCGCGCCCACTGGCAGTAATTGCACCTGGAACTCTCGGCATGGCTGATAACTGTGCCAGTTCGGTCGCCCTGCGTTACGAAGCGCCTCCGACGCCTCCGGCACCTCAGCTGCTGGCACAGGGATGGAATGTTGCCATTGTGGATTACCAGGGGCTCGGCACGCCTGGGGTACATCCGTATCTCAACCGTGAGATTGCCGGGAATAACACGCTCGATATGGCGCGAGCGGCTATTGAGACTTTACAACTACCTGCAGATACTCCCATTGCGCTGTTCGGCTACTCACAGGGCGGAGGCGCCACCGCTGCAGCCGCCGAGCTAGCCGATGCGTACGCCTCGGAGCTGAACATCCGCGCTGTTTACGCCGGGGCTATTCCGGCCGATCTCACCGACACTGCACTGCATATTCGCGGCTCGGCGCTGGCGGGGCTCGTCGGTTACTTCATGAACGGCTTGATTGCAGAGTACCCAGAGACAAAAGAACCGATCGAGCGCATGCTGAGCCCGCTGGGGCAGGATTTCCTGAAGCTCACGGCCGATGAATGCATTGGCGCCACTGTCGAACGTTGGCCTCGCAATGACACCAAGGCATTCACGGCCAACGACTTAGGAATAGCGGAGAATCTGCGCTCGCCGGAGCTCTCCCCCGTCGTTCGGCGCCACGTGGAAGAACAAGCTCTGGGGACAAAGACTCCCAGTATGCCCGTATTCGTTACCCATAACGCATTGGATGATGTGCTACCCGTGACGTCGGCACGCGAACTTGTGCAGAAATGGCAAAAGGCCGGCTCCGACATCACCTACGTGGAGGTCGATACTGACCTCGGTGATGGGACGCACGGCCTTGCCTACGTGCTCACCCACGAAGAGATGCTTGCGTGGGTGAATCAGAAAATGGGGTACTAGCGGCGACAACCGCCGCTTTCCTCCATCTAGCAAGTACAGCTACTTTTTCTTCCAGCGACCACGGAAGGTCAAGCCCTTGCCCAGTCGGACGGTGTAACCGCCACGGCTGTTAATGGTCACCGGACCGATACGCTTCGAACCAGAGACTCCCGAACCCGAGTAGTTCAGCCACGTGTCCTTGTCCAGGTTCTGCTTCTTGCGAAATTGGATCCCCATTTAGTTCTCTCCCTCGGAGTTATCAGATTCGGTCTCTGCCTCGGCAGTGGCCTGATCGACAGTAGCTTTGATGTCGCCAGATACAAACGCTCAGGATACCGTCAGCACTGCCGAGAACGCCCGTCATCTTCCTCAGAATCGGCCAAGGCACCGCCCATCGGCATCAACGTTACCGACCTTGCCCCATATTGGTGAAGGTAACTTCGCCTTGCAGATGCCCCTTGAACTCGCCGTTCCTGCGCCATAGATGCCTCAATCCGTTATTTGTGACCGATTCTAATGAGCTCATGAAACCGGCCGCTGCCACGGCATCCCGAACAATGACGACAGCTAGTTAGTGCAGACCGTCTAAGGATGAAAATGGTTCCTCGGCCACGATGTCATGCAAGGGCACGCGAACCCATGGAGATTCACTGTTAGCAAGCAACTCGGTGAGCCGTTGCGATTGGTCTTTCATCGCAGCGGCAACGTCGGGCTCACCATCACTCGCCCAGATCATTCGTCCCCACCAGAAGCTTGCGGCTACGTCAGCCCACGACACGAAGTAGCGCTGCAACGCCGCCACGGCCTTATCGGAAATCTGAAGGAACTCTTCTGGAGAGATCCATCCCAGCTCCGTTGCCGCACCACCAACGCTGTGAATTCGGATTATGTCCCATGCGCGAGTAGTGGCGGGCAATGCCGGGGCTGCTGCTTTGGCAAAGTTTTCGGAGCGCAACATCCGTACGAGGTAGCGGAACTTATGTTCTGCACCACGCGGATCCACGCCTTGGACAACAAAGAAGTCTTTCAGAAACTCGATCCGCTCCTCCATCTCTGCCTCGAGCTCGTTCTCAGAGATGTCCTTCACTGCATATGCGAGCGGTAAAAGCAGGTCATTTTCCACATGCTGGTTGCCCTCAAGCAGGGCATCAATAACCTGATGCGCTTCCTGGGCACCGGTGACCCCCCAGTTTTGCTCGAGAGATGCTTTGTAGTACTTGACCGCCCTTGCGTTGATGTTCTCAACCCCTAGCGGGGTCGCAAACGCCTTATTGTGCTTGTACGTCATTCCCCACGAGTGGCGGCGCACTTCATCTTTGCTCGGCGCCGGTTCCGGCCACGGGAACTTGGCAAACCTGTAAAGCGAAGAATCATCAAACTTTGCTGGGGTGAATGTAGGGCTCATATCCTCACAAAGTACCGAGGTTTCGGGGTTGAGTCAGTGTTACTTCACGCACCACCCCACACCTGGGATGAGTTATGTCATAGTACTGAACGTCAGGCGCGGTTTTTATTGTGTTGCTAGTCTCGTGTGCATGACAGGATCCCAGATTGCATTGACCGACCGGCCAGATCTCGGTGCCGCACTTGAACGTGCCGGTAATTCCGGGATTGTGCGCACTGCCGCCGTCGCTGTTGTAGAAGGTCTTGGTGTCGACGAGATTGTGCTCGAGGCCGCCGCTACAAAAACCAGTGGAGTCGATGGCGCAGCGTTCGTCACCAACCGAAGAATTCTCGTGACCGCCAACAAGAAAGATCCGTCTCAATTCGAGTTCCTTGAACTCGACAACCTCGCCAATGTAATCGTTCTGCCTTACAAGGGTGGCTGGGCCGTCGTGGCCCAGCTCTACAACACATATAAAGTGTGGAGCGGTTTCACAGAAAAAGCTGCGAAACGTGTGCAATTTGCTGCCCAGTGGGCCCTGACCGCAGGCCGAGAGGCACGAACGGAGGCCTCGCGTGCAGTGTCGTCGACGGAGCTTTTTGAGCGATGGAAAGAAAACAAGCACCGTCTCAATCGCAATAGTTTGGAAGAGCTTGCAGGGTCGATGCGCTCCCTGTATTCCGACATTGATTCACGGTGGTGGACTGAATAATGATTCGACTTGCATACCCGGGTTCGCCCGACCGCTTTAATGGGGCAGAAGACACATCACACATCGAGCAAAACCTGGCTATTGCGGAAAATGGCTATCGCCATTACATCAAGCATGGCTCATTACTAGAAACTGGAGCATCTCCGGCAAATACGACTGCTACCTCCAGGTCAAACTCCAGCGCGGGCACGACAGGTGCTCAGACCAGCGGCGCATCGAAAGGTCTCAGTGTAAAGAAGCAGCTATTACTCCTCCCCTTAGTGATAGCGGGCATCGTGGTGCTAGCGATTGCCTACGTTGCAGCTAAAGACGCGCTCTTTAGTGACAAGTCAGACGAGTCCGCTGCTCCCGCACAGTCCGCCGCTGAAGCACCTGCCAATCCCGGCGCTTCCAACGGTGGCGCTACCGGTGCCACTGGTGGGGATACCGCTGGCGGCCTCACCCCTGCCGACCACGCACCCGAACCGATTGCTAGTTTCGTGCGGGCCTGCACAGACTATGAAGTGGTGTTTAGCTACTATGGTGCGGATAGTGCCCCCGCCCCACAGGCAATGGGTACCAACTGTTCCGTGGATACTACGAAGGCACCCGACGTTGGTTACGTAGTCTTCACCGATGACCCTGCCGCCACCGCCGCCGTTCGTGACGGCAAGCCCGTCTTGGATGCCGTTGAGATTCCGGCAGAATCAACGCGCGGTTCCACATTCAAGGCGCAGCGAGTGGAGTCCCTCATCACAGTTGCGGAAATCCTCCCAGAGGACCAGGGAATCGTTGAGTACATGATCAAAAATGATGACCCTGAAGTAGCAAAGAAAGCATTGGTCGACCTCGGCGTGGCCAAGTAGAACTACAACTCTCCGCGCTTTTAGGAAAGACCGCATATAGACACACTGCCGCCCCAGTTCCTCCTCCCATAATGGAGTCGGAACTGGGGCGGCAGTGTTCGTTGGTACTGCTAGCGGCTAAACCTCTTAGAGCGGCTGGCCAGCACCCGCACCAGCCGGTGGCGGGTTGTGGCCGTCGTCATCGGAGTCCGAACCGGACTCTAGGTCGGTTCCAGCGGCGGTGGAACCGCCGTCACCCGGTACATCCGGGGTGATGATATCGGACTCGCTGGTACCAGCGCTGCCGAGAACGTCCTTGTCTTCCTCAGACTCCCCCAGAGCACCGCCGTCGGCATCAACGTTCCCGGCCTTGCCCTTGTTGGTGAAGGTGAACTTCGCCTTGTCGACGTCCTTGGACTCGCCATCCCAGCCTTCGACATCGATGAAGACGGTCTCGCCGAGACCAACCTCACCGTAGAGAATCTTCTCGGAGAGCTGATCCTCAATCTCGCGCTGGATGGTGCGACGCAGCGGACGGGCACCGAGCACCGGATCAAAGCCACGCTTGGCCAGCAGGTTCTTGGCGCGGTCGGAAATCTCCATGGTGATGCGCTTCTCACCGAGCTGGTCGCTGACGCGGGCCAGCATGAGGTCGACCATCTGAACAATCTCGGCCTGGCTCAGCTGCTTGAAGACCACAATCTCGTCGATACGGTTCAGGAACTCCGGACGGAAGTGCTTCTTCAGCTCGTCGTGGACCTTGTCCTTCATCCGCTCGTACTTGCCGTCTTCATCGGCCTCGCCGACGCCCGAGAAGCCCATACCAACAGCCTTGGAAATGTCGCTGGTACCCAGGTTCGAGGTGAAGATCAGAACCGTGTTCTTGAAGTCCACCACTCGCCCCTGAGAGTCAGTCAGACGACCGTCTTCCAGGACCTGCAGCAAGGTGTTGTAAATCTCCTTGTGGGCCTTCTCAATCTCGTCGAAAAGCACGACGGAGAACGGCTTACGGCGCACCTTCTCAGTGAGCTGGCCGCCCTCTTCGTAGCCGACGTATCCGGGAGGAGCACCGAAGAGGCGCGAAGCGGTGAAGCGGTCGTGGAACTCACCCATATCAATCTGAATGAGGGCGTCTTCCTCACCGAAGAGGAACTCCGCCAGGGCCTTCGACAGCTCGGTCTTACCAACACCGGACGGGCCGGCGAAGATAAACGAACCGGACGGACGCTTCGGGTCCTTCAGACCAGCGCGGGTACGACGAATAGCGCGGGAGACAGCACTGACGGCCTCTTCCTGACCGATAATGCGCTTGTGCAGCTCATCCTCCATGCGCAGCAGACGCGAGGACTCTTCCTCGGTGAGCTTGAACACCGGAATGCCAGTCCAGGAAGCCAGGACCTCCGCAATCTGCTCCTCACCAATCTCAGCGATGGTGTCGGACTCGCCCGCACGCCACTTCTTCTCGCGCTCGCGGCGCTCTTCGCCCAGCTTGCGCTCCTTGTCGCGCAGACCAGCTGCCTTCTCAAAGTCCTGCTCGTCGATGGCGGCTTCCTTCTGGCGGCGCACATCGGCGATCTTGGAGTCAATCTCCTGCAGGTCAGCCGGGGCAGTCATGCGCTTGATGCGCATGCGAGCACCGGCCTCATCGATCAGGTCAACGGCCTTATCCGGCAGGAAGCGGTCGTTGATGTAGCGGTCGGAGAGCGTAGCTGCGGCAACCAGAGCCTTGTCCGAGATGGATACGCGGTGGTGAGCCTCGTACTTATCGCGGACACCGCGCAGAATCTCGATAGTGAGATCCACACTCGGCTCCGGCACGTTCACCGGCTGGAAACGACGCTCAAGAGCGGCGTCCTTCTCAATGTGCTTACGGTACTCATCCAAAGTGGTAGCACCGATGGTCTGCAGCTCACCGCGAGCCAGCTTCGGCTTCAGAATCGAGGCTGCATCAATTGCGCCCTCGGCGGCACCGGCACCAACCAGCGTGTGAATCTCGTCAATAAACAGGATGATGTCACCGCGCTGGTTAATCTCCTTGAGCACCTTCTTCAGACGCTCCTCGAAGTCACCGCGGTAACGGGAACCCGCAACCAGCGAGCCCAGGTCGAGAGAGTAAAGCTGCTTATCCTTCAGCGTCTCCGGCACACGACCGTTGACAATGTCCAGTGCAAGCCCCTCCACGACGGCGGTCTTACCAACACCAGGCTCACCAATCAGCACAGGGTTGTTCTTGGTGCGACGAGAAAGAACCTGCATAATGCGCTCGATTTCTTTCTCGCGGCCAATAACCGGATCCAGCTTGCCCTCACGTGCAGCAACGGTCAGGTTACGACCGAACTGATCAAGCACCAGCGAACCCGACTGGTGGTTACCCTCCTGCACACGAGCGCCGGAAGTAGCACCGACCGGACGCTGCTCCGGAGAACCATCGGACTCATCGCCCTGGAAACCGCTGAGCAGCTGAATAACCTGCTGACGTACGCGCGGCAGGTCAGCGCCGAGCTTAACCAGGACCTGAGCAGCAACACCTTCGCCCTCACGAATCAGGCCGAGCAGCAGGTGCTCAGTACCGATGTACTTGTGACCCAGCTGCAGAGCCTCGCGCAGAGAGTACTCCAGCACCTTCTTTGCACGCGGGGTAAACGGCACGTGACCGCTCGGCGGCTGGGAGCCACGACCAATAATGTCGACTACCTCAGAGCGCACAGCATCCAGGGAAATACCCATGGACTCCAGCGCCTTGGCAGCTACACCGTCGCCTTCACTAATCAGGCCGAGCAGGATGTGCTCCGTACCGATGTAATTGTGATTGAGCTCGCGTGCCTCATCCTGTGCCAGGACGACAACGCGACGTGCTCGGTCCGTAAACCTCTCGAACATCACTGCCCTTTCAAGTGTCTATTTTTGCCGTAATTCAATAAAGGTTGTTTCACCTAGCTTAAACGCGACGCGACGCATATTAATCCCTATAGCCGTACGCCAGTAGCGAACAGACTGGTCGAGAGGGGTGCAACGGCAGTTTCATCCTGGATCGGACGCCTAGTTGTTCACGCGGTCGTCGTGGCCATCATCCCGGTCGTCATCATCGTCGTCCCGATCGTCGTCCACGCTCTCGGTCGAAGTCACCGTAGTGGTCTCGACAGGTGCCGGATCGACGTCATCGCTATCGCCACAAGCTGCAAGACCGAAGGCCGCACCGGTTGCGACTGCTCCGACTACGGCAACTCGGGTCGCCGAAATACGTAGGAAAGTTTGATGCTTGAGACTGGACTTCATGGGTTCCCCTAAGTCATATCGGATGGCCCCACCCTCCACTACTGCGACGAGGACGCAGTCGGATTGGAACATCTTTCAAGAACTTTTTCTAGAGAAATTACCTCAAAACGGAGACTCTAAGTACGGCGACAACATTTCTCGAGACAGAAAAAGCCCCGCACTTTTGAACGTACTCCCTGGTCACACCTCAGGTCTTTACAACTATTCGTTTCTGATAAAAAAATTTTGCAAAAAGCTACACAAAAGTGACCTAGGACACTTATTCTTACTGTAAAAGAAACTAAATCGGCGGTCCTACCGATGAGGTTTCGCCTGATTAGGCCTCTCCGAAGACCACAGGACATGAACCACGGAAGATGAGTGACTATGACATCTAATCCACAGACCTCGATTTTCAATAAGGTGCGCAAAGCTTCGCGAGCTACCTCGGACCTCGTTCTCGGACTCGCACCGGTGACGCAGGCTGGCGTCCTCGGCTCGATGGGACCCGGCGCTGCTGGAAAGGCATTGAATTCCATCTACCGTTGGGACTTCCTGCCAGCTGGTCTCCTCGGCATTGCAGCCGGCCGCGACCCGCACCACACCGCGATTATTGATGACGGCGGCTCGCTGACCTACGAAGAACTGCACGAGCGCTCCACTGCCCTGGCTCGAGCACTCCGCCACGGTGATATTCAGCAGCGCAACCGCATCGGCGTGCTGGCTCGCAACCACCGCGGTTTCATTATGGCGCTGTGTGCCCACGGTCGCCTCGGCACCGACCTGGTACTGCTCAACACCGGCGCCTCTGCCGAGCAGACTCTGGCCGTGATTCGTGAGCAGAAGATTGACTTCCTGTTCATTGATGAGGAATTCACTCACATGTTGCCGGAGGACTTCGATGAGTGCCCGGTCGCAGTGTCGTGGTTCGAAAACTACGGTGACACCTCCTGTGTTCGCGAGGGCTGGACCTCCATGCAGGAGATGCTGAAGACGGCACCGCCGGCAAAGTGGCCAACCGCCGAGCTGCCAAGCCGTCCACGCCGTGGCCGCGTTATTATTCTGACTTCCGGAACCACCGGCACGCCAAAGGGCGCCAAGCGTCCGGAGCCGCGCAGCTGGATGCCGGCATCGTCCATCATGAGCCGCATTCCGCTGCGCCAGCGTCGCCCGGCTTACCTTGCGGCTCCGCTGTTCCACACCTGGGGATTCGCAACTGCACAGCTGTGCATCGCACTGCGTTCCACCATGATCATGCGCCGCAAGTTCGATCCTGCCGACAGTCTCCGCATTATCGAGCAGCACTCTCCGCACACCATCTTCCTGGTGCCGACCATGCTGCAGCGCATGATTGAGATTCTCCCGGAGAACTACGACATCGGCGCGACATCGCTGAAGGTCATCGCATCCTGTGGCTCGGCCATTCCGGAGGGAATTGTCACTAAGACCCTCGAGCGTTTCGGACCGGTTCTCTACAACCAGTACGGCTCCACCGAGGTCAGCTGGGCAACCATTGCTACCCCGGATGAGCTCAAGGCAAACCCGACCACGGCAGGTCGCGCACCACTAGGCACTCGTGTCCAGATTCTCGACGAAGACGGCAACCGCGTTGCCGATGGCGAGACCGGTCGGATCTTCGTGGGCAACAACATGTTGTACGAGGGCTACACCCGCCCCGGCGCGGACAAGCAGGTCATTGACGGCATGGTCTGCACCGGTGACCTGGGTCGAATGGAAAATGGCCTGCTCTACATCTCCGGTCGCGAGGACGACATGATTGTCTCCGGTGGCGAGAACGTCTTCCCACGTCAGACCGAAGATGCACTCAGCCAGCTCGAGGGTATCCGCGAGTGCGCAGTCGCAGGTGTTCCGGATGAGCGCTTCGGTCAGGCCCTGGTCGCCTGGGTTGTCCGCGACGACTCCCCTGAGGGCCGTGCCCTGACTAATGAGCAGATTCGCACATATGTCAAGCAGCACCTCAGCCGATTCGCCGTTCCGCGCGAGACCGTGTTCCTCGATGAACTGCCACGCAACGCAGTCGGCAAGGTGGTTCCTCGCCACCTGCCGAAGCCGTGGGAGAATGTCACCGAGGAGAAGGTGGCTTAGGGCGCAGGGACCGTCGTAAAGCGAACGGCAGACACGAAAAGGACGCGGTAAAAACTTCCGTTATGGAAGTTACCGCGTCCTTTTTGCGTGTCCTAGGAAGAACTAGAGCTGATTAGCCAGCGTTCAAAACACCGTAGTCCGTGACGGGCTCACGGAAAATCTCTTCGCCGTCCTGGGTCACGGTTACCGCATTCGGAGTGACGGTATACGTGTAGCCACCATTTTTCGCGACAGCACGGTTCCCGGAGAAACTATCTACTGTGTACGCATCCGGGGTATCCGAAATCTCACCGAAGTCACCAATGTAATGGTGCTGCTGGCGGTTATTGGAGTTCTCACAAATCACGGCCTTACCCGAAGAAGTCTCCGCCAACACACGCGCGTAATACCCACCCGAGCAGCGAGCGGTACTGCCAACCCAACCTTTGGCATCGATATCATCGCGATTCATACCGAACGCACGAAGACCAAAATTTCCCCGCTGCGTAGTGGTAGGAGCGCTGCTCTCCGGCTGCTTCGTCGTTTCCGGCTCGACGGTCTGGGTATAGGTTTCCGTGTACGTCTCCACCGGCGCCGGGGACGCAGTGCTTGACGACGAGTCCCCTGCCGCAACCGTATCGGGAGACTGCGGGGAATTATCGGAGGAATTATTCAGGTAGTACGCGCCACCGATACCGGCGACCGCTGCAAGTGCGACACCGACGATGCCCAAAACCACGTACAGACCGTTGTTGCTCTTCTGCTCAGGTACCGGAGCCTGCTGATAAGCCGGATACTGCTGGGGTGAACCTCCCTGGTTCGGCCCCTGCGACTGGTACTGGTACTGAGGCTGGTACTCGTCTTGAGCCCCACCCTGCGGCTGCTCCCAGGCAGATGTTGCATAACCGTCCTGCTCCCAATCCTGCGGGGAGGACGAACGCGGGTTGTACTGGTCGGTCATCGCTAAATTCCTTATTACTTCAGAGCCACACTTGTGCTCGGCCAATAACGTGGTGGCTTGCGACTTCGCCCACAGCGGAACTTGCCACTACGTATTTTCCATTAACACTATGCGTTGCCCAGCGTACCCTGCTAGAAGCTAGCACTAGCTCAGAGCGGCACTTTGTTCTTGAAGAAATTGACGTAGTTCCGATCGGAGATCTTTCCCAGCATAAACTCTGGCTCCAACCCGAACATCGACCAACGAGTCTTCGTTGACCAGGCCAGCGACTGCGGTGTTGTGGTGCGGTGGTAGCTGATCTGGTAACCGTCAGTGTGCACTCGAATCTGCGTGTATCCACCCGGATAGCCAAGTGCAGCACCCCGCTCACAGAAGTCCGTATCCCCATAGTCAGCGATACCACGACGGCTGCGGTGCGTATGACCAGCGAACACACCTTTGGCACCCGGCGTGGCAGCCAGGATCTCCTGGAAAATCTTGGCCTGCTGAGCCTCGACCATGAATGCCTCACCACCGAAATGCGAACGCACCGCATCCTGAGTAAACGGGTGGTGCGCAAACAAAATTGTCGGACGCTCTGGATCCTCTGCTAGTTCAGCACGCAATGCACGCATCTGGCGCTCATTAATACGCCCACCTGCATAACCAAACTCGGCAGTATCAACACCGATGAGACGCACTTCGCCGACGCGAGTCGACCAGTGCTGCTGCGTCGGCACAAGACGCTGGCTGAAGTAATCCGGAACCGCGGTCTTGCCCTTGCGGATTCCGCGTCCCCGGAAACCATTGATATTGGGCAGTCCGGGCGGGTGCACATCGTGATTACCACGGGTGACAAACCAGTTTTTCCCAAACTCACCGAAAGTATCCAAAACCCTGATGAGCTCGTCATACTCCTCAGGACGGTTGCTATCCGTGCAATCGCCATTGACGACGAGAGTATCTAACCCGGCAGCCTTTACCGTGTCCACCAGTCCCTGCAATTGCATAGAGGCGAAAGGCTGCTCTCCTGGATCAGAGGAAAGACCGAGGTTGCCAATGCGAATGCCGTCATGATTGGGCTTACCAATGTGTGTGTCATTCGTCAGCGCGAACGTCGCCAAATGTGCACCCGCCAACGCTGGCAGAGTACTTACGACGCCTGTCTTCTCCGGCGCCGTCTTGCTCAAGGTGATATTCAGCGATGGGACCGCGCGGCAGTTGTGGGACCAGCACTCAAAGCGGTACTCCCGTCCCGGCTCCAACCCGTCAATGACCACATGGTGGTAGCCCGACTCTGAGTACCCCTCGTGCACGAGCTCTAGCTGCGTTGAATCCGTTGGAGCAAGCAGCACCCGCTCATCCGAAGGAACGGTCGGCTTAATAAAGCCATACGCTGTCTGCACTCCCGGAGCATATGTTGCCCATGTAAATGCCACTGACGTATCTGTAACAGTAATGACCTCCAAGTCGCTAGCCAGTACCTGCCACGACTTGGAATCCGACTGGGTAAGCCCCAGCCCCGACGTGACGTACTCCAGGCCGTACGCTCCCGAGGTTTTCGCGACGGCCATTGAACTTGCAGCAAGAGTTGCAACAGAGAGGTAGGCCCGGCGGGAAATGCTCATGGCCAATAAGCCTAGAACCTAAAGATGAAAAATAGATGAACTCTTCCTCTAATCTCGGAAAAATAGGAGCACAACAACAAAAAACACACGACTACAACAGCGCAAAATAAAACACCGCCCTACCAGGTCATGGAAGGACGGTGTTTTAAGAAATGTGGCTTGAGCATCTCAAGTGAACTTTTACCGGCTCACCAGTATGTAGATTGCTCTGAAGCTGTAATTACTTCAGTTCCTTGGAGGACAGCCCCAGGGTGCGGCGAGCAACAACCAGCTGCTGAATCTGCTGGGTTCCCTCGAAGATATCCAGGATCTTGACGTCGCGGGACCACTTCTCCAGCAGGTTACGCTCGGAGTAACCGAAGGTGCCTGCCAGCTGAACGGCACGCAAGCAGATCTCAGTGCCTGCGCGGCCGGCCTTGGCCTTACACTCAGAAGCCTCCAGGGTGTTCGGCTGCTTGTTGTCAGCCATCCACGCAGCGCGCAGAGCCAGGAGGTACGCAGCCTCCCAATCGGACTCCAGCTTCAGGTACTCAGCTGCAGCAGCGCTCTGGGTGTGTGCCGGTGCATCGTAGTCAATCTCGATGCCGGCCTCTTCCAGAATGCGACGCAGCTCTTCCAGCGAAGCACGGGAGACACCGATGGCCATACCCGCAACCAGCGGACGAGTGTTGTCGAAGGTCGCCATTGCGCCGGCGAAGGACTTCTTAACGTCAATCTCCGGGGAACCCAGCAGATTCTCCTTCGGAACGCGGACGTTGTCCAGGCGGAGCACTGCAGTATCCGAGGAACGAATACCCAGCTTCTCTTCCAGGCGCTCCACGGTGAAGCCCGGGGTGCCCTTCTTCACCAGGAAGGACTTGATGGCAGCGCGGCCCTTGGACTTGTCCAGGGTCGCCCACACAACGACGGAATCGGAACGCTCACCAGCAGTAACGAAGATCTTCTCACCGTTGATGACGTACTCGTCACCATCGAGCTTGGCAGTGGTGGAAACAGCGGAGGAGTCAGAACCGAAGGACGGCTCGGTAATTGCCATGGAAGCCCAGGTCTTACCGAAAGCCTCCAGCTGCTCATCAGTAGCAACAGCTGCGATAGCTGCGTTACCCAGACCCTGGTACGGCAGGGACAGGGTCAGACCCACGTCACCCCAGCAAGTCTCAATAACGTTGAGCAGCGAAGCCATGTTGCCACCGTTTTTCACACCGGTACGCTTCTTTTTCTTGTCATCGCCACGTCCACCGGAAGCACCGGAGAAGCCACGGCCACCATCTGCCATGCCGTCCATCATGGAGGCAAGGGTGTCGAGTTCCTTCGGGTACTCGTGCTCAGCGAGATCGTACTTACGGGAAATCGGTCGGAAGATCTCAGCGGCGGCCTGATGCGACTGGGACGCGCCCGCCTTGAGGAACTTCGGCAGTTCGAGGTTAATCATTTTCTTTCCTCTTAATTCTTTTCGGCTGAAGTATCTAGCGGTTTACAGAACGACGATGCCTTCGGCGACACCAATTGCGCGGAGGTCACGGTACCAGCGCTCAACTGGGTGCTCCTTGGTGAAGCCGTGTCCACCGAGCAGCTGCACACCGTCGGAACCAATCTTCATACCCTTTTCCGTGGCGAAGGTCTTAGCCAGAGCTGCCTCGCGAGCGAAGCCGCGACCCTGGTCAGCGCGGGAAGCACCGCGGAGGGTGATCATACGGAGACCATCGAGCTCAATCTTGATGTCGGCGACCATGAAGGCCACTGCCTGGCGGTGGGAAATCGGCTCGCCGAATGCCTGACGCTCGTTGACGTAAGGAATGACGTAGTCGAGAACTGCCTGAGAAGTACCCATTGCAAGCGCAGCCCAGCCGAGGCGGGAACGACGCAGAATGTCGAGGTATGCCTCTTCACGATCCTCAGCAGAGGTGCTAGCACCGCCGAGAATGTTCTCAGCCGGAACCTTGACATCCTTCAGGATGACACGGCCCATTGCGGCACCGCGCAGACCCATGGACGGGTCAGCCTCAACGTGGAGGCCCTCAGTGTCGGACTCAACGATAACCAGAGCTGGCTTACCCTCGAGCTCAACACCGATGATGAACAGCTCAGCTGCGCCGGCGTTCGGAACGAAGGACTTAACACCGTTGAGTACCAGCGAATCGCCCTCGCGCTTCGCGGTGGTTTCAGGCTTGCGCGCGTCGAAAAGCGGACGCGGCTCTGCGAGAACAACAGCGGCAGCCGGGACGTTCTCGCCAGCGAATGCCGGCAGGTAGGTCTTCTGCTGCGAGTCGGAGCCGTGAGCGGTCAGGGTGGCAGCGACACCGGCCGGAGCCAGCACAGCCAGAGCCAGACCCATGTCTCCGTAAGACAGAGCCTCTGCGACCAGCGCGTTGGTGGTGACGTCCTCACCTGTAGCGATGCCCTCGAAAGCCTCCGGAACGTTGATCATGGTGACGCCCAGCTCAGAAGCCTCAGAGACGAGGTTCTCCGGCGGAGTTGCCTCGTGGTCGGACTTGTAAGCAGCCTCGCGCAGACGAGACTCAGCGAACTCCTTCACCGTCTCGACGATCATCTGCTGATCCTCGGTCGGGGTGAGGTCGAAGAGCTTCTTTGCCTTCTCCTCGGCTGCGGCCTCCTGTGCAGCCTGGGCTTCCTCAGCCGGACGCTCCGGCTTACCGGAACCGGAAATCTTCTTAAACTGACGATTCGCGGCACCAAGGGTCTTAAAACCGGACTTGGTGGACTGGTACACCACGCGGTCGATCTTTGGCTGAAGGTCGTACTTCTGGGCGAAGTCCGAACCAGTAATCGACGTGATGAACCGCATTGCCGCTCCGATAGCGTCGCGACCAGGGTTATTGCGGCCGACAGTCGAATCTTCGCGGTTCTTCTTCTCGCTCATGTGATCATGGCCTTTCGAGTCAGAACTATTACTGGCATAACAATAAATGAATCACGTGACCGTTGTCACAGGAATTGAAAAAACATTGCCAAGTAACAGAAAACTTTCAGGTTTCTAACTTGTCAGGCGATAACACGGTTAACAACGTAGTTGCGATCAGCGAGCTCACCAAGCAGCGCCTCGGGCTCGAAGCCGTACATCGCCCAACGGGCACGCGCAGTCCACGCAAGCGCATCTTCACTGCTCAAACGATGGAAATTAACCTGGTAACCACCGGAATAGACATGCAGCAGCGTGTAGCCACCGGGGTATGCCTTGCACGCGCCGGTCTCCAAATAATCAACGCCGGCACCAAAATCACCGCGAGTACGCTTTGCACGGTGGGTGTGACCTGCTCCCGCGAAGAATACACCCGAAGCGTCGTTAAGCAGCTGCTGCAAACGTCGTGCATCAGCGCTATTGAGAATGAATATGGGGCCGGCAGCATTTGTCCAGCCAGCCTCAGAAGTAATTGGGTGATGAGCCAGCACAACCGTCGGCTTGTTGGGGTCGCGCTGTAGTTCTTGCTCTAGTGCATCGAACTGTCCCGGGCTAATCTCGCCACCGGACTGATCCAATTTCGACGAATCCAGACCGATGACGCGGACCGGCCCCTGCTGAGTGACCCACAGTTCTTGTCGCGGACGCCCCAGTAGGACTCCGAAGGGATCGCGATGATCTTCGGTGCCCTCCAAAACCGGGAATTCGTCGTAGCCAGCAGACGGATCGGCATCTGGCTTATGCGGACGATCGTGATTTCCGCGGGTGACAAACCACTGCTGCCCCTGAGCGCCAAAAGTATTCATAATCTCGGCAAATCGACGTACCTCCACCGGACGTGCCTCCGACGTGGCATCACCGTTGATGAAAACCCTTTCAATACCCATCCCCCGAAGCTCAGCGAGGGCAGCCGTCAACATGACCTCGGGGTACGGTGCGGCACCGGCTTCAGGGAAAATAGGTGCAGGCAAATTGCCGACAACAATACCGTGCCCGTTTTCGCCGATATGCGTGTCGTTGAGGATGGCAATCGTGGTCAGATACTCCCCCTCCGGAGCGACCAACGTCGTGAACCGTCCAGTTTGTTCAGGCGTATCGGGGAGGTTTCGGGTAATTAATCCCGGCTCGGCGACCAGCCCATTCGATCGACATTCGAAACGGTACGTGGTTCCAGGCCGCAGCTTATCGACGGTCACAAAGTGGTAGCCAACCTGCGCCTCGTCCTTATACACCACGGGCAGCTCGCCGCCCTCATCAGCGTCGACTGGCACTAGCGCAACTTCAGTATCGGCCGGTGCCAGTGGAGCCAGCTTCCCCCACGCTGGATGTGGGCCTGCATACGTCGCCCACGAAAATGTCACTGACGTATCGGTCACGGTCACGACTTCCAGATCCGTCACCACGAGGCCACTGGTCAAACCTGTTAATGGAAACGGCGCCTGGTTCGGAGCCGCCGATGCAACTGCTCGCGTCCCGACGCTATTGACGGCCACCGCTACCGCTCCCGCTGCTGCTCCCAAGCGCAATACGGATCGCCGATTAATTTTCTTATTCCCATTTACCGAAGTCATGGGTGAAGAAATTACGGGATAAAGATAATCCCGGTGATAACACCGGGATAACTACACATGAATTCGCCGACCAGCCGTAATTTTCCGGCTGACCACTACTTGAATAACTTCATGCTAAAAAGAAGCGTCGCTTACGCTTCCGGCTTCACAATCGGGAACAGCACGGTTTCGCGAATACCGAGACCGGTCAAGGCCATCAGCAGGCGGTCAATGCCCATACCCACACCGGTCGTCGGCGGCATGCCCTGTTCCATTGCGTGCAGGAAGTCCTCGTCTAGAACCATGGCCTCGTCGTCGCCACCGGCGGCCAGTCGCGCCTGGTCCTCGAAGCGCTCACGCTGGACAACCGGGTCAACCAGCTCGGAGTAGCCGGTAGCCAGCTCGAAGCCACGGACGTAAAGATCCCACTTCTCGGTCACGCCCGGCTTGGAGCGGTGCTGACGAGTCAGCGGAGAGGTCTCGACCGGGAAGTCGCGGACGAAAATAGGACCGTCGAGCTGATCTTCACAGAGCAGCTCCCAGATTTCCTCGACCAGCTTGCCGTGGCCCCAGCCGCCCTTCTCCGGAACCTCAAGTCCAATCACGTCGGCGATTGCTTTTAGCTCCTCGACGGTCGAGTCGATGGTGACTTCCGGCTGACCAGGGAACTTGCGAGCAAGTGCCTCGTTCAGCGACGGGTACATCTCAATCTGCTTCCACTCGCCGCCGAAATCGAACTCCGTGCCGTCGGCAAGCGTAACGGTCGTCGAACCGAAGACCGCGACGCAGATTTCCTGAATGACCTCGCGGACGGTGCGGGCGGAGTCATCGTAGGTGCCGAAGGCCTCGTAGTACTCCAGCATCGCGAACTCCGGGCTGTGCGAGGAGTCGATGCCCTCGTTACGGAAGTTACGGTTAATCTCAAAGACTCGCTCCATACCGCCGACGACGCAGCGCTTGAGGAAAAGCTCCGGCGCGATACGCAGGTAGAGATCAATGTCCAAAGCGTTGGAATGAGTCACGAATGGACGTGCAGCTGCACCGCCGTGCAGAGTCTGCAACATCGGGGTTTCGACCTCGAGGAAACCGCGACGTTCAAGGGCGTGGCGCAGCTCGCGGATGACCTTGATGCGAGTCAGTGCGTTAGTACGAGCCTGCTCACGCATAATCAGGTCCGTGTAACGGTGACGCACACGGCTGTCCTCGGACAGATCAGCGAACGACACCGGCAATGGACGCAGAGCCTTCGAGGCCATCTGCCACTTGGTAGCCATTACGGACAACTCGCCGCGGCGCGAAGAAATTACGCGGCCAGTAATGAGGACGAAGTCGCCCATATCTACGTCCGACTTCCAAGCAGCCAGGGCGTCCTCGCCGACCTCAGCCTTGGAAAGCATGGCCTGCAGGGTCGTGCCGTCGCCCTCCTGCAGAGCGGCAAAGCAGAGCTTGCCGGTATTACGGATAAACATGACACGACCAATGACGGTCACGACATCCTGAGTCTCCTCGCCGGCCTCGAGGTGGCCCCACTCTTCGCGGACATCCTTGAGAGAGTGCGTACGGGGAACCTCGACCGGGTACGGCTGAATTCCAGCCTCGAGCAGGCGGTCACGCTTCTCGCGTCGAATGCGCAGCTGCTCAGGAACGGTGGCGGTGTTTTCAGGGGTCTTCTTCGCGTCAGTCACGGCTATAAAGGTTAGCCGACTACACCGCCGACCTGCTACTCGCCCGGCTCTTTGCGAAATACTCAGCGCACTACTCCCCCGCCTGCCGCCAACCTCGACGAATATCCTCCACAATTCGAGGATGAGCCAGTGTCGACGGTTCCAATTGTTGCGGACCGTTATCAGCACCGAACACAGCCGCAGCCCGAGCCACGTCAGGAGTGAGGAATTTCAGCGGCGGGGCGCCGTCGTAAAGCTCGAGCGTAGGAGGCTCAGGCTCGGCCTGCGCGAGTACAAACCCCCAGTCCCCGAAGGTGGGAACATGCACATGGTACGGAGTGGTCGACCAGCCTGCGGCACGAATCGAGCTGTCGGTGCGCCAGAAGGCCTGCGGCGTCGAAAATGGCGAACCCGACTGCACCACCAGCTTCGCGCCCGGCGCGGCCACCGTACGGATGAACCCGTAAAACTCCTGAGAGTAAAGCTTGGCTAACACTGCGTTGTCGGGATCGGGAAGATCTGCGTAGATGGCGTCGAATTTTTGCGTCTGGGTCTTGCCACGTGCCTGATCGTGGAGCCATGCGAAAGCATCCGCAGTAACCTTCTCCACTCGGGGATTGTCCAGGCTGCCGCCGTTATCTTCCCGCAGCACAGTGCGGGCGACCTCGATGACGTCCGGATCCAGATCGACCTGAACAATGCGCTCGATGTTGGGCATCCGCAGCAGCTCCCGGGCAGCCAGCCCATCTCCCCCGCCGAGAATCAATGCCGACTTCGTGTCTTTATCCACCGCCGGGTAGACCAGCGACTCGGTGTAGCGGTACTCGTCACGACTGGAGTACTGCAGTCCCCCGTCGAGATAAAGCCGCCGGTCCCCGCCAAATCGGGTGACGACGATGTCCTGGTACTTCGAGTGCTTGGCAAAAACAATGGGTTGGGCGTAGAGCGACTGCCGGGCGGTCGCCTCGATGTCCCGGATTCCGGCCAGCAACGCAACCAACCCAACCAGCGCCGCGACGAGGGCGGCGACAGCTGTGACAAGTGCCCGGCGGGACAACATCTGCTTCAGTAGCAGCGCGGCAATTACCAATGCCGCGGTGACGTTGATCAGTCCGGCGATGGCAGTGGCCTTCAGCATTCCCACTGTAGGCAGGAGCACAAACGGCCAGATTAAACCGCCGACCAAGGCTCCGAAGTAGTCCGCGGCGTTGAGATTCGCCAGCACGCGACCGGTGTCCTCTGCGGAGGACGTCCGACCGGTCTGCAGAAGTGTCATGAGTAACGGCACCTCGGCGCCAACCAGCGTTCCGATTATGAAAGTGGCAGCGACCAATGCTCCTAGGCTCTCACCTGTAACCGAAAATACCCAGTACAGGGCGGTTGCGGACACACCGCCGAGCAAACCCAAAGCACACTCGATACCGAGGAAAGACACCGCGGCACGGCGCACAAACGGTTTCGCCACGACGGCGCCAAAACCCAGCGCTGCGACATAACCGGCCACAATCAGGGAATTCGCAACGACGTCACCGCGGCCAAGAGAAGCCGACAGCGCCAGTAGCGCCAGCTCATAGACCAGGCCGCAGGCAGCGCAGGCCGCCACAGAGCCCAGCAGGAGAGCCCGCCAACGCCGGGAAGTCGTGGTGGTCTCCATCTATGACAGCGCCACCGCGTTAATCACACCGATAACGATGAAGGCGGTCGCAGCCAACGCCGCTCGGGGGCGTACTTTCGCGTCCATCACGACATCACGGAAGCGCCCCGGAATCAGGGCTTCCAGCACCAGCAGCGATGCTGCCTGCAGCACAATGCCGAGGGCACCGTAGACGAGGGTCTCCCCCAGGCCAATCATCAGGGCGTCGTCGGATGCGCGGATTACCGAAACGACAATGCAGGCCAGCGCAATCTGCTGTGAGCCCGCTATCATCGCGGCGCCCGCACGGTTTTCGAGAAACACCAGGTCGCGCAGTTTCCCAGGGGTAATCAGATCAAGGACAATGAATCCGACTACAAGCACTAGGGCACCCGCAAGGAAGTAACCGATGGTGGCCGGTACTCCGACGGCCAGATGCTCGCCCACTGTTGACTGCGCTGTCTCTGATGTCTCCGACCGCGCCGTGAGGATAGCCGTCCCGGTGGTGGCCATGTACGTTACTGGGCCCATGTTTATTTCGCTCCTCCGAATGATCCGGCCGATCCACCCGAACCGCCGGAGGGGGCGGAGGGACCGAAACCGGGGCCGAGATAGATGAAGTGCCCACCCGAATAGCGGCCACTAAATGATTCTCTGGTTATCAGGCACGTGTCCTTCGACCCTGCCTCAGGGGTCTGACGCGAAACGATGAACAGGTGCTTCTTCGTCCTCAGGTACGCCGCCCCGCCATCTTCGTTGTAGGCCTGTGGCTTGATCTCTTCTTTCAGCTCACGCCCCACCTCAATGGGGTCGCGGTCGCCACAGGTCCAACGTCGATCAATTCCGCTGCTGACCTGCGTCGCAGATGCTGCGCCGGGCGCGGACTGATAGCGCTCGCTAATCCTCTCTTCCGCAGATTTCCCGCCGACGAAGAAACCAGCCAGCGTGACCATAATGCCGACAACGATCAGTGCGTAACCAATACTTCCGCGTCCCATAGACTCAGGAACCTCCCTTTACGCGGTCTGCCTCAGCCCCATGGTTACCAGCAACGGCAGTCCAAGTATTCGACGTCCACACGAGCTGCCCCGGCGGGTAGCCGTGCCACGTATCCCAGCGATACCCCTGCTCAATCGGCTCCGCAGACAACACAGTCAGCGCGCCGGGAGAACCGGGAAACTCTGCGACGACCGAATGGGGATGTCCCGCTCCGAACTCACGCCGTAAAGCATTTGCGCGCTGAGCGAAGGCTTCTGGCGAGAGGTTCTCCACACGAGCTTTCACCATCACGCCCGCCCCGCTCAGAGGCACACCGTGTGTCGCAGTACAGGAAATCTCCTCGGTAAAGCACGGGTTCTCCCGCTTACCGACGAAAACCACATGCGACGCTCCGAGGACACCGAGCGTCAGCGACGGTGTTTTGCCGTCGGGGTGTGAGATAACCGCCTCGCAGAGGGTGTCCGGGACTTGGCCGTCAAAAGCAACGCGGAGTTGCTCCGCAGCGGTGTCTTTGAACGGCACATCTAGAATTGCCAGCGACATAGTGACCGTCACTAGCGATTGTCCGTGTCCGGATTATGGTCCGGCGCTGCCATAACATCAATCTCACCGGGAAGAATCCTAATACCGGTGGATGCCTCCCACATCGAGTCACCGTAGCGTTCCAGTCCGAGCAAGCGACCGTCACCGGACTTGTAGTCGACGAAGTCCGTAGCCCCCTCGGGCGGCAGCCCAGTGGTGCCAATCGCGGTGTAGCGGGCGGTCCCCCGCTCTTCCTCCCAGTACTCCACACCGTCGACAACGATGGGATTAGCTGGTTTGAAGCTACCTGGAAGCTTGCGCCACCAGGTGAGGATGACTTCACCCTCATCTTCCTCAACGCCGAACCAAGAACCATCTGCCCCACCGTCGACGAGATGTTCCCACCAGCGGAACGGTCCCTGAGAGAGCTCAAGTGATCCGCGCACAACATGAGAGGCACCACCGTAGTTCAGGATTGCGCCCGGTGCGACAGAGGTTGGGCCGTACTTGCGGTACTCATCAGTCATCAGTGGATCGACGAAGCGCTCCCGATCAGACCCCGGAACCTGAGTATTCCGACGCGCTACAACAACGACGATGACCCCGATGACAACGAGGATGATGCCGATTATGACAATGCTGTTCACTAGGATTAATCCCATCGATAGTGTGGTGGCGCTGAGAAAACGCCCGATTACTAACTTTCTACCGAATACAGTCGCGGCGCGTCGTCGAACATTATTTTCGTTCGAGACGCGCCGCGATAGGTCTACGCGCTAATCCGCGCGTTTTTGCTTAGCTCCTTGCCAAGGGCAACCTACACACCAATCTTCTTGCCATCAGTGCGTACAACCTGAACGACTGCCGGGCGTGGCTGCTCCTTGCCACCGTCCGGCCAGTGCGAGGTCGGGTTGGTGGTCGGGTCCGGGTTGTCGCCGACCGGGTGGCCCTGATCCGTTTCAATCTCGCCCGGGTGCTGGACGTTGACCATCACGCGGTTGGAGAAGATTTGCGGACCACAGGTCTCAGCAGCAACCGGAACAGTCAGGAAGCACTTGGTCTCACCACGACGCTCGCCTTCGACAGCAACGGCGAACAGGCCGTCGTTGGAGTCCAGGGCGTTGCCGTCTGTGGAAACCCACAGGTTGCCGTACTCGTCGAAGGTGACGTTGTCCGGGCAGGAAATTGGCGAGACCGATTCCTTGTCGAAGCCACCGAAGTAGGTGTAAGCCTCGTTCGGGTCACCGCAGACCAGCAGAAGGTTCCACTTGCCCTTGGTACCAGCGTGGTCATCTTCCATCTCCAGAACAAGGCCATTCTTGTTCTCGGTGATTGGTGCAACCTCAGTCGCACCCTCATAGGGGCGCCCTGCGCCATCAGTCTTCTTGGCGGCCTTGTTGTCCTGGGTCTTGCCAGAGCTATCCGGGCTCGCCTTACCGCGGTACTTGTTGTTGGTCAGCGCCGCGTAGACCTTACCGGTCTTCGGGGACGGCTCGATATCCTCCGGGCGATCCATGCGAGTCGCACCGACCTTGTCACCGGCGATGCGGGTGTAGATGCAGACCTCTTCGGCGGTCATGCCATCAACGTGGGACTCGTGCTTGCCGTCTGCCTTGGCGGTCATCAGCGGAAGCCACTCAATGTCACCGTCGAAACGGCCGTCCTTCGGCAGCTCACCGGAGCCGTCAATCTCGGACTCGGAATTACCGTTGAACTTACCGACGTAGAGCGTGCCCTCGGACAGAATGCCCATGTTGTGCTTGAGGTCGCCTTCCTTAACCTTGCGGGAAGAGACGAACTTGTAGAT
Source organism: Corynebacterium sp. HMSC064E10 (assembly GCF_001812505.1). NCBI lineage: Bacteria > Bacillati > Actinomycetota > Actinomycetes > Mycobacteriales > Corynebacteriaceae > Corynebacterium > Corynebacterium sp. HMSC064E10. Next base: position 149,543 of record NZ_KV809171.1, on the reverse strand, counting down.
GTACTCGAAACGCTCGTCGTCGCCGGAGTAGCACACAACCGTGCCGTCGTCGGTGACGTAAATCTGACCGGCTTCATGCTTGAAACGACCCAGTGCGGTGTGCTTGACCGGGGTGGAGTTCGGGTCAGATGGGTCAATCTCCACCAGCCAGAAGAAGCGGTTCGGCTCATTCGGCTCCTTGGAGACATCGAAGCGGTCGTAGTACTTCTCCCACGCGCGATCGGACAGCTCTTCATTCTTGACCGAGTAGCGCTTGAGCTTCTTAACTGTGTCCTCGTCCTTGAGCTTGCCAACGTTGCCGAAGTACTGGTCGACGTTCTCCTCGCCGGACAGGTAGGTACCCCACGGAGTAACACCACCGGAGCAGTTGTTCAAAGTTCCCTCGACCTTCATACCGCTCGGGTCAGCCTTGGTCTTCAGCAGATCGTGACCAGCAGCCGGACCGTCAACTGTGAACTCGGTGAAGCCAGTGATACGACGGTTACGCTTGTCGCTCAGGATCGGCTTCAGGAATCCCTTGTCATCCTCTTCCACAGCAAGGATGGTCTGCCCGTGGGCAGCCAGTCCGATGTCGACCTGCTCCTTAGTGGCATCTTCCTTCTTGTAGGCACGGAACATCATCGGCTCAGTGGTGTACTCGTGCGAGCAGACGTACAGCAGTGTGCCGTCTTCAGCCTTAATCAGGCCAGCGAAGTCATTGTTGAAGCCGAACTGCTTCAGCTGGTTTTCCGGAGTCTGCTTGTCAAAGTCGAACTCCGGGCCACCTTCGTGGATTGGGTCGCCCCAGCGAATCAGAACATTCTGCTCGTAGCCGTCCGGGATAACGACTGCGTCTTCCGTGTTCGGCTTAACGGCGTCGAAACGCATACCCTCCGGCGATTCGCCCTTGCTACCGTCACCGGCAGCAGTGGTACCGGAGGCATCGGAGCCACCTGCGGCACTGCCCGAATCATCAGAGGAGCAAGCGGCCAGCACGGCGCCACCGCCGACCGCAAGAGCACTAGCACCAGTGACCTTCAGTGCAGCACGACGGGAGAATGCGCGCTGGGAGAATGCCTGCTTCGCAACATCACCGAAGTACTGGTTGTCAGAGAACTCATTCGGAGCATCGTCAGCACAAGCATTACCACACTTGTAAGTGCAGGTCAGGGAGCTGCGAGAGGTAGCAAACGGATTTGTCAGCAGATTCTTGCCAATACGAACCACGGGGGACACCGCCTTTGTATAGCTTCGACTAGATGAGGAAATGGAAAACTAAAACTTTTAGATCCTCTAAGAAGCTAAGGACGTTGCGTTACCTTTCGGTTTCTAAAGATCAACTCGCCAATGAGCTTTAGCTGACGGTCTAATGGCTTACAATTTAACGCAAAGTAAACACCCTGGTGTGTGGTTTTCCCGCTCGGCTTTCCCTCCAACTACGCAGTCGAGACCCAGCTCTGCGGGCTGCGTGGACTAGCCCTGGTTCTCAGGACTACGCGGATTCTTCAAATCAGAGCCTTCCGGCACATCCGCCGGGTCAGTGCCGCTTTCTAGAATCCTGTTATTCTCATCGACGAAAATGACATTCGGCTTGTACGTACGCGCCTCAGCGTCATCCATCATGCCGTAGCCGATGATAATAACCAGGTCACCCGGCGAAATCAGACGAGCGGCGGCACCATTGATGGAAATGATGCCCGAGCCGCGCTCTCCGGTAATGCAGTAAGTGGTAAGCCGGTTGCCATTATTGATATCGACAATGTCGACGGCCTCGCCTTCAAGCAGGTCGGCCGCTTCCATCAAATCAGCGTCAATCGTGCACGATCCAACGTAGTGAAGATCAGCCTGAGTCACCGTGGCACGGTGAATCTTGGACTTCAACATAGTGCGAAACATGAAAAAGGTAGGTCCCTTCCTGGATTCGTCCCCTGGATGCTTGCCTACCGCGGCACCCCTTAGCGTGGCAGGTTGTTAGTCGGCACACTATAATACGACAACTTCCCAGCCACGAAAAACTACTTCGAAAAGCCGTCCTACTCGCTGTCCTGCTCAACGCCAAAGCCGGCGTTCTTCAGGTTTTCTTTGCTGGACTCATCTTTCAGGCGGGCATCTCGAGCAGCGCGGACCTTTTCCTGCAGCTCAGCCAACTCAGCGGCCTCTTGCTCAGTCAGCTCGCCGTCCAGACCCGCAGCCGACAGGGCCGCTGACGCAATTTCGGCGTCCTTCTGCCCGAGCTGACCGAAACCGTTTGCCGAATCCGGGCGCGGCGCACCCAGAATCAAGCCAACATTATCAATGAGACGAGTAGTGCCGACCTTCGCAGCAACCAGTAGGCGAGCTTCAGTCTCCTGGCCGTCGCCGCGCAACGCCTCGTCGGAAAGCGGGGCGAGCGCAGCGTCACGCAGCTCCAAGTAATCCAACTCGACCTCAGGCTGGCTGGCGAGCACACCACGCGCGGTTTCCAGCACAGCATCCGCACCACGGTCCGCGACAAAAGCACCGGCAGTCAGCGCAGCGGACAGGGTTACTGCGAGATTGCGCTGCTCCTCGGAGAGGTAGCGGTTGCGGGAGCTCATAGCCAGCCCATCGGCCTCGCGGATCACTGGCACACCGTGCAGCTGCACCGGCATATTCAGGTCAGTGACCATCTGCTGCATCAGGCACAGCTGCTGGTAGTCCTTCTCACCAAAAACAGCATCAGTGCAGTTGGTGATGTTGAAAAGCTTGTTAACCACTGTCAACGCGCCGGCGAAATGCCCCGGGCGAGTAGCGCCTTCAAGCTCCGACGCCAGCGGACCCGGCTGCACGGTCGTACGGAAACCGTTGGGGTACATCTCCTTCGCGTTCGGAGCAAAGACCAGCTCAGCACCTACAGCGCGGAGCTTCTCCACGTCTTCCTCCAGAGTGCGCGGGTAGGCGTCAAAGTCCTCCCCCTCACCGAACTGCAGCGGATTGACAAAAATCGACACCACCACAACCGCGCGCGGCAGCGTCTTCGCGGCCTGTACTAGTTCAAGGTGCCCCTGGTGCAGCGCACCCATCGTAGGTACAAGCACCACCGGCCGCCCGGTCTTCCGCAACGCACGGGTGACCTGCGCGATTCCCGCAATAGTCTTGTGAACAGTTGTCTCTCCGGCGGTATAACCCGTCATGTTTCCTCCGCGTTCAGATCTACCGGACCAAGCTTTTCGTCCGACGGCAATACCTTACGCCACATCCCGGATGACCAGAACAGCCAGTCCGCTCAGGTCATCGGCGTAGGTACCGCAAAACCTCGTTGGCGCCGCGCAGCTCGGCGATGCGCTCGGCGAGGGCCAGGTAGGCGGTTCCCATTTCCGGCGCCACCGCTTCAATTTCACGTTCGTGCTTGACGACAGTCCCCAAGTCGTCCCGCGTCACCGGGCCAGTCAGCCCCCGGGAACCCCACCTCAAGGCATTGTCCAATGAAGCTTCCAGCAGTGGGCGGAGCAGCTCGGCGGCTTGGCCTCGACGCAGCTCAGCTATGTCGGTGTCTTCGGCTGCTGCATCTCCGCCGATAGTGGTTGCCAGCATTTCTACTGCATCGACCACAACTGCGCCCAGACCGTTTGAGCCGTGTGCCATGGCCGCGTGATAGAGGCCGCGGTGCCGTTCGTTGATGAACACCGGACGACCGCCGAGTTCACCAATGAGCAGTTCACTGACTGTTTTCGCGAGCTCATCCCCGACCGTGATACCCCATGGGCAACCGGTCAGGAGCTCGGAGTCGTCGTCAAGCCCTGCGAATGTCATTGCGGGATGGGCGGCGATGGTCAGCGCGCCGGTGAGCGCGACCGGATCGAGCACGGCACGCCCGAGGGAACCAGAAGTATGCATGACGATGCGCCCGGGACCAACGTGGCGGGCGACTTCCTCGGCGACCTCTGCGATGGCGCGATCCGGCACAGCGATGACGATGAGCTCGCAGGTGGAAGCTGTGTCGGCAATGCTGCTGACCTGTGCGTTCGGGAGACGTAGATGCGCTCGTGTGACAGATTCTGGTGAGCGCGCGACCACGTGAGTGACACGATGTCCACAGCGCTCTAACGCCTGGCCGAGCGCAACCCCGACTTTTCCGGCAGAAATAATCCCCACCGTCAACCGCGGAGCGGTTGTCCGATGGGGATGGGAATCATGCTGGCTTTGCGTCATGACTGACTAGGTTAGACCAAACCAGCTATGTGCGGTGAGTAGGTCGCGCACACTCGGTAAGCGACTAGGCTTCTTCGTCCTCGCGCTGCTCCCTCTTCTTGCGCATCTGCGCCATCAGCTCGGCAACCGTCAGGCTGCCCTTGTTGTCCTCAGCACGGCGCCGACCGTGGCTTGCAGGCTCCTGTTCAGGAGCCTGAGCTGGCTCTTTTGCGAGGTCCTCATCGCGAATGGTCTGCAGCTGGCGAGTCGGAGAGTCCGAGGCGGCGTCCGATTCCGGCGCAGCGAATGGGTGCCGTGCACCGTGTGCCTCGTGCGCACCGCCCTGAGAATCTTCCTCTGCGGCGTCCTCGGCCGGGGTTTCCTGCCAGTTGATGGCGCGGAAAGAGTTAGTGGAGAACTTCTCCTTGGAAACGGTTTCGTCATCCTTGGAGTCGGCGACTTCGGGGACGTCAACCGGCTGACCAGACGGCGAGAATGTACGGCGCATGTCGGTGGCCTCGGCATCTTCAACCGGCGAAGCGGAGCCAGTGCCACCGTGCTGGGTATGAGCACCGACAGTGCCGTTGGCGGTCATTTCAGCACGGTGGGAAGTCGCGCGTGGTGTCGGCCGGTCGTGGCCTGTCGGGTTCTTCATTGGCGAAGCCTGCTGCGGCGAGTCAAGCTCACGCAGACGCTCGGCCTGAGCGCGAAGAGCAACCTGCTCGTCGTCGAAATCCTCACCCATGAACTCAGCAAGCTGGGCGCGCAGTGCAAAGACCTCAGCGCGCAGCGCCGCAATGTTGTCATCGTTGTTGCCCTCAAGCGAATCCAAGTAGTTCTGCTCGAGAATCAGTTCCTGCTCACGGTGAGTGGCCAGCTCGCGGTCAAGCTCCACCTTGTGCAGCTCCTCGATTGTCTCCAACCGCTTGCGCTCCAGCGCAATAGTCTTGCGGTATCGAGTCACCAGCACAGCCCCGATAACTGCCGACCACAACGCCAGCAGCACGGCAACCTTCATCCAGCCGGCAGAGCTGGCAAAGAGCATGACGATACTGGCAATCACCGCGAGCACCAGCAGCACAACCATGAGAATGACGGCGGTTTTCTCCGTCATACCATCGGTAGAACTAAATTTCGTCACATCATTGCTCTGCTCATCTGCATATGCCGCATCAGCCCCGGAATTAGCTCCAGCGGAGTAGCTTTCGAAGGCTGAAGAAGGCGACGGGGACGGAGACTCAGCCATATCCGACGAAGTAGCTGCCGCGTCGCTCTGAAAATATGCGGCATCACCCGAGCGCTTCGGGTCATTACCGGCGTTGGAGAGGTCAGTCATAACTCCCACCCTACCGAGTTAGTTCCCATTTCCCCGCTAGGAGGCGAAGAATTTTCGCCATCAGTTGGCAATTGGCAAACTTTTTCCAGCCACAACCCCGCCGCAGCGAGCAAAATGCCAGATACTGTGCCGACAATCATGATCGGTCCATCGGCCTGTGCGGCCGCAAGTTCCGTCCACTTCGGCAAGGCCCACAGCACGCCACCGGCGTACAGTCCTCCGAGAATCGCACCCAACCACGCGGATGCCGTACCGACCACCAGCCATCGCGACAACGTTAACGGCTGCACCTGACTGCGATCCTGCCCGACCTTCGCCTCTTTCAGTACCGACTTAATCCACCGCGCTGCCGCCACACAGACTGCTGTGAGCAACCAGGGAAACCCCAGGTCCCACCAACTTCGCGGCCCGAGCGCACCGAAAAACTGTGCCAGAATCATCCATGACGCCAGCGCGAGAACCAGCGCAGATGCTGCCAACGTAATTGGTGAGGTCGGTTTCATCTCTAGGCCCCTTCTCCATCCGCGCTGTCTGCTAGGCGCACCGCGTTTACGTCTTCAAGTGCCAGCTTATCGACGAGTTCCGCGACCCGAACTCCCTCCAATTCGGCATCCGGGTCGGCATCGAGCCATGGCACCAGCACAAAGGCACGCTCGGTTGCCCACGGGTGCGGCAGGGTCAGAGTCGAATCGTCAGAAATAATCTCCTCGCCGGATTCCTTGTCGATGACCTGCACAATGTCCACGTCGAGCGCCCGCGGCCCCCAGTGAATTTCACGCACTCGACCAGCGTCATTTTCCAGTTTCCAACCAGCTTTCAGTAGCTCCATTGGTGTCCGGCGCGTGTCAACAATGAGTACGGCGTTGAGGAAGTCACCCTGCTCTACCCCACCCCAAGGCGGGGTGGCATAAATTTTTGAGGCTGCGACCAATTCATCGGCGAAGAAGTCCTGCACACCTGTTAGGTTTTCTCGCGCGCGATCCATGTTCGCGCCGATAGAAAGAACTGCGCGAATCATGCCAACCGCTTCTTCCGCGAACGGCGAGCTGTCACCGCAGCGTCATCGAAGTCGAGCGGAATGGGCGCATGTGGTTTGTGAATGGTCACTTCCACCGCATGCAACAGTGGGGACAATCCGCGTTCGGCGCGGGCGTCGTCGTCGGCAAGCACTGCTTCGGCGATCTCGGTCGCGACTGTTTCAATGAGGTTGCGAGGAGTGCCGGTCAAAATCCCGTGCGCTGTGGCTGCAATGTCGGCGTAGTTGACGGTGTCGTCCAGCTCATCGCTCGCAGCAGCACCGGAGAAATCCAGCCACAGGGTGACATCACAGATGAAGTCCTGGCCATCCCGGCGCTCGAAGTCGAGACAACCGTGGTAGCCGTGGGCTTTCAGACCTTTGAGTTCAATACGATCAGCCACTGTGTTTACGCGTCTCCTTCCAGAGTCGACTCGGCTGGTGATTCCGCAGCCGACTCGTCGTGCTGCGCAGCGCGGTTAGACCCACCTTCCGGATAGTCGCCGGCCGCTGTGTAACCGGTCAGTGAACGTCCAAGGTTCCATGCCTGCGCCACACGCACTGCGTCGAGGTTGTCGGCCACATTGTGAACTCGAACCGCCCATGCGCCCGCCGCTGCGGACAGCGCGGAAATTGCGGTAGTCGCGGCATCAGCCTGCTTTGGTGCGCGTACCTCACTGCCAACGGCGGCGACGAAACGCTTGCGGGAAGCACCGACCAACACGGGGAAACCGAGGTCAATAAGCTCCGGCAGGTCGTGGAGGAGCGCCCAATTGTCATCGGCATTTTTGGCAAAGCCCAGGCCTGGGTCGAGGACAATATTTTCCTCGACGATTCCGGCGCCCATGGCACCGTCGACAAGCTGAAGCAGGTGCTCACGGACATCGGCGACAATGCCGTCCGGGTGAGTTTCGGCGCGCCCAGAAGCGGAGCCGAAGCGATCGGTCTTCCAGTGCATCAGACAGATGGGCACATCGGCATCGGCGCAGACTGCGTACATGTTGGGGTCTGCGAGACCGCCGGAGACATCGTTGATGAATACCGCACCCTCGGCGATTGCTGCCTCTGCGACACTTGCGCGCATTGTATCGACGCTGATCAGGTGCCCGTCTGCCGCGAGCTCGCGGACCACCGGCACGACCCGGGCAATTTCCTCATCCTCGGAAACGCGGTGTGCGCCAGGGCGAGTGGACTCGCCACCGATGTCGAGAATATGTGCGCCTTCAGCGAGGAGCTCGTGCGCATGGGCAATCGCCGCGTCGAAGGTCTTGTACAGGCCGCCATCGGAAAAGCTGTCCTCGGTGACGTTGACAATGCCCATCACCTTGCAGAGCTGATTCTCGACACCCATCTCCGCCTGCTGTCCTGCCTGCGCTTGCAAGGGGGATTCAGTCACCTTGTTGTCCAGCCTTTCCAATCGACCATTTAACTGTTGCGTTAGCTCTTGCGGATCAGCGCCATTGCCTCTGCGCGCGAACGGGCATCCGTCTTGAAGCCACCGCGGACGGCTGATGTCACCGTGCGCGCACCCGGCTTACGGATACCGCGCATGGCCATGCAGAGATGCTCCGCTTCAATAACGACAATCGCCGAGGCCGGATCCAGCCGCTCCACCAAGGCATCCGCAACCTGACTGGTCAGCCGCTCCTGCACCTGCGGGCGCTTCGCATAGCCATCGACCAGACGAGCGAGTTTGGACAGGCCCGTCACACGACCGTCCTTGCCCGGAATGTAACCAATGTGGGCAACGCCAAAGAACGGCACCAAGTGATGCTCACAGGTGGAGTAAATCGGGATGTCCTTGACCAAAACGAGTTCCTGGTGATCCTCGTTGAAGGTCTTCGCCAGCACCTCAGACGGATCTTCAAACAGGCCCGCGAAAACCTCGCGGTAGGCTCGCGCCACTCGCGCCGGTGTCTCCTTCAGGCCTTCCCTGTCGGGATCCTCACCGACGGCAATCAACAGTTCACGAACCGCAGCCTCGGCTCGCTCCTGATCGAATTCGCGCTCCATGATGTGTACTTATCGCTCCTCGTTGGTGTCCGGCTTGTCCTGCCAGGCGCTGTTGTCTTCGTTTCGTTTGACGACGCTGTCTTTATCCGAATCGTGCATCTGTGCACCCTTGTCATCGGAGTTGTCGGCGTTCTTCGCGTTTTCCGAACGTTCTGTGTGTTCCGGCTGCTCGTTATCCGGCAGGCGGAATCCGCGCAGTTCCTGCTGCTGTCCCGCCGACGGCATCACCGTAGTCGGGGTGGCATCGCTACCAGAGTTTTCCTGGTGGTGACGTCCACCCTGCCTGTCCCACGGCATCTTCGGAGGGGCAGGGATATTCGCGGGGCCGTTGCCACCGTCGCTACCAATACCGGTTGCCTTCGAGCCGAAGTCCGGGGAGCCTGCCGGGTAGTTAGCAGTGCCCGGGTGCTGGCCACGCGCGTTGCCCTGGCCATCCTGCGAACCCGGCTGGCTCTGCCCCTCCGGGCGAGGAGCCGGTGCCGGTGCCGGTGCGGCAGCCGAACCGTGCGTGCTGCCGGTATCCTTCGGCGGCCAACCTGGTGCGGTCCAACCAGCCGGCGGTGGGGTGCCACCGTAAACCGGAACATTTGGTCGGTCCTGCTGAGTGCCTGGCAGACCCGGAGCACTAGCATTACCGGCACCAGCGGAGCCTGCCGCCCCCTGACCATTGCCGTTGTTGCCCGCGTCCTGGTTCTCCGGTTCGCGGCGACGCACCGGCGCGAAGATGTTGACACGCTTCGGCGGTTCCTCACCGCGCTCGATTGCCAACTCCACCGGTGTCTTCACCGGTTCGCGGCCATCGGCCGGGTGTTTGGTGTCCCTATCGAAGAAGTTCAGACGCTCACGCGGAACGACATCGGTGAAGATGACTTCCAGATCCGGACGACGTAGGGTCTCCTTCTCCAGCAGTTTCTCAGCCAGAACATCGAGAGTGTCGCGGTTTTCCTTCAAGATGGCGTAGGCCTCGTCATGAGCCTTATTGATCAGCAAACGAACCTGCTGATCAATTTTCGCCGCCACATCTGGCGAGTAGTCCAGAGAGCCGCTGCCACCGCGGCCGACGAACGGGTCGCCCTGCTCCTCCCCGTACTTCACCGGGCCGAGCTCCGGCGACATTCCGTACTCGGTCACCATGGCGCGAGCAATCTTGGTGGCCTGCTCAATATCGGCAGAAGCACCGGTAGTCGGCAGCCCGAAGACCAGCTCCTCGGCAGCGCGACCACCCATGGCGAAGACCAGACGAGCAAAAAGCTCTGGCAGGTTATACATGCCCTTGTCGTCCTCGGGGACGGTCAACGCATGGCCACCAGTGCGACCGCGAGCCAAGATGGTGACCTTGTAAACACGCTCGATGTCCTTCAGCGCCCACGCAGCCAGGGTGTGACCACCCTCGTGGTAGGCGGTGACCTTCTTCTCCTGCTCGGAGATTACCTTGGAGGTACGGCGCGGACCACCGATAACTCGGTCGACTGCCTCTTCCAGCGCATCCGCAGTAATGATATTGCCGTTGACGCGAGCGGTCAGCAGCGCAGCTTCATTCAGCACGTTCTGCAGATCAGCACCGCTCATACCGGCGGTGCGCTTGGCCAGCGACGTCAGATCCGCGTCCGGCCCCAGCGGCTTGTTCCGAGCGTGGACCTTCAGAATTGCCTCGCGGCCCTTCAGGTCTGGTGCACCCACCGGAATCTGTCGGTCAAAACGGCCCGGGCGCAGCAGCGCCGGGTCGAGAATATCCGGACGGTTGGTCGCAGCCATGATGATCACACCTTGACGATCACCAAAACCATCCATTTCCACCAGCAGCTGGTTCAGGGTTTGCTCACGCTCATCATGGCCGCCGCCCATACCGGCACCACGCTGGCGACCGACGGCGTCAATCTCGTCGATGAAGATAATGCACGGGCTGTTTTCCTTGGCCTGATTAAACAAGTCACGGACACGAGAGGCACCGACACCGACGAACATTTCGACGAAGTCCGAACCCGAGATGGTGTAGAAAGGCACTCCTGCCTCACCAGCGACGGCGCGGGCGAGCAAGGTCTTACCGGTACCGGGAGGCCCGTAGAGCAGGACACCACGCGGAATCTTGGCGCCGAGCTCCTCATAGCGAGCTGGGTGCTGCAGGAAATCCCTAATCTCGTCGAGTTCCTGGACGGCCTCATCGGCACCAGCAACATCCTCGAACGTATTGGTCGGGGTCTCCTTGTTCAGCAGCTTGGCGCGGTTGCCACCAAAGCCGAACATGCCGTTCTTGCCGCCTTGCATGCGGCTGAAGAAGTACATGATGACGAAGAAGAAGATCACCATCGGCAGCAGGAAACCCAAGGTGGACATCAGGAAGGAATCCTGCGTGACCTTGGTATTGAACTTCTCCATGCCCTTGGCGGCAGCGACCTTGTCAAAGACCTGGTCGGTCGCACGCGCTGGATACTTGGTCATCACCTTCGTGACGTCCTCAGTACCCTCGACCTCCACGCCCTTCTTCAGGGTGAGGCGAATTCGCTGTTCGCGATCGTCAATCTGAGCTTCCGTGACATTGCTCTTATCCAATTGGGTCAGGGCAACGGACGTATCCACCTCGCGGTATTCCCGGGAATCATCCGCCAGCTGAGTAATAGCAAAGAGGATAATCAGGATGATGCCGGCAACGGTGGCAAACCGGAACACCTTTTTCTTGTCCATACAGTGGGTTCGCTTTTCGCTCTCTACATCTATTAGTTGCTTTTATTAATTGTACGCATCAACGAGTTCTTCTCGAAGACACATCAATGACACAACATGGGGCCAGGGCTCATGGCACCTGACCCCACAGTAGGCATAACGCATCGCAACCGAAAAAAGTTTCCAACTCCTACTCTTCATAGCTAGAACACAGCTAGAACAGCGTGAGGGTGCGCGCGCAATGCCCGTCGTAAAGCATCGGCACTGTGCAGTAAGTGCCGAAGATTGACCTAGTTCTGATAAACGCGCGGGTGCAGCGTGCCGACGTACGGCAGGTCGCGGTAGCGCTCGGCGTAATCCAGGCCGTAACCGATGACGAACTCGTTCGGAATATCGAAGCCAACATCCGCAACGTCCAGTTTGGTGCGCACAGCCTCCGGCTTACGCAGCAGCGTAATGACCTCCAGGGAGCGCGGATTACGGTTGCGCAGGTTCTTCATCAACCAGGACAGGGTCAGACCAGAGTCAATGATGTCCTCAACGATCACGACATCGCGTCCCTCAATATCGCGATCCAGATCCTTCAAAATACGCACCACGCCTGACGACGAGCTGGAGTTTCCGTAACTGGAAACCGCCATAAACTCCATCTGGCTGGGAATGCTGAGCTGACGGGCGAAGTCAGTCAGGAAGAACACCGCGCCCTTGAGCACTGCGACCAGAATCAGATCGCTGTCGGCATCTTTGTACTTCTCATTCACACGATGCGCCATCTCGGCAATGCGAGCATGCAGCTCCTCTTCGCCAATGAGAACTGCCTCTACCTCATCGCCGTAGGGGTTTGCGGGGACGTTGAAATCCTTCACATCATGCATCGCATTTCCTTTCCGCACTTCTATGGCGGCGTGTCGATGGAGCGTAACTGCCCCAGTGCAAGTTCAGGGTTAAGGCAACCGATAGTTCTCAGCCGCCGGAAGTTGGATTGCGGCACCTTTTCTTAAGACACCGCAGGACGATTCATTACCAATTGTAGAGTGCCATCTTTTCGCTCAACGACCAACCTGGCATTTCTGTCAGCACCATCGCGCCCGCGGGTCACCGGCACTTCCCCCTGGCCGTGATAGCGGTGCACGAGCGCCATAACCATGTCGATCTGTTTACTGCTGGGCTCGGCACCCGCTTGCCTCAACCAACGAGCGAGGACGCGCACCGCGATGGCGTCGTCAAGCTCAGCGACCCCTCGCACAGACAGGCTCCCGCTTGCCGACGTCACTTCCTCCCCCAGCAGCGCATCCAGAGCCGACTCGGCGTGAGCGTCCAAAAAGTCATTGTCGACTGCTGCAATCCCCGCAGTCTTAGCGAGATTTTCCGCAACTCCCGGACCCAGCTCCTGCTCCAGCAGCGGCAAAATCGTCTTTCGAACCCGGACACGGGCGTAATGGTCGTCCTGATTGTGTGGGTCGTGCCAGACTTTTAGGCCCAGCTCTTCACAGCAGCGCTGAGTGTCGGTGCGTCGCACACCGAGCAGCGGACGCAGAATCCGAGTCCCGTCCGACCACGTGAGATTGTCTCTGATAGCGGACAGCGCCTGCGGGCCGCCCCCTCTGGCCAGCCGCAGCAAAACTGTTTCCGCCTGGTCGTCCAACGTGTGGGCGAGCATCAGTGCCGCACCTCGAGATTGGGCAATCTGCCGTAGGACTCGGTGTCGAGCCAAACGCGCCTCGTATTCGGGACCGCGGTCGGAATCGTTATTGATATCGACCGCGATAACCTCGGCCGTAGCCCCCATCCCCCGAGCCATGGTGGCGGCACGCTCGGCGACTTCTGCAGAGCCCTGCTGAAGCTGATGATCAACGACGACGGCGTGAACGTTGCGGCCGGCCAGTGCCCCCTTGGACCCGAAAGCTTCCGCACAGGCCCCGGCGGTCAGGGCGAGCGAATCCGCACCGCCGGAAAGCCCAATGACGATACCGCTGCCCAACTCCTGCCCCACCTGCGGCACTATCGCGCGAACAGCTTGCCGAATGATGAGGAAATGAGGGCTGCGGTCCGGCCAAAAAGGTCTAGCCAACGCGCCCACCACTTGCGATGGTTTCCATCGCTGTAAGCAGAATTCGCTCCTGAGTCGGGCGCGCGATTAGCTGCACCGGCAATCCAGAAGTCGGCTCCACAACGATGCCGGCCGGGAATCCCAGGTAATTCCACGTCGAAACGTAAGGGGTGAAGCGCAGATTGGACAACAGGTTCACAATCCAGGGCATGCGATGCCATGCGCGGATCCGCGGTGGATTCTTGGCCAGAGCCGGAGTAATCAAGATGGTGTCACCCGGCAGCTCACGCTCGATGCGGGCGCCATCGCGTGCCACTTGGCGGCCATTGATTGTGAAACGCAGCAAGCGCCCAATGCCAGCGTGGACTCGGTTGCGCCACTCCAGGTGATCCGGGCACGGCTCGTCACGAAGCTGATCTGCCACCCCCGCAGTCCAGCGCGCGAGCATCGGCAGCGGGTTCAGCGGGTACGGCATGTTCTTTTCCGTGACGGCAAAGCCCTTGTCCGCGAATACTCTCGCCGCCTGTTGCGCCGCATCGACGTACTCCGGTGCAGCCTTTAACCCGAATACGGGCGCAGTGGTGTCCACGCTGACGGCGAAGTTTTCAGGCAGGGTCTTCGCCGGATCCTCCGCATCCACCATGCCATTTGTGAGGATCTTGGTAATCAGGCGCAAGTCCTCGTTGTTGACTGTGAGCACCCCTTGGACAGACATTCCGTACCAGTCATTGCCGCCCACGCGCCCCGGCATTGTTCCCGGGGTCGCCTTCAGGGTCGAAAGCCCGCAGCACGCTGCAGGGATACGCAGCGACCCCATGCCGTCGTTGCCCTGCGCAAAAGGAACCATCCCAGCGGCGACAGCCGCTGCGGATCCGCCGGAGGACCCACCCGGGGTGTGCCCCGGCAGAATCGGATTATCGACGGCCAGCCCCGGCAGCGTCGTCGTCCCCCACGTACAGAACTGCGGATTCACCGTAGTTCCCACCGCGATTGCACCGGCGCTAGTCAACTGCTGGACAAACGGGTTCTCTAGAGCAGTGTTTTCCTTCAGCGCGAATGGCACACCTGCGAGCGGCAACTCCGAGAGGTTCTCGCTGTGCTCGAGTTCCCGCGCAACCTGCAGAGCCCTATCCGCCCACACTTCACGGAAGGCATGAATCCCTCCATCCAGTCTGGCGATAGCGTCGAGACTGCGCTGCACGCTGTCGACCGGGCTTAGCTTTCCCTCGCGAACCTGCGCGGCAATCTCGTGGACGGTGGGCAAGTTCCTAATCGCGGAAGTGTGAGAGGCCATTGCGGATTCATCTCCTCAAATTATTTTCAGTGGTAAATGAATCTCAGTTTAGATATCTGCCAGGGCGCTCGCTGCCTTATCGGACGCAGCTCTTGCCGGCAACAGGCTCGCCTCGTTGGAAATCAGTGCGAACGTCAGCACCTGTCCCGACTTCGTCACCACATACCCCGCCAACGCCGAGGCTTTATTCAGCGTGCCTGTCTTCGCACGGACGATGCCCGCCCCGGACTGGCCGGCAAAGCGCGTCGCCAGAGTGCCGGACACCGCCGCCACCGGCAGGCTATCCAACAGTGGGCGCAACGACGTGCTTTCCGACGACTCCTGTGACTCCCCCAGTCCCCCCTGCTCGGCCGATTCCACCGGACCCGCGGCGGAATTGAGCACCTCGGAGAGATGCTGCGGAGAAATACGGTTATCCGTGCTCAGGCCGCTGGAGTCCGACAGCACCGCACCATCGAGAGGAAAACCGTGCTCCGCGAGAGTGTCACGCACGGCACGTGCGGCCCCATCAAAGGTCGGCGGCAGACCGCGAGAGATAGCCACCTCACGGGCAATGGACTCGGCGAGCACGTTGTCGCTGTAGTTCATCATCTCGTGCACACGGGTAACCAGCGGGGCTGACTGCACGAGCGCGATGAGGTTTGGATCCAGAGGCAGTGACTGACCATCCTTGGCCGCATCCCTCAGACTGCCTCCGTTTTCCGCACCAAGCGCCTCGGCCAGTGCATCAGCGGCATCCACAGCCGGCGTGGCGCTGCGCTGCGATTCTTCATTCGTCGGATCGATACGACCGGCGTCCATCATCACCGACTCCACCGGTGCGATGTAGCCGTCCTCCAGCCCCGCACGCTCCCAGGTCTCGTGGAAACTCTCGGTGAATAGAGAGTTGTCGAGATAGACCTTGCCGACCCCCTCCGGAATGACCACGGAAATCTTTTTCGCCAACTCAGCGATTGAAGCCGAGTCCTGGAAGAACCCTTCCCCGTCCTTGCTTAAGGTGGGGTCGCCCCCGCCGTGCAAAACGATGTCATTAGTCCCCGTAACCCGGTAGACGCGAGTGGAAACCCGATGATCTTCACCTAAGTCCAACAGTGCGGCAGACGCGGTGAGAATCTTCATGCTGGACGCCGGCAAGGCCACCGCGGTGTCATTGATCCCCCACAGTTTCTGGCCGGTCGAAGCATCGCTGACAATTCCATGCAGCTCACCGAAAGCTGGATCAGCCGCAGCAGCGTCCATGATGGCGCTGACTTTTTGGGCCAGAGTGCCGTCGTCAAGCGAAGACTGCGCAGCCGTCACAGGAGCGGAAACATGACTGACGGCGGGCGGCGCATCGACCACAGTCTGACGATTGTTATTGACGACAACCGCTACGCCGCTGCCCGCTGCAATAACGAGAACACCGGCGATGGCACCGCCGATTTTCAGTCCGCGCGACTTCTTGGATTTGCCGGATTTTACGGAACTGGGCGATTTTGGCGTGCCCTTAGCGGCGGTTTTGGAGCTGTCAGAGTCGGTACTCCCCACGGTCACAAACACCTTCTTCCTGGAAACAAAACCTCACTTAAGGTGCACAAATAAACGGTTTTGAGCGGGTTTCGCATAAGATAGCCGTCAGAGAAGTGTACACCGATTATAAGGAGTCATCGCCGTGAGCGTTGAGGTCACTATTGAGATCCCGAAGGGTCAGCGCAACAAGTACGAAGTCGACCATGAGACCGGCAAGGTCTACCTCGACCGTTACCTGTTCACCCCAATGGCCTACCCGGCCGACTACGGCTTCATCGATGAAACCCTCGGCGAGGATGGCGACCCGTTGGACGCTCTCGTAATCCTGCCGGAGCCGGTTTTCCCGGGCGTTATTGTCAAGGCTCGTCCGCTCGGCGTTTTCAAGATGACCGACGAGGCCGGCGGCGACGACAAGCTGCTGTGCGTCCTGGATGACGTCCGCTTTGACCACTACCAGGACATCGACGATGTCTCCCAGTTCACCAAGGACGAGATTGAGCACTTCTTCGTCCACTACAAGGACCTGGAGCCGGGCAAGGAAGTTTCCGGTTCGGGCTGGGGCGACAAGGCCGAGGCTGAGCGCATCCTGGCTGAGGCTATCGAACGCCACAAGTAAGAGCCACAGTTAAGAATTGCGCTGACCAACCCCCCTTCCTGGGGTTCACCCCTTTGACGCAGTTCCTGTGATTCAGCGCTACGGCCGTCGGAGTTTTCCTCCGGCGGCCTTTGCGCTTCCGGCGATAAGGCCAGATTGCGTATAGTGCGCACTATGGAAACCGTAAACGTATCTGAAGTACCCGAAGACGCACAGATCATTGATGTCCGCTCACAGATGGAGTGGAATGACGGCCATGCCACCGGCGCCATTCACATCCCCATGGAAGAGATTCCGTCCCGCTACGGCGAGCTGGATCTGGATTCCGACATTTACCTGATGTGCCGCTCCGGTGGACGTGCCGCTCAGGTTTCTTCCTGGTTGGAGAAGAACGGTATCGACACCATCGTCATCACCGGTGGCATGATCGACTGGGAGCACTTCGGCCGCCCGATGGAGAAGGCCAACTAAATCAACTACAACTGCCCTGCCTACCTGCAGGGCAGTTTTTCATTTATTTACCCACCCCAAAGCACCGACCTTCTAACAATCCGCAGGCAAACAGGGGCATTATTAGTTGGCCATGTCCCATTATTGATGGTTCCCCAGATTGTCTAGTATGGGAAGTATGTCTGATTCATCCGTACTTTCCTCGGCAGACTCCGCCGACGCCAGCGGTGGTGTGGCAGCCGACGTAGGCGCGAAGGTGCCTGCTGTCGACGCACAGAGCGGCACCAAGGCGAAGAAGGCTCGCAAGGGGGCGAAAGCCAAAAACAAGGCCAGTGCTAAGGCCAGAACTAAGTCCAAGTGCAAGCCCGGCTCCGCAAGCGAACCCGCCGTCGCACCGGCGGCCCTGCGCAAATCCGCGTCCTGGTGTCTGGCAAAGCTCGACGCGGCTGTCCGTACCAGTGTCAACGCGGCTCTTGGCCGCACTCAGATTGAGTCGATTTCCATCCGCGGGTATTGGGTTCTGGAGGCCATCGCCGATGGCGGCGACATGGCTCAAACCGAGCTGAGCGCACTGCTCGGCATGGATCGCTCTGACATGGTTCGCCTAATCGACTCTCTGGAGTCGGCAAATCTAGTCGAGCGCACCCGGGACTCCAAAGATCGTCGCCGCCAGCTCATCGCGCTGACAGAAACGGGCAACACCACCCGCGCATCTCTGCGACGCTCACTCCGCAGAGCCGAGCGCGCCGCCGTCTCCGAATGTGCACCCGAGGTACGCGCACTGCTTGCATCGCTTGCCGACGACTCCGCTGCAAGCCACGAAAATGACACCGGTACTCCGCTTTCTGACAATGCCGGCGCGAAGAATCCTGAGACCGCTACCC
This sequence comes from Corynebacterium sp. HMSC064E10, assembly GCF_001812505.1. NCBI lineage: Bacteria > Bacillati > Actinomycetota > Actinomycetes > Mycobacteriales > Corynebacteriaceae > Corynebacterium > Corynebacterium sp. HMSC064E10. The sequence goes on along the minus strand of NZ_KV809171.1, from coordinate 131,608 downwards.
CAGAGGCCACGGCCACTGAGACAGACACCAAGGGCATGGCGGAGAATAAGACGCAGGCGACGTCGTCAAGCGATGCCCAGCGTCCTAAACGGAAGAAGTCGAAGAAGAAGAAAAAGCGCAAGAAGAATAAGAAGGGGGCTCTCAAGTGACAACCACTGAAGCGAAGTTCCTACGCACTACGGAACAGCCGCTTGAGCGCACACTCATTGACATTGTCCGGGCGACCGCGCGAAGGTTCCCTGAGGCTGAGGCCATCGATGACGGCGAGGTTGTCGTCACGTATGCGGAATTGATCAACGAGATTGATTCCACAGCTACGTGGCTCTACGAACAGGGCATCCGTCGCGGCGACCGCATTGGTGTGCGGATGCCGTCGGGAAGCCGCGAGCTCTACCTGGCAATTTTGTCCATTATGGCTGCCGGTGCCGCCTACGTTCCGGTGGATGCGGACGACCCCGACGAGCGTGCCGAAATGGTCTTCGGCGAGGCCGGTATCGCCGGTTACTTCGATGCTGAAGGCCTACATTTGGCTGGCTCCACGGCACGTAATCGCCCCCGCCCGCTGGACTCCGACGCCGACTCCGACGAGGAAGAGACGGAACCGACGCCGCCAAGCGCACGCGAGATTATCTCGCAGGAGCCCACTCCTGACGATGACTGCTGGATTATTTTCACCTCTGGCTCCACCGGTAAGCCCAAGGGCGTGGCGGTCACCCACCGCAGCGCCGCCGCTTTTGTCGATGCGGAGGCCCGATGGTTCTTGGCCAACCACCCGGAAGGGCCGCTCGGCCCGGACGACCGCGTTCTCGCCGGCCTGTCCGTCGCCTTCGACGCCTCCTGTGAGGAAATGTGGCTGGCCTGGCGAAATGGTGCCTGCCTGGTGCCGGCCCCGCGTTCGCTGGTGCGCTCCGGTGTGGACCTGGGCCCATGGCTGATTTCCCGCCACATCACCGCTGTTTCCACGGTGCCGACACTGGCCGGCCTGTGGCCCGCCGAGGCACTCGACAGCGTGCGCCTGCTCATCGTCGGCGGCGAGGCCTGCCCGCAAGAGCTGGTCGAGCGACTGTCCACCCCAGAACGCGAAATGTGGAACACCTACGGCCCCACTGAGGCCACCGTCGTGGCCTCCGGCATCGAGCTGAAGCCTGGCAAGCCCGTGACCATTGGTTTTCCTCTGGACGGCTGGGACCTCACCGTTATCGACGAGGAGGGCAACCCCGTCCTACCGGGCACCAAGGGCGAGCTGGTCATTGGCGGTGTGGGACTCGCACGATACCTGGATCCGGAGAAGGACGCCGAGAAGTACGCGCCGCTGCCAGCCCTGGGCTGGGAGCGCGCGTACCGCACCGGCGACCACGTCATCATGGATGAGGACGGACTGTACTTCACCGGCCGCGTCGACGATCAGGTGAAAATCGGCGGGCGCCGTATTGAGCTCGGCGAGGTCGAGGCGCACCTGGCTGCCCTCCCCGGCGCTACTCAGGCGACTGTCGTGGTGCAGAAGACCGGTGCTGGCGACTCCATCCTGGTCGGCTACGTCGGCGCCGGTGGCGACGCCGCAGCCATGGACTACGACAAGTGCATGGACACTCTCCGCGATGCCATGCCAGCCGCGATGGTGCCACGCCTGCACATCATGGATGAGCTGCCGGTACGCACCTCCGGCAAGGTCGACAAGGCGGCGTTGCCGTGGCCACTGCCTGCGCGTGCGGGGGAGGGCGACGTCGACAAGCTGAACCCTGTGGAGAAATGGCTGTCCGATATCTGGGCGGACGTGCTGTCCGTACCTGCGCCCGGCGCGGCCTCGGACTTCTTCGCCCTGGGCGGCACGTCGCTGGCGGCGGCGAGCGTCATCGCGCGTATTCGTCAGCGCGCCCCACAGGTCGCCGTGCGCGATCTCTACGACCACCCACGCCTGGGAAACCTCGCCGAGGAACTGGTCGCTCGCGGTTTCATCAGCGACGACATGCTTGCCGACGACGCCAGCGACCCCACCGCCCACCTGGAAAAGGTGCCCGAGCCGACGCCTGTCTCCCGCAAGACCCGTTGGGCGCAGGTCGGCCTCATGGTGCCGCTGCAGTGGGCACGTGGTATGCGCTGGGTAACGTGGCTTGCGATTATCAACTGGGTTATCGGCGGGCCGCTGGCACTACCAGGCTGGTTGGTGGCTGTACTGGCCGTGTTGTTCCTGACCCCGCTGGGGGTTATGCCCATCAACGCGGCGACGACACGCCTGCTCACGCGCAACATCGCCCCGGGTGATTACCCGCGTGGCGGCTCGGTGCATCTGTGCCTATGGGCGGCTGAACGCCTGGCAGAGAGCTCCGGCGCCCACTCAGTGGCGGGCGCTCCGTTCGTGCTGTGGTATGCCCGCATGCTGGGTGCCCGCATTGGTAAGGGCGTGAATCTGCACGCGCTGCCGCCGGTGACGGGTCTGGTCAAACTGGATGATTACTGCTCGATCGAGCCGGAGGTAGACCTGTCCGGATACTGGGTCGATGGTGATGTCGTCCACGTCGGCGAGGTCACTATTGGCAAGCACGCCCGCATCGGTGCCCGTTCAACGCTGCTGCCCGGCGCGCGTATCGGCAATGACGCTCACATCGAGGCGGGTTCCACCGTCACCGGTGAAAAGAAGGTCAAGGCTGGTGCGCGCTGGTCGGGTTCCCCGGCTCGCAAGGTCGGCCGGTCCAAGCACCGCTTCCCGGAGGAAGTCCCGCCGGCGCGTCGCCACTGGGTGGCTATCTACGGTCTTACCGCGGTGTTACTGACGCTGGTGCCGCTGTCCGCTGCGGTCGCGATGGCTGCTGTCATCGGTTGGGGCACGGGACTTATCGACGGCACCACCGAGCTAACCACCTCGAATCTCTGGCCAACGCTGGGCAGCGCCGTGCTGTGGGCTATTCCCGCCACCTTCGTCGGTGTTGCGGTGTATGCCCTGCTGACGCTGATTCTCGTGCGCCTGTTCAGCATCGGCCTGAAGTCGGGAGTGTTCCCGGTGCGTTCGCGCGTGGGTTGGCAGTCCTGGGCGACAATTCGCCTGATGGACGCTGCTCGTCATGACTTGTTCTTCATCTACGCCTCCATGCTGACTCCACTGTGGCTGCGTGCGCTGGGTGCCCAGATTGGTCGCGACAGCGAGGTCTCCACCGCGATTGGTATTCCGAAGTTCTTGCACGTCAAGGACGAGTCCTTCTTGGCTGACGACACCATGGTCGGCAGCTACGAGCTCGGCGGCGGTTGGCTGCTGGTGGGCGACTCCCGCATCGGCAAGCGCGCCTTCCTGGGCAACTCCGGCATCACGCTTCCGGAACGCAAGCTGGCGAAGAACTCACTGGTGGCCGTGCTGTCCTCTACTCCGAAGAAGACCAAGTCCGGCTCCAACTGGTGGGGTTCGCCGCCAGAGCGCATGCGCCGTGTGGGCACTGTCTCCAGCGATGAGTCGGCGCAGACCTACCGTCCGACTACGGGATTGAAGGTCGCCCGCGGCATCGTCGAGACACTGCGCGTCCTGGCACCGATGGTCTCTCTCATGCTGGCGACGATCACGCTGTTTAGCCTGCAGGGAATTGTTATGTTCACCGCGGAGCTGGTCACTGCAGGTGGCGTTGGCGCTGCCCTGCTCGGCCTGGTGGTTGCGTGGCTGCTCTCCCCTGCCGTGCTACTGATTGTTGGTGTGCTGGGGCTGCTCATCACGGTCGTGGCCAAGTGGGTGTGCGTCGGCAAGCACAAGCCGGGTGATCACCCGCTGTGGAGCAAGTTCGTCTGGCTCAATGAGCTGCAGGATACGTTCGTCGAAATGGTCGCCGCGCCGTGGTACCTGAACCCGGCGATGGCCACCGGCGGCATCGCACGCGCAATGCGACTGCTCGGCGCGAACGTTGGCCACGGGGTGTGGCTGGAGACGTACTGGCTGCCCGAGACCGACCTGGTCACCATCGCGCGGGGCGCCTCTGTCGGCCGCGGCTGTGTCGTCCAGACGCACCTATTCACCGACCGCGTGATGACGCTCGACACCGTCCACATCGGACACGGCTCCGTCCTAGGACCGCACTCAGTCGCACTGCCGGCATCTGTGCTTGACGACGGCTGCCGCGTCGAACCCGGTTCTCTCGTCATGCGCGGTGACCACGTTCCTGCGCATACCTCCTGGCGAGGTAACCCGATTGAGCCGGTAGTGGCAAAGAAGAAGTAGCCCGGCTTGTGTAGGGCTTTGTAGGAGCTTTGTTGGGGCCTTGTTGGGGCCTTGTTGGCACAACGGGCTGCAAATGTGAAACTGTGCAAGCTTATAGCACTTTCAAGCCATTTTTCGGGCAATTTTTGCTATAAACGCAGTCAGTAACTCACATTGGCCCGCTGCCGCCAGCCATAAACGCAGTCAGTTACTCGCATTGGGGCTAAGTAGGGCTAAGTAGCAAAAGGTGCCCACCCGGCGACACGCCGAGCGGACACACTTTTGCTACTTAACCCGCTATTTATTTTTCGGCTTTTTGGTTCCGGCTTACTCTGCTAGCTGCAAACGAGCCTGCTTCGCTGCGGCTACCAATACTTTCAGTGAAGCCGTAACTTCTTCCCAACCTCGGGTCTTCAGACCGCAGTCCGGATTGATCCACAGCAAGCTGGGGTCAACACTTTCGAGCGCATCTTCCACGAGCTGGCTGACTTCTCCGTCCGTCGGCACGCGAGGCGAGTGGATGTCCCAGACGCCTGGACCAATCCCACGAACGTATCCCTCATCCTTCAGCGCTGCGAGCACCTGCATGCCGTTGCGAGCTGCTTCGATGGACGTGACATCGGCGTTGAGTTCATCGACGGTGTCAATGAGCTCATTGAAGTCCGAGTAGCACATATGCGTGTGAATCTGAATCTCGTCAGCCACGCCAGAGGTAGCCAGGCGGAAGGACCCCACAGCCCACTTCAGGTAGGCGGACTGGTCCGCTTCATTCAGGGGCAACAACTCGCGAATGGCTGGCTCATCGACCTGCACAATCTGCGCTCCAGCGGCCACGAGATCTGCAATCTCATCGCGCAAAACCAGCGCAACATTATCCGCAGTGTCACCGATTGGCTGGTCATCACGGACAAACGACCATGCCAACATGGTCACTGGCCCAGTGAGCATTCCCTTGACGGGAAGGTCAGTCATGTTTGCCGCTGCCTTGTACCACTGCACCGTCATTGGCTCTGGCCTGGTGATATCACCGTAGAGGATCGGCGGCCGCACGCAGCGGGAACCATAGCTTTGGACCCAGCCATTGGCGGTCGCGAGGTAGCCGTCCAGCTGCTCCGAGAAGTACTGCACCATGTCATTGCGCTCAGGTTCGCCGTGAACCAGCACATCGAGTCCCAGTTCTTCCTGCTGCTCAATGGAGCATCGAATTTCAGCGAGCATTGCTGATTCGTAGTCAACTGGGGTCAACTCTCCCGCGCGCAACTGCGCACGTGCACGACGAATGCTATTGGTCTGCGGGAAGGAACCGATTGTGGTGGTCGGCAGCGGAGGCAGGTTAAGGGCCTCAGCCTGAGCCGCCTGGCGAGCTGCAAACGGGGAACGAGTCCGGTCGCTCTCCTCGATTGCTGCTAAAGCTTCACGAACTTCAGGCTTAACAATCCGCTTCGATTCTGCCCTCGATGCCAGTGCTGCCCGGGACTCCCTCAACGCCTTCAAATCCGCGGCATCGAGTTGGCGGTCATTCAACCTGGCATCAAGCGCCCTCGCCAAGAGGGTCACCTCGGCGATTTTCTCATCCCCGAAGGCCAGCCACTGCAGCACCTCGACTTCTTCTTCGCTCGGGTTTTCCGAGGCCAGGGAGTACGGGACATGCAGCAGCGAACAGCTAGTCGACACCGCGATGGGGCCTCGGACTGCCAGCTTCTCCAGCGTCGCCAGGGCTGCATCCAAGTCGGTGCGCCACACATTACGACCATCGACAATGCCCGCAACCAGCAGTTCCTTGCCGGTCCAATGCGGCAACTCGGAGCTACCTGCTACCAGGTCGCAACCAATGGCCTGCACGCCTGTGCCAGAAAGGGTTTCCAGCGCCTGATCACCACCACCAAAGTAGGTCTGCACCCACAACTTGGTATTCGCAGACTCCGCCACGCCGGCCAACTTCTCATAGACCTGGCGAGTCCTAACAAGAGTCACTTCGTCGAGGTCAGTGACCAATACTGGCTCATCGAGCTGAATCCACTCAAAGCCTTTCTCTCCCAGTTGAGCAATGACGTCAGCGTACGCATCGGTCAACTTTTCCAAAAGGCCAAGTGGGTTCGAATCATCGTCGGTACGCGACAGGCTCAAGTAGGTCACAGGACCAATCAAATGAGGGCGCAGCATGGTGGTGGCGCCATTGTTTAAGCTGCAGGAATCATCCAACCAGTCAGTGAGGTCAGCGGTAAATTCAGTATCGGCTGACAGCTCCGGAACAATGTAGTGGTAATTGGTGTCGAACCACTTGGTCATTGCGGATGCCGGTTGCGTCTTCGTACCGCGAGCGGCGGCGAAGTAGTGGTTGATCCATTCCGGTAGGTTGGAACCGTCCGTTTTCGGGACATTCTGGAAGCGGGCTGGAAGCACTCCGAGCAGCGCCGATGTATCCAGCATAGAGTCGTAGAACGAGCGCCCAATTGTCGGAACCGAGTCGATTCCTGCCTTCAGCGCTGCGCCAATGTAGCTATTGACAGTGTTGCGCGCCGTCGCGGCCAGCAGGCCGCCGGTCGCCGGGTCGCGCCAGTAGTTTTCCAGAGCTCTTTTGAGCTCACGATTACGCCCTATCCGCGGAATGCCCGCGAGGGTTGCGTGAATTGCCATGATCTCGTGATTTCCTCGTCAGTCGTGATCAGCATCGGGTATGAAATTGCACAACCGGCAGGCATTCGGACTTGTCATCACTGAAAAGATTGGTTATCAACGCGTCGGATAAACCAAAGCTCTGGCAGTGATGCTTACCGTTGCGGGACAGTTCCGGACTTGCACCGGGATTCCCCTGCATAACTCGAAGGCCTTATGCGCGCTAGGCTCAAAACACACCTTGCGCGGAAAACGTGCGATATGCAGCACTTTCCTTAATGAACACCTTCGAGGCGGCTGTGGATGTGAAGTATATCGCAATATACAAATATCTCATTCACTTAGCCCCCTCCCCGAGCCTTTGCTTTGATGCTCTCCTGCTGGGACCAAAGTGATTAAGCTCGTAGTCATAAAAGCTATTTATTCTACCTCTTTTCAAGGAGTGACCTCGAGTGACACAGGCTTCCGGACCTTCCCTGAGGGGCGCCAAGATTCCGTTCGATGGCCCGGTCCAGTCAGGCGTTGAACAGCCCGGTCAGGCACATCTTCGCCTTGTCGCATTCGATTTGAAGGACGGCATCGACGCAGCAGATCTGAAGGAACTGTTCTCCTCGCTTACCGACGTTGCCCGCCGCCTCACCCAAGGCCAGGACATCGAGGGATATCTGGAACCGGAAATGGTCGCAGCCACTGCAAACCTGACTATCACAGCCGGTTTCGGTGAGCGCATCTTCGACGTCCTCGGCAAACCAGGGCGCAAGCCGGCTGGTCTGCACGATATCCCGTCATTCCAGCATGACATGCTCCGCCCTGAGTGGGGTCAGTCTGACTTCGCCCTGCAGTTGTGCGGTGATGACCTCGTCACCGTTACGGCCGCGTCCCGTCTACTGGAAAAGAAGGCGGCTCCGTGGGCTCGCGTGAAGTGGTTCCAGAAAGGCTTTTCCTACGCCTGGGGTTCGCAGCCTCACGGCGCTACCCCACGCAACCCGCTGGGTCAGCTCGACGGCACCGTCAACCCGTCCACTCCAGATGAATGGTCCGAACAGGTGTGGATCGACTCCAAGGACAAGGCGATTAACAACTCCTGCGTGATGGTTGTTCGCCGTATTGCGCTCGACTTGAACAATTGGGAGGAGCTCAGCACCGACGAACGCTCCATCGTTATCGGTCGTGACTTCCACACCGGCGCTCCTCTTTCCGGCGGCAACGACGAGTTCGATGAAGAGGACATGGACGCCGTCGATGACCAGGGCGAGTACCTCATCCACCGCCAGTCTCACTTGGCACTGTCCCGTGAGCAGGATGGCCAGCCTGACGACGCCCTGCGTCGCCGCGCCTATGCATACGAAGACCAGCCCGGTGAGCCAGCTTTCCCGTTCGAAGGACCGAACGTTGGCCTGGTCTGGGTTGCATTCCAGAAGAACCCGGACAACCAGTTCAGCGCAATCCAGGCCCGTTTGGATCGCGGCGATTTGCTCAATGAGTGGAACCGCCATATCGGCTCCGCTGTGTACTGGATCGCCCCTGGCACCACCCCAGATTCCTACTGGGGTCAGGAGTTGATTGAGGGGTAAAGGCTGCAAGCTGGCAGGCTAAAGTCTGACGGACTAAAAAGCTGGCGGGCTGCAAATGTGAAACTGACCCAGTTTATGACACTTTCGAGCAAAATTTCTGGCCGTTTTTGTCATAAACTCAGCCACTAACTCGCATCGCCCCGCCGCTGCGAGCCATAAGGGCATCGCCCCGCCGCCGCCAGCCATAAGAAAACGCCCGCCGAGTGCCTGAGCACTCATGCGGGCGTTACCTCTAGACAAGAATTTTGTCAGTTACGAGCCACCGAATTAGTCACCAATCTGGTCGCGGCCACGCTTAACAATCTTCGGATCCGGAGTACCGACCAGCTCGTGGTCCTTCTCCGTGTACTCAAACTTGCTCAGCACATAACGCATCGCGTTGATGCGGGCACGCTTCTTGTCGTTGGACTTAATGGTAATCCACGGGGACTCATCGGTATCCGTGTAACGGAACTGCTCTTCCTTCGCGCGGGTGTAGTCACCCCAACGGTCCAGCGATGCGAGGTCCATCGGAGAGAGCTTCCACTGACGTACCGGGTCGACCTGGCGAATAGCGAAGCGAGTGCGCTGCTCCTTCTGGGTCACCGAGAACCACAGCTTGGTCAGCGAAATACCGGAGCCCAGAATCATGTTCTCCAGCATCGGAACCTCACGCAGGAACTCTGCATGCTGAGACTCAGTACAGAAACCCATCACGCGCTCAACGCCCGAACGGTTGTACCAAGAACGGTCGAAGAAGACGATTTCGCCAGCGCACGGAAAATGCTCAATGTAGCGCTGGAAGTACCACGAGGTGGACTCACGCGGCGACGGCTTTTCCAGAGCCACAGTACGAGCACCACGCGGATTCAGGTGCTCGTTAAAGCGCTTAATGGTACCGCCCTTACCAGCGGCGTCACGGCCTTCGAAGAGGATGATGTGCTTCTGACCAGTTTCCTTGGTCCAGTTCTGCCACTTCAGAAGCTCAATCTGCAGCTTCCTCTTAATAGACTCGTATTCCTTGCGCGTCATGCGCTCCTCGTACGGGTAGCCATCGCGCCAGGTATCAACCCGCTCACCGTCTGGAGTGACCAGTACCGGATCGTCCTCATCAGAATCATCGACGACGTAACCTTCGGTCTTCGCCAAATCGACGATGTGGAATTCCTCTTCATTCTTGTCAGCCATACCCCTTATCCTACTGAATTTCTCTACCACACGTCCCCCATGCGGGTGCCCTTACCTGCAATTTCCCAGCAGTTAACGTTCCGTCTTACCGAAATTGAGGGGGTGGGACTGCACGCAGCGACCGTCGATAAGCACTGCGCGTACAATAAATGCCATGTTGTTATCCGAGGCTCTTGCCGCACGATCCGAAGTTTCCGACCGGCTGGCTGAGATTAATCGCCGTCTCGCGCTGGTGGCGCAGGTGCAGGAAGGCGATACGCCTGATGAAGATCCGCAAGCGCTTATTGCCGAAGCCGAGCGTCTGATGGCGCGCTTCGAATGGCTGGTGCGCTCGATTAATGCCACGAATTCCGCTACTGCCTTCGAGGACGGAACGCTTAGCGACGCACTTGCGAAGCGCGACCACCTGCTAACACGGCGGCGGTTCTACACCTCCGCAGCCGATCAGGGCTCTGGGCGGCGGGATCGATACTCAGCTTCGGAGATTCGCTATGTCGCCACCGTGGATATCCGGTCGCTGCGCCAGAAAGCCGACAAGGCAGCGAAGGAATACCGGGACTTGGATACCCGTATTCAGCAGGCGAACTGGTCGACGGAGCTTATAGAGGCCGAGAATAAGCCGGCCGAGTAGCTAAGCAGCAAGGGCCGTTAGTGAAACTGGCAGAGCGGAAATTGCGGAATAACCAGTAAGACTCGTTAGCGGGATTTGTAGAATCTAAAAAGTCGGTAGTTGCATCCAGATTGTCGGCGAGCGCGACGGCCCGTCTCTGGCCTTAAAGAGGCACCAAGGATCTCACCTCTGTACTGAGGCAACAGGATGAATAACAGACAGTCCTCGGCATTGCGTACATGGGTACAGATCATCGGTTATTTTTCACTACCAAGCGCTGAGGCGTCTGATGCAACGAGGGTGGGTTCGGGGACTTAAAACTTTCGTCAAATTACACAGAAAAAGCGCCGCTGAGGGACAACCCTCAGCGGCGCTTTTTAGGCTAACTCAAGCAGTTAGAACCTGGGTGCCAGCTGAAAAGTTCAGGCTCGGCTGCAGCTACCAGCTACAGCCATGCCTTAAGCCCATGGCCTTCGTTTAGAAGCCCATGCCACCCATCTCGTCGCCACCCGGCATTGCCGGCATAGCCGGTTCCGGCTTGTCAGCAACAACAGCCTCGGTGGTCAGGAACAGAGCCGCAATGGAAGCGGCATTCTGCAGTGCGGAGCGGGTAACCTTCACCGGGTCGTTGATGCCAGCTTCCATCAGGTCGATGTACTCGCCGGTAGCAGCGTTCAGGCCTTCACCCTGCGGCAGGGAAGCAACCTTCTCGGTAACGACGCCGGCCTCGAAACCAGCGTTCAGAGCAATCTGGCGCAGCGGAGCTGCGAGAGCCGCACGCACGATGCGGACACCGGTTGCCTCGTCGCCGGTCAGACCCAGCTCGTCGTCAAGCACGTGCGAGACCTGCAGCAGTGCGGAACCGCCACCTGCGACGATGCCCTCTTCCACAGCAGCCTTTGCGTTACGGACGGCATCCTCAATGCGGTGCTTGCGCTCCTTGAGCTCGACCTCAGTTGCGGCGCCAGCCTTGATAACTGCAACACCGCCGGCGAGCTTAGCCAGGCGCTCCTGCAGCTTCTCCTTGTCGTAGTCGGAGTCGGAGTTCTCGATCTCAGCGCGGATCTGGTTGACGCGGCCCTCGATAGCGGACTGCTCGCCAGCGCCCTCGACGATAGTGGTCTCGTCCTTGGTGACGACCACCTTGCGAGCGCGACCCAGCAGCGGCAGGTCAGCGGTCTCGAGCGACAGGCCGACCTCCTCGGAGATGACCTGGCCATCGGTCAGGATAGCCATGTCCTGCAGCATTGCCTTACGACGGTCGCCGAAGCCCGGAGCCTTGACAGCGACAGACTTGAAGGTACCGCGGATCTTGTTGACGACCAGGGTGGACAGAGCCTCGCCCTCGACGTCCTCAGCAATGATCAGCAGCGGCTTGCCGGACTGCATGACCTTCTCCAGCAGCGGCAGCAGGTCCTTGATGTTGGAGATCTTGCCGGAAACCAGGAGGATGTACGGATCCTCCAGAACGGCCTCCTGGCGCTCCATGTCGGTGGCGAAGTAACCGGAGATGTAGCCCTTGTCGAAGCGCATACCCTCGGTCAGCTCCAGGTCGAGACCAAAGGTGTTGGCCTCTTCCACGGTAATGACGCCTTCCTTGCCGACCTTGTCCATAGCGGTGGCAATCAGCTCACCGATAGCCGGGTCAGCAGCGGAGATACCAGCGGTAGCAGCAATCTGCTCCTTGGTCTCAATGTCCTTAGCGGACTCCAGGAGCTTCTCGGTAACAGCCGTGACAGCCTTCTCGATGCCGCGCTTGATGCCCATCGGGTTGGAGCCAGCAGCAACGTTGCGCAGCCCCTCAGAAACCAAAGCCTGAGCCAGAACGGTAGCGGTAGTAGTACCGTCACCAGCGACATCGTCGGTCTTCTTGGCAACTTCCTTGACCAGCTCAGCGCCGATCTTCTCGTAAGGATCCTCAAGTTCGATTTCACGTGCAATGGAGACACCGTCGTTGGTGATCAGCGGTGCGCCCCACTTGCGCTCGAGGACTACGTTGCGACCCTTCGGGCCCAGCGTAACCTTGACAGCGTCTGCCAGGGTGTTCAGACCCGTTTCGAGACCGCGGCGGGCCTCCTCGTCAAATGCAATCATCTTAGCCATGAGGTTTGAAGAATCCTCCGTCTATTTATGTGGCACTTACATTGGAAGTTGACCCAGGCGCCCGCGACGGCATGTGATTCGAGGGAAGCGCCGCCCTCTCCATCACCGGAGTCAACACTGTACTTTTTAACGACTTTTCAACACTTGTTTCAGCCTGCGCTGCAGTATGTGCTGCAGTTTGCTGCAACTCGCATACAACGCACACATACACAAGGTGTGAAGTTGTTTTTATTAGCACTCAATTAGAGCAAGTGCTAATTCACTTTTTTAGCACTCAACCCCATCGAGTGCAAGGTTAAGCGCCGCAACTCCCAACGCCAATACCACTCCCGACGTCACTCCCAACGCCATCGTGGTTGTGCGCCTACACTGTCGCACATGAGCATTATTAATAAGGAACTCACGGACGCCCTGCGAGACCACATCTCCAGCCAACGCGAGACCATCCGCACCCAGCTGACCGAGCTGGTGGCTTTCCCCTCCGTACACGGCACCGAAGAAACCAAACAGGCTTGCATTGACGCAGCTCAGGCGGTTACCGAGATGTACGCAGAGCTGGACATCGAACTGAAGGCGCACCACACCGTCGACGGCTCGATTGCTCTGTCGGGTTTCGTCCCCGGGTCGTCGGAAAGCGCGAAGACCGTACTGCTCTACTCCCATTACGACGTCCAGCCGGCGGGCGACGAATCCGCTTGGACCGCAGATCCATGGACGCTCGACGAGCGCGACGGTCGCTGGTACGGCCGCGGTACTGCCGACTGCAAGGGCAACGTGGTCATGCACCTAGCTGCGCTGCGCGCGCTGCGTGACGACGCGCTTGCAGGCCGCGTCGATATGCCAAACATCAAGCTCATCGTGGAAGGTTCCGAGGAGCGCGGATCGGCGGGCCTGAACAACCTCATCGCCACGCAGCCGGAGCTTTTCGACGCCGACGTTATCCTCATTGCGGATGTCGGCAATGCCGAGGTTAGCCAACCGACACTCGTAACCACTCTGCGCGGCACCGCCGATGTGGAAGTTCGCGTCGATGCGCTGGAACAGCCTGTTCACTCGGGCATGTTCGGCGGCGCGGCTCCGGATGCACTCGCGGCGCTGATTCGTATGCTCGACAGCCTGCGCGATGAAAATGGCTTTACCTCTATTGATGGCCTGGACTGCTCGCAACGCTGGGAGGGCCTGGACTACACGCCAGAGACTTTCCGCGCCGATGCTGGTGTGCTTGACGGCGTAGACCTGATTAGCAACGAGGACACTTCCGTCTCCGACCTGACCTGGGCTCGTCCGTCTGTGATTGTGACCGGAATCGATTGTCCACCAGCGACCAATGCTGTCAATGCAATCTCATCGACCGCTATGGCGCACATCAACTTCCGCATCCCAGGCGGCGTCGACCCGGCCGAAGCACAGGACGCACTGGAAAATCACCTGCGCGCACATGCTCCGTGGGGCGTGAAGGTGACGGTTGAGCGCGACGAGTTGGCAAACCCATTCCGGGCCAATGTTGAGGGCAAGGTTGTGCAACTGGTTGCCGACAGCCTGTCGGCCGCCTACGGCAAGGAAACCGCAAGCATGGGCGAGGGCGCCTCGATCCCTCTGTGCGCCACTTTGCTGGAGGCCGTACCAGGTGCTGACATCGCGCTCTACGGCGTGGAAGAGCCACAGGCCCGCATTCACTCGGCCGACGAGTCGGTGGACCCGAACGAGATTCGCGACATCGCTATTGGCGAGGCAGTTTTCTTGGCTTCCGTCAACGGAATTTAAGTCAAAGCCAAAAATATTGGCTGAATGACTTGTGTCACATCTTTTTTCTGTAGTAAGGTTCGACCCATGCAGCAGAACATTCTTATTCGAGTAGCGAAGGCTACGAACCCCGGTGGAGGCCGACAGGACTGACCCCTCCACGCGGGGTCTCTGGCCGCAACTTCTCGAAGCACTTGGTTGGTCCGCCACTCACAGCAAAGCAATTAAGCAAAGGACCAGAAAAGAATGTTTTCCACTCGCACCCAGAAGAACATGTCCACCTCGACGACCTTCACGGGCAAGCGCCCTTCGTTGGAGCACCAGGACAATGGCAATGTGCGAACTTATTCCGACGATCCGTTTAGGGCTCGCTTCGGACATCGCCTGCCTCGTGGCTTGAGGCAGGAAGCCCGTGGCATGAACTGGCAGAAGTTCAAGGACACTTACTCCCCCACTAACGGCCCAGTCCAAATCAAGAATTTCGACGCAACCCGTGGCACCCTGGGCCGCTGGAACTTCAACGCTGATTTGTCGCTGACCGACAAGGACGGCCACACTCGCACTTTCACCCAGGAAATCACCGCTATGGGGCCAGTGTCGGCTTGCACCAACTTGCTGGCTGATGCAGGTTACCGCGTTGAAATCGTGGAGTTCCACCAGTTCGAGATTTTCGAGGCTACGGCTACCTTTGTCTACGCAGGTCACAACAATGACCATGTGTGGACCATGGGCTTTGGCCAGACTCCGGAGGCTTCCGTGCTCTCCGCTTTGGTCTGTGCTGCTAACCGCCTGCATGGCTAATGCACAGGTGACATTCGAGTAACGCACGAGTAATAAGTGCACCGATCTTGGGGCTTGGCAGTCGATTGCCAAGCCCCAAAAAATGCCCACATCCTCACCCCCGAATTTTCACCATACCGGAAAAAATTTCCCGTTTTCTCACACTCGGTTAACCCCGTTTTGAATACTTAAGTCCCTAAAACGGGGTTGCATGAACTGGTGTGTTCCATTCATTATGGAATAGTGACTTCTCTCCTGTGCATCCTGTTCCTTACGGCAGCGATTGCACCATGGACGATTAAGTGGCTCGGAACCCGCGGGTTCCTCGTTCTCAGCCTCCCTCTGGCAGGCGGCGCTATCTACACCGGCGCCCATCTGGTTCGCTTAGCTCTAGCGAATGCAAACGGGGAAACTTCCGCGATCACGCAACCCGCCGTCACGCATTTTTCGTGGATGCCCATTATCCACTTGGATGTAAACCTGCGATTAGGCCCTATTGAATCGCTCTTCGGCACACTGGTTTTGACCATCGGCTTTCTCGTACTGGTGTATTGCTCCGGATACTTCGTCAATCCGCCGCCCGGAAAACGCCGTCGCATAGGCTCCTTCGCAGCCCAGATGGTTGCCTTCGCCGCGGCTATGTACGGCCTGGTCATCAGCGACAGCATCATGCTGATGTTTGTCTTCTGGGAAATTACCTCGGTTATTTCCTTCCTCCTGGTGGGCTACTATGCCGAGCGAGCTTCCTCCCGTCGCGCAGCAGGCCAGGCGCTCCTGGTCACGACACTTGGCGGGCTAATCATGCTGGTCGGTATCGTCCTGATGGGAGTGACCACCGGGTTCTGGAACTTCTCTGAACTCACCTCGCCTGGTGCTCTGACCGTGTCGCAGTTGAACTCCACGGCAGTCTCCACAGCCGCAATCCTGCTGGTCATCGGCGCACTTTCTAAGTCCGCTATCGCGCCCTTCCACTTCTGGCTGCCCGGCGCAATGGCTGCCCCTACCCCGGTTTCTTCCTTCCTGCACTCGGCAGCGATGGTCAAAGCCGGTGTGTTCCTGGTCGCCCGCCTCGCGCCAACTTTCAACGCCACCAGCGCGTGGCAACCAATCATCATCCCGCTCGGCCTTTTGACCATGATCATGGGCGGCTGGATGGCTCTGCGCCAGAAGGATCTCAAGCTGATCATGGCGTATGGCACTGTCAGCCAGTTGGGATTCATCATCACGGTAGCGTCGATAGGCACCCGCGCGACGCTACTGGCCGCCCTGGCGCTGACTCTCGGCCACGCCATGTTCAAGGCCACGCTGTTTATGATCGCGGGAACGATTGACAGGCTGACTGGTACGCGCGATATCCGTAAGCTCTCCGGGCTGGGCAAAAAGTCGCCACAGCTGCTGGTGATTTCGATTCTCGCTGCCGCCTCGATGATGGGTGTGCCGCCGTTCTTCGGCTTTGTCGCGAAGGAAGCGGCGCTGGAGGCCACGCTCAATGCCGAGCCGCTGCACGGAATGCCGTCGGTGTTCACCACCATTGGCCTGGTCGTGGGATCGATTCTGACCGTGGCGTACTCTCTGTACCTACTGCGTGCCGCTTTTGCGACCAAGTCCAGCACGCACGCCAGCGGTGGTGGCACTTCTCCTGCCGTCGCCGAGATGGATTCCCCGACCTGGGATCAGATTGGCCCGGCATGGCTGCTCGCGCTGGCAGGTTTGGTTTTCGGCCTGGTTCCGCGCGTCCTCGACTCGATTATCTCGCCTTACCTCACCAGCGCATTCCCGAATACGGAAGCAGAATCGCACCTGGCTCTCTGGCACGGATTCACCCTTCCGCTGGCGCTGACGGCCACAATTCTGCTCGCGGGTGCCATCATGCATTGGCAGCGTAATCTGGTGCGTCAGCTGCAGTTTGATCAACCGGCTCTCGGTAGTGCCGATGCGCTTTACGACGGAATCCTGGACTTGGCCCGCCGTCTTTCTCTCCGTGTCACTGCTGCGACCCAGCGTGGTTCCCTCCCGTTAAATGAAGCGGTCATTTTGCTGACCCTCATCGTGCTGTCCATCGGTGCGTTGTTGCTCGGCGAGCGCGATGAGCTGCGAATGGAACTGTGGGACTCAGCTCCGCAGGGTGCAGTTGCGCTCATCATGATTATCGCGGCGCTGGCCGCTACCCGGCAGAAGAACAGGCTTTCCGGAGTCATCCTGGTAGGCGTGACCGGCTACGGCTTGGCCATTATCTTCGCCATGTTCGGCGCACCTGACTTGGCTCTGACGCAGCTGCTGGTTGAGACGATCTCAATGATTATTTTCGTGTTGGTGTTGCGTACGCTCTCCCCGCGGGCACCGGCATCGAACCCGAGGTGGACACGACACCGTGCTTGGTTGGCCATTGCAGTCGGTGTCACGGTTCCCGTGTTGGCCGCTTACGCCATGGGCTCCCGTCGTACTGAGCCAATCTCCGGCGACATTCCGCCACTGGCTCACGACATTGGGCACGGCCAGAATGCGGTGAACGTACTTCTTGTCGACATCCGTGCCTGGGATACCTTTGGAGAAATCACCGTGCTGGTGATGGTGGCTCTGGGGATTACCTCACTGGTCTTCCGCACGCATACCATGCATATGCGTTCAAAGATTAAGCCGCAGCGGAATCGAGCTCGCCGCACCAACCGTTGGTTGAACACTCTCGATGAGTCCGGTGAAGCCGAGCGGTTGCGCTACCCGATCATGGTGCTGGTGGCATCGCGCGTGCTCTTCCCCGCCATGATGGTGGTTTCCTTCTATCTCTTTTTTGCCGGCCATAACGATGTCGGCGGTGGCTTCGCCGGTGGTCTCGTGACTGCGCTGGCACTGACCATGCGTTATCTCATCGGTGGTCGTCGTGAGTTGGCGGCAACTCTGCCGATTCCTAACGAGATACTTCTCGGCGGCGGTCTGCTGGTGTCGGCACTCAGCGCGTTGTGGCCACTGTTTGTGGGGTGGGCACCGCTAACTTCTACGTATGGCTCGCGGGAAATTCCGCTGCTCGGCGATGTCACTGTTGTCTCCCCCATGCTCTTTGATCTGGGTGTGTACATGATTGTGGTTAGCACGATTGTCTACATCCTGCGCAGTTTGGGCGGTGGCATCGATGCTCAGATAAACCTTCGCGCTGAGCGCAATCGTTCACGTCGTGTGAATCGAGCCGCACTCGGTCAGTCCCGCCAGCTGCGCAGCAAGTTGGCGGCGGCTAAGCCCGCAGGTGTTAAGTCCGCAGGCGCTAACCCCGCAAGCGTTAAACCTGCCGGCACTAAACCCGCAGGCTCTGCCAACACAGCCACCTCAGAGGCCTCAGAAACGACATCCCCAGCTAGGACCGAAGGAAAGGACACTCACCAGTGATTCTCAATTTTGTTCTGCTAGCTACTGTCGGCACACTGATCGCTACAGGGGTGTACCTGTTCCTCGATCGTTCGTTGACAAGGATGCTCATGGGACTGTTGCTGATGGGCAACGGTATCAACCTGCTCATCCTGCTTGGTTCCGGTTCCCCGGGGCAGCCACCGATTTGGGATAGAGAATCGCTAGTCAGCGATGCCCAGGCCGACTCGCTGCCTCAGGCCTTCATCCTCACCGCGATTGTTATTTCCATGGGCATGACCGCATTCCTGTTGGCTCTGCTCTATCGCCAGCACCGCTACCGCATCGGCGATCACGTGCAAGATGACCACGAGGACCGCAGCCTGGCAATGCGTCGGGCCAGCGACCCATCAGCTGCTCCGGATCACGACAAATCCGACGACCCCACCACCGGTCGACCCACAGAGGCCGGCGATAGCTTCGGTCCGGCCAGTTTCGAAAAGCCCGTGACCCCGCCATCAAACTCCCCAGGAGGTGACGACGATGACGACTGAGCAACTAATTCTCGCACTAATTCCGCTGCCTATCATCGTCCCCGCCGCCACCGCCGCAATTGCTCTGCTGCTGGCGCGTTTCCCCAAAGCACAGCAGGCGATCGCGCTGTTTTCGCTCGGCAGTCTGCTGGGAGTCGCCAGCGCCTTGGTGTATCTCATCTACGCGCACGGCGTCCACACTGTCCAGGTGGGTGGCTGGGACGCACCAATCGGCATCACGCTCGTAGCCGACAACCTCGCAGTGTTGATGATTACCGTCTCTCAGCTGGTCCTCTTTGCCGTGATGTGGTTCGGCATCGGCCAGGGTATTAGCGATGGTGACGAAGATGAGCCGATCTCCGTCTTCGTTCCGACGTACATGCTGCTCAACATGGGCGTCTCAATGGCCTTCTTGGCTGGCGACCTGTTCAACATGTATGTCGGTTTCGAGGTTCTGCTCGTAGCCTCCTACGTGCTGCTCACGCTGGGGGCCTCGTCGTCACGCACTCGCGCAGGCGTGTCGTATGTGATGGTCAACATGCTGTCCTCGATGGTGTTCCTGCTGGCGATTGGCCTGGTTTATCAAGCGGTCGGCACGGTGAACTTCGCGCATATTTCCCTGCGTATGGAGGACATTCCCGATGGCACCCGCACCGCGATCTTCGCCGTGCTGCTCGTCGCCTTCGCAGTGAAGGCGGCGGTGTTCCCGCTGTCGGCGTGGTTGCCAGACTCCTACCCCACCGCACCGTCCATGGTCACCGCAGTCTTCGCGGGTCTGCTGACGAAGGTGGGTGTCTACGCGATCATCCGCACGCGCAGTGTCGTCTTCCCCGACGGCAGGCTTGACGACGTCCTGATGTGGGCCGGCCTAGCGACAATGCTCATGGGCATTCTCGGCGCCATGGCCCAAAATGACATCAAACGTCTCTTGTCATTTACGCTGGTGTCCCACATCGGATACATGATCTTCGGTATTGCCGTCGGCAATACGCTGGGACTCGGCGGCGCAATCTTCTACATCGTCCACCACATTTTGGTGCAGACGGCGTTGTTCCTGGTGGTCGGGCTTATCGAACGCCAGGCGGGCTCCTCCTCCCTACGCAGCCTGGGCGGCCTGGCCAAATCCTCGCCGCTGCTGGCGCTGCTATACCTCGTGCCCGCGCTCAACCTCGGTGGTATCCCACCGTTCTCGGGCTTCCTGGGCAAAGTCATGCTGATTGAGGCGGGTGCCCAAGACGGCTCCGCCACCGCGTGGATTCTGGTTGCGGGTTCGATTATCACCAGCCTGCTGACCCTCTACACCATGATTCTCGTCTGGTCGAAGGCCTTCTGGCGCGACCGTTCCGATGCCCCCGAAGGTGACACCGTGCTGGCGCAGCCAGCCGCACTCCGGGAAAGGACGCAGATGGTCGCTATCGCAGATCGTGATGACGTCGGCAGGATGCCACTCGGCATGGTGATGCCGACGGCCCTACTGGTGATTGCCTCTGTGGGCGTGACTCTTCTGGCCGGACCGCTGTCTAATGTGGCTACCGAAGCGGCAAGCAACGTCGCGAATGTTGATGACTACCGCGCGGCAGTTCTCGGTATCGACTCGGCCGATGACAAGGGACTGGAGCAGCTGAAGAACCCAGGCCGCACCAAGAGCCCGTGGGAGTCGGACCCGGTGACCGAACGTCCCACCAGCACGTTGGAAGGAGCAGGTGAAAGCTCATGAGTAAAGCTCGCGCCAAGGTGGCCGCAAAACGACCACCGCGTATTTCAATCCTGCTGTTCCTGTTCACGCTGATTATTTGGGTCATGCTGTGGGGCGAAGTGACATTTGCCAATGTGCTTTCAGGGATTCTGGTAGCCACGTTGCTCAACCTCGCCATGCCTATTCCGCCAAACAGCGCGCTGGACATCAACTTCGGTGGCATGGTGCGACTGTTCGGTTCCTGGACAATCGACTTTGTGAAGGCCTCTATCAGTGTCTCCTGGCTGGCCATCCGACGAGCTGATCCACCACCGACGGCCATCATCAAGGTCCCTATGCGTACCAATGACGATATTTCGCTCACGACTGCAATGGCACTGATTAACTTGCAGCCGGGCGGAATCATCGTGGACATCGACAAGCGGGAAAAGACGCTGACCATGCACATTCTCGACGCGTCGTCGACGAGCAAGGTAGCCGAGCAAATCAACCAGCTGACTCGAATCGAGCGACGGGTGATTCGCGCGTTTGAGAACCGCGATGTACATGAGCAACCGACTAAGCCAGGCTCTGGCGAAGAGCAGCCGAGCAGTGCGAAAAGCCACGAGCAAGGCGAAACGAGCAGCGAAAAAGGGGAGAAAGGAGCAGTCGATGAACCCGGAAGTTTTTAACATTCTGCTCGGCGTAGCTGCTGCAGGCTATTTCATTGCGGTGATGATTACCCTCGGGCACATGATCGCAGGACCAAACTCGCTGGACCGCCTGGTGGCCCTGGAGTCCATGACTGCAATGTTGCAGGGCATGCTCGCTGCGTTCATGGCCTGGAGCTTGGACACTTCGGTGGTCTACCCAATGCTCATCATTGCGCTGCTCGGTTTCCTGTCTTCGCTGGCGGTCGCCAAGTTCCGTGTTCCGGATGACGGAAAGCAGCCCGCGAAGGGCTCCCGAAAGGGTGTGGCGAAAGCAGCCGGAAAGGCCGCCACAAAGAAAACCGCACAGAAAGCAGCGCCTAAGGCAACACCGACAGCAGCTCCGAAAACAGTGAAGGGAGAGCCCAAATGATTCTCGTGGCAGACATTATCGCCATCGCACTCATTATCACCGGAATGCTACTGTGCGTTGCAGCGTCCGTGGGATTAATACGCTTCCGCGACACCATCAGTCGCATGCACGCATCCTCCAAGCCACAAACGCTGGGGCTAATTCTGACGCTGTCGGGTTCGCTTTTGCACGTCGCCACGCACGCGTCAGCTCACACAACTACTAGTAGTGACTTGGCTCTGTTGACCCTGATTATCCTGTTTGCTCTGGGTACATCGCCAATTGTTAGTAACCGCGTTGGCCACGAGGCGTTCAAGGAGAGGCTCGTCGACGAGGACAGCCTCGCCCGCGATGACAGCCGGGAATAACGAGAGGACACTCCCCGTCAAGATTGGACTCCGACCTGGAGCGGAACCGGGTTCGACCGGGGCCGCCCAGGGGGGCGCCTTTCTTCAGTTAGTGGCTAGGTTTATGCACCCCAAAAGTGCTATAGGCCTAGTCACTAATTTATGTCTGGGCACACACCGCTTAACGACGGCTAGTCGTCTACCTGCTCGTGGAAATCTGCAGGCGCTATCGGATGCCCGGCGCGCAGTTCCTGCACTGCAAGATCCACAGCGGCCCGCCACGGGGTGTGGCCAATGCGCTCTTCGTTCGCCCGTACGTCGTCCTCGGTAGCCATCGAAGGCAGCGCCCCGGCCGCATCCGCCACAGTGCGCTGACGCTCGTATGCCGCGCCCATTTCCACGATGTTGTTGATGAATTCCAGTTCGGCTCGGCAGCCCAGTTCGTCGGCAAGCGGGGCGAGCTGAACCACAAGCTCACAGAGTTCATCGCGAACCCACCGCTCGTCGGTATCGCGATTGACGATGACCAGCGCGTCCATCCCATAGCGAGCGGCGCGCCACTTGTTTTCGGCGATGTGCCAGGACTGCAGTGACGGTAGTTCCTCGCCAGCCTCCCACATGCGGTCGTAGTAAACCGTCAGGCAGTGCGTCAATGCCACGATAGCGGCGAGTTCCTGCAGGTTAGAGGTGGCGTCGGCGACACGAATCTCAACGGTGCCGTACTTTGATGCCGGGCGGATGTCCAAGTGCATCGAGCCGGTGTGGTTGATGACGCCGGAGCGGGACTGGTCGTGCATGTAGGACTCCCACTCGGGCCAGGTGTAAATCGCCGGCGGCTGACCCGCGGTGGGAAGCTGCTGGTAGAGCAGGCTTCGGTTGGAAGCGTAACCCATGTCCTCGCCGTTCCAGGCCGGTGAGGAGGCAGACAGCGCCAACATGTGCGGCAGCTTCGTTGCCAGAGCCTGAATAATCGGCCAAACGCGTTCGGAGTCTTTAATGCCTACGTGGACGTGGACTCCCCAGATAATCATCTGGTTCCCCCACCACTGAGTGCGGTTGATGATTTCGGAGTAGTGCCCCTTGGCACTGACCTGCTGAGCAGTACCGCGGGCGAACGGATGCGAGCCCGATGACCACACATCCACCCCAACGCGGTCAGCGGCGTCGAGAACCATATCCAGCTGGCTTTGGAGCTCCGCTACGGCATCGGGCACGTTCATGTGCACACCGGTGACGAGCTCTACAGTGTTGGCGAGGAACTCGCGCTGGAGCCCATGTCCGGGATGCTCCGCATCGATGATGTCGAGCACCTCGGCGGCAGCGGGGGCGGTGTCGCGCGTTCGTCGGTCAACGAACGCCACTTCCCATTCCACTCCCAGAGATGGCTGCGCCGATCCGGAAAATTGCTCAGTCATACCGCTATTTTTTCACACTAGGAGTCGTTTTCCTCAGTTGGCTCCGTCCAGGTGACGGTTTTTGCGCAGGAGGCAAGGTCACCGTTGGAATCGACAAGCGCAACTGTGGTGAAACTGTCTTCATCCACCTTGGACGGAACGTTCCAGACATCTGCATTCCGTTTGTCATCGACGTGCACTTCACCGATAACACCTAACCCCTCAGCTGCGGGACTGCCTATGCCACTGCAGCCAGATGCACCGCGCGCCTGCACTGTGTACTTACCCTTATCCAAGGTAGTGAACTGACCTTTTTCGTCGGAGAGACCCATCCACCCCTTGGCACTCATGACCTGCACAGTTGCCAGCATTTTCATTGATCCGTCGTCGTTTGTGCGGATGAAGTTATAGGCGCTGACTCGCTCGGTCAGCTTCGGTGCAGCCGGATCTACGCTCACTGGCGCAGTGCTTGACGACGCGTCCGCGTTCCCGTCTTTGTCACTGCTGGATTCAACCCCTGAGCAGGAAACCAACAGTGTTGCAGCACAACCCAACGCGGTGGCGACAGCAACGCGACGACGCATTACGGCGAACATAAAAACCTCACAGACCTCACTGGCTACTAGCAGAATACTAGTACCCCTTTTTCAGCCGTGATCTGTTTGAGACTGCAAAATATGCAAAAGCCCCGCGTAGGCCATGAAATGTGTGGCTTACGCGGGGCTTGGGAAGCTATGGGGGGGGGCTTCGTACCACGGCGGCAGGTCTTGACGCTTAGGCCGCAGACCTAAGTGAGAGACCGAAGTCCGGTGGGCCGGGAGTCTAGTGAGCCGGGTCAGTGGCGACCACGACGATTCCCGCCGGAGCGTCCCGGAGACGGTCATCGCGAGGTGCGGCTTCCCAACCGTTGTCGTGCGCAATCTGCTCAGCAGCGGCCTTTTCCTCTTCGTTCCTCGGGTCGAAGTAGACGGTGGTCTTCTCCCACACACCCATCTTCTCTTCAGGAGCGTTGCCGGTCTCGCCGGCACCCCATCCCTGCTCGCCCATCTGCTTGGACAGGTCATCGGCAAGGCCCACGACCTCAGAGTTGTTCAGGACACTGACCTTGACAGTCTTGCGGTCAATCTGTGGCGCTTCGTTGGCCTCATCCTGTGCCGGCGGATTCTCCGCGGGAGGAACCGGTTTGCCTGGCTCATTTGCCGGTGGCGGCAGGACCTCGCCGTCAGCATCTCCAGCAGCACCATCCTTTGCCGGATCCCTGCCGTTGGCCGATTCAGCAGGCGCACCAGAGTCAGCCGGAGCGGATGCCGAGGTGTCATTCGGGCCGGTGTTCTCAGCATCGTCGCCACGCGTGCTGAGTGCGTAGGCACCGTAGGCGACCAGGCACACGCCGATAGCGAGCAGCACGATAGCGAGAACGCGCATGTAGCGGCCATCACCGGCACCGTCGCCGATGTCGCCGTCATCAGCACCATCAGCAGCTGCGGAATTACTAGCAGCAGCCCGAGAGCCAGCACCGGTAGTGGCGGCAGCGGTAGCACCAGCAGCGGCTGCGCCAGCGGCCGGGGCCGCAGATCTGGGAGCTGCGTGTTGAGCATCCGACGGCTCGGAGTACGCGTGAGCGCCGCCAGCGGCGGGAGCCTCCGCGTAATCGCTGTACTCATCGAAGTCGTCGTAGTCGTCATCGAGTCGATGACGGCCCGGACGCGGCGAATTCTGAGGGTTTAGTTGGTCAGACACATCCCACATCCTATATGTTCTGCCGCCGAACCGTGAAGTGAAACTTGAACCTTATGCGTCGTGGTTGTCCCGCACGGCGCGCAGCCGATGAACCAACACGGGTTCGGCTGCTTCGGCTGCTGGAGAGTCGAGAAGTCGCGAAAGTACCTGGTGGTAGCGGATTGTGTTGTTGCCGAAGTCCTCGGCAAAGCGACGTCGAATTGCCTCCTGTCGCGCACCGGCCATACGCGGTCCACGGCGGGCAACTTTCAGCCATTCTTTCTCAAAATCCAGCATTTTCTGAGCCAAAACGGGTTCAATGCCGCTGGTATCACCCACGAGTCCGAGATGCTCGGATGAGTCAAGCCGCCGCTCGGCCTCAGGTTCGTGGCTGCCACCTATGGGCTCCTTGCTCACCACTTTCCGCACCCCGCTTTCCTTCTCGCTCGCCCTGATCCTCTATTCTGCACGACACTGTCTATGCAGATACTTAGTGAAGATACATCGTCAGATCTAGCCACCCAGCCTCACCTACGCCCCACCTACAACTCCCTGACACAACTCGGACATCACCAGGCGATTTAGAAAACATGGACGCCGAGTAGAATCAGCGGCATGACTATCCGTCCCATTGTGATTGCCGGAGACCCCGTTCTCCACACTCCTACCCAGCCGGTGACCGAGGATGTCTCCGAGCTGCGCGAGCTCATCGAGGACATGTACGAAACCATGGACCGCGCCCACGGTGTGGGGCTGGCTGCCAACCAGGTGGGTGTCGGCAAGCGCCTGTTCGTCTACAACTGCCCCGATGACGACGATGTCTGGCACCGCGGCTGCGTCATCAATCCGGTGCTGACCACCAGTGAAATCCCGAAGACCATGCCTAACGACGACGGCTCCGATGACGAAGGCTGCCTCTCTGTACCCGGCCTGTCCTTCCCCACCAACCGCGCGGAGAAGGCTGTCGTCACCGGCCTGGATGAAAACGGCGAAGAGGTCCGCATCGAGGCCACCGGTTTCCTCGCTCGCTGCATGCAGCACGAGGTCGGCCATCTAGATGGGTTCCTTTACACCGACTGTCTCACGGGCCGCTGGAAGCGCATGGCCAAGAAGGAAATCAAGCGCGCCGGTTGGACCGAGGGCAGCCTGACCTGGATGCCGGGCGTGGATCCAGACCCGTTCGGCCACGAGGATTAGATCGTGGCGGATAGGCAATTGGAGTCGTCGGCAAGCGAAAGTGCAGCACAGAAGCTACCGATTTCCCGCTGGGGCGTCGGTGAAGTGGCGGTGGGACGTCGTGTCATTGTGCGGCGCGCGCTGACCGATGAAGAGGCGCTGACCAGCGGCAAGAAGACTACGGACGTCATTGGGCATGTGCTCAGCATGGATCCGTTCGTCGTGCGTCCGCAGGTTCGTGCTGGCGTGCGTGCCGACGAATCCGTGGCAGCGGTGGACTTTAGCGATAAGCACATTTTGATTGTGAAGGCCCTGCCGGATCATCCGGTGCGCAATTCGGATATTCGCGCCGTGGAAACTGCGACAGCGAAGGCCTTCCCGGGTATCGCGCATGTGGTGGAGTCGGGCTGGCTGCTGCGAGCCGGCGATGGCATTACGGAGCGTTCCAACTCTGCGCTGCCGCTCGAACCCGGAGCCAGCACTCAGCCGGTGCCGTTGGAGAAGATTAAGTCGTTTTACGATTCCCACGATTTGCCGGTGCGGATTGCGATTCCGGATAGAATCGCCAAACCGGCACAGGCACTGGTCGCGGGGCCGGAGTGGACGGTCGGGCCGGACATTACGGTTATGACGCGCGCACTCGATGGGGATTTGCCGCCTGCTGAATTGGCAGCTGAATCGGACGGCGCAGCACAGGTGCTTGATGAGCACAGCGCCGAACAGGTGCTCGATGAGCACAGCGTCGAGCTTGCAGACGTGCAGGTGGATATCGCTGATCAACCTGACGACGACTGGCTGGGGCTCTACCATTTCCGCGGCACCACGCTGCCCGAGCATGCGCTGCAGTTCCTGCGCAATGAAATTGATGGCCGCATGTGCTTCGGACGCCTGCAAGTGCCTGACAACAATGCGCCTGAAGGCATACGCACGGTAGCCATTACGCGCGGCACGCTGACCGAATCGGACGACGGCCGTGTATGGCTCGGGTTCTCCGCTGTGGAAGTCGCAGCCGATATGCGCCGCCGAGGACTTGGCACCCTACTGGGAATTCACATGATGCACTGGGGCGCACAACACGGGGCAGATTCTGCATATCTGCAGGTATTGGGCTCAAATGAGGCTGGCATTGCGCTATACCGGACACTCGGTTTTACCGAGCACCACCGACACCGCTATGCGGAGCTGACAGAGGCTTAGGTTTCGGGGCTCACGTTTCGGCCCTGCCCTGCTCGCCCTAATCGCCCTACTTCCCGCGCTTAACCCCTTTAATCCGCTTCAGCTGCTTGCCCTGCTGCTCTTTGCTGCCCATGCGATAGTCCATGCGGCGCTGCCCGCGCTGCAGCTCGCGCGTCTCCGGCTTTTCCACCACACGGGTGTGGACCGAAAGCTCATGGCGACCTCTCCCCAGTGGATCACGTGAGGCAGCCATTGCAATCCAGCCGGCCAGGCCCGCAGAGACAAACCAACCGGCGACCGGAATCATCGACGGCAGAATCCAGGCATTGCGCACAAAACCATCGCGGGCTGAGACTGGCATCCCGTGTGCACCTTCGATTTTCATGCCCATGGCGTGTTTACCCGGCGACCCGTCGAAGATGGAGTCCCCCGCCACGCGGTAGAGGTAAAAACCACCGGGACCGAGGAAGAGGCTGATCAGCATCACCATTACGCCGCTGTCCGATGCCCCCACGATGCTAGTGAGAACTGCAATGGAGGCGATCAATGCAGTGTAGATGACAGAATCCACCAACAGCGCACCACCACGACGTGCCACTGAGCCATTGGCCAGATTGGGGTCAAAGCCGAGGTGTACCGCCATTTGAGCGGTCAGCGGCGCGACTTTGGGATTAGCACTGAGCGCACCGAAGGAAGACGCCCCATAGCTAGCGGGGTACCCGCTTTCATAGCCGACCGGAATGTTTGCTACCGGATATGGCACTTCCTGATACGGCATTGCCGCATCGTACGCCGCATATGCGTCGTGTTCCCGATAAACGTTCCTGCCACTACTACCCAGGTAATCCGTCGGACTGTACTCGCCGCCGTAACGGCGATCGTCCCAGTTAGCCAACCTCGAAACTCCCTTTCCTACCGGGCTTCCGCCCACCTTGTTCGCTTTTGTCCGCTTATTTTGTCACTGCTTTGTTCAACGCATAAGGCCGCCGTTTCGTTCCCCTTTTACAATCGTTGATATGCGAATCTGTGTCTGGAACGTCAATTCGGCTCGAACTCGCCTCGACCGAATGGTGGAAATGCTGCGCCGGAATGACATTGATGTCCTGGCCGTCCAGGAAACCAAGTGCAAGGACGACCAATTCCCCACCGCTGCTTTTGAAGAGCTGGGATACCAAGTCGCCCACCACGGCCTGAATCAGTGGAATGGCGTTGCCATCATCTCCCGCGTCGGCCTTGAGGACATCCAGGCAGAGTTCCCCGGTCAGCCCGGTTTCAACAAGGACCCCGACGCAACTCCCGCATTGGAGGCCCGCCATATCGCCGCTACCTGCGGTGGCGTGCGCGTCCATAGCCTCTACATCCCGAACGGCCGCGACATCACCGACCCGCACTTCGAGTACAAGCTCGAATTTCTGGAGCGGCTCCGTCAGCACATCATCGCCACGCTTGACGACGACCCGGAGGCCACCTTCATGATGGGCGGCGACTTCAACATTGCCCCGACCGACGGCGATGTCTGGTCAATGGCAGCCTTCGCAGGGAAAACACATGTCACACCGCCTGAACGCGCAGCTTTCTATGCGCTGGAGCAGGCGGGTATGAAGGAAGTGACTCGCCAATTCACCCCAAACCAGTGGACCTACTGGGATTACAAGGCTGGCCGCTTTTTCAAGGATGAGGGCATGCGCATCGACTTCCAGCTCGCCTCCCCCGACCTCACGGCAAAGGCGTCCGCCGGATTCATCGACATCGAAGAGCGTCAGGGCAAAGGCGCATCCGACCATGCTCCGGTGATTGTGGATTACGAAGTGTAAATAAACGGGCGGAAAAGCGCGTAGGCCTAGTTCCTGCTAGGGGTGTCGCTGGGGCCGTCGTAAAGCGGAGTCTTTGCTGCCAGCCCCTAAAATCAGGGGCAGAAATGGGCGATAAAGCACCCGCACAGCACTTATGAGCCTAACTTTTTGTTCAATCTACAAATTTTCACCACAGAAAGTTATTTCGACGATATAAGGTGTTTAATCAGAACATCAATTCATTACGTCGGGAAGGAAGATCATGACTTCTGCACGCTCCCCTCAGCGCACCACTACCCCGGAGCCAGCGAGCGGCTTCCCCACCGCGGATGACTCGACTGAGTCCGATGAATCCCTGCGCGAAAGCGTGCAGAAGATTTCCATCGGCCTGTATGACTTCCTTGCGTCGACTCGCCGCCTCGGTGAGCGCCCGAATGCCAGGATGGACATTTCCCAGTCGGAAATGGAAGTACTGCACTTTATTTCAACCCACCCGGGCTGCGGCGTATCCGACATTGCACGCCTGCGTTTCCTACGCCCATCCAACGTTTCGGCAACAGTTCGCCGTCTACTCGACAACGGACTGATTGAACGCGAGAACAATGCAAAGGATCGCCGTGCGCAGAACCTCTATGTCTCCAGCGATGGCGAGACGCTGCTGGAGCAACTTATCGACCACTGGGGTGCGCTGGTGTACGAAATTGTGCGGACAATGTCGCAAAAGGACGTTCGTGCGCTAATTAAGGCACTGCCTTCGCTACTGAAGCTGGCGGAGCACTCGGAAAGCTATGTTGAGGAGCACCAGCGCCGCCAGGAGCCGTTCTAAAAGCGCGCCGCCAAGCCCTTCTTACTAGGTACGATGATGCTTATGGCTATTACTTTGAAGAAGGCAAAAGACGTAAAGACCGCTCCGCTCGTGGCCACTGGCCTCATCGGCGGCTGGCTCACCGCTCGCGAAACAGGCATTCGTCCGCTCGGTGGCGTCATCTTGGGTGCCGCCGGCGCATACGCAGCACGCACCTGGAACGCAAAGACCGGCGCCCTGGGAGCCGCTGGCCTAGTGGCCGCCTACCTCGGCGCTTTCGGCCTCTCACACCCGCTGGCTAAGAAGATTGGCGCATGGCCGTCCGTCCTAACCGTCACCGCGCTGGCCGCTGGCGCGGCAGCAGTTGCCGACTCCAAGTAGTCGACGCAGGGAGCGCCGGTAGGTGCGAAGCCGACACCTAGTCAAGGGCCTCCAGCAGTTTCTCGAGGTGCGCGCGCACCCGGGGCCACGATTCCACAAAAGGCGGCAGCAGATCGAGGCTGTCGACGTCGTCAAGCGGAACCCAGCGCAACTCTAGGGACTCCTCGTTCGGATTCGTCTCCAGCTCTTCGGCAGCTAGTGCGTAGACCGTGTGGTATTTCCAGCCGCCGGCGAGCTCGGGGCGATCCGGATCGGCCGGGAAGGGACCGGTGGTGACCTGCGTGTCGAGGATGCGAAGCTGATGCTCCAGCAGCCCAGTTTCCTCAGCCGTTTCACGCAGCGCGGTCGCCTCAGGAGTCTCATGAGAATCACAAGCCCCACCAGGAACACCCCACGTTAGGGGGAACGATGTCCAGTCAGCTCGATGCTGCATAAGCACAGTGCGCTGAGGGCTCACAATCAGCAGCCCTGCAGCTCCGAAGCGTCCCCAGCAGCGCGTACCGCTGGGGCCGGCTGCCCAACCATTTCCATCCTGAAGCATGTCTCCACCCTACGCCAGATACCCTTGTGTTTTCCGTCACAAGCCCGAGCGACTAAGATTTGCAAGGAACTAACGTTGCTCTGAGCGGAGAGATTGTCGCAGGCGACTTCGGTCACGTCGGAAGGACACGTGCACATGGGTGAAACCACTTCAAGTGCGCCTCATTCCCGTGCCCACGACAAAAACCGAAACCCATTCCACCGCAAGAATCGTGCTCCACGCCGAACTCGTTTCAGCGGTCGCACCACTCCCGGTGGCGAAAGCTTAGACACACACACTGCGGCTCAGGCGGCAAAGGAATCGAAAGATACTCCCGACACCACCCCGGCTACCGAGAGTGCGGCACCATCAACTGCTCTGGAAACTACAGAGTCCTCGGCTAATGCCCCAGCAACGGCCGCAACCCCAACAGCCCTAGCAGACTCTCCGCGTGATACCGACCTGCGCGTGGATGCCCTGGAAATTGGCCCGCGCAACCGGAGATTGACACGTTTTCTCGGTGAGCGTCTCTATGACAAGCTCGGCCCGTCGGCCACGTATGTGCGCCGGTCAGCGTCATTTTTGATGACGTCGCCGGGCCGATTGACCACAGTCGCCCTCATCCTCATCGTCGCTATTCTGGCCGCCGGCCTATCCATGTGGCAAACAACCTCGCAACGCCAGCAGCAGCTCACCCGAATTTCGCAGCTGAGCGAGCCGATGGCCAATGCCTCGCAGAATCTCTATGCCTCGCTGACGATTGCCGATGCGTCGGCCAACACCGCCTTTTCCCGCGGCACACTCAACAGCAGCCAGGACTTGGTCAGCAACTTCGACGATGTCATCGCACAAGCATCCATGTCCGCTACCCGCGCAGCTACGGGCATTGAAAACGTCGATGCCCCAGAGATGAAGAATATCGCGACTGTACAGCGGCTGTTGCCGGTCTACACCGGCATGGTCGAGACAGCTCGCGCGAATGCGCGCCAGGGCAATCCCGTCAGTGTCGCGTACCTCGCCTCTGCCTCAAACTTGATGCAGGTCCAGATTCTGCCAGCTGCAAAATCGCTCTACGAACGCACCAGTACCACCACTAATGATGAGCAGCGCCAACTATCAAAGCCGCCTCTTTTTCCGATGTCAGGCCTGGCAGCGGCAATTTTGATGCTGCTAATCACGCAGTGGTGGCTGACTCGCCGCACCGGTCGACTATTCAACGTCGGCCTGTTTGGTGCAACCATGCTGATGGCCATCGCGCTTGTCGGTGTGGGAATTGCCACCACTCAGCCGTGGCAGTCCAACTCTCTCTTCGGAGAGCAGCGCCCGGATGTTCATGCCCTAACCGAAGTGCGCATTGATGCCCAGCAGCTACGCGCCAGCGAAACCCTCGGCTTAGTGCGCCGTCAGCCCGCGGATGCGGAGTCCTTCTCGCAGTCGGTGCGCACCCTGGTCGGCGAGCTGGAAAGAGTGGACGCCAATGCACCGGACGATGATATCAGAGCCGCCATCCACGGTATCTACAGCTGGGAGTCCGGTCACAACCTAATGATGGAGCACTTGAGTTCAGGCGACTACGCCGGTGCGGTTCGCATCGCGACCGATGTGGATAATGCCAGCTCGTCGGCGGCTGCGTTCAACCAGGTCGATGAGTCGCTACAGAATTCCATCGCCGAGTCCCGCTTGACCGCCCGTGAGAACCTCGACCGATCCCGTCGCGCTATCGCGGCACTGTCTCTCGCCACGGTTACACTGACCGTCATCGCGGCAGTTCTGGTTGTTTTCGGCTTCCGACACCGGCTTCTGGAGTACCTATGATCGTTCCGTTCTCCCCATCGCTCCGCGGTCTCGCCGGCTGGCGGCGCAGAGCCGTCCTTGGTGCACTCGCCATCGCGGGCCTCACCGTCAGTGCCTGCGCGACCGATTCGCTTGCCGACGATCCCTACTCGCGCACAATCCTGGAGGCCACCGGTGACTTTCCCCTGCCACCGGGCGCGTTCTACGACAAAGCCTCCTCGAGGAAGCCTGCGACAGAAGCCAACACGCCAGATCTGTCCACACTCGCCCCCGATGACCAAACGCCGGAAGAGCGAATCCCGGAGATTTACCAGCGCGGTCGCATCATCGTTGGTGTTGACCAATCATTGAACCTGCTCAGCTTCCGCGACTTCAGCACCGGAGAGCTTTCGGGGTTTGAGGTATCCCTGGCACAGGAGATTGCCCGGGACATCTTTGACAATCCCGATGCTGTCGAGTTTCGGTTCGTCGACAGCAACGAACGCACCGCCGCACTCGAAGACGGCACCGTCGATGTCGTTTTGCGCACTATGACGGTCACCGATGCCCGGCGCGAAAAGGTGCTGTTCTCCGCACCGTATTTGACAGCACGAGCTGGAGTTCTCGTCTCTTCACCGGGTGGCGATGCTTCCCCCGAGGACGTCAAGGACGGTCGCATCTGCGTCTCCCGGGGATCTACTACCGAGGATTTGATTCGACGGCTCTCGCCGAACAATACGCTGCTGTTGGTCGGCAACTGGTCGGATTGCCTCATTTCACTTCAAAACAGCCAGGCAGAGATTGTCGTTGCCGATGACACCATCCTCGCTGGTATCAACGACCAAGATCCGGCCACCGCGATTGTCCAGCGGGGCTTGAACGAGGAAAGCTACGCGGCCGGTGTATCCAAGGGGAACCCAGGCCTAGTTCGCCAAATCAACGCGACCCTGGAGCGTATGGCAACCGATGGCACCTGGCAGTCCCTCTACGACACCTGGTTCGGCCCCTTCCTACCAAGTGGTACACAGCCATCGCCACAGTACGGCGACGACGAAGACATACTTGGAATCTCCCCCACACCGGAAGCTGCTCCAGAAGGCGAGGTGGATAACCGATGAGCGATGAAAACCAGTACTCCGAGCAAGCCCAGCAAGCCCAGCATCCGCAATACACGCCAGCGCCCCAGGAGGATGCTCACGCAGAGGCAGAGGCAGCTGCCACTCAGGCCGTCGCCTTCGACCCATTCGCCGATGAAGACGACGAACAAGCGCCCGGCACTGCCGCTGTCGCCTTCGACCCTTTTGCGGACGATGATGACGATGACGAAGAGTTCGATATCGCCGAATTGTTGGGGCGCGGGGGCTCGTCGTCAAGCGTGACGACCGAACCCGGCACCCAGACACCAGATCCGTCGATGGCCTCGCACCGGAAAGCGTTGGAGGACTTTCGCCGGAAGCGATCGACTGCGCACCGTGGACGCACCGTCGCCGACGGCATGGTGCACCTGCCGTACATCACAACGCAGGATCCGCGCGATGCAGTAATGAGTGATGAGAAGATTCGCGCGACGAATAAGCCGACGCCGAGCCTGAAACCCGGCGATATCGTGGCGGATCAGTACGAAATTGTGGGCCCGATTGCCCATGGCGGTCTCGGCTGGATTTATCTGGCGATTGACCACAATGTCTCGGATCGCTGGGTCGTGCTCAAGGGCATGATGGCAGCGAAAAACGAGAAGGATTTCGCCGTAGTCCAGGCAGAACGCGAGTTCCTCGCGGAAATCTCGCATCCGGGAATTGTGAAGATCATCAACTTCATCGATGAGACGGACGCCAACAGCGCCACCGGCTTCATTGTGATGGAGTACGTCGGCGGCCCGTCGTTACGCAAACAGCGACGGAGCTACCCTGACGGCGTCATGCCCTGTGACCTGGCGATTGGCTACATCCTGGAGCTACTACCCGCGCTGGATTACCTGCACTCGCGCGGCGTTGTCTATAACGATTTGAAGCCGGACAACGTGCTGCTCAGCGAAGACCATGTCACGCTTATCGACGTTGGCGCGGTCACCGGCATCGGCGCCTACGGCCATATCTACGGCACGCCCGGATTCCAGGCGCCGGAGATTGCTACGACGGGACCGACGATTGCCAGTGATATCTACACTGTCGGCCGCACGCTGGCCTCGCTGATTCTGAAGTTGCCGGCGACCAACGGCGTCTACGATCCGGGACTGCCCTCACCTGTCGAAGAGCCTCTGTTCCGCCGTTTTTACTCGCTCTACCGCTTTCTACTGCGCGCTTGCCACGAAGATCCGGAGGCTCGCTTCGGTTCTGCCGAAGAGATGAGTGTGCAGCTCATCGGCGTATTGCGCGAGATTCTGGCGGTGCGCGACGGCGTGCAATTCCCACAGGCGGTGTCGAATTTCTCGCCGCAGCGTTCCACGTACGGCACCAAGCACCTGGTGTTCCGCACCGACCAGCTTGTCGACGGCATCACCCGAGGCGTGGAAATCACTCCGCAAGAAGTGACCTTCGCGCTGCCTGTGCCACTGATTAACCCGACAGATCCGGGTGCGCGCATCCTGAGCGCCTCGTCGTTTACGGAACCCAACGAACTAATCGAAACACTGACCAACGCACTGTCCGAACCCGAGTATGGTTCTTCGGTGGAAATTCCGCTGGGCATCGTGCGTGCGAAACTGGACCTCGGATTAATTGATGAGGCCCGCGACAGCCTCTGCGATGTCTCTGAACGCTTGCAGCGCGATTGGCGTTACCACTGGTACGAGGGCGTGACTTATCTGCTTCTCGACCAATTCAACGATGCCCTCACCTCGTTCCACCACGTGCTGACAATGCTTCCCGGTGAGCCCGCCCCGAAGTTGGCGCTGGCAGCGACTCTCGAGTTGATTCAACAGCGCTTGGGCATCGCCAACGCATCTCTCCTCGAGCCCTCTGTCGCCCGCGCCGCCGCGAACTTGAGCAGCGCGCTGGATAATGTCGCTGCCGATACGCCCGAAATCTTCTCCCCGGCCTGGGCCAGCGAGTCCCTGTCGCCTCAGACAATTCGTTTCAACACCCTGCGTCTCTACGCCGTCGTGTGGGCGGCCAACCCGACGACGGTATCCTCCGCCTTCGGGCTAGCTCGTCAGCTGGCCTCTGAGCGCCAACACGAAATGGCTATCTCCCAGCTTGACCGCGTTCCCGGTAACTCCCGCCACCATCGCATGGCACGTTTGACGACGATTCTGATGCTCACCTCCGGGATGCCCTCCGAGTTGACCGAATCGAGAATTCGCCGTGCTGCGCGTCGCCTGGTGGAGCTACCAACAAATGAACCGCGCATGCCGCAGCTGCGCATCGCCGTGATGGCGTCCGCGCTGAACTGGTTGCGCAGCTCGAACCTCGACCATGCAGCTAGCTCCAATGGTCTTTTCGATGCGCCCTTTACCGTGGCTGGCCTGCGTGAAGGACTGGAAAAAGACTTACGGATGCTGGCGCGCTCTTCACAGTTTCCGCGACACCGCTACAACTTGGTGGATATCGCAAATCTCATTCGGCCACGAACTTGGCGTTAGCTCTGTACCAACTCTTTACTGAACCTGGTCAAACATGCGGTTGTGGGGTGAACGCCACCCCAGAATTGGTGAATAAAGAGAGAATTGCCGTTCGTGGTTTAAGATGTCCTCTATGTTTGCCTCCTCGAAATCCTCTTTCCGCAGCGCCAAGCGTGTCATCATCAGCGCTGCAGCTCTCACCACCGCCTTTGGTATTGGGGCCGGCACTGCCGTTGCCCTGCCAGTTTCCCCAGACCTGCAGTCGCTCAGCCAGAGTGTTCGGGACCTCAAGCTGCCGGAGATCTCGACTCTGAACCCGGGCGACCTTGCTCCTGAGCTCTCTGAGGTTCTGGATTCCTCTTCGGTGAAGCTGCCGGATTCGGTCGTCACCCTAATCAATGAAAACTTCAAGTTCGCTGAAAACAACAAGCAGGTGGCGGACAAGGTCAAAACTCAGCTGCTGAACGCCATCGACAGCCTGCCGCTGCCAGCTGCGCAGAAGACCGAAGCCACCCGCGTCGTCAACGAGATTTTCGGTTTGCTGGAGGGCCAAGACAAGCCTTCGCAGCCTGAGCCGGCGCCTGCCCCCGCTCCACAGCCAGAGCAGAAACCACGCCCTGAACCACGCCCAGAGCCAAACAACCCGTGCCCGCCGAGCGCCCGCGCATGCGTTGACCTGGCTAACCAGAAGACCTGGCTGCAGGAAAACGGCAACATCACCTACGGCCCGGTGCCCATGTCCTCCGGTATGCCAGGTTACGAAACCACCCGTGGACACTTGAGCGTTACCCGCAAGGTCCGCGATGAGTGGTCGGTTCCTTACAACGGTCCGATGCCGTTCTCTGTGTACTTCACCAACGACGGTGAGGCTTTCCACGAGGGTTCGGTCAATCAGATGTCCCACGGCTGCATCCATCTGAATCACGATGATGCCGTGATGTACTTCAACACTCTGCAGGTCGGCGACGGCGTCTACATCTGGTAGTTACCTGCGCTGATGCGTTGAAATAATGACCAGGTGACTGAGCCTATTGAGGCATAGGCGCAGTTTCCCTGGCGGTGAAGAATGAGCTCGCCCCACTAGATTCTTCCAGTTTGGAAGACAGTGGGGCGAGCTCATTTTTTGTTGAGTTACAGTCGCGGATTCAACAGGTGAGGTACACGGCGGCCGTCGATTACGGGTTACCGAAACCCTGCCTACTCGTCAGGGTTCCAGTCCAAGGAACTAGTCCACGAAGCTCATTGCGTAGCGGGCAATGGCCAGTTCCTCATTGGTCGGTACCACGAAGACCTTGACCTTCGAGTCATCCGCAGAGATCAGACGCGGGCCATCATTCGGCTGGGAGTTGCGCTCGTCGTCGATCTTGATGCCAAAGTTCTCGAGCTCAGCCATCGAGTCACGGCGGATACCGACGTGATTCTCGCCGACACCGGCAGTGAAGGTGATAGCGTCGAGGCGACCGAGAATCAGCATGTACGAGCCGATGTAGCGGCGCAGCTGGTGAACGTACATCTGGTATGCAGCCCAAGCATCCGGGTCGTGGTCATCCATGCGCTCCTGCAGGACTCGGAAGTCATTGACACCAGAGACACCCTTCAAACCGGACTGGCGGTTGCACAGATTGTCGATCTCATCGATGCTCATGCCGTTGCGGTAGAGGTGGAAGATGACGCCCGGGTCAATGTCACCGGTACGAGTGCCCATCATCAGACCAGCCAGCGGGGTCAGCCCCATCGAGGTATCCACCGCCTGGCCACCTCGGATAGCCGCACACGACGCACCGTTACCCAGGTGCAGCGTAATCTGGTTGATTTCCCCTGCCGGCTTATTCAGAAGGTCCGGCACCTGCTTGGAAACAAACTCATGCGAGGTGCCGTGGAAGCCGTAACGACGGATATCAAACTTCGATGCGACCTCTGCATTTAGCGGGTACAGAGCAGCAGCTGGTGGCATGGTGTGGAAGAAACCAGTGTCGAAGACGGCGACGTGCGGCACGTCGGGAAGCAGCTTGCGAGACTCTTCGATGCCTACGATATTGGCCGGGTTGTGCAGCGGCGCCAGCGGAATAAGATCGCGGATCATGCCGACGATCTCGTCGGTAATCAGCTCCGGTCCAGAGAACAGGCGACCACCGTGAACGACACGGTGACCGACGGCGGCAATATCCACCGACTCCGGACCAACACCGTGCTCATCCATCAGCTCGAACGCGCGGTCAAGGCCACTGGCGTGGTCAGCGATAGGCTCAGTGATTTCAATCTTCTGTCCGGAGAACTTCAGATTAATAATGCCGTCTTCTTCACCAATGCGCTCCACCAGACCGGAGACATACGGCGGCTGCGTTGAGTCCTTCTCCGGATCTACCAGCTGAAACTTGATAGAGGAGGAACCGGAGTTCAAAACAAGTACGTGACGGGACATAATAATTAGTTTCCTCCAGCCTGAATAGCGGTAATTGCAACCGTGTTGATGATGTCCGGCACCGTGGCACCACGGGAAAGGTCGTTGACCGGCTTGTTCAAGCCCTGCAGAATCGGGCCGATTGCCAATGCACCACCACAGCGCTGGGCAATCTTGTACCCGATGTTACCGGCGTCCAGATCCGGGAACACGAAAACAGTTGCCTTACCCGCAACGGAGGAATCCGGCATCTTCTTCGCAGCCACAGACGGGTCAATAGCAGCATCGAACTGCAGCGGACCATCGACGGCGAGGTCCGGAGCCAGCTCCTTGGCCTTGGCCAGGCCCGCCTTCACACGGTCAACATCCTCACCTGTGCCGGATGCTCCAGTGGAGTAGCTCAGCATGGCAACGCGGGCGTCGATACCGAAGGAAGCTGCAGTCTCGGCGGATACTACCGCGATTTCACCCAGCTGTTCCGGAGCCGGCTTCGGCAGCACCGCACAGTCCGCAAAACCCCACAGCGAGTTGTCCATAACCATGAGAAACAGCGACGACACCGTGGAAGCCGACGGCTTGGTCTTAATGATTTGCAAGGACGGACGAATGGTGTGCGCAGTTGTGTGGGCTGCACCGGACACCATGCCGTCGACAAGCCCGTTGTGAATCATCATCGTCGCAAAGTAGGAGATGTCCTGCATCGTCTCACGGGCCTGCTCCAGCGTGACCCCCTTGGCTTTGCGCATCTCTGCGAACTGTTCCGCGAACTGCTCAACATATTCGGAGGTCTGTGGGTTCCAGAGATGGGCGGCGTCGATGTCAAAACCCAGTTCGGCGGCGCGCGCCTTCATAGGATCCGGGTCACCGAGGATAGTGAGCTCACAGATGTCCTCGCGCAGGAGGTAATCAGCGGCCTCAAGAATGCGGTCATCGTCCCCCTCTGGCAGCACAATGTGGCGCTTATCAGCCTTGGCGCGCTGCAACAGCCACCACTGGAAACGCTGTGGAGTCATCACTGCGGTGACCTCGCGGCTTACGACCTTGCGAAGCCCCTCAGCATCGTCAACGGCAACAACGGGAACGTCGAGCTCGAAAGTCTTAGCAGCCTCGGCTGCTTCCTCCCCTGTGAGAACAACAGCGAGTACCTCGCTGTGACGCTGAGCTGCACTGCTGAGCGCCAAACGAACGCGAGCCTTCGCGGCCTCTGTGTGGCAGCCCTCGCCACCAGCGACAACGATGACACCGGCACCGGCGACGGTGGCAATGCGGAAGTCAAAATCGAGGTTGCCGGAGCCGGTCAGAACAGCCGCCCCCTCGTTAGCAGCGCGGTCAGCCTCAACAGCACTGACGATGGTGTCAAGCGCGGATTCCGGATCCACAACAACCTGATCCACAGTGGCGCCGTGAGCCCCACCGACAGTGTGGAGGCAACGTGCCCCACCCAGTGCCTCAGACAATGCCGTAATGACATCCTGTAGATCGTCCGCGCGGTCCACTGAAGTAATCAGGACTGCGGAGTTGTTGGTGGACGCTTGGGCGTTCTTATCGCTCACCGACGTTCCTTTCTCGCACTGCGCTTAATCGTTGACTTATTTGAACGTTGACTTGGCTCGAGCCATTGGACTGCCGGAGGCTCAAGATCATGCTGAGCTTCCAATCCCGCTGAGTCCCAAATCATTATTTTCATCTTATTGTGAGTCACCTTACATCTCACGACGGACTCAAACCTCTTTGGTTACCCCTGGTAGCCACACTTTTCCCCACAGATTCCAACAGTTTTCCCGCATAATCGCGGCTTTTATGCGGTTTTTCTAGTGAACTAGCCCAAATTCCCACATTGGGCGTGACTAAGGTCACATTTAGTTTTGTCCGCCTTCAAAAGCATCTCGCCGATGATGTGATGCTCGCCTCTCGATTTTTCGTAAGTTATCGCTACGATTGGGGGCGCTACCATTGGGAATGTCGAATAAACCAATAACTCCTTTCCCCACGAGGTCACCGCTGGCAGCTACTTACGCCGCGGCCTCGTGGCCGTCGTAAAGCATTAGAGAAAGAAGGACACGCTTCATGAATCGCCCGCTCCGCGTTGCCGTAATTGGCTCTGGCCCGGCCGGTGTTTATGCTTCCGATGCACTGATGAAATCCAGTACTGACGTGGAAGTCGATCTGTTTGAAAAGATGCCGGCTCCATTTGGTCTAATCCGCTACGGTGTCGCCCCCGACCACCCACGTATCAAGGGCATCATTATGGCCTTACACCGTGTGATGGAAAAGCCGGAGCTGCGCCTGTTTTCCAACGTTGAGTTCGGCAAGGACATCACGCTCGACGAATTAAAGGAGCATTACGACGCCGTCATCTTCGCCACCGGTGCCGTCGGCGACCGCGCACTGCCGACTCCGGGAGCAGACCTGCCGGAGCACTTCGGCGCAGGTGAATTCGTGGGCTTCTACGACGGCAATCCGCTCTTTGAGCGCACCTGGGATCTCTCGGCGGAGTCCGTGGCCGTCGTTGGCGTAGGCAACGTCGCGCTGGATGTCTCTCGAATCCTGGCGAAGACCGGTGAGGAACTGCACGTCACAGAGATCCCGGACAATGTTTACGAAGTTCTGAAGACAAATAAGGCCAAGGAAGTCCACGTCTTCGGCCGCCGTGGCCCGGCACAGGCAAAGTTCACTCCGCTGGAGCTCAAGGAACTCGACTACTCACCGAACGTCGAGGTCGTTGTCGATCCGCGCGACATTGACTACGACTCCGCATCCGAGATTATGCGTCGCAACTCCAAGATTACTGACCAGGTCTGCACCATCTTGGAGAACTACGCCATCCGTGAACCGAAGAACGCACCGCACAAGCTCTACATTCACTTCTTCGAGTCGCCAGTGGAAATCCTCAGCGAGGAGGGTGCCGACGGCCAGCAGCATGTGGTCGGCTTGCGCACTCAGCGCATGGAATACGACGGTGCTGGCGGACTGCGGCCGACCGGCGAGACTACCGACTGGAAGGTCGGCGCTGTCTACTCCGCCGTGGGCTACCGCTCTGATGCACTGCCGGGTATCCCGTTCGACAACGTGAAGAATGTCATTTCCAACGTCGGTGGTCGAGTCATCGAATCCGACAACACCGAGGATGAAGCAGCCGAGGCCATCACTGGCCTCTACACCACCGGTTGGGTTCGCCGCGGGCCGGTCGGTCTGATTGGTAATACCAAAGGCGATGCCAACGAGGCCGTGGCCAATCTGCTGGCCGATGCCGCAGAGGGCAAGAAATTCACCCCGTCGAAGCCGGAGTTGTCCGCTGTCAACGAGCTGCTGGAGTCAAAGGGCATCGACTACCTGGACTGGGAGGGCTGGCACAAGCTCGATGCTGCCGAACGCACCGCCGGCGAGGCCGAGGGCCGCGAACGCAAGAAGTATGTCGAATGGGATGAGATGGTCACCCACTCCAAGGGCGAGTAACGGCGAGTAACGAGGGCGGATAGAAAGCGCCGGCTACGCCACTACCTGCACATCCGTGTACGCAGCGCGCGAGTCCCAGCGGCAGCACACGATCGGCGCCAACAGCTCGGCCAATGGCTCACCGAAAGCCACCTGGCCAGCACCGGCGGCAGCGCCCGCATCGAGGACTCGATCCCACAGTAGGCCCGGCGCGGTAAACAGCGGCACCACTACGAGTCCGCGACCGCGCTTGGCCGCGCGCTCCTGTGCCACGGCCACAGCATCGGATCCCTTAATCTTCTCAGGACCGACCACGAATGCTGCACTCACATGTCCCGGCAGCATCCCGCCAAGATTTGCCGCAAATTGGTGCACCGCCGCATTGGCCTCCTCATCAGAGGAGCCGACCCCCATCACCAGCGCATCGACCGGCCAGGAAAAAGATGCATTCTCCGCCGCTTCAATGATTCGCTTCACGACGGCGCGCTTCGTGCCGTCGCCAAGCCCGAGTCCTTCAGCCACTGTGATGTCAACACCATGCCGATTGCAGAGTCGAACCTGCTCGGGAACATCGACTCGCGAGTGGAACGCATCAGTGAACAGCAGCGGTACGGCCAGTGCGCGAGTCTCGCCGGCAGCGGCGAGGTCGGCACAGACGGCATCTAGCGAGGGCTCGTCGAGGTCCAGCCAGGCGAGGCGAATCTGAGAGGGAGCGT
Organism: Corynebacterium sp. HMSC064E10; assembly: GCF_001812505.1. Lineage (NCBI taxonomy): Bacteria > Bacillati > Actinomycetota > Actinomycetes > Mycobacteriales > Corynebacteriaceae > Corynebacterium > Corynebacterium sp. HMSC064E10. Next base: position 89,040 of record NZ_KV809171.1, on the reverse strand, counting down.
CCAGACGGGTGAGCGGCATCTTCTCGCGCACGAGTGCGACCACCTCTTCGAGCACCGGTTTGGTCTCTGGGTGCCGGGAACCGTGCGCAAGCAGAATCAGTGCGGTCATCAATGGTCTCCTCAGGCTCGCTAGCTGTGCTTTCTGGTTTTTCTACCTGGCAGCTCTACTGGGCAGCGCCACGCACGAGGCCAGCGGTGAGAGTGTCACCGGTGCCCGGCTCAATAAGCAGGAAGGCACCGACACGACCACCGACGCGGTAGGCATCGACCGGGAGCGGCTGCGCGACCTCGATGGTCACCTCAGCGACATCATTGACCGCGAGCTGGTCGGCAACGCCGGTGGGCTCACCGGTCTCGATGTCGATAAGGGCATCGACGGAAGCGATACGCCCACGCACCAGCGCGGCACCGTAGCGCACCTCAACGACACGACCGACTGCCAGCGGCTTGTCCGCAAGGTGGACAGCCACGGCGGAGAAACGGCGGACGTCCTCCGGACGGGTGCCACTGATGAGATCACCACGGGCGAGGTCGAACTCGGCATCCAAGCTGATGGCAACCGACTGACCGGCCACGGCCTCAGTGACATCCGCGGCTGCCACGGTGATCTTCGTGACAGTAGCCTGACGGTTGGCGTCTACGGAGACAACATCGCCCACGCGCACGCTACCTGCGGCGATACGGCCGGCGTAACCACGGTATTCAGTGGCGTGATCACGAATGACGTAGTCGATGGGCAGGCGTAGGTCGGCCTCGGCATCGGTTTCCAGGTCGGCACCGATGTTGAGGTTTTCCAGCAGCTCCAACACAGTCGGCCCCTCGTACCACGGGGTATGCTCAGAAGGATCGACAATGTTGTCGCCGACCAAAGCCGACACTGGAACAACGAAGGTGTTCTGCAGACCCAAGCGCTCTGCCAGCACTGCTACATCCGACTCAATCTTGCGGAAGGCTTCTTCGCTGTAGTCCAGCAGGTCGATCTTGTTGACGGCAAAGATTACGTGGCGAACACCCAGCAGACCGGCCACAGTTGCGTGTCGCTTGGTCTGCGTCACGACGCCGTTACGTGCGTCGATAAGCAAAACGACGGCCTCAGCGGTGGACATACCAGTGATGGTGTTTCGGGTGTACTGCTCGTGACCAGGGCAGTCGGCCAAGATGAACGAGCGGACGTCGGTGGCGAAGTAGCGGTAGGCAACGTCGATCGTGATGCCCTGCTCACGCTCGGCCCGCAGACCATCAACCAGCAACGAGAGGTCAGGATTTTCCTGACCGCGCGCCTGCGAGGAGGCGACGACGGCCTCGTACTGGTCAGCGAGGATGTTCTTCGTGTCGTGCAGCAAACGCCCGACAAAGGTCGACTTACCGTCGTCGACGGAGCCAGCGGTGCACAGGCGAAGAGTGCGACGAGCGCGAGTGGCGCGGTCGGCGGTAATCAGGGTAGCTGGGGAATTTGGCTGGCTCATCAGAAGTAACCTTCCTTCTTGCGGTCTTCCATGGAGGATTCGGACAACTTGTCATCTGCGCGGGTAGCGCCGCGCTCGGTGAGCTTGGATGTGCGAAGTTCCTCCATGACCTCCGCAATAGTGGTGGCAGTCGATTCGACAGCGCCGGTACAGCTCATGTCACCGACAGTGCGATAGCGGACAGTGCGAACCTCTAGGGTCTCACCGTCGCGGGGTCCACCCCACTCGCCCGGTGCCAACCACATGCCGCCGCGGTTGAACACCTCACGCTCATGGGCAAAGTAGATGGGTGGCAGCTCGATGTCACGGGCTTCGATGTAGGCCCAGACGTCGGCCTCGGTCCAGTTCGAGATTGGGAAAACGCGAACGTTCTCTCCAGCGGCGTGGCGACCGTTGTAGAGCCCCCACAGCTCCGGCCGCTGACGGCGTGGATCCCAACCGCCGAAGGAGTCGCGGACGGAGAACACGCGCTCCTTGGCGCGGGCCTTCTCCTCATCGCGGCGGGCGCCACCGAGGACGGCGTCGTAACCACGGTTGGCGATGGTCTCCACCAGTGGCACGGTCTGCAAGGGGTTGCGGGTGCCGTCAGCACGCTCGGTGAGCACACCGCTATCAATCCAGTCTTGGACCTTGGCTACGTGCAGCTTAATGCCCGGCTGAGCGGCAATCTTGTCGCGGAATTCAATAACTTCGGGGAAGTTGTGGCCGGTGTTGACGTGGAGCAGCTCCAGCGGGATACCCGCCGGTGCGAAGGCGCGCTTGGCCAACTCGAGCACGACGACGGAGTCCTTTCCGCCGGAGAAAAGCAGTGCCGGACGGTCAAACTGGCCGGCGGTTTGGCGGATAATGTCGATGGCCTCGGCTTCCAGTTCGGCAAGCCGCGGGTCGAGGCGGTTTTGTACGGAAACGGTGGTTGAGCTTGTCATGGGGTTCTTTCTGTTGTGGCTGTGTTAGCTGTGTTAGCTTGTCGGCTGTTTTAAAAAACTGTCTGTATAAGCTGCGGGTCGCAGCTAGCCATGAGCGGCAATTGGCTAGTAGCTAGTGGCTGTCGGTATCGTCTAGCAGCCAGCCGCTCAAACTAGAGGTGCAATCCGCACTCTGTCTTCTCGCTGCCCGCCCAGCGGCCCGAGCGCGGATCCGCACCCTCTGCCACTCGCGCGGTGCATGTCGCGCAGCCAATCGACGGGAACCCCTGTTGTGTCAGCGGATGCACAATGAGGTCGTTATCCTCGATGTACTGGGCAATGTCCTCATCCGTCCAGGTGGCCAGCGGGTTGAGCTTGATGCGACCGGTCTTATCGATTTCCAGTACCGGCGTGTGTGCGCGGGTCGGCGCGTCGACGCGCTTCAGACCTGTGACCCAACCCTCGTAGGGGCGCTTCACAGCTGACAGCGGCTCGACCTTCCGCAGTGCGCAGCATCGCGTCGGGTCGGTCTTGTACAGATCTACGCCCTCTTCAGCATCCTGCTCGGCGCGGGTGCGCTTCGGCTCAATCGACAGCAGTCGGTTGTCGTAGCGCTGTGCGACCTGTTCTGCCACGTCGAGGGTCTCCGGGAAGTGGTAACCCGTATCCAGGAAAACCAGGTCGGCTTCCGGCGCGTGCCGAGCAGCCAGCTCCGCCAATACCGTGTCCTGCATCGACAGGGTCACAGCCAGTGGCGTGTGCAGGTGCTCCGCACCCCATTCCAGTACTTCCCCGGCAGTGGCAGTCTCCAGCTTGGAGCCCCACTCCAGTGCAAGCTCTATCAGACGGCGAGCAGTTTCCGGATTGTCCAGCACATCCTCACGCGCGAGCACCTCCTGAGTCTTAATGACTTCAGCGGTTTTCAGTCCCGTGCTCATGACGCCACCTTCCTATCAATATGACCATGCAGTTTCACTGTGAATACCCGGCAACATTCGCGGCATTGCCAGGCGTAATCGGTTTCCACATCGGGCCACAGATCATCACCGCCGCAGTAAGGGCAATGCATCACCGCACCCCGGTTCGGATTGGGGTGTGCGCTTCGGCCACCGATCCCCAGTCGCGCTGGCGCCTCGTCTTTTTCGCTTGCCGACGGCCCCTGCGACCGAACCTCGTTGGAAGATTCACTCACTTCAGATACTCCTCATCAGCGCGGACAATCCACTCGCGGAACTGTTCACCCTCGTGGCGCTGCTCCTTGAAATGATTGACGACGCGCTCGATGTAGTCACCCAGTTCTGCCGAGGTGACCTTGTGTCCGCGAACCTTGCGGCCGAAGTTGGCATCGAGCCCCAGCGAACCACCGAGGTGAACCTGGAAACCCTCGACACGGTTGCCCTCATCGTCGGTGACAATCTGACCCTTGAGTCCAATATCGGCAATCTGTGTGCGGGCACAGGCATTCGGGCAGCCGTTGAGCGCAATGGTGATTGGGACATCGAGGTCGCCGAGACGTTCCTCCAAGTCGTCCACCAGATCGATTGCGCGCTGGCGCGTGGTGACAAGTGCGAGTTTGCAGAACTCCAGGCCAGTGCAGGCCAGGATGCCCCGCCGGAATGCGGAAGGCTTGGCAGACAGGCCAATTTCGTCGAGCTCAGCGAGCAGGGAGTCGACCTGGTCGTCGGCGACGTCGAGGAGAATGAGCTCCTTCATGACAGTGGTACGGACGCGGGAAACACCGTGGCGCTCGGCGATGTCGGCGAGCTTGACCAGGTCAGAGCCCGGAACACGGCCAACAGCGGGCTTCACACCGACGTAGTTGAGACCGTCGGCCTGCTTGTGCACGCCGATGTGGTCACGGTCGCCCTCGAAAGGCTCGGGCGCGGGGCCGTCGATAAGCTTGCGGTTGAGGTAGTCGTCTTCGAGTACCTGGCGGAACTTCTCCGCACCCCACTCGGCAACGAGGAACTTCAGACGCGCGCGATTGCGCAGGCGACGGTAGCCGTAGTCACGGAAGATGCGGCACACGCCCGCCCATACCTCGGGAACCTCGTCCTCTGGGATCCAGGCGCCGAGACGCTGCGCGAGCATTGGGTTGGTGGAGAGACCGCCGCCGACCCAAACGTCGAAACCGGGGCCGTGCTCTGGGTGATTGACACCGACAAAGGCGACGTCCTGGACCTCGTGGGTGACATCGAGACGCGGGGAACCGGAAACTGCGGACTTAAACTTGCGCGGTAGGTTGGAGAACTCGTCGCCGGAGAGGTACTCGTCCTTGATGCGGCGAATAGCATTGGTGCCGTCGACGATTTCATCGGCAGCAACGCCGGCAACCGGGCTACCTAGGATAACGCGGGGAACGTCGCCGCAGCCAAAGTTGGTGTCGAGACCAACCCGCTCAAGGCGGTCCCAAATCTCCGGCATGTCCTCGACGCGGATCCAGTGCAGCTGGACGTTCTGACGGTCGGAGAAGTCCGCGGTGTCACGAGCGAAGTCGCGGGAAATCTCCCCGATGGTGCGAATACCCTCGGTGGTGGTCTGGCCACCATCGAGACGAACGCGGAGCATAAAGTACTTGTCCTGCAACTCGGCGTTAGTCTTCACACCGGTGTGCTCACCGCTAAGCCCCTGCTTGCGCTGGGTGTAGAGGCCAATCCACTTAAAGCGCGGAGCTAGGTCTTCCGCAGGGATAGAGTCAAACCCCTGCTTGGAGTAGATGTCGATAACACGCTGCTTAACGGCAAAGCCAGCATCTTCTTTCTTGATGCGTTCGTCGTCGTTAAGTGGCTCGCGGCCGTCGATAAGCCACTGTCCCTGCGGCTTCGGTGCACGCTTCTTACGTCGGGTAGCCGCTGCGGAAGCCGGACGCTCGGCGGTTTTCGTAGGAGAGCTCATGGGAATCTACCGAATCACTTTCGTTTTTGTTCTCGTTGACCGAATCAGAGTTGCTTGAATCAGCCCTGAACGAATTAGTTGCTAATTTTTATAGACCGGACGGTCTATGCAGTATTGCAGGCAACATTAGACCGACCAGTCTGGCTAGTGCAAGCCGGGGTATGCTCGGATACCTAGCGAACCCCCGCTTCGCCCACGTGGACACCGTTTTCTGCGCCCACTTTGACACCTCCAGAAGCATCCCCAGCCCCGCCATCAACCGAAGCCGGTGATGGAGATCCAGAACTAGACACATCAGCCGAGGAAGACTGAGAAGTCGACTCAAGTTGGACCCGCTGACGCAGACGCGGAAGAGTGTCATGCGACCGCGCCCACAGCACCAGTGCGACAACGCCAAAAGCCCAGACAAGCAGCACCGTTGCCAACACGCCGCCAGAAACCAGCGGCGAAAACAGTGTTCGAATATTCAGCCCGACCAACACGCCGCCGATCACAATTCCAAGCAGGCGCGGATTAATACGCCCCACCAGGTATGCAGCCAAAGGTGCAGCAATCACACCACCGCACAGCAAACCAATTACCGGCGCGGCATGCTGAGTAAACTCCTCCCGCAGCTTTGGCAAAAAGCCCAGCACAGAAGCTAGAGCGACAAGAAATTCCGCCGCCGAGACAGTACCGATAATCTTGCGCGGCTGATCAGCCTCAGCACCCAACAAAGTAGAGGTGGTAACAGGCCCCCAACCGCCGCCACCAGTGGAATCGAGCAGACCACCAAAGAGCCCCAGCGGAGCGAGCTTCTTCGCTCCCCAGGTCTTTTTCTTGCGCTTAACATTAGCCAGGAAGGCGAAGCGGATAATCACCCACAGGCCGAGAAAAAGCAAGATTGTCGAGGTCACAGGCGTCGCGGCATCACTATCCAGATTGGACAAAAAGGTCGCACCAACAAAGGCACCGATAGCGCCCGGCACACCAAGGCTCAGTGCGCGCCGCCAGTCGACATTGCCGAATCGCCAGTGCGAAATACCAGAGGCCAGCGTCGTGCCCACCTCCGCTACGTGAACTACCGCCGACGCAGTGGCAGCACTACTACCAGCAACAATAAAAAGTGAAGTGGCAGTGACACCGAATGCCATCCCCAGAGTGCCATCGACTAATTGCGCGCCAAGGCCGATTAGCACGAAGACTATGAGTTTTTCCATGACAAGCCCTTCCCCGCTTACCCAACCAGAGCCTGCCGTTGCCACGACGTCCGCACGACAAGCTCTTTTAGACCTCGTTCAGCAGAAGCAATACGCAGCAAAACCCTCTCAAGCCAAAGCAGTGATTCTTGCGGTGTTTTGTGTTTGCTTTTTGTAGACCAGTTTGTCTATATTCTGTTTCAGCAAGCATAGACCGATTGGTCTACGATAAGCAATCGCGACAAAGAAAACGTAGAAAAAGGATTCCACTCAATGACCAACGACCAGACTGCAGCCCAGAACGCGGCCGCTTCCTCACTGCCCAATCTCGCCAACTCCACCACGCCACTGCGTGTAGCCGTGGTCGGCTCGGGCCCGGCCGGTATCTACGCCTCCGACGCACTGATGAAGTCCGGCCGCGACGTCGCCATCGACCTCTACGAGCGCCTTCCAGTGCCGTTCGGTCTCATCCGCTACGGCGTTGCGCCAGACCACCCGCGAATCAAGGGCATCATTAAGTCCCTCCACCGAGTGCTGGACAAGCCGCAGGTCCGACTTCTGGGCAACGTGGACGTCGGTAAGCAGGTCAGCGTCGATGAACTGCGCCAGTTCTACGACGCCATCATCTTCGCCACTGGCGCGACCGGCGACCGCGATCTGAATATCCCGGGCGCCGACCTGCCGGAGCACTACGGCGCGGGTGAGTTCGTAGGTTTCTACGACTCCCACCCGGAGTTCGCCCGCGATTGGGAGCTCTCCGCTGAGTCCGTGGCCGTGGTCGGTGTCGGCAACGTGGGCCTCGACGTCGCCCGCATTCTCGCCAAGACTGCCGATGAGCTGCACGTCACCGAAATCGCCGACAACGTCTACGCTGGCCTGGCAAAGAATGCCGCCCGCGAAATTCACGTCTTCGGCCGCCGCGGCCCGGCCCAGGCAAAGTTCACTCCACTGGAGCTGAAGGAATTGGACCACTCCGACACCATTGAGGTTGTCGTGAATCCGGAGGACATCCAGTACGATGCCGCCTCCGAAACGTCCCGTCGTGAGTCCAAGATCACCGATCAGGTCTGTACGATTCTGGAAAACTACGCCATCCGCGAGCCAAAGGGCGCCCCGCACAAGCTCTTCATCCACTTCTTCGAGTCCCCGGTCGAAATCATCGGCGAGACCGGCGAGGATGGAGTACAGCACGTCAGCGCTATCCGCACCGAACGCACTGAACTCGACGGCGAGGGTGGCGTCCGTGGCACCGGCACGTTCACCGAATGGCCGGTCGGTGCGGTCTACCGTGCAGTCGGCTACCGCTCCGACGCAGTCACCGGCGTACCGTTCGACACCGGCACCCACACCATCCCAGATGCCGGCGGACGCGTGCTTGACGACGTCGACGGCAACCACATCCAGGGTCTGTACACCACCGGCTGGATTCGCCGTGGCCCGGTCGGCCTAATCGGTAACACCAAGGGCGACGCCAACGAAACCGTCGGCAACCTCATCGCCGACTGGGAGGCAGGCCGCCTGGTCGCACCTGCAAAACCCACGTATAACGACGTCGACGAGTTCCTGGCCAACAAGGGCCTCCAGGTCACCACCTGGGAGGGCTGGCACGCACTCGACGCCGCCGAACGTGCAGCGGGCGAAGCCGAAGGCCGCGAGCGCAAGAAGCTGGTCGAGTGGGCCGATATGGTTGCGGCCTCCACGGTCGTCGCAAAGCAGCCAGATGCCGATGACGTGGCCGAAGCTGTACACGAAGCGGTTGTGGAGACTGTCGCCAGCTAGCGTGTCGGGTCTAACCGGGCAGTTGATTGTGCACGTCAGTCGGTCTTCGGATTAGAGTTAATACATGGCTTATCATGCAGACTCATCCAACCTGGACGTCAAGGAAGTTCTGACCTGGGAAGGCTTCGGCGTCGCCTCCCGTGAACTGGCACAGCAGATTGTCGATTCGGGCTACGAGCCGGAGATCATTATCGCCGTGGCCCGCGGTGGTCTTCTACCTGCAGGTGCACTCAGCTACACCATGGGCGTCAAGCTCTCTGACGCCATTAACGTCGAGTTCTACACCGACGTGGCGGAGACCCTGCCGGATCCGGTTCTGCTGGAGCCGCTGCTGGACATCGAATCGATTTCTGAGCGCCGTCTGCTGGTCGTTGACGATGTCGCAGACTCCGGTCGCACGCTGCACCTGGTGCTCGATTTGCTTAAGACCCACGGTGCGGAAGTACGCTCCGCTGTGCTCTACGGCAAGTCCCGCTCGGAGATTGCACCGGACTATGTCTGGAAGCACACCGATGACTGGATCGTCTTCCCCTGGTCGGCCGAGCCACCGGTACAGAAGTCCAAGTAGATCAAGTAGCTTACGCACCATAGCGGGCAAACAAAAAGTGCGCTGCGGGGCCGGTTACGGCCGTACCGCAGCGCACACTACGTCGTCGAACTAGCCCAGTTCGACGACCTTAATCTTTGATGCCGCCTCCGATGCACGCTCACGGGCAGCATCGACAGAATCCGCGGTTGAAACAGCAACGCCCATGCGGCGACGCGGGCCAGCGACCGGCTTACCAAAGATACGAATATCAGTCTCCGGAATAGCCATGGCCTCCGTCAGCCCGGTGTAGCCCGGCTGCTCGATGTCAGCACCGCCGTAGACCACAGCGGAGGCTCCCGGGGACACCAGCGTGACGTCGATAGGCAGACCCAACACTGCACGCGCGTGCAGCTCGAACTCAGAGAAACGCTGGGTGCCCATGGTGACCATGCCGGTGTCGTGCGGACGCGGGCTGACCTCGGAGAACCACACCTCATCGCCGCGAACAAACAGCTCGACGCCGAAGATACCGCGACCGCCCAGCGCGTTGGTGATGCGCGCGGCGACAGAGCGCGCATTGTCCAGGGCGTTTTCACTCATGGCAGCCGGCTGCCATGACTCAACGTAGTCGCCGTCCTGCTGACGGTGCCCAATGGGCTCACAGAACCACGTTGCCCCCTCGCCGGTCTCCGGATCAACGGAGCGCACGGTCAGCAGCGTGATCTCGTAGTCGAAATCGACGAAGCCCTCCACGATGACGCGGCCGGACTCGACGCGGCCGCCACTCATGGCGTAATCCCACGCGGCCTGGACATCCTCCGGCGAACGCAGCGTGGACTGCCCCTTGCCCGAGGAACTCATGACCGGCTTGACCACACACGGGAAGCCAATCTCATCAACAGCTGCGGTGAACTCATCAAAGCTGGAGGCGAAGTGATAGCGGGAAGTCGGCAGCCCAACCTCTTCCGCAGCCAGACGGCGAATACCCTCTCGGTTCATGGTCAGCTGAGTCGCCCGTGCGGTTGGAATAACGGTGACGTCCAGCGTCTCGTCTTCCTCAACCTCTTCCAGCACCTCGGTTGCCAGGGCCTCGATCTCGGGGACGATGAAGTGGGGCTTGACCTCGAGAATCAGGTCCCGCAGTGCACTGGGGTCCGACATATTCAAGACGTAGGCGTGGTGAGCTACCTGGTGTGCCGGTGCATGCTCGTAGCGATCGGCAGCGTGCACCTCAACGCCAAGACGTTGGAAAGCAATGGTCACCTCCTTGCCGAGCTCGCCAGAGCCGAGCAGCAGAACTCGCGTCGCTCCCGGCTGGTACGGGGTTCCGGTGACTTCAGGGGTGAACATCGAGATAAACTCGCTTTCGTCTACGGCACGTACGCTGCACAACCAGCAGCTGTGAAATTGATTGTCTCCAGCATACGACAGCGAGCGGATTCACCGCGGCGGGCACGGGCGGGAACCTAGCGCGGGAACACCCGCTCAAACTCGACCAGCGCCGCACTCCGGTCAGCAGCCAAGACAACGTTCGCCTCAGCACCGGCAGAGTCTGCCACCACTTGACCGCGGCGTCCTGGCTCATCTGCAAAGGTTCGCTTATCGACGCCCACGAGACGCATCTTCTCCACTTCCCCTGTCACCGCACCGACGGCCACCATCGCAGCAAAGAGGTCATGGACCTGCGCCTTGTAACCGACCCCCACACCCTGGTGGAACTCAAAGTAGAACTTCAGCGAACGGCGCAGAACACGCAGCAGCTCCGGGTTCATACCGGCATCGCGCCAGGACTCAATTTCAACATCGCTGATAGTGATGGTCTCGGTGACATTGAGTGGAATCAACGTCGGCACCGGCGCACCTGCGGCGGTGGCGATACTGCGCACGGCATCCTCCGGGCGCTCGACTGCCACAGCGCCCGCGGTGCCGAAGACCTCGGTGACCGCGGTGGGGTCGACCCAGAAGTTCCATTCCGCAAACTCGGTAACGTTACCGTGGTATTCCACAGCACCGCCCATAATGGTTACGCCGTCGAGCTCCCGCATGAGTTCTGGGTACTTCTTCAAAGCGGCCACGTAGGTAGTCATAGGGCCAGTGACCAGCAGGTGCACCTTCTCCCCCGTCGACCGCGCCTGCTCGATGACCTGGCGCCACAGCGCCAGCGGATCCGTCGCTCCTCCGCGCCCCGGCTCGTAGATGACGGCCGGTGGCGCCAGGTTGTAGCCCAGCCCGTACGGGCCATGAGTCTCAGGCGTGGTAGTCAGCTCACGGTCAGCGGGCCCCTCGAAACCGCTGACAACCGGGACCTCCGGACAACCGCAGAGATTCAACATGTATTTTGTGTTGCGAGCGGACCATGCCGCAGTGGTGTTACCACCTGCGCAGGTCACACCCACCAGCTCAATCTCGCCTGCGGTATGCAACCCCGCGAGGTAGACGAGAGCAAGACTGTCATCGATACCCGTGTCAACGTCGGCAAGCACTTTCAAACGCGTCATAAGGTCAAGTGTGACACGAAACACGCTCGGCTCGCAGAGCTAAACCCGGGCAAAACAGGAATACAGACAAGTTTTCGCGGGTGCTAGCCGGATTTACTAGTTCGTCGCCATCCCTGCATCACCCACCGGAGCGGACTCCGGCAGCGGCATAGCCAGCTCGGTCAAGACCTCGCGCAGACGCGTCGGGTAGTCGGTAATGATGCCATCGACACCAGCGGCAATCTGCTCGCGCATGGTCTCCTTTTCATTCACCGTCCACGGCACCACCTTCATGCCAGCCTCGTGTGCGCGGGAAATCAGCTCCGGCGTGGCGACCGGGTGGTAGTCAGAATCCGACGGTGTCTTGCCGTAAGGAATGCTGTGCGTCGGTGAGAGCACCTGCACGCCGAGCTGCTTGGCGGCCTCGATAATGTCGCCATCGACCTCGTCGTAATTGACATCGCCGATCCAAGGAGAATCCTTCTTCCAGGTGGTCTCGTCCCACAGCATGACCAGTGGAATCTCCGGGTTCCGTTCCGCGACCAGCGGCAGCGAGCGCCAATCGAAGGACTGAATCATCACTCGATCAGCCACACCCGCGCGGTCAATCTCGTCGAGAATCACATCGACGAACTCCTGTGGTTCTGCCGAGTCAGCGCGCTTTTCGCCCTCAATCTTGGTCTCAATGTTGAAGTGGATGTCCTGGTTGTCCTTAGTTAGCTCGAACAGCTCCGGCAGGGTCATCATCCTGTTGCCCTTGATTGGCTCCGCATCCGGGAAGTCCTCGAGCTTCTTGTCGCAGACCAGGGTTTGTACCTGCTCATAGGTGAGGTCATGCACGAGCTTGCCGACGTACGGGTACTGCGGATCCCCCTCCGTCACTGGCTCGGTGTCCGAGCACTTATCGTCTTGGATCTCCGGATCGTGCCAGACCATAGGCACGCCATCCTTCGTCAGAACGATGTCCAGCTCCAACGTCGTAACGCCCAGCTCCAGCGAGTTGGCCATCGCCTGCTTGGACTCCTCCGTCCACTCACCGCGACCACCACGGTGCGACTGCAGATCAAAACCCTCCGGCAACTTAGCCATCGCAGCCGGCCGCACATTCGCGGACGCATTCAGCTCAGCGACCTGCTGCTTTTCAAAGGTCTTCTCTTCGCTCGCCGTAGTGCTAACCGCGCTTGTACTGCTTGACGACGACACCGCGTCGTTGTCCGCATCATTGCTGCAGGCTGCAATAGGAGAAATAGCAAACGCACCCATAGCAATGGCCGCAATTGCGCGGCGTGTGCCGTGAGCACGTGAGTTCTGTGGCTGCTCTCTCTGCTCGGTCCGTTCGTCAAGGATGGAGTCAGATGAGTTGTGAGAAGACATGGCCGGTGTTTTTCCTCTTTGGGCTTAGTATTAGCGACTTATGTTAGCGACTTCATAGCGACGGCATAGTACCGACAACAAAGTGTCGACAAACTACCGTCGGAGATTTTACGGAACACAGAAATCTACGTGAAATCTGTGTGTTGCGCCACTACTTTAAAACGGCTTGCCAGCACTCGCATCTGGAGAGAGCACGGGTTAGAGATTAATTTCCCTCTGCCTTTGGAATCTCACCTTCTTGAGCAACTTCTACCCCATCCCAGGAGTACGTAACGGGAGCGTTGTACTGGTCTTTAAAGGCGAAGGCACCGCCGTCTTCAATCATTTTATTGACATCGAAGAAATTGACGGTCACAGTTTTGTCATCGCCTTCGACCGAGTTGATTGTCTGCGGACCACCGGCGGTACCCACGTACTCGCCCTTATGAAACAGCAGCACTGCACCAGAGGTAGTTGAGTGGGTAATTTCATTCTGTACTGCTGAGGCAAAGGTCAACTCGCTGGTGGTATCCCAGTTCGTATTGTCCGTGACTGTCCAACCGCTGCCATTGCCACCTTCCATTGAGTTCAGGTCGGCAACCGCTTCTTCGAAAGACTCTTCCTGGATTGGCGCAGAAGAACCCCCATCGGTGTCGTTATCATCGACATCCGGATTGGGGGTATCTGCACTTTCACTGTCATCCTCGACAGTGGTGGTTGTAGTGATGGTGGTCGTTTCTTCATCTACCTGAGGAGCAGAGGTCGGTGCTGCAGTCTCATCAGTGGAGCAACCGGACAAAGCCACTACACCTGCGACCGCCGCGCTAACCAGCATCGACCCGCGACGAACTGAACGACCACTCATGGCTGGAACCTCTTCTGTTCTCTCAAGTTTTCTCAAGCACCTAGCTACGGCGGAGCATTACTTTTCTCATGTCCGACTCTGAATTGAGTTTACTTGGAAAAATTCAAGAGTCCCCGAGAGTGCCCAAGAATTCTCGAAAGCTCTCGAGAGTTCTCGGGAGCCGTTAGGAAGCGGGCTTCGCGCCGCCGGGAATCTTCCCCTCGTGGACGACGTGATCGCCGTTCCAGAAGAAGTGAACATTAGAGGTGAACTCCGCCGCATCAGCGTTCGGCGCACCTGCGGCCTCCTGGGCCTCCCAGTCGTGGTAGATGACTGAAATGTTCTTACCATCAGGGGTCGGCGTCACCTTGTTGATGTGCTGAGGCCGGTCAGAGTCCGTACCAATGAACTCACCCTTGTGGAACATCAACAACACAGTGGAGGACTGAGCGTTGCCCTGCTTGGCCTGATCTGCGAGAGCAAAGCTCAAATCGCTACACGGGCTGAAGTTGGAGGTGCCAGCGTACTTCCACCCACCATGGTTGTTCGGACGCTCCCTGTTGACCTTATCCAGGGCCGCCTGGATTTCAGGTGCAGCCGGGTTCGGGGTACAGCTATCCACCTGCGCCGGAGCTGGAGCCGGTGCTGGTGCCGGAGCCGGTTTCGCCTGAGCCGCAGGAGCTGCAACTGCTCCACCTACTGCGGAGAAAACCATCGCGCCGGAAAGCACGGCGGAACTTGCCAGTCGTTGTACTCGGTGTCCTGTGTTTTGCATGAAAACCACACGCCTTCTGTCGTTTGGACTTCTGTCGTTGGACCACGCGGTGAGGCCTACGATACAAAAATGACTCTGAGATGCCAGGGTCAACTGACAATTCCCAGAGCCTTCTCGTGGTTAGCAAATGTTCTTTTTTACAGCAGCCAGCAGTTTCGGCACCGAAGATTTTTTATCTAACAGTTCGATAAAGCCGGGTCGAAAGCGGGACTATTTTCCGGTTAGTTCGCCACTGCCTCCAGATTAAGTGTCCAGCGCTAGTTGTCCAGCACGTCGTGAACAACGATGGTCTGGTCACGACCCGGGCCAACACCGATGTAAGAAATGCGAGCGCCGGAGAGCTCCTCCAGGCGGTTCAGGTAATCCTTGGCCTTGTCCGGCAGCTCATCGAAGGTGCGGCAGCCAGTGATGTCTTCGTCCCACGCAGGCATGGTCTCGTAAATCGGGACAGCGTGGTGGAACTCCGACTGGGTGAGTGGCATTTCGTCGTGGCGCACGCCATCAACGTCGTAAGCGACACAAATCGGAATCTCGCCGATACCGGTCAGGACGTCCAGCTTGGTGATGAACAGATCCGTGAAACCGTTGACGCGCGCGGCGTAGCGAGCCAGCACCGAGTCGTACCAACCACAGCGGCGCTTACGGCCGGTGTTGACCCCGACCTCACCGCCGGTGGTCTGCAGGTACTCGCCCCACTTGTCGAACAGCTCCGTCGGGAACGGGCCAGCACCGACGCGGGTGGTGTAGGCCTTCATGATGCCCAGCACCGAAGTGATCTTCGTCGGGCCGATACCGGTGCCCACGCAGGCACCACCAGCGGTTGGGTTCGAGGAGGTCACGAACGGGTAGGTGCCGTGGTCGACATCGAGCATGGTGGCCTGGCCGCCCTCCATGAGGACGTGCTTGCCGGCGTCCAAAGCCTGATTGAGCTCAAACTCCGAGTCGATAATCATCGGGCGCAGACGATCGGCGAAGCCCATGAAGTAATCAAAGACCTCATCCGGATCGATGGCGCGGCGGTTGTACAGCTTGACCAGAATCTGGTTCTTCTGAGCCAGCGAAGACTCAATCTTCTGGCGCAGAATCGACTCATCCAGAATGTCCTGGACACGCAAGCCCGTACGGCCGACCTTGTCTGCGTACGTCGGGCCGATACCGCGGCCAGTAGTGCCGATAGCGCGCTTACCCAGGAAGCGCTCGGTCACGCGATCCAGTGTCTGGTGGTACGGAGCAACCATGTGGGCATTGCCCGAAACGCGCAGGCGGGACGCCTTTGCACCGCGAGCTTCGAGGCCATCAATCTCGTCGAAAAGCGCCTCGAGGTTGACCACACAGCCATTACCGATAATCGGCACAGCGTTTTCCGACAGCACACCCGCCGGAAGCAGCTTCAGCTCGTACTTCTCACCGCCGACGACAACGGTGTGGCCGGCGTTATTGCCACCGTTGGGCTTGACGACGTAGTCGACGCGGCCACCGAGAATATCGGTTGCCTTGCCCTTGCCCTCGTCGCCCCACTGGGCACCGACGATAATGATTGCGGCCATAGTCCTACTTCAACTCCTGGGATTGCAGACGACGCATTAGAGTGTAGTCCTATGCGTATTGTTGTGCTGCAGTGTGGCCCCGATGTACCCGCGTTTTCCCAATTGCTCCGCCAATCATGGTCTATATCAGCACCGTCCGCACCATCAGCACCAGCTACTCCGGCACTACCCGCCTATGCGCTTCACGACGTCGCGATGATCCCCGCCCGCAAGGAGCTGGCTTTCATCGACGACCTGGCCAAGGACGTACTGCCTATCGATACAGCACCGACGCCGGAGGAAATCTCCAAGCAGAAAAAGGTCGACCACTTAGGCGTTCCGCAACCCGCTCCGCAAAAGCCGAGCGAGCCGTTGCGAATTGTGGTCGTTGGCACCGACGCGGCACTGGCTGCCGTGGCAACCTACCTGATGCGCAAGAACCTCCTGTGGATTGAACTGGCACATGTCCCCACCGCCCCCTCGACCGCGGCCAAAAACTGGGGCATCGAAGGAGGAGAAGGACTCGATGCGACGGCCGCGCTCACACGCCCGACGATGCCAGTGCCACTGATCCGCGATGACACCGGGCACGCAATTGTTGGTTACGCCCTACTGACAGAGCCAGGAATTACCGGAGTGTCCTCGGAAAACGGGTTTACTGGCGAGGTCTATGTCGACGAGCATCAGATGTTCTCCGGCACATCCACCGGCCTGCAGATTCGCCCTACCCCCGACGCCCCGGGCATCGTTGCGGCCGAAGTTCCGGCGCCGGACGCGGAAGTCGGTAACGAGGATGGAGGCAACAAAGGCCTGCTGAGCCGACTCGGATTGGGTCGCGGTGGCCGTCGTAAAGCGAAAGAAGCCCCGTCCCGCGAGCTGCACCGCCCGATGACGGGTCGGGCAGTTCAAGTTGGTGGCCTGAGCTTCCGTTACGTACGCGATGGCGTAGAGTCGCGAAAGCCGCGCGAGAAAACAACTCTGTACCGACACCTCCGCGACTTGCAGATTGTGCACTAACTGCGTCGGGGGGGGCAATAGCCACGGTCTGTCTGCGAGAAAGTGGCCTGCATGAAAGTGGCCTGCGCGATAGTTCGAGTACAGATAACATTTGAATGTTAAAGCCACTTCCTCGATAGGACAGCATCATGACTGACAACACCCCACGGTTACGCGCTGGCGACCAAGCCCGCCACACTGCGCTGGAACGCTTGGAATGGGCATTCCGCGATGGCCAGATTGACTTTGCGGAGCTGCAGGAGCGCACCGAGAAAGCCCAAAAGGCAACGTACATTGATGAGTTGCCCGCATTGACACAGGACTTGTCGCTGCCCGCGAACCTGGCCGAGCCGACTCCACATACGCGCCCAAACCCTAACCTGCGCCCGAACCTGCACAGCGTCCCGGACGAGCACCATTCAGTGGCACCGAATGCAGCCAACGATCATCAGCCAGCTCGGATTGATAGCTCCGCCACGGCAACCGGTTCGAAGCTCTCCATCGGCATCTTCGGCGGCACCGACAAGAGAGGCCCTTGGACGTGCGCTCCCACGCACACCACGGTGGCGGCCTTCGGCGGGACTGGCTTGGATTTCCGCGAGGCCATCCTGACCGCGGAAACCACTGTCGTCAACATTGGCTGCGCCTTCGGTGGAGTCGACGTCATTGTCCCCGACCACTACCAGGTTGATGTCGACGTGCTTCCCATCTTTGGCGGCACGGATGTTACTGGAAAACCGGGACGCAACCTACCCGCTCCTGGCGCCGGACAGGCTCCGAAGATTATTGTGCGCGGCTTTGTCGCTTTCGGTGGCGTCGAGGTCAAGCGCGTACCGCAGTAGAGCAGGTTGCAGTAGCACAGGCAGTAGAGCGTACCGCAGTAACCGACTGACGCCTAGCGAGCCGCTACTCGCCCACTCCTCACCGGCTACTCGTCCCATACCTCCGGCGGCATTGCTGGGAACGGCGTCGTCGGCGGCAGCGTTGCCACAGCTGAACGTCTGGACAGGCCACACACCTGCAACAGGTCCACCACCAATGAGCGGGACTGCGCAAACACGACCTGCTCCGATAGCGTTGCGTCCTCGATGACGCGCGGGTGCATTTTCGCTGCTAGACGACGCAAGTACCGAACCACGTCTTCAAGCTTGACCTCTCCGGATCCCTCGGAAAGCTGGGCGATAGCGATGTCGCCGGATTCGAAAGGCAACTCGCCCCACTCTGGGATTCGGCGCACGGCGGCTTCGTCGTCAAGCACATGACTGACCAGGCGCGTGCCTTCAGATACGCCGAGAACAAGCCCACACAGTTCGGGCGAAAAGTCGATGTGGTCCTCGCGGGCTGTGATAGCGCGACGCGCGAGCACACGGATGTTGCGCATGGCGTTGTCGACAGGATGAACCATGCGTGACAGCGAGTGGATTCGATCCCGGGAGCGCCAGAGCAACGGGGAGATGCGGACCTGCTCGCCCGCGTCGGCAACGGTGCGGTCCATCAGCGAGACCTGCGCCTGCATGGAGCGCACGACGCTCAGTGCGGTGCGGATGCGATCGGTGTCGCCCTCTTTCATGCCGATGCCGATGTCATAAAGTACGTCTGCACCCATGTCGAGGACCTTGGCCACCTTGCGGCGAGCACCCGCCAGCGGGCTTCGCGGCAATACCATGAGCACAATAATGCCCACCACACCACCGACGAGAGCATCAATCATTCGGTAATAAGAACCAGCGGTGCCCGGCGGAATAATGGTGGCGATGAGCACGGCTGAAGATGCCGCTTGGTTCACCACAAGCGGGCCTCGACCGACAAACACGCCGATGATCATGGCGACAAACACACCGACGGTCAGCTGCCAAATACCCGAGCCGAGGATGGAGATAATCACATCACCAATGCCGACTCCCAGCGAGGCACCGAGCACCAACTCAACAGAGTGCTTCAGGCGAGGACCTGCGGTCATCACATTGAGGCTGATGAAAGCGGCCATCGGCGCGAAGAACGGGTTGGGGTGCCCCAGTACCTCAAGCGCGAACCAGTAGGCCAACCCGGCGGCTAGCGTGGCCTGGACAATAAGCATCCAGCGGGAGCGCACACGGGCAACGGCATGGAGGAAACGCGTGCGGGGCCTCACTTTCTGACGCAGCTTGTTTGCTGCGCGGGAGGCCGGATGTAGGTACGTATTGCGAAAATCTTGGAAATCCGGGCGCGGATTATCCTCGACGAATTGCGTTTCCTTAGCTTCGACGAGATCGCCGACATGCGCGGGAGCAATGTCCTCAAGATCCCTGGCAGCTGCGGCATCCTTATCTTCCCCACCAGCGATGCCAGCCATGCCGAAGTCACCATCCTCATATGAAAAACTGTGCACTTTTTATGTACCCGATGTGCTGTTGTGCACTTTTATGCGCTCGCTGAATCTCTGTGCACGATTAAAGACCCAACTCTGGCAGCGCGGATTCATCACTGTCACGCAGCAACGCCATCATGCGACCGAATTCATCATCCTCGCCGATAGCCTTAGCAGCCTTAGCCAACGCCGCGAAGGCGCGGAGCACACCACGATTGGGCTCGTGCTCCCATGGAATCGCTCCGAACCCCTTCCAGCCGTTTCCGCGCAGCAGGTCCAGACCGCGGTGGTAACCAGTGCGGGCGAAGGCATAGGCCTGAATCTCCTGACCTTCGGACAAGGCACTTTCAGCCAAGTCTGCCCACGCCTGGGAATCGCGCGGGCATGCGCGAACCACGGCCTCCGGGCTTGCGCCACCGTTGCGGGCAGCAACGGCCTCGTCAAGAACGGGGAGCTTCACGGGAGCAGGAGCCATCATGTCATTGAGTTTCATGCGTCCTATTGTGCCAGGCATGACGTGCCGATGGCAGGATCTAGGCATGCGACTCTCTGTTGGTAAGGGGCGGGCACAGCGTGGTGGTACAAAGTCGGCAAGCGCCAGATGACGACGAACTAGCGTTCCCCGACTACTCCGGGCAGCTCGGCTTCGTCGAATCCAACGACTCACCATTTTCCAGCTTGGTCGCAACAAAATCGGCCACTCGGGCACATGCTTCCATCAGCATCCAACCCGACAGCTGGACAGAGAGGTCACGCTCCTTAATCGCCGAACCGCGAACCGCGCCACCGACTGATTGCGCAACCGAACCGCCCTGTGGGAACTGAGCATTGTCGTTCCAATCTGCGGGGAAAAGCGGCAGGCCATCGACCTCGAGGCGGTGGTACCAGCACTTTTCCCCCGACGCCAGAACCAGTCGGCGAGCAATGCGGGCTGCCGCGCGATTCATGCGATTGTCTCCAGGCAAACGCACCGCCGCATCGGCGAGGTATCGCACGAGGATGCCGTTGAACAGACCACCATCGCCGCCACCGGCACCGGCGATGACATTGTCGGTGGTCGCCAAATCCTTTGCCACCGCGTGGATGAGGTTTTGCACGCGCGTGAAATACTTCGTCGCCTGTTCCCGCTGGCCGTGCGCCCGAAGCGCAAGTCCCACTTCAAGGCAAGCGCCAATCATGACACCCTGGTTGTACGTAAACATGCCCTTCTGCACCACGGCACCTGCCATGGACAAGCGAATGCCGTCGTAGAGCAGACCTGAGTCCGCCAAAAGGTTGGCGTAAACCCAGTCGATAAGTTCCTCTGCCTCCTTGATACGACCAGCCCGGGCCAGAGCGATGGCTGCAGGACCGTTCGAGGGGACGTTGAAAAAGAGGTCCTGCTCACGCCACGGCAGCACACCCGTGGACTCCTGCCGACCATCGCCCAAGCATGAAATCAGCCGCGCTGTCGTCTTCTTGGGCACCGATGCGCCGAGGACAGCGTCGGCACGCCCGAGCGCCAGTGCCATCCACGCGCGATCGTCGTAGTACTTGTTCTTGGTCAGCAGCGTGAGGTTGCGAATGCGGATACCCCGAGTGGTCTGGCGGATAGCGCGGTACTTCTCCTTAGAGGGCACGCGCTTGGCTGCGTCTACCAGACAGTCGAGATACTGCGCCTGCCACCAGTAATGCCAGTTGATGAAGACCTTGTGTCGCAGCGGCGCGGGCCAGGAAGCCATTGCCAGATTCGTGCCCGGAAGACCCCACAGCTTCGCCGCATGACGGTTGCGAATCGCCTGCTCAGCCACGTCCGCGCGATAGGCCCACGTTTCGGCCTCCGGACGCGACATTTTTAGAACCACTGGCTCTCCTTAAAACGGCTGTGAAACAGCTCTAAAACAGCCTTTCGAAAATAAAACACCTAAGCAGACAATTACCAGGCCGCGGTGATGTCTGCATGAGTACGAATCCAAGAGTGCATGGCAATACCCGCCGCTACCCCCGCATTTATCGAACGCGTCGATCCAAATTGGGCAATCGACACCGTCAGGTCCGCCGCCTGCTGTGCTTCTTCAGTCACTCCCGGCCCCTCCTGGCCGAAGAGCAAAAGACAACGCTCGGGCAACTCAACGGTTTCGATGGGTACGGAGCCCGGCACGTTGTCCACGGCCACCACAGCCAGGTCATGCTCGCGCGCCCAGCTAATGACCTCCGACACCGTCTCGTGGTGCAGCAAGTGCTGGTAGCGGTCAGTCACCATTGCGCCGCGACGATTCCAACGCTTGCGCCCCACGATGTGCACGGCCTCTACCAGGAAGGCATTTGCGGTGCGTACCACGGTGCCGATGTTGGAGTCATTCTCAAAATTCTCGATGGCGATGTGCAACGGATGACGACGCTTATCCAGCTCCGCGACGATAGCCTCCATCGTCCAGTAGCGGTAAGCATCGACGACGTTGCGTCGGTCGCCCTCATCCAAAAGCTGCTCATCGTATTCTGGGCCGGTCCGCCGAGGTTCGTTCGGGTGCTCCTGCTCCCACGGCCCCACCCCGACACGAGCCTCAAACCACTCCGTCGGCCCCTTCCCGGGCTCAGGCGCGATCAAGAGCCAACAGCCCCTCGACCAGGAACAACTGCGCCACGGTGTAGGTGTCCATCACTGCAGCATTCAGAAGCTTGCCGACGACGCCCTCCTCCGCAAACATCTTTCGAGCCATCAGTAGCGTGTCGGAGATAAGGAACAGGTTGCCACCGTGACCTAGGCCGTAGGTGGCATCGGCAATCGGCAGGCCGGTCTGCTCATCAGTTCCGACAGCACCGGCCCCCTCCAGCAGTACCGGGTCATCGGCCAGTGCAGAAGTCACGGCCAGCAGCGGACCGTAGCCAACTGCAGCGGGCAGCGCCTCTGGCTTTACAGCACCGACCAGCGGTACCGAACCAGCCCACAGTGGGAAGCGAATGGCAGCACGCAGCGCGCTAATGCGAGCTCCGGCACGCCACAGCAGCACGTGGTAGGCAACCTGGTTAACTGCGAACGGCACAGAACCGCGGTTCAGGTTCGGCTTGTTCGGCATGAGAATCAAGTCGCCCAACCAACCGCCGGCGAGGCCGATGAGCAGGGTGGTCGTCGTAAAGCGAGACGTCTCGTGGCGACGGCGCCAAACATTGGCCGCCAACAGTGGCATGAGGACAGTCTTGGAAACTCGACGTGGAGTCTCCCAGCCGAAGGCGCTGGAGACAACGTTGACCGCACTGGCGGCAATGTAGCCGGCGCGTTCCGGGGCACGGCGGGTGTCGGAGCTCGCGCTGGCGATACCGACGAGTGCGCCGAGGCCCTCGCCCGTGCGACGCACAAACATGTCAGCGACGGTTTCCTTGGTGCCGGGAAGTTTGGTCGTAGTGAGCTTGGACAAGAGTCCTGCACGCTTGGTAGTCATGGGGATGTTCCTCTTTCGTGGGACTGCGTTGGGGCGGGTGAGCTGGGTGAGGCTCGGCGAGGCTCAGTGAGTTGAGTGAGGCTCGGTAAAAGCTCTAGCGCTCAGATTCTTAGGCCAGGCCCAAGTCATCCAAACCGAGCAGGTAACGGTACTCCAGGCCTTCACCCTTGATGACCTCGTCGGCGCCCGTCGCGCGGTCAACCACAGTGGCTACACCGACAACCTCGGCACCGGCCTCGCGTAGGGCAGCTACGGCGGTCAGCGGTGAGTTGCCCGTCGTGGTGGTGTCCTCAACAACCAGGACCTTCTTGCCCACAATGTCCGGCCCTTCAATGCGGCGCTGCATGCCGTGCTTCTTGGCTTCCTTGCGTACTACGAAGGCATCAATCGGACGTCCTTCGGCGTGCATGACAGAGGTGGCCACCGGGTCCGCGCCAAGCGTCAGACCACCGACGTGCGCGTAGTCCCAGTCGGAAGTGAGCTCTCGTAGCAGGGAACCAATCAGGCGCGAGGCCTCATGATGTAGGGTGGCGCGGCGCAGGTCAACGTAGTAGTCAGCCTCACGTCCAGACGACAGCGTGACCTTGCCATGGACAACCGCCAGCTCCTTGACCAGCTCGGCCAAACGCTGCAGCTTCTCCTGATTGACATTGCTCGTGTGGGTGCTCATCTGAGGTTGTCTCCTAAATAAACGACTGTGTGCTCAAGGATATGTCTGGTTCTACTCGTCCGCGGAATCAGGGGTTGCGCCTTTGTCCTCGGATACAGATTCGGTGGGGTCGTCGCTGCTGTCGAGGTCTGGGGCGGCGTCGGTAAAAATACTGGCGGGCTTCACATTTGATCGCACTACACGTCCCCGACTCGAGCGCATCCGGCTATGTTCGGGATCCTCGCCAAGCGCAGGAATCTGCTGGCCAGAATCCCCAATGTCCTCCGACTCACCAACATTTGCACCCATCTTTCGTGCCGTTGACCGCGAAGGCAGCGCCGTCGGATCAAGCGGTATATCCCGCGTAGGGCGCCACGACGAGCCGTCAATCGCCTGCACCACCGTGGGTTGTGCATTGCTTTGCGACGACCACTGCGAATCATCCGTGGTTGCATCCACGGTGGCAGCGGACGAGGACGAAGGAGAATCTGCGTAAACAATTTCCTCAACGTCCAGCGGCTCTTCGCCCTTGCTATTCTGCGCGCTGTGACTCTGGGCATGCCCGTTCTGTGAGCTGTGATTCTGCGATTCATGGTTAGCAGAACCGTTGCGACGCTGGTCTGGTACCGCGTGCAAGTGCCCACGCCCGGTTCCATCCGAGATCAAGGAACCAGAGTCAACGGACTGCTCGGTGAGCTGCAAACGAGTGGGATCCCACTGATTAGCGTCCGGAGCGACGGTTTCACCTTCCGCCGGTGGCAACCTGCGCGCAATGTCGGAGAAGTCCGACAGCGATGCCAGTGCACCGTCCCAGTCCTCTGGCACTGAATTATCAATCAACTGAGCCAAGGACCAGGAGTTTTCGGACCACATGCGGGTAATGGCCGGGTGCACGTCGGCAAGCATGCGGGTTGCACGGTCGTCGAAGATGCGATGAATGAGCTCTGGGTCGGTAGCTGCGACTACCAGGCCGGCTTCGGTGGCTACGTGAGGCAGCGTCGTGCCGCCGCTGCGGCGCAGCTCGAAAACCTCATCGCTGGATACAGAGCGGCGGATAGCGATGGTGGTGATGCCACCGACATCGGCGAGGTGCATTTCCCGGCCAAAGGCGAAACCGGAGACCACGGCCTTGGCATCGCCGTCCGGCGTGCGCTGCCAGTACGACGGCAGCTCATGGTCCACACGGTTGTAGACAGAATTACGTTCCTGCGCCCAGGCCTTCCGCAAGTGACGCACCCGGCGACCACTGATACGTCGACGGACAGGAGCCGCTGACTTCTGCTGGGCGCGCTGCGGTTGCGCGGGCTGGGTGGGCTCTGTGGGCTGGGCGGGTTGGGTGACCTGAGTGGCCTGGGCGTGCGCCGCAAAATCGGATGATTGCGGCACTTCGCCGGTCTCGGTATTTTCGACCGACGCAGCCTGGAATTCTGTACCGTCAACAGTTCCAGTGCGAGCGTCAGCAGCGGTGGTGCTGTTGGCCTCTGTGGCACTGGTGTCGCCCACTAAACCTGTCTCGGGCTCATCCACGGTATCAGTATCTTCAGCAGTCACTGACTCGGCTGGCTCCGCGCCAGCCCCTGTGCCAAACTCCGCGCCAGACTCCGCGTTACTTCGGAGAGTCCCGTCCGTTCCCGCATTCAGGTCAGCTGCTGGTCCCGATGTTTCGGAAGCTCCCGTGTTTTCTGTTGCTTCGGACATTTCAGCAGGGGCCGCCGGTTCGATTCCCGCGACAGATTCAGGCTCCGCCGGCATCATTTGCCCAGCTGAAGTACCCAGTTCTATCGTCGAAAACTCAGTTTCAGGGTCAACTTCAGCGGCACCATCAGTCTCAGCGACAACCTCAGAGTCAGCGCCAGCTGCGACATTCGGTCTCACCACAGAAGCTGTCTCAGAGCTGCCCTGCTCTGAAGAATCCGGCTGTTCAGGCACAACATCTTCTGCCGCCACACCGGTTACTTCGCCGGTGGAGTCCGAAGGCTCGTCGTAAAGCGATGGCGACGAAGGAGACGCCACAGCAGTCTCACTTGTGCTGCGACGGCGGCGGTCGACAACGAACAGCGCGACTGCGGCGATGATGAGGATCGCTGCGAGGGTGAATACTAGGGGAATCATTAATCTCCTAGCTTAAGCCAGAAGCCGTTCTATTTGGTCAGCGACAATATGCCGTCCCCCGTCTGGCGCAATGCCAATGCCCGAGGCGAGAGCGTACAGGACTCTCTAGAACCGTAAGGGCGAGGGGAAATATCCACATGGACGACACATCAGGGGTTCCCTGGGGGCGGTCGCCCTGCCCCGGGACACATGCGAGTCCGGCGCCGCTTAGAAACGGACGATAGGCAGGCTCGGATTGCCAGCCCACTGGGACCAGCCTCCGACATACAGCGAGGCGTCAGTAATGCCCGCTTCTTCCATGGCCTGAATGAACAGTGAGGAATGAAGACCGGAACCGGAGTAGACCGCTACGTTACGACCGGCTTCGATACCGACGGAGGCAAAGCGCTCACGGAGCTGCTCAACAGGCAGGAAGGAACCGTCGGCATTTTGCAGACTGCGAGCCGCCAGGTTCACGGCACCCGGGATGTGACCTGCCTGCAGATCGACGCGCTCACTGCGGCCTTCAAAGCGGCTGGACTCACGCGCATCCACCAAAATTCCACGTTCAGACCAGGTGCGTACGTCGTCGAGGCTGGCAACAGGCATATTGCCCTCGCTCACCGCAATCGTTCCAGGCTGCGGCAGATTGCCGGGACCGAAGGCAGTCTCGTTTCCATCTGCTTCCCAAGCAGCTAACCCGCCGGTGAGGACACGCACATTCTCCAGACCCGCCCAGCGCAGAATCCACCAAGCACGTGACGCGAACAGCCCATCGCCCGCGTCGTAGACGATCACCAGATGCTCCGAGCGGACTCCCCAACGACGGACGGCATCGCGCACACGCTCGATATCCGGCAGCGGGTTGCGACCAGCTTCTCGGCTGGGAACACCCGCTAGATCCAACTCGGGATCACAAAACACGGCCAGAGGGATGTGAGCCGTAGCGTAGGAGTCATATGGTTTTTTAGCGCGCGACCAGCGTGCGTCAACGACGACGATGCGACCGCCACCGGCAATCTTGTCACGAAGCTCTTGTACCGAGATGGATGTTGTCATAATCCCGGATTCTAAATCGATTGACTTGGTAGCGCGATATGTACGTTATTAAAACTAGGAGCTCGGGAAGATGTCTGAAGATGCTGCCCACCTGGCCGTTTTCATCTCAAACGCAGGCCATGGAATCGGCCGTGCCACCGCAGAAAAACTGCTTTCCTGCGGCTAAACCGTCGGAGTTGTTGACGTCTCTGCTCGAAAATGTCAGCACTGACGGCACCAAGCGCATGGGTATTCGCATCACACCAGCTGATGTCGCCAACGCAATCGTCGACTGCATCAACCAGAAACAGGGCACGATTACTAAGGCTGACTTCCCCGTCAGCCTGCCGACAAAACTGCTGCACTATGCCGCCAGCGTCGGTGCCCCTTTCCTCAACCGCTTCATTAATGCAAAGCTGACTACGAAACGGAAGATCAGCCTCTAAGCCAGGACCCCGCTCCCTACCCGACTACCCACCGGGATCCTGTCCCGTCTCGCCATTGCCATCCGCTGTGTCCCCCGCCCGTTTCTCTCGCGCTTTACGACGCAACCAGCGCCCCGGACTATCGAACGTATCGGGGTCCTCATTGGATTCCGCTTTTCGGTTTCCTTCCTTGCCTTTCGGGGCCACCCAGACCACACGATTAGTAGAGGCCGGCTCGCACTCCCCACTACCCTCGTCCCCTTCGTCAGTTCCTAGAATCTCCGGCACCTCATCCGGCCGAAGCGTCCACCAAGCATTTTCATCACATCGAGCATCATCGATCTTTCGATGCGTACCCGGATCAACCAACGTGAGATTATCCAGATCAGTGCCACCACCGGAAGACCACGACTTCACATGGTGAACATCACACATAGCTCCCGGAGTGCCCATGCCCGGCGCGGAGGAGCCTCCTTCCTCTCCAAGAAGGGCCAGATACTGTGGCAAAGTCCCCAGCCTGCGGGACCGACCAAAGTACAAGGTCTGTCCCTCATTCCCCAAGACTTGGAGGAACGAATTTCTATCAACCATCTGTTGCACGGCCTGACTAATGGAAATTCGCACTCCCGCATCAGAGACCGCTTTGCCCGATCCAGGAAGTACAAAATCTTTCCCATCAGGCAAGGAGACTCCAGCTAGCGCTGCCACATCTGCGATATGCGCGACGGTGACCACCGATGTCGTCCCCCGCGCCGGCTGAAGGTCACCGCCTGGTTGAAAACCCCCATTCACCGCCGCTTCCACGGCATCATGAAAACGCTGCTCCGGATTCCTCTGGTCATCGGCACCTTCTTCGAGTAACCCGCCAGGGCTCGCATGATCCGCCTGCAGCCTTTTGAGCACCGCTGCAAACGAAGGCGTAACCACACCGCTCAACCGGCTCATGCCGTCCGGCCCCTGAGCACCGATTTTTAGGCTTCGTTTCCGAGCGCGGTCCTCATCCGTATACGGGTCATCAACCCCCAACATCGCTCGCAGGCGGTTCGGCAATTTATTGAGATCATCAACACGGATTTTGTCCACTAAATCTGCAATGTGCTTGTCCAGCAGCCTAGACAGCTGTGCATGCTCCGTTGCCGGCAGCTCACGAACGGCTTTGTCAATCTTCGAAACAGCATCCGCACCGACAACACCTTCCTCAACTTTCTGACGAAGGTTCGGCATTCGCACATCCTCATTCGCCGGAGCAAACGGATCAACATTCCTACTCAGGCGCCCTACGACGTTGATACGCTGCCTCGCTTCTGCTCGCGAGATTCGCATCTCCTGCGCTAGCCACGCAATCTTTCGATGCTCCGCGCTGGGCATCCGCCCCTTCATGGTCTCCACATAAGTCGCATCAATTACTGCGAGTCGTTTTCGCGCTTTCTCAATCGACTTATATGCATCGTGCGCATGATCCGGCGCAAGTACTTCGAAGTTCTCTACGATGACTGTCGACAGAGCTTCAAACTGCGCAACCGCATCTAAAACCTGAGATGTCGAAAGCGGTCCACTGCCATTTGGCACCGATGGTGTAGACATTTCCCCCACCCCCTTTTTAAAACGCTAGCAATCCGAATCCCCAAATGGACTAACTAATTTCCCTCCCCCACATTATCGCACACCCATTCGGCACCCCACAACCCCTCAGCCAACTTTTTCGAATCTTTTTCCGAAACACTGCCGCACTTCCAGAGCTTGAATACCCCACCATCCGCCCTAAAAACCCGACCAACCCGCCCCCCCCAAAAAAAAGAACTGCACCCGAAAGCCTAAAACCGCACCACCATCACATCGTGGTCCGGGAAGCTCGAGCGCCCCACTAGCTCAAACCCCGCCTTCACATAAGCTTTCGCCGCCCGCGGGTTGGCATCATGGACAGCCAGACTAACCCCCGGGTACCCCAGCTCACGCGCATACTCAAGAAGCCCCGCAATCATCGGCTGCGACAGCCTGCGTCCGACCACACCCGGACGCAGCGCAATCGCTACTTCAGGAATCCCATTTTCCACAAAACCGTACCCCGGATCGTCCTTCGTAAACGTACGCAGCCAGGCCGCCCCCACCGGCACTTCATAGCCCTCGCATTCTTCGCTTGACGACGAATCCCCGCGCTCCAACCATTCCGCCTTAATGGCGGCCGCGCTGTAGGCGACCTCGCGAGAAACTCTCGGCTCAAATGGGTCAGTGCGGGTCATGTCGCTACTGAGCGACTCGAGGTCAGCGTCGTCAAGCGAAGTGGCGAAAAGGATAACCCCGCCCTGACTCGCATCCCATTGGTCGACGTATTGGCGCCTCGTGACTACATAATCTTCCGGCAGTGGCTGACTTTCATCTCCGAACGTTTCCGTTAGTTCGTCCATCCAGGCAATGAAGGGGCGGTCGGAGTCTGTCGCTGGTCGCCACTGAAAGTTAGTCATATTTGCGCACTATACCGGCGCACCCCAGGCCGACCGGAATGCAACAAGCCCACGCGATCGGCCGCAAGGGACATAAGCCCGGACAACAAAAGCACAAAAAAGGGGCAGTTCAGGAGAAAAATCTCCCAAACCGCCCCAACAAACGGACAGCCTGCTGAACAGGTATCGCCCTGAGGATTGGGCGCCCTAGACCCGGGCTACGCCGTCCTCGCCATAGCCGACAACCTTCAGCGACTCCCCATCGTCAGCAACCGTAACCTCTACTCGGTCACCATCGCGAACATCGCCCGCGAGCAGTCGACGTGCCAGCTCATCGCCGATTGCCTTCTGCACCAGGCGACGCAGCGGACGGGCACCATAGGCCGGGTCGTAGCCGCGCTCCGACAGCCAATCCAGTGCCCCATCGGAGACATCCAGCACCAGACGACGTGCAGCCAGACGCTCCGCCAGGTTGCGAACCTGAATGTCCACAATGCCGCGCAGCTGCTCGGAGGTCAGCGGATCGAAGATCACTACATCGTCGAGACGGTTGATGAACTCCGGCTTGAAGGCCATCTTGACCGCATCCATGATCTGTTCATGCGTACCACCAGCACCGAGGTTGGAGGTGAGAATCAGAATCGTGTTTCGGAAGTCCACGGTTCGACCCTGACCATCAGTCAGGCGCCCCTCATCGAGCACCTGCAGGAGCACATCGAACACGTCCGGGTGAGCCTTCTCAACCTCGTCGAAAAGCACGACGGTGTACGGACGGCGACGAACAGCCTCGGTGAGCTGACCGCCAGCGTCGTAGCCGACGTATCCGGGAGGGGCACCAATCAGACGAGCGACAGAGTGCTTCTCGCCGTACTCGGACATATCGATGCGAACCATCGCACGCTCATCGTCGAAGAGGAACTCCGCCAGCGCCTTGGCCAGCTCCGTCTTACCAACGCCAGTTGGACCGAGGAACAGGAAGGAACCAGTCGGACGGTTCGGATCGGCAACACCCGCACGCGAACGGCGGACAGCATCGGAGACAGCCTCCACAGCGGCATTCTGACCAACGACGCGACGGCCGAGGTTGCGCTCCATTTCCAGTAGCTTCTCGGTTTCGCCCTGCATCATCTTGCCAGCCGGGATACCCGTCCAGGCGGAGACAACCTCAGCGACTTCCTGAGGCGTGACCTCCTCCTTGAGCATGGAGTTTTCCTCTGCGTCAGCGACCGATTCCTCGGCGGTCTCCAGCTTCTTCTCCAACTCAGGAATGCGCCCGTAACGCAGCTCTGCGACGCGCCCGTAGTCACCTTCGCGCTCAGCCTTTTCGGACTCAGTGCGCAGGGCATCGAGCTCTTCGCGAACGGAGCGAACATCATCAATCGAGGACTTCTCGTTCTGCCAGCGAGTCTTCAGAGCGTTGAGCTTCTCACGCTCATCTGCAAGTTCCTCACGGAGCTTGTCCAGACGCTCCTTCGACGCGATGTCAGTTTCCTTCTCCAGGGCCATTTCCTCGATTTCGAGGCGGCGCACAATACGTTCCGCGGAGTCGATTTCCTCCGGCGAGGAGTCAATCTCCATACGCAAACGCGATGCGGCCTCATCCACCAGGTCGATAGCCTTATCCGGCAGGAAGCGGGATGTGATGTAGCGATCCGACAGCGTTGCTGCCGCGACTAGCGCGGAGTCCTGGATACGAACACCGTGGTGGACCTCGTAGCGTTCCTTCAGGCCACGCAGAATGCCAATGGCGTCCTCAACGCTCGGCTCACCGACAAAGACCTGCTGGAAACGACGCTCCAGCGCAGCATCCTTCTCGATGTACTTGCGGTACTCATCCAGAGTCGTCGCACCGACCAGGCGCAACTCACCACGAGCCAGCATCGGCTTAATCATATTGCCCGCATCCATCGAGCCATCACCTGTGGCACCAGCGCCAACGATGGTGTGAATCTCGTCAATGAAGGTAATAATCTGACCGTCGGATTCCTTAATCTCGTCCAGAACCGCCTTCAGGCGCTCCTCGAACTCACCGCGGTACTTCGCACCGGCGACCATGGAACCTAGATCCAGGCTCATCAGCGTCTTGCCCTTCAGGGATTCCGGCACGTCACCTGCAACAATGCGGCGTGCGAGCCCTTCTACAATGGCCGTCTTACCAACGCCCGGCTCACCAATGAGCACAGGGTTGTTCTTGGTGCGACGACTTAGGACCTGAACCACGCGACGAATCTCCGCATCGCGGCCAATAACTGGGTCAATCTTGCCCTCACGTGCCCGCGCGGTTAAGTCCGTCGCATACTTTTCCAGAGCCTGGTACTGCTCTTCTGGATTTTCCGTTGTAACCTTCCTCGATCCACGCACGCTAGTCAGCGCGCCCTTTAATGCCTCGGCAGTAGCGCCCGCCGACTGCAGCACAGTTGCCGCCTCCGACTGGCCAGTTGCTACACCGATAAGCAGAATTTCCGTGGAGACATACTCGTCTCCAAGCTCGCCCGCCAGCTCCTCGGCAGCGTTCAGTGCATTAACGGCATCCCTATTAAACTGCGGGTTCGCCATATTCGCCCCGCTTGCCGACGGGTACCCCGCGACCAGCTCCTTAGCGCGGGTCAAAACCCCGGAAGGATTAACACCCGCTGCCTCAAGCAGCGGAGCCGCAATACCCTCCTTTTGCTCCAGCAGCGCTACCAGAATGTGCCCAGGCCGAATATCCGGGTTACCCGCACTGGTCGCGGCCTTCATAGCTTCCTGGAGAACTTCTCCAGTCTTAGTTGTTGGTGTAAAACTCATAACTTGCGCCCCTTTGACTCAACTTTGTCATTCACTACCCATAACGTATTTAGCCTTGAGTCTGTTCCACTCAACTTCAAATTTTACAATTTCATACTGTGATTCACGCCACATCCACAGCGAAAAGGATTGCGCTCGGCAGCGTCGTTAAGCGCAGTAGCGCACCGGAAAGCACTAGAAAACATTGGAGAGCTCCAGAAACCACGCGCGGACGCACTCCAATACACCGTCCGACGCCCTCACCAGCGCACTCCCGCCTGCTTCGACTTCCCCCATGTGAGTGATGGGCGGGCAGCGCACTCATACTGTTTTGGTTACCCTGGTAGATGACATTCCTTCATTCTCACGAAAGGACTCGAATGAACATCGAGCAGGCACGTCAGATGACTGAGGGCAAGGGCTTCATCGCCGCTCTCGACCAGTCCGGTGGATCCACCCCGAAGGCTCTGCGCCTGTACGGCATCAACGAGGATCAGTACTCGAACGAAGATGAAATGTTCGACCTGGTTCACGAGATGCGTACCCGCATCATCACTTCCCCGTCCTTCAACTCTGAGCAGATTATTGGCGCGATTCTCTTCGAGCAGACCATGGATCGCGACATTGAGGGAATCCCGACCGCTCAGTACCTGTGGGAAAAGAAGGGCATTGTCCCGTTCCTGAAGACTGACAAGGGTCTCGCCGACAAGGAGAACGGCGTTCAGCTTATGAAGCCGTGCCCGGGTCTGGATGAGCTGCTGGAGCGCGGTGTCGCTAAGGGCATCTTCGGCACCAAGATGCGTTCCTTCATTGCTGAGGCAAACGAAGAGGGCATCAAGGCCAACATTGCTCAGCAGTTCGAGTTCGGCAAGCAGGTTCTGTCCCACGGTCTGGTTCCGATTCTGGAGCCGGAGGTCGACATCAACGCTGCTGACAAGGCAGAGGCTGAGGACATTGTCCTGCGCGAGCTGCTCGCCGGCCTGGATGACCTGGCTGATGACCAGAAGGTCATGATCAAGGTTTCCATCCCCACCAAGGATGACCTGTACAAGCCACTGATTGAGCACCCGAAGGTCATGCGCGTCGTTGCCCTGTCCGGTGGCTACGAGCGCGAGGACGCCAACGAGCGCCTGTCCCGCAACCACGGCATGATTGCTTCCTTCTCCCGTGCACTGTCTGAGGGCCTGTCTGCTCAGCAGTCCGACGAAGACTTCAACGCAACCATGGCTGAGTCCGTCAAGGGCATCTACGAGGCTTCGATTTCCTAATCGTCCGCTGTGCATTTGCGCTTCGCTGTGCATCTGCGCTTGTGGGCGCCTCTAGGTAGCCGCTAGCGCAACTAAAAACTCCCGCACCAGGTTTTCTTGGTGCGGGAGTTTTTTTTTAATCGCGCCCCTGGTAGTCAAATACCGGCAGCGACCAGCCACGCCACAGCGCCGCTAGTCGAATGAACAGCGCCGACAGTACAGCGCAGATAATGTTGATGCTCTCGTGCAGGCCAACCATGTCGAGCACGTAGTAAAGCGTCGCCGCGACGACTGCGATGGAGGCATAGAGCTCCTTTTGGAACACCAGTGGGACGCGGTCACACATCAGGTCGCGGAGCACACCTCCAAACGCACCGGTAAGAACGGCGCCGACAATAGCGATGATGACACCGTGCCCCATCTCCATGGCCACGCGGGCACCGATGATGGAAAACGCCGACAAACCGATCGCGTCAGCGACCAAGAACACGACTCGGAAGTGCTTCATCAGGAAGTCGGCCAACAGCACCGTGATCAGTGCGGCACCGACGATAACCAGCAAATATTGTGGGCTTGCAACCCACACCAACGGATAGTGGCCGAGAATGACATCTCGCAGGGTGCCACCGCCGATGGCAGTCATGCACGCAATTGTTGAAACCCCAAAGAGATCCATGCGCATTCGACCGGCCGCTAGTGCGCCGGTGACGCCTTCGGCCGTAATTCCAATGACCCAGAGGATGTGGAGCAGCATGATAAGAAATATAAAGGACTTCGCCCGAATCGGTAGAACTGTCGGCTAAATACCCGCTGTCTTCGCTCCCCCACTCCTGCTTTCAGCTCGGCTCGGCCCTCTTCATTGCTTCCCAGCTAGCCCTGATCGCGAATCTCCAGCACCGGAATCGAGCGGCGAATCCGCTCCACCTCCGCCACATCCGCATCAGCCACGAGTAGCTGCGGACCGTAGCCCGCCGATGCAATAACCCCGCCGTCCGCATTGACCAGCATGGAGTGCCCCGCACCGGTAGGCCCCTCATCCTTACCCGCGGCCTTAGCCCCACCAGGCCGCGCCGCATCAACGGCCGCGATCACGCAAGTGCTGTCCAAGGCACGTGCCGAGACCAGAGTCTGCCACTGCGTCACCTTGCCCGGACCATCATTCCACGATGCAGGCAGCGCGATGACCTCCGCGCCCAGGATGGCCAGTTGAATGAATTGCTCCGGAAACCTGATGTCAAAGCATGTCGCAAGGCCGAGGGCGACCGACGATCCGTCGGCAAGCGGGACATCACACACCACGTGCGCGTTGCCCGGCGCGACGGTATCGGATTCGCGAAACCCGAAAGCGTCGAAGAGGTGGAGCTTGTCGTAGAACTCGACACCGGGGCCGTCCTCATCACGCCAAGCCAGGAGCAGCGAATTGAAGACGCGGTGCATCGTCTTACCGTCGCGCTCCACTTCATCTGCCGGGCGGAACATGCCGACTACCACGCTGATTCCGGCATCGTGAGCGGCCTGCGAGACCTCTGCTACAAACTTATCGCTGCTGGACTCCGCCACCACGTCAAGACGACCGGAATTGAACGCCTTCATCGTGGCCTCGGGGAAGACTACCAAATCGGCATTTTCCTGTACCGCCCGCGCGATGGTCTCCTTCACTGCGTCTAGATTTTCTTCAACCGATGCTGACAATTCTAACTGAGCCAGTGCAATACGCATGCCTAAATGCTACCGACTACCCCGGATTGACTGTCCTGAAGTTATCCACAGGACGTCGCCGTGCGTTGCTATCGCTCAGAGTTATCCACAGTTCGCTGAAGATGCTCTTCCGCTGCCTTTCGCCACCCAGCAGAATCAAAAACATGGCCGAACACATCACAGTCAATCCAGCTCAACTATCCGCCTTAAGCCGCTCTTACCAGCAGATTTCCACTCGTATTGATGGTCTTTCCACCATCGTCGCAGCTGCCCCGGGAAGTGCCGACCTCACCTCTGCCTTGCCCGGCTCACGGATTGTCCCCGCTGCCTCCACTACTTGTGGGAAGTGGTCGGAATCATTGCTTGCCGCGTGCACAAACATCGACGTTATTGCGCAGGCTGCCGATGCCCTCGCGGTCAGCGCTCTCGCGCACGAGCATGACCAGTCCGCCGCCTTGGAAAAGCCGTCATGGTCACGGTAGGCGAAGCGCTGCTGTGGCGTGTGGATTCGCTGGAGATCCTCGCCCGGGCGCTGCGTTCCGGGGCGCGCGCCCTCACCGATTCCGCCGACAGTTCCCAGGGCGCACTCAACGCGCTTTCAGAGGATGACTTCGCCGGCGACAACCGCAGCGCCGCCGAGGCTTCTGTCACCCGCAGCTCCACGCGTCTGCGCCGGAGCAGCGTAGCGCTCGAACGTCTCGCCGCCTGCTGCAGCGATACCGCCGCCATGCTTAACGACGTCATCCGCGAACTTACCGACGCGGTAAACCAGGCAACCAACCTGGGGTTTCAGGTGAATCTGGTTTCTGGTGCGGTGACTCCGCCGGAGGGCATGCTGTCTACGATTGCGCGCAGCCTCGTTCATCCCAAAATTCCTTCCGGGCCTTTCACCATGGCCGAATGGCGTGCAACCTCGCAGCTTCGGATTCAGTCGGCCTTGGCTGAACTCAACCGACTCGATGAGAAGGCGGCGGACGCAATCTCAGCTCTTTCACCACTGGTGGCAAGCGGAGCTAGTGGCTCGGGTAGATTGCAGCGATCGCAGGCTGGTAGTGGTACTGGCATCACTAGCGACAAAGGGATTGACGGTGGTTGGGACTTGGAAGTTGGGAGCGGATTGGCTGGGGCGTATTCGAGTAGCCCGCTATCAGAGATAGATGCCGCCATGTCCACTCGCGCCCGGGCTTTGGGGCTGCCTCCTGGACAACTATTGGAGTCCTCGCCTGGACATTCTGCGATTGCGTTCGGTGACGTTGAGCGAGCATCGACTGTGATCACTCTCGTCCCCGGTACCAGCTCTAGCGCGGAGGACGCTAGCAGGCAGTTCGAGCGTGTAGCCGCGACCTTCCACGCCGCCGGTGGAGATCCGGAGGATGTGGCGGTGGTGTTGTTTTCCTATGACGCGCCACCCAACCTCCGTGAGGCCATACGCACCGAGTATCACAATTTTGCTGCAGAGCGGCTGCAGCACTTGCAAGCCGGTTTGATTGAGCGTTCCGGTGGTGTCGATAGCGGTGACACTGCAATTGCCGGCGGCACTACCGCCCATGCCCAGTCTCCTACTCAGCGGCACGTTGTCGCCGGCTATAGCTATGGGGCGACGGTGGTCTCGCAGGCCTCTCTTGGTAGTGGCCTCTACGCGGATAGGGTGCTGCTCATAGCTCCGCCAGGTGTTGGCCCTGGACTGGAGCGTGCAAACGACATGAAACTGCTCAAGCCGGACGGTACAGCCCGACCCGAATATGAAAATAGCCACCGTGTGGCGGTGGCGACGTCCCCGATGGACCCCATTCGTATTCCTGCCGAACTGGGGATTCATGGGAAAAACCCGGCGGATAAAGACTTCGGCGCATACACACTCAACCTGAGTGAGCGTGGCCTGTCCATGCGAGACTTGGCCGAATTCATGGTCACTCCCGTGCAGGATATTCCTCAAAAGTATCGGCACGTTCAGGGCAACCCACACATCGAACACTACTTTGACGATGAAGTTTTCACCCGCGAGACCAACCGGTGGCTAACTGATAGCTGACCGGCGTCTCAGATCAACAGTTGCTTATCCGCGGCCCAAATTAACAAGCCAAGAGAAAACGGACTAAGCAGCCGACGCTGCTTAGTCCGTTCAATCACCCGTGTGGGTTATCCTCCCCAACACGATCACCTCTGCGCCCGCGCCGCGTGCGCGGCTCCCACATCACCACGGCCGTAGAGCGTGGGACGTGAACCAGTTCGCCACGCGAGCGGCGAGCCTGTGCCTTTGCCTGGTAGAGCTGCTCTCTCAGTTCTGCATTTTCCTGCTCAAGCGAATCCACCCTCTCAGTCAGGTCGATGATGGCCTTAATACCGGCCAGGTTGACGCCGTCTTCCTGACTCAGACGCTGAATCTCACGCAGCAGCGCCACATCGCGTTTAGTGTAGCGCCGACCTCCGCCGGAGGTGCGCTGCGGAGTTACTAACCCGAGTCGGTCATAATTACGCAGCGTTTGCGCATGCATGCCGGCGAGATTCGCAGCTACGGAAATGACATAGACCTCAGTGTTGTCGGACATTACTTCGCACCTGCCCAACCCTCACGAGGATTGAACCCGCTAGCACGCTCCGCTTCGACGTAGGAGCGCAATGTCGAAGTGGCATTGTCATCCAAATTGGTCGGTACCTTCACGCGCACGGTCACTAGCAGATCACCCGGAGTGCCATTGCGCTTTGGGATACCCCGACCGCGCACACGCAGTGTTCGGCCATCGGCTGTGCCAGCCGGCACACGCACGCGAATCTTGTCACCCAACGTCGGCACAGTAATGGTGCCGCCGAGTGCGAGTTCGCCGAAGCTCACCGGCACCGTGACCTCAAGGTCATTGCCGCTGCGGGTGAAGACTTCATCCGGGCGAACATGAACGGTGACAAAGAGGTCACCGGCCGGACGCCCTCGCAGTCCCGCTTCACCTTGGCCAGCAAGACGAACCTTCTGGCCGTCCACCACCCCTGCGGGGACGCGAACGGTGATGGTACGACGGCGGGTGGTCACACCGGTGCCGTTACACTGCGAGCAGGGATTCTCAATGCGAGTGCCCTGGCCACCACAGTCCGCACACGGACTGGAGAAGCCGAAGGCCCCCTTTTGCTCCTTGACATACCCCGAACCGTGACAGGTCGTGCACGTCACCGGCGAGGTTCCCGGCGCTGCACCCGAACCATTGCAGTTCGTGCATGGCGACGGGTTGGTGAGCTGCAGCGGGATGGTGACACCTTGGGCGGCCTCGCGGAAATCGAGCGTAATCTCTGTCTCCACATCCGCACCACGGCGGGCCTTCTGCCGCCCGGCAGCACCAGCGCCACCATTGCGGTTTACGAAGCCGCCCAGGAAATCACCTAGGCCACCTGCACCACCAGCATTGCCACCGAATCCGGCACCTCCGCCGAAGAGATCCGACACGTCGAAGTCGAATCCACGTCCACCGGCAGCACCGGCTCCGCCGGCACCTGCGGCACCGGGGAATCGGAAACCACCTGCGAGCGCTGCACGCAGCTCATCGTATTCGCGGCGCTTGTCCTCGTCACCGACCACCGAGTATGCCTCGGAGATTCGCTTGAACTTATCTTCAGCAGCCTTGTTGCCCGGGTTCTTATCCGGGTGGTTCTCCCGGGCTAACTTGCGGTAGGCCTTTTTAATCTCGTCGAGTGACGCAGACTTAGAGACGCCCAAGTCAGCGTAATAGTCCTTATCTGCCCATTCCCGTTGAGTCATGGTGCATCTCCTCCTTTCAAAAAACTAATTCAAAGAAATCTGCGTCACTTGTGTCTCCGCTACTGCGGATCGCCGATGATTACCATCGCCGTACGGATGACACGGTCATTAATGCGGTAGCCCTTGCGCAGCACATTGGCTAGAACCTTGTCATCCCCCTCGGAGAGATCCTGGACAGCCTCGTGGATGTCCGGGTCGAATTCCTCTCCTGCAGCACCAAACTCCTCAACACCCTGTGCGGTCAGCACGCCGCGGAACTTATCCGCGAAAGCCTTCAGCGGGGTGCCGTCTGCCAAGTCGCCGTGCTCTTCAGCCCGGTCGAGGTCATCAGCCAAAACCAGCAGTTCTCCAGCCAGCTTTGCCTTTGCCTGTACGCGCTCGGCCTCACGGTCTCGGTCAACTCGACGACGGTAGTTTGCGAACTCCGCCGACAGGCGCTGCAGGTCCTCCGTACGCTCATCCAACTCACGCTGGATGGCTGCGACTGGGTCTGCAGCTTCCTCCGCGGCGGTGTCGCCGGCGGCATTTTCGGTCGCCGGCTCCACGTCGTCGTCAAGCTTGGCCTGCTCGAAGACCTCGTTGACCTGATCGGCCAGGTTGGCCGGCTCCTCCGGGGTGGGCTGGTTTCCCTGATCCTGGTCAGTCATTCTTACTTGTCCTTCTCATCCTCGTCGACGACCTCAGCGTCAACGACGTTGTCGTCAGCGTCAGCGGCCTCAGCACCCTCGGCTGCGGTTGCACCCTCAGCTGCCTGAGCCTCGTAGATAGCCTTACCCATCTCCTGGCTCTCAGTGGACAGCTTCTCGACGGCGGACTTGATGGCCTCGATGTCGGAGCCCTTCAGAGCCTCGTCGACTTCCTTGGCAGCCTCTTCAACGCGGTCGCGGATGTCCTGGGAGACCTTGTCCTCGTTCTCCGATGCGAACTTGCGGGTCTGGTAAGCCATGGACTCAGCCGAGTTGCGGACTTCCTGCTCCTCGCGGCGCTTCTTGTCCTCGTCAGCGTGCTTCTCAGCGTCCTTGATCATCTGGTCGATCTCCTCCTTGGAGAGGCCGGAGCCGTCCTGGATGGTGATCGTGTTTTCCTTACCAGTGCCCTTGTCCTTAGCGGTGACGTGGACAATGCCGTTGGCGTCGATGTCGAAGGTGACCTCAATCTGCGGGACACCACGCGGTGCCGGAGCGATTCCGCCCAGCTCGAAAGAGCCCAGCAGCTTGTTGGCAGCAGCCATCTCACGCTCACCCTGGAAGACCTGAATCTGAACGCTCGGCTGGTTGTCTTCAGCAGTGGTGAAGGTCTCCGAACGCTTGGTCGGGATAGTGGTGTTGCGCTCGATCAGCTTGGTCATGACACCGCCCTTGGTCTCAATACCCAGCGACAGCGGGGTAACGTCGAGCAGCAGCACGTCCTTGACCTCACCGCGCAGAACGCCGGCCTGCAGAGCAGCACCAACTGCGACAACCTCGTCCGGGTTAACGCCCTTGTTCGGCTCACGACCACCGGTCAGTTCCTTGACCAGCTCAGAGACTGCCGGCATACGGGTGGAGCCACCGACCAGCACAACGTGGTCAATGTCGGAAACCGCAACATCAGCATCAGCAATGACCTGCTGGAACGGCTTACGAGTGCGGTCAAGCAAATCGGAGGTGATGCGCTGGAACTCAGTACGGGACAGGGTCTCGTCCAGGAACAGCGGGTTCTTGTCAGCATCAACGGTGATGTACGGCAGGTTGATAGATGCCTGCTGCGAGGAGGACAGCTCAATCTTGGCCTTCTCAGCAGCCTCGCGCAGACGCTGCAGAGCCATCTTGTCCTTGGTCAGGTCAATGCCGTTGCTGGACTGGAACTTCTCAACCAACCAGTCAACGATGCGCTGATCCCAGTCATCGCCACCGAGCTTGTTGTCACCAGCAGTTGCGCGAACCTCAACAACACCATCGCCAATCTCCAGCAGGGAGACGTCGAAGGTACCGCCACCGAGGTCGAAGACCAGAATGGTCTGCTCCTTGTCGGACTTCTCCAGACCGTAAGCGAGTGCAGCAGCAGTCGGCTCATTAACAATGCGCAGGACGTTCAGGCCAGCAATCTGACCTGCTTCCTTGGTTGCCTGACGCTCAGCGTCGTTGAAGTAAGCCGGAACGGTAATAACCGCATCAGTGACGTCATCACCCAGGTAAGACTCAGCGTCGCGCTTCAGCTTCATCAGCGTACGAGCGGAAATCTCCTGCGGAGTGTACTTCTTGTCATCAATCTCGATGTTCCAGTCAGTACCCATATGGCGCTTGACCGAACGAATAGTGCGATCAACGTTGGTGACAGCCTGGTTCTTAGCGGACTGGCCAACCAGGACCTCACCATTCTTTGCAAATGCAACCACCGACGGAGTGGTGCGCGAACCCTCAGCGTTCGCAATCACCTGAGCCTCGCCGCCCTCGAGGACGGAGACACAGGAGTTCGTCGTACCCAAGTCAATACCAACAGCGCGTCCCATGATGAACACCTTTCTAGAAGAGTAAAAGAATTGCCCTTAAGTCTTACGCGCTCAAGTCTGCATTGCCGTAGAAAATCTGTCAAGCAAACTTGAGTGTGTCCGACTCAATGTTTGTCATGCTATGCAACGGACTATGGGGCAAAGTTATTCCTACCCGACTCAACTTTCCTAGAATAATTCGCATTAATGCAGGTCAGCGCGATAAAAAATTTTTTCAAACCATGTCCGAAAATCATCCACGGTGTCTGACAGCA
This sequence comes from Corynebacterium sp. HMSC064E10, assembly GCF_001812505.1. Taxonomy (NCBI): domain Bacteria; kingdom Bacillati; phylum Actinomycetota; class Actinomycetes; order Mycobacteriales; family Corynebacteriaceae; genus Corynebacterium; species Corynebacterium sp. HMSC064E10. Next base: position 47,706 of record NZ_KV809171.1, on the reverse strand, counting down.
AAAATTTTCCATGCAAAATCCCACCTCTGGCCTCCAGGGGGGGGAATTCCTTAGCACTAGCCCTGGGAACTTTCCTGCAAAGCGAACCGACTAATCCCCTGACGTGTTTTGCGGCCACCGGCTCATCAACAGGCCATGTCGTTGTTAACCCCATGGCCTGACACCGAATCAGCTCTGGCGGCTCCACTAATACATGTCCAACTTCTCCCCACCTACGGGGCGATTGAGCCAAGAATTCATCCCACTTATTCAGGAGTTTTTCGTGCCTCAGAATGCACAGCGACACCATTTCCCCTTTTCCCGTGGGCTCGCAGTAGCGTCGGCAAGCGCCGCACTAACCCTCACCTTCCCCGCCATTGCATCCGCACACGTGCATGCAACCCCGTCGTCTGCCCCGATTGGCGGCTACACGGATCTAGCTTTCGGGGTCGGTCATGGCTGCGACGGTTCGCCGACGACGAAGGTCGAGTTCACCATCCCGGAGGAGTTCGAAAAGGTCACGCCGAACATGAACGCGAACTGGGATGTCACGAAGGAGTCGACTGGTTCCGATGAAAATGAAAAGGTGCAGAAGGTCATCTACACCGCAAAGACGCCACTGCCGTCCGACCTGAAGGATTCACTGACACTCAGCGTGAAGGTGGCTGATGACGCGAAGCCGTCGACGGTTGAGGTGCCAACGCTGCAGACCTGTGAAAAGGGGTCGATGAACTGGGCCGAAAAGGATCACGATAGCGATTACCCAGTTCCAACCGTGGAGCTGATTGAGAAGTCTGCAGACGATGAACATAGCCACGGTCACGACCACAGCCACAACCATGGCACCAGCGAAACAGACCACGGCGATAACCACTCGGACGACGTAGAGCATTCCGCAGCTGCCACCAGCGAAGATTCGAGCAACACGCTTGGCGGCTGGGGCCTGGGACTCGGCCTTGTGGGCGCGCTCACCGGCATTGCCGCATTGGTGATTTCACTGCGCAAGCGAGGTTAAGACCACAGGCGGATTGCCACTCGGGAATCCGCCTTCACCGCGGCGCTGCCGTCCATGCCTTCACAGAGCTTACCCCATGCGAGCACATAGAGCCGGCCGATCTTGACCATGCACGCCGGAGGATAATCCGTACTGTCGGCTCGTCATTTCGGTCAACGTAGTGAACGGACAAAGCAAAGCCCTCTGCAATGACGGCTGAATCACGCGTCTAGGCTCGGATTGAGTTAGGCGATGCTTTATGGCGTTTCGATAACCGCTCGAAAGCGCCCCCGCACACATAAATATAAAAGCCGAACTAGCACTTCAGATGAACGTAGAAAACTGGATGCCGATAAGGCTGGAACAGCCCCCCCCCCAAAAAAAAGTGATACCTCAAGGCAGTGGGAGATTATGCTGGCAAAACTGCAAAAACTCTAGCCGGGAAGCCTGTCCCATCCTTTGGCTTCGGCCAGGATGCAACGACGAGAGCCCCTGTTTCTGGCACCTGGTCGAGTCCTGCCAGCAGCTCAATCTGCCAGCGGTCACGCCCTAATAGATAGAGCTCCGTCGGCAAGCTTCCACCGTGAGCCACGATGCCAGGGTCCGTATCAGTGGTCTCATGCCCAATCGCCACAATGCCACGGTTGTCTATCAACCATTCGACAACCTCAACGTTCCATCCTGGATAATGGGTCACGCCCTCTTCATCCGCATTGGCCATTGCCTCAGCGTCAGGCCATCGCTTTGACCAATCACTGCGAAATGCGACGAACGCACCGTCCGGGATAGAGCCATTGCGCTCCTCCCACGCTTCCACATCAGCAATCGAAGGAGAGAAATCATTATCCCGAGCGACTTCAGTAGTGAAATCTAGGACGACCAAAGGCAGAATCATCTGCTCGACGCCAATATTGTCAAGAGTTCTCGTCTCTTGGACGAAATGCACAGGCGGATCCACATGCGTACCCCACTGGCCAACAAATTGGTATTGGTCGATTTCAAATCCATGCTCAGCAACGGTGAAAAGCCGTGTTCGCTGTTCGTCGGGAAGCGCCGGGAATTTCGGCTGACCGGCGTGAAACGCGTGCGTCAAATCAACATAGGTGTGGTTTTCCCGAAGCTTGCGAGCAATGTTCCATAGTTCGTGCGTATTTGCGATGTTCTCGTTTGACATAAGGCAAAGTATATAGACAAAGCTGTCTAGTTGGCCAACATAACTACCGACACATCGAGCACCAAAAGACACCAACTCGCCCCACACGGCATCCATCAGCCCAAACAGCCTGACGACACCCGCCACCCCAGGTACCCTCGCACACAGGAAAGACTTTCCAATCCGCAGCCAAATTCTTCAGATTATGAAGTGCTGGGCTACGCATCCGGCTTTCACCAAAAATTAAGCCATCACGAAGGAGCATTTGATGACCACCTACGAAAACATCCTTACCGAAACCCGCGGTCGCGTCGGCATTATTACCCTGAACCGCCCGAAGGCGCTGAACGCCCTCAATCACAAGACCATGGAAGAGATCGGTGCAGCAGCCACCGCTTTCGACAGCGATGCAGGCATTGGCGCGATTATCATCACCGGCTCCGAGAAGGCGTTTGCCGCAGGTGCGGACATTAAGGAGATGGCGGACAAGTCCGGAACCGAGATGTACATCTCCGATTGGTTCGCACGTTGGGATGTTCTGACTTCCGTCCGCACTCCAGTTATCGCCGCCGTTAACGGCTACGCCCTGGGCGGTGGCTGCGAGGTCGCCATGATGGCGGACTTCATCATCGCTGGCGCTAAAGCCAAGTTCGGTCAGCCTGAGGTTAACCTCGGCATCTCTCCGGGTATGGGCGGCTCGCAGCGTCTCACCCGCGCAATCGGCAAGGCTAAGGCAATGGAGATGTGCCTCACCGGCCGCATGATGGGCGCCGAAGAAGCCGAGTGCGCAGGCCTGGTCGCCCGCGTCGTCGAGCCGGAGGCGCTTCTCGACGAGGCCCTGAAGGTCGCCGACACCATTGCGTCGAAGTCACTGGTTGCCACTACCCAGATTAAGGAACAGATTAACCAGGCCTACGAAATGACGCTGTCGCAGGGACTGCTCTTTGAGCGTCGCACCTTCCACTCCCTATTCTCCTCCAATGACCAGAAGGAAGGCATGGCCGCTTTCACCGAAAAGCGTGAGGCAAACTTCACTAATTCCTAAGAGTGCGCGGGGCGCGGGGGCGCAGGCGTGTGCGTGCAGGAGGTGCGGGGTGCGGGGCGTGTGCGTGCAGGAGGTGCGGGGTGCGGGGCGTGTGCGCGGTAAATGTCGGCGCGAACGCCCACCAGCGCACCACACGCACGTTTTTGCCAGCTTTTTGTAGGAAGTAGCGCCGAATTCGCGGTTACTTCCTACAAAAAGCTGGCAAAAACATTTCAGGGGGGGAGGCAAGGCCGCACCGGGGCCAAGACCGCCCAGGGAGGGGCCGACGCTGACCGCCGACCTCCCGCCTACCGCCCTACCCCTTCAGACCGGGGAAGTCAGTGTCCGCGTACTCGGTCGAGGCCTTGGACTCGCCGCCATCACTGGCGTGGATCTCACCTTCGCGTTTACGCAGGTCAACACGGCGAATTTTGCCGGACACCGTCTTCGGCAGTTCGTAGAACTCAAGGCGGCAAATCCTCTTGTACGGCGCCAGATTGTCGTGGCAGTACTTGAGGATCGACTCCGCCACCTCAGCGGACGGCTCGGCGGACGCCACCAACGCAACATATGCCTTAGGCACTGCCAGACGAATCGGGTCCGGCGACGGCACTACCGCCACCTCCGCCACCAAGGGATGCTCGATCACCACGGATTCGAGCTCAAACGGCGATAATCGATAGTCCGACGCCTTGAAGACGTCGTCGGCACGCCCAATGTAGGAGATGTACCCGTCGGCGTCGCGCTCGGCGATATCGCCCGAGTGGTAGTAGCCATCGGCGAAGACTTCGTCATTCTTCTCCGGCGCTCCGTAGTAACCCGGCGTGAGGCCCACGGGCCGGGGGCGAGGTTCAGGCAGATCTCGCCGGTGTCTCCGATTTCGCCGGTCGCGGGGTCAATCAGAACCACATCCATGCCTGGCAGCGGGCGACCCATCGACCCCGGCTTGACCTTCTGGCCCGGCGTGTTGGCAATCTGAACGCTGGATTCCGTCTGCCCGAAACCATCGCGAATGGAGGTCTTCCACGCCTGCTCCACAATGTTGATGAGCTCAGGATTCAGCGGCTCACCTGCAGCAACGAGCTTCTTCGGCGGGGTCTTGAGCCGGGTCAGGTCCGCCTGTACCAGCATTCGCCACACGGTCGGCGGGGCGCAGAAGCTGGTGACGCCCTCCTCGGCCATCTTGTCCATGAGCGCGGCGGCGTCGAAACGCGTGTAGTTGTACAGGAAGATTGTCGCCCCCGCAATCCACGGCGCGAAGAAGTTCGACCAGGCGTGCTTCGCCCAGCCGGGCGCGGCTACGTTGAGGTGCACATCGCCGGGCTCCAGGCCAATCCAGTACATGGTGGACAGGTGCCCCACTGGGTAGGAGGTGTGCGCGTGTTCGACAAGCTTCGCCTTGGATGTCGTGCCGGAGGTGAAGTACAGCAGCAGCGTATCGTCGGCCGCGGTCTCCTGCTGCGAGGTGAAGCCCTCCGGTGCGGTGTGCGATTCACGGTAGAAGACGGTCGGGTGCGCGCCTTGCGCCAGCTTCGCTTCCGAGCCGACCTGAATGACGGTGATGTCTGCGTCGACGCCGTCGAACTTCGTGGCATCGTCCGGGTTGACCACCACCCAGCGCACCTCGGCGCGCTCCACGCGATTTTGCAGGTCCGCTGTGCCGAGCATTGCGGTCGCAGGGTTGAGCACCAGCCCCGCCTTGATGCAGGCGAGCATTGATTCCCAGAGTTCGACCTGGTTGTTCAGCATCAACATGACGCAGTCGCCACGGCGGGCGCCGAGCCCGAGCAGCCAGTTCGCCAGCTGGTCGGAGCGCCGTGACAGTTCCGCGAAGGTGCGCCGAGTAGCACCGCCGTCGATTTCGGTGATAACCAACGCTTCCTTGTCCGCAGTCGCGGGGTCGGCGCCGAGATGGTCGAACCAGTCAAGCGCGAAGTTGAAGTGGCTAAAGCGGGGCCACTCGAAGTTTGCTCGGGCACTTTCGTAGTCCTCCCGGTGCTTAACTAGCAGGTCTCGGGCGGCGCGGAATTGCTCGGTTACCGTTGTCATCCTGGGATTCCTTAACTGTGGTGCGACAGGTGATTTCCAGGGCCGTATCCGGCGGCGCCACGCCTCATCGCGACACCAAGAACTAGCCAAATATGACCCAGCTCTCATTTTCATGCTAGCCGTTCATTTCTTCGCCAAAACCATCTATCGACCGCAATTTCCCCCGCTTGTCGACGCCCCCAACATCTCGGCCGCCAGGCGACCAAAGGGGCAACTGTACGATTACGTGCTAAAACGTACACTCGGCCACCAACGCACGTCGCCACCGCCGACACCCCGAAGAGCCCTCGAATTTTCATTTTGGGGGGGGGTAAACAAATGGGGGGGGAGAAAAAGGCACACACAGGTCGCCGCTACGTGCCCCGGGGAGGCAATACCGCCCCGAAGCCAGGCCGAAACCACCCCACCGGACATTCAGACCATCGGCATCGTAGGCGTCGGCAAGCTGGGCTCCGCGCTCGGCCAGGTCGCCGCCGCGGCCGGCTTCAAAATTCTCGCCACCTCCCGCCCAGGCCCCATGCGCGAGGCAATCATCTCCACCGTGCTGCCCACCACCACCGTCGTCGACTATGAAGAGCTAGCTTCGCTTGCCGATGTCGTCATCTTCGCGGTCCCGAATACAGAGGTGGCAAACTTCGACCTCTCCAAAGTGCGCGGAACAATTATCGACGCCACCAACCCCTGGGAGGCCACCGGAACCAACTCCGCAGAGTCCGTAACAACGGCGGACCTCGCCAAGCGATCCCCAGGGGCCCACATCGCCAAGACGCTAAACCACGTCTCCTATGAAGAACTGATTAGCGACTACCGAACCCCGGAAGAGATCGCCGAGGGCGCACCGCGCCGAGCAATCGCGGTCATGTCGACTGACCCGGCGGCCCTCGAGGCCGCACGAGCAACAGTCGAAGCCTTCGGATTTGAACCCGTGCCCGTTGACGTGAGCGTCGGCAAGCGATTTAGGCCCGACGGCGACCTTTTCGGAGCGTGTCTATCTGCAGATCAGATGAGGCAGGCGGTCGAGGAATAGAAGCGCCAACTAACTCCTGGGGCTAGTAGCGAATGGCCATGCGACCATCGATCTTGCCCTGGCGCATCAGCTCGAAGACGTCATTAATCTCATGCAGCGAGCACTCCTTAACGGTCGGCTTGACCAGCCCGCGGGCGTAGAAGTCGAGAGCCTCGGCCATATCCTGGCGCGTGCCGACAAGTGAACCACGAATAGTGAGATTGCGGAAGACAATGTCGAACACACTCGCCGGGAACTCCCCCGGCGGAAGGCCATTGAAGACAATGGTTCCATCGCGGCGCGCCATACCAAGAGCCTGGCCGAACGCATCCCTATGGACAGCAGTGACCAGAATGCCGTGAGCTCCACCATCAGTATAGGCCTGAACCGCCTGGACCGGATCCTCATCCTTGGCGTTTACCACGAACTCGGCACCCCACTCCTTTGCGTGGTCGAGTTTGTCTTCCGCGATATCCACGGCGATTACACGCATACCCATCGCCTTGGCGTACTGGATCGCCAAATGCCCCAATCCACCGACGCCGGAGACCACCATAAACTGACCCGGCTTCGTCTCGGAAACCTTGAGGCCCTTATATACAGTCACGCCGGCGCAGAGAATCGGCGCAGCCTCCAGGTAGTCCACGCCCTCCGGTATGCGAGCGGCATACCGCGTGTCGACCAGCATGTACTCGCCAAAGGAACCGTCCTGGGTATAGCCGCCATACTCGGCGTCGTTGCACTGAGTCTCACGACCGGTCCGGCAGTACTCACAGTCACCACACGCGGACCACAGCCATGCATTGCCGACAATGTCACCCACGCTGACCGAATGCTTTCCAGGACCGAGCTCGATCACCTCACCGATTCCCTCATGCCCCGGAATGAAGGGCGGCTCCGGCTTCACCGGCCAGTCCCCCTCTGTCGCATGCAAGTCAGTGTGGCAGACGCCGGAGGCAATCAATTTCACGAGCGCCTGATTCAGCCCCGGCTTTGGCAGATCGACGTCGCGAACATTGAGGTTTGACCCGAATTCATCAACAACTGCGGCAGTGAACTGGGAGGACTGCCCAGAACGGACACGGTCTGGCTGCACGGAGGTCATAATCAATCAACTCCTTGACTGGTCGGAAAACAACTGACGTGCAACCCCACGCTTTTTGAAAACGGTTTGCATTAGAATATTTCGTTTCGTTTGTAAAACTATGGGGCGCAAAAGTCAGCATACAGTGACGCACGCCACGCTGTACACCCTTATTTTTCTAATGGAACATATTTAGAGCATGATCAGCGGACGGAATTAAGAAACCCATTCGTTGCGAAAATCGCCGAAAACGCGCAGGTTACACCGCATAGCCATGATTTCAGCACTAATTACGGCGTTAGTTATGTACACGTCCATGGCTCGTGATACAACTCACAAGAGAACTATTTTCACTCAGCCATCACCCTGGCTGAGCCAGCCCAGAAGGAACATCATGAGCGTGCTCAACCTCGCCGAGGCGGCGACTGAGACGGCAATGATTCCGGAATCTACCGGTTTCACCATCGCGGTCGGCGTCATTGGCGTCCTCTTGTCCCTGCCCTGCTGGTTCGTCTTCATCAAGGGCTTCACCCATATGGTGAAGACCATCATGGTGGGCCAGAAGACCTACGGTCACACCGGTGACTGGGGATCACGAATCTGGACCACGATCCGCGAGATCGTTGGCCACACCAAGATGAGCAAGAAGCCGGGCGTAGCCGTGGCCCACTGGTTCGTCATGGTCGGATTCCTCCTCGGATCACTGGTCTGGTTCGAGGCATACATCCAGACCTTCTGGCCTGCCGGCGGCTGGCCAATCCTGAAGGATCTGACGCTGTGGCATTTCGTCGATGAAATCCTGGGTGTCGGTACGACCCTGGGCATCCTGACACTGATCCTCGTCCGCCAGACCAACCTGGGCAAGGAGCGCCTGAGCCGCTTCTACGGCTCCAACGCCAAGGCTGCCTACTTCGTAGAGGCTGTCGTCCTCATCGAGGGCCTGGGCATGATGTTCGTCAAGGCTGCCAAGCTGGCTACCTACGGCGACCACGGTCACACTGGCGCCGAGGTCTGGAACTGGGCGAACTTCGTCACCGGTGGTATCGCACAGATTCTGCCGGCCTCCGAAGTCATGGTGTCCATCTTCGCGCTGATTAAGCTGCTGTCCGGTATGGTCTGGCTCTTCGTTGTTGGCCGCAACCTGACTTGGGGTGTCGCATGGCACCGCTTCCTGGCATTCGCCAACATCCTGCTCAAGCGCAACGCTGATGGCTACAACGCCCTCGCTGGCGCTAAGCCGATGACCTCTAACGGCGAGATTTTGAACCTGGAAGAAGCTGACCCAGAAGTTGACTCCATGGGTACCGGTGTGGTCACCGACCACTCCTGGAAGGCTCTGCTGGACTTCACCTCTTGTACTGAGTGTGGTCGCTGCCAGGAGCAGTGCCCGGCATGGAACACTTCCAAGCCACTGTCCCCGAAGCTGCTGGTTAACCAGCTGCGTGACCACGCTTACGCTTCCGCCCCGTACCTGCTGGCTGGCGAGACCATCGAAACCGCTCGCGAGGGCGAAGGCGCTGGCGCCGCACTGCTGACCAAGCCGCTGGTTGGCGACGGCGACGAGGGCATCATCGACCAGGATGTCCTGTGGTCCTGTACCAACTGTGGTGCCTGTGTCGAGCAGTGCCCGGTTGACATTGAGCACATCGACCACATCGTTGATATGCGCCGCTACCAGGTTCTGGTTGAGTCGGACTTCCCGACCGAGCTGGCTGGCCTGTTCAAGAACCTCGAGACCAAGGGCAACCCGTGGGGCCAGAACGCTTCCACTCGTGCCGACTGGATCAACGAGGTCCGCAAGGAAGGCGTCGTCGTCCCGATTTGGGGCGAGGATGTCGAGAGCTTCGACGACACCGAGTACCTGTTCTGGGTCGGTTGTGCCGGTGCTTACGACGACAATGCGAAGAAGACCACCAAGGCTGTTGCGGAGATGCTTTACACCGCCGGTGTGAAGTACGCTGTGCTCTCCCAGGCTGAGGGTTGTACTGGTGATTCCGCTCGCCGCGCTGGTAACGAGTTCCTCTTCCAGATGCTGGCTGAGCAGAACATCGAACAGCTCGATGAGGTCTTCGACGGTGTCCCACCGAAGCAGCGCAAGATTGTCGTCACCTGTGCGCACTGCTTCAACACCTTCAAGAACGAGTACCCAGAGCTGGGCGGGCAGTACGAAGTTGTCCACCACACCCAGCTGCTAAATAAGCTGGTTCGCGCTAACCGTCTGCAGCCGGTTGCTTCCGGCCAGGGCCGCCAGGTCACCTACCACGACCCATGCTTCCTGGGCCGCCACAACAAGGTATTCGAGGCTCCGCGTGAGCTGATTGGCGCGTCCGGCGCTAACCTCGTCGAAATGCCTCGTAATAAGAACACCGGCTTCTGCTGTGGTGCTGGTGGCGCGCGTATGTGGATGGAAGAGACCATCGGTCAGCGCATCAACGTGAACCGCACCGAAGAGGCTGTCGGAACCGGTGCTGAGGCAATTGCCATCGGCTGCCCGTTCTGTAAGACGATGATGAACGATGGCGTCAACAACGTCATCGAGGACGACGAGAAGAAGCCGGAGGTCCTGGACATCGCCCAGATGCTCCGTGACTCCGTGAAGGTCGACGGCGAGCTGCCGCAGGCACGCGAACCGGAGTGGATTGAGCAGCCAGAGCGTGGCTGGGTCGATCCGAAGAAGGCTGAAGAGGAAGAGCGCCTGCGCCTCGAGGAAGAGGACGCTAAGCGCAAGAAGGCTGAGGCTGCCGAGAAGAAGAAGGCAGAGAAGGCTGCTGCCGGCGCTGGTGCCGCAGCTGCTGGTGCTGCTGCAGGCGCTGCCACCAAGGGCGGCGCTCCGACTCCGGGTGGTGCCAAGAAGGGCGCTCCATCTCCAGGTGGAGCTCCAAAGCCTGGCGGCGCTAAGGCCGGTGCTCCAACTCCGGGCAGCGCCAAGAAGGGTGCCCCGACCCCAGGTGGCGCCAAGTCCGGTGCCCCGACCCCAGGTGGCGCGAAGAAGGGCGCCCCGACCCCAGGTGGCGCGAAGAAGGGTGCTCCGGTTCCGGGCGGCGCCAAGGCTGCTAAGCCGGCCACGCAGGCAGAGCCAGCAGCTGCGGAAACCGAAGCTCCGGCTGAGACCCCGAAGGCAACCAAGGGCGCACCGATTCCGGGTGGCGCACGCAAGGGCGCCCCTGTCCCAGGTGGCGCTAAGAAGGCAGCTCCAGCCGCCAAGCCGAAGGCCGAGGAAGCTACTCCTGCCGAGGACACCGCTGCCGAGGTAGCGGCCACCGAGTCCAAGCAGCCAGCAGCTGAGCAGCCGAAGACCGCATCCGGTGCTCCGGTTCCGGGTGGCGCACGTAAGGGTGCTCCGATTCCGGGTGGCGCACGCAAGGCCAAGCCAGTCGCTAGCGCCCCTGCCCCGGCAGTCAAGGAAACCGAGGCTCAGGAAGCATCTGCCCAGCCAGAGGCGGAGCAGGCTCCGGAACAGCCAAAGGTTACCGAAGAGCAGGCGACGGAAGAAGCCACCTCCACCGAGCAGGCTGCTGATGCTCCTACCGAGGAGACGCAGGCACCGTCGGCAAGCGCAAAGAACCTTCCGCGCAACCAGCACGGAGTTCCGCTGCCAGGATCGGCGCGACGTAAGTAACACTCGCTAAGTAAGCAAGGATCCGCCCGAGAGATTATTCTCTTCGGGCGGATTTTTTGTGCTTTACGACGACCCCTGCGCCGCGGCATTAATCATGCAAATGGCACTCTCAATCGTGCTGACAATATATTGGTTACTGATTCTCGACAGAGGTGACCGCGTTGTGGTGTGGAAAGGGGTCTTGGCGTCGTGATTAAAAAATCGCTGTCACAGATAAGAGACTTTCTGAGGACTCCGGGGTCATTGGAGATGGTCATTGCGCTGGTCCTCACCGCGCTCGATGCACTGGTTTTCCGCGAGAGCAACTCTGACCTATTGTTGTCGTCCATTATCGGCGGCCTGCAGGTCATTCTCGTTGCAGTAGCGACGTATTTGCCTCTCTTTGCCATGGTGGTCGTCCCAGCGAATTTCTTGGCACTGGCTTTCCTTCCTACGGAGCAAGCGCCAATGCAGATTTTCTGTGCGCTTCTCATCGTGGAAGTATTGCGTGCTAACAACAACAAGACGCCGGCGAAAATTACTGTGCTACTGCTGTTGGTGATTTCAAATTACGACGTAAACACAAATACTTTCGCACGCGATCATGTCGCGACCTTCGTAACAACGCTGCTTTTTGTAATTGCCTACGCCATCGGCATGATGCGCAGTCGCTACAAAGAGCAACGCCAGCAGGCAAGGATTGAATCTAACCGCGCTCTGGAAGAGCAACGCCTCGAGTTGGCGACCGTACTGCACGACTCCACCGCCAAGTCTTTTACTCGCGTAACCATGCTCGCGCAGGCGCTCGCCATCGAGCGGGAAGGAACAGATGAAAAACTTGAAGAATCCCTGGAGGACATTGCAGCGACCTCCCGTGAAGGGCTACTGCAGCTGCGTCAGCTGCTTTCACTGTTAAAGTCCGCCGACGAAGAGAGTTCTTTGACATCTGCGATCGGCCAGGATGAGCGAGTTCCCAGCATGAACAGGGTGCTCCAACAGGCCAAGGATGAACTGCAGGAGGCTGGGTTTAACGTTTCGCTGGCCACGAGGATTGAAACCGAACCCTCGTTGGCGCAGATTTCAGAAGTTATCTCACCGGCGCTTTCAGAGTTCTGCACAAACATTCAAAAGTACGGCGAACCACAAACGAACGTACACATTCTGGCGCTGGGCAATGTGGAGGATGGCTTCACGCTCGACATCAGCAATCAGATATCTAAAGCGCTACCGCATTTTCTACCACGGGCGATGCTCTCGAGTGGCTTGGGGCTTTCCTCACTGCATCATCGAGTGCGGCCGTGGGACGGTTCAATCACGACAGAACGAGAAGGAAATGTGTGGAATACCAAACTCCACATGCCACTTACCAACCAGTAGGTTACGCTAGCGTAGGATTGATACTGTAGCTCATTGTGGCGAATATGACTCTCGAAAAGTCCTGGTTAGCGTAGTACTATCGCACGAAGACAGATATTGTTCGGTTTTTATGAAATCACTGAAAGGTTCGCGGATGTCTGACATTAAGGTTCTCATTGTCGATGACGACCCACTCGTACTCTCGACGCTGCGAACCTACTTCAAGAAGGCACCGCACATTACCGTGGTCGATGAAGCCTGCGATGGACACGAGGCCCTCAACATCATTGCCCGCGGTGGCATTGACGTAGTTTTGACCGATATTCATATGCCCAACATGGACGGCGTTGAGCTGCTTGAGCGCATTAAGAAGGTGGAGAATCCGCCAAAATTCATCGCTATCACCTCATTTGATACCGATGAAACAATGCTGAAAATCTTGAGCCTCGGCGGAAATGGCTACATCCTCAAGACCGCCCGCCCGGAGTCAGTCATCGGCACCGTCGAAGATGTCTTCCAGGGCGGTACCGTCATCTCGCCAATTTCTGCGACTCGACTGATTAAAACCCTGCCGTCCCGCAATATCTCCTCGTACAAGATCACTCACGCCGAAAGAGAGGTTCTCGGCCTGATCTGTCGCGGAAAGTCGAACCACGACATCGCCAAGGAACTGGGCAAGTCGCCGGGCACCATCAAGAAGCATCTCTCCAGCATGTTCAATAAGTTTGGGGCTACCTCGCGGCTGGACTTGGCCCTGAAAGCAATAGACGCAGGCTTCCAGCCGCCGGCATCCGCCGCCGCGCAGTAGCAAAACAGCGGGTAGCAAAACAGCGGGTAGCAAAAAGGGGCCTATTCACTTTCGTGAATAGGCCCCTTTCACCCGTGCTGTGTGTGGAGAGAGAACTGTGTAACTACTGAATGGTCACCTCGACATGTCGCTCACGGGGAGCCACGCCGAAGTAGCTGCGACCAGTGGGCTGCCACGTCTTCGAGTTGGCGTTGCAGCGGACTGTCTGTCCGGCGAACTCGTCAACCAGGAATCCCCAGCTCAGACGACCAGTTTCACCCTTGCGTACTTCGTATGGTCCGATCTTCTGCCCGAGGCTCCAAACCATCTCTCGGGAGTATTCCCAGGAGTATTTGCGGTTAAGCTCCTTGCTGACCTTCACACTGACGGAGATGTTGGTCCACCACTTCTTGGTCTTAGACTCCTTGATGGTCTGAGTCAGCGGAATCGGCTCATCGCCGATGTCATTTTTCGTAGAAACAACGCCCTCAACGTCGTAGCGTGAGCCGGTGATTTCCACGAACTCGGCCACCGAACCCGGCGCTTCACAAGTGGTTCCCGGCGCCGGACCGCGGTCAACTGCCGCTGGCTTGGGCACAGGCACCCACTCCTCCGGAGCAAACGGCTCGCCAGCTCCTGGATTCGGGGCGGCCACTGCTGTCGGAGCGCCAAGTCCGAGCGCAAAGACCGTCGTCAAGCACATGGCGACAACACTCTTTTTCATAACTGCTCCTAGTCGTTGATCGTGGCGGATGCCGGGCCGCCGTCACCTGAGTTACCGCTGACAGGCGCCCACTGCTGACGGTGCTCGCCCTCCTTGGTGGTCTTGTGCCAGACCACGAAGCGAGTCGACGGACCCTTGCCGTTGTACTCACCGAAGTAGGGCTCGCCGCGCCACAGGCCGGTCTTCTGATCGCAGGTGCGGACGCGGCCGATGAAGGACTTCATATGCACGCCGTAATCTGCGCGAACGGTCTCACCGGGGTTGACGGTCACCGGGCCCAGCTTGTCGCCAACAGACCACTGACTGACCTCGACGATGCCGTACTTGTTCTTCACCCCGTGGAGGAACACGTCCCACATATTTCCGGAGCTCATTGCCTTCACGGACTCGTTGACTCCCTCAGTCACCTCGAGGGTGTACTGGATCGGACGGTCGGTGCGGTTGGTGAATGAGTTAGTGCCGTTGTAGCGGTCCCATTCGTCGGTAATCCACTGCTCCCAAGGGTGACGCTTGGCATCGTTGACCGGGTCACACTTATCGGTGTTGATGAAACCGGTGTGGTGCTCATCTTGGTCGGGGGTCTGGGTCAGCGGGGTCGCAGCGACCTGTCCGACGATGCCTGGTGCAAGAAGACTTGCACCCATCACCGCGCAGGCCAGGGCCTTCTTTTTCAGGCTCAACATGGAGAAACTTCCTTCTACTTCGAGGTCTTAAAGAGGCTCAGCCCGTCTTAGACGGCGTACTCCTTGACCTGCGGAGCAGCACCGTCCACGGAGCGATCAGCTTCGTTGGCGCGCATGGAAACGCGAATGTGGCGCTCCTTCGGGATGGTGCCCCAGTACGGACGACCTGCGTCAATCCACTTTCCGCCCTTGCAGGTCAGGTGAGTACCTTCGAAGGACTGGTTCAGGAAGCCATACTCCAGAACACCGGTGTAGCCAGGCTTGACCGGGTACGGGCCGAGGGTCTGGCCAACTTCCCAGGTCTGAGTGGACTGGTAGCCGGCGCTGAAGGTGACATGGAAGAGCTTGAGCAGGTCGAAGTCGACCGAACCGCCGACGTTCCAGGACTTGGTCTTGCCCTCCTTGAGGGTCTGGGTCAGCGGCAGGTCGGTATCGCCGTAGTTAGCGACGGTGGCGGTACCTTCGACCTCGAACTTCGAGCCGGTGATCTTCAGGGACTGGCCGGACTGGCCTTCAACGGAGCAGGTGCCACCGACGGTGCCCGGGGTGGGGGCTGGGGCAGCTTCGGCCATCGGGGCGACAGCCAGCGAGGACATGGTAACCAGGGCTGCAATGGAGCCGGAGAGCAGGGTCTTCTTCACGGCGAAATCCTTTCAGGGCGTGACGAACAACTCGTAAGGAAATACTTGAACTAACACCTGCTAAGGTAAGTCGAAATTCAGCCTTTTGTAATGGAAAATTTTCGACTCTCTTTACGACGGCCACAGCGATTATCCACATAGTAAAAATGGAATCTCACAGATTTCTGCCTTGCGAAAATACGGTATATTACAGCGTGTGACCAGCGATTATGAGCGCCACAATAAAATTTCAGCGATTAATTTAATCGCATTAGAACTACGCCTTTTGAACCAATTCAAAAATGCCTTGGTCAGCCACTTGGTATTAGGCAATCAACATTTCGGCCACTAACCTACCTACATAAAGACACCAGAGAGTAGCCGAGTGGCCACCCCCAGCCGCGGGCAGACGAAGGGTCCCTCACGCTTCACACTCTTGATTAAATAGTTATGATTTCTTTATTAATCACTGGCGAAGTCCGGCAGTCCACAAAGCCCTGACACTTTGCCGAGGCAGATATCTTTCGGAGTACTACCTAATGTTTCGACGCACTTCTGTTCTTGCTACCACCATTGCATCCGCAGCACTTTCCCTAGGCGCGCTGACCGGCACCCCGGCCGCTGCCGCAGCACCGACAGCTACAACCGGCAGCGACGACCTACAGGTTAAGGAATACGCTCTTTCCGATACCTTCTCTTGCGACTACTACAACCTTCCGTGGTGCCGCTAATAGAGCGCCGGTCTCTCCCCTGCCCTCCCCTTCACGCGAGAGCGCGGCTACTTCGCGGTGCCGTCGAGCCCCTCTAGCAGTGTGGCAAAATCCGTGACGTTAGCATCCACCTGCGTGTTCGTACTGCGCCGATGGTTCGGCGCACCAACACCTTGATTGCCCTCACTGACCCCGTCTGCTGAATGTGCTGCACCCTTTTCTTCAGCTTCGTTCCCAAAATCTGGACCAAAACCGACTACGGCCGAGCGAACACCGACAAGGTACTCGGCAAGCTCACGAGCTGCACGCACGACGCGATTACTCATCTCCGCGCCGGATACTCCGCCGGTGCCATCGCCGGCACCATCGCCAGCGCCAAAGTCCTCGGTCGCTGCAAATACAGCAGTCGGCATAACGGTCGCACGAAAGTAGCTAAACAGCGGACGCATCGCATACTCCAGCACCAAAGAATGACGCGCCGTGCCAGCAGTCGCAGCAATGATGACCGGCATGGAGGTCAACGCATCCTTATCCAGGGCATCGAAGAACATCTTGAACAGTCCCGAGTAGGACGCTGCGAACACTGGAGTCGCGGCAATCAATCCATCAGCACCGCTGACAGTATCGAGGGCAGTGCGCAATTTTTCGTCGTAAAGCCCTGTGGACATCCCAGCGCCAAGGCTGACAGCGAGTTCGCGCAGCTCAACCTACTCGATTTCGAGACCTTCGCCACGCTTGGAAACCTGCACGTCGACGGCTTCCGCGATGCGATCAGCGAGAATGCGCGTGGTTGATGGGGCAGAAACGCCGGCACTTACAACGACGAGGTTTTTCACCGCTGATTCCTTTCAGCCGGGCGGACGAGAAGGTGCGGGGAATCTGCACCCTCGGCAGCCAGCGAGGCATGCGTCGGCGGGTCGGAAGGCACGTGCGCCGGACGGCGGCGCTCGAACTCTTCACGCAAGACCGGAACGATTTCGGTTCCCAGGATTTCAACCTGCTCCAACGCCATCTCCAGCGGCAGGCCGGCGTGATCGATGAGGAATAGCTGGCGCTGGTAGTCACCAACGGCATCTGCATAGCCCAGGTAACGTTCGATGATTTGCTCAGGCGTGCCGACGGTCAGCGGTGTAATGTGCTCGAATTCTTCCAATGATGGCCCATGTCCATAGACCGGCGCATTGTCGAAGTACGGGCGGAAAACTTCCTTGGCCTTCTTCTCCGTCTCAGCGGCGAAGACCTGCCCGCCAAGCCCGACGATCGCCTGGTCAGCAGCGCCGTGGCCGTAGTGCTCAAAGCGCTGGCGGTAGAGATTGACCATGGCTGTGGTGTGCTCGATATTCCAGAAAATGTGATTGTGGAAGAAGCCGTCACCATAGAAGGCGGCCTGCTCGGCAATCTCGGTGGACCGAATGGAGCCGTGCCACACGAAAGGCGCTACACCGTCGAGCGGACGCGGGGTGGACGTAAAGGACTGCAGCGGAGTGCGGAATTGACCTTGCCAATCCACATTCTCTTCACGCCAGAGGGTGCGCAGCAGGTGGTAATTCTCAATAGCCAGCGGAATCCCTTTACGGATATCCTTGCCAAACCACGGATAAACCGGCCCAGTGTTGCCACGGCCCATCATAAGATCCATGCGTCCTTCGGAAAGGTGCTGGAGGTAGGCGTAATCCTCGGCGATGCGCACGGGGTCGGTGGTGGTAATCAGCGTTGTCGAGGTCGACAGAATCAGATTTTCGGTCTGTGCTGCAAGGTTCGCTAACAGAATCGGCGGGTTCGCCGGCGCCACAAACGGTGGATTGTGGTGCTGGCCGGTCGCAAAGACATCGAGGCCAACCTCTTCGGCCTTCTTCGCTAGTGCGACAGTTGCCTTAATTCGCTCATGTTCAGTAGGGATTTGTCCGGTCGTGGGGTCTTTTGTGACGTCGCCAATTGTAAAAATTCCGAATTGCATGGCTCCATGTTAAGACCTTTTTGTTGACACGTCATCTCCCTCGGGCTTATAGTTGACACGTCACCACCGGAAGTTGGTTCCGGCGGACAAAAATACTTCGAAACATTCGAGATACTTTTAACTTTTAGGAGATTCGCTATGACTCTTCAGTCTGGTAACTACGTTCTTGATGCACAGCACTCCACTGTTGGATTTACCGTTCGCCACGCAATGATTACTAAGGTCCACGGTCAGTTCACTGAGTTTGAGTCCGTTATTAATTTTGATGCCGACAAGCCGGAGAATTCCACGGCCAAGGCAACCATTCAGGCAGACTCCATCAACACCAACAATGAAGAGCGCGACAACCACCTACGCTCGAAGGACTTCTTCGGCACCGACGAAAACCCGACCTTCGAGTTTGCCTCCACCGCTATCGAGCTCCAGAGCGAAGAAAAGGCCACCGTTACCGGCGACCTGACCATTAACGGCATTACCAAGCCGGTCACCCTGGATGTCGACATTTTCGGCTCCGCTGAAGACCCATGGGGTCAGACTCGCGTTGGTTTCGAGGCAGCTACCAAGATTGACCGCACCGATTTCGGTATCGACTACAACGCTCCTATTAAGACTGGCGGCCTGCTCCTTGGCAATGAGATTTCCCTGCAGATCGACGGCTCCGCAGTTAAGCAGTAACTAGCGCAGCTAACGGTTAAGAAAACCTGATACTAAGCGCCTTGCATGGACATGCAGGGCGCTTTTTCGCACTAAATGGGCAGTTAATCTGCCCCCAATGAAAGAAAAAGCATGGTGTGAGCGCAAAAAGGTGGCATGCTTAGACAGGTGAGTTCCAGTAAAGATACTTCCCAGGGCACCGAAACCACCAACGAGCCAACACAGGACGCACAGGCTGCGCAGGCCGCTCAGGCCGAGCAGTCCCGTGCCGCCCGCGTTGCCGCCCGTCGTGGAAACATCAGGGCGCCTCGCCGCACTCCGCTGAAGACACTGGACCAATCCTCCAAGCTGCAGAATGTCCTCTACGACATCCGCGGTCCGGTGACTACTCTCGCAGAGCAGATGGAGGCCGACGGCCACCGCATTATGATGCTCAACACCGGAAACCCGGCAAAGTTCGGTTTTGATGCACCCGACACCATCGTGCAGGACATGGTCCGCGCCCTTCCTCATGCACAGGGCTACTCCGAGTCCAAGGGCATTTACTCCGCACGCCGTGCCGTCGTCACGCGCTATGAAATGGATCCTGAGTTCCCACGTTTCGACGTCGACGACGTCTGGCTGGGCAACGGCGTCTCCGAGCTGATTTCCATCACTACGCAGGCGCTGCTCAACGAAGGTGACGAAGTCCTCATTCCCGCTCCGGATTACCCGTTGTGGACTGCGGCCACCACCCTCGCCGGCGGCAAGGCCGTCCACTACACGTGCGATGAGGAGAATAACTGGGCGCCGGACGTCGAAGACATTCGTTCGAAGGTGACCGATCGCACGAAGGCGATTGTCATCATCAACCCAAATAACCCGACTGGCGCCGTCTACTCGCGTCAGACACTCGAGGCCATCGTCGAAATCGCTCGCGAGCACTCGTTGCTGCTGCTTTCCGACGAAATCTACGACCGTATCCTCTACGATGATGCACAGCATATTTCCACTGCTTCGCTGGCTCCGGATCTGCTCTGCATCACCTTCAACGGTCTGTCCAAGACCTACCGCGTGGCCGGTTACCGCGCGGGCTGGATGGTGCTGACTGGCCCGAAGCGCCACGCAGAGGGTTTCATCGAGGGCATCAACCTGCTGGCCAGTACTCGTCTGTGCCCGAATGTTCCTGCTCAGCACGGCATTCAGGTCGCGCTTGGCGGCTACCAGTCCATCAACGACCTCGTCCTGCCGGGCGGTCGCCTACTGGAGCAGCGCAATGTCGCCTACGAGGGGCTGACCTCAATTCCGGGTGTGAGCTGCGTGAAGCCGATGGGCGCGATGTACGCATTCCCGAAGCTGGATCCAAACGTCTACGAAATCCACGACGACGAAAAGCTGATGCTCGACATCCTGCGTGAAGAGAAGATTCTGATGGTCGGCGGCTCTGGCTTCAACTACCCGACCCCGGATCACTTCCGCATTGTTACGCTGCCCTGGGCACGCGACCTGAAGGAAGCCATCGAGCGCCTGGGTAACTTCCTGGCCAGCTACAAGCAGTAGCAGGACTTAAGGTTGCGCACGCTGCTGGTTCTGCCCTTCTCACATATCGATGCGCTATTCACTTATGGCCACACTGGAGCGCATCGATGAGTGAGTATTGCATCGATAGGTGGGCCATAGCGCTGATAGCCCCGGCTCGGCGCGCCGGAATGGCGGTACGCCTTCCGGTGCTGGCACAGCGATTAGGTTATTAAGAGTGGGCAGGCATTCAAAAGATTCAATGAACTCTGGTAACCAGCAACCTTTTCGCGTTTCGGCGGGTTCCGACATAGGTGCGCATCTCGACGTACTGAAGAACTCGAACAGCGGCTCCCCTACCGGCCGGTTCCGGGCTGTCAATGCCGCGAATCAACCCAACTCTGAAACCTCGGCTGCCCCAGCACGACATGCGGAACCTGCCGCACATTCAAAACCAGCACCGGCACCGCAAACCGCACCTGCACAAGCCGAATCAAAACTGACGAAACCACGACACAACCCCACAAGAGCACGTCGCTTGCTGGCCACAGTTCTTACAGTTGCTGGCATTGCGACTTTCCTCGCAGTGATTGGGCTCTGGCCATCGGGCGAGGCTCCGAGTCCGGGGCCGGGATTCCTACAGTCACAGACGTCAGCTGCAGAGACGGTCAAAGGATCCGTCGTAAAGCACAGCGTCGGTGCGTGCAATTCGCCTGACAACGGTCGTGTCTTCGACGACCAGCCGCGACCAGGGCTGACGGCTTCCCTCAACGACTCAGCTGCGCCGAAGTGCCAGCTCTCGGTCATTGAACTGACCTCGGGCCCGGACGAGGGCAAGAAGACGCTGCTGGAGGCATCCGGCTTGCCCGGCGAGATTGAGCTGAAGGAGGGCGACAAGGTCGTCCTGGCAATTCACCGTCCGAACGCGGCTGGTACCGGAGCTTTTGACAATGGTGTTGTGCCGGATCCTGGGTTGATGGCGCCACCTCCCGGCATTGTTCCCGCGCCTGCCCCTGAGGGCGCAGAGGATGCGCCTGCACCAGCCCCAGAGACTCCCGCACCGGCTCCGGAACATGCTCCCGAAGCACCACCGGCTCCAGCACCCGAGCAGGAACCAGCGCCTGAGCCCGGTGCAGACACCCCCGCTGCCCCTGCTGCTCCCGTTGCCGACACCAACATCGTCGACCTCGCACCTCATCAGGTTGCCGACACCGCTGACATCGGCAACACTTACACTTTCCTAGACATGGACCGCACCACGACGATCTGGTTGTGGCTCGGCGCGGCGGTGCTGCTCATCGTCCTAGTCGGCATGACCCGCGGTGTCTTGAGCCTCCTCGGTCTCGGCATCACACTGGCCGCAGTGATGGGATTCCTCGTTCCGGCATTGCTACGCGGCGGCGACCCGGTGGCCTTGGCTATCACGACGGGCGCGGCGATTCTCTTCCCGGTGCTCTTCCTCGTGCATGGCATCAATTGGAAGTCAGCTTCCGCGCTGGCGGGGACGCTCACCACGATGGTGCTGGCGGCGGGCTTGGCCAACCTCGCGATCTCGACGTCGCAGCTGCGTGGTCTCGGCAATGAGGACAACCTGCTCATTCAGCTCTACCTGCCTGACGTCTCCGTCACGGGCTTGCTTCTGGCGGGCTTCATCATTGGCGCGTTGGGTGTGCTTAACGACGTCACCATCGCCCAGGCCTCGACCGTCCAGGAGCTCTACGAAGCAGCTCCGCGGTCGCGGCCTATGGAGGTCTTCCGCTCGGCAATGCGCGTCGGCCGCGACCACATCGCGTCGATGGTCTACACGCTGGTACTGGCGTACCTCGGCACCGCACTGCCGCTGTCGATTTTGTTAAGCGTCTCCGACCGGCCGCTAATGCAGTCGTTGACCTCCGACGTGGTGGCCACTGAGCTGCTGCGTTCCATCATCGGTGCGGTGGCCTTGGTACTCGCGGTGCCGATTACCACCCTCATCGCCGCCTATACCGTGGCGCCGGAGGGCATGAAGTTCCCGAAGCGCTCAAGAGAGGCAAGCATTTAGCCGCGACCGAGGCAGGTGACATCCCAGCCTGCGGCACGCCACTTGTCGGCTGGCAGGCAGTTGCGGCCATCGAGAACCGCTGCGCGCTTGACCAGCTTCTTCGCAGCTACCGGGTCGATCTCGCGGAACTGCTGCCACTCGGTGGCGACGACGACCATCTCCGAGCCTTCCAGGGCCGCTTCGATGCTCGGCGCGTACTCCAAGGTTGGGAAATTCTTCTTGGCATTCTCCATGGCCTGCGGGTCATAAACACTCACCGAAGCGCCCGCCAGAGACAGCGAACCGGCAATCGACAGCGCCGGAGAGTCACGCACATCGTCGGAGTTTGGCTTAAAGGCCGCACCCAACACAGTCACAGTGTGACCGAGCAGCGAGCCGCCGAAGCTGCCACGCACCAGGTCAACGGTCTTTTCACGGCGACGCATGTTAATTGCATCGACCTCGCGCAGGAAGGTCAACGCCTGGTCAACGCCCAGCTCACCGGCGCGGGCCATGAATGCGCGGATATCCTTCGGCAGGCAACCACCACCGAAGCCCAGTCCCGCATTGAGGAAGCGCCGGCCAATTCGGGCGTCCATACCGATGGCGTCGGCAAGCGTAGTGATATCCGCACCTGTGACCTCACAGATTTCGGAGACCGCGTTGATGAAGGAAATCTTGGTGGCGAGGAATGCGTTCGCCGACACCTTCACCAGCTCTGCGGTGGCCGTGTCCGCGACGATGAACGGTGTCTCGCGCTCGATGATGGGGCCGAAGCACTCGCGCAGGCCGTCCTCTCCGATGGATTCAACTTCCTGACCTGCACCATTGAGGATCATGCCCGGCTTCTGCACACCCAGTACCACACGGTCCGGCTCCAGGGTGTCCTTTACCGCGAAGCCCTCACGCAGGAACTCCGGGTTCCAGGCGATCTCGAGGCTGGTGTTCTTCAACTGCTCATCACCAGATGCGGCGCGCTCGCTGATTATCTCCGCAGCCAGTTCCTGCAGGCGCGGCGCGGTACCGACGGGCACGGTGGACTTACCAAACACCAAGTGCTTGCCGACGACGCGCTTAGCCAATTCGGTTACAGCGGCGTCCACATAGCGAACGTCAGCAGCGTAAGAGCCCTTAATCTGCGGAGTTCCCACGCCTACAAAGTGGACGTTCGCGAATTCAACGGCCTCGTCGTAGTCAGTGGTGAAACGTAGACGCCCCGACTCAACGTGCTTCTTCAGCAGTTCGGGCAAACCAGGCTCGAAGAAAGGAACTTGACCTGCGGACAATGCCTCAATCTTGGCGGGATCAACATCTACGCCGAGAACCTCGTGCCCCAACTCCGCCATTGCTGCGGCGTGAGTGGCACCAAGGTAACCCGTACCAATAACCGTAATACGCATGAGGGCTATTATTTATCGAAAGATAAAAGGCCTTCAAGCCGATTTAACCCTTAAATGGTGTGAACTAAAGGCTCATCTTTAGGCTTTCCACCTGCGAAAACTCTTTATCGAACAATTGTTTCCGTTTCTTCACCGAGAATTCACTCGGGGCTATTCGCAATTCATTTATGTCCCGAGGTCCCGAAGTCTTATTCCTCATCACGGAAGTTGAGGTACGCACGCGACGGCGTCGGACCGCGCTGCCCCTGGTACTTCGAACCGAGCTTGCCGGAACCGTAAGGCACCTCCGCCGGCGAGGACATCTTGAACAACGCCAGCTGGCCGACCTTCATGTTCGGCCACAGTGCAATGGGCAAGTTTGCGACGTTGGACAGCTCCAGCGTGATGTGGCCAGAAAATCCTGGGTCAATAAAGCCGGCTGTCGAGTGCGTTGCCAAGCCCAGACGCCCCAGCGAGGACTTACCCTCCAGACGGCCTGCCAAATTCGGCGGAATGGTGAAGTACTCCAAGGTCGATGCCAGGACGAACTCGCCCGGGTGAAGAATGAAGGGCTGCCCTTCGGGAACCTCGTGTGGGGATGTCAGCTCTTCCTGTGGCAGCTTCGGATCGATGTGCGTGTATTGGGAGTTGTTGAAGACTCGGAAGAACTTATCCAGGCGCACGTCGATAGACGAAGGCTGAATCATCTTCGGGTCGAAAGGATCAATGCCGAGATGGTCGGAGCCTTCGGCATCGATAGCGGCACGAATATCACGATCTGAGAGCAACACATAGACCAGCTTAACCGCTCTGTAATGCACAGCGTGTGTCGGTTGCAGGATAAACCCCACTAAATTCAGTGGAACGGCTGCCAACCAATTTTTTCGACGCGAATCGAGAGTGCTACATTGAAGTTACAGAGGGCGACTGATTGCCTGCATGTCACATCTACTGTGCCAATCTCGTGGCGTGCTTTTAATCATTCCGCCTACTGTGTGCCGATGTAGTTCAATGGTAGAACTCCTGCTTCCCAAGCAGGCGGCGCGGGTTCGATTCCCGTCATCGGCTCCACTATGACGTCGAAAATGATAAGTAGGCGTTTGCGTTAGCAGGCGTTGATTTGGTCGAGGCGGACGCTATGGTCGGCGACCTCGGTAACGAGTTCAGCGTCGTGGGTGATGACAATGACGACGGCACCAGTGTCAGCGAGTTTACGCATTACCCGGGAAATCGCGACAAGGTGCTTGTAGCCAACACCGGACGTGGGCTCGTCGAAGATGTAAACTTTCTTGTTCGCAGCAAGCGCTGTAGCAATAACCAGGCGTTGGCGTTGCCCGCCAGAGAGTGCTTGGGGATGATCAGCCTCGTGGTCGGCAAGGTCGAGTTCTTCAAGGATCGCGTGGGCATCGATGCGTTGCTTTTCGGCTTTGGTCGTGCCGAGCGTGACTTCGTCAATGACTGTGTCCGAGAACAACTGTCGGGTAGGGTCTTGCATCACAAGGTAGGAGTCACGGCTGGTGAATTTCTGTCCATTGAGTGTGATGGATGTATGCTTGGCCTTTTCAAGTCCGCAGACGATCCGTGCCAGTGTTGATTTGCCCGACCCGCACGGGCCCAACAGTGCAGTGATTTTCCCTTCCGGGAAGAGCACATGGTCGATGTTGAGGACTGTGTTTCCGTGGCGGTAGGCGAAGGTGAGGTTGTCGATCGTGAGCCCATCTCCTGCCGGTTGCGGTAGCTGCGGCATGGGCACGGGCACAAGGGATCGCAGTCCAAGCTGTTTGCGCTCCTCATCCGAGGTAGCGTAGAACTCTTCGCCGGTTGCGGTGAGGGCGATATTGCCTTTGTCGAAGCAGTAGACGCGGTCGACAATCCCGGCGAGGAAACTCAGCCGGTGTTCAGCGATGATGATGGTGTGCCCGTCTTTTTTGAGCCGGGCGATGAGCGTGGCGAGTTGGTCGATAACGTCAGCGGACAAGTTCGCGGTCGGCTCGTCAAAGACGATCAGCGACGTGTTGTTGCACATGGCGACGGCGCAGGCCACGCGTTGCATCTGCCCACCCGACAGTTGTGTGACGCGGGATTCCAACTGGTCGGCGATACCTAACTCGGCGGCAACCTCGTCAATGCGGGCACTAATCTCCTGCGGGTCGCGGCCGAGATTTTCTGGGCCGAAGGCGAGTTCTTGGCGCACGTGAGTGGTGTAGAACTGGGTGCGCGGGTTTTGAAACACTGTCGAACAGTGGTGGGCAAGCTCTGATAGATCTACTCGTGCCACGTCAATGTCGTCGACTGTGACGCTTCCGGTAAGGTCGCCGTCGTGGAAGTGCGGGATCAGCCCGTTAAACAGCCGTAGCGCGGTAGTTTTCCCTGACCCAGACGCGCCGCACAGCAAGGTGACGGTTCCAGGTGTGATGGTGATGGTTGCGTCTGTGATTGAGGGGTGGTCTGCTCCCCGATAGGTGAAGGTGACGCCGGTGGCTTGGGCTGTTGTCATAGGGTGATTCTCCATATCGCGAAGCCGATAACGATGAGCAGAATGACCGCGTCGACCACCCGGAATTTCACGACCGTGACTGAGGTAGGCTTTGCGGTTCCGCCCAGTCCGCGTACAAGGGCAGCAGATGCCAGTTCGTCCCCGCTTCGCACCACGGTCGATAGCAGCGGGATCGTGAAGTACTGGGCCGCGCGCAGGGAAAGCGCGGACATCCCGCGAAGCTTCATCGCATCTGAGATCGCTTTAACCTCGTGGCCGATCACGGGCAGCACCCGTAACGCGACTGAGATAGGGATCGTCAAACAAGTCGGGATTCGTGAGCTGGCTAGTGCTTTTTGCAAGGTGGCAGGTCGGATTACACCGATCGCGTATGCGCCCATGCCTGCGCTGACGCTGAATCGCCACATCCACTGCAGAAACAGCACGAGGAATGCGCTGGCTGTTGATTTCCAGACCAGGGGTATCACATAAACGAGCCCACCGAGGACCGCAAACGTGGCCAGGTAGACGGCCACCCAGCTCGGGCGCACGAGCGTGTTGGGGTTGATCGAGGCGCTCGCCAGCATCACGGCAGCGAATCCGCCCAGAGCACACACGAACCACGGCGAGTAGGAACTGTAGATCGTGGTGGAGACGATGACGAGCGCTACGATAATCGTGCGCGGGTCGGGAAGTTTAGACAAGACCGGCCCGTTCAAAGTGTTTGCGCGCGACCCTGGTTCCCAACAGACCAGCAAGCCAGCCAACGATGAGCATCACGACGAAGAAGCCCAACAGAATCGGGATAGTGACAACCTGGGCCATCTTCGCGGCATACTCGGCGCCCATTTGTTCGGCGATCTGCGACATATATGCCTCTTGGTTCATAAATAGCGGCATCCACGGTGACACGTAGATCGGCAGAATAAACAGTGCGTATGCCAGCGGAACGCGAACCTTCACGCTCTTCGGCCCCTTGGTGATGACTAGGTCGGCGAGCAGGCCGAATACAGCGGCGATCGCGATGCCGCCCACCCAGTGGCCGGTCACGAAGAAGAGGATTTCGATGAGGATCAGCATGATGGTCAATGCCCCCATCTTCGGAGTGCGTGCTGTGAACAGCGCAAAGACGATGCCGTTAACGAGGATAGAAAGCAAGAAGCCGGCATACATGGCGACGGGGATGAACCCGAGCATTCCGAATGCAAACACGATGACGAACATCAAGGCAGTGAAGACGCCGATGTTGATGAAGTCGCGCGTGTTGAGGCGCGAGGATGTGCGTGTGGACATAGTTTTTCCTTTTATGTGCTGATATGCGCTGTGTTTAGACGAGTTGCCATCCGCCTGCGTTGATGCGCTCTTGCCAGAAATCGCGGTATTGACCCGGCTGGTTGACCAGCTCGTCGTGAGGCCCGCGCTGGGCGATACGCCCACCGTGGGAGAGCACAATAATTTGGTCAGCTTGGCGAATGGTTTCCAGTTTGTGGGCGATCACGATCAGCGTGGAGTGCTTGCGTAGCTCGTTCATCGCCGCAACAATGTTGGCTTCATTTTCCGCGTCCAATGCGCTGGTGGCCTCATCGAACAGCACGATCGGGGCCTTCTTCACCAAGGCGCGAGCGATGGACACTCGTTGGCGTTCCCCACCTGACAGTGCACGCCCGCCAGCGCCCGCCAATGAATTCCAGCCATCTGGGAGGCGGTTGACGATTTCCGTCACGCCCGACAGGTCAGCGGCCCACCTGATTTCTTCATCGGTAGCTTCTGGGTTGCCAAGGCGAATGTTGGCCTCAAGCGTGTCATTGAATAAGTAGACGTCTTGGAAGACCAGGGATATCTGGCGCATCAAATCTTCGGTGGTCTGCTCACGCACATCAACCCCGCCAACGCGCACGCTGCCGGACTGCACATCCCAGAAACGTGCAACCAACCGGGCGATCGTCGTCTTCCCGCACCCAGATGGACCAACCAGGGCACACATGCCGCCTTGCGGGACATGGAAGGAAAAATCACGGAGAACCGGGGTGTCCGGATCGTAGCCGAAGGTCACATCATCGAAGCGAACATCACCAGGAGCGCTCACCGGTGTGGAGGTGACAGGTTCGGACAGTTCGGGAGCGTCCATGACCTTGTCGACGTGGTTCATCTGCTGGCGGCGTTCTTCCAGCCCAGATATATTTCCGCCAATGTCTTGGAGCATGGTGGTGAACCGCAGGCACATGCCGATTGTCACCAAGGCGTTCAGCGCATTCATCTGCCCGCCGAGGGTGAGTTGGGCGGTGAGCCAGATCATCACCACAATGAGCGCTTGGACGAACATCCCATTAATCAGGTTCGCTAGTGTTTCGAACCACAATGCTTTGCGGCCCTTGCGGTCAGCCTGGTCGAAAGCCTGATCAAGGGCCGGGTAGTCGTCGGCGACGTGACAGGAACGCAATGCACCTTGGCAGGTGGCGAATTCGACCATGCGAGCCGCCAACTCTGACTCGGCTGGTTCGGAAACCTTCTTGCCCTTATCGAGAAGCACACGGGAGATATGGAGGAAGGCAAGCATGATCGGGAACGCGATCGTCAAGGTCAGTCCCAGCCGCCAATCCCAGAACCAGGTTCCCACAGTGACTACGAGCACGGCTGAGAGTTTTTGGACGAGGGAGAAAATGAAATGTGCCGCCGACTCGCCCAAGTCCATCATTTCCTTGGTGACCATGCGCGACAGTCGGCCAGAGCTACCCGAATCGAACACTCCCAGTGGTAGGCGGGCTACTTTGTTACCTACTGCCTGGTGGACGTCGTGAATGAATCCAAGCGCGCCGATATAGCCGGTGCGCATGCCATAAAACTCCGTGCCCACGCCCAGCACCGCGAACACCGCCAAGGCGATGAGCCAGCCCCAAAACGACAGCCCCCACACCGGCATTCCGGTCGCCAAGGCGCTTGCTGCAGGGAGTAGCGCGAGCAGGGCAAAGCCGTGACACAGTCCTGAGACCGCACCCCACGCTTGACCGACCGAGAGGTCTCGCCACGAGGTGGGTTCCATCAAACGCTTAAAGCGTGGCAGCAATAGTTGATTCATCGTTTCATCTCCTCGCATGCACCTTGGGCAAGAAGTGCCTGATAGTGCGCATTACCCAACAGCTCGTCGTGTTTACCGACCACAGCAATGCCCCCGCGTTCCATGACGACAATTTGGTCTGCCCCTCTGATCGAGGCCAGTCGGTGGGCGATCACAATCACGGTTCTGCCTTTGGCAAGAGTCGAGAGAGCTTGTTGGATTTTCGATTCCGATTCCGGGTCCGCCATCGCCGTCGCCTCGTCCAGCACCAACACTGGGGCATCAACCATGAGCGCCCGGGCGATCGCGATACGGGCTGCCTGCCCGCCCGAAACGTGGGTGTCCTCCCCCAACACAGTGTCGTAACCATCGGGCAGGCTCATGATGAACTCGTCGATCTGCGCTGCTCTCGCTGCCTGCCGCACCTGCTCCAAGGTTGCGTCTCGCGCGCCCAGGGCAATGTTGTTGTGGATGGTGTCGCGAATAAGCTGTGCATCTTGCAGGACGAATGCGACCGTCGAATACAACACATCCTGGGAAATGCTCTTTAGATCAACCCCGCCGATGGTGATCGTGCCAGCGTCCGGGTCATCGAAGCGGGCAATTAAACTCGCCAACGTCGACTTCCCCGCACCCGACGGGCCAACCAGCGCGGTCACCGTGCCTGCCGGAATGCTCAGGCTCACCTCGTCTAATGCCTGGGTGTCGTCATAGGCATACGACACACCCCGAATCTCGATATCATGACCGTGTGGTGTCTGTGGCGCATCGGGCTGACTCAACGCCGGTAGCTCCATGACATTCACCAGCCGTACTGCCGCTGAACCTGCGAGCTGATAAGACCAGGCGATGGTTGCGACTGCCATCAACGCTCCCGGCAGCACCAAGGCGATCAACGTCGTCGTTATCACCTCGTAGATGCTCACCCAACCGGCGTTCATCATCAACGCGCCACCGCCAAGGTTCACGATCAACAGCACCGGGATCGACACCCACGAAAATGAGGCGACCGACATCGACACCAGCGGCATACACCACGCCCGGTAGAACTTAGAAAACTCGTTAGCTGCATCTAAATAGGCTTTATGTGCTTGGCCGACCTTGCCGAACGCTTTCACCACTGAGATACCGGCAACGAACTCGGCCATCGTTGCCGAAACCTGAGCGAGCTTGGTGTCCATTTCCGCGGTCTTCTCATTCATCCCTCGCATCGACATGCCATACATGCCCACATAAACCGGAATCGTTGCAATCGACAGCAGAGCGAGCCGCCAATCCACCACGAACGCATAGGCCAACAAGGCGAGCGGGGAGACGATTGCGTTCAGTTTCTCGATCGGCCCGTGTGCGATCACTGTGTGCACCGTGGCCGTATCATCCTGAATGGTCTTGCGGATCTTCCCTTCGCCCTCGCGGGTAAACCACGACAGCGGAGCAGTCGACATTCGGGCGGCAATTTGCCGACGCATCTGATTACGCAACGACAGGTCAATAAAATGCGTCACGCCCAACGCAACAAAATACAAAGTCAACCGCGCCATGTAAGCAGAAACAAGGAGCATCACGATCCAGTTCACCCGCGCCGGGTCCACCCGGTCTTGCATCAGCGCAGCTCCCAGCTCCACCAAAGCCACATAGGGTGCGATAGCCAACACCCCAGAGGCGAACGTTAAGGCCTGCGCGATAAACAGTTTGCCTTTCACCGGCTGCGATAGCTGACGGATCGCGTTCTGGCCAGCGACTGATTTTTCCTTCGCCGACCCATACTCGCCTTCAACAACCTGATCCGTTGCACTTTCGTTCACGTAAGCACCATCCTTCTTAGGCATGCCTAACCTTACTATATTTCTGGGAGGTGTGTCTACTGTGCACGTCAACTGATACGAACATCACCCTTTCAGGGCAATCCTCACCTGTTCACCGGTGCGGAACACGAACCGGATCGCGTCCTCGGTGACAATGGCGTGGTCGATAAGTGCGGTCCATTGTGCGGGGTGAAACTCGCTCACAGGTTCCCCTGTCAGATCATTCAGGGTTGTGGTGATGGCGGCGTGCTTGGCGGTGTTCGCTGCGATATCTTTTTCCAGGCTTGTTCTACGTGCGAGCGTCTTACGGTAGGTAGTATCGAGTTCGGCGTACGCGGATTGGCAGGCGTCCTGGTCGAGCGCACACCGCTGGTTTTCCGCAATCAGCGCTTCGATCTGCTCGTCTTTCACCGTCGCGCTGCTGCAGGGATGTTCGTCTGTGTATTTATGGTTGCATTGCCAAACTGCGTCTTTGCATTTCGTGTTCGACGCCCACGTTTTACGCCCATACCACGCCCCACACCGAGCACATTCCAGCCGGGTGGAGAACAACCCGACTTTCGCTGACTATATGTTGCCATGCCTGGTGGCGAGTTCGTATTGCATCTGATCCCAGATACGCGGTTCGGTAATCGGCTCATGATTACCTGATACATAGTATTGGGGTACTTCGCCTTCGTTGACCTTCATCTTCTTAGTAAGGAAATCGGTGGTGAACGTCTTTTGCAGCAGGGCGTCGTCCTTGTATTTTTCGTTGGACAGGATGGAGCACACTGTCGAGGTTGACCACACTTCTTTCCCGCGCGGGGTGAGAATCTTGCGGGCAGCGAGCTCGGTTTTAATCTCACTGATCGCTATCCCATCAAGGAACAGCTGGTAGATCAACCGCACGGTCGGAGCCTGCGTCTCGTCGATGACGAGGCTTCCACCCTCGCCTTTCTTATATCCGAGTAGCACCAATTACCCATAATCCCCACGCCGACTCCCGTTTCGGAGGAGTTGGCGTGGGGCTTTTACGTGGTCGCGGTTTACGAGGATGGCGACGGCGCGGTGTACCTCAGCCACCGCAACACGGCTTTGACACGACGGTTTGTATCTTCCGGTTGGAAACCCAGCTTCAAGAACACATTTGCCACATGTTTACTCACAGCGCCTGCGGTTAGTACCAGGCGTTTTTCTATTTCCTTATTACTGAGCCCCTGCGCCATCAGATTGAGCACTTCGCGCTCACGCGGAGTCAGCGTGGCGATACCGTACTGCTTTGCAGTAAGCAGCGTCGCGACCACTTCAGGATCAACCACGGTACCGCCACTTCGTACCTCTTCCAGTGCTGAGACAAAGTGCTCGACATCCGAGACACGTTCTTTCAGCAAGTACCCAAAGCCACCATGCTGCAGCAGGCGATCCAGGTAACTGGCCGCCACGTATTGGCTGAGCACGACAACTGGCTGGTTGGGGTTGCTCTGACGCAATGTGGATACCGCGACCAGGCCGTCGTCACGCATGCTCGGCGGCATCCGAACGTCAGTAACGATGACATCGAACACCTGCCCTTCAGCAGCGGCGAGCAGCTGATCTGCATCGCCGACGGCGACGACCTCGTGCCCCAACGCCCGCAGCAGGCCGGTCAGCCCCTCGCGCAGGAGCACGGAATCCTCGGCCAGCAGTACTTTCATCGTGTCCTTCCTTGACGAACGGGCAGTTCCAACCGCAATTCAGCACCGCCGTCGGCGTTGGCGAGCGACACGGTTCCGCCAAGCGCTGCCGCCCGTTCGCGCAGGCCCGCAATGCCGGTGCCCCGACCATGCTTTACGACGTCTACAGCGCCCGCACTCGTTGGTTCTTCGAGCCCTACGCCATCGTCGCGCACAGTGACCATAAGCGTACCGAGATGCGACACGAGCGCCTTCTTCGGAGTCTGAACCGCGAGAGTGATGTCAGCCCGATGGGCATGGCCATGTTTAGTGGCATTGGTCAGTCCTTCCGCTACACAGTGGTACGCGAGCAACGCTGTGGTCTCATCGAGCGGACCGAAGTCTGAGACACCGTCCTCACGGACAGAAACCTCCATGCCAGAGTGCGCTGCCAGCTCCCTCACGGCAGCGACCAGTCCATTTTCAAACAGTACCGGCGGGGCAATGCCAAGCACCACGGAGCGCAGCTGTGCAAGCGCCTGCGTTGCATTGTTATCGGCGGCGGTGAGCGCCTCGGCTACCTCTTCTTCAGTCTTACCCATGCGAGCAGCGGCAATGTTGAGTTTCAAGGCGGTCAGGTGTTGCTGAGGGCCGTCGTGAAGCTCGCGTTCGATGCGGCGGCGCTCACCGGAGAAGGAGTCAATGAGCACATCACGAGACTGAGTGACTTCCTCACTGGAGGGTGCGAGGATGGCGTGGGAGAGCCAGATGGACAGTAAGCCGGCACCGAGGTTGATGGCAATGGTCAGCACCAAAAAGAGGATTGCGAAAACCCAGCCAACAGTGATCTTCTGCGCGGGATCCGTCAGAGTCCAGCTGAAAAACTCCAGTTCGTCAACCAGGAAAGGTGCAGCGAAGAGCACTCCGACAGTAAAACCACCGCCGACCCAGGCTGTGAAGGTGACGAACCCAATGACCAACTGGACGAGCAGGTTGACGAAGTTGCGGATGTCGAACCAGCGATTGGTCACGCGCTTGGGGATTGGGGTGCCCGACCACGATGCTGCCCAGCGGGAAAGCCAGTCGGCACCGCGGCTGGTGAGCGGAATCCACGGCAGAAGAACGACGGAGACGATCAATCCCGGAATGAACAGCAGGCCGAGGATAAAACTCCAGGCCAGCGCGATTAAATTCTTTTTCTTTGTCATAGTTTCAAAGCTAAATTGGCTCGCGCCTAAAAACAGTGGAGCTAACTCCCCTATATTCAGTCGAGCTGAATGCGCCCCGACTTCTTTTCTCCGATACCACGGTCGGCCAATTCGTCATCGATGAACGTTGGCCGACCGATAATCAGTCCAAGCACTGCAAGCACGACGGTGGTGCCAAGCAGCACAATCAGAATGGGGGTCCATGTTTCCGCGGTTCCGGCGGCCACGCCCACCAGGAATGGCCCGACTGCGGAGAAAATGTAGCCGATTGGCTGCACGAAGCCGGACAACCGCGCGGTCAGCTCATGGCTTCGAGTGCGAGCTGGAATCAGCGCGATAGCCATGGGGAAACAAAAACCCCCCACACCCAGCAGGAACGCAGCGCCGATAGCGTATCCCGCACCAGTTGCTGCCGCTCCTCGCTGGTCGATAAGAATCATCAACAGATAGCCGAGGAAGAAAAGACAGCCGAGACTAAAAGCGACGTAGGACATGGTACGAAGCCGTGCAATCAGCGGCGGCATCAGCAGACCACCGATGATGCCCAACCCTTGGACGAGCATGGATGCTGCGGTGGCTACGCTGACGCTGATGCCAGCGTCGATAAGCATTTTCGGCATCCAGCCCATGAGAACGTAGGCGTTCATAGACTGCACGCCGAAGAAGACCGCCAGTGCAATGGCTGTCGGCGACTTCCAGATTGGTGTATTTGCCGAAGAGCTGACCGGCGCCTTCGGGTAGTCGAATCCAATGCGCGCACGCAGCGGACCCCACACGACGAGCTGCACCAGGGCGGTAATCGCCCATGCGGCAATCGCCCAGCGCCACATGTCGATACTGCCTGCGGACGCTTCGGGTGAATCGCTAATCAAAAACGCCGTCGCCGGCCCCAGGCCGCCACCGAGGGCGAGCATGCTGGAATACAGCATCATCAGCACGACCGTATGACGGCCGCCGTGCACCTTAATCCACGCAGGTAGCAGCACATTTCCCAGCGCGATACCAGCAACTGACAGCGCAGTGAACAGTAGGAATAGCCAGATACTGCTCACCCACGGTCGCACCGCAAGGCCGACGAATAGCAACGCCGCTGACAGTGTGAGCGCGCCGCTTAGCCCCATGCGCTTGCCGACGGACACCGCAGACAACCCAATCGCGAAAAACGCGAGCCCCGGAATGGCCGTAATCAGACCACCAAAGGCGGAGGATGCACCGAGGGTGGAAAGGAGCTGATCGAGCACCGGGCCGATCGACGCGATACTCGGGCGCAAGTTCAGCGCCGCAACGATTACTGCTATGACGAGGATGGGAACGCCGAGTGTAATGGCATTCTTCGAGGTACCAGTAGCTTTTGGTTGTGGTTGCCCCGGTTTTTCTTCTATTGCCATAACAGTGGACGTTACCGCTTCCTGTTAATGCCTCTCTAGCCGGCTACGACTCCCCCGGTCGATTTATCGTTTCCACTTGAATAGGGGATAATTTTCGGTAGTGAAACGGCATTGCCCTCACGCCCCTACCCCTGGCCAGCAGGCAGGTTGGCCGCCCCTCAAGGAGATTGATGAAGTATGTGTCGACCCGTTGAATGCAATGTTTGCCACAAGACGACCTGGGCTGGCTGCGGGCAGCACATCGACCAGGTAAAGGCAACTGTTCCGGCAGATCAGTGGTGCGGCGGAAAGCACACCGATGAAGAAATTAAGGCGGCTGGTGCAAACCGCGGTTTCCTCGGACGCCTGTTCGGCTAGTTCAGTGCTTCTGCCACCAATGGCCGGGAGTAGCCTGAAAAATTGACGTACTCGATGTCGCTGTTGCCCTATCCTGGACTACAGCGACATCTCTTTTTCTGTATCTATTGACAGTCTTCCAGCTATCTCTGACGTAAGGATCGAACTGAAAATGGTTGAACCGATTTCTGATTCCATGCTCATTGCCTACGACGGCTCCGACGAAGCCAAGCGGGCACTGGCCTACGCCGGAAAGTTGCTGCGCGTCAAAACTGCCTACATTCTGACTGTTTGGGAGCCCCTGCAGCGCGCTGCAGCTCGTACCGCTGGCGCCTCAGGCATGATGCAACCTGATTGGGATGCCACTACTGAAGACGGCGATCCGGCTCACGACGAGGCTGTACGCATTTGCCGTGAGGGCGTGCAAATTGCCGCTGAGGCCGGCTTCGTCGCGGAGCCATACCTGGTAGAGACCGAAACTACTATCTGGTCGGCTATCGTCGACGCAGCTCACGACCTCAATGCGGGTGTGATTATCTCCGGTACTCGTGGCGTCACTGGTCTGCGCGGACTATTTACTGCCTCCACCTCCGACGCATTGCTCAAGAATGCTGGTCGCCCAGTCCTCGTAGTTCCAGGGGAAAAGGAATAAATTTCTAGAAAATTTTCAAAAACTTACTTAGCTGATAGAAAATGGTATAACCTCTCAACTAAGAAAACTCAATGACCACTGAAGCCACTCAAAATTCAAGGCAGGGAAAGATTCCCAGCTGTTCCACTGGTTTACAGAAGTCACAGAGTGTAGTTTTATAAACAGTATTGACTTAATGCACACGAGGAGTCCTCAACATGGCATACGAAACTGATTCCGAGCAGCGTCGTAGCGTTGGCCCCGCCCTGGCCTCGGCGCTTATTGGTGCCCTTCTCGGTGGTGCCGCAATTTTCGGCATCGGCCAGGCTCTGACCGAAGACCGAATTCCGGAAGCACAGGCTGTTTCCACCGATGACGCTCTGCTTGGCGGTGTCGAATACGGTCAGCGTTAACCCTTTAACGCTAGCCCTCCTTTAAAGCTATGCCCACCTTTGTTCGAGCGCGTAAGCGCGTGCTTGTACCCTGGTGGGCTTTGCTGTGCCTGCTGGCATTCATTCAGTCCCCCGGCAAAACTGTCGCTGACACCAAGCACGACCTGACGGAAAACCCCATCGGGTTTTTGTCCGCATCGCTTAACATGTGGTCAGACACCATGCCGCTGGGACAGCTCCAGAACCAGGCCTATGGTTACCTCTTTCCGCAGGGCGCATTCTTCGCCCTGTTCAGTTTGCTGCCCGACGTATTAGCGCCCAGTTGGATTATCCAGGCGCTGTGGTGGAGTCTCACTCTCTGCTTGGCTTTTACCGGCGCATATCGTGTGGCCGAAGCTATCGGCGTCGGCACGCATACCTCGCGCGTGCTGGCGGCATTGTTGTACGCATTGTCGCCGCGCGTAATTACGACGTTGGGCGCGATTTCGTCCGAGACCTGGCCTGTGGCGCTAGCGCCATGGATCCTCCTTCCATTACTGCGGGTTGCCGCCCGGCGCGAAGAGCTGCCCTGGCGTGCGACCACCCGCGCTGTGTTGCTTTCCGGTCTAGCTGTACTGTGCACTGGCGCAGTCAACGCCGTCAGTACGGCTGCGGCCTGCATCCCTGCCGGACTGATGCTGCTCTTCTTCGCTTTTACGGGATCCCGCCGTGGGCGCGCATGGGCGATGCTCGGCGGTTGGCTGGCTGCGTGCGCGGCGGTCAGCATGTGGTGGATCGTGCCGCTGCTACTGCTGGGCAAGTACTCACCACCGTTTACGGACTACATTGAGTCCTCCGGTGTGACCACTCGCTGGCTGAGCCTCGGCGAGACGCTGCGCGGCGCTACCTCGTGGACGCCGTTTGTCTCTTTTGAGCGCGTGGGCGGAAATGCGCTGGTCGCGGAGCCAATTCTGATCTACGCCACGATGGCTGTCGCAGCAATCGGACTGCTTGGCCTGGTCATGCGTTCACTGCCGCTGCGCCGGATGTGGCTGCTGATGATGCTCATCGGGCTTGTCATCATGGCGGCCTGGACGGAGCCATTCGGACTGGTGTGGGAATCGGCTCGAGAGATGCTCGATTCCACGCTCGCAGCGGTACGCAACCTGCACAAATTCGACACTATTGTGCGCCTGCCGCTCGTTATCGGTTTCGCTCATGCGACAGCGCAGCTGCCATGGCCGTGGCGGGAACCTGCGATTGACCGTGCGGAGAAGGCGAGTGCTGATGCTGACGCCGAAAACACCGATGCCAAGGTTCCAGCCGTAGCTCAAGCGACCACCGGCTGGCAGCAGTGGCTGCACCCGGAGAAGCACCCGCGCGCTATCGCATCGATGCTGGTTCTGGTGGTTCTCGCTAGCGCCACCGCACCTGCGTGGAGTGCTCGCTTAGCTCCGGCAGGAGGTTTTTCCGAGGTTCCGGGCTACTGGCACGAGGCCGCCGATTGGCTGAACAAGCAGGGCGAGGACACCCGCACGCTGGTCGTACCGTCATCACCGTTTGCCGATCAGACGTGGGGCAATACTCGTGACGAACCACTCCAGCCGCTTGCCGACGTCCCCTGGGCCGTCCGCGATACCGTGCCATTGGCGCCTCCAGAGGCGATTCGCGGCCTCGATGGTCTGCGCAATTCGCTGACTCGTGGGCGTGAAGTACCGGCGCTGGACGCCACACTGCGCAACAATGGCATCGGCTATGTACTGGTCCGCCACGACCTGCGAGTGGCATCAAGAGGCGATTCACTGCGCGCCATTACCTCCACGCTGCAGGACTCCCCGACCATGGAAAAGGTGGCAGAGTTTGCGGACGAGGACGGCCATACTGCTATCCAGATCTGGGGTGCAGGACCGAAGGAACTGCGCAATCACGCTCTGTCACCGCGCTTGGTGGACACCGCGCAGGTGCCGCTGGTCGCCGGTGGTCCCGAGGTGCTCCCGCGGCTTGATGAGGTCGATTCCGATGCCCCAGTGCGCATTCTGTCTGGCAAGGATGCCGGAACGGTCACCGACACTCCTGCACGCCGCGGCCGTAACTACGGTGAAGTCGTTGGCGCGGAGTCGGCAATCCTGGCCGAAGACGAGGATTCATATGTCCGCAACCTCGTTCCGGACTACCCCGTCGCTGGGCTTCCGCTGACGCAGACGGCAACGGGCCGGGCCACAATTGAGGTTTCGTCGTCGGCCTCGGAGCCATACAACGTCGGTGGTGCATCCGCCGACCACTCCGTCAACGCAATGCTCGACGGCGACACTTCCACCTGGTGGGAACCCTTGGCGGGCAAGAGCCAGGCTGAGTGGGTCAAGCTTTCCTGGAAGAAGCCAACCGACAACGCGGTGCTCGTCCTGACCGGTGCTCGCGTTCCAGTGCAACTGCGCATCCAGACTGATACGGCTTCCAGCTCCGTACAGTTGGTCCCGGGTGAGACGACTCGTATTCCACTGCCTGGCGGCAAGACCACATCTGTACTTATCACTGCAAAGATTGCCCCTGTAGGCTTTTCTATTTCCGAGCTGAAGCTGGTGATTCCAAAGCGGGACACTGATTTCGATGCGTACGAAACTACTACCCCAGATTCCGATGCGGAGACCCAGCTTTCCGACAAGGACATAGCGGAGGACCTCACTCCGGTTCGTGTCCCGGTGGTGCCGAATTCCTCATCGCTGGCACAGCGTTGGGTCTTTGGTCAAGAGATTCATGAGGGCACGCTGGTGCGCCTGTTCACTGTTCCGAAGCCGGTAAAGGTGAAGGTCGATGCGGACACCTGCCGCAGCAACATCGGAGATCCGTGGGCCAGCCTCCAGCGCGGTGACGGTTCTGATCACCGTGAGCTGACCTGTGGCGAAGAGATTGAGCTCTCGCCGGGCCCATGGCGCATCGATGCCAAGTCCGATTGGGTATCACTTACCTCGACCGACTACTTCGCGCCGTCAGCCGAGCAGCAGCAGGTCACGCCAATCGATCTGAGTGGCACCATCGGTGCTAGCGACCGCGACCGCATTGTGTGGTTGCCCATCTCCGTCAATGCGGGCCACGAGCTGCGAGTCGGAGGTGCCGCCATGAATCCGGTAACAGTCTCTGGATGGCAGCAGGGTTGGACGATTCCGGCTGGCGTTGGTGGCGCAGTCGAGCTGACCTACCCACCGCAGCAGACCTGGCGGACTGGAATCCTCGCAGGCGGCGCACTCGCAGCCGTGTATGCGCTGGTCACTGTGGGGCTGGCATACGCTTGGCGACGATTCGCTCACCCCTCCCCGATTCCCAGGGCTTCGCTGGGCAATGACCTGCCGCGGGCGGCTATTGGCATTGCCGCTGCCGCGACAGTGACATTGGTATCCAGCTGGCCTGGCGTGGTCGTTGCCCTCGTGGTGGTTACCGCTACCCTTGGTGGGGCTTTCTGGGCACGGAAGCGTGGGGACGTCGTCAAGCCGTGGCTGAACGTGCGAAACGCACTGATTGTGGCGCTTGCTGCGACGATGACGATTGCGGGCATGGTGCTGGCGACGAACCCGTGGCCAAAGGATGACTACGCCGGCGCTGGCTGGCCGCTGCAGTTACTGCTGACGGCGGCGCTGACGATTGTGGCATGCTGCTCGATGTTTTCGGGCAACGGTGCTGATGACAACGCCGACAATGACGCCGACGACACCGGCAATGATGCTGGTTAAAAACTGTTAGCGGTTGACCCAGACTCGTGCGAAGAAGCGACGTGCGGGTTCCTCGACAAGCGCGTAGGAGGCGGCAGCCACCGGAATCGACAGTGCGACCGTGACAATGGTGACGCTGAGAAGATGGCCAGTAAATAGCTTCACACCAAGCAG
Source organism: Corynebacterium sp. HMSC064E10 (assembly GCF_001812505.1). NCBI lineage: Bacteria > Bacillati > Actinomycetota > Actinomycetes > Mycobacteriales > Corynebacteriaceae > Corynebacterium > Corynebacterium sp. HMSC064E10. Next base: position 7,650 of record NZ_KV809171.1, on the reverse strand, counting down.
CGGGAATGCGATGGAGAGCATCGCCACGTGCCAGAGGAAGATACCGTAGGACCAGCGCCCCAGCGCCTGCATGATGGGGTGTTCGAGGAAGCGCGATTCCGGCGCCATCGTCCAGGGGCCGATGATGGCGGCACCGAAGACCAGACCGCACAGCAGGCGGCGGGTGAATTCCCAGTTGGTCAGTTCGACTAGCCCTTCGGGCCCCAGGTAAGAAGCCAGGACCAGCGCACCAACGGCGATCGCCAGCCACAGTGGGCGGCGGCGAGCCCAGCGCTGCATGGTTTCCACCTTCGCGCGTGCGGCATCGGTATCGACGCCTTGGAGCGATTCCAGTTCGGCGAGAATCATGCCAGCGGCGAACCAGGAAAAGTACGCAATTGGCTGGATATGCGGGTTTACGCCTTCCGGGTACGGCAGCGGCAGGTAGGGCCAGCCGAAGCTCAAAATCGCAAGCAGAGTAAGTGCCACTATGCGACGCCCCTGCTGGCGATGCGGGTCCAACCGGCTCAGTGCGATGGCAAACAGCGGCAGCGTGATGTAGAACGCGACCTCCACCGACAGCGACCACAGGTGCGTCAGCCCACCGTGCAGCGAGCCGGAGAAATAAACCTGCGTCAGCGTCAGGTTTGTCATCCAAATTTTGAGATCCGCCCCACGGCCCACCGGCAGTACGATAAGCACAATAAGTACCAGCACCCAGTAGGCAGGCATAATGCGCGCGACGCGCTTCTTGTAGTACTTCGCCCAGCTCTTTTTCCGCCCACCGTCAGCATCAGCCAGCGCTTTCCGACGGGGGATTCCGCCGTAACCCGAGCGGTGAGAACGCCACAGCAAGAATCCGGACAGCACGAAGAAGACGGCCACAAAGAAGTCGAAGCGGCCGAGGACACGCTCCCACAGCGCCCCCACATCATGCCCGGTCTGGAATGCGACGTGCGTGCCGATGATACCCATCGAAGCCACAGCACGAAGGCCCTCCAGCGAGGGCAGGAAGCCCGGACGGAAGGTGGTGGCCGAGCTTGACGACGAGCCTGACCCGGTGTGCGAGCTGGTGCTCGGCGCGGAGTTCGGCGCTACATTTGTCGCGGAGGCTAGCTCGACGTTCGGCGCTGCCTCAGATGCCTTGGACGTCATAGTACTTTCTTACACGGATACCGGAATGAGTAAAATCACTTGTATTTTATTATGAAATAAGTCCTGTTCAGGCCGGTTTTTCCAAAATTCTTTTGTTTTCCTGACAAGTTATTTTTAAAAAACACACCACAACGCTCCTAACTTCCTGCTAGGTTTTGCAGCAGAAAGTTACGTACAGTTAAAGGACTATCCGCTGATGAAGAGAACTCTCGGACATGCACTGATTATCATCGGTGCTGCATTGATTGTCATTGCCGTCCTTCTGCCAACCTTCCTGGTGCCGCGCCTCCGGGTCATCCCGCTTGACACTGTGAGCGATACCATCACGGAGGTGCGCGACGGCACTCTGTTGGACTCCGGCCAGCTGGGCAAGAATGAGCCAACACCAAACCGCAAGAATGACCCGCGCTGTGAGGCAGAAACGGACGAAGAGAAGCGCGACCTCCCGATCCACTGCTTCATCAACGACAAGACTCCTATGCAGTCGAAGCGCCACGTAGAGATTGAGGAGCCGGCTGACGACAAGATCGCAACCCTCCAGGTCGGTACCACTCTGCTGCGCGATGACCGCGAAGAGCCGAAGAACCTCATCAATGCGACCCTTGACCGCATCACTGTCGACCGCAGCACTGCGTACCCGGTAGATGACCCGATTTCCAGCGTTGCTATTAACGCACCGCAGGGCGGTTCGGACACCAAGCCACCGACGTTCACCCGTCCGGGCATCCAGTACCAGTTCCCGTTTGGCGCTGAGAAGAAGTCCTACCCGTACTACGACGTCCAGGCGATGCGTAACTTCGAGATCGACTTCGTCGGTGAGGAAACTCAGGACGGCGTCAAGGTCTACAAGTACTCCATGACGATTCCGCCGCAGAACCTCTACGAGTCCCTGACCGAGCACTTCACTCGTGACGGCCGCAAACTCACCGAGGCCGACAAGTCCTCGCTGGCTTCCATGCGCCTGAGCTTCCCGGCTCACAAGTGGGGCCTGGAGGGTGACGGCGACGTCGAGATGGATCGTTACTACACCAACGTCCGTACTGTTCGCGTCGAGCCGACTTCTGGCGTGATTGTAAACGGTACTGAAGAGATGTTCATGTTCTACGCCAAGGATCAGAAGGAAGCCGAAGAGATTGCTTCTAAGGCTGGCCGTGAGAAGGAGGCCAAGGAGCAAAACCGTACCGCAATGAAGTACACCGCTCAGTGGGACGAAGACTCCAAGGGTCGCCAGATGGACCGCGCGAAGGACGCACGTAAGTCGCTGACTATCGGTGGCACTGTCGCACCGTGGATTCTCGGCATCCTCGGCCTGGTCCTGATCGTGATTGGCTTCCGTATTCGCAGCAAGTCTGCCTAAGAGGCCAAGCTACGGCACCGCTAGGATTCCTCAGACACTCGCTTACACCGAGTTTCACTGAGGGAATCTAAAAATAATTTAATATAGGGCACGTGACGCAACGTTTCCGCACTACTTTGACCCAGTCGGCTCGCTCTCACTCGGAGCGAGTCGCCTGGGTTTTTGTGTTGTCGTGGATTCTTATGCTGACCACTGCCGTGTGCTGGCCGCTCTTTATCCCGCACAAGGCACCGGATGAGGGTCGCTTTGGGGCACCGATGTTTCTGCTGCGCGACATGGTCATCCCCAATCACCCACCGCTTACCGACGCAGCCCTGGGGCTCGGCCCCGCTGCGGCACGAGCAGTTCCGCAGGACACTGCCCTGTGGGCGCTGGGCTACTTTGTGGATGCCAGCCATTGGGTGCGCTTTGCCATGGTTGGCGCCTGCTTAATCGGCGGCCTTGCAGCTGCTGAGCTCGCCCGCAGGCTCACACTCGACAGCGCTGGCGCCGGCGCCAGTGCCACACCTGGTTCGGGGCTTGTTCGAATGACTCCGAGTTTGGTCAGCCAACTGATTGCACCGACGATGCTGCTCTGGAACCCGTTCGTGGTCGAGCGCTTACTGCAGGGGCAGTGGTCACTGGTCATCGCTGTATTGCTACTTCCAGCAGTTGTTCTGGCAACGCAGATGGGCAGTGCTTTGTGGCGCACCAGTGTCATTGCCGCAGCGGGTCTCACACCGACCGGTGCTCTTTTGGCTGGTATCACCGGCCTTGTCGCCGCCCGCAATAACCGCGATCGCGCCTGGATCGCGACCACAACAGTAGCGGTCAGCTCGCCGTGGTTGATCGCATCTTTGCTGAACCCCAGTGCGGCGGGGCCCTCCGATGCGGCTGGCGCTGCCGCATTTGCGGCCAGAGCAGAGGCTCACGTCGGCACGCTCGGCAGCCTGTTGGGGCTGGGTGGCATCTGGAATAAGCAGGCTGTGCCGCTAACTCGCGAGGCCGGTTTTTCAGCGATTATGGTGCTGGTGCTCTTGGTACTCATGGGTCTGGGGTTCCGTCGTGTCTGGGATTCGCGGGAGCGCTGGCGGGGTCTGATGATTGCCGGCGCCGTGAGCATTGTGCTCGTCGCTCTCGCCGCGACAACGCCGGGCATTCTGGTGATGGGCTGGGCGCTGGAGCATATCCCGAGTGCGGGTCTACTTCGCGATGCCCAGAAGTGGATCGCACTCGCCGTCCCCGCCTATGTCATTCTCGCCGCTAGTGGTGCGGAGTACCTGGCGCGCCGCGCGCGTGGCGCCACTGCCGATGTTGGTCAGTGGCTGGCTGCTGGGGTCAGCGCGCTCATCATCATCGCGGCTGTCCCCACGCTACCCGCCGATGTCGCTCCACTGCGCCCCATTCCGTCGTGGGAGGGGTGGTCTGCGGTTTCCGGTGTCGTCGCGCTTGACGACGATAGCGTTGCGGTTCTTCCTGCCGGTTCTTATCGCATCATTAATGGGCGTCCTGTGCTCGATCCGGCTACGAAGATTTTGCCCGCGCCGGTGGTGAGCTCTGGCGAGCTGATCGTCTCGGGGCAATCAGTATCCGGCGAGGGAGCCACAACCGTTGAACGAACGCTACTCGGCGGTGCGACGTCGCCGGCTGAGGTTGATTTAGCCCTCCAGAGCCTTCGAGACCAGGGCATTGGCTGGGTCCTTGTGGAGAATTCGCCCGGCAACTTCGGTGACTCCGCTGACATTGTGGCAGCTTTGGATCCGGTTTATACCACCTCTGACCTGCAGCTATATCATGTTCCCGGTGTTATCGAGCCGACCACGCGACCGAGCCAGGGTGCCTACGCGGCTGCGTGGTTGACCTTTGGAATCTGGGCGCTTTGCCTGCTCGCTGGGCTACTCGCAGCACTGCTGGAAGCGCTGTTGCCCCGCCGCAGGTAGCAGCTTGTCCAGAGTTGGGTTCTCCAAGACTTTCAGGACCGCCTCTCCAGTTTTATCCCAGCCAAATTCCGCAGCACGCGCGACACAGGCCTTGGACATTGCGCGATGCAGTTCACCGTCATCGAGAATCTGGCGCGTCTTGGCAATCAGGTCCGCTTCATCGCTGGCCAGCAGGCCAGTTTCACCGTCGTTGACCGAATCGCGCAAGCCCGCCGAGGAACGGTAACCGACCGTCGGCACGCCGTGCTGCGCCGATTCAATGACGGCGAGCCCCCAACCCTCCTTGCGGGACGGCATCAGGTGCAGGCACGCCCTGGAGAGGATGCGGTGTTTATCCGCCTCGGTGACCTGCCCGTGGAAGACGACGTGGTCAGATACACCCTTGTCACGGGCATATTCCACGAGATTGTCGTGCCACCAGCCCGAGCCAATGACATCGAGAATCGCACCTGGGCGATCCTGAACGAGATCCGCGAGCACGTCGATGGCGTGCTCGATCTGCTTATGCGGAACCAGTCGCGACAGCGTCACCAGATGGGGTGCTGGGCCGTCGCACTCGGACAGGTCAGCCATGATTTCGGTTGACTGCACCTCTTGCGGAATCGGGTCCACTCCATTGCGAATCACCGCAATTCGTCCCGGCGACACTCCGAGTTCTTCCAGCTCAGCGGCACTTGGCTCGGAAACAGTGATGTAGCGGCAGCGGCGGTGAATCATCGGCGACAACCGCGACTCGATGAACCACCCAAGCTTGCTGATAATCGGGCCCGCCACTGGCCACTGCTCGCGGTGGCAGTGATGTGTCAGCAACACCGTCGGCGCGCCGGAGAAGATCCGAGCGAAAAAGGGGACGCCATTTTGGGTATCAACCACGACATCGGGCTTGCCACCAAGCACCTTGGCAATTGGCCCGACGCCAAATCTAGCCCCCAGCATCGCGGTCCAAGAGCGCACGTAGACGGAAAAATCTCCACCGGCGCGGGAGAAAGTCACTCCGTCACGACGCGACAGTGCCGGTGCGCCTGGGTAGCTGGCCGTGCGGAACACCACGGTGTGGCCTTGGCTGGCAAGGTAACCCGCAACGCGTTCCAAATAGCGCTCACTGCCTCCACCTTCGGGGTGGCCAGTGTCACGCCAACACAACAGTAAGATTTTCATAACAATATGAGCTTAACGCTCGGTGGCGATTTCTTTGCCGCTTTAGCTCAAATCCATCTTCCACAGCCCATCTAGTCCATTAGATTGATTGACGTGACCAGCTTTCGCTTCCCCGATTTTATTGTTCCACCTGCTCTAAGGGAGCTGCGCAGCTTCGCCACGCTGTCGCGCTCATTCGGGCTGCTCAACGACTTCAAATACGAGCAAACCGATCCCGACATCTTCTACGGACACCTGGCCGAGGACACCATCGGTCTCCTAGAAGGCATCGCGGCTGGGGCAGATGGTGCGGCGGGGTCGACGGGCGCAGGGGGGCCGGCGGGCACGTCGTCAAGCGTTACGACGAACACCGCACTGCGTGGCAAGCGCATCCTTGATGTCGGCGGCGGCCCTGGGTACTTTGGCCGCGCGTTTGCCCAGCGTGGCGTGGAGTATTACACCTGTGAGCCCGATGTGGGCGAGATGGCGGCGGCGGGTATCAAGCTGGAGTCGTCGGTACGCGGATCGGGACTGGAGCTGCCTTTTCGCGATGATGCTTTTGACCTGACGTACTCGTCGAACGTTGCCGAGCACGTACCCGAGCCATGGACGATGGGTGAGGAAATGCTGCGCGTGACCAAGCCGGGCGGGCTGGTCGTGTACTCGTACACCATTTGGTACGGCCCGTTCGGTGGTCACGAGATGGGGATGACGCATTACCTGGGCGGCGACCGCGCGCGGCGCATGTATGAGAAGAAGCACGGCAAGCGGCCGAAGAACTACTTTGGCGAGTCGCTGTTCAAGGTCGGTTGCGGTGAAGGGTTGAAGTGGGCGCGCGCTGCGGCGGAGGCTGGTGACTGCGAACTGCTGGCCGCTTTCCCGCGCTACCACCCGTGGTGGGCCTGGTGGATGGTGCACGTGCCGGGGCTGCGCGAGTTCGCGGTGTCGAACCTGATGCTGGTGCTGCGGAAGCGATAGGGGGTTGAGGCTGGGGCCACAAGGTAGGTGGCGAGCTTGACGCTTGGTACCTGAGAACTACCTCCGCGTGCGCGGAGAAGAGTCCTGCTCGTGGTCGCGGAGGAAGGCTTGCCAGGAAATACCTGCGCGTGTGCGGAGAAGAGTGGCCGTTATCGCCGACTAGGTACGGTGCTCCGGAAATACCTCCGCGTGTGCGGAGAAGAGCGCAGTACTGGGCGGCGTTCAAGCAGCGTTATGGAAATACCTCCGCGTGTGCGGAGAAGAGCGGCTGAACCCTGCGGGAATCTGTGCGATAGCGGAAATACCTCCGCGTGTGCGGAGAAGA
>NZ_KV809171.1:0-700 GCF_001812505.1 Corynebacterium sp. HMSC064E10 | reverse complement strand
GAAATACCTCCGCGTATGCGGAGAAGAGATAGCAAACGGAATCTGCAACGCCCGCCACACGGAAATACCTCCGCGTGTGCGGAGAAGAGTTGCGCCCTAGCAGTTTCGCGGCGGTGGCGATGGAAATACCTCCGCGTGTGCGGAGAAGAGACCATGGCCGCAGTGTAGCCGAACAGGGCCGCGGAAATACCTCCGCGTGTGCGGAGAAGAGTAAATCACGCCACGCAGCTGCTCATCCATCACGGAAATACCTCCGCGTATGCGGAGAAGAGATGCTCGCCGCCCGCGACGGGAGGGCCAGCGCGGAAATACCTCCGCGTATGCGGAGAAGAGCTAGTTTCCCGGCTGCCGCGTCAGGTGAGATTGGAAATACCTCCGCGTATGCGGAGAAGAGTCGATGAAGCTCATAGGCCCATGGTGACTAGCGTGAAATACCTCCGCGTATGCGGAGAAGAGCGGGAACCGTCCTTATCCACCGTGATGACAATGGAAATACCTCCGCGTATGCGGAGAAGAGGCTGTTTGAATGGCGCGGCCGAGTCCGTCGGGGGAAATACCTCCGCGTATGCGGAGAAGAGAGTGCGTCGGCGTAGACTTTCTGAATTGATTTGGAAATACCTCCGCGTATGCGGAGAAGAGCGAGCACCATTTCCGCGACCTCGCTAGCGGTAGGAAATACCTCCGCGTATGCGGAGAAGAG
>NZ_KV809170.1:35147-122034 GCF_001812505.1 Corynebacterium sp. HMSC064E10 | reverse complement strand
GGAAATACCTCCGCGTATGCGGAGAAGAGATCGCCCGCCACTATCAGTGGGTGTGGGGTCAGGAAATACCTCCGCGTATGCGGAGAAGAGTCTTGACCAGGAACTCGCCCAGCGCCTTATCGGGAAATACCTCCGCGTATGCGGAGAAGAGAGTTCCCGACCTGCGGTTTTTACGAAGAAGTTTCTTCAAGTCCGCGAGTTTCGGCAGATAAGGTCACAGGCAGCAACAGACCATCGAAGTCCTGAATCACTCGGCGATTACTCCCCATCGTATTTACGGCGAACCCCTGCTCTCGGGTGGGATCATTATTAATCATCGTTAGACGTCCCTCACCTATAGCTCGGCTACACCGGCCCCATAGATTATCACGAACGCGTCTCGACACGTTACCGACAAAAACTCCAGTATCAACTTCAACTAAGAAACGAGTTAGATACCCTCGGAGATGTTCCGGCAAATTAGATGCAGTAAGTACCAAAAACATAAGGGACGCACCTACTGTTACTGGGGTCGATTTCCATACTGTGTATGCCCAGCCACTTCGTCGCCCCGTCCCGCAATCAACCGGTCATCGTCTCTTTCTGGCAGATACGGTTCGAGAATCTCCATTAATACTCCAATCATCTCTTTCAACATGCCCCTTCGATGAATCTCACGGCGAATTTCCTTCCGAACTTCTTTTAGAGCGTCACCACTTTTCGAGCATCGGAAAGACAACGGAAGTGAAACTTCAGGTTTATATAAATCAGCCAGATCGAACAACAAAGAACGGGCATCGCCACGATGGATTACTCCCAGCGCAGGGTTAATCCCCAAAGCTTGGCAGGCGGAAGCGGCACAGCCGTACAACATTGAGTTCGCCAAATTGAGGCACAAGTTCACCGAATCTTCAGCTGTAGTATCACGCCGAAAAGCCTTGACACCATGCTCTCGGGCTAAAGACCGATATGTCTGTTTCATCATCCGGCCTTCGAGTCCACGCATCACGGCGATGCTAGTCTCTTCGGAATCAATGTCCAACCCAAGCTGGCGCCGATACAGGATAACCGCAGCTTTCCTCTGGTTACGTTCCGATGATACAAGCTTGGCTTGGGCAATCGCCCATCGAGCAGAGCTCGTCAATGGCACAGAGTAGGAATAAGAAGGCACTCCTCCCCCACCGGTGAACATGACTGTCACCCCTGCACGGGTACACGAAGTCATGGCCGCCGCTGAAATGCTCGTCCCAGGCCCTAAATGCAGCACAGCCAAACCTGAAACCGGTAATTGCACACGCTGAATCAGCGACTCGCCTTCGACTTTCGAATAAGCGACAACACCGGTCTTGTCCTGGCGCACGCTACATCGCTCGAGGTAGAGGAAACTAACTCTATCTTCAAAACGAACCTGGTGTCCTGCTGGAATTTGAGAGAATGCAATAGCTTCCTCTGAATAAGTCACTACACACCGGTCGCTTTCCCGCTGAATCCTAAGAAACCAACCAAAGAATCGTAGAGTTCATGCGCCTCGACGGCATAGTACTGACTCAAGAGAGTTTTAGCATCGGCCAGTGAGATTGGAGACTCAATCTGCGAGAACTTGCTCTGTCTCATCGGCATAGAAGCCCTTAGCGCTTTGCGGATTCGCTCACGATCCCCGCTGCGAATCGATCTCAGTTCCTCGACATCTCCTTGCCATCCGCCTGGAATGCTGTCCCCGGAATCCAGGAGAATAACTCGCACTGACTCCTCCTCGATAAGGCGAGTTCTAGCATCACCACCATCCAAAGATAGAGCAGACTCATTACTAAAGTTCTCATGGAGATTGGCCATGCGGTATTCGGGGTCTAGGATCTCTTCGACTTCGTAAGAGACGCTTTTACCCTTACGCGCCATTAGGCTTTCAGCTGCAACCTGATCGAAATCAGCATCCGTTGCAGACGGGTTCTTCAAATCGTCAAAACTCACTGAAGCAGCATCCACGAATTCCTGACACTCCTCCGGCATCTTCAGAACTCGATGCTGCTGGATCCACCGCGATGTGCGAAGCATCTCCGCTTTGTAATACGGATATCGCAGTTTTTCGCTTACTTCAACACCATCGACCACTCGAATCAATGGAGTGTGAATCTCAGGAATTCTTTCGCTTCTTGACGTATCTTGCCTTCGCCACACCCTACCGATTCGCTGAATCAGCAAAGCTGAAGGACACAAATCCGTAGTCAAAATATCCATGTCAATATCGAGCGAGGCTTCAATCGCCTGCGTACCTACGACGGTCACACCAGTGGCGTTACCGTTAGGTCCGATTATTTTTTCCAGCAACTCTGCGTTACGACGTCTATGTTCCGAAGTCATCGCGGAATGTAGCACGACTACATTGTGCCCTGCATCGGACAATTGTCTCGCTACTGATTGAGCCCAATCCACTTGGTTCACAATTACTCCAATACGTGCTTGCGGGAACCGTAAGCGTTGTTGGATTACCCATTCCGCATGAGCACGGCAATTGTCGGAGTGACTGATCTTTGTGTGATTAAGTTCTATATCTCGTCGTAGAACATCAAATGGCAGAACTGAAACTACTTTAGACTCCTCAGCCTTCTTGACCCGTTCGCCCCCAGAATTATGCTCTAGTGCGCATTCCTCCCGCTGCACACTTTGAACTTGGCGACGAGGACGAACAACCGCTACTGCGGGAAACTCAGCAGGTTTGTCAACCTTCACTCCTGAGTATGCATGTACAAGTCGTCTGTATTGCCAGCTCGGGAAGGTAGCAGTCAGAAGAGTTACTCGTGCACCAACTTTGCCAAGCCACTCAAGAACAGTGCTCAGCAGCTCTGTCTGATAATGATCAAGCGTATGAACTTCGTCAACAACGATGTGGGCATTGGCCAAGGACAATAATAGTAAATGTAGCCATTTTGTACGGAGTCCGGCTTTCAAACTCTGATCAACCGTTCCCACCGATACAGCTGCCATCAGTCGTGACATCCCGGCTCTCACGAATGATGCGGGATACAGTCCGCCAGATTCTCTACAGCTAGGATCCCCTTCCGTATCATCATGGAAGCTACTTACTGGGGTGTCGTAAAAATCCTCAACACTCGCGAGACTATGAGCCAACGACGCTACGTTCGGCGTGCTAGAAAAAGCACGCTGCACACGTCTCATTAATGCATTCGTTGTTGCTTGGGTTGGCAGTAAAAACAGGAGGCGCTCATTCTTCTGCGCATGGCGAAGCAGAGCCGCCTCTGTCTTCCCGATTCCAGTCGGAGCCATGACTCCGACAAGCCCGTCACCAGCGTCACGAACTATTTTCTGGATGTGCCGTGGACTACGTTGCTGCAGAATAACTGACTCTGCGTGCTCCTGCGATTCCCAGCCAGAGTAGATGCCAAGGTTTTCACGGACGTATTCGTCTGCCCTCTCGAGCTGAACTCGATACCACTCGGTTGGGTCATTGAGATTAAGCTCACCTCGGCTTGTGGCTGCTTGCGCGTTCTCAACCCACTCATTATTTGATGCCAAACGATCAGCCAGCACGGTCAGTCCAGATAAAAGGATAGAAACCGCAGGGTCACACTCTTCGGGAAGTTCGTTTCGCGATACCCCGACGGCCCTCTCAAAACACTCTTGAATATTCTCGTGCGCAGTCTTCCATCCTTCCCATTTGAGCATCTCATCGGCACGTTTCATGGAGGATGAATGCATCTTTCCACGGAAGGGAAGGGTAAAGTAGCCATGATGACCTAAAGCTGGCAGTGTCGCCCACTGTTCTCCGATGGTTGAATCCCCGAGATTCATTCCGCCGATACCGATTGCAGATACGCGTTCATGCCTACGAAGATCGCTGTACCTATTCCAGCGCTCCATCTTCTCCCGTGGAACGGGTTCGTAATTTCCACTGTCACGAATCTCGGATCGGACTTTTCGCCACGATTCATCGTCCCGCATGTGCTGAAACTGAAATAGCGGGTTGGCTTTTCCTAAATCATGCATACCCACTACCCAGGCCACGATGCACTCCGCATTTTCTCCCAGTGCATCGCTTATTTGGAAGCGCAGCTCGGGTCGAAGCCAATGCCTAAACAAGTAAGTACCTACCGCAGCTGCATCAAGCATGTGTGCTAAAAGCGGATACGTCTCAGCGTTCTCACCCTTCTTTGCCCAGAGCTCGGAATGGACAAGTGAGTCACTCATGGAATTGCCTTCACGCTTAGCATCCCGCAGCCATACGCCTTTTCCCTGCCGACGCCTTCGAGAATCAATCTGTTTAGAGCCTCTGGATCGTCGACAAGCGCAGCACCATCCAAAACATCAACCTGAATGGCCATTCGGGAAGACTCCCGTTCGGTGGCCTTCAGCACCTCTCGCTGATGGTTAACCAACTGCACCTCCTTCAAGGCTCCAGCGAGTTTGTTCTGAATCCACGGAGTAATTGTTGTCCGCCCCTGCTCAATTGCGTCTATTTCTTGGTCATATGGCACGGGCGTCACGATGGTCTTCATCTTTCCATCATGCTGTTCACGCTTTCGACGAACTGCATTGACAGCTACACGAAAGACAACTGGCTGACCGGGCTCAAGGTCGAATAATTCCACAGTACGACTTTCAGCCCCTCGAAGCTCACCGAGATGTACAGGTTCCACCGAAGACTGGATAAGGAAGTACGGGGGGTGACCTGCAGTGAAATCAACTCGGAAAAGAATTTTTCCTGTCTGCCTGGGATTTGCATCAAACTCCCCAAAGAGGCTCATCACAGCCCTGTGTCGGAACAACGGAGAGTCAATCGACGACGGGACAAAGCTCTTTTTCTTGTCTATTCTTCGCGAAAGCAAAGAATGCACTGGAACCTTAGTCAGAAATACTGTTGCTGTCATGAAAACCTCTCTATTTACAGCATCAACGGTACAGTGAAATTGGTCTCCGCTTTCGTGGAGGTACTTCGTTATATTCGGCTATTTGCACACCTTCTCCGCGCTCGTGGAGGCACTCTCAAATAGCCAACCAGTTTTATTAATACTTATATTCGGCAATTGCTTGCGGCGTATTAACCTCATCGGTACCATAAAGCAGTACCTAGCGAAAGTGAACTACGAATGAAGATAAATGCTCTCACGGATTCACCCTTCCTAAGAACACCGAACGGTCGCTCAACCGTTCGAGACCTCCTTCTTTCATCACATAAGCAAGACACCGCCATCAGCGTAGATGGCGCCGCATATCAGTTCACGGCGCAGTTACGTTTCCTCGCTGAGATCACAGCAGTGGCTTTACGTCACACATCAACCCCAATCGAAGAAATTGTTCAGGGCGGCCTACCAGAAAATGCTGTCGACCAGGCAATTGCAGATTTAGCTCCGGGCTGCGACCCCTTTGATTCAATTCAGCCTTTTCTTCAACGTCCACCACTGCCATGCGATGGCCCAAAGGACAAAGCCCACCTACTGATGGCTGGACATTTCCCCATTAAAAAGCTCTCACCGGCAATGCTCCCCGACGAGGGCGAGACGTACTGGAACCTAATCAATGACGGGACCCCAGCCTTAGCACTGCCCGACGCTCTGCTAGCTCTCGTGGTGTACCACCACCTCTCAATGGCGGGAAATAACAACTACGCAGGAGACAAATGCCAAATGGGAGCTCCAGGCATGCGTTTTGTGGGCGCCGATTACACCGCGACTGAGATTATCCAAACCGGAGATACCCTTCTGGAAACCTTGCTGTACCAAATACCGACATCATGGGTAAAAGGCAGTGGCCTTCCGGCTTGGGCAGATCGAACGTGCAACAATTCCACACTCCCGGATGCTCCAAATCAGGCGCATCCACTTTGGCGAGCCACATGGAGCTCCAATGCTCCAGCATGCCATTGGGAAGATGGGGTACTTAATGGAGTTCGCACAGGCGGCATCCCCGAAGAGTGGTACTTCAAACCCGAGATGGGCACAAATAAAACGACATACAAAGAATGGTGGGATCAACGCAATACACTTGACCCGTTCTACCTGTATGAAACGCGTGAAAAAGGCGGCGAAACCTTAGTTCGTGTCGACTTGGGGCGAGACAACACTGACCTTGCCGTTGAGTGGGCCGCAAATAACCGTTCAAACAAAGTGCATGCTCGAATCTCAAGCCGCGCATTATCCCGCTTACCCAACGACGCGCCGCTCATTTTCGCACAACACCTAATTGCAGGTACAGCTAGCTCACCAAATATTCGCGCCAGCGAAGTTTTCTTTCCCTCATCTGCGGAATGGGCATTCGATGTCGACGAAGACTTACAAGAGGACATTCAGCTTCAAGCTAAACTTATCAACCAGCTGCATCGCAGGGTATGTCAAGTGTTTAGCAGGAAACCCACGAAATCTAAGTACCCACCCGCAGTTTTAGATGACATGATTGACCGAAAGCAGGACGCTTCAAACGCTTTCTGGCGCAATATTTCAGCGGTTTACCAGGACATATTGAACGACGCTCGCAGATTCTATAAAGCTCAGTCTCCTTCACCTTTTACGCACAGCTACGAGATGCCAACCGACCTCAGAGACCGCTGTATTGACGCGTCGTTGTGCGCATTTGATGAAGTTGTCAATCCCCATTCCATTCAGGAGCCAGCACGAATCGCATATGTCCGAGCACAACTCCGAAATGGATTACAAGCCTTAATACCCAAGCCGGCCAGTACCGAGGAGAGTTTCTAATGACATCTTCCGAAGCTAATAGTGTCCACGCAATGTGGGCAACGCGGTTAGCCAGCGTTCTCGCCTTACGAGACGACGCAAATATCCAGTCACCCCGTTGGAGAAAGACTCGAGCAGAGCTGCGTCGCGGAGCCTCACCAGCAACCGAGCACTACGCCTATCCGCATGTTCTTCCGTATGCAGATCCGACACTTTCCGACCATCAAATAACATCACTCGTTCGTCTCTTTGCTTTGGTAGCAGAATTCGACCAAGTTCCTCACTACCGACCATCGAACACAACAGATACAAATGGACAAAAGAAGATTCGGAGGGTCGGGCATTGGGCTCGACAAGTCTCAATTGCTCAAGCGAAGAAAACTGGCGAACAATTTCAGGCTAATCCCGACGACCTCGACTCCGTTGGCCAGCGCCTGCAATTCATCTATTCACTCGATGCGGAAGAGGCAATTCTTAACGTTTCGCGTATCTTGAAAATTGCAACTGCCCTGCCCGGACCTATTCCGGCGCTCGACTACTACGACCTGTTCCGGACCTTCCTATATTGGGGCAATGGATTCACGCCTGCGTCACAGAACATTAGGCGCCGAATGCTGCGAGACTATTTCTCTTACTTCGCTGAAATTCCAGAGACCTCCTCCAACACAGATAACGACAACAAAGACAACGCAACAACATAATTCTGTCGTAGAGGCATAAACAACTCCCCGAGAAAGGCCTAAACTCCATGCCCCATAACTTGACCCTCAGCATCGTCACCGCAATCCCATTCAGCAATCTAAACCGTGATGACACCGGAACCCCAAAACGAATTAACCAGGGCGGAGTTCTTCGAGCCCTCCATTCTTCTCAATCGATTAAGCGCAGCATCCGGTTACGCTACGAAAACGCGTCAATGGACCTAAGCATCCGCTCGGGTGAACTCGCCGAAGAAATCGTCGAAAGAGTCTTTGAACTGAACCCCGACGTTGACCGGAAGGCTGCACTGAAAAACGCGAGATCAATCGTCGGCAAGCTCACCAAAGCTGAAGCACCAGCTAAGACTTCTGGCGACGTTGATTCGCAAACCCAAAAGGCTGAATCCGCTCGTTCGACGTGGATGTCAAATGAAGAGATCAATACTGCCGCCCAGACTGTGCTGGCCAGCCTGACGAGCGGAAAGGACATCAAGAAAACCGATGTCAACGAGTTTATTCAGGAGCACCGAACAGGATCACTAGCAATCGCTGCCTTTGGTCGAATGTTCGCCAATTCCCCTCAAAACACAACGGAAGCGGCCCTCAGCGTCTCTCCAGCAGTAACAACTCATGCGACCAGCATCGATACCGATTACTTCTCAACTGTCGATGATCGACACGAGGCACAACATCGAACTGGGGCAACATATCTCGGAGTTAGCCAGTACACCAGTGGCGTTTTCTACCGCACAGTCAGTATCGATAAGAAACAGTTGCGTGAAAGCTGGTCAGCTTTCGATGCAGAAGACTCTCGAGAAAACGTCCGGGAATTGATTCGATCAGCTATCTATGGCCAGCCACGCGGCAAAGAGCACAGCACAGCCCCATACGTCCTTCCAGCCCTAGTACTCGCTGAAGAACAGCGCTACCGGACTGCATATGACTTCCAAACTCCGGTCATCCCCGAAGGAGCTGGAGGATTCCTCGCAGCTACAATCACTTCCCTTTCTCAACAGTATTCCGCAGCACGAAGCTTTGACGCCGGAAACTTCGGCCCCACTGAAGCCCTCGCTGGAACTTTCCCAGGGCTTGAAGACAAGTTCGGCAAACTCGAGCCGACTCAGCTGGACGACCTCATCGACACCGTCGTGAAGTGGGTTTTTGATGACTGATTCAGTGTTCATTCGGCTGGCTGGGCCAGTTCAAAGTTGGGGCAAACCAGCCATCACCGGTAATTTCGTCAAAACTGACAAAATGCCTACAACCACTGCACTCCGCGGACTGATTGCTGGTGGCCTTGGATACCGCCGAAATGAATGGCCGGACTGGATTTCTGATATCGAGTTCACTGTTCGAGAAGAACGCCGACCTACGTTCGTGGACGACTTCCACACCATCGGCTCACGTGAAGATGAGTGGGACTTTCGGCGTCGTCTAGCGATTAGCCAAGGACTTAAAGCCAAGTCAGCAAAATCGGTTGCCTACAAACCCGGTGTCGGAGCGACTGTGGTCGTCCGCCGAACATACTTGGCCGATGCGGAATTCATCGTCCGCATAACCTGCGAGGGACACACGGAGGACATTGACCGAGCTGTTTCAGACCCGGTATTTGTTACGTACTTAGGCCGCAAAGCGTTTTCGGCAACTTTCCCGTTCTATTTAGGCACGGGAAAACCCGAGCTTCTCCAACGAATTCCGAATATTTCGAAGGACACCCAACTCGGAGATAGCACTACAGTTAATCAGTACTTTTTAGCAAAAGGTGCGGGCACACGCCCCGCAACAGTTGTTGTTCCTCGTGTTTCAACTCGCGCGGAATGGATGGGCAGGGTCGGCGAACTGGGTTTGAAGCTACGGTCAACGATTCAAGAAAACTAGAAGCACCGAACTTCGGCACAGTGGGATTTTTGATTCACAACGCACGAGCGTGGCTAACGGTATCTCGCGTATCTGTCAATTTCTCCGCCGGAGTCCACGCGCCGAGTTCGTGGCCGGCGGGCGTCGTGAAGCAAAAGCGAAAACTACCTGGGAAGTCGTATGGTTCCTTGGCAATCTTGCCACCCGCGGACGTGACCTGCTCGTAGGCGGCATCGAGATCCGCTGCTCGAATGAAGGGGGCATGATTGCGCGGGTGGGATCCTCGGCGTTGATTCAGCTGACGATGCCAGAATCGCTGGTATCGGCGCAGTCGTCGCCGTACATGGCGTAATTCCACCCGAATACGCTGGAGACGAAGTCGCAAACGGTACTCAGCTCCTCGACGGACGACACAGGAAACTCAATGTCATTAAAGAGTGCGCCAGTCACGAACCAATCCTAAGGCAGAATCGAGCCCCCGCCATTCGCCTGCCACATTGTAACGCGCCCCACTCTCGCGCCGCATCACCAAAACTACTTATGTAATTACCCCCGGTTTCTCCCATAACCCCAGGTGAGAGACTACGGCAAGTTAACTTTCTCCCCAGTACCCCTCAAATCACCCCCGGCAATCCGGCATTCGTTATAGAGTGACGCACGACACTTTACGACGAATCTGTGAGGTAAAAACACATGACTTCCGCCACCACTCAGCCGGGCGGCGAAGCCTTCATCTACGAGGCAATTCGCACCCCGCGCGGCAAGGGCAAGAAGGACGGCTCCCTCCACGAGGTACGCCCGGTATCACTTCTCGTCGGCCTCATCGACGAAATCCGCAATCGTTTCCCTGACCTGGACGAAGAGCGCATCAGCGACCTCATCGTTGGCTGCGTCAGCCCGGTCGGCGACCAGGGTGCGGACATTGCCCGCACCGCAGCACTCACCGCAGGCCTGCCGTACCGCACCGGCGGTGTCCAGATCAACCGCTTCTGCGCTTCCGGCCTCTCCGCCATCAACTTGGCTGCTCAGAAGGTCCGCTCCGGCATGGACGAGCTCGTCCTCGCCGGTGGCGTCGAGTCCATGTCCCGCGTGCCAATGATGTCCGACGGCGGCGCAATGGCAATGGATGCACAGGTCTCGTTCGCAACTGACTTCGTCCCGCAGGGTATCTCCGCTGACCTGATTGCATCACTTGACGGCTTTGACCGCGAGTCCCTCGACGAAATGGCAGCACTCTCCCACGCCCGTGCCGCAACGGCTTGGTCTGAGGGTCGCTTCGACCGCTCCGTCGTCCCGGTCAAGGACGCTAACGGCCTGACCATCCTCGACCGCGATGAGACCATCCGCGAGGGCGTCTCCGCAGAGTCCCTGGCCGGCCTGCGCGCAGCCTTCACCATGATGGGTGAGCAGGGTGGCTTCGACGCAGTTGCACTGAAGAAGTACCCGCAGCTCGAGCGCATCAACCACGTCCACCACGCAGGTAACTCCTCCGGCATCGTCGATGGCGCTGCACTGACCCTGGTTGGTTCTGAGAAGGCTGGCGCAGACATGGGGCTGACCCCGCGCGCACGCGTTGTCGCCACCGCCGTCAATGGTGTCGAACCGACCATCATGCTCACCGGTATCGAGCCAGCCGTCCGCGAGGCTCTGGCCAAGGCCAACCTGACGGTCGACGATATCGACGTGTGGGAAATCAACGAGGCGTTTGCCGCCGTCGTCAAGCATGCTCAGCAGAACCTGGGCATCGACTACGAGAAGCTCAACATCAACGGCGGCGCGATGGCCATGGGTCACCCGCTGGGGGCAACCGGTGCCATGATCACCGGCGCCGCAATCGATGAGCTGCACCGCACCGGTGGCCGCTACGCCCTCATTTCGCTCTGCGTGGCTGGCGGCATGGGTGTTGCAACCATCATCGAGCGCGTCTAAAGCAAACCGGAACGAAACTCACAGCGACAATTACCGCGGCCACACCGCGATAACCACAAAGGACTGACTGATTTATGAGCACAGATAACATGTTCCGGTGGGATCAGGACGACGCCGGAATCGTCACCCTCACCATGGATGACCCGAATGCGCCGGTCAACACCATGAACAAGACTTTCCAGGACGACATCCGCGCCACCGTGGAGCGCCTGGAAAACGAAATTGGCGACGGCTCTGAGACCTCCATCAAGGGCATCGTCATCACCTCTGCGAAGAAGACCTTCTTCGCAGGTGGCGACATCAAGCAGATGTCCAAGGCCACTGAGGACGATGCAGCTGACATGTTCAACATGGTCGAGGACATGAAGGCCTCCCTGCGTCGCCTGGAGAAGCTCCCGGTGCCGATTGTTGCCGCCATCAACGGCGCAGCACTGGGCGGCGGCCTCGAGGTCGCGCTGGCTGCTAACCACCGCGTTGCGGCTGATGCCCGCGGTTCCAAGATTGGCCTGCCAGAGGTCACCCTCGGTCTCCTGCCGGGTGGCGGCGGTGTCTCCCGCGTCGTTCGCATGCTGGGTATTCAGGACGCGCTGATGAAGGTCATTCTGACCGGCGCGCAGATGAACCCAGGCAAGGCCCTCGCAGCTGGTCTCGTTGACGAGGTTGTTGCTCCGGAGCAGCTCATTGACACTGCTCGAGCATGGCTGACCAGCGAAGATGCCAAGGCCGCACAGCCGTGGGACGAGAAGGGCTTCAAGATTCCGGGCGGCGACCCGAAGACTCCTAAGTTCGCAATGAACCTGCCGTCCTTCCCGGCAAACCTGACCAAGCAGCTCAAGGGCTCCCCGATGAAGGCTCCGCGCCTTGCGATGCAGGCTGCCATCGAGGGCTCTCAGGTCGACATCGACACCGCACTGCGTGTCGAGTCCCGCTACTTCACCGAGCTGGTCACCGGCACTCAGTCGAAGAACATGATGCAGGCGTTCTTCTTCGACCTCAATCACGCTCAGGGCGGCGGCTCCCGTCCGCTGCAGGCTGACGGCACCCCGTACCCGAAGTGCGAGTTCAAGAAGGTTGCCGTCGTTGGTGCCGGCATGATGGGCGCAGGTATTGCATACGTGTGTGCAAAGGCTGGCATGGAAGTTGTCCTGAAGGACATTTCCCTGGAGAACGCCGAGCGTGGCAAGGCCTACTCTGAGGGGCTGGAAGCGAAGGCTCTCAAGCGCGGTCGCACCACTGAGGAGAAGTCCGCAGCACTGCTGAACCGCATCAAGCCGACCGAGTCCTACGACGACCTGTCCGACGTCGATCTGGTCATCGAGGCCGTCTTCGAGAACACCGACCTCAAGCACAAGGTTCACGCCGAAATCGAGGCCGCGGTTCCGGAGACCTGCATCCTGGGCTCCAACACCTCCACCCTGCCAATCACCGAGCTGGCTTCCCACGTCAAGCGTGAGAAGGACTTCATCGGTCTGCACTTCTTCTCCCCGGTGGACAAGATGCAGCTGATTGAGATCATCTCCGGCGACAACACCGACCCGGCAATCCTCGCCGCTTCGCTGGACTTCGCTGTTGCAATTCGCAAGATTCCGATTGTCGTTACCGACTCCCGCGGTTTCTACACCTCCCGCGTCATCGGCACCGTCATCAACGAGGCCCTGCGCATGGTTGCCGAGGGCTACGACCCGGCCATCATCGAGGCCGCTGGTCGCCAGGCTGGTTACCCGGCACCGCAGCTCCAGCTTGCCGACGAGCTGAACCTCAAGCTCATGGAGAAGATCGCTGGCGAGACCCGCGCTGCCGCCGAGGCCGCAGGTCAGACCTTGGACGAGGGCGGCGTGCCGGCTCTGGTCGAGGCCATGCTGCACAAGTTCGAACGCCCGGGCAAGCTCGAGGGCAAGGGCTTCTACGAGTACGTCGACGGCAAGCGCTCCGGTCTCTGGCCGGGCCTGTTCAACGAGCTGCGCGAGGAGCTGAACATCACCCCAATCGCTCCGGAAGACACCGACCTGCAGGAGCTGGTCGACCGCATGCTCTTCATCGAGGCCATCGAGACTCAGAAGTGCGTCGACGAGGGCGTTCTGCTTCACGACGCCGACGGCAACATCGGCTCCATCTTCGGTATCGGCTACCCGGCCTGGACCGGTGGTACTCGCCAGTTCATCAAGAACTACGACGGCGCCACTGTCGTCGACCCGGCTGCAGCTCACCCAGAGCGCCGCGGTGTCGCAGGCTTCGTCGAGCGCGCCGAAGAGCTGGCCGCTAAGCACGGCGAGCGCTTCAACGCTCCGGAATCCCTGAAGAAGTAGGGCTCTTTTCACCCCGGCTAGCTAGTTCACTAGTTCATACGGCTTAGGCCATACAGCACACCAACCAGCCCCGACCGGCAGTTTTTAACTAACTGCGGGTCGGGGTTTCGGCTTTTCGAGGGAAGGTTGGTGGACTTGGATCCGTCGTAAAGCGAAAACAACGGTTATCGCCATTTAACAGGGGTGTTTTGACGCAGACTCGCATGTTTGGTGGGCTTCAAATTAGAAACTCCCAGGTCAGCTCCCTGGATTTGGGCAAAAAAAGGCACCAAACATGCGAGTCTAGGTAATTTTGACCCTTGTAAACGCCTTTAACAGTTACTTTTGGATCTGCAGTCTGGCTCAATTGATGTGTTATCCACAGTCCGAAAACTATCCACAGAAAGTTGATTTACAACGGTCTTTGGCCAGCGGGCTTCCGCACCATCGATGAGAATGTCCGCCATGCGGAAAACGAGCGAGCTCATTTTCAATTCCTCCGGAATTGTGCACCTGCGAGAACAGACTCATATCAGCCGAAATACAGCACGAGGGATTCTCAGCCGGGCGGTCGAGCGCGGTGAACTTGTTCAGTTGTTTCGGGGCACTTACGCGGATGCACGAATATGGCCATCTAACAGCGATTTTCCACGAGGAATTCTTGCCATTAAGGCGGAACTCATCCGGGCACGGATTCAATGCATTGCCATTTCACAGGCACACCCAGATCGCGTATTAACCGGAATCGCAGCAGCGCTGATACATAGCCTGCCACTGCTCGATATTCCGCAAACGCTGACGCTCAGTTCCAGTGTAAAAAGTGGGTCGTCGACACTTAAAACACACCATGGCCTGCAATTTCACCAGAATTACTTAGCATTGCCCCCAAGTGCCACGACCACCATCGATGGCGTGCGGGTCACTACTCTGGCGCGAACCGTGGTTGATATCGCTGCTGCTCAGCCGCGCGTCGACGATGCCACGCGCCGCAAACCCGAGGTCTTTCGACGCTTTGCCGAAGCTATCGCGCTTGCCGACGGCGCCCTGCGTGGCTCGGTCGGAACACTTGGCTCGACGGGAATGCAGCCTCAGCAAGCTCTGCCGTGGCCGGAGGCGCCGCCGCGCTTTAAGCCATCAAATTGGGACATTGAACAGGAGTTTCCGCAGCTCGCAGCGCCGCGGCACGTGGCCATTTCCAGTACTGATTTCTTACCCCACGTGCACGACCAACGGGGTCGAGTGCGTGGGCCCCGCATGCTGGAGGTGCTGATGGTGGCATCGCCGTGGTCGGAAAGTGCATTTGAGTCGGTGACAAAGGCGTTGCTCGTGGAGCTAAAGCTGTCATTTGTGCAGCAACCACGAATAGTAGATGAGGCCGGGGTGTTCGTTGCGCGTGTGGATTTCCTGCTTCCGGCTCACGGAATCATCATCGAGTGCGACGGGCGAATGAAGTACGAGCCCGCGCAATCGAGAATGCAATCAACAGTGCAATCAGAAACGCGCGCTGGCGCCGGCCAACACCACGCGGGCACAGCAAGCATCTGGCATGACCGGCGTCGCGACTACCAACTCACCAACCTCGGCTACGCCATCATCCACCTGACGTGGGATGCGATCTTTGACGGCTCGGCGGCGGGCATGATTCGTAAGGCATTGGCAGCCTCAACGACACCGCGCGGACGCTGGTTTGATGCCATTACCGCACTTCCAAAAGGCGCATATAAATTCTCCTTTTCTGGCTAAAACGCTTCCAGTCACATGGCAGACTCAAAACATGAGCCCGCAGACCCAGCCAAGCCACCAACGACCAAGCCACCAACGACCAAGCCACCCACAGCCGAGCCACCAACTCCCAGAACTCATCGGCCGAGTGCGCCGAGTCCGCACAGGCCCGGCAGTGACGCAAAAGTGGAGCGGCCGTGAAATCAGCACCGGCGCGGCCAAAGCACCACGCGCAGACCGCGTAATAGCCACAGAAAACGGCCTTGACGGCGACGCCCAAGGCAACTTGAAGGTCCATGGCGGACCAAACAAAGCGATGTGCTGCTACCCATTGGAGTTCATGGCTCAGTGGGCGGCTGATGGATTCGATTTACCGGAGGGCGCTTTCTTCGAAAATCTCACGCTAGAAGACCTTCCTGACCAGGTGGTTTATCTGGGTGACATCTTCGAACTGAACGATCTGACAGTCCAGGTCACGCAACCGCGTCGTCCGTGTGCCACGGTCTCGGCACGTTGGAGTGACCGCCGACTGCCCAGGCTCATGCAGTCGAAGTCCCGTTCCGGCTACTACCTGCGGGTCCTTCATCCCGGCACCATCGCTGAAGGTGACACCATGCGGCTGGCCAAACGTCTTCCAAGCGCTGTCTCTGTTGCAGAGACCAATCGCGTCATGAACATCGACCGCCAGGACATCGAGGGCATCCACCGTCTCCTCGCCGCCCCTGAGCTTCCGGAGCGGTGGCGAGCAACGCTCTATCGCCGCTTGAACGGCGAGTTTGAAGACGACACCGCTCGCCTCAGCAAGCCCTGAACATAAAAGCGCATATTCTCAATCCGGCCTACCCGTTAAACTGCGCACATGGCTAGAAACGTCGTTGATCTGCCCTCCGCACTGCCTGAACTCGCTATCGACCAGCAGGGGTTTGACGCCCCATCGCCGCAGCTCGTCATGCTTAACGAGGAACTCGCGACCCAGCTCGGTCTCTCCCCACAGTGGCTCCGGTCAGACGCTGGCCTGAAGTTCCTCACTGGCCGCGGAGTCGGCAAGGAAACCGATACCCCACCCGGCGCATACACAACCCCGGTGTCCACGGCCTACGCCGGCCACCAGTTCGGTAACTTCGCAGGCCTACTCGGTGATGGTCGCGCGCTCTTGCTTGCCACAGTTGAGGCTGAACCGGGGCTGACTGGACTGCCGGATTACCCCAAAGAGACAACCCGCAGCGACAACACCCAGGCCTACGAGATTCAGGCGAAAGGCACCGGCCCCACACCCTTCTCCCGTGGCGGTGACGGCAAAGCCACGCTGACCTCCGCCCTGCGGGAGTACCTCATCAGCGAAGCCATGTATGCGCTCGGCATCCCCACCACCCGCGCGCTGGCGGTCATCAAAACCGGCGAAGAGATTTACCGCGGCTCGCAAACCCCATTCGACAACACCGACCCCACCACCGAACTTCAACCGGGCGGCATTGTCGTGCGCGTAGCATCCAGCCACCTGCGAGTTGGCACGTTCGAGCTGGTCGCACGCTCCGGAGCGGACACCGGAATCATGGACCGGCTCATCGACTTTGCCGCGCAGCGGCATGGCTACGAGGGTTCGGCGGAATCGGTTCTCCGGGACGTCGTCAAGCGGCAAGCCAATCTCGTTGCGGCGTGGCTGGCCTGCGGTTTTGTCCACGGCGTGATGAACACCGACAATGCCAGCATCGCGGGCGAGACCATCGACTTTGGGCCGTGTGCGTTTCTGGATGCGCACGATCCGCGGGCGGTGTTTAGCAGTATTGATCGCGGCGGTCGATACGCGTACGGCGCGCAGCCAACAATCGCGGGGTGGAACATGTCGAAACTCGCGGAGACTTTGCTACCGCATTTCGCAGGCACCCCGGAGGATGCCCTCGCACGCGCCCGCGACATCCTGGGAGAATTCGCCGACGAGTTCACCGATGCGCTCAGCCGCAGGTGGCTGCCCAAGTTGGGGATTCTCCCCTCGCTTTACGACGACCCGCTGGCCATCCCCTTGGTACAGCAGTGGCAGGCGTTGCTGGCGAAGTTTGGGCTCGACCACACGAATGCTCATCGGGCGCTGATTGAGGCTCTGGCCGATGGTGATGGGCAGGATTTCACTGCGCTGACCGCGCTGACCAGGCTGTCTGATGATTCTGCGCTCCCCGCTGCCGCGACTGAGTGGGGGCAGTTGTGGCAGCGGACGCGGGAGGAGCTGGGAATCGACCAGACGACGGCCCTGGCACTTATGGAGGAAACAAACCCACTGTATATTCCGCGAAACTACCTGGTCACGGAAGCGTTAGCGAAGGCAGGGGCGACGGGAGAAGCAGGGGCGGGAGATTTGGCCGCCTACCGGCACCTGCTGGAGGCGGTAACCAACCCCTTTGAGTTGCAAGACGTCCCAGCGGGGTTCACTGAGCCGGCACCGCGGGAGTTGGGGGCTTTCCACTCGTACTGCGGGACTTAATGCGCTGGCTTGGCGGCGCTCCGGCGCCCCTCTACCAAGCCCCAAAGCCCACTTCACGACACGGGTGTCACCTCGTGTCAGCTGTGGAGGTGGCATGAGGTGACATAGCTGTCGTGAAGTCGCGGATGGGGCCCGCGGACGGGGCCCGAGGATGGGACCAACGCGAATAAGCCCAACGCGGACGGAGCCTGGCTGAGCGCCAACGTCGCGGAGCACCAGAGGACAACCCCTGCGGGGGTGCCAGGGTGTCACAGACTTTCACCGCTGCACAGAATTAACTCCCCAATCGAGGGTAAAAGACACCGTCAAATAAGGGATGGTTCGCCTGATCAATACTCATATGTTTTTTGGACTTGTAAGGTTAGAGACTGTATTGAACGGTCGTATCCAAACCTTAGAATCCGTCACAACCAAAGGTTTCACCACCACCATTGCTAAGCAGCTGGGAGGTGGGTAGCTGAGTCGTTTGGAGTGAGCCGATCACCAAATTCATATCGCCTAGCTGGCAGAATCTAGAAAGGCTCGCGATGCATAGACCCGTTGCCTCCGGCCCCTTCCACACCCGGCAGGAACTCCGGCGGAAGCTCCGACAGCGAGAGAAGTTCCGTGCCACAAAACTGCACGCAACAGCGCTCAGCGAAAAAGGAAAGTTCACGCTGCATGTCCGCCAAATCCTGGCGGCTTTGCTGGCAATTGTCCTACCGGGCGCTGCACTTGCTGCCTGCAGCACTGACCAGCAACAGGTCGGCGCCGGGTTCATTGTGGTTCAGAACTCCGAACCGCAGTCGCTGCTGTACACCACTGACACCAATGAAACCGGTGGTGGCGATATCCTCCGCGTGCTCTACTCAGGTCTGGTGCGCTACGACACCGACGGCTCGATGATCCTGGACCATGCGGCAGAAATTAAGCCCAACGAGGACTCGACTCATTTCGACATCACGCTGAAACCGGGCTGGACCTTCCACAACGGCGAACCCGTCACCGCGCAGAGCTACATCGATGCCTGGAATTACGCTGCCTACGGCCCGAACCTGCAGAAGCAGCAGTCCTTCTTCGCCAACGTGCAGGGCTTTGATGCTGTCTCGGGAGAAAAGGCCACGGAGAAAACACTCTCCGGTCTGAAAAAGGTCGACGATCTGAAGTTCACCGTAGATCTGACCACCCCAGATTCCTCCTTCCCGCTCAGCCTCGGCTATGTCGCGTTTATGCCACTGCCGAAGGCAGCGTTCGAAGACAAGAAGGCTTTCGGTGAACACCCCATCGGCAATGGTCCCTACAAGATGGCCGAAGGTCGTGCGTGGCTGCATAATAACCAGCTGACCTTGGTCAAAAATGATAACTTCGCCGGTGAGCACAAGGCTCGCAACAACGGTCTGGTCTACCGCTTCTACTCGGACATGGACACCGCGTACGCGGATCTCCAGGCAGGCCGCCTGGACACGCTGCCGCGCACCATTCCACCGACGGCGATGGCCAGCTTTGAAACCGACTTCCCTGACTCCAGCGCAAACGTCCCAACTTCCTCAGCGCAATACTTCGCAATTCCGCGAAATCTGCCAGGCTTTTCGGGTGAAGAGGGCAAGCTCCGTCGTCAAGCAATTTCCATGGCGTTTGACCGCCAGCTCATCACTGACAAGCTTTTCTTCGGCACGCGCACCCCGGCGCGCGAATTCAGCTCACTGACGCTCGGTGACTTGGATCCGAATGTGCCTGGGCAGGATGTGTTGAAGTACAACCCGGACAAGGCTCGCAAACTGTGGGCCGAGGCCAACAAAATTGCGCCGTTTACGGGCTCGTTCGATATTGCCTACAACGCCGACGGCGGGCACCAGCAGTGGGTTGAAGCGGTGACCAACATGATTGGTGAAACCCTCGGAATTGAATCTCACGGCAAGGCCTACCCGACCTTCAAGCAGCTGCGCGATGAGATCACTAATGAGACCCTGACCAGCGGCTACCGTACCGGCTGGTCAGCGGACTACCCATCGGTTGCCAACTACATGATTCCGCAATTCGCCACCGGTGGTTCCGCGAATGACAACCACTACTCGAATCCGAAGTTCGACAAGCTCATTCAGGAAGCGTCCTCGGCAAAGAGCGCAGAGGAGGCCAAGCCGATTTACGTCAAGGCTCAGTCTGTGCTGATGGAAGACCTGCCTGCAATCCCTCTGTGGTATCCGAATGCTTCGGTGGCGTGGA
Organism: Corynebacterium sp. HMSC064E10; assembly: GCF_001812505.1. NCBI lineage: Bacteria > Bacillati > Actinomycetota > Actinomycetes > Mycobacteriales > Corynebacteriaceae > Corynebacterium > Corynebacterium sp. HMSC064E10. The sequence continues at coordinate 102,200 of NZ_KV809170.1, read as the reverse complement.
ACCCGAAGCTGCGTAATGCCGTGGTGATGTGGGATGGCATTTTGGACTACCCAATGATTGAAAAGGACTAGCGCCATGGGTTGGTATATCGGAAAGAGACTCCTGCAGATGGTGCCGGTCTTCTTCGGTGCCACGCTGCTGATTTATGCGATGGTCTTCGCCATGCCCGGTGACCCCATCGCCGCATTGGCCGGCGACAAGCAGTTGCCGCCGGAGCAGGTCGCTGCGCTGCGCGCGCACTACCACCTGGATGAACCCTTCTTCGTCCAGTACTGGGAATACTTAAAGGGCCTGTTCACACTGGATATGGGCGAGACTTTCTCCGGCCGCTCAGTCGGCGAGGAAATTGCTCTGGCCTTCCCCATTACTATTCGCCTGGCACTGATGGCCGTTGCCATTGAGGCAATCTTCGGCATCGGCCTTGGCGTCATCGCAGGCATGCGCAAGGGCGGCTTCTTCGACTCCACCGTCCTGGTTCTGTCCCTGCTAGTCATTGCAACTCCGACCTTCGTGCTCGGCTTCGTTGCCCGCTACCTCTTCGGTGTGCGCTGGCACATTGTCTCCCCCACTGTCGGTAGCGATGCGTCCTTTACTTCCCTGCTACTTCCGGCATTCGTGCTGGGTCTCGTCTCGGTTGCTTATGTTCTGCGACTGACGCGCTCGGAGGTTTCGTCGGCACGCCATGCTGACTTCGTGCGCACCGCCCGCGCCAAGGGCTTGCCAACCTCTGAAGTCACCCGCCGCCACATCTTGCGTAACTCGCTGATTCCCGTTGTGACCTTCATCGGCGCTGATCTCGCCGCTCTGATGGGTGGCGCAATCGTCACCGAGGGCATCTTCAACGTGCCCGGTATCGGTGGCCTGATCTTCCACGCCGTCCAGATTGGTGAAGCTCCCACCGTGGTCAGCATCGTGACCATCCTGGTGGTTATTTACATGTTCGCCAACTTGCTCATCGACTTGCTCTACGCAGTCCTGGATCCGAGGATTCGTTATGCCTAAGCCAGATTCGACGCAGTTAGATTCGACTCAGCCAGAAAAGCAGGCCAACACCGCACAGGCCAACACCGCGCAGGCACCAAATCCGGCGACGAACCCCGACCACAAGCAGTTGCCGGATACCCCGCCACTGGGGCTCTGGGGTTCGGCCTGGCAAAACCTGCGTTACCGCCCACTGTTCTGGATTTCCGCATTCATCATTTTGCTCTCCATCGCAGTGGCCGCGTTCCCGTCGCTGTTCACCTCGGTGGATCCGTCGGCAGCTAACCTGCGCGACTCCCTGGCACCGGCCCGCGAAGGCCACCCCATGGGCTTCACGCAGCAGGGCTATGACGTCTACGCCCGTGTCATCTACGGTGCCCGCGCCTCGGTCATCGTCGGTATCGGCGTCACCCTGGCCGTGACCATCGTCGGCATCATCCTCGGCGCAATCGCCGGCTACCTGGGAGGATGGGTCGATGCGGTGCTCTCTCGCATCACGGACATGTTCTTTGCCATTCCACTGATTCTGGCCGGCATCGTGCTGATGCAGCTGTTTACCGAACGCACCATCTGGTCCGTGGTCTTCGTGCTCGCTGCTTTCGGCTGGCCGCAGATGGCGCGCGTGGTGCGCTCCTCGGTGATTTCGGTGAAGAACGAGGAATACGTCACCGCTTCCAAGGCGCTCGGTCTGTCCAACACTGGCATTCTCTTCCGCCATGTGCTGCCGAACTGCCTCGCCCCTGTCATCGTTATGGCCACGACTTCACTGGGTATTTACATCGTCGCCGAAGCCACGCTGTCCTACTTGGGCATTGGCTTGCCAACGACCACCGTTTCCTGGGGCAACGACATCTCTGTCGCACAGCAGGTGCTCCGCCAGGCCCCGTCCAACCTGTTCTGGCCAGCACTCGCCCTGGCGATTACCGTTCTCGGCTTCATCCTCATGGGTGACGCTTTGAAGGATTCTCTCGACCCGAAGGAGCGTCGTCGATGAGCACTGACACTAACAAGACCGCGGCACCAATTCTCACCCTGAAGGACGTCTGCATCGGCTTTCCGACGACCACAGCGTCCGGCCGCCGCAGTAAATCGTTGACCGATGTGGTGCACAACGTCGACCTGGAGGTTTTCCCCGGTGAGACGGTTGCCATTGTCGGCGAGTCCGGCTCTGGTAAGTCCACCACTGTCCACGCCGCACTGGGGCTGTTGCCCGGTGATGGTGAAGTCACCGGTGGCACCATCACCTTCGATGGCCGTGACATCACACACTTGACGGACCGCGAGTTTGTTAGCATCCGCGGCAACGGCATTGGCCTGGTCCCCCAGGATCCGATGACCAACCTCAATCCGGTGTGGACTATCGGTTCCCAGATTAAGGAGGCGCTGCGCGCCAATAACATCGCCACTGGCTCTGAAGCTCACAAAAAGGCGATTGAGCTGCTGGAACAGGCCGGCCTGCCGAATGCTAAAAAGCGCATCGACCAATACCCGCACGAGTTCTCCGGTGGTATGCGCCAGCGCGCACTTATCGCGATGGGCTTGGCCGCGCACCCAAAGCTACTGATTGCCGATGAGCCCACTTCCGCGCTCGACGTGACCGTGGCGAAGAAGATCCTTGACCACCTCGACAAGCTCACTAGCGAACTCGGCACGTCCGTGGTGCTTATTACTCATGACCTCGGTTTGGCTGCCGAGCGCGCTGACCGACTCGTCGTTATGCAAGCAGGACGTGTCGTGGAGACCGGCCCTGCCCTGGAAGTCCTCACTCGCCCGCAGCATCCATACACCAAGCAGCTGATCGCGGCGGCTCCGTCGCTGGCTGCCCGCCGCGGTGATCGCGTGGTGGCGGCGCCGACGACATCGGATGCGGATCAGAAGGAGATTCTGGTCGCGAAGAACTTGGTGCGCGACTTTGCCATCCCCGGTGACCGTCCGTGGCGCAAGGATTCCTTTCGCGCCGTCGATGACATCAGCTTTACGCTGCGCCGCGGTCGCACCATCGGAATCGTGGGCGAGTCCGGTTCGGGTAAGTCCACTGTCGCAAATATGGCGCTGGGGCTGCTCGATCCGACAGAGGGCGAAGTGCTTTTCGACGGTAACCGCGTCCAGGGCCGGAATCGTAAAGAGGAGCTCGAGCTGCGGCGTCGCATTCAGCCGATTTTCCAGAACCCGTATGCGACGCTGGACCCGATGCGCACGGTGCATTCCTCCATCGAGGAGCCGCTGCAAATTCACAAGATTGGCACCAAGCAGGAGCGTGAGCAGCGCGTATTCGAGCTTCTCGACCGCGTCGCGCTGCCCGCGGAGATGGGTCGCCGCTTCCCCGGTGAGCTGTCGGGTGGCCAGCGTCAACGTGTTGCGATTGCGCGTGCACTGGCCCTGAACCCTGAGGTTGTGGTCTGTGACGAGGCGGTGTCAGCCCTCGACGTGGTGGTTCAGGCTCAGGTGCTCGAACTGCTTGCTGAGCTGCAGGAAGAGATGGATTTGGCCTACCTCTTTATTACGCATGACCTCGCTGTGGTGCGGCAGGTGGCTGATGAGGTCATCGTGATGGAGCACGGCAAGATGGTTGAACACCGTCCTACCGACGATCTCTTCGACCACCCGGAGAAGGAATACACCCAGCGGCTGCTGGACGCTATTCCGGGCGCTTCGCTGGATTTGGATCTGTAGCTAGGCGGTGCCGCCCCCCCCCACAGCACTTCACTCCACCCTCTGGGCTGGGGCAGATCGCACTTCACGACACCTATGTCACCTCGTGCCAGCTGTGGAGGTGGCATGAGGTGACATAGGTGTCGTGAAGTCGCGAGGAGAGGCAGGCAGGCGAGCGGGAAGGCGGGAACGTGCAGGCGGGCAAGCAAGAACGGGCAAGCAGCCGGCTGCTACTCCTCGTCCAGCACCATGCGATAACCGACCCCCACCTCAGTGCGCAAGTACTTGTTGTGAGCCTGCTGAGGCTCAATCTTGTGGCGCAGCTGGGAGATGTAAACGCGCAGGTAGTTGGTCTCTTTTTCGTACTGGTCACCCCAGACGGCCTTGAGAAGCTCCAGTTTGGTCACCAGTTCGCCACGATGCTGCACCAGGTAGACCAGGATGTCCCACTCGCGCGGGGTCAGATGCACGAGCTCGTCCGCCACGAGAACTTGCCGTTTGGCCAGGTCAACCATTAGATGACCATCTGCGGAGGTCACCTTCGGCACCTCTTCGACCACTACTTTGCTAGCACGCCGCATGGTTGAACGCAGCCGAGCCAACAACTCCCCCATCGAGAAAGGCTTGGTGACGTAGTCATCGGCCCCTTCATTGAGGGCGTTGATTTTCCCCGCCTCGTCGTGACGTGCGGAGACAATCAGCACTGGAATATCGCTCCACCTGCGCAAAGAACGCAGAACTTCCAGGCCACTGACATCGGGCAAGCCCAGATCCAGGAGAACGGCGTCGGGCTTCCACTCGCTGACCGCGGCTAACGCCCGCGTGGCCGTTTGCGCGACACGTGGCTCGTAACCGCGGGCTTTTAAACTGACAAGCACAGTGCGGGCCATGGCGACATCATCCTCGACGATGAGTATCTTTCGCCCGGGTTTGTTGCCAGCCTGACCAGCGGGTTGTCCTGAACTGAGATTCATGGAATCCTACTTTCTCTCGCCCATTGCACGCGGCAACGTCAGCACGAAGGTAGCACCGCCGCCGGGTGTCTGTTCGGCGCGGATGGCGCCTCCCATGGCGTCGGCAAAACGCGAGGCGGCGGCAAGTCCCAGACCAAGGCCCTGAGATTGTGCCGAGTAGTCGCCAAGGCGTTGGAACGGTTGAAAAATCTCCTCCAACTTATCCTCCGGGATGCCCTTACCGTGGTCAATGATCAAAATGTCTATGCATGCGCTCGCAGCGATAGCACCCAGCGAGCCCATAACCGGCATGTCGGCGGGACCGCGCACACCGCGCTCGCTGGGCCGCGTACGAATGGTCAGGCTCGACTCCGGTGCGTACTGACGGCCGTTGATGACGATGTTGGAAACAATGCGCTGGATCAGCCCAGGATCGCCTTCCACCATGCAGGCGTCATGGTCAATATCGCGGTCAATGTGACCTGCGGCTTCCGGCAGCTCCGCACATACCGCGTCCACAACATCGGAGACGCTAACCGGCACACTTTCCACCCGCTTGGTGCTGGAGTCGATGCGGCTGGCATCGAGTAGGTTGCCAATGACCACCTCTAGGCGGTCAGCGGAACTCTCGATTGTCTCCATGAGGATGAGACGCGTTTCGTCGTCAAGCTCAACGTCCTCCATGTTCATGCTGGAGATCGCAGCCTTGATGCTGGCCAGCGGTGTGCGCAGGTCATGTGAAACGGCGGTCAGCACCGCGCTGCCCACGCGGTTGCCCGCCTCGAGGGCAGCGGTGGCGCGGCGCATCGCGGCGATTTCCTCCATGTCCATGAGCGCCCGGATGCGGGAACCGTGAGCCGCAATCATGGCAGTCTCAGCGGCGGTGAGTTCACGGCCACTGAGCACAAAGCGCAGGTCATCGCCGGAGCTGACCTTAGTCATCGGCAGCTCTGTCGGCCACGGTTCGGACAAGCCGTGTTCGGCGGTGGTGACAATGGTCAACCACTTCTTGCGCTCTGAGGAGTAACGCTGCACGTCCACGCGCTCCATCGAGAACGTATCCGCCAAGCTGTGGACCAGGTTGGACATGTTGTCGCCATCGTGGACGACACCGTGTGCCAACTCGGACATTACGACTGCCTGATGCAAACTCCTGTCCGCCATCTCGCGGCGGCGCTCGGAACGCTCCACCACCGTCGCCACAGCCGCCGCAATCACACCGAAGAGCAGGATTTGAGCCAAGCTGGCCGGCTCGGTGATAGTCAGGGTATTCACCGGAGCGGTGAAGTACCAGTTTGCCAGAATTGAGGAGACCACCACTGCCGCCAGCGCTGGCACCAACCCTGCCGCCATAGCGGCGAAGACTATCGGCATTAGATAGGTCAGCAGCAGCACGCCCAGGAACTCCGGGCCGGTGTCCAGCTGGTAGAGCAGCAACGTCAGTAGCACTGGCCCCACCAGTGCCAGGAGCCAACCGGTGATGCGTCGCTCCTTGGAAAAGCGAGAGCGCAGTTTCTTGCGCCGCTTGGCTTTCTTCTCTGAGCTTGAGGAGATGATGTGCACATCGATGGGCCCAGCCTGGTCGATGATGCGCTGCGAGGTACTTAAGCCCACATAGCGCCGCAGTCCTCGCTCCGAGCCAATGACCAGCTGCGATGCATTGACCGTGCGGGAGAACTCCAGCAGAATTCCCGGCACATCATCGCCCACGATGGTGCGCCACTGCCCACCCAGCGACTCGGTGAGATCCTGCAGCTTGCGCAGCCGACGCAGATACCCGCGGTCAAGGCCGTCGTCCTCGCCGGTAATGTGCACGACAATCATCTCGCGGCCGGCCACGCGACCGGTCATACGAGCACCGCGGCGAATCATGGACTCCGCGTTCTCATCATCGCGCACGGCCACCACGACGCGCTCACGCGTGGTCCAGTGGTCGTCGATCTCCTCGTCTTCGCGGTAGGCATCGAGCACCTCCTCGACCTTGTCAGCCAGCCACAAAAGTGCCAGCTCACGCAGGGCGCTGAGGTTGCCCGGGCGGAAGTACTTGCGCAGCGCTAGTTCCGCTTGCTCCTTGCGGTAGATTTCGCCGCGAGACAGGCGGATGCGCAGGGCGTCCGGGCTCAAGTCGATGAGCTCAATCTCGTCCGCATCGCGGAGGACACGGTCGGGTACCGTCTCCATCTGGCGCACGCCGGTGACGGCCGCAACGACGTCGTTAAGCGATTCCAAGTGCTGGATGTTCATCGTCGAGATGACGTCGATGCCTGCGTCGAGAAGCTGGTAGACATCGTGCCAGCGCTTGCGTTGCTGAACGAACTCGTTGTCCGGCTCATCGGTAACGACGGTGTGCGCGAGCTCATCGACGAGGGCGACCTCGGGACGCATCTCGATAATCGCATCAACATCCAGCTCACGATAGGTGTTGCCGCGGTAGGACACCTTTCGACAATCCAACACTGGCAGGCCTTCGATGAGCTTCTTCGTCCGCTCGCGACCGTGGTGTTCCACCAGACCAATGACTACCTCGTGCCCACGGGAGTACAGATCGTGCCCCTCGCTCAACATGGCGCACGTCTTACCCACGCCCGGGGCGAACCCCAGGTAGACCTTCAGTTTTCCTCGCTTGGCCATTTCTTACAGACCTTTACTTGCCATACCTTGCCCAATCGCAGGATGCTTACTGTCCGTCTGTCAGAGCGGCGTTCAGCTTTACGACGTTGACCAGTCGCCCACCATCCTGCGAGCCCTGTTCCGTAATTGCGTTTTCACTATTTTCCGAGATCAACCGCTCAACCTCTGCCTGTGGCAGGTTGCGCTCCTTGGCCACGCGCGGTGCTTGCAGCTGTGCGTACTTCTCGGAGATATGCGGATCCAGACCGGAACCGGAGGCGGTGACTGCCTCCACCGGTACCTGGGCCGGGTCGATGCCCTCGCGGGCAGCGACATCGGTGCGGCGCTGTTCGATTTCAGCCTGGAACTCCTTGCTATACGGCGACACGTTCGATGCCGAAGACGACATCGCGTCGTAGCCATTATCCCCCGCAGCAGACGGGCGCGGGTAGAAAAATCCCGGCTTTGTCACTTCTTGGGCAATGAGCTCCGAGCCCTGGGCCTTGCCTGCGGAGTCATACATCATCGAGCCATCAGCGTTATCGGACCAGATTCGCCCCACTACCCAGATTGCGGCTGGGTACAGCAGGCCGATAACCACGGTGAGCAGCAAATATGCCTTGATTGTGGTGGATACCAACCGAAAGTTCTTGTTCATGTCCTTCTCGATTCTTTTCACATGTTGCGAGATGCCAAGTGCTGTGCGCTGGCTGCGCCGTTTGGCGCGAGGCCAAGGCACTTACATCCCGAACACTCCGGAGAGCAGGAGGTCAATAATTTTGATGCCGACAAACGGTGCGATGATGCCACCGACACCGAAGATGAGCAGGTTGCGGCTCAGCAGTGAGGCAGCCGACCCGGCGCGGTACTTCACGCCCTTGAGAGCCAGCGGAATCAAGGCGACAATCACCAGCGCGTTGAAGATCACTGCAGACAGGATGGCGCTTTCCGGCGAATGCAGGTTCATGATGTTGAGCTTGTCCAGGCCAGGCAGCGCCGTGACGAACATGGCTGGAATGATGGCGAAGTACTTCGCCACGTCATTGGCAATGGAGAAGGTGGTCAGCGCACCGCGGGTAATCAGCAACTGCTTGCCGATTCCCACCACGTCAATGAGCTTGGTCGGATCCGAATCCAGGTCCACCATGTTGGCCGCTTCCTTCGCCGCCGACGTACCAGTGTTCATTGCCACGCCCACATCTGCCTGCGCCAATGCCGGTGCATCGTTGGTGCCGTCACCGGTCATGGCGACCAGGCGTCCCTTCGACTGCTCCTTGCGGATCAACTCTAGCTTCTGCTCCGGGGTGGCCTCAGCGAGCACATCGTCGACGCCGGCCTCCTTCGCAATCGCATGCGCCGTCACCGCATTGTCGCCCGTGATCATGACGGTACGAATGCCCATTTCACGCAGCTGATCGAAACGCTCACGCATGCCAGGCTTAACGACGTCCTTGAGATAAATAACACCCAGCACTCGTCCGGACTCACCGCTGGTTACTTCGTCGCCGCCAAATACCTCGGCGACCACCAGCGCGGTACCGCCCGCTTCCGAAATGCGCTGGACAATGCCATCGACCTCGGGCGGCACGGTGGCACCGATGCACTTCATCAGCTTCACAATCTCCATTGCGGCACCCTTGACTACCTTGCGTTTCTTCTCGCCGCCGGTAGCGGGGAACTCGATACCACTCATACGAGTCTGAGCGGTAAAGGGAATGAAGGTCGCATTGGCATAGACGGATTCGTCGATGCGTTCATTCGATTCGGTTTCCGCGAGCTCGACAATGGAGCGGCCCTCGGGGGTTTCGTCGGCAAGCGAAGAAAGCTGGCAGGCGTGTACCAATTCAGCGTGCGTGGTGTCGCCGACCTCGGAGAACTCCGCAGCCTGACGGTTACCGAAGGTGATGGTGCCGGTCTTGTCTAGCAGCAGCGTGGCGACGTCACCAGCGGCCTCAACCGCACGGCCCGACATGGCCAACACGTTGTGCTGAACCAGGCGGTCCATACCGGCGATACCAATAGCGGACAGCAGCGCGCCGATAGTGGTCGGGATCAGGCAGATCAGCAGTGCGACCAGTACCAATGGGTCCTGCTCAGCGCCGTTGAAGACAGCCATTGGTGCCAAGGCGATGACGACCATGAGGAAGATCAGGGTCAACACGTGCAGCAGGGAACCAAGTGCCAGCTCGTTCGGAGTCTTCTTGCGCTGTGCGCCTTCGACCAGACCAATCATGCGATCCATGAAGCTCTCACCGGGCATGGTGGTGACCTCGATGGCGATGGCGTCGGAAAGCACGCGTGTACCACCGGTGACCGCGCACCGATCACCGCCGGCCTCGCGGATGACCGGCGCGGACTCACCGGTAATGGCGGACTCATCGACACTGGCAGCGCCGACGATCACGTCGCCATCGGCGGGAATCGGCTCGCCGGCGGAGACGATGACGATGTCACCCGGAACCAGGTCCGTGGCCGCGACCTTGGTGGTCTGCGCGGCTGGGTTCTCCAGTGCTGCAGCGGCGTTGGCGCCGTTGTTGAGCTTGAAGGCATCAGAGGTGGTGCGCGAAGCGCGCAGCGATTCCGCCTGTGCCTTGCCGCGGCCCTCAGCGACGGCTTCCGCCAGCGTTGCAAAAAGTACCGTCAACCACAGCCACACCGTGATGGAAATACTGAACAGCGACGGGTGCGCAATGGCCAGGACCAGCGTAAATGCGGCACCGACTTCGACCAGGAACATCACCGGGGTGGCGATGAGCTGGCGCGGGTTCATCTTGCTCAGCGCCAGCGGCAGAGACGCTTTCAGTGCGCTGGGAGAAAATGCGGAAGATGCGTTGGAATTCTTGCTCATGACAGGGCCTCCGTCAGCGGACCTAGGACGAGGGTTGGTAGGAAGGTCAGGGCGCTGACGATGATTGCGATGGCAACGGTCAGGCCGACAAACTGCGGTCGGTGAGTTGGCAGGGTGCCAGCGGTCTCGGCGGCTGGTCGCTGCTTGGCGAAGTCACCAGCCAGACCCAGCACCATGACAATTGGAAGAAAGCGACCAAACAGCATGGCGAAACCGAGGCTCATGTTGAACCACGGGGTATCGGCACCGAAGCCCGCGAATGCCGAACCATTGTTGTTGGACGCACTGGTGAAGGCGTAAATCAGGTCGGAGAAACCGTGCGGTCCGTCAGCGGACACGGAGTCCAGCGTCGACGGCAGCATGGTGGAGATACCGACACCTGCCAGCACCAGCACTGGCATGACCAGGATGTAGAGGCAAATCTTGGTGATTTCCGAAACACCAATGCGCTTGCCCAGGTATTCCGGGGTACGGCCGACCATCAGGCCGGCGATGAATACGGTCAGGATGGCGATGATGAGCATGCCGTAGAGACCGGAGCCCACACCACCAGGGCTGATCTCGCCCAGCAGCATGTTCAGCATGAGCATGCCGCCTGCCAGTGGTGAGTAGCTGGAGTGGAAGCTGTCCACCGCGCCTGTCGACGTCATGGTGGTGGTCACCGCAAAGAAGGAACTCGGCAGCACGCCAAAGCGCATTTCCTTGCCCTCCATGCCGCCACCTTGGAAGGTCTGCAGCGCAGTCTCGCTGGACATAACGACAGCCAGAGAGATGAAGTAGAGCACCGCCATGGTGGACAGAATTGCCCAGCCCTGACGCTTGTCACCGATGATGACACCGAATGCCCTGGTCAACGAGACCGGAATCAACAGGATAAGGAAGATTTCCAGCATGTTGGTCCACGCATTCGGGTTTTCAAATGGATGCGCGGAGTTGGCGTTGAAGTAGCCACCGCCGTTGGTGCCCAATTCCTTGATGACCTCCTGCGATGCCACGGCACCGCTCGGGATAGTCTGGCTGCCGCCGGTGACAGTCTGGATAGTCTGTGGGGCCGAGAAATTCTGGATGGCACCCTGCGAAATCAGCAGAATTGCACCAATAGCGGCGATGGGCAGCAGCACTCGCAGGACGGTACGAGTCAGATCTACCCAGAAGTTGCCGATGTTGCCGTCACCGTGACGGTTGGCCAGGCCTCGGACCAGCGCCACCGCCACTGCAATACCGACTGCGGCGGAGACGAAGTTCTGAACTGCCAGGCCAGCCATCTGGGTTAGCACTGTCATGGCTTCTTCACCGGAGTAGGACTGCCAGTTGGTGTTGGTGGTAAACGACACCGCGGTGTTCCACGCCTGGTCCGGAGAAACTGGGCCCTTGCCGTGGTTGAGCGGTAGCCACTGCTGCACTCGCTGCAGCAGGTAGACGAAGATGACGCTGACAGCGGAGAAGCTCAACACACTGGCGGTGTACTTTGTCCAGTGCTGGTTGGCCTCTGGGCGCACACCGATGGCGCGGTAGAAACCGCGCTCAACACCCAAGTGTTTATCAGTGGTGAATACCCGCCCCATGTAATTGCCGAGCGGGATGTAAAGGATGGCCAGTGCGGCCATCACGATGATTACCGGGACAAATCCCATAATGACGTTGCTCACGAGAATCGCTCCGGATCAATCAGGGCGACCAGAACATAGCCCAATGCCGCCAAACCTAAAATGGCGCCGACGATCAATTCCCACGTCATAGTTTCTTCACCGCCTTTGCGCAGCCCTGCAGTAGCAGGAAGGCCGCAATGGTGAGTAGAAGAAGCAAAATGTCTACGAACATGACAGTTATAAAACACCCATACCTACTGCGGCGGGCACCTATTAACGCTTTTTTAACACCCGACTGAACTGGGGTTATGCGCTTAGAGATGCGCGAATGCACTTCTGATTAAGAAAGTGCCAATGCAGGTACGCGGCGAATTAATACCAGCTTCGGGGCTGAGTGGGCTGAGCAGGCGCACTGGTGTTGCCGACTTATCGATGGTTTTCCGTGACCTGTCGATGACTTCCCTTGTCTTATCGATGGTTTTCCGCCACTTATGCGCACGTTGTGGGGTCTACCTGAGCACTTGTCGATGCGTTATTCACTGATGGCCACGCTATAGCGCATCGACAGGTGAATAGCTCATCGACAAGTGGCCGACCGCCCCTGCCCCTCGCCGCCCCTGCCCTCGCCGGCCCCGTCCCCGCCGTCTCCGCCCCAGCCGGACCACGCGCTACCCGAAGGTTTTTGGACACGGAGCATAGGCGCGAAGCATAAAAAAAAACCGGGCACCACACTTCCTGCGTGATACCCGGTTTTAATGGATTGAGTTAGGCCGAAGCAACCGGCCCGAAGCAACCAACCTAGAAGTGGCTGACTAAGCCTGACTAGTTAGTCCTCCGGTGCGAGCTCGCTTTCGGTAACCCACTTGTGGTTCTTCATGGTCATGCCGTCTTCGTCGATATCAACCATATAGACCGGCTCCTGGGTGGAGTAATCAACAGTGCCCTTGGCGCCCTTCATGCCCGCCATGTGCTCGGCATTGATGGTGATCTCGGAGCCGTCGGCAAGCGGAGCCTCACCTGGGTTCTCCAGCTCCTCATGAACAACCCAACGGTGATCCTTCACCGGTTCACTGCCATCGGTCGGAGTGTAGGACACGGAGTACGTGGTGGTGTTGAAAACACCAACAACCTTGCCTTCTGCACCCTTCATGCCCGGCATGTGATCAGCCAGAACCTTCACTTCACTGCCGACCGGAAACTTCGCGTTGTCAGCCGGAGCCATTCCCTCGGGAGCCGGACCGCCATCGGCCGGGTGATCATGGCCAGCCATTGCATCGTCATCATGGTCGCCGTGCTCACCGTGGCCATCGGCATCGTCCATGTCATCCATGTCGCCCGTGTCCTCAGAGCTGGTTGCCGTTGCCGACGAGCTGGTCTCGCTAACAGTGCTGCTTGCTTCGGTATTAGTCGAATCATCGGAGGAGCAACCGGCCAGCGCAAGCACGCTGGCGGCACCTGCGGCTACAAGCGCATTAAGTGGTCGGATATTCTTTGCCATGGTCAAGCTCCTTTGTTGTTGATGTCAATCAATCTATGCCCTCACCCTACCGACGCTCCTCTAACGCCACCAGGACTTATCGCCCTCGGCGGACGGAAATCGTCCAACCAGCCTCGCCGGTCTGCTCGAAGTTGGTGACCTCGTGGCCATCCTTCGCAGCCCAGCGCGGAATCGCATCCGTGGCCTGGGTGCAGTCGAATGGAATCACCAGCTCCTCGCCGACCTCAATCTTGTTGATTGCATCCTTGGCCTCGATCAACGGGAATGGGCACACCGCGCCGACGGTGTCGAGCTCATAACGCCCGCCACCCAGCGGCTTTAGCTTGCCGTCATCCTGCTTGACGACGCTCCGGTCGAGCAACGCCACCGGAGCGACAGCAAAGGCACCCGCCAGCGGGGAGGCCTCGGTGCCAGCGGCACCGGCACCTTCGCTACCCGGCAGGGACACAGGAGAAGTAGCAGCCGAAGCGACCGGAGCCGCTGCCGATACCGCCGTGTCGTTGGTGGTGGAAGAGGTGCTCGGGACGTCGTTAAGCGAAGGTGCGGACGGCTTCAGCCAAAGCTTGGCGGCGATAGCGACACCTGCGGCGATGGACGCCAGCGCAAGCCAACCCTGGTAGCTGAACAGCGAGGTCTGGACCATGCCGTTGCCGACGGTGCAGCCGCCGGCCCACGCAGCGCCAACACCCATGAAGATGCCGCCGACGACGGAGCGAGCGCCCTGCGTAGCGTCCGGGACGCGGAGACGGAATTCGCCGGATGCCTTGGCGGCGATGAAGGAACCGACGAGGATGCCGAGGACGAGGAGGACGCCCCAGTCGAAACGCTCGGTGTCACCAGTGACAACGTAGTTAGCGAGGTTGGAGGACGGAGTGGTGATGCCGAGGCCATCGTTGCGGCCGGTGGCGGCGGACAGCGGCCATGCAATCACGCCCAGTACACCGACGATGGCGGCGGTGGCGTACACGTGCCAGGGCTTCTCAGCCAGGATGTGCGCGAGACCGGACTTACGCGGTGCCAGAGTTACCGGGCGCGGGCCGGAGAATTCTTCGCGCAGGAAGCGGACGGCGAAGTATGCCGTGACGGCGCTCAGCGCGATGACCAGTGGCCAAATGCTAATGCCGAGAGAGGCATGAATGCTGGTCAGGCCGACGGTGCGGTCCTTCAGGGAATTCTGCAGGCCATTGAGGAAGCCAGTCTTCATAGCAGCAGCGGATAGGGCGTAAAAGACCAGTGCGATCCAAGAGCCGATCAGGCCCTCACCCGAGCGGTACCAGGTACCCGAGGCACAGCCACCGGCCAGGACGATACCCAGCCCGAAGATAACACCACCGACGATAACGGCCACCGGTGCCAGTTCGTTGTATTCGGGAGTAATCACGCCGGCGCTGGTCAGTGCGGCCAGGCCGATGGCGTGGAAGGAAATAACAATCAGTAGCGCGACGAAGCCGCGCCAGCTGCGCTGAGTAAAGATATCGCGCAGGAAGCCGGTGACGCAGAAGCGTCCTCGCTGCATAACAAAGCCGAGCACGGCGCCCAGCGCTAGTCCTGAGATGAGCATGAAAGTAGTTCTCCTAAGTTTTGTGGACAAGCCCGCCATTTAAACCCTTATGAACAGACCTGTCTATTCGTGGGTTAGAAACTACTTCAATCACCGAAGAAAGTCCAACTTAACGGCGTTTTCGCAGAGCAGAGCACTTATCAATAGACAGACCGAACCGTATAGTTGCTGGTGATAAACGCAAGTTGTGGCAAGCTAAACACTATGAGCGCACAGAATTCAGCCCTGGCTGGGCACCAGCGGCTCCTTGCGATGCGCTCGATACTCGACCTGCCCTTTGCGCACGCTTTCACCCTTGACCCACAACTGGTCATTGACATCTCCGGCGTCGCCCGTCTCAGCGAGCTCAACGCCAAAAATGTCGCAATAGTCGACAGCTTGCGTTCACTCGCCCACACCAACGTGCAGGACTTTTATGCCATCGATGACGCGGCAGAAGCTCTAGGTACCGCCTTGCGAATGGCGATTTCCTCCCGACAGCTACTCTGGTTAAGCTCACTGCCCCACAGCGACGTGGAGAGGGTACGAAACATCCTCGGCGGCGACATCGTTCATGTGGTGGGCGAGGCACTGGCCGTCGATAAGCTCGATGACGATGTCCTGGAGCTTCCCGATGCCATGAAGCAACGCGGAGAACCACTGGTGCCCATCGCCATTTCGCCGACCGAGCTGGTGCAGACCTGGGCCCACGGTACGCGCGAGCAGCAAAAACTGCTGACGTACCTGATGGAGGGTACGAATACGCTGGTCATGCAGCACAAGAACCTGCATGCACTACGCAAAGTCGGAACCAAACTCATAGAGCGCAACCCCGTGTGGCGCCTGCTCTATAACCCGAAAGTGCTCGCGTATCTGGTGGTGATGGTTTACTCTTCGCTCCGCGCGCTACCTGTGGTTTTTGTCCCCGGATTCCACGGCAATGTCTGGGTGCTGTGGAGCATCGACATCATTACCGCTATCCCCTATACCTGGGGAATTGTCGAGATGATCACCGGCCGCTCATTCGGCCGAAGAATGCTGGGGCTCCTGATCACTCTAGTGACTTTCGTCTCGCCCTACGTCTACTTCTGGGCCAACGGGCGCGATTATCCGGTGTGGGTCACCATCTTTGTCATCGCGCTGATTGTCGCGGCGTGCGCCGTTGAATACGTTCGCTGGCTGCGCGACCGAGTCATCTATGAAATCCTGCGAAAACCACCCACCAGCGGCGGCTAGCGACCGCTGAGCGAGCGCCGCACTCCCCCAATAATCAGCCAGGCACCGGCGGCAACGTTCACAGCCACAAGCCCGTGAACTGCTGTACTGCTTAACGACGCTGCCGTCGTCTCACCTGCGATGAGAGTACCGGTCGAAATAATCCAGATGAACGTTGCGGCAATGTTGGCAATCCTGCCGCGTTCCACGCGGAATGGATGCGTGTAGTGCAGCGGCACCAGCGTCATTGCGCTGAAGATAAAGATTGCAGCGATGCACACCGCCATGGGCGCGTTCCATACCCACAGCAAAACCGCCACGATGTTCCACGCGGCGGGGAAA
Source organism: Corynebacterium sp. HMSC064E10 (assembly GCF_001812505.1). Classification (NCBI taxonomy): domain Bacteria; kingdom Bacillati; phylum Actinomycetota; class Actinomycetes; order Mycobacteriales; family Corynebacteriaceae; genus Corynebacterium; species Corynebacterium sp. HMSC064E10. The sequence goes on along the minus strand of NZ_KV809170.1, from coordinate 85,972 downwards.
CCAACGAAGTAGTAGTCGCCGGACTTGGCGGCTTCGTTGGCATAGCAGAACATCGATGACACCAGCACCAGGATTATCAGGGAAATTGCCAATGGACGTGGCCCCAGCGGCAGGTACATGACCATGAAAGCTGCGGGAATGGCGGTCCAGGTGAGATAGTCGACGATGTTGTCCACCACTGCGCCGTTAAACCACGGGACGACTTCCTTGATGTGATGTTTACGCGCCATATTGCCGTCGACACCATCGACGACAAGGGCAATGCCCAACCAGAGCCACATCCAATGTGGGCGACTCTCCAGCAGTGCGACCACAGCCAGCGTCGCCCACACCAAACCTGTCAGTGTGAAGGCATGCACCGCCCAAGCGATGACATGCTGACGCCGGGTGAAGCGGGTGAAGGTCGCAGCGGTGCTGGCAGCATCGGTGTTGGCAGTCGAGACAGCAGCGGAATTATCGGCAACAGCGGAACTGGCATTGTCGGAGCGGATAGTAGCGTTCACGGCAGATGTCCTTTAGAGAACAAAATGCGCACAACTGCAAACCTTTATCGCAGTTGTGCGCAGAGTCGATTTTTTCAATCGGTGAGTATAACGGCCGATGGGTCGTTTTCCCGTATTTTTGCTCGGGCTTGTGCCGAGTTATTTAACGACGATCCTCGAACCAACCGGTAACAGCCGGCGCTGTGTTCTCGTAGACCAGCTTGGCTTCGGTGTACTCTTCCAGGCCGGTCGGGCCCAGCTCGCGGCCAATACCGGACTGGCCGAAGCCACCCCATTCGGCCTGTGGCAGGTAGGGACCAAAGTCGTTAATCCAGACGGTGCCGTGGCGCAGCCCGCGGGAGACGCGCTCAGACACCTCACGGTTGGATGTCCACACCGCACCGGCCAGGCCGTATTCGGTGTCGTTGCCAATCTCGATGGCCTCGTCAACCGTGGTGAAGGTCTCCACCGTCACCACCGGGCCAAAGGCTTCGTCGTGAACGCAGTCCATATCGCGGGTGACCTGGTCAATCACGGTTGGGAGGTAGAAGTAGCCGTCGGCAAGCGAGGCGGAACCATCGGCGGTGGCGCCGGTGGCGATTTCGCCGCCCACGCGCACGCGCGCACCCTGCTCACGGGCCCGATCGACGTATGCCGCGACCTTATCCAGGTGCTGCTTGGAGATCAGCGCACCGGTCTCGGCCTTCTCGTCGAGCGGACCGCCGAGCTGGATGTGCCCGGCGCGCTCAACCAGATCGTCGACGAACTTCTCGGCGATGGACTCCTCCACCACCAAGCGAGCGCCCGCCGAGCAGACCTGACCGGAGTGCAGGAACGCAGCATTGAGGGCATTGTCCAAAGCAGCTTCGTAGTCAGCGTCGGCGAAGATGATGTTCGGGTTCTTGCCGCCGAGCTCAAGTGCAACCTTCTTCACGGACTTGGCTGCTTCACCAGCAATAATCTTGCCAGTGACAAGACCGCCAGTGAAGGAGACCATGTCCACCTTCGGATGCGAGGACAACGGTGCGCCCGCTTCGGCGCCAGCGCCGGTAATGAGGTTGGCAACACCTGCCGGAACACCCAGATCATCGATGACGTGCATGAGCAGAATTGCTGTGTGCGGAGTCAGCTCCGCCGGCTTGAGCACAAAGGTATTGCCCGTGGCCAGGCACGGTGCGACCTTCCATGCGGTCTGCAGCAGTGGGTAGTTCCACGGCGTGATCAGGCCACAGACACCGACAGGTTCACGCACAATACGCGCGACGACGGACGGGTCATCCGCATCCACGAGACGACCGGCATCATTGCCCGCGAGCTTACCGAAGTACTCGAAGCAGGCGATGATGTCATCCATATCGGCTGCCGCCTCAGGCAGGCGCTTGCCGGTATCCATAGCCTCTGCCCAGGCAAATTCATCCTTACGCTGCCTGATGGCAGCACCGATGTCGAGTACCAACCTGCTGCGCTCAGCTGTGCTCCAGGATGCCCAGGAACCTTCTCCGGTACGTCGGAAAGCAGCGTCGGCGGCGGCGATGGCGCGCTCGGTGTCGGTCGCGTCTGCTTCCGCAACTTCGGCGATGAAAGAGCCATCGGCCGGGCACTCAATAGTGCGAGTGTTGCCAGCGGCTGCAGCGGACCAGGCGCCGTTGATGAACAGCGTGGCCGCGCCTTCGTGGGATTTGGCGGTCTCGGGTGCGAGGGCCTTATCAGTAGTGGAAGGCTCAAAGGTCATTTAGGAATCCTCCTTGGCGTAGTCGTCAGACCATTCGCGGACAGGTTCGGCATTATCGGACAGATCTGAGGTGCCCGGGAGATCAGCCTGCATATGCAGGAACTCCAGGTGCCGTTCGTAGAGATCGAGGACATCGGAAATCAGCTGCTCTTGGGTGTAGCCGTAAACGTCGTAGCCAAGAGAGCCGGTCAGTGTGAATACCTCGAGGCGGTAGTAGTAAATGTCGGCATCACTGTCCAGGTGTACCAGGCCGGCAAAGGACGGCGTCAAGTGTTCAACCGGATAGACCTGGTATCGGAAGCTCATCTCCTCGCCGAATCCGACCTGCAGGTCAATCTGGTCGATGCCGACTTCTTCTGCTGGTTCACGGTGCAGCGTCACTTCACCGCCACGTTCCCTGATAGCATCTGCCACCTGTTCAAGTGCGGGCTGCACCACTCGGTCGAGGTAGCGCATGACTGGCTTCTTGCCCGGGAAGGACATGGAGCGGGCAAGTCGATTGCGCCAGTCGCCCTGTCGGCCATCTACGGCGCGGCCCGACATCGCCCCGTGGAGGGCTCGACGTGTCGAATCCTGTTGCAACAGCTCCAGTCGCAGCGACTTAAACAGGCCATACATCACCAGATAGATGACAAAGGCAAACGGCAGACCCATCACAATCGTTGCCGACTGCAGCGTCGGAATACCACCGACATAGAGCATGGAGATGGTCAGCACACCGACCACGACAGCCCAGAAAATACGGGTCCACTTCTTACCGTCCTGCTGTGTGTCGGTGATCTTCGAAGTGAAGTTACTCATCACCAGTGCCGCCGAGTCCGCCGAGGTGATGTAGAGCAACAGGCCAATCAGAGATGCGACTGCAGCCACCATCATCGGCGCCGGGTACTGCTCCAGCAGCAGGTAGAAGGCACGCTCCGGGTAATCCAGTGCAGTCTGGCCAAACTCCGAATCGCCATTGATGACCAGGTCCAGCGCCGAGTTACCGAATACCGACACCCACATCAGGACGAAGAGGAATGGAATGGTCAGCGTGCCGACGACAAACTGGCGCAGGCTACGGCCACGGGAAATACGGGCCAGGAACAAACCGACGAACGGTGCCCAGGCCACCCACCAAGCCCAGAAGAACAGGGTCCAGGAGTTCAACCATTCCTGTGCACCGGAGAACGCGTAAGTATCCATAGTCATGGACGGGAACTTCGAGACGTACTCACCGACGTTCATCACCAGTGCGTCAAACAGGAACGCAGTGCGGCCGGTAATCAGGATGTAGAGCATCAAGCAGATGGCCAGGCCAACGTTGAGCTCCGAGAGACGACGAATTCCCTTATCAACACCGGAAACTGCGGAGGCGATAGCCACCGATACAGCCACGACGATCAGAGCGATCTGCCAGGACGTACTCTCATCCACCCCGAACAGCACGCGCAGGCCGTAATTCAGCTGGACGACGCCGATACCGAGCGAGGTTGCGACACCGAAAACGGTACCCAGCATCGCCGCGATTTCGACTGCTTCACCAGCGGGGCCATGGATGCGCTTGCCGATAATCGGATAGAGCGCCGAACGAATGGTCAGCGGCATATTGAGGCGATAGGCGAAGTAGCCGAATGCCATACCCATCAGGGCGTAGAGTGCCCAACCGGTCACGCCATAGTGGAAAAGCGTGAACACCACTGCCTGACGTGCAGCTTCGATGGTCTCCGCGTCTCCGGTCGGCGGGCCATAAAACTGTGCCACCGGCTCCGCTACCGAGAAGAAGAGCAGGTCAATGCCGATACCCGCCGCAAAGAGCATAGAGGCCCAGGAGAACAGACCAAACTGAGGCTTGGCGTGATCGGGGCCGAGCTTAATCTGTCCCGTTCGCGAGATAGCGACGTAGAGCATGAAGAGCACTGCCACCGTCGCGGTCACAATATAGAACCAGCCGAAGTTCTTCGATACCCAGGCGACAATGCCAGCTAGGGTGTCCGCTGCATTGTCCGGGGCAAAAATAGCCCACAGGGCAATGGCAAGAATGCCAACACCTGAAATAATAAATACAGGCCAGTTGACCTCAGGCTCGGAGGTCACACTCGCTTGCGCTTGTTGTGGAGGGGCCGACTGCGATCGCTGCATTCCTTGCGACGATCCAGATTTTTCCTCCGTTACCTTCTCAGTTGGCGGAGTATCAGACATAGGAAAATCCTTCAGATTCGGGAACTAACCCAGCATACCTAGTTTGAATAATCCCTCAAGTTTAAGAATCGATTCAGAAGAATTCTCCAATACCAACATCAACACCTTCACCTGCATATTTACCCAGTTTTCAAGACGTTTAAAATCATTCCAACTGGAATTGAATACCAATTGTGTGGCATTCTATATAGGTGAAGGGGATTTGAGATACGCCTCCGGCCACTTATTCCAATATCAATATATAGGGCCCGCCTTTAAATATTACTTGGGGCTTATCGGGGCTTATCACAGTCCTTGAAAACCATTCCGATATACATCGGCAAACAACCTACGGAGGTACACCAGAACATGGGAGCTTTCCCGGCTGTCTTCAACTTCGGTAAAAAGAATGGCAACACCACAGTCGAACACCGCGACGTCGTCATCGTTGGCGCGGGCTCTGCCGGCTCTGTGCTGGCTAACCGGCTGTCCGCAGACCACACTCAGCAGGTGCTCGTACTCGAGGCCGGCCGCATGGACTCCCTCTGGGATCTCTACATTCACATGCCTTCGGCGTTCTCCTTCCCAATCGGTAACAAGTACTACGACTGGAAGTACGAATCCGAGCCGGAACCGGAGATGAACGGTCGCCGCATCTACCACGCCCGCGGCAAGGTCGTCGGCGGCTCCTCCTCCATCAACGGCCAAATTTACCAGCGCGGTAACCCCATGGACTACGACAAGTGGGGCGACACCAAGGGGCTGGAGAACTGGGGCTGGAACCACGTTCTGCCGTACTTCAAGCGCATGGAAAATGCGCTCGGCTCCGACAAGGACGACCCGCGCCGTGGCCACGACGGCCCACTGCGCATGAAGCGCGGTCCGGCCGATTCTCCGCTGTTCAAGGCCTTCTTCAAGTCTGTCCAGCAGGCCGGCTACAACTACACCCCGGACGTCAACGGCTACCGCCAGGAGGGCTTCGGTCCCTTCGACGCGAACATCGACAAGGGCCGTCGCCTCTCCGCTGCCCGCGCATACCTGCACCCAGCCCTGCAGCGTCCAAATCTGGAGCTCCGCACCCGCGCAGAAGCCACCCGCATCCTCTTCGAGGGCACCAAGGCCGTCGGCATCGAGTACACCTGGAAGGGTCGTACACACCAGGTGCGAGCAGACAAGGTCATCCTCTGCGGTGGCGCTTTCAACTCTCCGCAGCTGCTCGAGGTCTCCGGCGTTGGCGATGAGAAGATTCTGAATGCCGCCGGAGTGAACGTCGTCAAGCACCTGCCTGGTGTCGGCGAGAACCTGCAGGACCACCTGGAGGTCTACATTCAGTACAACGCCACCCAGCCGGTGTCTTCACAGCCGTACCTGGAGAAGTGGCGTTGGCCGTTCATCGGTCTGTGGTGGATGCTCACCCACAAGGGCCCGGTGGCAACGTCGCACTTCGAGGGTGGCGGTTTCGCGCGCTCCAACGACAACGAGCCCTACCCGAACCTGATGTTCCACTTCCTGCCGCTGGCCATGCGTTACGACGGCACGAAGATCGATAGCCCGCACGGTTTCCAGTTCCACGTTGGTCCGATGTACTCGGATGCCCGTGGCCATGTCCACATCACCTCCTCGGACATCAAGGTCAAGCCGTCGATCCTGTTCAACTACCTGTCCACTGATCAGGACCGCCGTGAATGGGTCGAGGCTGTGAAGGTCTCCCGTAAGTTGCTGGACACTCCGGCCATGAAGGAGTACACCGACGGCGAGATTTCCCCGGGTGCAGATGTGCAGACCGACGAGGAAATTCTCGAGTGGGTCCGCAAGGATGCCGAGACCGCCCTGCACCCATCCTGCACCTGCAAGATGGGGCCGGCCTCCGACGAGATGGCCGTGGTCGATCCGGAGACCATGCAGGTCCACGGCACCGAGGGCCTCTACGTGGTTGACGCTTCGGTCATGCCGGGCATCACCAACGGCAATATCTACGCACCGACTATGATGATTGCCGAAAAGGCCGCTGACCTCATCGCCGGCAAGACCCCGCTGGCACCGCAGGACATTCCGTTCTACCGCGCTGGCCAGGGTATGCCGCTGGATCCGCCGGAGAGCACCAAGTAGTTCTTGAGTTCTTGAGGCGGTAGCGCGGCGTCTATTGCGCAACGTCGTTCGTCGGCATTGGCCGGGTTCTCCCACGCGGGGGAATCCGGCCTTAGTGTTACTCTCGCCCCTATGAGCAGTACAACCTCGCAGACACTCGAAAACCTCCGACGCTCATCAATCATTTTGGCGCCGATGGCCGGTGGCCCATCCACGCCCGAACTCGTCGCTGCCGTTTCCAATGCTGGCGGGGTTGGCACCCTTGCCGCCGGATATCTCACTGTCGAAAAGCTCACTGAACAGGCACAGCAGACGTGCACACTGCTTGACGACGGCAAAGGTTTCGGCATCAACCTCTTCTGCCCCAACACGGCTGACGCCGGTGTCGGAACCTCAGAGGAGGAACTTGCTCAGTGGACCGCTTTTCGTAATCGTCTGGCGCCGGCTGCTGCCCACTTCGACATCGATTTGCCTGACACTCCGACCTGGTCAGATGACTACTTCTCGGCGAAAGTCGAGGCAATTCTCGCTGATGACTTTCTGCCCAATCCCGATGCCCTGAAGTTCGTCTCCTTTACCTTTGGCTACCCAGATAACGAGGTCATTGCTCAGGTAAAGGAATCTGGCCGCAGCGTGGTGCTCAATGCGACCTCAATTGAGGGCGTACGAGCGGCGGCTGCAGCTGGCGCTGATCGCATTGTCCTGCAAGGACTAGCTGCGGGTGGGCACCGCGCATTTGTGGAGGGGAAGGATTCGTCCGACAGCATTGGGGCCTCTGTAGAAGAGCTTGCCCAAGCAGTCACCGAAGCATGCGCAGTGACCGATGTACCTATCATCGCCGCTGGTGGGGTGGGTAACCGAGAGGACGTCGTCAAGCTTATGGAAGCCGGCGCGGTGGCTGTGCAAGTTGGCACACGGTTCCTCACCACCGCGGAGGCGGGTACGAAGGAGACGCACCGACGGGCACTGCGTGATTTGGTGGAGCGTGCCACCGTTTTGACTCACGTCTTTTCCGGTAAGCCTGCGCGTGCCATCGAGAACACGTTTACTCGGGAGTTTTCTAGGGTCGCGCCGGAGCTTTACCCGCAACTGCACTACTTGACCACGCCGATTCGCGGCGCGGCGAATAAGGCCGGCGATTCTGAATATCTCAACTTATGGGCAGGTATTGGGTTTGCGCAGTGCGAGGTTCAATATGCGGGCGAGGTTGTTGCGGAGCTTTCCGGCTTGGCCGAGTAATACGAAGCCGCCGATGCTACAAACTGCAAAATGACCAGCCCCGGACATATATCGCGGCTGGTCATTTGGCTTTATTTGTGACGACGACTTTTATGGCGACGGCGCGGTTGTGGCGTTAAGCGTCTAGCAGCCAATCGTTCGGGCTGAACAGCTCGAAGTGAACGTTATCGCGAGCAACACCGCGATCGGCGAGCTGCTGGCGAATGGCCTGCAGGAAGCCGTTGCCACCACAGAGGTAGAACTGAGCGCCCTCCGGCAGCTCCGCATCCGCCAGATTCATCAAATCCGGCTCGTACCACACCTGCTGGCGAGCATTGGCCAATGCGGCGACAGCATTGTTGCGCTCTGCGCGCAGGGCATCTGCGGTTTCTGCGCGGTCCGCGTGGAGAACGACAACATCACGCTTGGAATCGGCAGCCACCAGGGCATCCAGCATGCCGATCATGGGAGTGGCGCCAATACCTGCGGAAATAAGCACCACTGGGTCGTTTGATTTGGTGTCCAACACCAGGTCGCCTGCCGGCAGAGAAATCTCGATGGCATCGCCCGGCTGCACCTTTTCCCACAGCTGTGTGGAAACTTCGCCAGCCGGCAGGTCCTCGGAGGCATCGACACGACGAACCGCGAAGGTCAGAACACCTTCCTCGCCGCCGACCAGAGAGTATTGCCGTAGCTGGCCGGCGCCGTCCGGCATGGTCTGGCGCACAGAGATGTACTGTCCTGGGAGGTAGGAAACGGGGGTTTCGTCGTCAAGCTTGACGGAGAACACTGCGACGTCATCACCGCGCTCTTCACGGGAGACGACGTGAGCGGCGCGGAAGACATCGCCTGCTTCGACACCGAGGTCGTCATAGAGCCCCTTCTCGAAGTTGATGAGAACACGCTCCATCTCCAGGTAGACGGCATCCCACGCATCGCGGACAGCTCCCTGAAAGACCTCTGGGGTGAGGATTTCCTCGATGGCATCGAAGAGGTGCTTGTGTACGATTGGGTACTGCTCCGGCTTGATACCAACGGAGATGTGCTTGTGGCCGATGCGGGAAAGCAGTTCTTCCGGGGCGGGAGCATCTGGGTCGACCAGGGTAGCTGCGAAGGTAGCGACGGATGCCGCCAGCGCCTTCTGCTGAGCACCCTGCTTCTGGTTGCCGCGGTTGAAGGTATCGGCAATGAGCTCCGGGTGAGCAGCGAACATCCGGTTATAGAAGTTCGGCGTGATTTTCTCGATGTTGGCACCGACAACGGGCAGGGTTTGGGTGATGACTTCAGCCTGCTCTGGGGTCAGGCCGTTCTTGTTGACATTCAGGTTTGGCATGACTTCACAATAACACCATATTGCGCATTCCGTTTGCGTATTATCACCCAATGGTGTCCCTAACTACTCTATGCGGTTGAGTTTTACCCGTCTTGAACTGCACAAATGGCAATGTCGAAAACTTCACCAGAAAACTTCGACAGCACCATTTTTAGCTTTTTCAACCCGCGGTCAGGCCTTCAGCTCTGCACCTAAACCGGACGAATATTGAGCTGGGTACTCCCCTGCGGACCGCCTCCCTCGGGGCGATTGGCATCCACACCATTAGCCGATTTGGGCGGAATGAGATCAGCAATCAACACTGGATCCAGTGCGGCAAAGAACGCCTCCTGCGCAGCCGCTAACTTGCCACGCAACAGGCACGTCGGCAGTAATGGGCAGTCAGTGCCGACACAATCGACGACCTCGTTGTTTTCCAAAGTGCGCAGCAGCTTGCCGACGGATTTTTCCGTAGCCGAATCTCGCAGATAGATGCCACCATTGCGCCCCTTGACCGCTTCCAAGAAGCCGAGCTCCACAAGCCGCGAGACAACCTTGGAAACATGCGCGCGAGACGCATTGAGAGACTCCGCTACCTCGGCAGCGGTGTATTTGCGCCCCAGCTCCCCCATCGCCATCAAAGTGATGACACGCAGGCTCAAATCAGAGAAAAGCGTTAGTTGCATTGCGTGTCATCCTTCATCGTTGTACTGCACAAACCACCCCCTTGCCAGCCACTTCGGGCAACAAGGGGGTGGTTCTAGGTTCTAGCTTTTAGCAAGGCTAGCTAGCAAGATCTTAGTCCTGCAGGCTCTTCTCGATACGGGCCTTCAGAGCCTCGAACTCGTCCCAGACTTCCTGCGGAACGCGGTCGCCGAGGAACTTCAGCCACTCCTCGTTGTCCGGCAGGTCACCCTGCCACTTAGCAGCCGGTGCCTTCAGGGCTTCCTTGACATCGGCGAAGTCGATGTCCAGGCCAGTCAGGTCCAGGTCCTCTGCCTTAGCGGTGTGACCAACAACGGTCTCCTTGGCGCCAACACGGCCCTCAATGCGGTCGATGATCCACTTGAGAACGCGAGAGTTGTCACCGAAGCCCGGCCACAGGAAGCGGCCGTCTTCGCCACGGCGGAACCAGTTAACCAGGAAGACCTCTGGCATCTTGTCGCCGCCCTTGGCGCCCATGTCAATCCAGTGCTGCAGGTAGTCACCGACGTTGTAGCCAATGAACGGCAGCATTGCCATCGGGTCGTGGCGCAGGGAGCCGACCTTGGCCTCAGCGGAAGCAGCGGTCTGGCCGGAAGCCAGGGTTGCACCGATGAAGGTTGCGTGGTTCCAGGACAGTGCCTGGGTCACCAGCGGCACAGTGTCCGGGCGGCGGCCACCGAACAGGATGGCGTCGATCGGGACACCCTGCGGGTCGTCGTACTCCGGTGCGGCGACCGGGCACTGCGAGATCGGGGTGCAGTAACGGGAGTTCGGGTGCGAGGACAGCTCGTCGGAATCCGGAGTCCAGTCATTGCCCTTCCAGTCAATGAGGTGATCCGGCTTGCCTTCCATGCCTTCCCACCAGACGTCACCATCGTCGGTCAGTGCGACGTTGGTGAACAGGGTGTTACCGGCCTCCATGGTCTTCATGGCGTTCGGGTTGGAGGAGTAGTTGGTGCCCGGCGCAACACCGAAGAAGCCGTTCTCCGGGTTAACAGCGTACAGGCGACCGTCCTCACCAAACTTCAGCCATGCAATGTCGTCGCCGACGACCTCGGCCTTCCAGCCCTCGATGGTCGGAGTCAGCATAGCCAGGTTGGTCTTACCACATGCAGACGGGAATGCAGCGGCGATGTGGTAGGCCTTGCCCTCCGGATTGGTGAGCTTCAGGATGAGCATGTGCTCAGCCATCCAGCCCTCTTCCTTGGCCATGACCGAAGCGATACGCAGTGCGTAGCACTTCTTGGCCAGGATGGCGTTTCCGCCGTAGCCGGAACCGTAGGACCAAATCTCCTTGGTCTCCGGGAACTGGGTGATGTACTTCTCATCGTTGCACGGCCATGCAACGTCCTCCTGGCCCTCCTCCAGCGGAGCGCCAACGGAGTGCAGAGCGTGGACGAAGTCTCCGTCCGGGCCAATCTTGTCCAGGGCATCCTGACCCATGCGGGTCATGATTCGCATAGAGAGAACCACGTACTCCGAGTCGGTCAGCTGAACACCCAGCTTCGGCTCCGGGTCGGTGATCGGACCCATGCAGAACGGAACGACGAACATGGTGCGGCCCTTCATGGAACCGCGGTAGTGCTCGGTCATTTCCTTCTTCAGCTCGACCGGATCCGCCCAGTTGTTGGTCGGGCCAGCGTCCTCTTCCTTTTCAGAAGCGATGAACGTGCGGGACTCCACACGAGCAACGTCCTTCGGGTTAGAGCGGGCAAGGAAAGAGTTCGGGCGCTTTTCCTCATTCAGCTTGATAAGAGTTCCCTTATCAACCAGGTCCTGGGTAAGGCGGTTCCACTCTTCTTCCGAGCCATCAGCAAAGACAACCTTGTCTGGCTGGGTCAGTTCTACGACCTCAGCAATCCAGCGCAGCAGTTCGGCGTTCTCGGTCGGGGCCTGGCCCTCGAGACCAGGAATAGAAGGTGCGGACATCAGTTCTCCTGACTCATTGATTCGCGTCTTAATTTAAGGCTACCGGGGGATACCGAAAGTTGCCGGGCCCCACATCGACAATCTGCTCGTTCCCGCATTTGCAAGCCGTTACATCACAGCTTTACAACAATTAATTTTCCTCGCCCCATTCTTGCGACCTGTTCATTTACGGCCATAACCAGTGAATAAGGCCAGCCTCACCACATAAATTGACAACCATTAACCCCTTGGGGGCAGTTACCCCCATTTGTAAGCAACCGAGACACGGGTACCCCCGCGCGCAGTGGTTCCAAAGTCGTTAGTCCCAGCTGCCCCGAGCGGATTGCTCCCATGAGTACGCATCCCACTTCCCCGCGACTGATGCCGGTTCCACCGCTGCTCCGCCCATCGCGTCAGCAGCCCTCACATCATCGCTGCTCCAAGACTCCCAAGTGCCGTCAAAACGGACCGTCGTAACGTGATCCACCGTGCCGTCACCGTCTAAATCCGAATAGATTGACAACCCGGAGTCGTCGGCAAGCGTAATTGACCCCTCGTCGTCGCCGAGGTCGTAGAGCTGCCCATCGACCTCCACGACCAACCCGGCGCCACCAACGTCCGCAGACTGCCCATCAATCGGCGTCGCCGCCTCCAAACCACACGGCGTAGCGGGCGAACGCACCTCCACCCCGCCCTCGGACGCGGGTTGGTCGGAAAAGTACTGCAGTAATGAAAACTCATCCATCGTGATATCCCCCTATTTCTCTTGGCTGTCACGGCTATCGTGCAGGCGCTCCGGTGTACTCCGCCAGCTGCTCTATTCGCCATCCCGGACCCCGCGCACCAAGGGCCTCGCGCACCGCCATCTCCACGGACTGTGTCCATTTTCGCCGCAGATGGGCGAGGTAATTTGCCCGCCACTGCGCGGTGCGTTGGCGTGCGTTACGACGAATCGTTGCGCCCACCGCCACCACCGCAACGCCGAGGCCTATTGCAAGTGCGGCCAGCTGCGCCGCAAGCGTCGGCACCCCAACCCACATCATCCCCCCGTGGACGACCCGCACTGCGCCGACCGCCACGCCGAGCGAGGCTACCGCCACCAGCGCATCCATGGCATAACTGGGGCGAGCCGGACTTTCTGGAGCGGGCACCGGGATTTCCACATGAAGGCCCAATTCGTCGCCACCCCGCTGCTGCAGCCGCGTCGCTGCAATTTCGGCACGGCCCTGAAGTTCCGCTTGGTCACCCGCGGGGCCGTCAGCCACTTCCTGGAGCGCATCCCGCACTGCACTCTCAGCTACCAACTGCATCTTCCGCTGCAATCGCGCCGCCGCCCCGGCTCCGCGCGATCGCTCCTGCGCCAGCTGAGCTCGCACGTTTCGAGCCCGGCGCGCACTCAGTGTTTCCCCCGAGTTTCTGGGCGGGCCTTCTGCCAGCAGAACCAGGGTTCTGGCCATTCTCTCGTCCAGCGCTCCCATCGGGATTGTGCTGTCGATTTCCTGGCGCCAGGCCTCGGCATACTCACCATTGCCAATCAGGCCAACTGCAACGCGGCCGGTGGCCTGGCTAATTGCTGCAACCGTGCTGACGCACTCCCGCGTGGGCTGCACCTCGCTGTCTGCAACATAGAGCACGACGGCGCTGCGTTTATCCACAAACTCCAGCCGACGTGGCGGCGTCGCAGTGTCAACGATCTGCGAGAAGTCCGCGCGGTCCGCCGCGTCCCCGGCTTTGGTGACAAGAAGCGGTGGCTGCTCAGACCCCTCCGCCGAGACCGGGCGTGGCTCAACTACGTCCGGTGTTGCCATAGCAACTCCTCCAGGCTGTCTCTAGCCGCGGGAAAGGCTGCCGCGATCTCAGTCAACTGCACTGCGAGTAGCCCGTCATCATCGCGTGATTCGTCTTCCGCACCGTAGCGTTCAGCAATCTTCCGCAACGCGGAGCTGAACAAAAAGGTGTGTTCAGCTGTCTCGTTTGTGGAGATGTCGCAGTACTCGTCGGCAAGCGAATGGCGAATCGGTTGTTGCTCGATGACCAGCGCGACAGGGGCGGACAGCTTGTCGGCCAGCTCCGCGTGACATTGCGAAAATGCCTCGCGCACAGCGGTTTCGCGCACGCCCCTGCGCAATCGCGCGCAGATTATCGGTGGCCGTTTCTCGCGCTCAAGCGCCTTGGCGACGCACACCTCCGCGCCGCTCGTGTTAGCGGTGTCCGAGTGCGCGGCCTGCCGTGATGACAGCCAGTCCACCACAGCAGCGCGCAACGACGACGATGTAGATCCCGTTGACGGCTGTGTTGTTTCCGTGACATCAGTTGCGGAAATAAGGTCCATCCGGCCTAGTCCCCTCCCATAAATCCCCTGCGTGGTTTAGTTAAAACCTGCGTAACCCCCATACGGCCCGTGAGCCAGATTCCGCGCCCTGAAACGCTGCGCTAGGCAGACCCCAAGCGCCGCTTCAACCAACGAATAAGCGCGGCTTCGCGTTCAGCCTACAGCGGACCGCGGATTCGGCAAGTCGACAAAACAAATTGCCCCGCCGTGCCGCCAGTTCAGGACGACGCGGCATCGTCAACCGGTGTGAAACCGCCAGGACAACAACAAAAATCCTAGGGGCAATGATTGGATAGTTGGCCGATGTCGTGGACAATAGGGAACGTGACTACTTCTGATTTTTCTGAAAATATCGAACAGCCTGCGGTTTCGCAGGAATCCGAACCATCGCCAACTCGTGCAGACGAGCAGGCGGAGCAACCGCATGAGCGCCAGCCGAAGAAGGGCGAATTGCCTTCAGGTCGTCCGGAAAAGACCCAATTCGACGATGGTCTTGACTACCCGCGCATCGGCAATCTGTCCTTCCGCCGAGGCACTTTGACTCCCAACCAAGAAAAGATCTGGGAAGATAACTGGGACACTTACGGCAAGGTCCTCTCCGACGAGGTCATCGACGTGGAGGAATGGTTCGGCCGCAAGGGACCGACCATCGTCGAGATCGGCTGCGGCACCGGCACGTCCACCGTGGCTATGGCTCCGCAAGAACCGGACCACAACATCATCGCCGTTGAGCTTTACCGCCCTGGCCTGGCGAAACTGCTCTCCGCCACCGTGCGCAATGAGGTGTCGAACATCCGCATGGTCCGCGGCGACGGCGTCGAGGTCCTGCAGCGCATGATCGAGCCGGAGTCGCTGGCCGGCGTGCGCCTGTTCTTCCCGGATCCGTGGCCGAAGGCACGCCACCACAAGCGCCGCATTGTGCAGTCCGGCACGTTGCGCCTAATTTCTTCGCGTCTGAAGCCCGGCGGCATTTTCCACGCCGCCACCGACCATGCGGACTACGCAGAGTGGATTGAGGAACTCCGCGAGGTCGAGCCGACGCTCGAGCCTATCGCCTGGCCCTGGCCGGAATCCCCCATGCTTCTCGACCGACCGACGACCAAGTTCGAAGCCCGCGGCCTGAACCTCGACCACGACATCCACGAGTTCATCTGGCGCAAGAAAGAGGCATAGGAACATGAGCACTACCCAAAACACCTCTGCCAGCTACAACACCACCGAGACGCACCCCACCGCACTGCTCGTGTGGGATGCCCCGAACTTGGACATGGGGCTCGGCGCCATTTTGGGATCCCGCCCGACCGCCGCGCACCGCCCGCGCTTCGACGCCGTGGGCAAATGGCTTATCGACGAAGCCGAGCGCGTATCCCACAAAATCGGTTCCGATGTCCTCCCCGAGGCCACGGTGTTCACCAACGTCAACCCGGGCTCAGCGGAGATTGTCCGCCCCTGGGTCGAGGCTCTGCGCAATGTCGGTTTCGCGGTCTTCGCAAAGCCGAAGATCGAAGAGGACACCGACGTTGACCCGGACATGATTGCGCACATCCAAAGGCGTTACGACGAAGGCGTGTTGCGCAGTGTCGTCGTTGCGTCCGCCGATGGCCAGAACTTCCAAGAGCTGCTGGAAAAGCTCGCATCCGAGGGGATTCCGGTAACCGTCATCGGTTTTCACGAGCATGCTTCCTGGGCGCTGGCCTCCGATGCGATTCGCTTCGTTGACCTGGAGGAAATCAAGGGCGTCTTCCGTGAGCCGCTACCCCGTATCGACCTCGACCGCCTACCGGATGGCGGTGCGTGGCTGCAGCCGTTCCGTCCGCTCACGTCGTTGCTCAAAGAGCGCGACGGTAAGAACGACGTCTAGGGAGACCACCGCCGCGACGAACAGGAAGACGAACAGGCTTCTTTTTTATGTCACGACTTAAAAATGTCCTCAAAACCGGCAATTCGAGCTGGCTACGATCGATAATCCTCGTACCCCTCGTGATTGTCGGTATCGTCCTGACGGTAAGAAACTGGGACAGTGTCGTCCAAGGGCTGCACATTCTTGCAGATGTTGACGCTAAGTGGCTGTTCATCTCCATTTTTTCCGTGGCTTTTTCGCTCTACGCGATGGCGGAAGTGATGCGTCTGCTGTTGCGAGCTGGAGGCGTAAAAGCAGCCACTCGCCGCAGCACCAATGCGTTAACCCTCGCATCCAACGCGTGGGCGGTCACCGTTCCCGGTGGTGCTGCATTTTCCACGGCGCTGCAGATTAAGCGCATGATGCAGTGGGGCGCATCCGCGGTCCTTGTCAGCTGGTTCGTGCTTTTTTCGGGTGCGCTGTCGTTTTTAGGTCTGGCATTTCTGGGGCTTGGCAGCCTCTTCTTCGTAGGGCAAGGCGGCACGACCGCAGTGCTCATCGCTATGGCAATTGTGGTGTTACTAGCCACCATTTTGCTGTGGCGGATTTCGCAGAACCCAGCTTTCCTCAACAAGGCGGGTGCATGGTGTCTACGTGTCTTTAACAAGATTCGAAAGAAGCCCGCAGACACCGATGTCGACCGACTTGAAGAGTCCATCAAACAGCTGACCAGCGTGAAGTTGCCCGTGCAAACTTTAGCTCTTTCCTTCACCTGGTCCTTTATCAACTGGGTCGCGGAAATTGTCTGTCTCTACGCCGCCATCCGGGCCGTTGGTGTCGATGACATCTCCGCTACGAAGGTGCTGCTGGCCTTCGTAACCGGCAAGCTCGCGGGTTTCATCCAGGCCACACCGGGCGGCATCGGCACTGTCGAGGCCGCTTTGACTGCGGCTCTCATCGCAGGCGGCACCACCGGCGCCGAGGCTTTTGCAGCGGTGCTGGTCTACCGCATCGTTTCCTTCGTCCTGGTGGCAATTGTGGGCTGGATTATCTACGCCCTCGGCTTCGACCACAAGGATCAGTCCGAGCATCAGCCTGTCGCTGACCGCTAATGGCTTCCTCGCCGCTGGTCGCTGGTCACCCACCGATCTGAGGGGTCGCTAGACTAAGAAGCATGAACACACGCGTATCGACGTTCTTGATTGACATCCTCGCCATCTTTATTTTCGCCGTGTTAGCGCGCCTGGCTCACAACACTCCCGAGGATCCTTTTACCTTCATCAATATCCTCGATACCTGGTGGCCGTTCGCAATCGGTGTCCTCCTGGGAACCGCGCTGACTAAGAATGAGCCGAACCCGCGTGCAGTGAGTTCAGGCGCAATTGTGTGGCTCGGTACTGTCGTCGTCGGCCTCGCTGTGTGGGCCACCCGCAATTCGGCAGTCCCGCACTGGTCCTTCATTCTGGTCGCCTCAGTCATGAGCGCCTTGCTGCTGCTGGGTTGGCGAGCAGCGTCGAATGCGGTTGCTCGTAAGTCTCTGGACTAAGCCTTCGGACCCGTTCCTAACCCTTCGGTTTAGTTCACTGACTAAATCTGGTTTTTAATTTTTGCGCTGCGCCTCGATAATTGAAGAATGGACAAATCTTCTGACGAGGCTCTCGGCAATCAACCAACTGCTGAGACCCAACGAAATCATAAGCCCGCAGGGTCCAGCGAAGAACGCACGTTCATGGGCCAACCGTGGGGTCTCGCCAACCTCTTCGGCATCGAAATGTGGGAGCGCTTCAGCTTCTACGGCATGCAGGCCATCCTGGCTTTCTACATGTACTACGAGACCACTCAGGGCGGTCTCGGCCTGGACAAGGGTGCTGCTACCTCCATCGTCGGTGCTTACGGCGGTCTTGTCTACATGGCCGCACTCGTTGCCTCTCTGGTTGCCGACCGTATCCTTGGCTCGGAGCGGACACTGTTCTACTCCGCCATCCTGGTCATGATTGGCCACATCTCCTTGGCATTCATCCCCGGCGTGATTGGCCTGGCTATTGGCCTTGTCTCCATCGCAATAGGCTCCGGCGGCGTGAAGACCAACGCACAGGTCGTGCTGGGTCAGCTCTACGCCAAGGACGACCCGCGTCGTGATGCCGGCTTCTCCATCTTTTACATGGGCGTCAATATCGGCGCCCTGTTCGGCCCACTGCTCACCGGCTGGATTTGGGGCATGAAGGGCTTCCACTGGGGCTTCGGCCTTGCCGCTATCGGTATGGCTGCCGGCCTGGTTCAGTACATCCTGATGCGCAAGTCCACCATCGCCGAGGCTGGCCATGAGATTCCGAACCCGCTGCCGAAGAAGCAGTACCCGGTATGGATTGGCATTGCAGTGATTATCACTGTTGTCTCGGTTACGCTGGTTTCCACCGGAATTGTTCCGGTCACTACTCTTTCCACTGTGGTCACAGTGATTGCACTGATCGCCGCTGTGGTGCTGTGGTGGCAGATGTACTCCTCGCCACTTACGACGAAATCGGAGAAGACTCGTCTGGTCGGCTTCATCCCGATGTTCGTCTCAGGCGTGCTGTTCTTCGGTATCTTCCAGCAGCAGTTCACGGTGCTGGCCATCTACTCAGATATCCGCCTCGACCGCGAGATCTTCGGTTGGGAAATGTCTCCAGCCTGGATTAACTCGATCAACCCAATCTTCATCATCGCCTTCTCGATGGTCTTTGCAGCCGCCTGGTCCAAGCTTGGTGACCGTCAGTGGTCCACCCCAGTCAAGTTCGGCGTCGCCAACATCATCATCGGTATCTCGCTGTTCTTCTTCATTCCATTCTCCGGTGGCGGTGAGAACTCCACTCCGCTGTATGCGATTATCTGGATTCTCTTCCTGTTCACCATGGGTGAGCTCATGCTGAGCCCGGTCGGCAACGCCCTTGCTACCAAGGTCGCTCCGGCAGCATTCCCGTCGCGCATGATGGCCGTCTGGCTGATGGCAATCGCTATGGGTACTTCGCTGGCAGGCACCCTGGCCGGCTTCTACAACTACGAAGACGCCGCTGCTGAGAACACCTTCTTCATCACCCTGGGCATCGCCTCTGTTGTCCTGGGCCTGATTCTGCTCGCACTGCGCAAGTGGATTGTCAAGGAGTTCGTCGACGTCCGATAGGGCTGTAAGGCTGGCCCTCGCTCTGGCACAGCCCACGCCCACGCTCTCCCCTCCCCCCCCCACTTCACGACACCTATGTCACCTCATGCCACCTCCACAGCTGGCACAAGGTGCCACGGGTGTCGTGAAGTGTCTTCAGCGGTCCCCGAACATGCTTCGCCACAAACTTGCCACCAGCACGACCGCCATCCACAGATTTTCGCCACCTCCCCACCGGCTAAAATTGAGGCCATGTTTGCCATCATTACCGTCACCGGCGAGGATCACACCGGCATCATCGCCGCCGTCACCACTGCTCTGGCGGAGCAGGACGTCAACATCGTCGATGTTTCCCAGACCCTCATGGATAAATGGTTCACCATGATCCTGCGGGTGGAGTTCAACGAGAAGGCCACTCCCATCAGCACGCTGCAGGGTTACATGGATTCCGTCGGCAAGCGGGAGGGGCTTGTGATTCGAATCCAGTCTGAGGCGCTGTTCAACGCCGTCAACGAGATTTAAAGGGCGCGACCAGGATGGATTTCAACTTCGCGCAATCTAAGTTTCTCGACACCATTGACATGATCGAGAAGTACCGTCTGGATATCCGAACGGTCACCATGGGGATTTCCCTGCTCAAGTGCTCTCGCTCTGAAATGGAAGCCACCGCACAGGCGGTGTATGACCGCGTAACCAGGCAGGCCGCTCGCCTCGTGGAGGTCTGCGAGGGTATCGAGGCGGAGCTGGGCATTCCGATTGTCAATAAGCGCATCTCGGTCACACCAGTTTCCCTCATCACGGCCGGTTGCGAAGGCGACCCCACCGTGGTGGCCAAGGCGCTCGACCGCGCCGCCCGCGATTCGGGCGTGAACTTCCTCGGCGGCTACTCGGCGCTCGTCGAAAAGGGTGCGACGACCAGCGAGAAGCGGCTCATCGACTCCATTCCCCACGCTCTGAGCGAGACCGAATTGGTGTGCAGCTCGGTCAACGTAGCGTCGTCACGCGCGGGCATCAACATGGATGCAGTGCGTCGCATGGGCGAGGTGGTGAAGGAAGCCGCGGCGCAAACCGCTGACCGCAGCTCGATTGCCTGCGCCAAGCTGGTGGTTTTCGCCAATGCGGTGGGCGACAATCCGTTCATGGCCGGCGCGTTCCACGGCGTCGGGGAGCCCGATTGTGTCGTGTCCGTCGGCGTTTCGGGTCCGGGTGTGGTCGATCGCGCGCTCGGCGATCTGGAGGGCGCCAGCTTCAACGAAGTCGCCGAGGAGATCAAGAAGGCGGCGTTCAAGATTACCCGTACGGGTCAGCTGGTCGGCACGATGGCGTCGGAGCGGCTAGGCGTGCCTTTTGGCATCGTGGATCTCTCGCTCGCGCCGACCGCTGAGATGGGTGACTCCGTCGCTCACATCCTCGAGCACATGGGGTTGGAGCAGGTCGGCACGCACGGCACCACTGCCGCGCTGGCGCTGCTTAACGACGCCGTCAAGAAAGGCGGCCTGATGGCTTGTTCACGCGTCGGTGGACTGTCCGGGTCGTTCATCCCGGTCTCTGAGGACAAGGGCATGATTGATGCTGTTCGCGCGGGGTCGATCAGCATGGACAAGCTGGAGGCGATGACCTCTATTTGTTCGGTGGGCTTCGACATGATCGCGATTCCTGGTGACACGCCTGCGACCACGATTTCCGGCATGATTGCCGACGAGGCCGCCATCGGTGTGATGAACCACAAAACCACCGCCGCCCGCCTCATTCCGGTGCCGGGTACCAAGCCGGGCGATGAGGTGAACTTCGGTGGTCTGCTCGGATATGCGCCGGTCATTGATGTCAATGCCAAGGGCAATGCCGAGTTCATTGCCCGTGGCGGCTACATCCCCGCCCCGGTGCACGGGTTCAGGAACTAGCGGCTTCGGACGAGGCTCCTACGATTGCAGGCGGCGCCCATTAGCGTCATAGGCGTAGGAGCCACTACCGACGAGAATCAAAATGAACTCGATAAATGCCCAAATGCTGACGCCAATGATTAGGAAGAATCCGACCAGAAGGATAGCCGTAATCCAGCCGAATACCGTCAGTGCTAGTTGAATAGCGCCACGCGAGTTGTGCCCCAGGTAGAAGTTGTGAACACCGAGGGTACCCAGGAAGAAGGCAAGCAGAGCCGCTGCAATCTTGGACTTATCCGAGACAGGAGCACCTGCGCCCCCGTAGCCCTGGTGCGGGTTTGGGCCACCGAAGCCAGCGGAATACGCCGGCGCCTGCTGGTTTGGGTAACCACTCTGATACGGGTTCGAGTACCCGTTGTGGAAATTGTGCTGGCTCGGATCCTCATAGCCCTGCCCCATGTTCGGCTGCTGCTGTGGGTACGGATCCGAGTACGGCATACCGGAGCTGTAAGCACCCGAGCTGTCAGCGAACTTTCCCCGGGACCTCGGCATACCGTCTTCGTCGAAATCTCCATATGGGTTTGTCGGATTCGTCATTGCACCCTACCTTTTCGACTAGATTATCCGGTCATGAACAGCAGTTCCTTGGGCGATAATAACCGGTTCTGTCAGACTGCTTCCTGCAATTTTTGTCAATTTCTTTCGACACTTTAGCGAACCTGTTGTTTTGAAACGTTAAACACCAGTTCTTGAGCAAGATTCTAACAGCAAGTACCCGTCGAGGTCGGGCGCGTCTCGCACATTTTTGAGCTACCTCTACCGTCGCGCCAGCGATTGTTCAATCAGTTCGCGAGTCCAGCCCTCAGTCCAGGCCAGCGGAGTCGTCCCCGGAATTGCCACATCATTCGTGGCGTAGGTCGCATGCGCACCCGCACCGGCAATCATCTCCTGCGCTCGCGCAATCGCATCAGCCACTGCCGGAGGAACATCACAGAAGGAATCCGATGGCACGCAGACATTCTGGACCTTGTCATTAAGAGGCCCAAAGCCGTCTCGTGGACCGCGCATCGTTGCGCCCGGAACCACAGCCTGCACAATGCCGCCAAGCGGCTGCAATGACAGCTCGACACCCACACCAGCCAGCGGAACGCCTTGGTTCACGCCCTGATTGGGGTCACGCCGCGGGTCGCCCAACAGGGCCACGCCCGCGATGCGCTCGGCCGGAACGACACCGCGACCATTGCCGATGTCAGAGGCCAAATCACCTGCAATAGCCGCACCCTGGGAGAAGCCCATCAGGACGAAGTCTGTCAGCGGGCACTGCCCGTGTAAGTCAGCCATTTCCTTAGCGGTGACATCGCGCCCGACTGCCTGCGAATCATCGTAAGTGAGTTGGTCGGGCAGCTGATGCGTCTTAATCTGTGCCGGGTACGGCGTAGTCCAGACCTTGACATCACCCTCCGAGTAGGACTGCGAAATCGAGTTCGTCAGGCCAAGCAGCAGCGAATGTGGGTTCGCGGTCGGGGCCATTGGGTCATCGTCAGCACGCGATTCCGCAGTTCCGGGCACCGCAATAACTTCTACCGCCGGGCACCACTCGGGCTGTTCGGCCAGAATCCCACCATCGTCGCCGGGGGTCGGTGGGGTTTGACCGCCTTGGTCGTCGTTAAGCCATTGCACTACGCCGAAGCTAATAGCGGCCACCAGCACAATGACCGCCAGAATTGTCAGCACTTTACGCATGAGTGCTAGCAATACGCCTTTTTAGCGGAGCTTGCAATAGTCTTCGCCACTTCTTCAGCGCTTTCCTGCGAGCGCCCCTGTGCGACCAGCTGTCCGGCAATCGCCAGCGCGATGACCTGACGCTCCTCCTCCGGTGCGTCTGCGCATGCCGCGCGACCTGTGCCGATGAGCTGATCCTCCACCCCACCGACATCGATTCCCGCTTTTTCCAGCGCTTCGAGGTATGAATCGTCCGCCTCGCTGAGCTTCATCTGTCCATCGGGCGCTTCGTCCACGCGCTTAGCTTGGGGATCTGTGATCTCCGGCGCAGACTTTTCGCTCGACTTCGGCGCAGAAGTCTTCATGCTTGACGACGTCGTGGAGGTCTTCGTAGTCGTCGACGAGGTGACCTCCGAAGACTCCACTGTGGAACTGCCACAGGCGGCCACTCCGAAGGTCAGCAGCGCAACAGCTGTGGTTGTAGCCAGTGTCCGGAAGGACTTGTTCATGGACATTTGTCTATCCCTTATTCAGTGCCCTGCTTTGGTTAGCTTACTTGTCATCACCGTTGTCGGCGGCTGGGGCTGGCGCTTCTGGCTTATTGCGCTCTTCAACAATCTTGCCGTTGAGCTGGCGAATCCAGCCACCCTCGAACTGCTGTTCAAGACCGCCGGCCTTGACTGGCTGCAGTGGGCCGACCGGGTAACCGAACGGGCCATTTTCGTAGCCAGTGCTGCCCCAGTGGTCAGTGATGTCGTTGGAGCGCACCGGCTGCGCACCAGTTTCCGGAGTCCAGTAAATGGCACCGTGCTCAAAGCGCTGGAAAGCGCCGCGAGCGAGCTTGACCTCGTCGCCGTCGATAGGCAGACCCAAATCGGACTCGGCGCCACCGAGCTCCTTGTAGACACGGCCGATTTCACCACGCACGATGCGAGGTTCTTCGCCGCCGATCTTGACGATGGTGCCACCCTGGAAGTCCTGGGCGACACCGCCCGGAATATCGCGGTGGTTGGCGACTGGGTAGCCCAGCGGACCGGTCTCGAAGCCGGCCTTGCCCCAGGCGTTCATAATGTCGCCGGTGACTTCGTGGGCTCCGCCTTCCGGAGTCCAGTAAATCGAGCCCTTTTCGAAGTGGACGAACCGTCCCGAGCCATCCGGCGTAGCCAATTCGTTGGTCACTGGGTAGCCGAGCGGCGAGGAGGGACCGCCGAGCTCGTTGTAACGCGAACCGATGCGCCCCCAGACCACATGTGCCCCGGAATCCGGGTGCCAGTAGGCAGTACCGCCGGTGAAGTCCTGAGCCACGCCATTCTTGGCGACACCATACTCATCCGACAGGCAGGTGCCGATTCCCGGCAGCGATGCGACGGCCTTTTCAATCTCGCCGCCTACACGGCAGACCGCGCCACGATCGGACTCCGGCAACTGGAGTGCATCGGCCAGCGTTGGCCAGGCCTGACTGACCTCGAATTGCCAGTACGGCCAGGTGTGAGTACCCGAGCTCCGGAAGTTCACAACCGGCTCGACGCCCTTTTCACGAGCATTCCGGATGAAGGTCTCACTGGTCATGCGGGAAAGCACTTCCAATGCGTAACCGGTCGGATTGTCCGGCTTCGTCGGATCAATCTGCGACGGCACGTCCCACTCACCGGTGTTGCCGTTACCCGCCGAGATGTACAGCGACATGCCCTTGAGCTTGTCGATGTTCAGCTTCGGATCATTGTCCTTCCAACGCTGCGAACCGAGCGGGCCCCACATCTTCGTCGCGTCATAGCCACCGGTGTTCTTCATCGCCAGAGCGATTGCCTGCGGCATGCCCGGCGAAGTCATGTCTAGGTAACCTGAGAGGCTACCGGCAAACTTCCACAGCTCCGGCGAGTGTGCTGCGACGTTGTAAGCACCGGTAGCTCCCATGGAGATACCGATAATGCCGCGTTCATCGTTGCCGCGGAAGCCGTTGGTGATAACCGGCACGAGCTCCTTAGTAATGAAGCTCTCCCACTTGTAGTTCTGACCGTTATCCGGCTGATCCCAGTCAGAGTAGAAGGACGATGTACCGCCGGCGGGCATAACCACCAGGACATTCTTGTCCTCGTAGAAGCGCTCGATATTAGTAGCGCGGATCCAACCGGAGTAGTCATCAAACGATGCCATACCGTCAAGGTGGTAGACGCTCGGGAATGTGCGCTCCTTGTCGCGGTACCAATCGCGCGGCAGCAAAATCTCAACCTGAATTGGCTTCTCCGGCATGGCAGCCGAGCGAATGTGCGCAATGACGTGGTGATCTGTGTACCACTCGACTTTGTCTACGCTGACTCCGCTGGGCAGGTTCGCCACTGCGGGAGTATCGACTTTAAATGGCGTACGCTCCGGCCCTGGCATCGGCTTCGGCATACCCAGGCCAGGTAGCTGCGCACCAGCAGCTTGCGCTGCTTCAGCGGCCTTAGCAAGGTCTCCCAGGTCTCCAGATTGAGCCAACTGCCCCTGAACGGCCTGAAGTTCCTCGTAGCTAGGCAGACCTGGCTGAGCTGGCTGGGGGGCCGCCACTGCAGCAGGGGCACCGAGAGCGAGAGTCAACGGTAGTGCCAAAAGTGCGGTCAACGCCCGCGATGACTTCCGGCTGTTGCCGAGGCCACCACGGAGGAATCTAGCGGTTACGCGCATAAGAGGGCTTCCCTTTACAAAGTCGCTGGTTGAAATTATTTGAGACATTGAGTGTTGCACCGGCGCCGATTAGGCACCTGCAGATAGCATCACGCGGCGCTAGAGCTATGCGTTTACCGTTCGGCTTCGCAGAATTACGTGGTGACCAGCAACGTATCCGAAGGTTCCCCTCCTCCGGCGTTCCGCTGCAAGAAGAATCTCACACACGTTCTGCGAAACAAACGGTAAAGCTACCTGAATAGCTTCACCCTTTACTTTAAGGTTCGACTCTCATGTTTACCCTCTTACGGGTAAAAACCGTGGAGACACACGCAAAAGGAACTGAATTCACGTTATAGCAGCATGAAATTTCTGCCGTACAAAAAAAGACCAACCCCGAGTACGGGATTGGTCTTTTCTCATAACTGGCGCCTACCGAGGGGCTCACTGTGAGGAAATCTCACAAGACAGCTTAAACCCCAAGTGCTCCGAGAATATATGGGCGAGCCAGTGCCGCGTCACGCCCCCACAGCTCCCACGAGTGGATACCGTTCGGACTGTAGACAAACTGCGCATTGAGACCGGCAGCGCGAGCGTCCCGCTCGAATCGCTGCGTCGAAGCACGGGAGACGGACTCCATTACGGCACGCCAGACAGTGTCAGGAAGCTGCGGCACCGGACGGCTCAAAACCTCCGGGTCACTCCACAGGCTCTGAACACCCTGGGCGGAGGACACATACATCGGCAGCCCCTGGAGCTGATCGAGCAGCATCGAAGGGTCATGGGCCTGTCGTTCCGCCGACGCCGGAACCGGAAGACCCCACATACCAGTGGGATTCACAACACCAGTGCCGGCCACCATTGCAGTGGTACCCGTAGCAACTACCGGGTTGGACATCTGGTAGTAACCGGACAGCGAAGTGACCTGCTTGAACTGATCACGGTGACGGGCCGCCAGTGCCACTGCCGCGGCTGCACCCATGGACAAACCAGCAATCGCGTTGCGGTTTGGATTAACACCAAACTCACGCTGCAAATAAACCGGCAGTTCCTGAGTCAGGAAGGTTTCCCACTTCTGGATCTTGACCCCTTCAGCGGTCACTGCCGGAGCGTTCCAGTCAGTATAGAAGGAGCCATCGCCAGCAGCCGGCGCAACCAGAGTGATGTTGTCATTGGCAAAAGTCTGAGCAATATGGCCCGACCAAATCCAACCGGACGCACCCTTATTAAAGCCCCACAGACCGTCGAGCATGTACAGGGAGGCATCGCCGCCACCAGTAGCCGCCTTAATCTGAACCGGAATATTGCGGTTCATAGCCGGCGAGAAAACCTGGCAGTACTGAACCCACCAGTTGTATGGGTCCCAATTACAGCCTGGGCGCAGTCGATCACGGTTTGGATCAGCGCTCGCATCCTTCGCGGA
The DNA here is from genome assembly GCF_001812505.1 of Corynebacterium sp. HMSC064E10. Classification (NCBI taxonomy): domain Bacteria; kingdom Bacillati; phylum Actinomycetota; class Actinomycetes; order Mycobacteriales; family Corynebacteriaceae; genus Corynebacterium; species Corynebacterium sp. HMSC064E10. The sequence goes on along the minus strand of NZ_KV809170.1, from coordinate 59,388 downwards.
TACGAGCATGATGCCGCCAAAGACCATTGCAACCGCTACGAGGGCAGCTACGACCTTCACCGTGAAGTTACGACTCACTGCAGTAAAGCTCATCGTTCTCCTCTTTACTTTCGGACTTACCTCCGCGCCAGACTTCTCGGAGGCAGTCGCTTGCGCGAGCTTTCGCTTTTCTGCTTCCAGTTGTGACGCGACAACTGGAGACTCCACAAAAGAATCTCGAGTATGTAACGATACTCAATCGTTTCCCTACAACCAAGTTAAAATCGTAACCATTCCGTAATATTTCTCACATTTCCCGGCAAAACTATCTACCACAAGGAGAAACACTGTTTACCAGCGAGGAATTACAGAATTGTAATTCTGCCCCCGACCGCCCCGTAGGACTGACTGAGACATCTAAAACACGCCTACAAGAGCCCCAAACACATCCTAAGTACTAACGAGGTACAGAAAAGCCCATGCACCCCTCGATGCATGGGCTTTCAGCTACCAACCGAACCCGACGAGAAACCGACGAGAAACCGCAGTTCGCTTAATGGGAAAAGAACAAGGAACTACCCCAGAGCTGGAACAGCGTAGACAGCGATGGCAATGGACAGCAGCCACAGGACGGCCAGTGCCTGCAGCGGACGGTCCTTGAGCGCAATCTCATCCGGGCTTCCCGCATCACCACGGTCAACGTCGGCTGCGAAGCGCAGGATGGCCACAGTGAATGGAACCATCGAAATCTCGTACCAAATAGCCGAAGTGGACGAAGTGCCCGGTGCGCGGCCCATCTCGAAGCCCCACAGCGCGTAGCTCAGTACCACGGCGGTCGCAGCGAGGGTCCACACAAAGCGCAGGTAAGTCGCGGTGTAACCCTGCAACGACTTACGAATCTTCTTACCTGTACGCTCCGCCAACAGCAGCTCAGCGTAACGCTTACCGGCTGCCATGAACAGCGAACCAAAGGCGGCAACCAGCAAGAACCACTGGGACAGGTTGATGTTGGCAGCAACACCGCCGGCCATTGCACGCAGCATGAAACCCGAGGACACCAGCGCAATATCAATCACCGGCTGATGCTTCAGACCAAAGCAGTAACCGAGCTGCAGCGCAATGTATACAGCCACAACAATTGCTAGCCCCGGCCCCTCAGAGGCAAACCAGGACACCGCAATCGAACCAATAATCAGTGCGACCGCCATAATGTACGCCATGCTCACCGGCAGTACGCCAGCGGCAATTGGGCGGAAGCGCTTGGTTGGGTGCGCACGGTCAGCCTCGACATCGCGGGCATCATTAATCAGGTAAATCGACGATGCTGCCAAACAGAAGGCCACGAACGCCACCAGGATGTCGACGGACAGCGTGCCGATCGAACGTCCCGAGTCCATGATCTCGTTGCCGGCTGCCAGTGGAGCCGCAATGACCAGGACATTCTTCACCCACTGCTTCGGGCGAAGCGCCTTGATCATGCCGTCCAGCAGATTCTTCGGCGGATGCCCCTGCGGGTGCGCAGGCTCATCGATACCGGAAGTGTGCGGCTCGGACCCAATCCTTGATTGAGAAGCTTGCCGCTGGTTGGCCGACACATTGGCCAAGTTGTCGTTCTCCGCCTGTGTCACTGTGCATTCCTTTCCGCAATGGAGGGCTGTCCACCCTGGTTATGCTGCGCGTTTTTCGGCTCGATGACCTTATCACCTATCTTGTCCACCGCAAGAGCAGTGGCTGTACCCAGCGCCGCTCCGAGAGCAACATCCGTCGGGTAATGCACTCCCAACACCAGGCGAGAGAGCATAATCGCCGGCACCCCCACGGCCGGTGCTGCCGGGTAACCCAACTTGGCAATCCCCACCAGCGCCGCCGTCGTCGACGTCGCGTGCGAGGACGGGAAACTCAGCTTGCTCGGTGTACCAACGCCGATTGCTATACGACGGTCATGGGGACGCGGGCGACGGACAATGCGCTTAAGCACCACCGATGCCGCATGCGAGGTAAAGGCGGCCACACCGACCTTTGCCCAGCCAATGCGTCGCTCCTTATCCACCGCCGCCCCGAGAGCAGCGAGCCCCATCCATCCAAGGGCGTGCTCACCGAAATAGCTCATGGCACGTGCGGTGGGCAGCACCCCCGGGACGTCGTTAAGCGTGTGCTGAATATTAACGAGAACGTCGGACTCGCCGAACGGATCGCCTTTAATTTTCGAAGACATTCGCCCAGGCCTTCCTACTGGTCAGATGGTCATAGGCTGCGCGGTAGCGTGCCTTCATTTGCTCAAAACGCTCCTCAACCTGCTTTTGCAGCTCCCAGGATTCTTCCAGCAGAGCCTTGGCCTTGTCGCGGTCACGCTGGCGATACACCACGCCACGGCCGTCAGCGGTAGTAACGGTGGCACCGTCCAAGCGAGACAGGGAGAACCAACGAGCCTCCAGCGGCGCCAGGTTCGCCTGCGGCACATCGTGGTGCTCGGAGTTTTCCGGGCGCACGCTGTGCAGCAGCCCCTTGGCCAGCCAACCGACCTTCTTCAGCTTGCCCAGACGACCACCGACATCCTTTGTCGGAACCCCCGGAATACCGGAGGGCTTTGGCAGATCACCTGCACTCGGCAGCACAACCGCGTCGGGGAAGCTCTTGCGCAGGGCATTGATGCGCGGCAGCGAAGATTCGAGAATGTCGAACAGATGCTCCGGGCCTGCCAGGAAGTCCTTCATGGCTTCGTTTTGGATGGCAACAGTGGAGTACTCCAGGCACAGGAGGTGCTTGAACGTGGCCTTGCGCATGGAACGCACGATGCCGGCAGCATCGCCCTCGTGCTGAAGAGCCGCGACAATCAAGCGGTTGCGCAGGTGGAAGTACGCCTGCCAATCAATCGCATCGTCCTTGTCCGACCAGGCCATATGCCAAATTGCAACGCCCGGCCACGTGGCCGTCGGGAAGCCTGCCTTGCCTGCGCGCAAACCGTATTCGGCATCGTCCCACTTAATAAACAGCGGCAGCGGCTGACCGATCGTCTCAGCGGCGACGCGCGGAATCAGGCACATCCACCAGCCGTTGAACTCGACATCGATGCGACGGTGAAGGTCCTTCGAATCAACGACCTCACCGGTTGCGTTAGTGCCGTGCTCCCCGCGATCACGCAGTGGGTGAGCATAAAAGTCGTGGTCATAGTGGACGTGCGGAGCCGAGGTCCACATGAAGTCATGCCGACCGATGACTTCACCCATCGAGTGCAAGTGGCTGCGCTCCTGCAGATTCAGCATCTGACCACCAACGAGCATCGGGGATTTCGCGAACCGGCCGACAGCGACCGCGCGCAGAATGGAATCCGGTTCGATGGCGATGTCATCGTCCATGTAGAGAATGAACGGGCTGTCGGTCGCACGCTTCGGGTCCGAGTCAGGACCGCCCAGGGCCTCATACATAATGCGGGAGTACCCGCCAGAGCCACCGAGATTTCCCTGCGGGAAGATACGCAGGCGGTCACCGAAGTGCTCGGCTACAGTATCGAAGCCCGGCTCGTCCGCCGGGTGCTTAGTGCCCTGGTCAGGCATCAAAACAGCATCGATGATGGCATCGACTTCCGGATCCGAGGACAGCGCCTCGAGAGCAGCAACTGCATCGGTCGGACGATTGAACGTCGGGATACCGATAGTGACGCGTCCCTCCGGCGCCGGGTGCTCCGTGCCGTCCGGGTACGTCTGGCTCGGCGCCTCGATATCGGAGTACCAACCTGCGGAGTGGATTACCACGTCCGTCTCACAGGTGAGGTCGAACCAAATCCAGCCGCCGTCTTCAAATTGCGTCAGCGGTACTGGGATTTCGCAAACATGCACATCCTTGCCGTCCACCTTGGCTTCTGCGCCTTCAGCAGCAGCGCCCAGGTCACCGACAACCTCGCCGGTCACGGCGATACGAGCACCGTCAATCTTCGAACGGTAGATGTCCACGCGCGCGGTACCGGACAGCTCCAGGCGCAGGACAACATTGTCCAGATTCGTCCACCGGCGCCAGTAGCTGGCCGGAAATGCATTGAAATAGGTTTCAAAACTAACTTCATCACCCGCCGGAATGGTGGCTGACGTGCGCGAATGCGCTTGCACACGACCGGCATTAGTCTCCGGCTCAACCAAGTAGAGCGAGCGGACATCACGTGGCTCACCCAACTTTGGCAGCAGAATCCGCTGCAGGCGTTCAACGGCAAGGCTTGACGACGTTGTCGGGGTATGTGTCCGCTTTTGTTCAGGCTGTGATGCCATGAGACGTATCAACCACTTTCCGAAAGGTCTACCGGGGGTGTAGCCGCCGATAAGTTACCGACGTTTCTATCTCATAGCATCCTAGTGCCCGTGGCGGATTGCCTCTTGTTGCCACGCTAGCGACAGGCCAGAATGTGAAAGCCCCTACGCGCTGCGGACTATCTGCTGCGCATAGGGACTTTTCGTTCAGGTTCTAGTTTTAAGCTCCGAGGAAACCTTCGATGCGGGCCTTGGAGTTCTGGAGGTTGCGATCCCAGGTCGGCCAATCGTGGATACCGGTCGGCTCGTATTCAAAGGTGGCATCCAAACCGGAGGTACGAGCACGCAACTCAAACTCGCGGGTTGACAAGCGGGACAGCGACTCCAGCGCAACGCCACCGGCCTTCGGAACAACACGGTAGAGGTTCTTCGGGTCACGAACCTCATCCGGAACACCATTTGCCGAGGTAATAACCAGATCCAGCCCCTTCATCTTCTCGACGTTCAGGTACGGATCGTTGCGGACACGCTCCGCTGACATAGGCGCACCCCACATGTCGAAGGAGCTGTAGCCAGCCGACAACTGAGCAGCCTCAATTGCAGTGGTCATACCCGGCGCAGTGGTGTGCAGGTAACCGGAGAAGGCAAGAGCCTGACCGAACTGGTCTCGGTGGTTGTATGCCAGCGACAGCGCCGCAGATGCGCCCATGGAGAGACCTGCAATGGAGTTGTCAGTACGGGAAATGCCGAACTCGCGCTCAAGGTATACAGGCAATTCCTGGGTTAGGAAGGTCTCCCACATGTTTACGAACGGACCGTGCAGGCTAACTGACGGACGCTTCCAGTCAGTGTAGAAGCTACCGCCACCGCCACCGGGGATAACAAGGTTGACGTTGGATCCCTCAAAAGTACGTGGAGCGTTACCGTGCTCCACCCAGTCTGAGGCATCAGCCGGGCTACGCAGGCCATCTAGCAGGTAGAGAGCCTTGTTACCGCCATTGGCAGAGGCCACAATCTGGACCGGAATATCACGATCCATGGCCGGCGAATAAACCTGGCACTTCTGGGTGAAGTACTGGTACGAATCCCATTCACAACCCGGGCGCAGCGAACCTCGGTCGCCCGCCGCGCTCGCGGCCGGCGCCATGGTCAATGCAGACGCAGCCACAGCTACTGCGGACGCAACTGCTGCAACCTTTCGGCGCCAACCACGGAAAGTAGAGGTGATTTTCACGTGTGCATTCTCCTCACAATGTGCGACTCCCCACGACCAGTGGGAGCTATCAGGCGTGTTTCCTCTTCAGGGAATTACCTTAAAAAACAATAAATCTTCGACAAACCTACCCGCATTCACTGTTGTTTTCCAGCAGAACACGTCGAAACTACTCCTTTTGGGCGGGTTCCGGTACTCGCGTTTCTACTGCGCAAGCTCACGCGACTCCCGCGCCCCGCGCCAGGTAATAATCGCGCCAGCCGCCGCAATCAGCACGATGCCCAGCGCCATAGACCAGGTCACTCGGTCACCGGAAAACGCCCAACCCAGGATTGCACCGATAACCGGATCCAGTGCAAAGAGCGTGCCGACGACCGCCGCTGAGACAATCCCCGCAGCGATGGTGTCCATCACGTAGGGAATAACAGCGCCAATGAACCCAGAAATAACGATGGTGGCCCACATCGAACCGTCGACAAGCGGTGCGGCGGATACGGAAAACGGCGCGAGCACGATTGCTGCGACGACCACTGACAGCGCCAGGTCAGGCATGCCGCCGCCCTCGGCGCTGCCCATTCGGGCGGAGAAGAGCGTGTATGCGCCGAAGAAGATCGCGCCGATTGCGGCGTAACCAATGCCGATAAGGTCCAGGTCATTGGAGGGCTGGGCGATTAGGGCGACGCCGATGAAAGCGACGATGGCCCACAGGCGGGATCGCCACATTTTCAGTCCCAGGAAAGACACGACGCAGGGACCGAGGAAGTCGATGGTGACGGCAACGCCCTGCGGGAGGCGGGCGATAGCGGCGTAAATCATCATGCTCATCATGCCCATAGCGATGCCGTAGACCACGATGTTGATGGCGCGAGCGCGGGTCATCCCGGATAACTTTGGCCGGAACAGAACCACCATGATGATGGCGGCGGCAGTCATGCGCAAGCCCGATATGCCCGGCGCGCCGACCGTGGAAAGCATACCAGTGACCAGCACGGCTGCGGCCTGGGTGCCAAGAGAGCCGATGAGAACCAGAATTACGGGAGCCACTGGCAGGGTGAGAAACTTGTTCACACGCTGCAGCAATGGCCCCTGCTGGGGAACTTCGGTTTGGCTTTTCTCACGCGACACTCGCGCAATACTAGCGCAGGAGCCGCAAGCGGCAAACTAGTGCCCGCGCTCCTGCTCGATTGCTTCGCCGTCGTTGAAGAACGGTGCAATCTTGTTGTCGAACATCGACAGTGCAGAGCCGATGGCCATGTGCATGTCCAGGTACTGGTAGGTGCCCAGGCGGCCGCCGAAGAGGACCTTGTTCTCCTGCGCTTCTGCTGCAGCGAGCTTGCGGTAGGCCTCGAGCATCTCGCGGTCTTCCGGAGTGTTGATTGGGTAGTACACCTCGTCGCCATCGTCGGCGAAGCGGGAGTATTCCTTAACAATTACCGTCTTGTCCTTGACGTAATCGCGCTCCGGGTGGAAGTGGCGGAACTCGTGGATACGGGTATACGGCACGTCCGCGTCGTTGTAGTTCATCACTGGGGTGCCCTGGAAGTCGCCGGTGTTGACAACCTCCATCTCGAAGTCCAGCGTGCGCCAACCCAGCTTGCCTTCTGCGTAATCGAAGTAGCGGTCCAGCGGGCCGGTGTAGACGACGGGAGCATCCGGGGAGACAGCGCGCAGCTCGTCGCGCGCCTCGAACCAGTCGGCGTCGACAACGACGTCAATCTTGTCGGAGGTCACCATGTTTTCCAGCCAGGCGGTGTAGCCGTCGACAGGCAGGCCTTCGTAGGTGTCGTTGAAGTAGCGGTTATTAAAGGTGTAGCGAACAGGCAGGCGGGTGATGTTTCCGGCCGGCAGGTTCTTCGGATCCGTCTGCCACTGCTTGGCGGTGTAGTGCTTGACAAAGGCTTCGTAGAGCGGGCGGCCGATGAGGGAGATGGCCTTTTCCTCAAGGTTCTTCGCGTCGCGCGGATCCAGGCCATCGGTCTGGTCCTTAATCAGCTGGCGAGCCTCGTCCGGGCTGTAGTACTTGCCGAAGAACTGGTTGATCAGCCCCAGCCCCATCGGGAACTGGTACGCGGTGCCCTTGTACATAGCGAACACGCGGTGCTGGTAGTCGGTGAAGTCAGTGAACTGGTTGACGTAGTCCCACACCCTCTTATTAGAGGTATGGAACAGGTGCGCACCGTACTTGTGCACCTCGATGCCAGTCTCCGGCTCTGCCTCCGAGTAGGCGTTGCCGCCGATGTGGTTGCGGCGTTCGACAACGAGCACGCGCTTACCCAGCTCATTGGCGGTCCGCTCAGCAACGGTCAAACCGAAGAAACCCGAGCCGACCACGATGAGGTCGTAGGTGTTGTCCTTGATGTCCTGTAGGGACTTCGGAGCAAATTCATTGGCGGTGGTGTTCTTTTCGCTACTCACGCCTTAAAACCTATTGCATTTCCGCCCGATTTGCGGGTGTACACGCGGGCTTTACGACGTCCACGTGAGCCCAACCCAACGTTCGTTTGGTCACATTATTTGATAATTTTCCCAAAATTAACGGGGAAACACAGATGCCTCACTAGATTTTTTTAGTCACACTGGTAACATCCTCCTCAGAATTTTCTGTTGCTTTGCAACTTTCCTTCCCTTCGACCCCGGGGTAGGCCTCGGGGTCGACAACCCTGTACCCCATTTTTTTGGAGCTTTTACCGTGCCAACTCGCCGTCGCATCAATGCCCCGTCGATGGGCCGCCGCACCTTCCTCTATGGACTGGCAGCTACTACTGCCGCAGCTCCACTAGCAACATGGGGTATTCGCCAGGCCCCTACCCTGGTTGAAAGCCCAGGCGTAAGCCCCATCGCGGCCAAGATCTCGACATCGCCGCTGGTTGACGCTGTCACGATGATGATTGACGACGCAGCCGTCGGCACGCATGCCATTACCGATGCCCTGCACCCGCTTCGCGGATTCGTGAAGGACATCACCCGCGACGAACCGTTCTCCCAGTTCGCCCTGACCTGGCCGGGCGATGACAACCTGCAGCTCTACGTTCGCGCCGAACGCGAAGATGGCAGCTTTGGCCCGTGGTTCCACGCTGATTCTCACGGCCCGATGAATAACTCCGGACAGTCCGGCACCGAGCTGCTGTTCGTTGAGCCCACCAGACGTGTGCAGGTGTCGACCGTCGGACTGAACCTCCTCGAGGGCCTAGATCCACGCAACATCATTGGTATCGACAACCTTGACCCCACAACCATCGGCGGTGCCCTGCAGGACATTGTCAGCGCTTCGGCAGCGTTGTCCCTCAATGCTGTCCAGGCAGTTTTCATCGACGGTGTGGAGCAGGTTGGCGAGGTTATTCAGCCGGTTGCGTACGAGTCGTCGATTGCCGGCGCACCGAAGGTGATCAGCCGTGCAGCGTGGGGCGCAGATGAGTCCATGCGCAGCGGCCCGAGCTCTTACAGCACCTTCAAGGGCACTTGCATCCACCACACCGCGGGCTCCAATAACTACTCGGAGTCGCAGGGCCCGGCCATTGTCCGCGGCATTTACGCCTACCACGCAAAGACGCTGGGCTGGGGCGATGTAGGCTACAACGCGCTGGTCGACAAATACGGCAACATCTACGAGGGTCGCTACGGTGGCCTGGACAAGAACATCGAGGGCGCGCACGCAGGCGGCTTCAACAACGGCACCTTCGGCATCTCGGTCATGGGCAACCACGACCAGCTGCAGATTCCGGATGCTGCCATCACCGCACTTGGCGAGATGGTCGGCTGGCGCATGAAGGTCGGTGGCGTCGATCCGATGTCCACCGCCGCGCTGACCAGCTCCGGTTACTCGAAGGCGCGCTACGGCTCCGGTCAGACCGTGAACCTCCCGGCCATCTTCGGTCACCGCGACACCGGCTACACCTCGTGCCCGGGCAACTTCGGCTACCAGCAGATGGACGACATCCGCGCAGCAGCAAAGGCCAAGTTTGATGGTGCCGGTGGAGCGGGTATCGCCGGCCGCTCGACGGGTCCGAACAACCAGGACGGAGAGGCCGCCAGCATTCCGCCGATTCCGGGCGCCGGCGAGTCGGGCGACAACGGCGGTTCCCTCGGAAACGTGGAAACGCCCACGCCAGGCGAGGTTGTTGGTGAGTTTCTAACTGAATCCTTGCCAACCAACCCTGCCGAAGCTACGCAGGCCTGGTTCGCACCTCAGAACTAAGTCCCCCGCTTATCCAATCCAGGAATAACCACATCACATTTGTGGTGTAGCACCAGATCTTCGTAATCACCCAGGAGTTATTACCGTGTTTAGTCGCCGCCGCATCAATCGCCGCGCAGGTGCCAAGCAATCCTTGGTACTCGCTGCCGTGGCGACCCTTGCCCTGACACCCGTTGCCGTTGTCGGCGCAGGTGCCGCTTATGACCTCATCGAGGAAAACGGTGCCAGCCCCATCGACCCGATTGTCCAGAGCAAGTCGCTTGCAGACAGCGTCTCCGTTCTCGTCGAAGACGCAGCAATCGCAACGCAGTCGCTTGCCGACGAGGCTCATCCCAACCGTGGTGTCGTCAAGGAAATTACCTCCGATACTGAGTTTTCCCAGTTTGCGCTGACGTGGGCCGGTGACCCTGATATCGCCAGCTTCGTCCGCGCCGAGCGCGCCGACGGCTCCTGGTCCGACTGGTACAGCGTTGACCCGGACTACCCCGCTGAAGGCAATGGCAACGGCCTGAACGGAACGGAGCTCATCTACATCGAGCCAACCAAGCGTGTTCAGGTTTCCACCCACGGACTTAACATCTTCGGTCCGGGGTCCGGCGTGGACCTGAAGGACATCAAGGGCGCTGAGAAGTTGGATTTGTCCAAGCTCAACCTCGACGAGATTAATGCTGAGGGCGCCAAGAAGACCGTGGAGGATGCAAAGGAATCCGCTACGGATGCAGCCAAGGATGTCGCCAAGGCCGTTGACGATGCCGCTTCCGACTACCAGCAGACTCCGGATGCAGCTCCTGGGGACGCACTCGATGACTCGGCTACCCAGAGCGCTAACGACGCTGCAAATCTGGACTCGCCGAATCTCCCAGTGAAGTGGACGGACATCGAGCCGGTCGCCGATGAACTGCCAATCGACCAGGTCGACGCAGTGCTTATCGACGGCCAGGCTGCTGCATCCGGTATCGACCCAATTGTGGATGCCAAGAATGTCACGGGCATGCCGAAGGTCATTACCCGTGCCGGCTGGGGCGCCAACGAAAATAACCGCTGTAAGGGCGCGGACTACGACAACAAGCTGGTCGGTGCCACCGTGCACCACACCGCTGGTTCAAACAACTACACCGAGAGCCAGTCCGCTGGTATCGTCCGCGGCATTTACCAGTACCACGCACAGACTCTGGGCTGGTGCGACATTGGATACAACGCCCTTGTCGACAAGTACGGCAACATCTTCGAGGGCCGCTACGGTGGCCTGGATAAGAATGTCCAGGGCGCTCACGCAGGTGGCTTCAACACCGGTACTTTCGGCATCTCCATGATGGGTAACTACACTTCGGTTGCTCCCAGTGAGGCTGCACTGAACTCGGTGGGCAACATGATTGGTTGGCGTCTGAAGGTCGCCGGCGTCAAGCCGACCGGCCAGATCCAGATGACTTCGGGTGGCACCAGCTACTCCAAGTATGGATACGGCAAGCAGGTCACTCTGCCGACCATCTTCGCGCACCGCGATGTTGGTAACACCACCTGCCCAGGTGATGCTGGCTACGCCCAGATGGATAAGATTCGCTCAATCGCCGAGAAAAAGTACAACACTCTCGCCAGCGGAAAGATTGATAATGAGGGTCCCAACGGTCTGATTGACCTCCTCGTTCCGCAGGATGAAAAGGGCGATAAGACCGACGAGGACGCAGATTCGCAGTCGACCGAGTCGACCGATTCTACTGATTCGACTTCGCCGACCACCTCCGCCACATCGGATGCGTCGAACACCACTTCTTCAACGGCATCGACCACCTCGACCACCTCGACCACCTCGACTACTTCGGAGCCAACCGACGCTACGAGCACCAGTAGCACCGCTACGGCTGAACCCTCCACGCCGTCGGCAAGCGAGCCGAGCGACTCCCCTTCCCTGACCACACCTGACTCCCCGTCCTCGCCGAGCGCACCGAACGAGCAGCAGAAGGCACAGGCTCTGGAGGCAGTCGCGGGTGCACGTTCGATGTTGGCCTCCGCGCTGGGCATGCTAGGTGCGCCTGGTCTGGGACAGACCGCCGATGCGATTCTGGGTGCGGTTGGACGCTCGATTGAAAACGGACCGTCGATTGCTGACCTGCCGGTTCTGATTGACCAGATCATCACTATCAATGAGCAGAACGACCTGGCTGCCGAATGGCGCCAAGTTTCCGAGGAAATGGGCTCGGTTCTCGGCTACGCGATGTCCGGTATCCAGAGCGGTTCTACCGTGGCGAACAATGCTGGCCAGGCCGATGCCCTGCGCTACGTGAAGTTTTCCAACGGCGTAATCACCGACTCCGACACCACCGGCGCTCACGCTATCTGGGGCAAGATTGCTGATGAGTGGGCCCGCCAGGGCTTCGAAGTCGGCAAGCTGGGTGCCCCGACGAAGACCCAGGTGGTCGATGGAAACACCGAGCGCGCTGAGTTCCAGAACGGTTCAATCACCTTCGACCGCGCCACCGGCGAAGTCAAGACCGAGCTGAAGTAAACGCTGTAGTAAACCCGAAGCAGCCGCTGTCGAGCGCTGGTGGGCTACCTGGCGCGGGAAAACCGCGAGGTTAGCTAGAACCAGCGCTCCAGCACACGAGCAACACCGTCATCATCATTGGTGGCGGTGATTTCGTCTGCAATCTCCTTGACAGTGTCAGCCGCATTGCCCATGGCCACACCCGTGCCCGCCCACGACAGCATCTCGATATCGTTCGGCATGTCACCGAAGCAGACCACATCTTTCGCGGTCGCTCCAACCAGTTCAGACACGTATTCCAGTCCGGCGCGCTTAGTCACGCCCGGCGCGGACACCTCCAATAGCCCGTCTGGCATGGAGTAGGTCACGTGCGCCAAGCTCGCGTCAATTGCAGGGGCTACCAGCTCATATAGCTGGGCACTGTTCACATCTGAGTTTCGCAGCAAGAGTTTCGTCGCGGGTTCTGACAACACGGCCTCTTCAGCAAGCTCACCATGCTCATCCGATTCCCACGCATGGTCATAGGACGGCGCCACCACAAAAAGCTCATCGATGGCGTCATTCGCCGACGTTCCAGCGCGCTCTGCCGCAATGCCGATTCCACCGATAGATCGCGTCGCTTCGCGCGCATGCTTGACGACGTATCGCAGCGTCTCCGGCTTCAATGTGTTGGCGGCAACCACTTCGTCACGGCCGGAGTCGTAAATGACGGCGCCATTGGCGCACACGCACAACGGCTGCACCGGCAGCTGCTCAAGCACTGGTTGCAACCACCGAGCCGGCCTTCCCGTGGCCAGCACCAACGGTGTTCCGCGGCGTAGCATTCGCGTGACGGCCTGCCGCAGGCGGGGAGTTACCCGCTCCCGCGAGTCAATGAACGTCCCGTCAATATCCGAAGCTACGAGTAGTGGATGTAGTCTCTCGGTCACTTCGAACTACTTGCCGTCCTCACTGCTGTCATCTTCACCGTCATCGCAGAACCGGTCGTGCAACAACTGCAACGTTGCGGCTACTCCCCCATGCTCGACAGTGTCGATTACCCAGTCCGCGTTCTTCAGCAAGGGCCAGTCCGCATCGGCCATAACTACCGGCATGCCGACACGCTGTGTGGCTTCCTCAAAGTTCGAGCGACCGGCAAAAAGAATCGCGGTTTCTTCCTTGCGAGCCTGCTTGCGCAGTGTGCTTACCACCGTATTTGTGACTTCCAGCTTGCTCGCGCCCTCCGGAAGCTCCACAACCTGCAGGTCAACCGACTCCAAGGCCGATAGATTCGGCTTTTCTCCCGATTCGTGCAGGACAACGATTGTGGCTCCGTCATTACCGAGCTGCTGCAAGGCCTTCATAGTTTCTTCGCTGATGTTGCCCGCATCGTCGGCAAGCGATGCGGGGTAATCGAAGATAAACGTTTCCGGCTGAGCGGTGATGAGCCTGTTCAAGCGCTGCGGAAGCTTGTCGCGGATCATCATCGACTGGCCGATAAGACGGTAAACGGTCTGCTGCGTCTGCTCGACACCGGAGGCGGAGGCCTTCTCTAGCTGCACGTACGCTTCGCGGAACGTCACGCGCATCGAATCCGTGGCAGTACGCACGGACTCCTTGCTCTCCTTGGCACCGGCGACGACATCATCAGCCATCTGTTCCACAGACTGACGGAACTGCGCCAACAAGGCGGTCGTCTGTTCCCTTCGGCGAGCAGACTCCGCGCTCATCGTTTGCGACGCATCGAGGAACTGTTGCCTGGTCTGATCGCCGAACTCACGAGCGCTATCGCCGAATTCACGTGCCGACTCGGCTAGCTTTTCCTTGAATGCGGCCAGGTCACCGCGCAAATGACGGATACGCTGACGCTCTTCTTCGACTTTCAGGTCCTCTGCCTGGGCCTCTTCGAAAGTCGGTGCACCACCGCCAAGGCGAGCCGGTACCCAGTAGGCGCCCTTCGGCAGGGGCCCCTCTTCAGCGGCGTACTCGTCCCAGAGCTGACGGACGCCCTGATCCATGATTTCGTGTAGCTTTTCAGTGGCTTCCGCCGGATCGCCCTCTGGGGTCCACGGTGGCAAAACCGTAATATGAATCGGAGTATTGCTGCGACCGAGATGCTTGGGGTGCCCCTTCGTCCACACGCGCTGGGACCCCACAATCAGCACTGGGATGATGGGCTTGCCGGTGCGCTGCGCCATACGCACCGCACCGGACTTCAGATTCTTGACTTCAAAACTGCGCGAGATAGTCGACTCCGGAAAGATGCCTACCAACTCGTCGTTTTCCAGCTTCTTGCAAGCCTCTTCGAAGGACTTGGAGCCGTCAGTGCGGTCGACCGGAATGTGCTTACAGGCACGCATGATTGGTCCTGCGACCGAGTGGTCGAAAACTTCTTTCTTCGCCATAAAACGGACAAAACGGCGGTGCTTGCGGAATGGAATACCGACATAGGTGAAGTCCATGTATCCGGTGTGGTTAGTAACCAGAACAGCGCCAGAGTCCTTCGGCACGTTTTCCCAGCCTTTAACGGTGAACTTCAAACCTTGGGCAAAGAAGACGGTGCGCGCCAATCCGATAATCGTAAAGTACACAGGATCCTTGAACATGGCTTTTACTCTACAATCTTTCGCACCCCTTAGCGGGGCAATATGCACTGGTATCTGAGACTCGCGGATAAATGTCGTTACAGGCTCATATTCATGTGTAAATCCGAGCGCAGCTCCAGTCATCGCCCCTCAAATACGCCACACGCCCGCCGTGCACCCATTGCCCATCCATCAGCCCTCTTTGGCACCCCCATTATGGGGGATTCTATTGCCAACCGACTTTCAGTCTAAAAGTAGTAAATCTCTATTAACATAGCCATCTACCTGCGGAAAATCGAACAACATTACTGGCGCGATTTTCGTGACTTTTTGCCCCATTATTTATATCTACGTAACCGTAGGTTGGCGCTTACAAGTAAGCCGAGTTTTGGTAACCTGAGCCGTGAGCCGAGAAATTCTCTTCGACGAAAAATCAACGCCCCCCACCGGGAAGGATTGGAAAATGTCGTCCTCTTCATCTCTCGCCCCATCTGCAGTTCTGAACAAGGAACAGCATGAAAAGACTTGGGAGAAATTCGGTACCGAGCAATACGACGTCGTCATTATCGGCGGCGGTTCTGTAGGCGCTGGCGCTGCGCTCGATGCCGCAACCCGTGGTTTGAAGACTGCGGTCATTGAAACTCGTGACTTCGCGGGCGGTACCTCTAGCCGCTCCTCAAAGATGTTCCACGGCGGTCTGCGCTACCTGCAGATGTTGGACTTCCGCCTGGTAGCTGAATCCCTGCGCGAGCGCGAACTGTCCATGTCGCATCTGGCACCGCACCTGGTTAAGCCACTGCGCTTCGTCTTCCCTCTGACTCACCGCGTATGGGAGCGTCCGTTCATGGCATCGGGCTTCTTCCTTTACGACGTCATGGGTGGCGCCAAGCAGGTTCCGATGCAGAAGCACTACTCCCGCAAGGGAACCCTGAAGCAGGCTCCGGGCCTGAAGGAAGATGCCGTGGTCGGCGGCGTTCGCTACTACGACACTCTGGTTGACGATGCCCGTCACACCATGACTGTCCTGCGCACCGCTGCTCACTTCGGCGCTGACGTCCGCACCTCCACCCAGGTTGTCGACTTCGTGAAGGAAGGCGAGCGCATCGTCGGCGCGAAGCTCCTTGACACCGACACTGGCGCGACCACCACTATCCGCGGCAGCGTTTTCGTCAACGCCACCGGCATTTGGTCCGATGAGATTGAGAAGCTGGCTGGCGTCACCGGCAAGTTCCGCGTCCACACCTCCAAGGGTGTCCACATTGTTATTCCGAAGTCCGCTCTTGAGGGCTCGGTGGCAATGACCTTCGTGACTGAGAAGTCCGTCCTGTTCGTGATTCCGTGGGGTGAGTACTGGATTATCGGTACCACCGACACCGACTGGACCATGAACCTGGCAAACCCGGCAGCTACCCGCGCTGACATCGACTACATCCTCGATCACGTCAACGCCAAGGTTCGCCGCCCAATTACTTACGACGACATCGTCGGTGTCTACTCGGGTCTGCGCCCACTGGTGGAAGGCGACTCTGACTCCACCACCAACCTCTCCCGCAACCACGCTGTTGCCCACGTTGCCCCGGGCATGGTTTCCGTCGCAGGCGGCAAGTACACCACCTACCGCGTCATCGGCGCCGACACCATCGACGCTGCAGTCCAGGATGTCCCACGTAAGGTACCGGAGTCCGTCACCGCTGATGTCCCGCTACTCGGTGCTGATGGTTACCACGCACTGAACAACCAGAAGCCAGCACTGGCCAAGCAGTTCGGTATCACCGAAAAGCAGGTCGAGCACCTGCTCAACCGCTACGGCTCCCTCATCTACGAGGTTCTGGCTCCGGCAGCCGAGGACAAGTCTCTGCTCGAGCCACTGGAGGCCGCTGAGCAGTACATGCGCGCTGAGGTTCTCTATGCAGTGACCCACGAAGGCGCAAAGCACCTCGACGACATCCTGGAGCGCCGCCTGCGCGTCTCCATGGAATACGCACACCGCGGTGTCGACAGCGCCCGGGCCACCGCTGAACTGGTTGCCCCAGCTCTGGGTTGGGACAAGGATACGATGGAGAAGGAGATCAAGGTCTTCATCGAGCGTGTCGAAGCAACCCTGGCAGCTGAACGTGAGCTGACTGACAAGGCCGCTAACGAGATTGCTGCTCATGCAGTGGAAACTCGCGCGGACGTCGACGTCAGCCTCGACCGCTAGTTCATTTCCCACCCTCCCCTAGGTGGCCATACGAGTTAGCTCTTGAATGGCCACCAGCGCTGTAGCCACAACGAAATAGCTTTCCCTCTCGGGAAAACGGCTTCGCACTTCAAAGGGCTGATGGGGTCGAAATAAAAGTGCCGGCGAAAAATAGTTTCTCGCCGGCATTTCTTATACCTAAAGAATTCTACGTTGCAAGATTCATCGTGACCTTGCCCGGTCACGACTCACAGAGAGTTTTCTACATCTCATGGAGACAATCACAGGATCCCAGGCATTCCTCTGGGAGTTTTTCGGAACCGCCATTCTGATTCTGCTCGGTAACGGAGTCTGCGCCTCTATCAACCTCCGGACTACCCGCGCAGCAAATGCTGGTTGGATGGGCATTGCCTTCGGTTGGGGTATGGCCGTTTTCGCTGGCGCATCTATTGCCGACGTATCCGGCGGGCACTTGAACCCAGCGGTAACCGTTGCCCTGGCAGTCAAAGGCAGCCTGGCTTGGAGCCTGGTCCCCTACTATGCCGCAGGTCAGCTGTTGGGCGCATTCGTAGGTGCAATCCTGGCATGGGCCGCGTTTAAGCAGCTGTTCGATGCCAATGGCGTTGACGACAACGGCAATCCGACCAATGCAAATGCCGAGACCGGTGGCAACTTCTTCACCGTACCGATTCATCCAAATAACTTCTGGAATGCCGTCACCGAGTTCATTGCGACCTTCGTTCTGCTCGCATTCATCCTGTTCGGCCCAGCCGGCGGCGAGCTTGGCCCGCTGACCTACTTCGGTGTCTCGTTCATCATTGTGTCGATTGGTCTTTCCCTTGGTTCCCCGACTGGATACGCTATCAACCCTGTTCGTGACCTCGGCCCCCGTTTGGCCTACGCTTTCGTGCTCCCGATTAAGGGCAAGGGCGATGCGAACTGGGCATATGCATGGGTCCCGATTGTCGCACCGATGCTGGCAGCCGTGGCTGCAGGCGCTCTTGCCTTTGCCATCGGATAACGGGAATATGAGAGTAAACGCACAATAAAATAGCGCAAGTCCGAAAACTCACATTTACACACAATTTCGCTAGGAGTATCCCCCATGATGCACAGCAAATATGTCCTCGCCATTGACCAGGGAACTACTTCCACCCGCTGCATCATCTTCAACCATGACGCAGAGATCGTCACTGTTTCTCAGATGGAGCACAAGCAGATTTTCCCAGAAGAGGGCTGGGTCGAGCACGACGCTCAAGAGATTTGGACGAACACTAGGCGCGTAGTCAGCGAGGCGCTCGCAGACCTCGACCTGCCTTCTGAGGATGTTGAAGCAATTGGCATCACCAACCAGCGCGAAACCACTGTCGTCTGGGATAAGAACACTGGTGAACCCATTTACAACGCCATCGTCTGGCAGGACACCCGCACCAATACAATCTGCAAGGAACTCATGGGAGATGAGGGGCCGGACCGCTGGCGTGAGACCACGGGTCTGCGTATCAACTCTTATCCAGCCGCACCGAAAGTACGTTGGATTCTTGACAACGTAGAAGGTGCCCGCGAAAAGGCCGAGGCTGGTGACCTGCTCTTCGGTACGATTGACACTTGGCTGCTGTGGAACCTTACCGGTGGCGCAGAAGGCGACAACGGCGAAGCTGCAATCCACGCAACCGATGTCACCAACGCTTCTCGCACTCTCTTGATGGATCTCAAAACTCTGGAGTGGGACGAGGACATTTGCCGAGAGATCGGTATTCCGATGTCGATGCTGCCGGAGATTCGACCGTCGGTAGGCGACTTTGGACGCGTCCGTGCCCGCGGATCCCTTGCTGGGCGGCCGATTACTGGCATCCTCGGCGACCAGCAGGCTGCCATGTTCGGTCAGGGATGCTTCAACGAAGGCGACACCAAGAACACCTACGGCACTGGCCTGTTCATGCTTATGAACACCGGTGAGAACCCGAAGTGGTCCGAGCATGGCCTCATCTCCACCGTCTGCTACCAGGTCGAGGGTGAGAAGCCGGTCTACGCTCTCGAGGGTTCTGTCTCCATGGGCGGCGCACTTGTTCAGTGGCTGCGTGACGAGCTGCAAATGATTCCAAATGCCGCTTCCATCGAGAACAAGGCAAAGAATGTCAAGGACAACGGTGGCGTGTACATCGTGCCGGCATTCTCCGGTCTCTTCGCTCCTCGTTGGCAGCCGGATGCCCGTGGCGTCATCGTCGGTCTGACCCGCTTTGTCAACCGCAACCATATCGCCCGCGCTGTGCTGGAAGCCGCTGCGTACCAGACCCGAGAGGTTCTTGACGCCATGGTCGCAGAATCTGGCACGGACATTACGACGCTGAGCGTCGATGGCGGAATGACCATGAACGAATTTCTCATGCAGTTCCAGTCCGACATCCTAGATGTCACTGTCACGCGCCCGAACAACATTGAAACCACTGCTCTCGGCGCTGCATATGGTGCAGGTCTGGGCGTTGGCTTCTGGTCGAGCTTGGATGAGGTCAAGGCTCACATCACGATTGACAAGAAGTGGCGTCCGAAGATGGAGGCCGAAGAGCGCGATCGCCTGTTCCACCAGTGGAACCGTGCCGTTGAACGCACCTACGGCTGGGTCGAGGATACCGATGCGGAGGAGGCACCGAAGCCTGAATAAGCCCTCGTAAGAGCCTAAGAATGGCTCGGAAAACCGAATCGGTTTTCCGAGCCATTTTTATTATAAATTCAGAGCTTGTTTGTTATAATAAAATTATTATCACTACCATCCGCTCCTCGATTGAAAATAGAAAAGAGCAATCATGCGTCGTGCATCGATTTTCACTGCGAGTGTGACCACCGCCCTGACGCTGGCACTGGCCACTCCGGCAGCATCAGCAACCCCAACGGATTTCATTAAAAACCCGCTGGAGCCAACCCCTGACCCGCAGTCCACTGCGATGGTCGAACTGCCAACTACCCCGGCGCCGACCACTACAGTTGACGGTCGCCACGTTACGGTGACCGACGGCTATATGACGTCGGAGGATGGCAAGGGCACTCAAATCTACTGGAAGTCCAACACCATTCCGAACGCCAAGGCCACTGTCGTCGTCGTGCATGGTGCTGCAGAGCACCTGGGGCGCTACGAGTGGGTAACTGGCAAGCTTCTGAACGCCGGCTACAACGTCTACCGTCTCGACCACCGCGGTCACGGCCACACGGGCCAGGTTGAAGGCACTCCAGTTGCTCGTGGCCACATCGATGATTTCCACTCGCTTGTCGATGACCTACACATGCTTGTAGAGAAGGCCAAGGCGGAGAACCCGAGCACGAAGACCTTCCTGCTCGGCCACTCCATGGGCGGTCTTGCTGTGGACTTCCACGGCATCAAGTACCCGGGCAGTGTCGATGGCATCGTCGCCAACGGCGGTGGCGCTCTGTTCAACCCCTACGGCGGCACGGACAAGGGCGAAACCATCACTCCAGAAGCCATGACCGATGTCGAGCGCGAAGCCCAGCCGACGATTTACCAGCGTCTGCCGTTCCAGGACATGACTACTTTCAACACGCGCATGCTCAAGGAAGTACCGAACCGTACCGAGATGCGCGTCCCATCGCTGCCGGGCACTGACCTGATTCAGGTTGGCAACCCGCTGGGTGCGAAAACTTCTTCTTCCCAGGCAGTGCGTGATGAATACGGCACTGATCCGTACAACAACTCCAAGCTTTCGCTCGGCATGGCTCAACAAATGGCGTTTGCCGCCACCTACAACGGCACCAACTCCGTCGACTTCGTTGAGCCGACCCTGGTCATGATGGGTGGCCAGGATGAGATTGTGCCACCGTTCTTCTCGCGTGACTGGTACAACGGTATCTCGTCCACCGACAAGCAGCTGATCGAGTTCGAAGGCCAGTTCCACGAGGTATTCAATGAACCGGCACAGCACCAGGCCATTGCGACGGCTATTGCCTGGCTCGATGAGCGCATTTAATTGAACGCTAAATAGGAACCGAACCGGTTCCTAACTGTTACAAGTTCTTCATAGAGCCAACCCGGTGGGATGAGGGGCGATTGTCTTTTGACAATTGCCCCTCATTTTTCTTTGTTCTGTTCTCTCTGTGCGGTATAGGCGTGCAGTACTTGGCAATACAAACTACTGTGGGTATAGTTGGCATTACAAGGTACTAGGTATGAAAAGGATTCTGCTCAAACAACTTCCTTCTACCGCCGGAAAGAAAGCACAACGCCATGCCCAAACGCCCACAAACACAACTGAAGAAGGGAGTACTCGAGCTCGCCATTCTCAAGCTGATTTCTCGCGAAGAACTCTATGGCGCGGCACTCGTCGCAAAGCTCAACGCCTACCCCCACCTCAGCGCGCCCGCAGGAACCGTCTACCCCCTACTCTCGCGGCTGACCACCAACGGCTTGATTAGCAATCGCTGGGAGGAATCCCCCAAGGGGCCGCCCCGCAAGTACTACTCACTAACAGACAAAGGACAGCAAACACTCACGCAGCTACATCAGGACTTCATCGATCTATCCGCCGACATGACCGCACTATTTTCCGAGGATCCCCAATGAACACCTACCTCACCGCCATCGACCACAAACTGCGCGAAATCGGAACATCGCCCGCACAACGCAAGGCGATCATTGCCGAGCAGGAGAGTCTTCTGCAAGAGCTTAACGACGTCCACGCGGACCTGGCCGAAGAGCTGGGAACGGCGACCGAATACGCCGAGCGAGTCGCCGAGCAAGTTGGTGAACCGAGCGCTTTGCGACGCTACCTCAGCAACCCACTTCGAGCATTTTCCAAGCGCGGTCGCGCTTCCCTGTGGAATATGAACGACCCGCGGATTCTCCAACCTCACCTGTTGGGTTTTGGCTGGTCTATCAATTGGGCTGCAGTAGCCACCAAGCTCGGGATTGTCCGCCCGGACGATATTGACGGTGAGGTTATCTCTGAAATTCCGGCTCGCGCACTGCAGGCGACCGCTTTTCTCCCCGCGGCTGTGACGGTTGCGCACGGAGTCGCACTGGCCATGTCCTGGAAGCAGTTGCCTTCAGAAGTCCACACAAAATGGAAGCTAAACGGCGAGGCAGTTCAAAAGACAGCACCGAAGGAAACTCTGCTTCTTCCCTTCGTGGTTTCTACGGTCGGAGCTGGATTCTCAGCTGCTTCGCTGCTTAAGGCAGATGACCGCGAAGATACTCTGCGCGTCGCGTCCCTAAGCGCGCTCGCAAGCACAATTGCGCCATCTCAGCTGATCGGCGTCTTCACGGAAGAAAACTCCAAAGTCAATCCAGCCTTAGTCCAAGCCGGTGTTGCTCTGACGTCGGTCGCAGCTTCGGCCGCATGTCTGGTCCTTCCCCTCCGAGCCGGACTGAAGGCTACCTGGAAGAAAGCTGGGGTGGCCTAGATCATGCCGATGTAATTTGGGCAGGTCAAAGCGTTACTCCGCAGCCCGTCAGCACCGGCCTGCTCGCTATTGCAATCGAAGTACTTCACAGCTAGGAGCTGTAGGCCAACAGCTCCTAGTAGAAGACGTTGCCTCTCCGCCTAGGATTCCCCTTTTCCCGCCGGCGCAGCCCGACCGCTTAGTCGGAGCATTGTGGCCGCAGCTCCTACATAATCGGCGCAATCGCCATCAATTCCGATGCAATAGCCGGAATAATCGCAAGACCGCCGGAAAACCAATACTGCAGCTTGCCCATTTCTAATGGTGCGCCCAAACCAATCTCAATCGAGGAAAAATCATTAGTTTCCCGTGGTTTTCCTCGAACAAGTGCACAATAGACAATTGCCACGGCAGCCCATAGCATGGAATACATGGGATTTAGCGGCATCCCCGGAAGGAATTGGACGGCCATTCCCAGGACGGTCACAACGCTCAGTATCGCCACTCGCCACGGCAGCTGACCTGGCGCTTCGAGCCTAGTCGCCCGCCATACTGCAGAGGCAAGCACCGCCCAGCAGAGCAAAACCAGCGTGCGCCCGCCTTTTCCAATCAGCGGTGCAACAGAAAACTCCGCCAGCGCCACCGCAACAAATAGCAACGGGATATACCCACGCCGCACCAGCCTGCGCAGCATCAACACCGGCAAGGAAGTTTGCGCGAACGGCCGCTCCTTGACCTTGGCACTCCGCAGCCAGGAAGCAGCGTAAATATTCGATGCCAGCTCCGCATTAAAGAACATCACGGTCACACGAGTCATCGATTGTGTCACGCCATTAGAAAGCACCGTCGCTAAACGACGTGGTCGTGCAACCCCAAGGACATATCGAAAAACCCCGCCAATGCCGAACCCAAATACGGTGAACACCAGCACTTGGAGCCAGCCGTCGCGGTCAATGCCGGGAAATCGACGTGCGGGGCGATACTCCCATTCCCATCGGTCGCGGTCACCGGACCTCAGCGGAGCCATTCGTTCCGCAATGATGACCAGCAGGAAGATAATCCCTACTAAGCCAACTACTTGAAATACGTTGAGAGGAAAACTCAAGCCTTCAAGGTTCACAGTCGAATCTCCCAGTCTGCCTCATCGATGAGACTTGGCGAATGCGATGCCACAATCACTGTGAATCCAGACTGTGCCATTTGGCGAAGTTGCGCGCACAGCAGCCGAGTCCAATCCGCATCGAGATGGCGCTCGGGTTCATCCAACACAACAACCGGAGCCGCAACCGCCAATTGGATTCCCAAGTTTGCCCGCTGCTTCTGACCGCTCGAAAGCCGACTGGGCAAAGTGTTGGGCAACTCAGCAACGCGCCATGGCTCCAACCGACTCAGCAGCGTGTCCATTTCCACACCTGTGCGCAGGGAAACCAGGTTAATATGCTCGCCGAGAGTTAAGTCCGGTAGAAATGCTGGATCAGAAATGCTGGTCACGCAGCCAGCGCCTTGCGGGCTTGACGGATCAACGAAAGTTTCTTCGCCCTCGCAAGCAACCCGCACAGTACCTTCGATTGGCTCTATCTCACCAGCAATGGTGCTAATCAACGTGGATTTTCCCACCCCATTCGGGCCGGTGATACTGACAAATTCCCCCTTACGGATCTCCGCGCTAATCTCACCAAGAATGCTGCTGTGTCCATATACGCAGTCAACTTCGAGCGAAGTTTTTCCTGGTTCAATCATGCCGCTGCTATCGATCCTCTTGCCAAATTATTGACTCAATCCCCCACCTACTTCTTAGCGCAGTCACCCCACCCACGTCTTGGGAATTGAAAATTGGCCCAGCCCACGCGAACCCAGCGAGCCGACGCGAACCTATCGCCGGCCAGGTCGACGGCATGCTGGAGGACTTCCCTGCCTCCGAGGCCTTGGATCGAGTATGCCGGAAATCGGTATCAAGACCGCAGCACAAATCTTGCTTTCCATCGGTGATGGATCCGACTTCG
>NZ_KV809170.1:0-35047 GCF_001812505.1 Corynebacterium sp. HMSC064E10 | reverse complement strand
CCTATGCAGGAATTGCTCCTGTGACACGAAAATCAGGCCCACCAACACCAGTTGATGGGCACAATAACCATGCCTAAACCTACCCCCAAGAGTTTCACTTAAAAACTCCGATTTAGGCTTGACAAAAACATAGGGACGCCCCCTAGGGCACTTCACGACACCTATGGCACCTCATGCCAGCTGTGGAGGTGGCATGAGGTGCCATAGGTGTCGTGAAGTGAGTGTGTGGCTGTGTCGGGGCCACACCTACTTAACCGGCTCGAGAACTTCCTTGCCCATCATGAACGGACGCAGGGCCTCCGGAATCACCACAGAACCATCGGCCTGCTGGTGGTTTTCCAAAATGGCGACCAGCCAACGCGTCGTAGCCAGCGTGCCATTTAGGGTGGCGCAGTACTGGGACTTGCCATCGGCATCGCGGTAGCGGGTCTTCAAACGACGAGCCTGGAAAGTCGTGCAGTTCGAAGTCGAGGTCAACTCGCGGTAAGTGTTCTGCGTCGGCACCCATGCCTCGGTATCGAACTTGCGGGAAGCGGATGCACCCAGGTCGCCACCAGCAACATCGATGATGCGGTACGGAACATCGACCGCGGCCAGCATCTCGCGCTCCATGTTCAGCAGCTTCTGGTGTTCTGCCTCCGCCTGCTCCGGCGGACAGTAGGAGAACATCTCCAGCTTGTCGAACTGGTGCACGCGCAGGATTCCGCGGGTGTCCTTGCCGTAAGAGCCCGCTTCACGACGGAAACAAGAAGACCAACCAGCGTAGCGACGCGGCCCCTCCGACAGGTCAATAATCTCGTTGGAGTGGTAGCCGGCCAGCGCGACTTCCGAGGTACCGACCAGGTAGAGGTCATCTTCCTGCAGGTAGTAAATCTCATCGGAGTGCGCACCGAGGAAACCGGTACCCGACATGGTCTCCGGACGAACCAGCACCGGCGGCACCATCAGCTGGAAACCATTCTGAGTTGCCTTCTGAGCAGCCAGGTTCATCATGGCCAGCTGCAACATGGCACCGTAGCCGGTCAGGAAGTAGAAGCGGGAACCGGAGACCTTGACGCCACGCTCCATATCAATAAGTCCCAGCGACTCACCGAGGTCCAGGTGGTCCTTGGGCTCAAAATCGAACTGTGGAATCTCGCCGATTTCCTCCAGCACGACAAAGTCATCTTCGCCACCGGCGGGCGCACCCGTAACGATGTTGCCAATCAGATACTGCAGACGCTCGACCTCAGCCTCGGCTTCCTTCTGCTTCGCTTCGGCTGCCTTCACGGCGTCGGAAAGCTCCTTGGCCTTCTCCAACATGGTCGGACGCTCTTCCTTCGACGCCTGACCAATCTTCTTACCGAAGCCCTTCTGCTCCGAACGCAGCGCGTCGGTGGAGGCAATAACCTCACGGCGCTTAGCGTCAGCTTCCAGCAGCTGATCGACCAATGCCGGGTCCTCACCACGGGTGCGCTGGGACTCGCGGGCTACTTCAGGGTTTTCGCGGAGAAATTTGAGATCAATCACGTCCCCTAGAGTACCTGGTTTACGTCGGCAAGCAGGCACAAGGCATGTTAGAGCGCCGCTTCCGCTCCTGAGGCGACCAGCAGCGCGCCGAGGACGAGGAAGATTACGCCGGCGACAGTGTCAATCCACGGCCCTGCCAGCACCATTCGCTTGACGACGGCATCCGTCGACACCACGATTGCGATAAATAGGAAGAAAGCGATTTGGGAGACGATTAGCACCAGTGTACAAAGCACGAGCGTCCCCACAGATGCGCCCGCGGGAATGAACTGTGAAAGCACTGCGGTGAGGAAGAGAACAATCTTCGGGTTCGACATGTTGGTGAAAAAGCCCTGGCGGAACGTCGCCTTCGGCGACCGGAGCGCCTCGCTTCCCAGGGCTGGTGCGGCACCGGCGCGCAGTTCGCGGAGGGTATTGATGCCTGCCTTGGCCATACTGATGCCCATGTAAATGAGATAACAGCCACCGACAAGTTGAATTACGCCCATCAGCAAAGGATTGGCGGTAATGACGGCTGCGAACCCAAAAACTGTGAGGGTCATCCAGATTGTGGCGCCAGTACTGATACCCGCGACTGCCGCGATGGCGTGCCTTCGGGATTTGGTGGCAAGGCGCAGGACTAAGAAGACGTCAGGCCCTGGTGAGGCCATACCAATAATGTGGACGCCCAGCAGGCTAAGTAGTGCAGTCCAGGTCAAGACTCGTGTCCTCGGGTAGCGAACAAATACCGGACTATTGTAGTGCTTAAAACTCTTGAGCAAACTCGGACCGCAAACTCGGACAGAGCGTCAATGGCAGAGCTCCTTGCCACGACATCGACGCTCATGGGGACGTTGTCGCTTTTAGCGTTACCTTGTCCACAGGCTCATTGGCGGTGCACAATGGGGTCACTATGGCTGATGACAATATGAACCAGGATCGCGAGCACGCTGCCGCCACAGACACTGACTCCGGTGCAGGTACTGGCGCAGATGCCAGCGCTGGTGCATCCTCCGTAGCCAGCAACGATGCCAACGCTTCGAATAACTCGCGTGGAAGCTGGGGAATGCGCGCTTTGTCGACGGCAATGCTGGTCGGCGCCGCGGGGATGGCATTCGCGCTGCAAGCGGGAGTCATCGAGCCACCGAGTGGGCCACTTGGGGGCAAGGGTTCGTCGGCAAGCGCGTCATCGTCGACAACGACCATCGTCGACAAGGAGACGACGGCGTTCACCAGTGCAACCGCGGGCAACTGTCTGGACTGGAACCTGGCAGAAGATTTGAATGTTTCTGACTTCCGCGTCGTGCCCTGTGAGCAGCCGCACGCTTATGAGGTGGCCAAGAAACTGAATCTCGCCGATTACGAGGAACATCCGGGGCAATACGCCAAAACTGCCAACTACCCGACAGCAGACAATTTGGTGGCTCTGCAAAATGGCGTGTGTCGCAACACTGTGACTGAATACCTGGGCGGCCAGTACGATCCAGACGGTCGATTTATCACGGCACCGATCATTCCTTCGCCTAGCCAGTGGGAAAAGGGTGACCGAACCTTCCTGTGCGGTATCCAGGTCGTCGATGAAGACGGCAACACGGCGCACATGTCCGGTCCTGCGGCCGGGCAGGACCAGTCCCGCGTGTTCGAGGGCGGCCGCTGCGTGACATTGGACGAAAACGGCGCCATCCGCCAGGTGCCGTGCGTGGAAGATCACCTGATGGAGTCGACGGGAATTGTCAATCTCCGCGACCACTTCGGTGACAATGTCCCCACTGACCAGGAGCAAAATGATGTGCTCGCAGAGCAGTGTGTGACTCTGGCGCAGAATTACCTCGGTGGCGACGACCCGCTGTACAACTCAACGCTGCTGCCATTTTGGACGTCACTGTCGCAGGAGTCGCTCAATGCTGGCTCGCGCAGTGTGAACTGCTGGTTGATTAAGGACAATGGCCAGGGCGGGTTCGCCACTCTCAATGGCCACGCTAACGAGTCCTTCACTATCGACGGCCAGCCGCCCGTGGCTCCGCCACCGCGCAATCCGCTGCGGGAGGAGCAGGGTGACGCTGGCGCTGGCGCTGGCACAGGTGACGTCGGTGAGGTCGGTGCCGACGGTACTGGCGCAGGAGCAGGCGCTGCGGATAACGCAGTCGCTCCCGCCGGACAGTAGAACAATCGGCCAGTAAAACAAGAGGACATTGCGAGGCAGCACCATAAATGGTTGACGTTAGCCCGGAGCGGTTCGATGCACTTGTCGATGAGGCCATCGACCGCATCCCCACGCAGTTTCTCGACCAGCTCGATCAGGTCATCATCCAGGTCCACCCGTATAACCTCGACGAGCCCACACTGCTGGGCCTCTACGAGGGGATACCTCTGACCGAGCGTTCTAACAACCACTGGGGTCCACCTGACCAAATCAGCCTGTATCGCGACATGCTCTGCCGCATCAGCCGCACCGAAGAGGAGCTGGTGGAGCAGATTCGGGTCACTCTCCTGCATGAAATCGGGCATTATTTCGGCCTCGAGGAGGAGGATTTGGACCGACTCGGCTACGGGTAATTTTGTCCCGCCGTGCACGGTCTCGTTCCTCTCGCGATGCTGTCCCCTCCCCTCTTCTTCCCTGTAACCTTAATAACCATGAGCGACAACTCGAGCGAGAAGCCAGAAATCAGGGTCGGCGACAGGGAGCGCAACGCTGCCATGGAGCGTCTCGGCAATCATTTCGCTGATGGCTACTTGGATGTCGATGAGTTCTCCAAACGCGCCGAAAGTGCTGCTTCCGCTAAAACTCGGGCAGAACTGCAAACTCTCTTCGCGGACCTGCCCGCTGAGGTCTCCCCCGAGAGTTCACAGGGCACCCCGGCTAATCCGCAGCATCAAAGTGTCGATCAAGAGCTGCAAAACCTGATGAAAAAGGGCCGCCAGCTCAACATTGTTGATTCTGCTGCAGGCGTTATCGTATGTGTCACTATCGTTCTGATGTTTTTCACCAATATCGATAACGCGTGGCTCGGCTTCATCGTCGCTGCGGCCGTTGCCCTTATCGGGCGCGCCGCCTTGAACATCAATGATGACGAAGAAGAGCTCCTCAACGAAATCAACGAAGAGGAATCCAAGCGTCGCACAGAACGCCTACGCCTGGCAGCTCAGAAGCGCCGCGAGATTCAGGAGGGCCAGCAGTAACGGTCAGCAGTAACGGTCGCCGTTTCGCTCCCTTCTAGGGCAACTCGCTGTCGCCCCAGCGACGCACATCCCACGCGCCCGGTTCAATGCCAGCACGCTTGCCGACGGCCGCTGCGTTCGGAACCAGCTCAATTCGCTCGGTATTGGCAATGCGGTGTCGCAGTGCGTATTCCGGATCCACCCCGGTCAGATACTGCCCAATCAGACGAATAGCCGCGCCGTGGCTGACAATGACGACATCCTTGCTGCTGGCCTCCCTGGACTCCTTGGATTCACCACCTGTCGCTCCTGCCTGCTCCAGCAGCTGCTGTAGCGTCGGCAGGTACCGATTCAGCACGTCAGCACCGGATTCACCGCCGGGAAGGCGGTACTCCAGCTCTCCATTGAGCCACTGATAGAAGGCGCGCATGTACTCCATGTGCGCATCGCGATCATTGCGCCCCTCAAGATCGCCGGCCTGAATCTCGTGGAGACCACCCTCATGGCGGATGCGAACGGAAGTCTCTCCCAGGTGGTGCAGACTCGCGACCGCGCCTGCACCAGTTTGGCGTGCACGCAGGGCATGGGATGTGACAATGTCACCGATTCTGTGGACGTCGGGAAGCAAAAGACGTCCCAGACTGCGCGCCTGCCTCACACCGAGGTCGGTGAGCGGTGCGCCCGGCAATGCGGTATCCAGGCGGCGGTTGATGTTGCCGGTGGTCTGCCCGTGGCGGATGAAAATGATGCGCTGGGAATCAACCGGCATGACAGATTCAGGGCGGTCTGGGCGGTCATCGAGGAAAGGCAGCTGTCCAACTGGATTTTCGGGCGCGGTGGGTGTCATGTTTTACCTTCGTCCTTCCTTGAGCGCGTCGACCCATTCAATTGACTGGGAGATATCCGGCGGCGGGGTCATAATGCTGCGGCGACCGCCCTCAGCAACCGGCCAAGATCCCAGATACCGCAGGTCTTCGGCGTATTCGTGCAGTGCCGCGAGAGCCGCCGCAACCTGTGCATCATCAACGTGGCCGTTGCAGTCAATGTAGAAGCGGTAGAGGCCGAAGAGCTCTCGTGTCGGCCGCGACTCGATGCGGGTGAGGTTGACCTGTCGCACTGCGAACTCATTCATGGCGCGCATCAGTGTGCCAGGCTGGTTCGGCAGCGTGAAGGAGACCGAGGTGCGGTCGGCGCCGGTGCGCGGCGTCGGCACGCCGGGGCGCCCCACCAGCAGGAAACGGGTCCGGGCACCGCGCACGTCGGCGACCTCAGTGGCCAGCGCCTCAAGTCCGAGCAGCTCACCCGCGCGAGCCGGGGCAGCGCAAGCGTCGTGAGTGCCCTCGGCGACCTGGTGGGCCGCCGCCGCATTGGAGCTGGCCTGATGAACTTCCACGCCCGGAAGGTTGGCATCCACCCACTGTTTGACCTGCGGATACGCCACAGGATGTGTCGTAAAAGTACGCGCCTGTTCCGCCGTCGTACCGGGACGGACCAGGATAGAGAAGACCACCCCGACCTCGGTTTCACGGAAAACCTGCAGCTCCGGCCCAGCAGCGAGGGCATCAAAAGTTGGTGTGACGGGACCGTCCACGCTGCTTTCGATAGCCACGCAGGCGAAGTCCGCTTCCCCTCGGCGCACGGCTCCAAGCGCGGCCGCGGGACTATCCACCGGCACGGCATTGACCGCGGATTCCCCTGCAGGATCAATCTCGCCAGCACGCGCCATGTCCCACAGCGCCTGCTCGGTGAATGTGCCCGCAGGACCCAAATAAGTAACCGTCGTCATAAGCTCAGATTAGAGGGCTTCTACACTTATTGCATGACCTTTTCTTCCGAGATGCCCGCCCGCGCCCTCACTGAAGCCGTGCGCAGTGGCGCAATCTCGGTATCGGAAATCGTTTCGGAATTCGCCACGCTTGCCGACGACGCCGCGACCAATCCCGCCCGTTTCGGTATTGCCACGTCCTTGGCCGAGCACGCTGTCGACCGCGCACGCAGCCTCACTGCCCAATCAGAGGCCGCCCGGCGCGCTAGCCACGGCCTCCCGCGTGACCTCCTGGGACTGCCAGTGGCGATCAAAGACCTATTCACCATCGCCGGTGTCAAATGCACGATGGGCTCCGCCAACTTGGCTTTCACCGCCACCGAAACCTCGGAACCCGTGGCGAAACTTCTGGCTCGCGGCGCCATCCTCACGTCGACGACACACACCTCCGAGGTTGGGATGACCGCCTACACCGAGCCGATTGGCTACCCGGCTCCGGAAAACCCCTATTTCGCCGCGCCCGATCAGCTGTCCAATCAACCGGATACCACGCCACGCACTCCCGGTGGTTCCTCGGGTGGCAGCGCGGTGGCTGTCGCAACTGGTGTCGTTCCCGCAGCTCTGGGCTCTGACGGTGGCGGTTCCATCCGCGTGCCTGCCGCCTGCTGTGGCCTCGTTGGGTTGAAGCCAGCACACGATATTGCGGGTGGAAATCTCTCCACGCCTGCCTTTCTCACTCGCACAGTCGATGACGCAGCGCTACTGGCCGGGGTGCCCTTTTCCGCAACCTCGCATGTTTTCCGACGGTCCCAGCGCCCCCTTCGCATCGGTGTCACTATCAGCCCTTTTCATGCTGAGGTGGACGTCGATAAGCGCTGGGCAAACGGTGCGTGGGCGGCGGCTGACCGTCTTGCCGACGCCGGGTATGAGGTGGTAGAAGTGCCCAGCCCCTATGACCCGGCAGGTCCGGACGTGTTCGAGATCTTTCGACGGACCATCACGCGAATGTCCACGAAATTACCGCGCGCGGACTACTCCGAGATCGTGCAGTGGATTCGCGCCTGTGGCCAGGAGATTTCCGCAACTGAGGCGGCGGCGACACATCAGCAGCGGATGGCTCTGCCCGGCGCGATTCGATCGCGTTGGGAAGTCGATGCGGTGATTACGCCAACGCTGGCGTTTGATCCGCCACGTATTGGGCATTTCTCTGCGTTGGCGCCGTGGGAGGACTTTGACGAGCAAACCCGGTGGACACCGTGGTTGTCGCTGTGGAATCTGACTGGGTGGGCAAGCGTGTCCGTGCCAATTGCTGTGCCGGGCACAAGCGGCAGCACACCCAATGCGAAGCTCCCCGCCACCAGCGTCAACATCGGTGCGGTGCACTGCGGTGAGGCAGAGCTACTGGAGATCGCTAGCGTGCTGGAGGCTGCTAACGCCAGCTAACGCACGTACTTCGCTGCCATTGCCGCTGCCTGTCCGGCGTATCCGCCACCAAATAGCACCGCGTGCATGAGCACCGCGTAGAGCTGGTGGAGTTCGCAGCTCTCGGCGAAATCCGGCAGGGGATGTACAGATTCGTAGCCACGCAAGATCTCATCGAAGTGCGTTGCCCCGAATAGCGCCAGCAGTGCCAGATCTTCCTCGCGGGCTCCGCCGTGTGCCGCGGGGTCAATCAAGATCGCGCCGTCTGCATCCCACATGAGGTTTCCCCACCACAGGTCACCGTGGACACGCGCGGCGTCTGGCTCGTTGTCGAAATCTCCAGCCAAGAGCCGATCAATGAGCTGGTCAAAGATATCTAGCTGACGGTTATTGTAGGAGTTTTCCAACTTTCCCAGCGCAGGCAGAAGACGTCCTTTCGCCCAGTATTCACCGAAGCTCTCCCGTGGAGTCAGGTCCATCTGTAGTGGCTGATCCAGCGGACCGAAGTAGCCGTGCCCCTCCCACTCATCGGGGCCGGCACCCCAGCCAGCGGCGCCCAGATTGTGGGTAATAGCCAACGATTTTCCAAACTCGTACGCTGCCTGTGGATTCGGCGCCATCGACTCAATTCGACGCAATTTCAGCGCATGCCCGCTCACGCCCAGCACATCCACGACGCGCGCACCACCGTCAGATTCGCCCTCGCGCAGCCAGTCCAGCCCCGCCGCCTCACAGGCGAAGAACCCTCGAGGGACACCATGTCGGCTCTTGACATAAACATCCGACTCGTTGACTGCGCATTCGTAGTTCTGGTTCATTGCGGACATATTTCCAGCATATTCTTCTTCGGTCCCAAACCCTTTCAGCACGTCGCATGCAGGGTAACGCCAGCGCTACCAAGACTTGTATTGCTGTCTCGGTTCTCTTAGTCCACTGTCGTTGCCTATTCTTTATTGGTATGGAAGGCAACTTCGACGACTCGCGCATTGCCCGCGACCGATACGGTAGGCCGCTTAAAGATCGCTATGGCCGCCCCATCTACCGCCGTGTGGACGAGGCGTCGCCGAAGCATGCCCGCCCCCGTGAGGCCGATTCGCGTGGCGCTTCACGACGCCCCATCCCGCCCCGTTCCGACCGCCCATCTAGGGCAGGGGCAGCCCGCCCAGCGCCTATGCCTCCGCGCAGGTCTAGGCCGCAACCGGAACGTCGGCAGGCGCCACTGAACGAAACGCGCATTGAGTCCCGTCCACCGGTGAACCGGGCCGGTAGCGGACGCGCTGGCAGCGATCCGCGGTTTCCCCCACCCGGATATAATCCGGATGCGGATTTCCAATCTTCCTCGCACGGCTCGTCACAGGACTACTACAGTGCCCCACAAGCAGCGAGTTCTGGCCGTGGTGGACGCCGTGGCAGTCGTGGCGGCGCCGGCGTCAGGTCTGGGTTCCGCATGCCACGCATGCGGCTGCCACGCTTGCGCGTTAAATCCATCATCCTGCTTCTCGTTATCTTCCTTGTCGTCACGATGGCACTTGTCGACATCCGCCTGACCAGGGTCGATGCGTTCTCAGATCTGGCAGACCGCCCTGCCAATACGATGTCCTCCAACTGGTTGCTCGTCGGTTCGGACTCTCGTACGGGCCTGTCAGAGGAAGATGCTGCCAAGCTGTCGACGGGCAGTGGTGATTTCGGCCAGCGCACCGACACCATCATGATTGCCCACATTCCGGCGTTCGGTAAGCCGAAGTTGGTCAGTATCCCGCGTGACTCCTTCGTGGATATCCCGGGCAATGACAAGAACAAGATCAATGCGGCATTCGCATTTGGTGGCCCCCAGTTGCTCATCGACACCGTCGAGAAAAACACTGGAATTCACATCGACCACTACGCCGAAATTGGCTTTGGCGGTTTCGCCGGTGTCGTCGATGCTGTCGGTGGTATCGAGATGTGCCCTGAAGAAGCCATCGACGATCCGCTGGCAGGTCTGAATATCCAGGCCGGTTGCCAGAAATTCGACGGCGCGGGCGC
Source organism: Corynebacterium sp. HMSC064E10 (assembly GCF_001812505.1). Classification (NCBI taxonomy): domain Bacteria; kingdom Bacillati; phylum Actinomycetota; class Actinomycetes; order Mycobacteriales; family Corynebacteriaceae; genus Corynebacterium; species Corynebacterium sp. HMSC064E10. The sequence goes on along the minus strand of NZ_KV809170.1, from coordinate 25,188 downwards.
CCTGGGTTACGTGCGCACGCGTGCTACCGCCCAGGGAGACTTGGACCGCGTAGAGCGGCAGCGTGAATTCATGAGTGCGCTAATGGGACGCCTGAAATCACCTGCGGTATGGCTCAACCCCTACCGCTGGATTCGCCTGGCCAATGCTGGCACTAAGGCCGTGTTCGTCGGCGATGGTGACCATGTCTGGCATCTGACCTGGCTGATGTTGCGCATGCTCTTCGGTTCCGATTCCCTTACCGTGCCTACCTCAGGCGCCATGGATACCGGTTATGCGGGCAATGTGCTGCTCTGGGACGAAATCGAAGCGCCAGCACTTTTTGCGGAGCTGAGATAGTCAAGAAGGTAGCTAAAACAGCTTCAGATAGCTTTCGAGACAACTAACGCGTGTGACTTAGCTTTTTGCTGAGCCACACGCGTTAGTTTTTTAATGCCAGCTGCGCCAGGCCGTCTAGATACCTAGTTCCGAATGGTCACCTGACGGGACACGATGGTCTCACGGGACTTGCGCTCCTCGGCGGTCAGCGGCTCTTCGCTGGCCAGCGCCTCAGCGATACGCTTGTCGGCCTCTTCCACGGCAGCAATCCAGTGGTCGTGCGGCTTGGTGTTATCCAGGTCCCAGACCGGCACCAGCAGGCCATCGGTGCGGAAGACACCAGCGAACTTAGTGCCCTCTCCCAGTGAAAGGTTGTCCGCAGCGTGCACGCGTGCCAAGGCGTCCAGCAGTGGCTTCTCATCTTCACGGCGCACCCAGCGGATGTGAGCGCGCTCGCCCGGATCAATCCACCACACAGCGCCAGCGACCTTCGCATCCAGGCGGTACGACGGGAGAATCGCGTCGTTAGCCACGGCCAGGTTCTGCTCGATCATCGGGGTGCGTTCAATGCCCTTGGGAATCCACCACTCGAAGTCCTGATGGACCTCCAGGTTGTCGAGATCCACGGCGGTCAGGACGTCGGTAAGCGGTGCAGCCTCGCCGTCAGTGGCGGCGGAGAGCTGCTGGCCCGGCTCTGCGTCACGGGCCCATGCCAGCGCACGGGAGAGATCCGCAGCGCCATCATTGGTGCGAGCCTGCGTCTGCAGCGCGACGAAAGCCTCATTGCCCTGGTCAGCGGCACGCGTCAGAGCAGAAACGCCACCTGGCAGCACGGTGCAGAGCTTGATGTCGCGCTCAGCGTCAGCAACCGTGACCGGAATGACCACAGCCGGAGCGAACTCGCGGACAGCCACGATGTCAGCCTCTTCGTCGAAGTCCTTGAACGGACGCGGATTGCCCAGCAGCGCTGCACGCTCAGCAGCGCGGGCTGCCAGCTTCGCCTGACGGCGGCTCATGCCCTCCGGGGCCTGATTATTCTTCTTACGAGATTTCTTTCCCACAAGGCCACAGAATACCTATTCGCAGTCCGTAATTCGCGACTGCCTGGGCTACTTATAAAAATCGTCGACGAATTCGCTCGCCGTTCCTTCGAAAAGCTGCTTGTCGACGGCCATTGCGCCCGCCTCCCCTTGTTCATCGGTAGCTTCGCTGGGGATGAAGCCCTTGGACCAGAAACCGGGCTGGGTGCGTTCGCGACCGGATCCAACGGGAATGTTGCGATGCACTTCCTCGGGAGCCAACACGTAGCCGAGTAGCCGCGCTGTGAGGGCAGTCGTCACACACGCTAAAACGGTGATGATTCCGGCCTGGAAGTACGTCCGGGATACGTCGGCAGCGATAAACCAACCCGCTGCAAGTGGCCACAAAACGCAGGCCAGATACCAGATAAAGCGACCTGGCCCCATTACGGCAGTGACTCCTGTTTCAGCCAACGCGACCACGGGCCCCGTGATGTTGCGCACTGGCCACATGTGCATCGTGCGCACATCCGTTGCCGTGCGCGACAGCAGTGGGCGAGCATACGTTGCGCGGTCACGCAGCACCTGGAGGGTCTTGTAGACCGAAAAACCCAGCCCAATGAGGGAAACCATTCCACAGAGACCGAAAGCCCATGCTCCAAACTCACCGAGGAGGGAAACCACTAGGTCCTGACCGGGGCTCAGGATGCTCATCCAGACGAAAACGGTAAATGCGGCGAATACTCCGGCGCCGCTCATCGCCCATCGAAAGACGCTGTCCGCGCGCTTGCGAACAATCTCATCGGCCTTCCAGCGCGGCGTCGCACCCGTGATAGTCGAATCCGAGACAGTCGGCTGCCAGCTCTGCTGCGGTGGCAGCACCACCTGAGGTGGGGACTGCTGTAGCTGCTGCTTTGGAGACTGCGGCGGCACAGCCCACCCCGCGTTTTCTGCCTGTTCATTAGACATTTTCCGCAGGGCTCCTCTCTCGCGTCTCTCTCGCGCGGCCGGCTTCTTCCGCAGTCTTTTCTCCAACGGCGTTTTTTAGGTGCGCTCCCCTAACCTACCTAAACTAGCTCGGCCACTAACCCCGCCACTAGTCCGACCAGCTGCGAATCTTCCGTAGCATGATGCGGCTCTTACGCTGCGAACGGCCCATCTTTCGGGCCAGGTTGTTCAAAATTGCAATGGCCTCGGTGATGTGCGGCCCCTTGTTCAGCATCACGCACTCGGCACGCAGGGCGAAAGCCGCATCGGTAATCTCCGCGCGGGACGGCAGGCCGGCCTTGGCCATGTTCTCCAGCACCTGAGTACCCAGAATGGTCGGCACGCCGGCTGCCTGCGCCAGCGTCAGAATCTGGCCTGGAACCTCACCCATTCGGTCGAAGCCCAGTTCCACAGCCAGGTCACCACGAGCAATCATCAGGCCGGACTTGGCGCGCTTCATGCTGGCGATGATGATTCCCGGCAGATTCTGGAATGCCGGAATAGTCTCAATCTTCAGCACAACACCCAGGTCCCGAGCCCTCGATGCCAGATCCTCGCGACCCGCGGCCTCATGTTCTGCCGCAATCTCATCGAGCACCTTGTAGACGTACTCAGCGTCCTCCTGCGTGCGAATAAAGCTCACCGCAGCAATATCCGCGTGCTCCACTACAAAGCGCAGATGCTCAATGTCTTCGTCGGTAAGCGAATTGAGCGGCAGGTCGGTGTTCGGCAGGTTGATGCCCTTATGCGCCGCCAACGGCTGTCCGTTCGGCTTGGTGCGCTGGACACGCAAGCGGGCATCGACGTGGCTATCTTCGCTTGACGACGTCTCGGAGACCTCAACCACCTCAGCGCCGAGTGCACCGTCGTCGAAAAGCACCGGATCGCCCGGCTTCAGAGCCGCCACGGCAGACGGCAGCGAGCAGGAGACGCGTGGCATTTCATCGTCGGTGCGTGGAATGGTGGTGATTTCCTCGCGGCTGGTGAGAATGAACTCATCCCCAGTGTGGAAACGCAGCTTTTGCACGGTCGGTGGCACGCCGCCAGCACGTGTGACCTCGTAGTTGCTGCGCAGGTGTGTGCCCTCGGCGATCCAGGCGTTCTTCTCCCCCTCGGCGAGCACGGCCTCGACGTCGCCCTCGACGTCGGTGTCGATGCGCACAACGGTGAAGTGACGCTTCGCCGAGCGGGAGTCATGCAGCGTAATGACATCGTCAAGCTGCAGCTGTTCCAACCATCCCTGATCTGCTTCCAGCGGCAGAGCAGGACGCCCCGGCAAATCGTTCGGAGCTGGCTTGGGGTGCTCATCCAGACGTGGAGTCAGCCAAATCTTGGACTTGGAGATGACCGTGCCGGCGTCGTCACGCACAACGCGGGCGCGACCCACGCGCGGCCCCGGTTCGATATCGCCTGTGCGCAGCTTTGGGCCAGCCAGATCCATGGACACGAAGATGCGGCGACCGGCCTTCTCAGCTGCAGCATTGACGTTGTCAATCATGCGGCTCCACTGCTCAGGGCCGTCGTGGGCGCAGTTGATGCGAGCGAGATCCATGCCGGCAGCAGCGAAGCTCTCCACCAACTCTGCGTCGTCGGCGGCCTCGGCGGGCAGGGTCACCATAATGTGCGAAGTGACATCCGCGCGCTCCTGACCGAACAGCTCGGTGGCGTTGTTATCCAGGGCAATATCCGCGCGCTCATCGTCGGCAATAATGCGGGCGACATCGACATCTGAGGTGCGCCCCGCCAGCGCCAACAGCGCGTTGAGGGCCAACTCAAGGCGCCCCCGGGTGAAAGTCTCCACCGTGGTCAGACTGGTCACGCCGAGGTCGTGCAAGCTGTTCTGCAGCTCACGGATGTCAATTGTGCGCAGGTGTGCGTAGTGCAGTAGGTTTTCCGCGTGCCGACGGCGCTCTTCCGGCACCTCTGCGAGCAGTGCAGATGCCTCCACCGAGACGTCGTCCAACTCTGTAATCAGATCAGTGACCTTGCTGATGAGGTCATCCAGACGCGGTACGTCCGCGCCGCTTTCAGTGTTGTCAGTTGCTGTGTCTTGAGGGCTCTGCGCTGCCATAGAGAAGGCACTCCTGTGTTTAAGACGAAGCGTTGGCCAGAGTCGGCCACGCGGGCCAATAGAAGGTGGGCATTCTCATTCTCAAATGAGACGGCCGAAAGCGCATGTCGAGAAGACATGCGCTTTCGCTACCAGCAGTTACTTCCAGAATGGATCCTGCACATCTCGGAGCGTCTGAACGGACTTGTCCAGCTGCTTCTTTTCGTATTCGTCCAGCTCAAGCTCGATAACGCGGCGAATTCCTCGGCGGTTCACAATGGCTGGTGTTCCGATGAACACGTCCTCATGGCCGTACTCACCTTGCAAGTATGCGGAGACCGGCAGAGCTACCTCTTGGTTTTGGAAAATGGCGCGCGTGATGCGGGCCAAACCCATACCGATTCCGTAGGAAGTGGAGCCCTTGGCATCGATAATCTCGTAGGCGGCATCACGGGTTCGGATGAAGATGTCCTCCAGCTCGTCGTGAAGCGCTGGGTCGGCGGCGAGACGCTTGGACAGACCGACGCCTGCAACGTTGGCGCTGGACAACACCGGCAGCTCGGAGTCGCCATGTTCACCAATGATGTATGCGTGCACGCTCATCGGGGAAACGTCGTAGTATTCACCCAGCATGTAGCGGAAACGTGCGGTGTCCAGGATGGTGCCGGAGCCGAAGACACGGTTGTGCGGCAGCCCGGAGTACTTCCACGCAGCGTATGTGAGTACGTCGACGGGGTTGGAAGCAATCAGTAGGAGCCCATCAAAACCGCTGTCCATAACGGAATCGACGATGGACTTCATGATTTTCATGTTCTTGTCCACCAGCTGCAGGCGAGTCTCGCCCGGCTTTTGTGCCGCACCTGCACAGATAACCACCAGCGCGGCATCGTCACAGTCGGCGTACGTGCCCTGGGTGACTTTGGTGCGCGACGACGCCCACACCACGCCATGGTTTAAGTCCATGACGTTGCCCATCGTCTTCTTCTCGTCGATGTCAATGATTGCCAAGTGGTCGACAGTGCCCTGGTTGACCAGCGAGTACGCGTATGCAACGCCGACGTCGCCAGCGCCGATCAGCACGACCTTATTTCCTGTGGATAGCTTCATAGCCCTCGGATCCTTCTCAACCGATTCGGAAACGTTGCGACACCCCACAGGCTACGCTTTGTGCGGAAAACTGGCGCGGGATGAGTAACCCCCGTGGAAAAAATTTTGTCATGATGGGAGTCATGGGATTCCTGCGTCGCGCATTTACTTCGATTGCGCCCTCGATTGCGTCTACGGGCGACACACCTGTAGCTCAGCCAATCGAAACCGCCAGGACAGTGCGAGCTGCACGAGCAGCGCGGACGGGAATTACAGGAGTCGCTGGCACAGCTGGCATGGCCAAAGCGCTGGGCGCAGTCGGCACCGGCAGTCTGATGGCCACCAAAGTCTTTCGCGAACGCCTCCTAGGTACCGGCCCTGGCGCTATCCGCAGCGCACTGCGGGCCGGCATCCCCTCCAACCCCGGTCTAATTGGTGCAGAAATTGCGTCATGGGCTGCCTTTAGCCCCTCGCTGATGCCGCGCACTCGGACCGCCACCGTTACTGTGACCTTCCTGGCACAGCTGGCGGGCCATGTTACCGGGGTGGCCATCGGCTATGGCTACAACACGACGATGCGGCGTCTGGCCAGCACTTCGCTCAGCCGCTTTGCGCTGGCACCTCGTCACGAACGCGCACTGGCCGTGACCTGGCACGTGGCCACCACGGCCACCACCGCGGCGCTGTGGCTGCGCTCCATTTCCCAGCAGCGCGAAATTGGTCGCCTGGTGGGCAAGGATGAGCAGGAATCCGCACGCAGCCAGTTCGCCTCCACAATGATTGCCAGTGGTCTCTACCTGACCACTCGGGGGCTCTCCGCGCTGGCCAACCGCGGCTATGACCTACTGCGGGACAACCTCCGCCCCTGGCTTCCCCGCGGTCTCGCCCCGGTTCTCAGTGGTGCCATCGTCGGTGGTGCCGTGGCCGCCAGCATTGACCGACTGCTTATCCGTCGGACTTTGGAGTCCATCGCCAAGAAGTCCCGCTACCTGAATACCCTGGTCGTTCCAGGTCGCATGCAGCCGTGGGAGCCGGAACGTTCCGGAAGCCCATGGTCTCTGGAGCCGTGGTACGCACTCGGCGCCGAGGGTCGCGTCTTCGTCGCCGAAGGCCCCCGTGCCCGAGATTTGGCAGTGGTTACTGGCAAGCCGCTCTCCGAACTGCAGGAACCCATCCGCATTTATGCGGGCAAGGTGCAAGGCCGTTCTCTGCGGGAACAGGCGGAGCTCATCATCCGCGAGATGCACCGCACCGGCGCGTTCCGGCGCGATCACCTGGTTGTCTTCACCACCACCGGCACAGGTTGGGTGCCACCGTGGTCGGCACAGGCTGCAGAGTTCTTGACCCTTGGCAACTGCGCCACTGTCGCTCTGCAGTACTCTGACCTGCCCTCCCCAGTGGCGTGGCTAACGGACCACGAAACCCCAATCGCAGCTGGCCACACTCTTATCCATCGGGTGTTGCAGGAAGTCGACAAAATGCCGGAAAACGACCGGCCAAAGGTCTACGTCGCCGGTGAATCCCTCGGCGGGTTTGGCGGTCTCGGCGCGTTCGAGAATTCCGCCGACATGCTCGCACGCGTCGACGGTGCTGTTTGGACTGGCACACCGCAGTTCTCCGCAATGTGGAAAGAGCTGACGCACCGCCGGACAAAGGGGTCCCCAGAAATCGCTCCGGTCATCGACGAGGGGCGAAACATCCGCTTCGCTACGCGCCCCGACGAGCTGTACCACTCGTTCTATGGCACCAAGTTCGGGCCGTGGGAGTTCCCGCGCGTCGCATTCCTGCAGCATGCCTCTGACCCCATCGTCTGGTGGGATTACCCGCTGGCCTGGCGCCGCCCCGACTGGCTTGCAGAGCGCGTCGGCCGCGATGTCCTCCCCTCCATGCGCTGGCACCCGTTCGTCACCTTCTGGCAGGTGCTTATCGACGGCCTCGCCTCCGTCACCGTCCCCGGTGGTCACGGCCACCGGTACGAGGAAGAAATGCTGCCAACGTGGGCTTCCATCCTCGACATTCCGCTTGACGACGACCTGGGTGGCGCGGCCGGAATGCGCTTCAAGCGCGTGAGTAAATGGATTCGCCGCACTCAGCCGCCGCGTTCATAAACTTGTGACAGACACCTCTGAACAGCATTTTTTACGAATTTCGCATTAATTGTATTGCTTAAATGGTTGCGCATCCGCTCATCTTGAGTACCATCGACGGCACAACCTAAAAACGTGTTGAGGAGGAATTTTCCTAATGACTAAGTACGAACTTCCTGAGCTGGATTACGCTTACGACGCTCTGGAGCCGCACATCTCCGGCGAGATTATGGAGCTGCACCACAGCAAGCACCACGCTAATTACGTCAACGGTGCCAACGCTGCACTGGAGAAGCTCGCCGCTGCTCGCGAGTCCGGCGACTTCGCAGCTGTTACCGGCCTGTCCAAGGACCTGGCCTTTAACCTGGGTGGCCACACCAACCACTCCCTGTTCTGGAAGCTGCTGTCCCCGAACGGTGGCGGCCAGCCGACCGGCGAGCTGGCTGAGGCTATCGAGCGCGACTTCGGTTCTTTCGAGAAGTTCCAGGCTCACTTCAACGCTGCTGCTCTGGGTCTGCAGGGCTCCGGCTGGGCTGTTCTGGGTTACGACACCATTGCAGAGCGCCTGGTTATTGAGCAGATGACTGATCAGCAGGGCAACCTGTCCATCAACCTGAAGCCGGTTCTGCTGCTGGATATGTGGGAGCACGCTTTCTACCTGCAGTACAAGAACGTCAAGGCTGTCTGGAACGTCTTCAACTGGGATTACGCTGCAGAGCTGTTCGCAGCTGCCAAGTAATCTCGGCTAACAGCGCGCGACTTTTTACGCGTCCCTGCCGCGCGCTAAAGATGGCTTACCGGCTCGCTGACGGGGTTTCCCCTCAGCGGGTCGGTTTTTTATGTCTTGTTTGAGACCACTTTTGGTATTTCCCGGGCGGCACACGTAGCCGTCGTTTAGCGTTAGTGCCCATGAGCACCAGCAACAATGTCAACGTCACCTATGAACACCTCGCCGTAGCTGATTCAGAGGCGGCGAAAATCGCTGTCGTCAGTTTGGACCGCGGAGACAAACTCAACGGTCTAACACTTGAGATGCTGACCGAGCTGTCCGCCGTCGCCCGGAAACTGGCAACCGACCGTGATCTGCGCGGCGTGATTCTACGTGGCGAGGGCAAATCGTTTTGCGCTGGGCTCGATTTCGCGTCGGCATTTAAGAAGCCCTCGCGCATTCTGCGCTCATTCGTCCCCGATATCCACGGCACGAACCTGTTCCAGCGCGCCTGCTGGGACTGGCGACGCCTGCCGGTGCCGGTCATTGCGGCGGTGCATGGGCACTGTTACGGCGGTGGTCTACAGATTGCGCTAGGTGCTGATTTCCGCATTACGACGAGCGATGCCAAGTGGTCAATCCTCGAAGCGAAGTGGGGGCTGATTCCGGATATGTCCGGTATGCGAACCATTCTCGACGAGGTCAGCGCCGATACTGCACGTTGGCTGACCATGTCTGGCGAAGAACTCAACGGCAAGGAAGCAACTGAGATTGGTCTGGCGACGTGGGCCGTGGACACGGAGGACGCTGCGCTTGAACTGGCCAAGGAGAAGTTGGCACAGCTGGCGACGCGTTCGCCAGATCAGCTGGCGGCGACGAAGCGGCTTTTCCGCGATGTGCACCGCTCCCCTCGCTCAACATTCCGTGCCGAGCGCACACAGCAGTTGCTGCTGTTAGCCCGCAAGAACACAGCCATCATTCGCAATGCTGCGATGAAGAAGGTCTCCCCTAAGTTCGCCCGGCGCGGCACGTGGACGCGTGGTTAGCGCGCTAAGGAACCGGCAGGTCATCCCCATGCGGCAGGTCCGCGGCCGCGCGCTGTGAATCCAGCCAGTCGCGGACGTGGGCTACCGATCGGCAGTCATCGCCGTTGTAGCGCAGTAGCATAGCGCGCGCCTCGGCTTGCGTGAGCTTTTCAAAGGACTGTTCCGCGACAAAGTCGAGGTCAGTGGCCGTCGCAATGCGATACAGATCCAGCGATGCCTCGCCGTCAACATCGGCGTCGCGCCAGTGGAAGCCCGACCACGGGGCCACGACTTTCAGCCCCATGCCGACGGTGGAGAGGATCTGGCGACGGGCAACCTTCAGCATGTCCACCCAGTCCTCCGACGCAATGAACTTGTCCACTTCTTCGCGGGTCGGCACCCGCACAATCTTTGTCGGACCAGCTGCCTCGAAACCGGAACCAGCCACATCACCTGTGGCCAAATCCGCCGAATCTGCGGGCACCACATATTCCTGGCCGCCGAACCGGGTAGCGCTCTGACGTAGCCAATAGTTCTCGCCCTCTGCCGCCCAGCAATAGGCGCGGAAGGTCTTGCCTTGTTCATGCGCCGCATTTCGACGCCGCATCAGGTAATCCCAGAAAATCGCAAAATTCCTGGCCTCCGCCGTGCCGCCGAGCCCCTCTGGCCCCGGTGGCTCCCAGGTGATGAAGCCACGGTAGTCCTCCCCGGGCACCCAGGTTCCCCACAGGTAGGCGCCATCGTTGGGATACGCCTCCATATCGATGTCCATCTCGACATCGCCACGCGGGGCCGATGTCTTGGCGGCTACCCGGAGCGCGTCGACGTCGGCAAGCCGCGCCCTCGCCATCCACACCTGCTCCTTGCTGACGTGCGGAGTGTTGGTACTCGCCTGCGCCAATGCCGTGACCGTGTCGATGCCCACGCTGCGCAACCGCATGGACTTATCCCCAGGTAGAAGGAGGGAAATGTCGTCACTTGCGGTCAGCTCATCGAAGCAACGGTCGTGGTGATGGCAGGTTCGGCACTCCCGGATGCGCCGCGGCACCAGCGGCCAGGTCCCTGGCGTAAACCGTGACGGTCGCCCCTGAGTGGCAGCGACGGCATCACGCGCGTCGCGCAACGCCATCCGGTACGAGGCCACGCGCGAACCCTCATCAGCAATGACGATATGCCGTGTATCCAGATTCATTCCGGTGGCACTAATCGCCCCCACCAGGCCACAGGACACGCCCAGCCGGTGCAGCATCGCCGCCGCCTGCCCCAGCTTCACAGCATCAGGTCCGTAATGCCGTAGCTTCCACTCATCCGTGACAACCATCGCCTGACGCAGGGTCCGCCCCATCACACCATCACGCCCGAGCCGGTCAACGCCCAGCAGTCGTACCTGCATCGCCGCCGCACGCGCCGCATTGCTTGACGACGGCTTACGCCGCCGGCCCTGTTTGCGCGCAGAGAGCAGGTGCCGTGTGACAACCAGGACCGGCATGTACGTCGGAGAGGTCGTCTGTGGTGAATCATCGACCTTGACCAGCAGATCGGGGTGGCAAATCTCGTCGATTCCCGAGTACACCCCACCAGGAATCGGGCGCTCATGCATGAGCACGCCACCGGCGATGACGCTTTCTCCGCGGGCGATGGCCTCAAGGGTATCCAGGTGAGCGTCCGGCCCCGAGGCCACTGTGTACAGGCCGGGGATGGACGCGATGGACGTCGGCAAGCGGTGCTCGTGGTGAGAAGCAGGTTCGACTAGCCGCCCCTCGCGCAGGTCGAGGCTCAGCCGGTAGCGGCAGCCGATGAGGTCGCTCGCATGGAGAAGCGGGCGCGAAACGGATGAATCAGTCACAATGAGAATTAGCGTATCGCCACTCGGTAGGAAGTTTCACGTTAAGCTTGGATAGCAAGAATCGTGATGCAGCCACTGCATCTGGCAAGCGCACTCCGGCGCGGTGGGGTTTAAGGGTTTTCCGCCCCGCTTTTCCGGAGAGACTATCTGCGAGCAACTAGGCGAAGGAAAAAATGAGCTTCTTGGGTGACATCCGTGAGCGTCGGCGCGAAACCGCCAAGCAGGTGAAGGCTGCCAAGGCGAAGGCCAAGGAAGAGGCTCGCCACGCAGCTCGACTTAATCGCAAGGCACACAAGGCTGAGGTCAAGGCCGCTAAGCGCGACCAGAAGCACCAGCACAAGCTGGAGCTGAAGGAGGCCGCTGGCCGCGTTCGTTCTGAGGAAAAGCTCGGTAAGAAGGAACTCAAGCTGGAAAACCGTGCTCTGAAGCGCGCGGAAAAGATCCGCAAGGCAAGTGCCAAGGACGAGAAGAAGGCGCTGGCCGCCAAGCAGCGTCACCAGACCAAGATGGCCGAGAAGATCCTGCAACAGCAGCGCAGCCAGGGCTTCAACAAGGACAAGGCAAAGTCGTGGATCGGTGGCGCACGCCTGCTGGTACCGGTGCTGGTTCCGCTGGCCTACCGCGCCATCACTGCCATTCAGCGCCGTGAACACTCTTCGGCCGCGCAGAAGTTCGGTGTTTCCGCTAATGATGCCGCTCGTTACCAGGGGCACGGTGCGCCGCTGCTGGCCCGCATTGAGGCCACTCGTGGTTCACTGACAGAGCTGCGTAAGTCGGGCGTCAAGGGTACCGATGGTTTTATCAAGGACGCCAACTCGCGTCTGGATGTCATGACTGATGCCATTAACACTGCCGAGAAGATGACCCCGGAGCAGCGTCGTCGCGCACACCACTCCATTACCGCAGAGCTGGATTCTCTGGATCGCCAGATCATTTCGGAGCTGGGCGCGTAAACCTGGCCGCTTCGGGTTAAGGCCACTCGCCGAGATCCGTCGAACTAAGCGCGACTGTTGTTGAGCAGCAATAGTCGCGCTTTCGCTCTTATTACCCCCGTATCGGGCTATTTTCTCCCTCCGATGGCGCTACGGACTGAGAACTACTGTAATGAGGGCTATGCCATCTTCAGATAAATCTCAGACTGCAGCCTCGGATCTGAACGGCGCGGTCTCGAATAGCGACGCAACAGCCCAAAAGCCATTCACCCCTTCTCGTCGTGCCGTACTGCGTGCCGGCGCTACCGGTGCTGCTGCTGGCGCCATCGGCCTGGCGACCGCTACTAGTGCGGGGGCCAATCCTGAGTCACAGTCTCCAGCTAATGCTGGCGGTTCTGGCGGTTTTCAGGTCTTCCAACACGGTGTGGCCTCTGGCGATCCACTGCCGGACTCCGTTCTTATCTGGACTCGTGTGACCTCGCACCCAGGCGACACCGCAGGTGCAAACCAGGGCCGCCCTGTTGCACTGAAGTGGGAAGTCGCTTCTGATGAGGGCTTCGGCAACATCGTTGCCTCTGGTGCCCTGAACACCGACCCGGATGCTGACAACACCGTCAAGATCGATGTCAAGGGTCTCTCCGCTGATTCCTACTACTTCTACCGCTTTACCGTCACCGCTGGTAATCACGCGGGCCAGGTTTCCCCGATTGGCCAGACTCGCACTGCGCCGCCGGTGAACTCCTCGCCAGATCACCTGGGCATCGCGCTGACCTCCTGCGCTAACTGGGAAAGTGGCTTCTTCTCCGCTTACCGCGATATGGCGGAAAATGACCGCATCGACATCATTATGTGTGTCGGTGACTACATCTACGAGTACGAGGCCGGTGGCTACTCCGGCAAGGGCCCGGTTCGTGACCACAAGCCGGCTCACGAGATTATTTCTCTCGCTGACTACCGCCTGCGCTACGCCACCTACCGCACCGATGCGGACCTGCAGGAAGCTCACCGCGCAAAGCCGTGGATTGTGACCTGGGATGACCACGAGGTCGCCAACGATGATTGGCACAGTGGCGCTGAGAACCACGACCCGGAGACCGAAGGCGACTACGTTGCCCGCCGCGACGCCGCTATCCAGGCTTACCTGGAGTGGCTGCCAGTTCGCGCTGTCCCCTTCTCCCAGGGCGGCAAGCTCTACCGCAGCTTCCGTTTCGGCGATCTCGCCGACCTGACCATGCTGGACCTGCGCACCTACCGTGACCAGCAGCTGAAGTTCATCCGCGCTGGCGAGACCGATGATGAGAGTCGCTCCATGCTCGGCTCTGAGCAGTTCAATTACCTGCTCGGCCAGTGGCGTTCCTCGAGCGCAAAGTGGCGTATCGTGGGCAACTCCGTCATGTTCACTCCAGTGCTGGTTCCGCCGCTGGATCCGGAGGCCACTCGCGCTGTCACTGAGCTGCTGAGCTTGCCTCAGGACGGCCTGCCGTACAACTTGGATCAGTGGGATGGCTACGCTGCTGAGCGTCGTAAGCTGATTGACATCATGGGTAAGGAGGGCTACGACAACGTTGTCTTCCTCACCGGCGATATTCACTCCTCCTGGAACTGCAACGTACCGAAGGTCCCGGGCCAGTACCCGAGTGCCGGTATTGCCGCCATTGAGATTGTCTGTACTTCCGTCAGCGCCCCGAACATCGATGACATTGTGAAGCTGCCTCAGGACAACCCGATTTCCTTGGCTGCTACCGCTGGACTCAAGGCTGCGAACCCGTACGTCAACTACCTCGAGTTCGACCGCCACGGCTACACCGCTGTCTACTTCGGCCGCGAGGACGTTACCTCTGAGTACCGCCTCGTCGAGCTCAAGGAGGAACCGAACCAGCCACTTTTCGTCGCCGCTACCTACCGAGGCAAGCCTGGTGAGGGCATGACCCAGGCTTAAGCGCTTTCTCATCCTTTCGCTTTCCGACGACCACTGAGAGCGCACCCCGCATTGCGCCCTCAGTAGCGTAGTTGCTGTTCACGACGGCCCTGCACAACATGCAGGGCCGTCTTTTTATTACCCCAAGTTCTTGTGCACAATTAATCGAATTATTAACAAACCATGTATTCGATATAAGTTGCACAATCTAGCTCAATTATCGTCAATAGACATTAAATTTCTTTGCACTTATACTGTGAGGGAAAGAAAACAGGGCTTGATATTAATTTGAAATTTCACCGTATTGAAGTTTCACCGTAAGCCTTCTTCATTATTACAAGTTCAGCACCAAGCTTAGGCAGGGATTCTATGGCACGCCGCGAACTAATTCAGTACATCGACGACCTTGATGGGACTCCGCTTGATTCCGCAGATCACCAAGTCGTTCGTTTCTCTTTCCGCGGTAAGAACTACATTCTCGACCTCTCTCAGGAAAATGCTGAGAAGTTCGAGCAGGTATTAGAACCGTATATTGCGAACGCTTCTATTGATCACAGCACGGTTGTAGCTCCGCGTAAGCGCTCTTCCGCTAATCCCAATGCCGCTGAGGCCCGTGATCGCAATCGCAAGATTCGCCAGTGGGCACGAGAGAATGGCATGGATGTTGCAGACCGCGGTGCGCTGCCAAAGCACATTATTGAAAAGTACGAGAGCGCTAACTAGTTCTCACCCAGGTTCGTTTGCCTTCCACTGGATGTCATCCAGCTTCACTATCTTAAAGACAGGGTCCCGCCACAGCGGGGCCCTGTTTTAAAGTTGGGGCAGGTGATTCGAGTCGCTAGGATAGCGGCTGGAATTGGCACACCGGCCTAATCCGGTTGTCTTACTTTTCTTATCCTTGACATGGAGGAGTCGGCCCGTGGTTATTTTGGAACCATTTGTTTGGCTGGTCTCGTTTGTCCTTAAGGCGTGGCACCTTTTACTGGCCTCAGTGTTTCACCTGCCATCTTCTCTGTCCTGGACGCTTTCTCTCTTCCTGCTGGTGTTTACGGTGCGTGGCGCTCTGGCGTTTCTCGCGTTCCAGCAATTTATCTCGGCGCGCAAGACGGCCAACCTACGGCCGCAGCTTTTTATACTCAAGGAGCGCTACCGCAGGAGCATCGAGCCGAACTCGCCACAATACGTAAACTTTGCCAGCAAGGAAATGCGCAAAGCCGAAGGTATTAAGACCTCCGTAATGCTGGCGCCCCTCTTCGTCCAGATTCCCGTGATTATGGGCCTTGTTCGCATGCTGAGGCACATGCTGCGGGCGTCTGAGGGGCCTGGGCTGCCTGCGTCTCATAATGTCGGATTCATCTCTAAGGATGAGATTTCCGACTTTCTGAGTGCGACATTCTTGGGGCAGCCTCTACCCGCGTATCTGCGCATGGACCGGGAGCAACTACAAATCCTTGGGGGCGATCATGATTCGCTGTTAGCTTTCTGCATTATCGGCATCGTGGCAGCGGCCATTTTCACCGGTTTTAACTTGGTCATTTCCTACCGCCGGTTGCAGCGCACTCTCGACTATTCCAATAGCGTCAGTGTATTCCTCAGCAAATTCATGCGCGTAATGCTTATCTACGCACCGCTGATGATCCTCTTCGCGGGGTTCTTTGGCCCAACACCTGTGGCTCTAATTGTCTACTGGGTCACCAATAACTTCTGGACACTGACCCAAAATATTATTCTTACCCGCTATGTAGAAAAGACCTACCCGCTCACGGACGATTTCCGAACTCTTCAAAACCACCAAAAGGGTGAATACGAATCGGAGCGGGAGGAAAAGAAGAAGTTAAAGCAGGCCAAGCGTCGCTTTTATATCAAATCCGCATTCGCTCCGTGGAAAATAAAGCAGTATAAGAGCGAATATGCCGCTATTGAGAAGGAATCGCGGGACCGTCGTAAAGCAAAGCAGGACGAAGAATATGCCCAGGCTTTGAAAATTGCGAAGGTTCGCTACATGGTGACCCAGATGAGGCCTGGCGCTCAGGACAATTTGCCGTCCCTGACGCAGGATATGAAGATTTCCTCGGGTATAGTTCCGCCGCTTCCCGGCCTGGCCAAAGTGCGGGCAGACATGAAACGACAAGCCGAGAAAGCACAAAAGGCGCAGAAGCGGCCGAAACCAATTCTGATTGCAAAGAACCTGGGAATGCTGCTCGGCCAGAATACGAAGAATATGGTTAAGAAAGCCACCGGCTCAAAGGAGTCGGACTGGAAACGCTTCCGGGATTAGCCCGTGAGCAAAAGGCGAGAACTAGGGCGCGTTAAAAAAGGGAATTAGGTATTTACGTGACCAAGTCACGGGCCAGGTCGCGCGCCATCTGCAGCGGGTTCAGGTCTTTGGACATCTTGGCACCCGCGAGGCCGCCGTCGAGGTAGAGCAACAGCATATTTGCGTGAGCAGACGGCATACTAGATTCATTTTCAGTCAGCAGCGTGTGTAGCTGTTGCCAAACCCAGGAGCGGTGATCGGCTGCGGCCTGGCGGATGTCCTGCTCCGACTCCGTTTCCGGCCGTGGATATTCACTAGCCGCATTCTGGAAGTGTGAACCACGGAAGTCGATTGCCGGCTGCTCCGCAATACACTGATCGAAGAAAGCGAGAATCTTCTCCGCCGGGGTATCCAACGAGGCCACTCGCTGCTCCCAAGCCTCCCGCCATTTGGCATCGAGGTCTTGCAGATACGCGATGACCAGCTTGTCCTTGGATCCAAACAACGAGTACAGGCTGGCTTTGGCGACATCAGCTTCCCGCAGGATGCGGTCAATGCCGACAACGCGGATGCCTTCCGTTGTAAACAGAGCTGTCGCTGATGTCAGGAGGCGCTCCCGCGGACTGGGGCGGTTACGACGGCGAGAGGAAGCGCGGCCGCCTTTTGCGCCCTTGCCCGTTGTCGCTTCTGCCACGGCAGTACCTCTCGTCCTTCCAAAGTCACACCCCGTTATAACAGCTGCTTACTCGCAAATATCGGCATTCGCGTCATTGCTTTCGCAACACTGAGCAGGGCGTTTATAGTTTGTGATATTCCATTGTAGGCGCATCTGCGACTGTGATTTTGTAAAAGAACAAACTAGTCAGTCTTTCAGCCTCTAGTCCTACTTTAGCGTGCGATGATTACTGCCCCCAACAGATGTCGCGACAACCGCAGAACGCCTACTTCACGACAACCACACAAGAAAAAGGGCATCTCAATGTTAATGAGATGCCCCGCGCTCTAGCTCACTATCCAGTAGATAGCAGCGTTACGACGCTTTGTGCTGAGCTGTGCTGTTTTTCTTGGTTTACTTACGCTTCTGAACCAGGCCGACAATCCACAGCAAAATCACGGCGCCGAGCAGACACGTAAGGAAGCTGAAGATCATTCCACCACCGGCGACATCAACGCCGAACAGGGTGAGCAGCCAACCGCCGAGGAAGCCACCGACAATACCGACGACGATATTCAGGACGACACCCATCGAAGCATCGGTGCCCATAATCTTGGAACCAATCCAACCGGCAAGGCCACCGATGATAATCCAGCCGAAGAAGCCCAGAGAGGGGCTAAAGGAGGCAGCAAGAAGAATCTCGTTCATGATAGATATTCCTTTCCGAAATCGTTCTGACTCAACTATAAGGCTTTCCAAAATATCTTGCACCTACTGCAAGCACTATCAGGCCATTTCGGCCACTGGGAAACTAGCGAGATAACAGTCGGATAACCACAGGAAAACCCTTATAGAATCTGTACTTTCTGCATGAAAACGGGGTTTATGCAGACGAGAGGCCCCATTTATATAAACCGAAGCCGATCTCCGAGACATGTCGGAAACCGGCTAGGTTCTACTTATAAATATTCGGTAACGGTTTCTGTTCTCGGCGCTAAACGCACCTCCACGACCGGCACCGGCGTCTTTTCTCAGCCTCCTCGAAGGGCGCTTTAGGCGTCAGTCTCCGGGCGGACGACCATCATCGGGCAAGCAGCCGCCTGCAGGAGTGCACGCGAGGTGGAGCCGAGCAGCATGCCCTTGAAGCCTCCGCGGCCGTGGCTGCCGACGACCAGCAGCTGCGAGCCTTCCGAGGCATCAGCCAGAGCACGAACCGGGCGGTCGCGGGTAACGACCTTCTTGATGGCCACGTCCGGGTACTTCTTAGCGTACTTCTCCAGGCGGTGGCCGAGCAGAGCCTTCTGCTCCTCTTCCACAACCTGCCACTGGCTCTGAGCTGCAGAAAGACCGGCCAGGGAAGCCTGTACCTGCATGTCCATCCAGGTGTGAACTGCAATCAGCTCTGCACCACGGGCATCGGCCTCACGGAATGCGTACTCCGTTGCCTTTTCGGAAATATCGGAGCCATCGACGCCGACAACGACCGGGCCGTACTTGGTCTCATCGGTGACCAGGTTGTCCTCGCGGACAACAACAACCGGGCACGATGCGTGGGAAACAACAGCGGCGGAAACCGAACCCATGACCATGCCAGAGAGCCCACCCAGACCGCGAGAGCCCATAACCACCATGGTTGCCTGCTCAGACAGGTCGAGCAGCATGTCAATCGGGCTGCCCTCTTCAATCTGGTGGCTGACATCTACCGACGGTGCGAAGTCGAGGGCAATCTTCTTGGCCTCGTTAATCTTCTCCAGGGTTTCGGCCTCAAGATCGTCGTAAAGCTCCTGCGGCGGAACCATGCCCTCTGCGTAGAGGAACTGTGGCATGGAGTAGCTGCTGACCAGACGGAGTGGCTCACCGCGCTTCACTGCGGTGTTAGCGGCCCACTTGACGGCGGTCTTGGACGCCTCTGAGCCGTCGACCGCGCACACAATGATGTTCTGCCTTGGCATTGATTGCCTCCTTATTATGCGATCCATAAAAATTGGCTCTCCGCGGCCAGACCGCAACGCAGCTACACCTATCGCACCTGCTTGGACGCCATTTTAATGGACAAGCGTTGCTATATGGTCAGCTCTTCCGAGCCAACCCTTTTATTACTTTCACCTCCACCCTACCCCCATTATGTTGCGACCGACAGGGCAGAATGTTGTCCACCTACGCCATTGGGGGCGATACCAACACCGCTCTGCCACAGCAACTCCGCTTGCCTGCCAGATGAATCCGGGGCACCTGTTAAAGTCAGCCGTATGCGTCGCATGCCACTGCCCATTCGCGATGGGCTCAACCCATCCCGCATCGCCGCTCCCGGGCGTCATGGCGATGCCCCCACCCGTGCGTGGGTTCTGCTCGCAGGCGCTATCGCAGGTCAAACCCATCGCCACCCGGACGATGATGAAGCGGCCGTAGCTAAACGCTTTGCAGATGGACTCGTCGTTCGCGCCAACTCAGTGCCGTACAGTCCAGATGACATGGTGAAGCCCGGCGCGGAAATGTGGTTTTACCGCACCCCGGCACCGGAGCGCACAATCGCGGGGCCGATGCCGATTGTCTTTCAAGATGACAACCTTGTGGTCGTCGACAAGCCGTCGTTTTTGGCAACGATGCCACGCGGCCGACACATCACGGAAACCGCTGTCGTACGCCTGCGGCGGGAGCTGGGAAATCCGGAGTTGGTTCCCGCGCATCGCCTCGACAGACTGACGTCGGGGTTGCTCATCTTTACCGCCCGGCGCGAAGTTCGTGGCGCCTACCAGGGGCTTTTCGCATCTGGGGAAGTTACTAAGCGCTATCACGCGCTGACATCGCCCACACCCATCGCTGGCGCGACCAGCGAAGCCCTGCCCGAGACCCCGCTGGAGTTGCGCACACGACAGCACAAAGTTGCTGGCCAGATGCAGGCTTATACTCTCGAGGGCGAGCCAAACGCCCACACCATCATCGAGCACATTTCGCTTGTCGACGTGCCTTCGGACGCCGACGACCTCGCTGCCGACAGTGGTCGCGTTGCGCTGTGGCAATTGAAACCCATCACCGGACGCACTCATCAGCTACGGCTGCACTTGAGTGAGCTGGGCTTTCCCATCCTGGGCGACCAGTACTACCCGGAGATTCTGCCGCTGGAGGCCGAGAATACCTCGGAGCCCCTGCACCTGGTCTGTGTAGAAATGAGTTTCGCTGACCCCGTGACTGGTGAACAACGAACGTTCCATTCCCGCCGCAGCGTTTTCAATCCGCTTTCGCTGCCGGATATTAATTCGCCGTTGATCAAATCTAATTAGAAGAGAACCCCCTCCCCCATGTCTGCCAAGCATGCACAACAATCCGCTAAATCATCCGCTGAATCTTCTTTGGAGCATTCCGCCCCACCAGCGGCGGCCTACGCTGAGAGGCTCACCAAGAAGTACGGTGTCGGCAATGCCGCTGTTACTGCACTGGACCATGTCGATATCTCTTTTGCCGCTGGTGAGTTCACCGCGATTATGGGCCCGTCCGGGTCCGGTAAGTCGACATTGATGCACTGCATGGCCGGTTTGGACTCCGCGACGTCGGGAAGCGCGTACATCGGCACGACGGATCTGTCGAAGCTGTCGGACAAGGAAATCACGGCGCTGCGGCGT
This sequence comes from Corynebacterium sp. HMSC064E10, assembly GCF_001812505.1. Lineage (NCBI taxonomy): Bacteria > Bacillati > Actinomycetota > Actinomycetes > Mycobacteriales > Corynebacteriaceae > Corynebacterium > Corynebacterium sp. HMSC064E10. The sequence continues at coordinate 4,681 of NZ_KV809170.1, read as the reverse complement.
GATCGCCTGGGCTTTGTGTTCCAGTCCTTCAACCTGGTGCCGACGTTGACGGCGGCAGAGAACATCACCCTGCCTATCAATATCGCTGGTCGGAAGGTGGATAAGCAGTGGTTCGAGGAAATCACCACACGCCTCGGGCTTAAAGAACGGCTTACGCACCGCCCCTCGGAACTGTCCGGTGGCCAGCAGCAGCGTGTCGCCTGTGCGCGTGCCATCGTCAGCCGGCCGGAGATCATCTTTGGCGATGAGCCGACGGGCAACTTGGACTCGAACTCATCTCGTGAGGTATTGACGATTCTCCGCGATGCGGTTGATGACATCGGCCAAACCGTCGTCATTGTGACGCATGATGCCACCGCTGCGTCCTACGCAGACCGTGTTGTGTTCCTCGCGGATGGCCGCGTGGTTGACGAGCTTCGCAATCCCACGCCCACCGATATCTTGGCGCGCATGGCAGATATTGAGAATCTTTAGGAAGGCAGGTCATCTCCCCCATGGCATCATCGTCTTCCACGCTGAGCCGCGTCGCCTGGCGCAACATCACCTCGCACAAGTTGCGCCTCGTGCTCACAATTATTTCGGTCGTGCTGGGCACGGCCTTCATCACCGGCGCATTTGTGTTCACATCATCGCTGGACAAGGCCTTTAAGGGCGCAATGAGTACCGCTTATGACGGTGTCGACGTGGTGGTGACGGCCCCTGCTGACAATCCCGGTGCGCTCACCAAAGAAACTGAACAGAAGGTAGAGAACTTCCCTGGGGTGCGCGCCCTCAACATCGGCAATCCCAACAACAGCATTACGGCCACGGGAGCCGATGGCAAGCCGATTCAGACCAATGGTTCGCCATCGTTGGGTCTTCCCTACTATCCAGCGGCCGAAGCAGTGGGCAACAAGGTCACGATTACCGAGGGACACGCACCGGAAGCACCAGGTGAGGTGGTCGTCAATTCCACCACCGCCGAACTCGGCAACCTCCACGTCGGCACTGAAATCAAGGTGGCCACCCGTCTCGAGCGGGCGACGGTGAAGGTTGTCGGCATCGCTGATACCTCCATCGACGAAACCGGCTATCTCACAGTCTTTTTCACCCAAGATCAGTGGCGAGAGCTCTACGGCGCGGACAGCCATATGGACATGTTCACCCTCGCTGCCGATTCCACCACCGACGCCGCCGCACTCACCCGTGACATCGCGGCCGCGTTCCCCGAGCTCAAGGTAGAGGCCGGCTCTAAGCTCGCCGACGAGGCTTCCGAACGTGTCTCCTCCGCCTTAAGCTTTGTTAACTACTTCCTCATCGCTTTCGGGCTCATCGGTCTGCTGGTCGGCATCTTCATCATCTCCAATACCTTCACCATGCTGGTCACTCAGCGCATGAAGGAATTCGCTCTCCTCCGCGCCCTCGGTGCTTCACGACGGCAGCTCACTGGGTCAGTCCTCTTGGAGGCATTCATTGTTGGCCTCATCGGTTCCGCACTAGGTGTAATCACGGGATTTGGGCTGAGCCAGGGGCTATTCATGCTTCTCGATGCCATGAGTATCTCCATGCCCGGCGACGGCCTGACATTCGAACCGGTGGCAGTTATCGTGCCGCTCATTGTCGGCGTGGTAATTACCATGATTGCCGCCTGGACGCCGGCCGCCCGCGCTGGCGCGGTCCCTCCTGTGGAAGCCATGCGCTCTGGAGATCAAACAACCAGCAATAGTCTCAGTGCTCGGACGTGGACCGGCGCAGTGCTGGCATCCGCTGCTATTGCAATCATTGCCTGGGCATTGCAGTGGAACGACGCGGAAACCAAGATTCGCGCCATCTTCGTTGGTGTCGGTGCGGTGATGGCCGTAGCCTCCGTCTGGCTTGTCGGCCCTGCACTGTCCATGCCTCTGATCGGAGGACTGGGGCGCGTCGTAGGTGCGCCTTTTGGAACCGTCGGCAAGCTTGCGGCAACGAACTCTCACCGCAATCCGCGCAGAACGGGAACCACATCGTTTGCACTGACGCTCGGACTTGCGCTGGTGACTGTGATCGGCATGTTCGGCGTGTCCATGAAGGAAGCGGTCAATGAGTGGTCAGAGACCAATCTGACGGCTGACTTCGTGCTCTCACCGCCTCTGACTGCGCATTCGGCCCTGCCTCTTGGTGTCGAGGACGCGGTGAAGGATATCGGTGGCGTCGAAGACACCGCAACGTTGTCGATTGGTGCCCTACTGGTGATCCCGCCTGAAGAAGCCGCCACGATGATGACTGCCGACGGCGAACAAACTGAAGTCGGACCGGAATCTAGCAATGTGTCGGTTTTCAACTCCAACGTCGGCAAATGGTACGGCACTCGCGCCATCCAAGGATCCCTTAATCTAGCCAAGCCAGATGCGGGAATTGTCATCAGCGAATCAACGGCGAAAAAGAATGGTTGGAACGTTGACACTGAACTTGCAGTAGTTTCCAAAGGCGGCATAACACGGCTCCCTGTCACCGGCATTTTTGCTGACACAAGAGATCCAGGCCAGTCGATTTTTGTCTCCTACGAAGCCGCCCATAAATATGTCAAGAGCAGCCACCTGTTGCCCTTCCAGACCTACGTCGATGTCTCCGATTCCATCGCGGCAGACAGCGGCTCCTTGGATGAAATGAAGCAAAAGCTTAGCGACGCCGTTGCGGACTACCTCGTAGTACAAGTGATGACTGCTAAGGAGTTTGCGGGCCTGGCTAATGCCTCTATCGATGTCATGCTGGGAATCGTGTACGCACTGCTGGCACTGGCGGTCATCATTTCGATTCTGGGAATTATCAATACTGTCGCGCTCTCAGTTGTCGAGCGCCGCCAGGAGATTGGCATGCTTCGAGCCGTCGGCCTGCAGCGCTCGGGGATTCGCCGGATGATTCGCCTGGAATCTGTGGAAATCTCCATTTTCGGCGCGGTTGTGGGTATTGTCCTCGGCTTGTTCCTTGGCTGGTCACTGCTGACCGTGCTGAAGGATGAGGGCCTGAATACTATTGCGGTACCGTGGCTGCAGGTTGTTCTCATGCTGCTTGGGTCTGCGCTTGTAGGCGTTATTGCTGCTCTCGGACCTGGTCAGAAGGCCGCGAAGACACCACCTCTGGCCGCTATCGCAGACGAATAGCCGCCGCTATATGAAAGCGCCCCGTGCAGATATAGTTTCTGCACGGGGTTTTATTTCGCCTTATTACCTAGGCCGAATCAGCTATCCGACTCACGCATTTCCGCTGGAAATTTATACGGCTGCGTTGGCCTTGCGATCCACGCGTTCACGATTCTTCAGCGCCTTATTGAGAAGCATAAAGAACCACACAAAGCCAACCGTCAGGATAATGTGGCCGAGTCCTGCAATTCCCGAGTACATCGGACCCCAGGCCTCCGGGCCTGAAACAACGTGGACGATACCGTTTGCCACCATCATGCCGATCGTCCAAACAATGCCGACATTCTGAACAATGAACCAGCGATCAAAGCCCTTGACAGCTGAAATATTGAATTGACCATCCAATGCCAGCGCAACCAAGAAAAAGATCGTGCCAAGAACAAGGAAATGCGTGTGCAGCGTATTGAGCTGCGTTTTATCGCCAAAATCCATTGCACGGGTAAATTCACGATAGAAAACGCCAGAAAATAGACCAAGACCGAGATAGACCGAAGCGGCTGTGAATAACTTACGCATACTTCGTAGCCTACTCAGATAACACTGGCTTCTAAATGGACTAAACCCAGGGGGTTAAACGAAAGTTTGATACCGCGAAACTAGAGGGCCTCAAACTAACCGCGCGAATCGAGCCACCACACGTTTCGGCACAGCCTTAAATAGAGCCATCACCAGACCATATAGACCGGGTGCGACCTCCGCTCGGCCGCTCTCCGCTGCACGTAACGTGCGCTCCACCAGATAACTGAGATTCTGCTCAGGCATAAGACGCAACTTCACCGACTTCGCCTGCTTCACGACGTCCCGGAGCGCCTTGGTCTTAACCTTTCCCGGGTAGCAAATAGTTACAGTTACACCATTAGGCCTTAATTCATCCCTAAGGCTGATACCCCAATGCCGAATAAACGCTTTCGATGCCGTATATACTGCTAGCCCTGGAGTTGGTGCTACAGCTGAGATCGATGAAACGAGAATGATGTGGCCATTCTTTTCGAATAGATCGTTTAGAGAGTAAACCGCTGCGACCGTTCCGCGAATATTCGTCAGTATCATTTGATCAGCCTGCGAAAAGTCCTGGGTTTTAACATCACCATAACTCGCATACGCGGCATTGAGGATTAAATAAACTATCGTCGCGTGATGGCGCTCAGCATGATTCCGGAGTTTATCGCCAAAATCATCATCGGACTGATCTAGACAAAGATATCGAAGACGCGGACCTTGGCTCCTAGAGTGTTCAGAGTCCTCGCTGGAAGAATCATCGTTGTAGCTACGAGAAATACACCAGATTTCATCTAGGTCTGGTCGTAGCTGCCCAAGTTTATCGGCGAAGACGGCGCCTATGCCCCGAGATGCTCCAGTCACGATTCCCACTCGCATAAATTCCAAGATACAGCCGACTGGATCGAGCAATTAAAACGGCGACGACGAAAAATGCTGTATAGGAATGAGCATGCCACCAGAAAGATACAGCACTAAAACACTTACGCTAGTTTATGTTGTTTACTTGTGGGTAAAACAAAAGC
>NZ_KV809169.1:0-1628 GCF_001812505.1 Corynebacterium sp. HMSC064E10 | reverse complement strand
GTTCTAGGTAAATCCGGAGCACATTGGGTGAGGCGTGATGCGTACCCGTATTTGGGGAAGTTGGTGATCCTATGCTGCCGAGAAAAGCCTCTAGCGATGTGGATATACGGCCCGTACCCGAAACCGACACAGGTAGTCAGGTAGAGAATACTAAGGCGATCGGGATAACTGTGGTTAAGGAACTCGGCAAAATGCCCCCGTAACTTCGGGAGAAGGGGGGCCATGACTGGTGACCGACGTGGTTGAGCTGGTTGTGGCCGCAGAGAATAGAGGGAAGCGACTGTTTACTAAAAACACAGGTCCGTGCGAAGACGTTTAAGTCGATGTATACGGACTGACGCCTGCCCGGTGCTGGAAGGTTAAGAGGACCTGTTAGATTCCTTGTGGGGTCGAAGCGGAGAATTTAAGCCCCAGTAAACGGCGGTGGTAACTATAACCATCCTAAGGTAGCGAAATTCCTTGTCGGGTAAGTTCCGACCTGCACGAATGGCGTAACGACTTCCCTGCTGTCTCAACCACAGACCCGGCGAAATTGCAGTACGAGTAAAGATGCTCGTTACGCGCGGCAGGACGAAAAGACCCCGGGACCTTCACTATAGCTTGGTATTGGTGTTCGGTTCGGTTTGTGTAGGATAGGTGGGAGACTGTGATGCCTCAACGCCAGTTGGGGTGGAGTCGTTGTTGAAATACCACTCTGATCGTATTGGACATCTCAACCTCGGCCCGTGATCCGGGTTAGGGACAGTGCCTGGTGGGTAGTTTAACTGGGGCGGTTGCCTCCCAAAGAGTAACGGAGGCGCCCAAAGGTTCCCTCAGCCTGGTTGGCAATCAGGTGTTGAGTGTAAGTGCACAAGGGAGCTTGACTGTGAGACTGACAGGTCGAGCAGGTAGGAAACTAGGGACTAGTGATCCGGCACCGGCTTGTGGAAGCGGTGTCGCTCAACGGATAAAAGGTACCCCGGGGATAACAGGCTGATCTTCCCCAAGAGTCCATATCGACGGGATGGTTTGGCACCTCGATGTCGGCTCGTCGCATCCTGGGGCTGGAGTAGGTCCCAAGGGTTGGGCTGTTCGCCCATTAAAGCGGCACGCGAGCTGGGTTTAGAACGTCGTGAGACAGTTCGGTCTCTATCCGCCGCGCGCGTAGAAACTTGAGGAAGGCTGTCCCTAGTACGAGAGGACCGGGATGGACGTACCTCTGGTGTGCCAGTTGTCCCGCCTGGGGCATGGCTGGTTGGCTACGTACGGAAGGGATAACCGCTGAAAGCATCTAAGCGGGAAGCCTGTTCCAAGATTAGGTTTCTTTTGAGGTCCCCTATAGATGATGGGGTTGATAGGCCGGATCTGGAAGCATCGTAAGGTGTGGAGGTGACCGGTACTAATAGACCAAACATTCAACACACAAGAGAGTGTGAAAAATTAGGGTTTTTGCTCGCGTCTACTGTTCAGTGTCTGGCATGACACCACCCACCCGAAGTTTTGTGGTGGGGTTGGTTGTTGCCTGGTTTTTGTCGGTGGTGTTAGCGGTGGGGTCACGCCCGGTCCCATTCCGAACCCGGAAGCTAAGTCCACCAGCGCCGATGGTACTGCACTCGGGAGGGTGTGGGAGAGTAGGTCGCCGCCGGCAT
>NZ_KV809168.1:0-926 GCF_001812505.1 Corynebacterium sp. HMSC064E10 | reverse complement strand
TGTGGGGTGATGGCGTGCCTTTTGAAGAATGAGCCTGCGAGTCAGCGGCATGTCGCGAGGTTAACCCGTGTGGTGGGGTAGTCGTAGCGAAAGCGAATACTAATTAGTGTGTTTTTAGTGGCATGTCCTGGACCCGAAGCGGGGTGATCTACCCATGGCCAGTGTGAAGCAGAGGTAAGACTCTGTGGAGGCGCGAACCCACTTAGGTTGAAAACTGAGGGGATGAGTTGTGGGTAGGGGTGAAAGGCCAATCAAACTCCGTGATAGCTGGTTCTCCCCGAAATGCATTTAGGTGCAGCGTCGTGTGTTTCCTCCTGGAGGTAGAGCTACTGGTTGGTTTAGCGGGACTATCATCTTAGCGACATCAGCCAAACTCCGAATGCCAGGTGAGGTGAGAGCACGGCAGTGAGACTGCGGGGGATAAGCTTCGTAGTCGAGAGGGAAACAGCCCAGATCGCCGGCTAAGGCCCCTAAGGGTGTGCTAAGTGGAAAAGGATGTGGGATCGCGAAGACAACCAGGAGGTTGGCTTAGAAGCAGCCATCCTTGAAAGAGTGCGTAATAGCTCACTGGTCGAGTGGTTCTGCGCCGACAATGTAGTGGGGCTCAAGTACACCGCCGAAGCCGCGGCAATCACCATTTTGTGGTGGTTGGGTAGGGGAGCGTCGCGTTACTGCTGTGAAGCGCTGGGGTAACCCTAGTGTGGAGTGTGCGCGAGTGAGAATGCAGGCATGAGTAGCGAATGAGGAGTGGAAAACTCCTCCGCCGAATGACTAAGGGTTCCTGGGCCAGGTTAATCCTCCCAGGGTGAGTCGGGGCCTAAGGCGAGGCCGACAGGCGTAGTCGATGGATAACGGGTTGATATTCCCGTACCCGTGTGTCCGCGCCCATGGTGAATCAGGGATACTAACCCACCTGAACACGCGCC
>NZ_KV809167.1:0-2183 GCF_001812505.1 Corynebacterium sp. HMSC064E10 | reverse complement strand
CTTTTGTTTTACCCACAAGTAAACAACATTCAATCGATAGATGTCGTAGCTTATGTCTCGGTGATAGCCATTGATTTTGCTTGGTTGTGGGTATTTGGAAGGGGCCCGGTGCGCAGTAGACCGGTCGCGGAGGCTCCTCGAATTCTGGCTCTTAGCTTGTTGGCGTGTGCGATTCATCCATTGCACTTCTGTGACTATCACCGCCACTCATCCCTACATACTGATACCCCGGTCCAATTGAGGCTTTATTACCAAGCTGTCCAAATAGGGAGACATACGCTTACTTAGTAGTCAGCTCTGATCTTCGACTCGTACCTACGAGATGCTGTGGCGGCGTCCTCGATCGCGCCAAAAGAAAATCCCGTATAGGTGAGGTATTGCCTGCGCCCATACGGGAGGGTGTCGTATTTAGTTAAGTTAGCCCTGTCTGGGATTAAGCTATGCAGTCGCGCTAATCAAAGTACCGAGGTTAGTTATTACTGCTCGGCTTAGCCGACGGGACGTCTCCGTAGCCGTCGTGGTCCTTATCTTCAGAGTTAATACCTCCGCGGAAGGTGTCGTGAGCACTCGGAGTAACGGCGTGCGGTGCACGGTCGGCGGTGTTGAACAAAAGATTCAAGATGATAGCAGCGACGGAACCTACGCAGATACCTGAAGCCATAAACGTTTGCGCCCATGCCGGTAGTCCGGAGAATAGTTCGGGCGATACAGCAGGAAGTAATGCCAATGCCAACGGAATACCCACGACAATCACGTTGGATTCAGTGAACTTAACCTTGGATAGAGTGCGGACGCCCGATGCTGCGACCATACCGAACAAGGCGATACCGGCACCTCCCAAAACTGGAGCTGGGATAGCGGCAACGAGAGCGGCCGTCTTTGGAATCAAACCCAGGATCAGCAGCATTCCACCTGCAGCTGCGGTAACCCATCGGGAACGTACGCCCGTGATGGATAGGACGCCAATGTTCTGGGCAAACGCCGTGTATTGGAAGGTATTGAAAATACCGCCAATTACGGTCGCAGCACCGTCGGCACGCAGTGTGTCGGCAATACGGTGATTATCAATCTCGGATTCGGTAATCTCGCCGATTGCAAGTACGTCGCCAGTCGCTTCGACCATAGTCACAAGCGAAACAATGCACATGGCAAATACAGCCGAGAGGACGAATTCAGGCATGCCAAAGTAGAATGGATGCGTCAACCCGAAGACGGGTGAGTCCTTAGTTCCAGACCAATCCACCATTCCCAATGGAATGCATAGCAGCAATCCGGAGATCATGCCCACTAGAACGGCAATGCGGGCGAGCCATTCTGGTGCCCATCGCTCAATACTGAGAATTAAGACCAACACAAACGCAGCTACTGCCAAGTTTTGAGGTGCGCCGAAATCTGGAGTGTCCTTGACTTCAGCACCGCCACCAACCCAGTCGGCTGCGACTGGCATAAGCGTCGTGCCGATAATCAATAGCACCGTGCCAGTGACCAACGGCGGAAATAGGCGTAGAAGCGACGCAAAAAGCGGTGCAAAGAGCATCATGAAAATGCCCGATGCAATCACCGAACCGTAGATTGCGGGCACGCCGTATTGCGATCCGATAGTAACCATCGGAATCGCGGCAGAGAAGGTACTGCCCTGAATCAGTGGTAGTCGCACACCAAATCGCCAAATACCCACCGACTGGACGATGGTGGCGATGCCTGCAACAAACAGGTCCGCAGCAATTAGGTGCGGAATATCGGATGGGGACATACGCCCGGCATCCACAAGTGCCCAGCCCACGAAAAGCGGGACTGCCACCGCGCCTGCATACGCGGCGAGCACATGTTGAAAGCCGAGTATAAGCAGTTTCACATGGCCCGGATACTCATCGACCGGATGAACCGTCTGAGTATCGGTCTTCGTTGATGTAGTCACAGTTCGACTTTAGTTCCCTAGTCCAGGTTTTCCTCACTGGAGCTTTCTATTGGGGTGGTTTCGCTCCATCTCGCTTTACGACGAGGCCATCGGGCCACGTCACTTTGCTGAGATAACTCGTGAGTGTGCGTGGGAAGCCGCTGAACGAATGCATTGCGGAACAGCTTTAAGTGAAACTCTAGAGTTATGGTCTTCTATTAGCTCGAAAATACTCTAGAAAGGTGTTGTGACCTGGGGGTTCGCTTTATGTGTGAAGTGTGTGTAA
>NZ_KV809166.1:0-222 GCF_001812505.1 Corynebacterium sp. HMSC064E10 | reverse complement strand
GACGTTGAGATGCCGGAGCTCGGCGAATCCGTCACCGAAGGCACCATCACCACCTGGCTGAAGAAGGTCGGCGACACCGTCGAGGTCGACGAGCCGTTGCTCGAGGTTTCCACCGACAAGGTCGACACCGAAATTCCGTCCCCGGTCGCAGGCACCCTGCTCGAGGTCCTCTACGACGAAGACGACACCGTTGACGTCGGCGAGGTCATCGCTCGCGTTGGC
>NZ_KV809165.1:0-2538 GCF_001812505.1 Corynebacterium sp. HMSC064E10 | reverse complement strand
GGCTCTGACGGATTGTAAGCACATGGTTTCAGGTACTATTTCACTCCCCTCCCGGGGTACTTTTCACCATTCCCTCACGGTACTAATCCGCTATCGGTCATAAGCAGGTATTTAGGCTTACCGGATGGTCCCGGCAGATTCACAGCAGATTCCACGAGCCCGCTGCTACTCGGGCAACACACCAATTGCAGATGCAAGTGTTTCACGTACCGGACTCTCACCGTCTACGGCAGGACATTCCAATCCACTTCCGCTACACCCACACCACACAACGCAGGACTAGCAGACCCTGCACAAATGCATCCCCACAACCCCACGCACGCAAACCCTGCCAGGTATCACACGCACGCGGTTTAGCCTCATCCACGTTCGTTCGCCACTACTAACGGAATCACAATTGTTTTCTACTCCTACGGGTACTGAGATGTTTCACTTCCCCGCGTAACCACCAATTAGACTATGAATTCATCTAACGGCGACCGCCCACAACGACGGCCAGGTTTCCCCATTCGGACACCCTCGGATCAACGCTTAGTTGGCAGCTCCCCGAGGCCTATCGCAGCCTCTCACGTCCTTCATCGGCCTACTATGCCAAGGCATCCACCATGCGCCCTTACAACACAACACACAAATACTCAAGAACAATCACAAACAGAAAAACTGCTTGACAAAATCGAACTTACAGAAAAACAAGATGCTCGCGTCCACTATCCAGTTCTCACACAACACCCACACACCACAGAACAAACCACCACACAGCAGCCCGCCTGCAGCACGCAGCAACCTGTCATACAGGAACAACAACACGTGTGTCATCCCAGACACCCAACAGCGCACCAACAACCAACCAACACAAAAAAGGAAAGCACCTTAAACGTTTAATCATCACTTACACACGCGCAGACCACCATCACTCAAGCAGCCTGACCAGTAGGTGTTCCACCCAAAAAACAAAAAAGCCACACGCCACCAACACGATGACACATGACCAGAAGAAAAAATAATCTCCTTAGAAAGGAGGTGATCCAGCCGCACCTTCCGGTACGGCTACCTTGTTACGACTTCGTCCCAATCGCCAATCCCACCTTCGACAGCTCCCTAACGAGTTTAGGCCACTGGCTTCGGGTGTTACCGACTTTCATGACGTGACGGGCGGTGTGTACAAGGCCCGGGAACGTATTCACCGCAGCGTTGCTGATCTGCGATTACTAGCGACTCCGACTTCACGGGGTCGAGTTGCAGACCCCGATCCGAACTGAGACCGGCTTTACGGGATTAGCTCGCCCTCACGGACTGGCAACCCACTGTACCGACCATTGTAGCATGTGTGAAGCCCTGGACATAAGGGGCATGATGATTTGACGTCATCCCCACCTTCCTCCGAGTTAACCCCGGCAGTTTCTTACGAGTCCCCACCACAACGTGCTGGCAACATAAGACAAGGGTTGCGCTCGTTGCGGGACTTAACCCAACATCTCACGACACGAGCTGACGACAACCATGCACCACCTGTATACAAGCCACAAGGGAAACACCATCTCTGGCGCGATCCTGTATATGTCAAGCCCAGGTAAGGTTCTTCGCGTTGCATCGAATTAATCCACATGCTCCGCCGCTTGTGCGGGCCCCCGTCAATTCCTTTGAGTTTTAGCCTTGCGGCCGTACTCCCCAGGCGGGGCGCTTAATGCGTTAGCTACGGCACGGATCCCGTGGAAGGAAACCCACACCTAGCGCCCACCGTTTACGGCATGGACTACCAGGGTATCTAATCCTGTTCGCTCCCCATGCTTTCGCTCCTCAGCGTCAGTTACTGCCCAGAGACCCGCCTTCGCCACCGGTGTTCCTCCTGATATCTGCGCATTTCACCGCTACACCAGGAATTCCAGTCTCCCCTACAGTACTCAAGTTATGCCCGTATCGCCTGCACGCCCGGAGTTAAGCCCCGGAATTTCACAGACGACGCGACAAACCACCTACGAGCTCTTTACGCCCAGTAATTCCGGACAACGCTCGCACCCTACGTATTACCGCGGCTGCTGGCACGTAGTTAGCCGGTGCTTCTTCTCCATCTACCGTCAGAAACCCTTCGTCGATGGTGAAAGGAGTTTACAACCCGAAGGCCGTCATCCCCCACGCGGCGTCGCTGCATCAGGCTTCCGCCCATTGTGCAATATTCCCCACTGCTGCCTCCCGTAGGAGTCTGGGCCGTGTCTCAGTCCCAATGTGGCCGTCCACCCTCTCAGGCCGGCTACCCGTCGCCGCCTTGGTAGGCCATTACCCCACCAACAAGCTGATAGGCCGCGGGCCCATCCCACACCGAAAAAACTTTCCACCACAGCATCCACACCATGGTCCTATCCGGTATTAGACCCAGTTTCCCAGGCTTATCCCGAAGTGCAGGGCAGGTCACCCACGTGTTACTCACCCGTTCGCCACTCGTGTACCCCAGCAAGCTGGAGCCTTACCGTTCGACTTGCATGTGTTAAGCACGCCGCCAGCGTTCGTCCTGAGCCAGGATCAAACCCTCCATCAAAAACC